>CAWDUK010000001.1:0-1907760 GCA_963805565.1 uncultured Actinomycetota bacterium | reverse complement strand
GGACCGGCGCGGCTGCTGCGCATCAACGCGGCAGACACACCCCACTTCGCCAAGGACCTCTCGCTGGTTGCGCGCGTGCAGCTGGACGCGGTGGTGCTGCCAAAGGCACGGATCGCTGCGCTGCAGCAGCTGCCAGGTGAGTTCCCGCCCGTCTATGCGTCATCGAGTCGGCCGCCGGGCTGCGCGAGGCCTTCGCGCTCGCCAGCTCGGCGAGGTGGTGGGACTCATGCTCGGTGCAGTCGATCTCGCGGTCGATCTGGGCCTTGGGCCGCACGGCGATGGCGCCGAGCTGCTGTTCGCACGCTCGCAGCTCGTGCGCGACAGCGCCGCCGCCGGCGCGCCGCCGCCGGTCGATGGGGTGTGGACGAGGCTCGACGATCCTGCTGGGCTTGCGCGCGAAACAGCGCTCGCACGCTCTCTTGGGCTGCGCGGCAAGCTCTGCATCCATCCAAGCCAACTCGACGCCGTCCACGCGGCGTTCGCTCCACACGAGCAGGAGCGCAACTGGGCGCTGCGGGCACTCACGGCCTACGAGGCCGCCCAGCACCGCGGGGAAGGGGCGACGCTGCTCGACGGTGAGATGGTCGACCTGGCCATAGCAGCACAGGCGAAGCGGCTACTGTCAGAGCAGTCTCCCAGTCCGCTGCACTCGCCGGCTGCTGCGAGGCAGGCGCAGTGAGCAAGCTCGGCACGCTCGAAAGTGAAGCGAACGGGGATGCGCCGAAGTGCTGGCGCGGGCGCTTTTTCGAGGATTTCGAGGTCGGCGACGTCTTTCGCAGCCGACTTGGGCGCACTATCACCGAGACGGACAACGCCTGGTTCACGATGCTCACGCTCAACACGAATCAGATGCATTTCAACGAGCCCTACGCCGCCCGAACGCGCTTCAAGCGGCAACTCGTCAACAGCACACTCACGCTCGCGCTAGTCACTGGCATGAGCGTGCCCGACACGAGCGAGAACGCGACCGCGAACCTCGCCTGGACAGACATCAAGCTGCCTGCTCCAGTCTTCGTCGGCGACACGCTGTGGGCTGAGAGTGAGGTGCTTCAGACGCGCGCATCCACTTCGCAGCCCACCGTCGGAATCGTGGCGGTCCGCTCGCGCGGGGTCAACCAGCGCGGCGAGGTCGTGATCGAGTTCAGGCGCACGTTCATGGTCTACCGGCGCGCGGCGCCCGAGGGCCAACCGCTTTTCCCCGAGCCGGCGAGCGACTGGACCGTGTAAGAGCGGCGCGGTGTGTGCTTGAGTGTCCGCGCATGTTCAAGTCGACCGCATATGGAGAGCTCGCCACCCAACTGCGGGAAGCGATTGCACGCGGCGACTACGCAAACGGCCGCCAGCTGCCAACCGAAGCGGAGCTTGGCGACCTGCACAACGTCAGCAGGCAGACAGTGCGCAGGGCGTTGCAGGAGCTCGTCAGCGAGGGCCTCGTCTTTCGCGTGCGAGGCCGGGGCACCTCCGCAACGACGCTCGCGCCAAACACCCGTTACTTCCGCTCGATCGGCTCAATCGACGATCTACTTGCGCTATCGCTCGATACGACGCGTGAGACCATCCGTCCGCTGTCGCTTTGCGCCGACGTCAATTCCGCAAGCCGTCTCCAGCTCGACTCCGACCAGGTCAGCAGCGCGCTCTTTCGCCGCCTGCACGAGCACGTCCCGTTCGGTGTCACCGAGGTCTTCCTGCCCCCGGCGATCGGCCGCGAGTTGCTCAGCCGCAAAGTGCTGGCCAAGACTGGCGAAGTCGCCAGTCGCACGATCGTCGGCATCGTCGACGAGATCGTCGCCGACGGCGTCGCCGGCGCCCATCAGAGCATCACGGCGGTCGCACTGCCAGACGAGCTTGCAAATCTGTTGGAGAGCGCCGCCGGCGCTCCTGCGCTTCGCATAGACCGGCTGCACGTGGACATGCGCGGGCGGCCGGTCGAGCTAGCGGTCAGCCACTTCGACCCTGGCCGCTACACCTACAGAGTGCAGCTGCGGCGCGGCTCCTCGAGTCGAGGATAGAGACGCCCTCTGTCGGTGGCACCCCAGACGGACACAGACCACGCCGCGCGCACGCCCATCTTCGCCTGTCAGCTGCAGATCTCCCTGACCGCCCGCTCAAACCTTGACACCCCGTCGGCGAGATCCTCGCGCGAGATGACAGTCGGCGGGCGATCTCGATCGAAGTCCCGTTCTGGCTGAGGACGATTCCAAGCTCCCGCCCACGCCTAACGATCCGTCTGATCTGCGGTATCTCCAGCGTCGCGCGCTCGTCCGCGCGATCGACGGCCTCCATAGCCCAATCGCCCGCACGGCGCCGCGCTGAGTGCGCGCCCTCCTCACTCACGCCAGATCACGTGCTGTGATCTAATCACCCCCTAGGAGGGTCAGCCGGAAGTCCGCAGTCGATCAAGAGGGAGCTCAGATGCCGCAGAACGAGGCAGTCGCAGTGGTAACCGGCGGGGCGGGAGGCCTGGGCCTTGCAACGGTGAGCCGCCTGTTGGCCGACGGCGCGCGCGTGGCGATGCTCGACCGCGGTCCCGAAGCGCTCACGCGAGCGAGCGCGAAGCTCGGCGAGACCACTGGCGACCGGCTGATCACGCTGGCCTGCGACGTCACGAGCAAGGCATCGATCGAGGCCGCGATCGCGCAGACCGTGGAGCGTTGGGGCACGATCGACACACTGGTCAACAACGCCGGCGTGACCACATTCAGCACGTTCGAGGATCTCTCCGAGGAGGATTGGGATCTCGTCATCGACGTGAACCTGAAGGGCACCTTCCTCTGCTGCCAGGCGGTCGTCCCGCACATGCGCGCCAAAGGATCGGGCGCGATCGTCAACCTCTCCTCGCAGGTCGGACGCAGAGGGCAGAAGCTGACCGCCCATTACTGCGCTGCGAAGGCGGGGGTGCTCAATCTGAGCCGTGCGCTGGCGCTCGAACTGGCGCCGGAGATCCGCGTGAACACGGTCTGTCCGGGCGTGATCAAGACCGAGATGATCCAGGGTGAGCTGGAGTGGCGCAGGCGGACGCTCGGTGAGGACCCCAACCAGACGCTGACACGCTGGCTTGAGCAGATCCCGCTCGGAGAGTTCCAGCAGCCAGAGGACATCGCCGATGCGATTGCCTTCCTCGCGTCCGCGAACGCCAGCCAGATCACCGGCCAGGCACTGAGTGTCGATGGCGGCGCCACGATGATCTGAGACGAGCACGAACGGGCACTGTTGTCGAGAGAGCGCCTCCTTGACAACCTGGACATCTAGTGATTGAATGTCTATGTGCGCGAACGGTCGCAACCACACTGATGGACGAAGAACATCCCGAAGTCCTCATCACCTGGCCCGACTACGACGTCGAGGACCCGCATATAGGCGGCGCCCTGACGGGCGCAGGCTGCACTGTCAGGCTCGAGCCGAAGCTCGGCGCCCGCAGCCCCTCGCAGCTGCTGGCCCTCGCTGGCGAGGCCGCCGGCGCGATCGTCAGCACCGACCCATTCGATGCAAGCGTGCTGGAATCCTGTCCCCGTTTGCGCGTGATCGCCCGTGTCGGTGTGGGCGTGGATTCGATCGATTTGCAGACGGCCAGCCGACTCGGGATCGTGGTCACGATCACCCCGGGAGCCAACGAGCGCGCCGTGGCCGATCACGCGATCGCGTTGATGCTTGCCGCGATCAGGCGAATCTCCGAGCACGACGAAGCGATCCGGCGCGGTGAATGGAATCGCACCGGCACCCACACCCCGTGGGAGCTCGCAGGAGCAACGGTCGGCCTGGTCGGCTATGGCCAGATCGGACGACTCGTCGGCGAGCGCCTCTCGGGATTCGGCGTGCGCCTGCTCTTCAGCGACCCGGCCGAGCAGGAGCACACAAGCGGCGCAACGCGCGTGCCGCTCGACACCCTGCTGGAAGAAAGCGATGTGGTGTCGATCCACGCGCCGCTGCTGCCCTCGACCCATCAGCTGATCGGCAAGCGGGAGCTTGACCTGATGCGCGACGACGCGGTACTCGTCAACACCGCGCGCGGCGCGGTGATCGACGAGCAGGCGCTGATCGATACGCTCGAGGCCGGCAAGCTGCGCGCTGCCGCGCTCGACGTCTTCGACAAGGAACCGCCGGCGTCCTCACCGCTGCTCTCGCTGCGCAACGTTGTGCTCTCGCCCCACGTAGGCGGTCTCAGCGACCGCTCGATCGCGGAGATGACGCGACGAGCGACCGCTTCGGTGCTAGACGTCCTGCAGGGCCGCACTCCGAGCGATGTCGCCAACCCGGATTCGCTTCTGCACCCACGCCTGCAGAGCGACGGGCAGGCCGCACAACAGCCCCTGGCGCAGACGGGGCCTGGAACATGAGCGGCTCGTTGAAGGAGGCCGTGCTGGCGCGCCAACCCCTCGCCGGCACGACCGTCACGCTGCCCGGCGCAGGCATCGCGGAGTTGCTGGCAGAGCCGTTCGACCTGATCTGGATCGACCTTGAGCACGCCGCGCTTGGACCGCGCGACGCTCAGGAGATCATGATCGGCGCCCAGGCCGCCGGCGCCTACGTGCTCGTGCGCATCCCGGCGGAGGACCATCTTCTGATGACAAAGATGCTCGACGCAGGGGTCGACGGCGTGGTGCTCGCCGACGTTCGCCAGGCTGCAACCGCAGAGGCCGCGGTGAGGCTGACCAGACACCCGCCGGACGGAGAGCGGGGCTTTGGCCCCCGGCGCCTTTCGCTGCGCAGACGCACGACGGAGGCTCCACGGGCGACTCCCTCGCTGTGGGTGCAGATCGAGAGCCAGCAGGGCCGCCGCAACGCGGGCGAGATTGCCGCAGTCGACGGCGTCGACGCGGTCGTGATCGGCGCCTCGGATCTCTCGTTCGCGGTCGGCAGTCCGCTTGACACCGGCTCCCAGCAGATGCGCGAGGCGGTGTCAGAGATCCGCGAGGCGGTGAGCGCCGCCGGCACGGTCTTCGGGCTCGCCGGCGCGCTCGATGGCGACACCGCCGAGCTCGCACATGGCGCGAGCATCCTTGTGCTCGGCACCGACGCTCGCCTCTGCGCCGGCGCGGTCGACTCCGCCGCCCGCCGAATGCGCGACATCCTCAACCACGACTCTCAGGAGATGCAGCTCTCGTGATCGAATATCTCAAGCAGGCTCCGCTCTACAGCGAGCAGGTCACAGCTCAGGTTCGCGACACCGTCTCGGAGATGCTGAGCCGCATCGAGCGCGACCGCGAGCAAGCGATCCGGCACTACTCGCGCGAGCTGGACAAATGGGATCCGGCCAGCTTCAAGGTCGATCGGGACACGATCGCGCGCGCAGCAGACGAGGTCGACGAGGAGCTCAAGCAGCACATCTCCTTCGCGCAGGCGCAAGTAAGAGGCTTCGCGCAGGCGCAGCGTGCGACCATGCAGGACCTGGAGGTCGAAACGCTGCCGGGCGTCACGCTGGGCCACCGCCACATCCCGGTCCAGACCGTGGGCTCATACGTCCCCGGCGGGCGCTATCCGATGCTCGCTTCCTCGTTCATGACAGTGATCGTGCCGAAGGTCGCAGGGGTCGATCGCGTGGTCGCATGCGCACCCCCACGCGCCGGCGCCGGCATCCACCCGGAGATGCTCTACGCGATGTCCACCTCCGGCGCGGACGAGATCCTCGCGCTCGGCGGCGTGCAGGCGCTGGCCGCGATGGTTTATGGCATCGAGGACATCCCGCCCGCCGACATCATCGTCGGCGCCGGCAACGCCTACGTCGCCGAGGCCAAGCGCCAGCTCTTCGGCCAGGCCGGAATCGACCTGCTCGCCGGGCCCACCGAGGTGCTGATCATCGCCGACCACACCGCCGATCCGGAGCTGGTCGCGCTCGACCTGCTCGGCCAGGCCGAGCACGGCCCCACCTCCCCCGCAGTGCTGATCAGCACCGACCGCGCTCTAGGCGAGGCGGTGCTCGAGCAGATCGAGCGGCTGCTTCCCACCTACCCCACCCGCGAGGTCGCAGGCGCCGCCTGGGAGGCGCATGGCTCGGTCGCGATCGTGGGCAGCCACGATGAGGCAATCGCGTTCTCAGACGAGATCGCTTCCGAGCACCTGGAGGTGCAGGTGGATGAGTCGCTGCTTGATACCTACAGGCAGCAGCTGCGCAACTATGGCTCGCTGTTCCTCGGGCGCGAGGCGACCGTCGCCTACGGCGATAAGGCCGTGGGCACTAACCACGTGCTTCCAACGCAGCGCGCGGCGCGCTACACCGGAGGTCTATGGGTAGGCAAGTTCCTGAAGACCTGCACCTGGCAGCGGCTGACCACCGAGGGCACGCAACGAGTCGCACCGGCCGTCGCGGCGATCTCGCACGCCGAGATGTTGGAGGGACACGCTCTCACCGCCACCCACCGGCTGCAGAGCATCGCCCAGAGCACGTCCACCCAATGACAATGGCCGCCGCCACCCGCCCACAGACACACGCCGACCTTCGACCGCAAGTCTCCAAGGCCGGCGGACAGGAGCCATCGCTGGCGGGCAAGACGGTTCTCGTCACCGGCGCAAGCCGCGGCATCGGCGCCGCCTGCGCATTGCGCGCCGCCACCGCCGGCGCCGCACGGGTGATCGTGCTCGGCCGCTCCCTGCCAGAGCTCGAGCAGGTTGCCGAGCAAGTCATCCAAGCGGGGGCGCAGAGCGAGCAGGTCCAGTGCGACGTGACCGAGACGGCCTGCCTGCGCAAGGCGATCAGGGCACTTGGCCAGATCGACGTGCTGATCTCAAGCGCCGGCGCCAACCGGCCGCAACCGTTCCTCGACGTCGAGGAGGAGACCTACGACTGGCTCTTCGACCTCAACGTGCGCGCGACCTTCTTTGCCGCCCAGGCGGCGGCGCGTCAGATGCACGAAGGCGGAGCGATCGTGCTGATCTCCTCGCAGATGGGTCACGTCGGCGCGCGCTTGCGCTCGGTCTACTGCGCCACAAAGCATGCAATCGAGGGATTGACCAAGGCACTGGCCGTTGAGCTTGCGCCGGAGCACATCAGGGTGGTCTCGGTCGCGCCCACCTTCGTGCGCACCGCGATGACCGCCGCCCAGCTCGACGATCCCGTGGTGGGTCCGGCCCTGCTCGCGCAGATCCCGGCTGGCCGCTTCGCGACCGTCGAGGACGTCGCCGAGGCCGTGCTCTTCGCCGCCAGCCCCGCAGCCTCACTCATGACCGGAACAAGCCTGATCATCGACGGAGGATGGACAGCCCAATGACATCGCCAGACAGATCCGCCGCCCCGGCCGGCGCGGAGCAGACCGTAAGGCTCACAGCCGCCCAGGCGCTCGTGCGCTTCCTGCAGCAGCAGTTCACCGAGCGCGACGGGCAGGCGCAGCGCGCGATCCCGGCGATCTTCGGCATCTTCGGCCACGGCAACGTCGCCGGCGTGGGCCAGGCGATCTCCCAGGAGGGCGCCGAGCTGCCGCTCTACCAGCCCAAGAACGAGCAGGCGATGGTCCACACCGCGCTCGGCTATGCAAAGGCGAGCAGGCGCATGCAAACGCTCGCCTGCACCGCCTCGATCGGCCCCGGCTCCACCAACATGCTGACCGGCGCAGCGACCGCATCCGCCAACCGCCTGCCGGTGCTGCTGCTGCCGTCCGACACCTTCGCCAACCGCTTCCAGGGACCGGTGCTGCAGCAGCTCGAGCACGCAAGCGAAGCCGACACGACCGTCAACGACGCCTTCAGGCCGCTGAGCCGCTTCTTCGACCGCATCAGCCGCCCGGAGCAGCTGCTCACAGCCCTGCCCGAGGCGATGCGGGTGCTCTTCGACCCCGCCGAAACCGGCGCGGTCACAATCTCCCTGCACCAGGACGTGCAGGGCGAGGCGTTCGACTTCCCGGCTCATTTCTTCGCGCCGCGGATCTGGTCGGTGACGCGCCGTCCGCCGGCGCAGGCCGAGCTGGAGCGGGCCGTGGAGTTACTGCGCGGCGCGCAGCGGCCGCTGCTGATCGCGGGCGGTGGCGTGCGCTACTCGGCTGCCGAGCAGCAGCTGCGAGATTTCGCAGAAGCCTTTGAAGTGCCCGTCGCGGAGACCTCGGCCGGCAAGGGCTCGCTGAGCGACTGCGACTGGCTGCTGGGCGGCATCGGCGTCAACGGCACCCGTGCGGCCACCGCAGTCGCAGCCGAGGCGGACGTGGTGATCTGCGTCGGCACGCGGTTGAGCGACTTCACCACCGCCTCGCACTCGCTCTTCCAGAACCCGGACGTCGCCTTCGTCGGCATCAACGTCAACGCCACCGACGCATACAAGCTCTCCAGCACGCCGATCGTCGCAGACGCCCGGGAAGCGCTGGCGGCGCTGACGCACCAGCTCGACGCGGGCGCGCGCCCGGAGCGTGGCGATTACCACGAGACGATCGTGGCGCGGGTGCACGCCTGGCGCGAGGATCTGATGCAGGACATCGCCTCCCATCCACAGGAGCGGATGGGACAAGGCGAGGTGCTGCAGACGCTCAACGAGTCCGTGCAGCCGGGTGACTGGGTGATCGCCGCCGCCGGATGGCAGCCTGGCGACCTGCTCAAGCTCTGGCAGACGCCACCCGGATCCTTCACCCACATCGAGTTCGGCTTCTCCTGCATGGGTCACGAGATCCCCGCTGGCCTGGGCGTGCGGATGCAGGTCGGGCCGGAGCCGGAGGTGTTCGTTGTGATCGGCGACGGCACCTACCTGATGAACCCGACCGAGCTGTTCACCGCCGCCCAAGAGCACCTGAAGATCACCGTGCTGCTGCTCGACAACGGCGGCTACCAGTCGATCAGCCGCTTGGCGCTGGGCAAGGCCGGATCCACCGCGGGTAACGAGTTCCGCGGCCGAGAGGAGGGCGCCCGGCTGCCGATTGGGGAGCGGGTGGGCGTCGACTTCCTGGCCAACGCCAAGAGCTTCGGCTGTGCAAGTGTGCTGGCACAGAACGGCGAGCAGCTCTCGGCCGCGCTTTTGCAGGCGCGTGAGGGAAGCGAGAGCACCGTGATCGTCTGCCCCACGGAGTTCGGCCGCAGCCTGCTCGACAGCGGTGCCTTCTGGGACATAGGCGTCGCCGAGGTCTCGACCGACCCCGCAACACAGCAGGTGGCCGCCGCGCATCTGGAGGCGGCCAAGGTTCAAAGACGCTACTGAAGGAGCAAGGACCCTCTATGACATCCACTGCAGTCCAGCTCGCCACGGGCCCGGTCAGCTGGGGCGTCGACTTCGCCGAGGCGCCCTCCAACCCGCTTTGGTACACGGTGCTCGACGAGATCGCCGCCACCGGACTCGGCGCCCTGGAGCTCGGCCCCGTTGGCTATTTGCCGGAGGACGCCGACACACTGCGGACCGAGCTTGCCCATCGCAAGCTAAGTGCAGTCGGCTCCTTCGTGTTCGAGGACCTGCACGACCCTGCCGAGCACCCGCGGATCCTTGAGATCGCGCAGCGCGCCTGCCGCGCGATTGCCGCGGCACAGGGCAGGGTGCTCGTGATCATCGATCGCGTCAGCGAGGAGCGCGGCGCGAGCTTTGGCCGCAGCGCAGAAGCGCGGCGGCTCACCGAGCCGCAGTGGCGCGGCATGCTCGACTGCGCGCACAGGATCGCCGAGATCGCGACCTCCTATGCCTTGACGCCCGCGTTCCATCCCCATGCGGGCGGTTTCGTCGAGTTCGAGGACGAGATCGACAGGCTGCTCGCCGACACCGAGCTCGGGCTCTGCTTGGACACGGGGCACGCCGCGCTGGCGGGTATCGACGCGGCAGCCGCGCTCGATAAGTACCGCGGTCGCATCGTGCACATGCACCTGAAGGACATAGACGGCGAGGTGCTTGAGCAGGCACGAGCTCAGAAGATGAGCTTCTGGGATGCGCTTGCAGCCGGCGTGTTCTGTCCCATCGGCGAGGGCGTGGTCGATTTCGCCGCCGTGGCGGACCGGCTCACCGCCGCCGGCTACGAGGGTTTTGCGACGATCGAGCAGGACCGCGTGCCCGGCACCGGCAGCCCGCTCGATGACATCGCCTCCAGCCTCCAGGTGCTGGCTGGCGCAGGCTTCGCCCACGCAGCCACCGCGCTGGCCGCCCGATGAGTACCGGCGCCACCCCAACGCTCGCCGTCGGCCTGCTGGGCAGCGCCTTCATGGGCCAGGCCCACTCGCGCGCGCTCTACCTGCTGCGCACGCTCGAGGAGCACCCAGCCGCGTTGCCGCAACTGCACACCATCTGCGGCCGCAACCGTGAGCGACTGGAGGGGATGCAGCGCCGCTACGGCTGGCGCCAGCAGTGCACCGATTGGCGCACGATGGTCGCGGACCCTGAGATCGAGCTGTTCGTCAACGCAGCGACCAACGAGCTGCACGCCGAGCCCACGATCGCCGCGATGCAGCAGGGCAAGCACGTGCTCTGCGAGAAGCCGCTGGCTCGAACCGCCACCGAGGCGCATGCGATGCTCGCCGCCGCCCGCCAGGCGGAGGTCGTGCACATGTGCGCCTTCAACTATCGCTTCTTCCCCGCGATCAGGCTCGCCTGGGAGATGATCCAGGCGGGCGAGATCGGCGATCCGCTGCACTTCCGCTCGCGCTTCCTGCTCTCCTCCGGCGCCGATCCGCAGAGCCCCGAGACGGCGTGGCGCCTGCAGGCGCAGAGCGCTGGCAGCGGCGTGGTCGGCGACGTCTTGGCCCACCACATCGATCTCGCCCGCTACCTGCTCGGCGAGCCGACCAGCGTCGACGCGCTGACGCGCACCTGGACGCCTGAGCGTCACGGTGTGACGGTGGACGTCGATGATGCGGTGGTCTGCACGATGGAGTTCGCGCAGGGCGCAATCGGCGTGCTGGAGGCCACGCGCGCCACACCCGGGCACGTGCTCGACAGCGGGATCGAGATCGACGGCACACGCGCTTCGTTGCGCTTTGCGGTGCAGCGCGTGAACGAGCTCACGCTCTCCAGGGACGGCAGGACCAGCACGATCGAGGTGACCGCGCCGGAGCACCCGTTCCTACAGATGTGGTGGCCCCGCGGCCACGGGATCGGCTGGGGAGACAGTTTTGTGCACGAGCTGCGCCACTTCCTCGGCGCCGCAGCCGGCGCCTGGCCGGTAGCCCCGCACGGAGCAACCTTCGAGGACGGCTACCGGTGCGCGCTGATATGCGACGCAGTGCTCGCATCGGCCGCCTCCGGCACACGTCAACCAATCCCGCAGGCGAGCGCCGGCGGCCAGGAGGTGCACAGTTGAGCGCAGATCAGGTGCGAGTCGGAATCGTCGGCGCCGGCTACATCGCCGCGGTTCACAGCGCTGCCTACCGGTGCGTGGCGGGCACGTTTCCCGAAGGCCCGCGCGAGGTGTCGCTGATCGCGGTCGCCGACGCCGACGCCGCACGCGGCCAGGCGCTGCAGCGCCTGTGGGGATGGCAGCGATTCGAGCACGACTGGAAGGCGATCACGCGGAGCGATGACATCGACGTCGTCGACGTGTGCGTCCCCAACTCGCTGCACGCGGAGATCGCGATCGACGCGCTCGCCCACGGCAAGCACGTGATCTGCGAGAAGCCGCTGGCCAACGACCTCGCCGGTGCACGCGAGATGTGCGCGGCCGCCGAGGGCTCGCCAAAGCTCGCGCAAGTCTGCTTCTACTACCGTCTGTGGCCCGCGATCGCCTGGGCGCAGCAGCTAGTCGGCAGCGGACAGATCGGGGCGATCCAGCACTTCCGCGGCTGGATGCTCCAGGACTACGCCGCCGACCCCTCCCACTCGATGGGCTGGCGCACCACCCGCGCGGCCGCAGGCGCTGGCGCGCTCGGCGATCTGGGCTCGCATGTCACCGACGTCGCGCGCAGCCTCTGTGGCGATGTGAGCGCCGTCAGCGCGATGACCAGGCAACTCGTCGCCCGGCCCCAGGAGGCCGCGGAGCTCGACGACGCCGCGATGATGCTCGTCGAGTTCAGCAGCGGCGCCTCCGGCGTGATCGAGGCAAGTTGGGCGATGCGCGGCCACAAGTGCGACCTCGGCTTCGACCTGATCGGCGAGCGCGGCGCAATCCGCTTCTCATGGGAGCGCAGCAACGAGATAGAGGTGCTGAGCGGAGATCCCGACGATCCGAGCAACGGCTTCAAGCGCGTGCTCGTGGGCGGCGGCATCCAGCCCGGCTCCGAGCGCTTCGCCGGCGTGCCCGGGCAGGGCGTCGGCTACCGGGACGCGTTCACGCTCGGAATCGGGCAGGCGCTCTCTGCGATCGCCACCCAGGCCAGCACGGTCGGCCCGTCATTCGAGGACGGTCTGCGAGTTGCCGAGGTCGCCGCCGCCGCCCTGCGATCGGCTGAGACCAGGCAGTGGACGGCGATCGATGGGCTCTGAGTCCGCCGGCGGGCGGGGTCAGGTCGAGGTCGCACTGACAAGCGAGGATCTGCTCGGCGAGGGGCCGGTCTGGCGTGAGCAGACCCAGGAGCTGCTGCGGGTGGACATCCTGCAGGGACTCGTGCATACCTGGCACCCGCAGAGCGGACGCCTCAGCACGCAGCGCATGGACGGCGAAGCGGGCGCCGTCGTGCTCTGCGGCGATAACACCCTGATCGTCGCCGTCGATCACGATCTGCGCCTGATCGACGGGAACGCCGCTCCGCGCGCGATCGCCGGCGTAGAGCACGACCGGCGCGAGAACCGCTTCAACGACTGCCGCTGCGACCCGCAGGGACGGGTATGGGCCGGCACGATGTCAAAGACGCGCGAGCCTGGTGCCGCAGGGCTCTACCGGCTCGATCCCGAGCACGGCCTGCTCCTGGTCATCGAGAGCACGACAATCTCAAACGGGATCGGCTGGAGCCCGGACGAGCAGCGCATGTACTTCATCGACAGCACCACCCAACGCATCGACCTCTTCGACTTCGACGGCCGGGACGGCTCGATCTCCGATCGCCGCACATTCGCCGAGATCGACCCCGACGATGGGCTGCCAGATGGCCTCACGGTCGACGCGGAGGGCGGCGTGTGGGTGTGCCTGTTTGGCGGGGGTGCGCTGCGGCGCTACAGCCCGCAGGGCACGTTGGAGGAGCAGATCGCGCTTCCGGTGCCCCATGCCACCTGCCCGGCGTTCGGCGGCCCGGATCTCGACACCCTCTACATCACCACGACCAGGCACAAGCTTTCGGCGCAGCAGCTGGCCGAGCTCCCGCTGGCCGGATCGGTGCTCGCGCTTACGCCCGGCGTGCGGGGGATGCAATCGAACCTGTGCAAGCAAGCTCAACTGGCGTAAGGACAGCCGCCAGCAATCTCCTCAGCAGGCGGGCCGACTGCGCTAGACGAGCAGCATCCCGCCATCAACGCAGATCGTCTCGCCGGTGACGTAGGCCGCGGCGTCGGAGGCGAGATAGAGGAACGTCGCGGCGATCTCCTCAGGACGTGCCATCCGCCGAAGCGGCGTCGCTGCGTTGGCCTCGGCGATGAGATCCTCGGGCGTCCGTCCCTGCGCCGCTGCCAACTGCCGGTTGGCGTCGGTCTGCATCTGGGTCTCGACGTTGCCCGGCGCCACCGCATTGGCTGTGATCCTGTGCTCCGCAAATGCAAGCGCCGCGGACTTGACAAGCGAGATCACACCCGCCTTGCTCGCACAATATGCCGCGGAATCGATGAACGAGCGCAGGCCCGCCACCGATGCGGTCGCCAGCAAGCGACCCTCGCGCCGGTGGGCAACCATGTTCGCCGCGGCAGCTTGGAAGCAGCGCATCACGCCAGTCAGGTTGACGTCGATCAAAGAAGCCCAAGCCTCTGGGTCTGCCGTCAGCCAATCGTCTGAGAAGTGAACGCCGGCGTTGGCGATGAGAATGTCAAGGCCCTGATCTCCGGCGGCCTGCTCCACGGCAGCATTCACATCAGGACCAATGGTGATGTCACCCTCAAGGCGCTCGATGCCATCGGCGAACGCGCTCCAGCGCCGGTCGAGCCCGAAGACCAGCGCCCCCTGCTCCGCGAACAGCTTTGCGGTGGCCAAGCCGATCCCCGACGACGCACCGGTGACAAGCGCGCGCTTGCCGGACAAGGTCCCACTCATGCGATCTCCTTCGATCCCGGCCGCGAGCAACTTCCCAGAGCTGGCGCGTTGCATACGGCCATGCGATTTCCTAAACAACTGTTTAGTATAACGGCCACACCACTCTGAGGTCTCCATCTGCAAGCAGCGCCATGCCCATACTGGCTTCAGCTCGTGGCGGCGGTGCGAACCAGCGGCACGGTCGCCTTCTCAGGCCGGCGTATCGCGCCCTCTGACGCCAGCGCTCGCGGCGAGATCGAGATCGTGAGGCAAGACATGGCACCTAGCCATATGCCCGGGCGCGATCAACACAGGAGGCGGTGTCTCATGAGCGCAGATCTCCGCGGCGAAAGCACATCGATGCTGGAACGGGCAGCCGGGCTTCTGCAGCGAAGGCGCGGGCGATGGAGCCGCCGCGCCGTTCATACGCGCGCGCAGACGGCGCCCTCCGGGATGGGCTCCGATCAGCGCCGCGGTGTACCCGTGACGCGGTCTTGCAAAGACCTCGGCCGTAGGGCCCAGCTCCACGAGCTGGCCACGGTACATGATCGCCACCCGCTCACACAGCTGGGCGACCGTCGCGAGCTGGTGAGAGACGAAGATCAGCGTCAGGCCCAGTTCCGCCCGCAGCCTCGCGAACAGCCTGATCACCTGCGCCTGCACCGACACGTCGAGTGCGCTGACAGCCTCATCGGCGATCAGAATCTCCGGCTCGGCGGCCAGCGCACGCGCAATCGCCACCCGCTGACGCTGACCTCCCGATAGAGCGCGCGGATAGCGCCCGGCGAGCGTGGGGCCCAGACCAACGTGGCCCAGCAGCTCCTCCAGCCTCGATGCCGCGCCAGCCTTGTCAACGAGGCGATGCACGAGCGCCGGTTCAATGATCGCATCGCCGATCTTGATCGCAGAGTTCAGCGAGCTGTAGGGATCCTGGTAGATCAGCTGAATCTGGCGGCGGATCGAGGAAAGATCGCCGCGCGAGCACTTCAGGATGTCGCTGCCGTGAAACTCGATGCTGCCGGCGTCGGGGTCCACCAGCCTCACCAGGCTGCGGGCAAGCGTCGTCTTGCCCGATCCCGACTCCCCCACCAGCGCCAGCGCCTCACGAGGAGCGATCGAGAGCGACACGTCGTCAAGCGCGAGCGTGCGCACACCGTCGCGCTTGGCAAGCAGATCGGCCAGCGAGCGCTTCGCAAACTCCTTGCGCAGGCCCTCGATCTTCAGGACCGGTGCCTCCTGCTGCTCACCCTCGCCGGATGCGGGCGTGAAGACCGACTGAGATGTCTGTGGTACTTCGTTCATAGGCCGGCCTTCTCATCTTCTCTGCTCGCAACTCCGATGATCGCGGCCTCCTCGCCCGACGGGCCAACGAAAGGGCACGCACAGCGCGTGACTGTCATCGCCTCCATGTCGACCTGCGGACACTCCTCTCTGACCTGCGGGCAGCGCGGGGCGTAGGGACAGCCTGGCAGCAGCGTCGCCAGGTCGGGGGGCTGGCCCACGATCACCTCCGGCAGAGATTTCGCGTCGATCTGCGGCATCGCCGCCATCAACCCACGTGTGTAGGGATGCTTCGGAGAGCTCACGAGCTCCTCGATCGACCCGCGCTCAACCACGTATCCCGCGTACATCACAGCCACCTCATCGCAGAACTCTTCGATCACGCCGAGGTCGTGCGTGACGAGGACGATCGCCATCCCCGATTCGTCTTGCAGGCGAAGCAGCAGCTTCAAGATCTGCTCCTGAGTCGTTACGTCGAGTGCCGTCGTGGGCTCATCGGCCAGCAGCACCCGCGGACGACATGCGATCGCCATCGCGATCATCACCCGCTGGCGCATCCCGCCGGAAAGCTCGTGCGGATAGGCGGCCATCCGCCGCGCAGGCTCCGGAATCCCCACATGCCCAAGCAGATCGATCGCCTCAGCCCGTGCCACCCTGCGCGAATGGCCGAGCTTCACCCGCAGCACCTCGCTCACCAGCGCGCCGATCGTGTGCACCGGATTTAGGCTGCTCGCCGGGTCCTGGAAGATCATCGAGAGCTTCTCGCCTCGCAAGCTCGCGAGCTCCTTGCCCGAGTGATACCTCACGCCTTCCACCTCGACGGTGCCTGCCACGATCCTGCCCGGCTCAGGCACAAGCCCGCATAGTGCACGCAGCGTCACGCTCTTGCCGCAGCCCGATTCGCCCACTATCCCCAATGTCCGCCCGTGAGGCACGCTGAAACGCACATTGGTCGCCGCACGCACAACGCCCTGGTCGCTTGAGAACTCGACCCGCAAGCCCTCGACGGCAAGGATCGGCGCTTCGCCGGTCGCGGTGGGAAGGTCCGTCGATGTGGTCTCGGTCTGCATGTGCGGCATCTCGCTCATCCCGTCCGGGCTCGCAGCAGCTCGGCCAGTCCCTCGCCGGTGAGGCTGAAGCCGATGCCGACGATCACAACGAAGATGCCCGGCAGGGTGGATATCCACCACGAGGTCAGCAGGTAGTCCTGTCCGCCTGCGATGATCGCTCCCCACTCGGGCGTGGGCGGCTGCGCCCCCAGACCCAGGTAGGAGAGCGCCGCCAGCGTCAGGACGTTGCCCAGCATGTTCGAGGGCAAGTAGACCAGGTTGGGCCGAATCAGATGCGGCAGTGCGTGCTTGAAGATGATCCGCCGGTTGGAGTAGCCCAGCGTCCGAGAAGCCATCATGAACTGCTGCTCGCGCAGCACCAGCATCTCTCCGCGCGTCAGCCTCGCAAAGATGGGCACGCTTGCGATCGTCAGGCCCACGTACACGCCGGTCAGCCCAGCGCCGAAGATTGTCACGAACGCAATGATCAGCACGATGAACGGGAACGCAAGCAGCGCGTCCATCACGCGCATCACGACCGCGTCGAGCCAGCCGCCGAAAAAGCCCGACACCAAGCCCAGCACCATGCCGATCACAATCGGCACGACCGTCGTCACCAGCCCAACCTGGAGATCCAGGCCGGTCGCATAGACGGTGCGCATGAATACGTCCCGCCCGAGCGCGTCGGTGCCGAACGGATGCGAAAACGACGGTGCTTCGAGCGCTTTGAGGAGACTAATCCGGTCAGGATCACCGATTCCTGTGATCCTCAAGAACACGGTCGCAAGCACCGCAACCGTGATAATCGTGATGCCCGCCCAGAGCGCGATGCCCAAACCTCGCTTCTTGGCCGTGGGTGACTCAATCGCGACAGGAGTCGCAAGACCGACCTCTGGAAGGGTCGCAGCGGTGCTCACAGCCTCACCCGTGGATCGATCGCCGCATAGGCCAGATCAGTCAGCAGGTTGATCAGGATCACTCCGAGCGCGAACACCACCACGAGACCCTGGACCGTCGGAAAGTCCCGCGCCGAGACAGAGGAGACCAGCAGTTGACCCAACCCAGGGATCGCAAAGACGTTTTCGACGATCACAGTGCCGCTCACGAGCGCGCCCATCGTCAGGCCCACAACCGTCACGGTGGATATCGACGCGTTTCGCAGAGCGTGACGAAACAGCACCCTGCGCTCGGAGAACCCACGCGCCCTCGCGGCCTCCACGAATCCAGTATCAAGCGTCTGGATTACGCTCGCACGCAGCGAACGCAGGAACAGCGGCGCCATCACGAGCGCGAGCGTCAGCGCCGGCAGCGTGAGGCTGTCTAGGCTACCGCTAACGCCGCCCACGTAGCCGCTCGTCGGCAGCACGCCAAGCTCGAGGCCAAGCACCAGGCTCAGCAACAGTCCGAGCCAGAAGACAGGCATCACAAACAGCGTCATGCCGACGATCCTGATCCCATGGTCGATCGCGCGGTCGCGTTTGACCGCGGCCAACAGCGCGAAGGGGACTGTCAGCAGCAGGCTGATGACTAGGCTGTAGAGCATCAGCAGCGAAGTCACCCCGATGCGCGATTTAATCAGGCCGCCGACAGACTGGTGCAGCGCGAGCGATTCGCCGAAGCTGAGTTTCACCGCGTCCTTCAGGAACGAAACGTATTGCGCAAGCAGCGGGCGATCCAGCCCCAGCTGACGGTCGAGTAGGCGCACCGACGCCTCGGTCGCCCGGGGACCCAGCTGAATGCGAGCCGGGTCCCCAGGCACCAGATGGATCAACAGGAAGCTGACGATGGTGACACCTAGCAGCACAGGAATCGCCTGCAGCAACCGCAGACCGACATACTTCAGCATCCCTTCGGCTCCCCTGTGCTGTTCATGACACGTCAGTCCTGTCTATTTCTGCAGCCAGACGAGCTGCATCGGCACCCAGGTCGTCGGTAGCGCCTGGAAGCCGCGCACCGAGTCACTGGTGAGGTTGAAGGAAGCCAGGTCCACGATCGGCATGAAGATCGCTTCCTTCCAGTACGCCATTTCCTGGAGTTCGCCGAACAGCTTCGTGCGTTCTGCTTCATTGGACGAAGACGTGACCTTTTCTGCCTTCGCGACGAATTCAGGGCTTGCCTTCGGCCCATACCCCGGTTCGGAGTTGTCGAAGTAAGCGAGCGCCGCTCCATCAGGCTTGAACACAACCGACAAACCTTGCACAGGCGCCCAGATCGTGAAGCTGTACTTGCCTGTGAAGAAGTTCGAGCCCAGAGTCGCAGAGGAGACCGCGTGGATGCTCGCATGCACGCCGATCTGCGCCCACGAGGTCTGCAGGATCGAGGCCAGCAGCTCGGCTTCGGTTTCGCCGCCGGTGATTTCGATCACCATGTTGAACCCGTTCGGCACCGAGGAGTGCTTCAGCAGTTCCTTCGCCTTCGCCAAATCATAGGGGTAGTAGGGGACTTTCGAATCCCAGTACTGCAACCGTCCCCAGGGGCTGTTGGCAGGCGTGCCGAGGCCTCTGTACACCGACTTGACAATTTCGTCCACAGGAGTGGCGTACATCAGAGCCCTGCGAACGTTGACCTCGTTGAATGGGGCCTTCGCCCTGTTGAAGAAGTTATAGGAAGCTCCCCACACTGGCCCAATAAGCATTTTCACACCAGGTGTGCTCCTTAGGCTGCTCGCCTGCGAGTAGGGAATCGCAGCTGCTATGTCCGCCGAGCCCGAACGCACCGCCAGTGCCCTCGCATTGTCGCTTTCGACCTGCTTGAAGACGATTTCATTCAGATACGGCAGTCCCTTGCGCCAGTAATAGGGATTTCGCTTCTCCACGATTTCACTGAAGCCAGCACTGGCATGAGTGACCTCAAACGGGCCAGTGCCGATCGGGTGTAGCCCGAACTTCGTCGGCCCTTCGCGCTCGAATATGGCCTTCGGAAGGATCGAGTCGCAGAGCGTGTCCAGATATTCGAGCAAAGCCGGCTGAGGCTTGGTCAACTGGATCTGGACAGTCATTGGACCAGTCTGCACCACCTTCTTCCACGTTGTGAACAGCGGCCTGCAAATCGAAGTCGGCGAGAGCCCTCGTTCGAGCGAAAACGCGACGTCTTCACCGGTCACGAGTTGCCCGTCCGAGAACCGCACACCTTCGCGAATGTGGAACGTCCAGGTTAGGTGATTGGTGCTCACCGACCAGGAGGTGGCAAGCGCAGGCTGCACTTCGACTTCCGATTTCTTGCCCGGCAAGAGCTCCGTGAGCTCATCGAAGACCTGGATAATCGGGTTCTGCCCGCTGATCGCCAGATAGGGAGTCAGCGTATTCGGAGCTTCAGCGTCTGCATATGTGATCGTGCCGCCGCGCACCGGTTTGCCGCTGGTCGGCCAGCCGGTGTAGAAGCTCGCTTCTGACGTCGAACTGTTTTTACCTGATGAACTCGATTTTGATGAAGACCCGCATCCGGCAATGATCGCCAGCGCTGCCAGACCACTGATACAAAGCGCTCCCCAGCGCCACCCACTCCAATTCCCCCAATGCATGTTAGCTATCTCCTATTCGTTCCTCACAGGCTTGCGCCTCTCATTACATGCAGACCTAGCCGAGGCACTCCCCAAGAGCGCCGTTGGCCGTAATCTTATTAACAGATTAAATTTAATAATTAAAACATACCCATTCAGAGCGTCAAGCCGACGTCGCTCGTCAACTCATCAGCTCGTTTGCAAGAGTGAAGAGGCGGCACACTTACCGTCCTGCCTCCGTGTGCCGCCTCGCGGACCGCGAGCGCCACGGCGAGCGAGCGCCATCCGTCCTGCCCGTCGGCGGCCGGCGAGCCCTCGCCGGCAACCGCCGCAGCGAACCGGCGCAGCCCATAGACGTACAGGTCCTCAGCCTGTTCCATCTGCAGCGGCTGCTCGCCGCCCTGTCGTCGCATTACCGCATTCGCGATCAGCCGCTCGTCCAAGGCTTCTGCGATCGTGATCGATCCCTCGCTGCCGTGCAGCTCCAGTGAGCTGCCGGCGCAAGGCACGTTGAAGGCGTCATAGAAACTTGCGAGGACTCCGCCCGAAAGGCGCATCGCACCCATTACGGCGTCCTCGACCCCGTTGCGACCAAGCGACTGGCAGGCGCTTGCCGCTATTACCTGCTCTATCTCCGCGTCGAGCACAAAGCGCAGCGTGTCGGCGGTATGGACCGTGAGATCGAGGATCGCCCCCGCTCCACGCGCCGGCTCATCCAGCCGCCATCCCCGCAGCGCTGGCGGCAGCAACAGCGCCTGGGAGATCCGCGCCGCCAGCGGCGTGCCGATCGCGCCGTCTCGCACCGCGTCGCGCGCGGCCCTGATCCAGGCACCGTTGCGGAAATGGTGATTGGTCGCCAGCACGACGTCCGCCTGCCTGCAAGCATCGAGAACCCGGCTTGCGGCGTCGAGATCAAGTGCAAGCGGCTTCTCGCAGAGCACGTGCTTGCCGGCCTTGGCGGCCGCGAGGGCATGCGGCTCGTGCAGCTCGTTGGTGCTGCTGATGTAGACAGCCTCGACTGCGGGGTCAGCGAGAAAGACTTCCAGGTCGTCGTAGGCGTTGCGAATGCTCTGCTCGGCCGCAAACCTGGCGCCACGCTGCTCGGAGGCGCTGCAGACCGCGACCGCCTCGTGCCCGAGGGCGCGCATCGCGGGGAGCATCCACTCCCTCGCGATCGTGCTAGCGCCCAAGAGGCCCCAGCGCAGCTGCGGAGCACTCATCGTACGCCTGCCGAGAACGCTGGCTGATCGCTCGCCTCCGAGGCAAAGGACGCAGCCGCCACCTTGGAGGCGAGTGAGGCCGGCTGCACGGCCGCCCCAGACCTCGCGGAGGCGAATAGAGCCTCAATCGTGCGCGCCTGCGCAACTGCGTCGGCGCGCCCGAAGGCGACGGCGCTCTGCTCACGGATAGCGCGCGAGACCTGCTCGAACTGGGCGCGATAGGGGTCGACCGCCGAGACGTGGACAGGCGTGCGCCGCTCCCCCGTGCGCAGTTCAAAGGGCTCGTCGGGACAGTGCCATGGGTCGTTCACCGATATGACGCCCGCGCTGCCCACCACCTCGAGCCCGTTGCGCAGCGGCTGGTCCATTGCGCAGTCGAACTGGCCGACTCGCCCCTGCACGTCGAGCAGCGTCGCGTAGAACTGCAGGTCTACCCCGGATGGGCCGCGCACGGCATGGCCGAGAACGCTCTCTGGCTCGCCCAAGAAGAGCCGGAAGGCGCTCACGCCGTAGCAGCCGACATCCAGCAACGCGCCTCCTTGCAGGTCGAGCGAGGTACGCACATCGCCCTCCGGATCCGCCATCGCGAAGCTGTGGCTGGAGCGCACGTAGTGCACGTCGCCGATCTCCCCTGCCAGGATCAGCTCCCTGATCCTCGCCGTCTGGGGATGGAACCTGTACATGAACGCCTCCACCAGCAGCTTGCCGCTGCGCTCGGCCGCGTCGAATGCCTCGGCCACCTGCCCAGCGCTGCTGGCGAGTGGCTTCTCGCAGAGCACGTGCTTGCCCGCTAGCAGGGCACTGATGCTCCACTCCGCGTGCATCGAGTTGGGCAGCGAGATATAGACGGCCTCCACTGCTGGGTCCTCCAGAAGTTGCTCATAGCTGCCGTAGGCTCTGGAGATCCCGCGCGGCGCCGCCCATGCCCGCGCCCTCTCCACGCTGCGGCTTGCGACGGCGACGAACTCGAGCAGCGGCGACCCGGCGCAACCTTCCAGCACCGTGTCGTTGATCGCGGCCGTGGAGATCAGACCCCAGCGAACCGGCTCGAACTCCGCTTTCGCGCGCGTGGTCATGCCAGGCTCCGCAGAAGCGCGGCGGCCGCCACAGTTGCGTCCTGCCCCGCGTCCAGCGCTGCTGAAGCCGGCAGGAGACACTCCAGGGTCAGGTAGGAGCGGTATCCGTTCTCTCTCAGCGCTTCAAGAACCTCTGGCCAGGGCACCACTCCGCATCCGGGTGCAAGCCGATTGTGCTCTGCGAGATGGAAGTTGACCAGCCGATCCGAAGCTCGGGCAATTGCCGCAAGCGGGTCGCGCTCCTCCAGGTACATGTGAAAGACGTCGAGCACCACGCCGCAACCGGGACCTACCTCCTCGGCGAGCGTGAGCGCCTGATCGGCCTGCGTTACGAAGTAGGTCTCGAATCGGCAGACGGGCTCGATGCCGATTCGCACTCCGCGACGATCCCCCAGCTCCTGCGCGGCTCGCAGTCCCTCCACACACCAGGCCCACTCGAGCTCGACTGCAGCGCGTGGGGTAAGCCTGCCGTCGGCCGCGGGAGCCACCGTCAGAACGCCGGCTCCAAGATCCGCCGCCAACTCGACGGCTGTACATAGGTAATCGACCGCAGCGGCTCTGACGCTGGCATCGAGGTGAATGAGCTCACGCTCGTCGCTGAGCAGCGCCGCACCGGCCGCCAGCTCGAGCCCGTACTCATCGAGCAGCCGCTGAATGCGCTCGGGCTCACCCAGCGTGTACTCATCGAACAGACACTCCAATCCGTCGTAGCCAGCGCCGGCGGCACGCGCACACGTGTCCTCCAGCGACTCGTGCAGCAGACCATTGGAGTAGCCGAGCTTCATCCGTCTTGCCCCGGACCGGCCTGTGTGGCGAGCGCGCTTGCGTCGCCTTCCCTGGGAGCGGCAAGGAACATCGCCGTCAGCAACGCGATGTCCGCGCGTGCCTGCTCGGGCGGCGTCATGCACTGCGCGCCGGCGGTGACGCAATCGTGGAAATGCACGAACTGACGCACAAACCGCTCCTGATATGACCCGATCAGCCGCCTCTCGCGCCGCTGCGGGCCACCCACGTTGTGCTCATAGACGGCCGAAGCGTGCGTCATGTAGGGCGGCGGGAAGGTGATTGTGTGCACTGCGTCCTCGAAGAAGAGCGAGATGCGCTCGCTGAAGTCGTGCAGCTTCGTCGTCTCGATCCAGGTCAGCCCCCATCGTGCGCCGTTCGACAGGCGAAGCGTTGCGGTGGCGCAAGGCCCATCCCACCAGGCGGAATGCTCGATCGTCTCCGGCAGCGGCTCGTTCATCTGCGCCAGCAGCCCGTGAACGAGGTTGACGTCATGCACGAGGCTGCCGAGATAGACCTCGGAGAACATGAACGCTTCGCGGCTCGTCCGAGCACCGACAGCAGCCGCGGCCTGCTCGGCCTCCTCGCTGCGCGCGGCCACGCGAAAAGCATCCGGCAAGTCCTCGCCACGCACCATGTCGGCCGGCGCGAAGTACTGGGAAAGCTCCGGCTCGTAGGTGAGCACGTCTACATAGCGCAGCCCCTCCAAGCTGTCACTCATGCTCTGGCACATTTGCTCATAGGCGACGTCGAAGCGCTTGGTGTAGGCAACCTGGACGATCCGTTTCGCCCGCTCTGCGAGCTGAACGATGCGGTCCGCGTCGGCGAGCGTGATGCACAGCGGCTTCTCGACCAGCACGTGCAGGCCCGCCTCCAGCGCATCGCCGACGACCTCCATATGCGTTGCGTGCGGAGTGCACACGAGCAGGGCGTCAAGCTCGCACGCCTCGATCAGCTGCCGGTGGTCGGCATGGGCAGCGGGTATGCCATACCGCCTGGCCAGCTCCGTTCTGACGCGCTCACTTGGCTCGGCGATGCCGGCGATCGTGTACCGATCGCGCAGGTGCGAGAGAAAGCCAAGGTGAGCCGTCTGGCTGATCAAGCCACCACCGACAACGCCAATGCTCACACTCGCCATGCCCTACCTCCCGAGAGGCCATCCTGGTTTGGAACGTTCCACAGTATACACCTCCACAGATCGCCGACCTCTCCAAGGTAGCGTCAGGTGCGCAATGCGCACCGCCGACCTCGCCTTTCGGTGCGCGGCGCGCGACGCGCACTGGCGGCGCTTAGGACTGGCGTGCAGGAGATGCCGAGGCGCCTGAGCGCGATCGGCTGCGCCTTGGGCGCGAAGCGCTTGGTGCGGGCGCCAGCAGCTTCAACGCTGCCTCATAGCTATCGTGCTGCAGAGCGGTATAGGTCTGCTCCCAGTTCTCTGTCTGCAGCCATTGAACGAAGCCGCCCTCGACGATCGCACGGACCTGCCTTGCGGCCAACTCGATGTCGTGCGCCTCAAACACGCCAGCCTGCACGCCCTGGCGGATCACCTGCTCATAGGAGGCATCGATGTGCTCGCGCAGCAGCACGGCCAGCTTCGTGAAGGACTCATGGCGCACGGCGTACTGGACGAGGTCGAGGTAGATGAGGTAGAAGGCACGATTCGCGCGCGCGCCCACGAAGATCGCGTCGATGCTCGTGCGCAACGCCTCCGACGGATCCTCGACGCCGGCGATCTGGCGCTGCAGCCGCCGCACACTGCGCGCCAGAGCCCAGTGCATCGTCTCGATCAGAAGGTTGTCCTTGGAGCCGAAGTGGTAGACGAGCAGCGCCGGACTGACGCCGAGCTCCTTTGCGATCCGCCTCAGCGAGAGCTGCTGGGTGCCCAGGCGCGCCATCACGCCATAGGTGCCTCGCACGAGCTTCAGCTCGTGCGAGGAGAAGGTCTTGGTCTCAAGGGGTGTCAGCGGCGTAGACATCGCGTTGCCACACAGCCAGCAGGCAGCCCACCCGCCGCTATGCAGGTGTTCAGCCTACACCGACGGCGCGCCAGGCGTCCACAGGACGTCTCAGCGCCAGCAGCGCGCAGGCCAGCGGGTCGAGATCCCACCTCCGCGACCGACGGGCCTCGGGCCGGGCGTCCGACCGCAGGTTGGACGCCCGGCCCTCTCCCTAAGGCCCTCATCTCACTGCTTCCTATGATGCGAGCTTCACCCCCAACGCCCACGGACCCCAGAGCAGCGTCCAGCCATTGAACGTCGAAGCTGAGAGCACATATTTACCGGACAGCGCGGCGAATGTCGCGTGCGTGCCGATAGGCCAATAGGGGACTTCTTCGTTTGTGGTCTTGAGGATCTTGCCGATCAGCTGCAGCCTCTTTGTCGTATTCAGCGTTTCCACCGATTCCGGCAGCAGCTTGTCTACTTCTGCGTTGCGGAAATTGGCGGAGTTCAAACCCGAGCCGGGATAGATCTGGCCAGGAGCGATTATCGACGACATTATTCCTTCGGGATCTGGATAAACAGAATAAACTTCATTTACCAGCAGCTGTGTTTTCCCGTGCAACAGTTCCGCGTCCTGAGCTGGCGTCACCTCATCAACATTGGCAGTGACCCCGATCTTTGCCAAATCCGATGAGAAGATCTGCGCGGCAGACACGAGGTTGGAGGCAGTATCTTCGACCCCTATACTCGTGCTGAATCCGTGCGGATAGGGCGACAGTGCCAATTCCTGCTTCGCCTTTTCAATATCGAATTCGTACTTGGGCAGAGAGCCGACGAGACTGTCGACTTCGCTCTTCGCGCCAATGGCTTCCAGGAGGTTCACCGGCATGATCGTCGGGTCCGTGGTCGCCAACCCGCCAGGATAAAGAGCGTTGATCATGCCCTTTGCATCGGTGGCATACGCGAGCGCGCGGCGCACATGCACATTGTTGAGCGGCGCCGCCTCAGTGTTGGCACTAATGTAGTTGATCGTCGTCCCAGGCGCCTTCACCAAGCTAACGCCAGGAATGTCGGCGAAGATCTTTGGCGAGAGATAATCAAACACACCTTCGATCGCACCCGAACGCAGTGCGAGCGCCTCCGAGGCTTCAGTCTTGAAAAGGCTGATCGTGATCTTTTCCGCAGGCTGCCGAGTCCCGGTCCAGTAAGGATTGCGAGCCAGCTCCACACCGGCTTCCGGCTGGTAACCGGTGAACTTCCATGGACCCGCTCCGATCACCATATGCCCTGGTGTGCCCAGCTCTTTTTCACCGATCTCTTCGGCGGACGCCTTCTCGATCACCTGGCTGGTGAAGGCGACGACATCTTGGAAGACCGCGTCTGGATGCTTGAGCTTGACCACGACCGTAGAGCTGTTTGGAGCAGAGATCGAGCTCGCGTCTTCCCAGTAGGACTTCGTCCACGCTTCCTTCGCGGTGATATTGCGCTCCAGCGAAAACACGACGTCCGCCGCCGTCACTGGTTTGCCATCCGAGAACTTCATCTGCCTCAGATGATAGACGTAGGTCGTAGGGGTGGGCTGTTCCGCCGAGCTCGCGAGACCTGGCTGCACTTTGCCCCCCGGGCCGAATTCCATCAGGTTGGTTACGACCAGACCCTCGATCGAGGCTATCTGGTTGAACACATTCCTCGTTATGTCGAGCGCCCCTGGGAAGATGGTGAATCCCCATCGCAGTTCGGGATAGGACTTCGAAGAGCCCTTTGCCGAGGCCGTGTTAGACGCACCTTTGCCACCGCCGCCGCACGCCGCGAGCGTCAGTGTCAGCGCTAGCGCAACAATCGCATACACATACTTCTTCATCACATTCCTCCATCAATAGCTTCCCGCTCCCCACCACCACATCTGGCGATGGCTTCGTAGTTGCCTGGATTGATCCGGCAACAGCGGTCCGCATGTAGATGCACATGCGGACCGCTGGGGACCCGTCCGCACCTCGCTACGACGCTAGTTTCACGCGCAACCCCCAAGGTGTCCAGATCATCGTCCAGAACGACGGTCCGGGCAGCACATACTTTTCCGATATCGCACTGAACGTCTTATGCGAGTACAACGGTATATACGGCATTTCCTTTCCAACGACGTTGAGCATCTTGCTGACCATCTGGAACCGCTTCGACTTGCTCAGGGTTTCAACTGCTTCAGGCTGCAACTTGTCGAATTCCGCATTGCGGAAGTTGGCAGTGTTAAGGCCGGAGCCAGGTGGATGTATCTGAGACGCTGCAAGCATCCACATTAGTCCTTCGATGTCTGGATAAATTGCCCCGTCTTCGGTTAGCAGCAGCTTAGTTTTGCCGTCGTTCGTGCTGGCTTCAGCGCTCGGCGGATACTCGTCGATCTTGACTGTTATACCGATCTTCTTGAAGTCGGCAGACAGGATCTGCGCGGCAGATACAAGCGCAGGCGTCGAGTCAGGCACTTCCAGCGTCGTAGTGAAGCCGTGAGGATAGGCCGACTTGGCGAGTTCTTGCTTGGCTGCGGCCAAGTTGAACTTATATGTCGGTAGCGACGCCTCCAGTTTGTTGATTTCACCTTGCGAGGCGAGATCGGTGAGGAGGCTGCTAGGCCCAAACGCCACGTCTTCTTGCGCAGTGCCAGCCGGGTAGAGAGCATCGATGAGCCCCTGGCTGTCCGTCGCATAGGCGAGCGCTCGACGAACGTGCACATCATTGAACGGCCGCATTGCGGTGTTCACGGACATGAGCGCCCACGTTGTGGAGGGTTCTAGGATCTGGTGCACGCCAGGTATGTTTGCGAAGGTCTTTGACGATATGTAATAGAACACTCCGTCGATCGCCCCCGACCGTACCGCGAGTGCCATCGTTGCTTCGGACTTGAAGAGATTGACAGTGATATTTTCAGCTGTGCGCGGTCCTTTCCAGTAGGGATTGGCCGACAGCTGCACGCTTGCTTCTGGCTGATAGCTGTCAAGCTTCCAAGGTCCCGTGCCAATCAGCATGTGCCCAGGTGTGCCAAGTTCTTTTTCGCTGACCTTTTCGGCGGCTGCCTTCTCGACCACCTCACCGCTGAAGGCCACAACATCTTGGAAGATGGCACTAGGTCGCTTGAGCTTGATGAGCACGGTGGAACTGTTAGGTGCGCTGATCGAGGCCACGTCTTCCCAGTAGGGCTTAGTCCAGGATTCCTTCGCGGTGATGTTGCGATCGAGCGAGAAGACGACGTCGGCCGCCGTCATCGGCTTTCCATCGGAGAACTTCACCGACTTCAAGTGATAGATGTATGTTGTCGAGTTTGGCTGTTCAACGGAGCTGGCTAGACCGGGCTTGACCTTGCCATCCGGTTCATATTCCATAAGGTTATCGACCGCCAACGACTCCACCGAGGCCATGTAGCCATTCGGGTTGCGGGTCCAATCGAGGACCCCCGAAAAAGAGAGCAACCCCCAACGCAGTTCATGGTATGGCTTCGAGGATCCGACGCCCGTATTGGATGCACTATTGGACGCGCCTTTCCCGCCACCCCCGCATGCAGCAATCGCTAGCACCATCACGAGAATCATGCCCGCACACAGAATCCTTTTCACGGTATTTCCTCTCATTGCACTCCCTTTCATCTCACTGCCTCCCAATACGACCGCAGATATGAAGCGTGGTGGTCTATCCTTCCCGCTAGCTGTCACTCATTGTCCGAATCAACGACCGGCAACTCGATCCACGAAGCGTGCTGCGCGTCGTGGCGAACGCACTGGCGTGCGACCTGCAAGGCCGGCTCACGCTGGTTGCCGGTGTTGAGGTTGCGGTCCCAGCGCGGGAAGCTGCTGCTGCTCACATGCACGCGCAGCCGGTGTCCGGCGAGGAACACGTTGCTTGTCGACCACAGGTCGATCGCTATCTCCCTGCAGGCATCGGCGCCCTCTGCGATGCGCACGATGCCGTCGCAGAGGTTGAACGAGCGGCCGTCGGGATGCACGTCACACAGCCGCGCAACCCAGTCGGTCGACGGCGCCGAGCTCTCCGCATGAAGCACCACGCGCACCCGACCGGTGACCTCGAGGTCGTCTTGCAACGGCTGCGAGGTGTACACGCACACGTCGCGCCGTGCCTCGATCAGCGTCTGGTCGTGTGGACCTGCCGGGTAGGCGGGCGTGATCACCGTGTTGCCACCAACCGTGGGCACTGGATCGGCCGGGTCATAGGTGAACTCGCTCGGCGCGGCGCCGGCGTCTGGGACCTGCTGGCGCAGGTCACCATCGGGACCGAGGAACCAGCGCTCGGTTCGTGCTCGCGCAAGCGGCCAGGAGGGCTCCTGACGCCAGATGTTGCGGCCCATCACGAAGATCTGCACCGGCGCCTGCTCGGTCTGAGCATCGGCGCCGGGCACAAGCTGGCGCTGGAACCAGGCGAGCTGCGCGTCGCTGAGGTCGCCCCCTCCGTAGGCCGGCGCAAACCGGTCGCAGCGCGCGCCGAAGCAGAGATCGCCGAGCGGATCGGAGAGCGGTGAGTCGTGGGTCCAGGGTCCCATGACCAGCCGCGCCGGCTTGCCCTGCGCCGCCATCGCGGTGTAGCTATCGAGCACGCCCTGGGTGAAGATGTCGTACCAGCCGCCGATGTGGAAGCTGGGAACGCCGACGCGCTCGTAATGGCCGGCTACGGTGCAATCCGCTGCGACGGACGGGTCATCGAGCGTGCGCAGCGTGCCGAGCTCGGGCGCCTGGTGGCGACGCAGCACGGCAAGGTCGTGGATCGGCAGGCTCCAGTAGCCGTCCGTGGGCAGGGCGTCGATGTCATCGATCAGCGTCTGCAGGCGCTCGCTGCGCTCCTCATCGGAAAGCGGCGAGCGCAGCAGGTTCCCTGCGCCCATCATCAGCGACCAGCCTGGTGTGACACCCAGCTCGACAGCGCCGCCACGCGCGAAGAGGCCGTCGAGCGGGTCCGACCATGTGACTGCTGGGGCGATCGCAGCCAGCGACGGCGGCTGTTCGATGGCCGCCATCCACTGGGTGTTGCCGAAGTAGCTCGCGCCGTACATTCCCACCCGGCCACTGGAGCCAGGCAGCTTCGCCGCCCACTCGACCGTGTCATAGCCGTCGTTGCGCTCGTAGGTCAGCGGCATCCACTCGCCATCAGAAGCGAAGCGCCCGCGGGTGTCCTGAACGACCACCATGAATCCGCGGCGCGCAGCCTGCACGGGGTCGAGCCACTCTTCCGCGGCGTCCTTGCCGTAGGGCGTGCGGTTGAGCAGGGTCGGCCAGGGCCCCCCGCCCTCCGGGCGGTACACGTTCGCACGCAGCGTGACGCCGTCACGCATCTGCGCCGGGACGTCGAATTCCACCGAGACGCCCCCGGCGGGGCGCATCCCATCTTCCTCCATTGTCAGGTCCTCCCTCTCTGTCAGCACACACGCCCCAGCAACTAAACGCATGTTCAGCCTAACCTCGCACTGAACAACTGTCAAGCACGAGCTGCACATACGTTTAGTCAGCGCGATGCAAGACCACCCGGTTGACAGTTAGACTTCCACCTCATTACACTAAACGAGTGTTCAGGGAGAGCCAGGGACGAGGCACATTGGAGCTCAACTGCGTCCATCGGAGATCTCTTCCCAGTCGATTCTCGACCTAAGGAGGCCATGAGATGAGCACAGTCGATTCGACGATCGCAGGCTGGCTAGCGCGGTATGGGGCAGAGCGCGTGAACATCGCTCACCTGCTTTGCGACGCTCACCCGGCCGACTCGGATGCGCTGGTGTTCGACGGTCCAGACGGTGTGCAGCGACTGACATACGGCGAGCTGGCCGAGCGCTCGAAGCGACTGGCGGGCGCGCTGCGTCAGGCGGGCGTGGGCGAGGGCGACCGCGTCGCCACGATGATGCCCAAGTCGGTCGAGCTGGTGCTCGCGCTGCTTGCGATCTGGCGCGTCGGAGGCGTGCACGTGCCGCTCTTCACGGCCTTCGGTCCCGACGCCGCCGGCTACCGGATCGCTCATAGCGGCGCGCAGCTCGTGATCACGGACGCAGGCAATCGCGAGAAGGTCGGCGACTCGGCGCCGGTGATGTGCGTCGCCGACGCCGCGCAGCAGCGGCAGGGCGACCTCGACTTCGCGGAGGCCGTCGAGAGCGGGCCTTCGATCGACGGGATCGAGCGCGGCGGCGAGGAGCTGATGTTCCTGCTCTACACCTCCGGCACGACCGGGCAGCCGAAGGGCGTCGAGGTGCCCGTGCGCGCACTCGCGTCCATCCACTCCTACATGCACTACGGCCTCGACGTGCGCCCGGAGGACGTCTTCTGGAACATGGCCGACCCCGGCTGGGCTTACGGGCTGTGGTGTGGGATCACAGGCAGCCTGCTGCTCGGGCAGACGGTGCTGCTGCGGGCACACCCATTCGACGCGCAGGACGTGTGCGCGGCGATCCTCGCGCACGGCGTCACCAACCTCACAGGCGCGCCGACGGTCTATCGCTCGCTGCGCGCCGCCGGCGTGCCCGAGGGCTTCAAGGAGCGCAGCCATCTGCGCGCGATCTCCAGCGGCGGCGAGCCGCTGAACGCCGAGCTGCTGGCCTGGTCGGCACGCGAGCTAGGCACTGAGATTCACGACCACTACGGCCAGAGCGAGCTGGGAATGGTGGTTTCGTTCGCCCACCACCCCGAGTTGCACCGCCAGCCGGTGCCTGGTTCGATGGGCTTCCCGCTGCCAGGCTTGAGAGTCGTCGTGCTCGACGAGAATGGGCAGGAGCTTAGTCCCGACATCGACGGCGAGGTCGCGATCGACGTGGAGTCCTCGCCGCTGTTCTGGTTCCGCGGCTACTACGAGGAGCCGGAGCGCACCGCGGAGCGCTTCCGCCACGGTCCGCGCTACTACCTCACCGCCGACACCGCCCACATCTCCGAGGACGGCCTGCTGCGCTTCGCAAGCCGCGCCGACGACGTGATCAGCAGCTCCGGCTACCGGATCGGGCCCTTCGAGGTCGAGAGCGCTCTGATCGCACATGAGGCCGTCGCTGAGGTCGCCGTGATCGGCACCCCCGATGAGCTGCGCGGCGAAGCAGTGACCGCCTTCGTCGTCACCGCGCCGGGGACCGAGGGCACCCCTGCGCTCGCCGAAGAGCTGCAGCAGTTCGTGAGGGCACGCCTTGCGAAGCACCTCTATCCGCGCCACGTCTGCTTTCTCGCGGAGCTTCCGCGTACGCCTTCGGGCAAGATCCGGCGCACCGTCCTGCGCGAGCGCTGGAGCTCAGAGCACGTCGGCACGTGAACACCGGGCCTGCCGCCGTCATGCAGGAGCGCGTGATCTACTCACTCGATAACTTGATATAATCGCTGAACAGTTGTTCAACAGGTTGGCTCCGCACAACCGTGGAATCCAGAGGCATCGCGGGATGAACTTCGCATACTGGTTGGAACGGGCAGCGCTCACACGCGGCGATCTGCTTGCAGTGGCAAGCGGTGAAGCTCAAACTGCGAGCTACGAGGACCTTGCGCGGCGCTCGGCCGCGATGGCCCGCGGGCTGCGCGAGACATATCGGCTCAGCCCTGGGGACCGCGTGGCGATCGCCGCCAAGAACCATCCCGCTTATCTTGAGGCGCTGTTCGCGATCTGGTGGGCGGGGCTGGTAGCCGTGCCGGTGAACGCGAAGCTGCACCCGACCGAGGTCGCGTGGATCGTGGAGCACTCGCAGTCGCAAGCAATGTTCTGCTCCTCGGACCTCGCGCCGGCGCTCTCGGGGCTGGATCTCGGCCTAAGAGCGTTGGTGTGCTTCGGCGACGCCGAGCACGAGCGTCTAACCGCACTGGAGCCTGCGCCGCTTACCGCGCGCTCTGGGCAAGATGTCGCCTGGCTGTTCTACACCTCGGGCACGACCGGCCGCCCGAAGGGCGCAATGCTCACACACAGCAACTTGGTCGCGATGAGCCTCGCCCACCTGGTCGACGTCGATCCGACGGCGCCCGGCGATGCCCTGATCCATTGCGCTCCGCTGAGCCACGGCTCCGGCCTGCTGTGCTTGCCGCACGTCTGCCAGATGGGCGTCAACGTGGTGCCGGAGTCGGGCGGGTTCGACGTGAGCGAGATGCTCGCCCTGCTGCGGCGCTGGAAGCGAGCCTCGTTCTTCGCAGCGCCGACGATGGTGAGGCGACTCGCAGAGGCGCCGGAGGAGATCGAAGCGGCGTCCATCCGCTCGATCGTGTGGGGAGGCGCGCCGATGCACATGGCCGACACGCTGAAGGCGTTGGACCGGTTCGGTCCGCGCCTGGCGCAGCTCTACGGCCAGGGCGAGTCGCCGATGACGATCACCGCGCTTTCCACGCGGGAGGCCGAGGATCGCGAGCACCCGCGTTGGCAAGAGCGGATGATGTCCGCCGGCACCGTCCGTTCGGTGGTCGAGGTGATCGTCGCCGCTGCGCAGGAGAAGCCGCTGCCCGCTGGCGAGCTCGGCGAGGTGCTGGTCCGTGGCGAGACGGTGATGGCCGGCTACTGGCGCGACGCCGAGGCAAGCGCCACAGCGCTGCAAGGCGGCTGGCTGCACACCGGCGACCTCGGCTCCTTCGACCAGGAAGGCTACTTGACGTTGATGGACCGCTCGAAGGATTTGATCATCTCGGGCGGCTCGAACATATATCCACGCGAAGTCGAAGAGGTGCTGATGAGCCACCCTGGTGTGCGCGAGGTCTCAGTGATTGGCAGACCCGATCCGGAGTGGGGCGAGATCGTCGTCGCCTACGTCGCGGGCGAGGCAACCCCAGAGGAGCTCGACAGCGTCTGCCTGGAGCGCATGGGCCGCTTCAAGCGTCCCAAGGACTATGTGTTCGTGCCATCGCTGCCCAAGAGCAACTACGGCAAGGTGCTGAAGACCACCCTGCGCGAGCAGGATGCCAAACGCTCGCTCGAGCACGATGCAAACGGCTCACAGGGCGCCCATAGCGCCGCAGATGCGCCGGAGATGTCTCGATGAGCGGGCGGCTTGACGACAAGGTCGCAGTCGTGATCGGCGCCGGCTCGATCGGTCCTGGCTGGGGCAACGGAAAGGCCGCGGCGGTGCTCTTCGCTCGCGAGGGCGCAAAGGTGCTGTGCGTGGACATCAATCAGGACGCCGCGAACGAGACAGTGCAGATCATCGATGGCGAGGGCGGGCAGGCAGACGCCATCCAGGCCGACGCGTCGCAGGCGATCGACGTAGAGCGCGTGATGGCAGCCTGCGTGGAGCGCTTCGGCCGGCTGGACATACTCGAGAACAACGTCGGGATCGCCGAGGTCGGCGACGTCGTGGAGACCTCCGAGGAGAGCTTCGATCGGGTGCTCGCGGTCAACCTCAAGAGCTGCTTCCTGGCGATGAAGCACGCGATCCCGATCATGGAGCGCCAGGGCGGTGGCGCGATCGTCAACATCAGCTCAGTTGCCTCGCTTGGCCACTCGGGCGTCTCCTATGCCGGCTACTACGCAAGCAAGGCGGCAATGAACCACCTCACCGCCACGACCGCGGTCGACTTCGCCGCGAAGGGCATCCGCGTCAACGCTGTCCTGCCAGGCCTGATGAAGACGCCGATGGTCGCCGCTGCGGTGCAGGGACTGGCCGCCCGCTACGGTGCGCAGGACGTCGAGGAGATGTGGAAGGCACGCGACGCACAGGTCCCAATGGGTCACATGGGCGACGCTTGGGACATCGCGCACGCGGCGCTCTTCCTCGCCTCCGATGAGGCCCGCTATATCACCGGCGTCGCGCTCGCCGTCGATGGCGGCGTGACCCTCAAATTCAACTGAGCTCTGCTCGATCGTGCGCGAGGTTGTGATAGCGGGCGTCGGCATGACGCCGTTCGGGAAGTTTCAAGAGCGCTCGCTGCGCTCGCTGGCCGGGGAGGCCGTCACCGCCGCCCTCGCCGACGCCCACGCGCCCGCAAAGGATGTCGGGATGGCGTTCCTGGGCAACGCGGCGGCCGGTCTGATCACCGGCCAGGAGATGATCCGCGCCCAGGTCACGTTGCAGGACACCGGCGTGCTTGGCATCCCGCTCGTCAATGTGGAGAACGCGTGCGCGTCCTCTTCCAGCGCCCTGCACCTCGCGTGGCTCACGGTGGCAGCGGGACAGGTGGATGTCGCACTTGCAGTGGGCTCCGAGAAGCTCGTGCATCCAGACAAGCTGCGCTCCTTCGAGGCGATCAGCGCCGCAGTCGATCTGGAAGGACGCGAGCAGCTCGCCCGGCGCGTAGCACCGCCGCACGACGATTCCGGGCGCCCCCGTTCTTTCTTTATGGACATCTATGCGTATCTCGCGCGCGATTACATGGATCGCAGCGATGCGAGCGCCGAGGACTTCGCGCGTGTGGCGGTGAAGAACCATCGCCATGGGGCGTTGAACCCGAAGGCTCAGTACCGCAATCTCGTGAGCTTGGAGGAGGTGCTCGGCTCGCGCGAGATAGCCGCTCCGCTAACGCTGCTGATGTGCTCGCCGCTCGGCGACGGCGCCGCGGCTGTGGTGCTCTGCTCGGAGGACTACGCTCGCAGCCGTGACGCTGACGCCGTCAAGGTGCTTGCGTCGGTGCTCGTGAGCGGACAGCTTGAGCCCTCCGAGCCGGCCGTCGCGCGCGCGGCGGCGCGTGCCTACGAGCTCGCGGGCGTCGGTCCTCAGGATCTCGACGTGGTCGAGGTGCACGACGCGGCGGCGCCCGCCGAGCTGATCGTTTACGAGGAGCTGGGACTCGCCGCCCCCGGCGAGGGGCCCGCGCTAATTCGCTCCGGCGCCACCGAACTGGGCGGACGCGTGCCCGTCAACACCAGTGGCGGGCTGCTGAGCAAGGGGCATCCGATCGGCGCGACCGGATGCGCTCAGGTGGTGGAGCTCGTCGAGCAGCTGCGCGGGCACGCAGGTGAGCGCCAGGTGGAGGGCGCGCGGGTCGCGCTGGCCGAGAACGCAGGCGGCTTCCTGGACACCGAGCCTGCAGCCGTCGCGATCCACGTGCTGGCACGCTGAGCGGCGCTCCTCCACCTTGGGGATTGGCAACAATCATCTGAGATGGAGCCAAGACTGCAAACCGGCCGGCTGCTGCTGCGTCGCTGGCGCGCGCAGGATCTTGTGCCGTTTGCGGCAATGAACGCCGATCCGGTCGTGATGGAGCACTTCCCGTCAACGCTGTCATCGACCGAGAGCGCGGCGTTGGCAAAGCGCATCGAGGACTGCTTTGAGCAGCGCGGCTACGGGCTGTGGGCCGTGGAGGTACCTGGGCAGTCGCCGTTCATCGGCTTTGTCGGCCTCTGGCCCGTCCGGCTGGAGGTGCCCTTCGCGCCCGCCGTAGAGGTCGGCTGGAGGCTGGCCCATGACTTCTGGGGCCGTGGCTACGCCACCGAGGCGGCGGAAGCCGCGATTGCCTTCGGGTTCCAAGAGCTTGGCCTCGAAGAGATCGTCTCCTACACCGCAGAGGTCAACGCCCGCTCACGCCGCGTGATGGAACGGCTGGGAATGAGCCACGATCCCACCGAGGACTTCGAGCACCCGCTGCTGCCGCGGGACTCGCGCCTGCGCCGCCACGTGCTCTGCAGGCTGCATCGAGCGCAGTCCGCCCATAGCGGCTCAGCGCCCGGTTCATTCTCCTGAGCTCAAACCAGCTGCGGCAGCACAGATCGAGGTAGCTGCACCTCGTCCGTCGAAGCCATCGCGTCGTAGGCGGCGTCGCCGGTGCCAAGGAAGCGCTCCTCGCGAATCCAGGGCCTTGCGATCATCGGGTCATCGGTCTCGATCTCGCGGGCAAGCCTGTGAGCGTCGAAGATGGCATCAGCGACCTGCTGTCTCGGGGCCAGGCAATCGCCGATGCGGTAGACGCCTCGCACATCCGCCCGCGCCCACTCCGAAGAGCGCGCCTGCAGCTCGCGGTAGAGCGCCGACTGGGGTATTCGCATCGTCGCAAGCAGCACCGCATCGGCGCTCCATTCTCTGATCTTCCTCGGGAACTCGCGTAGCACGCCCTGCACTCGGCCGGCCTCGATGCCGGTCACGACGTGGCCCGTCCACATCTCCACCCCAAGCTCATGCAGCAGTGGGACCATCATCTGGTCCTCGCCCGTGTATTGCATATATGCAGCCACCTTGGCAAGGGGCGTCACATAGGTGACGCTGTGGCCTTCGCGCGCGAACCGCTCGGCAAGGCTCGCGCCCATGAAGTAGCCCTCCGCGTCATAGACCAGCACGCGGTCACCTGGCGGCCGCTTGCCTTCGACCATGACCTGCTCGGGGGTAAGGACGTGCGGCAGCGCGGCATCCGCGCCAGCGATCGGCTTGCGGCTGACAGCGTTGAGCCCATCCGTGACCCAACTCGAGCCGGTCGCGACCACCACGAGGTTCGCGCCGTAGTCGAGCACGTCATCGGCGCTCAGGTGCTTCTTCGGGACGATAGTGAGGTTGCGGAGCCTTTCAGCAATTGTAAGGCGATAGTGCACCACCCGCGACCACTCCGCGAGCCCCGGCAGCTTCGGCACCCAGTCAAAATGGCCCCCAGGCCTTTGGCCCGCATCGACCAAGTGGACATGCTCGACGCCGCGGCGCGCAAGCGTGACCGCGCACTCCAGCCCTGCCGGGCCGGCGCCCACGACCAGCACGTTCGCGCTCGGGTCCGCAACCGGCCTGACCCTCTCCGGATGCCAGCCGCGACGGTACTCCTCGCCCGTGGTCGGGTTCTGCGTGCAGATGATCCGGCTGACCGCGTTCCCGCGCGAGACGCACACGTTGCAGCCGATGCACTCTCTGATCTCCTCGATCCTGCCCTCTTCGATCTTTCTCGGCAGAAAAGGGTCAGCGATCGACGCGCGGGCAGCGCCGATCACGTCCAGCTGGCCGCTGCGAATCACGTTCACCATCGTGTCGGGGCTGGTGAAACGCCCCACACCCACAATCGGCTTCTCGGTATGGGACCTCACCTTCGCCACCCATTGCCCTTGGAAGTTCTCGTTGTAAAAGCGCGAAGGCCCGAGGTCCTTCGCCCAAGTGTTCGGGTCTTCGCCGCCGACCTGCAGATCCCAGAAGTCCACGAGATGATCCGCCAGCTCGACGAACTGAACGCCCTCATGATCGACGCGGATGCCCTCGTCGGTGCCATCGAGCGTGTCGATCGAGAAACGCGCCGTGATCGCACACTGCCCGCCGACGGCCTCCCGCACCAGCTCCAGCGTCTGGAGCCAGAAACGAGCCCGGTTCTCGAAGTTGCCGCCATACTCATCGGTGCGCTGGTTGTAGCGGCTCATCAGAAACGCCGTAGGCAACGCAAGCACCTCGGCGCCCATGATGTTGACAATGTCAAAGCCGGCGCTGAGCGCACGCTTGGCCGCAGCCACATAATCGGCCTGCAGCCGCTTGATGTCCCCCTTGTCCATCTCATAGGAGTCGCCGATCCAGATGCAATCGTCCCCGATGCATGAGACGGCTCGTGAGGGCATCCGCGTCTCAAAGCCGGTCGCGTGCGTCCCGCCCGCCGCGAGCTCGATCCCCGCCAGCGCGCCGTGCTCGTGGACGCGCTCGCACATCAGGCTCCAGTTGCGCACGTCCGCCTCATCCCAGATCCGCGAAACAACCTCGGTGCCAGTGTGGTCAAACTCGGGAGCGATACTCGTCCACCCCGTGTTGAGAACGGCCCAGCCGCCCTCCGCCTTCATGCCGCGGAAGTAGGCCTCGGCGCCCGGATACTGCGAGCCGAGACCGCTCGCATGCGGGGTTTGGTAGAAGCGGTTCCGCATCACCTTCGGGCCCAGCTGGACAGGCTCGAAGAGGATGTCATATCGGGGGTCGCGTGGCACTAACTCTCCTTTCTCGTGGTATCCGACGGAATCACTCGGTGGATCAGGTGATATGCGCACCGGCCAACCGGTCAAGCGTTCGTGCGACCGATGCGCTCTCGGCCACATACGTGTCGAGCAATGCCATCGCCTCGCTTCCCTTGTCAGCTTGAAATGGCCCTGGGCCTGGCGCGGTGAGCTCCAGCACGAGCGGACCGGTATAGCCAGCGACTCTCGCGCTCTCGATCGCAGGGCCCACATCGAGGTTGCCGTGGCCAAGACCAAGACGCGTCGAGTCGGCGAGGTGCAGGGCCAGCAGGCGACTGCCTGCCGACGCCACAGCCGCGACCGGGTCGGTCTCCTCGATCTGCATGTGAAAGACGTCGGCGATCACGCCAACCTGCTCGACGCCGCTCTCATCCGCAAGTGCGAGCGCCTGCTCCACGCGGTTCACAAGACCTGTCTCATAGCGGTTGACGGCCTCGATCGCGATCCGCACCGACCGCTCTCCCGCATAGAACGCGAGCTCACGAACGCCTTCGACGGCGAAGAGCCACTCCTGGCGGTAGCTCGTGAGAGCTACCGTGCGCCCCACGGCCGTCGGCACGAAGCCCACCACCGGAGCACCGACTTCGGCTGCAAGGTCCACGCAGTGCTTCAGATACGCAACCGCGCCGCGCCGCGCCGACCGCTCCGCGTGCGTCAGATCGCGCGTCGGCCACCTCGCCACAGAGGTGACGCCGCTGACGCCGAGGCCACCGAGCGCCTCGCCCAGCCAGGCGCGTTCCTCGCGCTCCGGCTCGCCAGTGAGCTCGATCGCGTCGCAGCCTGCTGCAGAGACCAGCTTGGCGATCCGGTCCAGTGGACGTCCACCAAAGATCCACTCGCAGATCGAAATCTGTCCACCTCCGCTCATCCGGTTCCTATCTCTGCTCTGTGGTCTTTTCGCTGCCGCTTGGCCTGTCAAGCTGTCTGTTGCTTCAAATGTAACCGGTACCATACACGCTATCGCGTATCGTGTTGCTGAATGCCGGACCGGACGGTTGAAGCTCCGGCTGAATATCAATGCGAAACCAGGCGTGCGCCAACCTTCTGCGGGCTTGACCGCGCTGTAACCGGTATCATGGCCTCGTGGGGCGAGCTGGAGACGGTCGAGATATGGGCTCCCCGCGCGCCCGCAGCAAAGCTGAGAACGTTCGCCGGGGCCCGCGCACGGCGCCTGAGACGCCGCGACCGGCGACGATCCGTGACGTCGCGGCACTTTGCGGTCTCTCGATCGCCACGGTCACACGTGTCTTCCAAGGATCCCAAAGCGTGCGCGCGGAGACGAGGGCGCGTGTACTCGAGAGCGCGGACCGGCTTGGCTACAGGCCGAACTCGATTGCGCGTGCCCTGTCTACGGGGACTTCAAACACGATTGGTGTCCTGATCCGCTCGCTGGTGGACCCGTATTGGGCTGAGATCGCGAATGCGATCGAGCGTCGAGCGGGCGAGCGCGGCTGCTCGGTGCTGCTGGCAAGCTCGCAGGGCCGGCCGGATCTCGAGCGCGAGAAGCTCCAGACGTTCTTCGACAATCGCGTCGATGGCGTCATCGTCGGCGGCGTCTCCGGCGAGCCGAATCGCTGGCCGCATGCGGGCAGGCATATACCAACCGTCATGTTGCTGTGGGACTCCACTCCGCAGCCGGAGCTGCTCGAAGAGCTGAGCAGCGGCCCGCTGAGCCAGCGGCTGAGAATGCTGCCTCAGGAGACGCTTCCCGGAGAGTGGCTTGCTCACGTATCGACCGACGATGCCGCGGGTGGCACCCTGATAGCTCGCCATCTGCTCGATCTCGGTCATAGAAGATTCACCTTCCTGGTCCCTCCCCCAGTCCGCTCTCATCTGTTGCGGCTGCTGGGCATGAGAATGACACTGGAGGACGCTGGCGTCAGCTTCGGCGCTGTCCTGCCTACCGCCGACACCTTCGAGAGCGGCCGCGCCGCCGCCACACAGCTGCTGCGTGGCAACTCGCCTCCCACTGCCCTAGTTTGCACAACCGATGTGATCGCAGTGGGCGCCATCAGCGCTGCTCACAAGCTTGGCGTGAAAGTACCAGCGGACGTCTCCATTGCCGGCTACGACGACATCGACCTCGCCTCTTACGTGGACCCTCCGCTCACGACGCTGCGCAACCCGATGCGGCAGCTAGGCGAGACTGCGCTGGATCTCCTGCTGAGCGGACGCGCGGGTGAGACGGGAGCGATCTCCCACCGGTTGACCGGCATGCTCATGACTCGCGGCTCGACCGGGGCAGCGCCCATTCGCTGAGACGGGTGGATTGAACGCATCTCACGACCGAAGCGGCCAGAATCAGGCCACGACAGGTTCACACGCTCCAGATACCAGAGCTGCGTCCGCTTTCAGGCGCTGGCGAGGGGGCGCTGATTGGCTCCGGCGCCACCGACGAGGACAGCGCGACACCATCCGCCTGCTGCGCTTGTGCTCGCCGACGCTACACGAGGAGCAGGCCACCGTCGACGGAGATCGTCTCTCCGGTGATGTAGGCGGCAGCATCGGAGGCAAGGAATACGAAGGCCTCGGCAATCTCTGCCGGGCGACCCATGCGTCCCAACGGAACGCTGGCGCTCGTCTCCGCACGCACATCCTCAGCCGTGCGCTGCTGCGCCATCGCCATTTCCTCGTCCAACTCCCGGTGCAGCTCGGTGTCGATATGGCCCGGCGCAACCGCATTAACGGTGATCTCATGCGCGGCGAAGGCAATCGCAGCGGATTTCACCACAGAGATCACTCCAGCCTTGCTTGCGCCATACGCCGGAGTGTCGTCAAACGCACGCACCCCCGCGACAGAGGCGGTGGCGAGCAGCCGGCCCTTGCGAGCATGATCGATCATGTTGGCTGCCGCGGCCTGGAAGCACCGCATCACGCCAACGAGATTGATATCGATCATGCGAGTCCAGCCAGTTGCCTCGGCGGTAAGCCACTCATCCGAGTCCGCGACGCCAGCGTTGGCGACCAGGATGTCGAGACCCTGACCGCCGGCGGCCTGATCCACGGCCGCACTCACATCAGCATCGCTGGTCACATCGCCTTGGAAGCGCTCCACGCCCTCTACCGAAGTGCCCCAGTGGCGGTCGAATCCCAAGACCTCCGCGCCCTGCTGCGCGAACAGCTCCGCCGTGGCGCGGCCTATACCTGATGACGCGCCGGTGACCAACGCGCGCTTTCCTGCCAATACACCGCCCATATCGACCTTTCTGATCCTGGGCTGAGCGCCACGGCCATCGCCGGGCGCCCAGCCCATGCTTGCTTGTATTACGAGGCGAGTTTTACGTCCAACGCCCAGGTGGTGAAGACGCTGGTCAGCACCGAGAATGTGGGATATACGAATTTTTCTGACACGGCAGCCAGGCCGTTGAGCGTATACAGCGGTAGATAGGGCACTTCGCTTCCGACGGCCTGGAGCATCTTCCCGATCAACTGCAGACGCTTTTCCGGGTTCAGCGTTTCGAGCTCCTTCGCTTCCAGCTTTTCGACTTCAGCGTTCCTGTAGCTGGCGGCGTTGAGACCAGAGCCGGGAGGACCGATCTGCGACGCCGGGAGGAAGGACGCAAACATTCCCTCCGGATCGGAATACACACTGCCGTCCTCGGCGAGATCCATCGTTACGAGCTTGCTGGAGTCAGCCGAAAGTTGAGATTCTTCGTCGGGTTGAATCTCCTGGAGCTTCGCCGTGATGCCGATCTTCGCCAAATCGGCAGAAAGGATCTCAGCGGCCTGCACCTCATTCGAGTATATGGCTCCGGCTTGGATCTTCATCGTAAATCCGTGGGGATAGGCCGACTTCGCGAGTTCCTGCTTCGCCATCGCCAGATCAAAGTGGTACTTCGGCAGCGCACCGAGCATTGCTTTCACCTGGCTCGCCGAAAAGCCGCCGAACAGGCCGATGGGCACAATCGAGGCGCTTTCGACCGCCGCGCCGCCCGGGAAGCCCGATCTGATCATGCCACTAACGTCGGTCGCATACGCGATCGCACGGCGCACATGAACATCGTTGAACGGCGGCCGGCTCGTGTTGATCGCGGCCAGCACGATAAAATCGCCCGGCGCCGTCAGCTGACGAATACCGGGAATGTTCTCGAATGTCTTTGGCGAGTTGTATCTGAATGTGCCATCGATCGCGCCCGAACGCAGCGCCAATGCGAGCGACGCTTCGCTCTTGAAGAGACTGATGTTGATCTTCGCCGCGGGCTGCGGCTGACCGGTCCAGTACGGGTTGCGCGAAAGCTGGATGCTGGCTTCCGGCTGATAGCTGTCGAGCTTCCACGGCCCGGTGCCGATCGGCAGATTGCCCGGCGTTCCCAGCGCCGTCCCGACCTTCTCGACCTGCGCCTGTTCGAGGATCTGTCCCGAGGCCGCCAAAACGTATTCCCAGATCGCGCTGGGTCGCTTGAGCTTGATGACGACCGTCGAGCTGCCACGCGCCGATACCGAGGCTACGTCTTCCCAATACCCTTTCGTCCACACTGGCCCGAGATTGCGCTTCAGAGAGAAGACGACATCCGCTGCGGTGAGCGGCGTGCCGTTGGAGAACTTCACCGGCTTCAGATGATAGACGTACACCGTCGGACTCGTATGTTCAACCGAGCTTGCGACCCCGAGCTTCACCTTCCCACTCGGTTCGTATTCCATCAGATCCTGCACCGCAAGCTGCTCAGCTGAGGCCATCGAAGGTTCGATGGTCTTGAGAAGTTCGATTGGACCAGCAAACGTCGTCTCGCCCCAGCGCAGTTCAGCATACTGCTTCGAAGATCCGGCCGCACCATTAGGCGCGGTGTTTCCGGCCTGGCCTTTGCTGCCGCCACACCCAGCGACCACAACCACCAACACAAGCGCGACCAACGCACACAGACACTTTTTCATAGCATGCCCTTTCGCATGTGACCCCTCCATTGCACTTTCGCCAGGCTCAAGCCCGCGAGACGACCATCGCTTGGTATGGGGCCGAGCGGCACGGCCATCGACTGGCACTCAGCCCCATGTCTCTGCTTATTACGAGGCGAGTTTTACGTCCAACGCCCACGGACGGAACAGAATCGTCCAGTTCGAGAACGTCGGGAATACGTACTGCGTTGACAGAGAGCCGAGCGCGTCCGGTGTGAACACAGGCACGTATGGCACTTCGGCTCCGACCACGCCAAGCAGCTTTCCGATCAACTGCAGACGCTTGGTCGTGTTCAGAGTTTCACTCTCTTCCGTCTGCAGCTTGTTCACTTCGGCGTTGTTGAAGTGAGCCACGTTGGGAACCGGTATCTGCGCCGGTGGGAGCAGGGACGACATCATCCCTTCTGGATCGGGATACACAGAGTATGTAGTGCTCACGAACAACGTCACTTTGGCGTAGAGACTCGGTTGTTCTTCATCACGCTGCACCTCGTGGATCTTCGCCGTGATGCCGATCTTCGCCAGATCAGATACGAGGATCTCTGTGGCGGAGACGAGAGAGGCTTCAGGCGCGGGCGCGTACACGGTAGTCGCGAATCCATGCGGGTAGGGTGACTTCGTGAGTTCCTGCTTCGCCTTTTCGAGGTTGAATTCATACTTCGGCAACCCACCTATGAGTTCGTTCACCTGGCTCGTGCTGCCAAGGTCGACGAATAGGCTGGAGGGCACAATCGATGCCTCTTCGGTTGCGGCGCCTGGATAGAGCGCGGCGATGATGCCCTTCGTATCGGTCGCGTATGCAATTGCCCGCCGCACATGAACGTTGTTGAACGGCGGCTGCGCGGTGTTTATGACGACCTGCGTCTCGCTTGTTCCGGGCGCCTTCAGCTGAGGTACGCCGGAGATGTCGGCGAATGTCTTTGGCGCCGCATAGCCGAACGTCCCGTTGATCGCCCCGGATCGCAGTGCAAGCGCAAGCGACGCTTCATCCTTGAAGACGGTGATGCTGATCTTCTTCGCCGGCTGCTTCGCACCGGTCCAGTACGGGTTGGGCGAAAGCTCCGCGCTTGCTTCAGGCGTGAATCCGTCCAGCTTCCAAGGCCCGGTGCCGATCGGCAGATTCCCGGGCGTTCCCAGCGCCTTTTCTCCGATCTTTGCGAGCTGTGCCTTCTCGGTGATCGGACTGGTGAAGAGCATGACGTCCTGCCAGACTGCATTGGGGCGCTTCAGCTTGATCACCACGGTGTCGGGCCCACGCGCCGTGACGGAGGCCACGTTGATCCAGTACCCGTGCGTCCAGACTTCCTTGCCTGTGATGTTGCGCTGCAGCGAGTAGACGACGTCGGCCGAGGTGAGCGGGTGCCCGTCCGAGAACCGTACGCCAGACCGCAGATGGTAGACGTATGTCGTCGGGCTTGGTTGTTCGAACGAGCTCGCGAGACCGGGCTTCGGCTTCCCGTCCGGTTCAGCTTCCACCAGGTTTTGGGCCACGAGCCCCTCGATCTCATACGACTGCGGCCAGATCACTTTGAGATCGTCGATCCCACCTGGCCAGGTGAGCAGGCCCCAGCGCAATTCAGCGTACTGCTTCGAAGATCCGGTCGCACCGTTGGACGCGGCGTTGCCGGCCTGGCCTTTGCCGCTGCCGCCGCATCCGGCGACGGCAAGCGTCACCAAAACTGCTACGCACACACATATATACCTTCTCATCTCACTCCCTTTCTAATTGTACTCCCCCAAAGCTCAGTCGATCACCGGCAGCTCGATCCACGAGGGTCGCTCCGTGTCGTGGTAGACGCGCTGGCGCGCGCTCTGCCAATGTGTCTCTCGCTGCTTACCGGTGTTGAGGTTGCGGTCCCAGCGCGGGAAGCTGCTGCTTGTGACGTGCACGCGTAGCCTGTGACCCGCAAGGAAAACGTTGCTGGTCGACCACAGATCGATCTCGATCTGCTGGCAGGCGTCCGCCCCCTCCTTCACACGCAGGATGCCGTCGCAGAGATTGAACGAGCGACCATCGGGATGTACGTCGCACAAACGCGCCACCCAGTCGGTCGAGCACGCCGAGCTCTCCGCGTGCAGCACCACGCGTACCCGACCCGTGACCTCCAGATCCTGTTGCAACGGCTCCGAGGTGAAGACGCACACATCCTCACGTGCCTCGATCCGAGTCTGGTCAAGCGGGCCGGGCGGAAAGGCCGGCGCTATCACCGTATTGCCACCGTGCATCGGAACCGGATCGCCAGGGTCATAGATAAACTCGCTCACTCCATCGTCTGCGATCGGGCCGTCGGGTCGCAGCACTCCGCCCGCGCCGAGGAACCACCGCTCAGTGCGCTCGCGCGCCAACGGCCAGGCCATCTCGTCGCGCCAGACGTTTGTGCCCATCACGAAGATCCGGACCGGTGGCTGCGTCGTATCGACCTCGTCGAGCGCGGTGTCCGGGGCCAGATAGCGGGCAAACCATGCCAGCTGCTCGTCGTTGAGATCGCCGTGCGCGTGCACCGGGACGCCCAAGCGGCTCCCACGAATGCCGAAGCACAGGTCGCCGATCGGGTCGGCAAACGGTTCGTTATGCGTCCACGGGCCCACGATCAGACGCGTCGGGCGGCCGAGCGCCGCCATCGCCATGTAGCTGTCCAGCATGCCCTGCACGTGGAGGTCGTGCCAGCCTGCGATGTGGAACGAGGGGATGCTCACGCGCTCGTATTGCCCTGCGACGCGGCAGCGCGCCACGACTTCTGGATCGTCGAACATCCGCAGAGTCCCGATGTCCGGCGACTCGTGCCGGGCCAGCACCGGCAGATCCTGAACAGGCAGGCCCCAATACCCGTCTGTGGGCAGCCGGTCGAAATCGTCGAACAGTGCCTGCAGACGTTCACTGCGCTGCTGCTCGGTGAGCGGCAGTCGTTGCAGATGCGCGCAGCCCATGATCAGCGTCCACGGAACTGTGATCCCGAGCTCGATCGCCCCGCCACGCGCAAACGTCCCTTCGAGGGGTTCTGCCGGCGTCATCGCCGGAGCGATCGCCATCAGCGAGGGTGGCTGCTCGATTGCTGCCATCCACGGCGTGTTGCCGACGTAGCTGGGGCCGTACATGCCCACGCGGCCGTTGCACCCGGGCAGCTTCGCCGCCCACTCGACGGTGTCATAGCCATCCTCGCGTTCGAAGTGCAACGGGATCCACTCGCCCTCGGAGGCAAAGCGCCCTCGCGTGTCCTGGATCACGACCATGAAGCCGCTGGCAGCCGTCTTTATCGGGTCAAGCCACGCAAGCATGTCCGACGCGCCCTTGTCGTAGGGCGTGCGGGCCAGCAGCGTCGGCCAGGGGCCCCCGCCGCCAGGGCGGTAGACGTCCGCGCGCAACGTCACTCCGTCGCGCATCTGCGCCGGAACGTTGAACTCCACCGTCACGCTGTGCTCTGCACCCGTCTCATCCATTGGCTTCGCTTTCCTTTCCCACCGCATTCACCGGGGCCGTACCATCAAGATCGCCGTTGCGTCCGCTCGCCCAGCCAGCTCTTTCCCACCTCAGTTGACAGCTCGCTCCAGGCCGCTCCAGAACTCGGCGCGCAGAGCCCTCTTATCCGTCTTGCCAACCGGCGTACGCGGAAGCTGCTCCACGAAGTCCACCTGCTTGGGCGCCTTCACCGAGCCAAGGATCTGCTTGGCGTGCTCGATCACATAATCCGCCTGCGCCCACCCGTCCTGTACAGGGACAACCAGTGCCCTGACGGCCTCGCCCCAATTCGGGTCAGGCACGCCGATCACCGCGCACTCGCGCACCTCGGGCAGCCCAAGGATCGCTGCCTCGACCTCGGCTGGGTAGACGTTGAACCCGCCCGTGATGATCATGTCCTTCTTGCGATCGACGATGTAGACATACCCGTGCTCGTCGAGATAGCCAACATCGCCAGTGAGGTGCCAGCCAAAGCGGCGTACCTCCTCAGTCGCCTCAGGCCGGTTCAGGTAGCCAGGGGTCACGAGGCGCCCACGTGTCACCAGCTCTCCCCTAACGCCTGCTCCCAACTGCCGGCCCTCGTCATCGATCACCCCCACCTGGACTGAGAACGTCGGCTTTCCAGCGCTGGCGAGTCGCTCGCGGTGCTCCCCGCGCACGGCGGCCGCGAGGTCCTCGGCAGAGAGATAGGTCAGCAGAAACGGCGCCTCCGCCTGCCCCCAGCACTGCGCTATGCACGGACCGAATACCTCGACGCCCTGACCGAGCTTGTCTGGCGAAACCGGCGCTGCAGCGATCAGCATCATCTTCAAGCTGGACACGTCGCGCGGGTGAGACTGCTGGCGCTCGAGCAGCCGGTAGTAAGCGGTCGGCGGCAGAAACAGATGGGTCACTCGGTGACGCTCGATGCGATCGAGGACGTCGTCGGCGTCGAACTTGGGGCGAACCACGATCGTCGCCCCAGCCGTGGCAAAGATCACCGCCATCACGCCGGCGGCGTGGGTGATCGGCGCGGCCACCAGATTCACAGCGCCCTCCATCTGCGGCCAGGTGCGCATGCTGAGCTCGACGAGCGTGGCCCACACCTGATTGGTCAGCAGCACCGCCTTGGATCGCCCTGTGGTCCCACCCGTGGGGAACGTCGCGCAGACGAGCTCAGGGCAGCCAAACGGGTCGCCCCAATCTGGCAGCTCCACACCGGCGCCTGCGGCGATGAACTCCTCCATCGGCTCGGCCCCGGAAAACGGCTCGTCGAGGCACACGACGTGTCGCAGGCCTGGCACCGCCTCGCGGATGCGCTGCACCTCCGACTGAAAGCGGGAGTGGAGGAACAGATACCGGCAGTCCACCTCGTTCATGAAGGCGGTCGTCGACTCGAGCGCATTGAGTGGGTTCAGCGGCGCCCAAGCCCCGCCGGCGCGCCAGATCCCGAGCATCGCGATCAACGCGTCCGGAGCGTTGGGCGAGAGCACGCCGACTCGCTCGCCGGCAAGTAGTCCCTGTACGTGCAGCCCACAGGCGATGCGCCAGGATCGCTCCTGAGCTTCGGCGTATGTCCACGACGCATCGTCGGTCACGATCGCGGCGCGCGCAGGGTCCAGCGCAACGCCCTTGTCGAAGTAATCGATCACCCGCACCGCGATATGCCTCCCATCGCAGAGAACCGTAGAGAGGCTGCCATTCCCTGTGCTGCGCTGAATGGGGCGAAGATCGGGTCGTATTTGCGCCCTGTCATGGCGAGTGCTGGGCCCCGACGCCTCAGGTTTGCCGCGGCGCGCAGAGATGAGGAGATCCAACCTCTGCTAAACCATGATGTGTCAAAGAAGGGACGAGGGTGCTCGACCAAGACGACTACGCGCAAACCGGTGCCATGCACCGCGAAGCGCGTTCCGCGACGCCGCCACGAGAGGCATATGAGGCGCTCTTCCGGATCGCCACGCGGCTGCACGGCGAGGATGGAGACCTCGACACCGTCCTGGAGTTGATCGTCGATCGGGCCGCCGAGCTGCTGGGCACAGATCTTGCCTGGCTCGCTCTCGTGGAGCAGGATCGCCCAAGGCTCTCCACCGCTGTGATCCACGGCTTCCGCGACCTGGCGTTCCTCGACCTGCACCTCGCTCTCGGCAAGGGCGTCGGCGGCGTCGCGGTCAACGAGCACCGCGCGATCGTGATCGGCGATTACCGCTCGGACCCTCACGACTCGCCCGCGAAGGTGCGACAGACCGCGGAAGCCGAGGGCATCGTCTCGCTGATCTGCGCGCCCATGTTCAAGGACGATGTGATGGTCGGCGCGCTCTACGTGGCCAACCGCGAGAAGACCGATTTCACAGACGTCGACGCGTCATTGCTCTCCGCTCTGGCCGCGCAGGCATCGGTGGCCATACAGAACCGGCGCCTCTACGACCGGCTGAGCGACCAGAACAACCTGCTTGAGCACGCCTTCCTGATCCATCGCGAGCTGACGCAGGCGAGCCTGGAGGGCGTCGGGCTGAGCGGCATCGGCGAGGTGCTGGCGCGCTTGATCGGCCACCAGATTGTGATCGAGCAGACCGTGTGCGATCCGTCGATGCTGCGGTGCCCGTCAGATGCGCCAGCGCAGCAGGGACCCGAGCCCAGCATCACGCGTGCGATCGTCGCGGACGGGCGCCACCTCGGCTCGGTGGAGGTGCTGGGCGCGCGCGAGCTCTCACCACTGCAGCTGAAGGCACTCGAGCACGGCATCACGGTGCTTGCGCTCGAGCTTGTCAAGCGGCGCGTGGCGCTGGAGGTCGAATGGCGTCTTAGTGGCGAGCTGCTCGAGGAGCTGCTCGAGCGGTCTGGTCCAATATCTGAGGCCCTCACCCAACGAGCGAGGCGGCTCGGCGTCGAGATCGCCGCCCCGCACAGGATGCTGGCGCTGGCCCTCGACGGCGATCACACCTCAAGCCATGGCAACTTGCTGGCGCTGGTGCGCGAGACGGTCAGGCGGCGCGGCCAGGGGAGCGCCGGCCGCTCGCTCAGCGTCAAACGCGGAGACCAGGTCCTGCTTGCGCTCGGCCCCGCGCTGCAGGAAGAAGCGGTCGTGATCGCCAAAGAGGTGCGCGATGAGGCACGGACGCAGGGCAACACCGTCAGGGTCGGCATCGGTCCGCTGCGCCGCGACCTGCGCGAGAGCTTCCAGAGCGCAGTCGCGTGCCTTGCGCTCGCGGCCAGCAGCGGGGCACAGGGCACGATCGTGGAGTTCGACCTGCTTGGGCCACTGCGCTTCCTGCTCGACGCCCCAGATATGCGGCATGCCTCTGCGATCATCAGCGAGACGCTCGAGCCGGTGCAGGCTCATGACGCTGCAGGTCGGAGCCCATTGCTGCCCACTTTGCGAGCCTTCGTGGAGTGCGATGGTCACTATGTGCGAACCGCCCAGCGGCTCTACATAGCCGTCAGCACCCTCAAGTACCGTCTGCGCAAGCTGCACGACCTGCTGGGCCGCTCGCCAAGCGATCCCGATCTGCGCTTTCAGTTGCGGCTGGCCTTCGGCTTGCTCGACGTTATCGAGAGGACGAGCCACGACGACGCGAGCGAAGTCGAGTCCGCCGCGAGCCTTGATTGACCGTCGCTTTACTGCCTGCGGACGTAGCGAAGCGCACCCCTTACAGCAACGCGATCGCCAGACCAGCGGCAAGACTGAGCGCCCCGACCGCCGCGGCCGGAGCGCTCTGTCTTTCGTGTTGCCATTCTCTAACTACTGCGCCAGTTTCACGCCCAACGCCCAGGGACGGAACACAGCCGTCCAGATCGAGAATGTCGGGAAGACATACTTTTCTGCCACCGAGCCGACCTCGTCGGTCGTATATACCGGCACGTAGGGCACATCGCTGCCCACGACCCCAAGCAGCTTCCCAATCAACTGCAGTCGCTTGTGCGTGTTCAGGGTTTCGATCTCCTGCGCCAGTAGCCCGTTGACTTCCGCGTTGTCGTATCTCGCGCCGTTGAGGCCTGCCGCGCCACCGATCTGAGATGCAGGCAGCAGCGTCGACATCATGCCTTCCGGATCGGGATAGACCGAGCCAGTAAGACTCACGAACAGCGTCAGTTTATTGCTAGTAGAGATCGTCGACGATTCGCTTGTCGGTATCTCACGAACATTTGCCGTGATGCCTATCTTCGCGAGTTCGGAGGCCAGGATCTGAGCGACGGACACCCCACTGCTATCTGCCTCTTCGACCTGAATTTCCGTGCTGAACCCGTGTGGATAGCCCGACTTCGCAAGTTCCTGCTTCGCGGCGGACAGACTGTATTCATATTTCGGCAGTTTGCCGAGCACTTCATCTATTTCGCCCGCAGAGCCAAGGCCGGCGAACAGGCCGGCCGGCACCACTGACACATCTTCGGTAGCCGTGCCAGGGAAAAGTGCCTTGATGATACCCTTGGCGTCGATTGCATGCGCGACAGCCCGACGCACATGAAGGTCATTGAACGGTGCCCGCGTGGTGTTCATGACGATCAGCCTCACAAAGTCTCCCGGAGCCGTAATCCGACGCATACCAGGAATGTTCGCGAAGATCTTCGGGTCTTCATATAGAAACGCGCCTTCGATCGCTCCCGAGCGCAGCGCCAGGGCAAGCGAGGTTTCGTTCTTGAAGAGGCTCACGTCGATCTTTCTCGCCGGCTGCTTTGTGCCTGTCCAGTACGGATTGGCCACAAGCCGAACGCCGGCTTCCGGCTTGTATTCGCTGAACTCCCACGGCCCGCTGCCGATCACCAGATTGCCTGGCGTTCCAAGCGCTTTTTCTCCCGCCCTTTCGGCTTGTGCCCGTTCGATGATCGGACTGGTGAAGGCCAGGATGTCCTCCCAGACGGCGTTGGGATGCTTCAGCTTGATCACCACCGCGGAGTTGCCGCGCGCCGAAACCGACGACACGCTTCCCCAGTAAGAGCGCGTCCACACTTCCTTGCCGGTGAGGTTGCGATCGAGCGAGTAGACAACATCCGCTGCAGTCACAGGATGGCCGTTGGAGAACTTGACTCCAGACCTGAGGTTGTAAACATACGTCGTTTGGTTAGGCTGTTCAATCGAGCTCGCAAGACCCGGCTTCACCTTCCCGTCCGGTTCGAATTCCACCAGGTTTTGGGCGACAAGCGACTCGAGCCCATACGGCTCAGGGGCAGGATTCTTGAGATCCTCCACAGCCGTGCTCTCCCAGTCCAACATCCCCCAGCGAAGTTCAGCGTACTGCTTCGATGACCCGGCACCGCTATTCGACGCCGTGCTCCCAGATTGACCTTTGCCGCTGCCACATCCAGCGACAACCAGCGCCATGACAAGTGCGATGCACGCACACATATACCTTCTCATTGCACTCCCTTTCTCATCGTACCCCTCCCAAATGCCACGTGGAACCGAGGACCCAAAGCAGCGATGGCCAGCCGTCCGTCTCGGCTATTGCCGCTCTCTCCGTGTCACTTCTCCTTCGCAGCGACCGCGGGCAGCTCGATCCACGAGGCACGCTGCGTGTCGTGATGGACGCGCTGGCGCGCGACCTCGAATCGTGGCTCGCGTTGGTTGCCGGTGTTGAGGTTGCGGTCCCAGCGGGGGAAGCTGCTGCTGGTGACGTGCACGCGCAGTCGGTGGCCGGCAAGGAACACGTTGCTTGTCGACCACAGGTCGATCTCGATCCGCTGGCAGGCGTCTGCCCCCTCCTTCACACGGACGATGCCGTCGCAGAGGTTGAACGAACGCCCATCGGGATGCACGTCACAGAGACGCGCAACCCAATCCGTGGAGAACGCCGAGCTCTCCGCGTGCAACACGACACGCACCCGGCCTGTGACCTCGAGATCTTGCTGCAGCGGCTCAGAAGTGAACACACACACGTCATCACGTACCTCGATAGACGCCTGGTCTCGCGGCCCCGCCGGCAGGAACGCCGATGCCAGGATCGCCTGGCCGCCGAGCGTGGGAGCGGGATCGCCAGGGTCATACAGGAACTCTGTCGCCTCGTCCTCCGCAACCGGACCATCCGGCCGCAGCAGCCCACCGGCGCCAAGAAACCACCGCTCGACGCGAGCGCGCGTGAGCGGCCAGGACGTCTCGTCGCGCCAAATGTTTGCGCCCATCACGAAGATCCGCACCGGTGCCTGCAAGTCATCGGCCCCGTCGGTGGCGCCGGGAACGAGATAGCGACGAAACCACGCGAGCTGCTCGTCGTTCAGATCCCCATGCGCATGCACCGGCACGCCCACACGGATCGAGCGCATCCCGAAGCAGAGCTCGCCGATCTGATCCGCGGCCGACTCATAGTGTGCCCACGGCCCGACCACGAGACGCGCCGGCCGACCGAGCGTCGCCATCGCACAGTAGCTGTCAAGCATGCCCTGGATCAATGCGTCGTGCCAGCCGGCGATGTGGAAGGTCGGCACGGTCACCTGCTCGTATTCGCCCGCCACGCGGCAGCGCGTCACGACATCCGGGTCATCGAGCATCCGCAGCGTGCCAATATCCGGGAAGCCATGCCGGCGCAGCACCGGCAGCTCGTGGACGGGCAGACCCCAGTAACCGTCGGTCGCCAGCCGGTCGAGATCGTCGAGCAGCGCCGCGAGGCGCTCACCAAGCTCCTGCTCAGAGAGCCCCAGCCGCGCCAGATGCGCAGCGCCCATCTGCAAGGTCCAAGGAACCGTGATCCCCAGCTCGAGCGCTCCCCCACGCGCGAACGCGCCATCCAAGAAATCGGCAGGCGTCACCGCAGGCGCGATCGCCGCCAGCGAAGGCGGCCGGGTGATCGCCGCCGCCCACTGGGTATGGCCCACATAGCTGGCACCGAACATACCCACACGGCCATTGGAGCCGGGCAGCCTCGCAGCCCACTCCACGCTGTCATAGCCGTCCTCACGTTCGAAGTGCAGCGGGACCCAGTCACCTTCGGATGCGAAGCGCCCACGCGTGTCCTGAACAACGACCATAAAGCCCTGCGCCGCGGTCTTTACCGGATCGATCCACTCTGCTTCACCGGCCGTCTTGTCGTACGGCGTGCGCGCAAGCAGCGTCGGCCATGGCCCGTTCCCACCGGGACGGTAGACGTTGGCGCGCAGCGTCACACCGTCACGCATCCGCGCCGGGGCGTCAAACTCCACCGTCACGTCTCCTGTAGCACCCTTCTCCCTCGCATCCACAGTCAACTGTTCCTTTCTCACTTCGTTCGGCCGTCGCGGCGCTTCTACAATCACATCACTAGGCTCTGAGGTGCACAGGACGACGGTCTCCTAGCTGGCCATCGCTGCACCACAGAATCGCTCGACGGTGACGGTGGCATCTTTCATCCGTCACTCGCGTCCCTAAGCCCGGTCAGCAAGAGCGAGAGTGCAATGTCGATGACATCCTTCAGCGAGATCGTGCCGGCCGGGTCGTGCCAAAGCCGTATCGGGTTCAGCGTGCCGAGGATGAGCTTTACAACCGGACGGCGTGGAAGATCATGAAACTGCCCGGCGGCAACGCCGTCGTCGATGATCGCCACCAGCAACCGCTCATAACGGTGGCGGGGCTCGGCAGCCGAATCGCTGGACATCAGCTCGTCGAGGTTCTCCGAGAGCAGCCGCCCCTCAGGCGTCGTGTTCGCCACCTCGATATGCGCGGTCACAAACGCACGCAGCCGCGCAACCGGACTGGCATCCTCTCCGGTCAGCGCGGCGATGCGCGCTTCGACCTCGTCCACCACTCGCGCGACGAGATCCACGAGCAGCTGCGGCTTGCCGTCCTGCACGTAGTAGTACACGCTCGCCTTCGAGAGCCCGACGCGATCGCCGATCCGCTCCAGCGTCGCGCGCTCGTAGCCGACCTCGGCGAACTCTGCGGCCGCCGCATCGAGAATCAGGCCCCGGCGGGACTCCATCCGCCGCGCACGGCGATCGGTAGACGATTGGCCGGCCATCAGCAGACCCCACCGAGATTGCGCCAGCCCAGGCGATCGCTCTTCTGCGTGTGTGCGCTCCGCAATTTCAACGCCGCTCCTCTCGTTAATTGACCATCGGTTAGATTATCAATCTATGGTTAGAACCATAGCGCACGGAACGGAGAAAGACAACTCTTCTCCGAATCGAGCCAGCCGCCACCATCGACTTCAGGCAAGAGGCCGTCAAGCTCCGGAGATGGGTGGGTCATCGGTCGTCCAGAGCTGTCGGACCTCGCGGCGCAGGACCTTGCCCACGCCGCTGGTAGGCAGCGTCTCGACGAAGCGCACGGCGGTGACCTTCTTGACTGGGCCAAGCCGCTCGCGCGACCACTCGACCAGATCCTCCTCGCTTGCCTGCGCCCCAGAGCGCAGGATCACCGCGGCGACCACCGTCTCGCCCCACTTGACATGCGGGATGCCGACGACCGATGCCGCCTGAACCGCCGGATGCTCGACTAGCGCGTTCTCCACCTCAGCGGGCCAGACGTTGAAGCCACCGGAGATGATCATGTCCTCCTTGCGGTCTGTCAGATAGAGGAAGCCATCCTCGTCGAGGTAGCCGAGGTCGCGCGTGAGGACGCGCCCGTCTGCAAGCAGCCGCGCTTCGGTGGCTTGCGGGTCACCCCAGATCTCGCTCATGCATCCCTGAGAGAGGATCGCGACCTCACCCATCTCGCCCGCAGGCAGCTCCTTGCCGTGCTCGTCGAGGATCGAGATCACGACGTTCAGCATCGTGCGTCCGGCGGAGCGCAACCGCTGCCGCTCGCGCCCCTCGCCGTCGGGGCGATGATGCCGCGGCGTCAGGATCGTGGCCAGGCCCGTCTCGCTCTGACCGTAGATCTGGTACATCACATCGCCCCAGGCGGCGATCGCCTCTCGGAGCGTCCGCTCGGCGATCGGCGCGGCCCCGTAGATCACCGCGCGCAAGCTCGCGCAGTCCCGAGTCTTGGCGTCGGGGTGCTCGAGCAGCATCTGGATCATCGTCGGCACCAGCAGCGTCAACGTGCAGCGCTCACGCTCGATCAGCTCCAGCACTCGCCCCGGCTCGAAGGTGGGGACGACGACCATCGTGGCACCTGCGGCCAGCACTGGCCAGAACAGCAGCGAGGCCGCGTGCGTCAGCGGACCGGCGGCCAGATAGCTGTCGTCCTCATCGAGCCGCGGTATCACGAGAGCAAGCTCGTTGTTCACCGCCAGCCACGCCGCAGTGGTGTGCGCAATCCCCTTCGGCTTGCCGGTCGTGCCCGCAGAGAAGCGGATCTGATGTATGTCATCCGCCGCCACTGGGACAAGCGGGTCCGCATCGCAAGCCGCCGCCAGCAGCCGCTCATAGTCGTGGCCACCATTACCGCCACCGATGACGATCACCTCCGCAAGCCCCTGTAGACCGTCCAGCGCGGGCGCCAGCGCCTTGAGATGATGAAACTGGGCGATCAACGCCCGCGCGCCGATCAGCTCCAGCAGATACCGGTTCGTATCCGCCGCGTTCTGCACGTACAACGGTGCGCGCACGAAACCGCCGAGCGCCAGCCCGACGATGACCTCCGGCACCTCGAAGCAGTTGTCGGCCAGGAACGCCACGCGGTCGCCTGGCACGATCCCAAGGCCCGCGAGCGCCTGCGCAAGCCGACAGGAACGCTGATAGAGCTCCGCGTACGAGCCGACGCGGCCATCGCAGATCACCGCCGGGTTCTCGCGGTACATCCCCGCGTACTTACGCATCAACATCCCGAAGCTCATCGCACACCTCCACACTTGTCCATGTCGTGTCTCATTCGCGGGTCCTCGCCCTCGTGTCAGTTACGCTGCTCACCGCGCGTTCAGCCGGGTGGCGGCGTCGAGGCGGATGCACTCGGCGTTGAGGTACGTGTTCTCCACGATGTGAGCGGCCAGCGCCGCGAACTCCTGCGGGCGCCCGACGCGCGGCGGCTCGAGCAAGACGCCGCGTAGCTGCTCGAGCACCCGGTCCGGCAGCCCTTCCATCATCGGCGTCTCGAACAGCCCCGGAGCGATCGTGTTGACGCGCACCCCCGTGCCCGCGAGATCGCGCGCGATCGGCAATGCCATCCCAACCACGCCTGCCTTGCTCGCGCTGTAGGCCACCTGACCCACCTGCCCTTCGAACGCAGCGGCCGACGCCGTGTTGACGACCACGCCACGCTCGCCGTCCCGCATCTCATTGCGCAGCATCGCGGCGACCGCAAGGCGCATCACATTGAACGTCCCCACGAGGTTGACCGCGATCACCCGCTCAAAGGTCTCCAGCGACCCCGGCTCGCCCCTCGACGAGACGAGCTTGACCCCATCCGGGACCCCAGCAGTATTGACGTTGACGTGCACTGCACCGAAACGCTCCAACGTCGCGTCGATCGCGTCCTGCACCGAGCGCGTATCGGTCACATCGACCTCAAATGCGATCGCCTCGCCAAGACACCCGGCAACGGCTTGCGCCGCCTGCGCGTCGCGATCGAGCACCGCGACGCTCGCGCCGCGCTTGGCCAGCTGCTCGCACACCGCCCGACCCAAGCCGGACGCGCCGCCGGCGACGATCGCCACCTTGCCCTCAATCTCCATCCGCTCTCCCTTCGATCTTCCTCAGCAATCCGCGCACTGGTGCGCCCGCGATTCCCCGAACGCAACGCCCTCGGCGACGTCCTTGGCCATCGGAGCGCTATCGTACTAGATCGTAGGTCGGTAATCTAACTCATGGTCAATAAAGAGCGGCAGCGAACCCACAGGGCGCGCGACGTTGACCGGACTGGAGGGATCTGTGACAACTGCAACGGGCATCGACCCGGTCTTGTGGCGCCGAGACGGCCAGATCGGGCATATCACGCTGAATCGGCCGAAGGCGTTCAACTCCATGACCATCGAGCTTGCAGAACATCTCGAGGTGGCGCTGGGCGAGCTCGCGAGCGACAGCGACGTGATCATCATTCGTGGCGCGGGTGGAAACTTCAGCGCCGGTGGAGATCTCAAGTTCATACTCGAGAACCGGTCTGACCCGAAGCTCGTGCGATCTCTCATCGAGGTGTTGGGCCGTGCGCTCAAACTGATCGGGACGCTGCCTATCCCGGTTGTGGCCGCGGTCGAGGGGTTCTGCCTCGCGGGCGGCTTCGAGCTCATGCAGGCATGTGACTTCGCGGTCGCGGCTGAGGACGCGGTGATCGGTGATGGGCATGTGGAGTTCGCGCAGCTCCCTGGCGGTGGCGGTGCGGTGCGGCTGGTGCGCCACCTCGGGCGCCAAGCGGCGCTTGGGATTCTGTTGACCGGCGACCGGTTCACTGGGGAAGAGGCCGCCGCGCGCGGGTTGATCCATCGTGCCTACCCGGCCGACAGGTTCGAGGAGGGCGTCGCCGAGCTGGCTGTGCAGCTCGCCCAGCGTGGCCGCGGGGCACTCCAGGCAATCAAGCAGACCGTGATCGAGCTCGAGCCATTGGCCCTTGAGGAAGCTCTCGCGGCGGAGCGCGAGGCGTGCATCGCGCACGTCACAGGCCCGATTGCTGGCGCGGGGCTCGAGCGGTTCCTCGCACGGCGGACGAGCAAGAGGACCTGATGCCTGCGCCCATCAGCCCCTGCAGCGACCGCAGGCTGGCGCAAGCGCAGGACACAACTGAGCGGTTGGCGTTGCTCGTGGTGGGGCCATAAGCGCGGTCTTGTCTGGCAGTGCCGCCACATACAAGCGGGTGGCCCCCCGTGGCGCGCCCTGAACCAACGATTGGAGGGATTGGCTTGGCCAGTGGGAACGGTGTGGATGTCTATGTGTTGGGAATCGCTGCGACTCCTGTCGGTCGCCAGCCAGAGCGGTCGTTCAGCGACCTGGTGCGGGAGGCATATCTCGGGGCGCTGGCGGATGCCGGGATGCAGAGCGGCCAAGGCCTGCGACAGGTCTGGTTTTCGAGCGTGCTGATGGACTATTGGGGCCAGTCGTCGGGAACGGGGCACGCGGCGCTCACCCCTCTGATTCGTGAGGGCCTGCTGCCGCAGGGCGCAGCAATCGCAAATGTCGAGGGAGGCTGTGCAAGCGCCTCGGTGGCGTTCAACGGGGCGCTGAAGGACGTGCGCTCGGGAGATGCGGAGATCGCGATCGCGATCGGCGTGGAGAAGATGAACGATCCGGAGCGTCCGGGGGACATTCTCGCCTACATCGAGCGCTCAGTCGACCAGCTGAACCCGCAGGCATGGCAGGACCTCTACCGTGGCCTCGCAGCCGAGTCAGGCGGCAGCTTCACGCCCGGGCCCGACCATTCGATTGCGATGGACATCTACAGCGTCTGGGCGCACTCGCACATGGCCAGGTACGGCACCACGGCAGAGCAGATCGCAGCGTCGGCGGCCAAGAACCACACCAACGCGGTGGGCAACCCACGGGCGCAGTACCGCTTCCCCCTGAGCGTCAATGAGGTGCTCGCCGATCGAATGGTGGCAGACCCTCTTACGCGCGCCATGTGTGCGCCGGCAGGCGATGCCGCGGCCGCAGTGGTGGTGTGCTCGGCTTCGCACCTTCAGACCATCTCACCAGAGGTTCGCGCGCGAGCGCTGCGAGTGCGAGGACACGCGCTGGCGGGCGGGACCTTCGACGTTGGCTGGGAGGACGACCGCGCGCCGGTGATCGCAGCACGCCGTGCATACCGCCAAGCCGGCATCGCTCCAGCGGACGTCGATTTTGTCGAGCTGCACGACGCGAGCTCGTTCGCCGAGATCCACCTCGTCGAGGACCTCGGTTTCTGCCCAAGAGGGGAAGGCGGCGCATTCACTGCATCGGGGGCGAGCACCCGCGACGGTCAGATACCCGTCAACGCCTCCGGCGGGCTCGTTTCCCGCGGCCATCCGATCGGCGCGACAGGCATCACGATGCTGAACGAGCTCGCGCTGCAGCTCCGCGGCGAGGCGGGCGAGATCCAGCTCCCCGAGGTAAGCGTCGGGCTCGCCGAGAACGGTGGCGGCATCATCGGCAACGACGTGGCGGTGTGCTCGGTCACGATCCTCGAAAGAGCAACTTGAACGGCGATCCTGCGCCCGCCATATGGGTGTACGGGAGCCAAACATGCGCGTGGGCCGCTTCTCGCCACGATTGAGCCGCAGGCGGCCGCTTCACCTTCCGAGGAATCGCGGCACCCTCCGCTCGAGCGACGCGACCACACCCTCACGGAAGTCCTCGCTCTCGCGCAGACGATCCTGCTCGGATGCCTCGCGTTCGAGGGCGGCTTCGAGTCGCTCGAGTAGGCCGGCACGCAAGGTGGCGCGGATCGACCGAACCGCGAGCGGCGCGCTGCGCGCGAGCTCAGCCGCGAGCGCGTGCGCAGTGGGCCGGACGTGGCCGTCCTCCGCCAGGCAATCGCAAAGCCCGAGCGAAAGCGCCTCCTCGCCTGGCACGCGGCGACCCGTCAGCAGCAGGTCCAACGTGGCCTGTTGGCCGACGAGCGCTGGCAGCGTGACGCTCAGGCCGAAGCCTTGGTGAATGCCCAGCCGCGCGAAGTTCGCACTGAAGCGGGACTCGGATGACGCAACCCGGAAGTCCGCTGACAGTGCAAGTCCAAGGCCACCGCCGACCGCGGCGCCCTGGACTGCGGCAACCACTGGAGTCGCCGCCGCGAACAGCCGAAGGGCCTGGCGATACAGCAAGCGTGGCTCTTGGACCGGGTTCGACGCGGCACCCAGGTTCGCTCCCGCACAGAAGTGCCTGCCCTCCGAGCAGAGCATGATCGCGCGGCAGGCAGGATCGACGTCTATTGCGTCATAGGCGTCCCCCAACTCCCGAATGAGCTTTGCATCGAAGTGGTTCGCCGGCGGGCGACAGATCTCGACCGTCGCGACGTACGCGTCGTCGACGGCCACCGTGACGTCAGTCAAATTTCCTCCAGGAACTCGCGGATGGCGGCGTTGAATGCCTCTGCGGCGTCGATGTTCGCAGCGTGGCCCGCCCCCTCCAGCACGACCTTGCGCGCACCTGGGATCTTGGCGGCCATGCAGTCCGCCGCGGACAGGAAGCCCGTGTCACGCGCACCCACCACGACGAGGGTGGGAACGGCGATCCCCTGCAGGGAGTCGAACACATGCGCGTCGTGCTGGGCCACCACCAGGCGCGCCGTGTTTGCCAGTCCGATGGCGTCGCAATGCTTCCCCACCTCCGGGCTTGCCGGCAACGCCGCCAGGCCGTCGCGCTCGAGCGACGCCGCCGTGCGCTCCGCAAACGCGTTCAACTCCTGGCGAGGCTCATCGCGGCGGAAGCCCGGGCCTGTGTCGACGAGGATCAGCGCGGCGACCAACTCCGGATGGCGCGCATGGAACGCGAGCGACAGATAGCCGCCAAGCGACATTCCGCCCAGCACGACGCGAGGCACGCTGAGAACGCCGCGCAGCAGCAGCATGTCCTGGATGCTCTGCTCCACCCCATACTTCGACGGCTCCGCAGGGCAGTCGCTGCGCGCATGCCCGCGCATGTCCCAGGTGAGGACCTGTCGGTCGCCAGCGAGCGCGCCAACGTTGCGGTCCCACATCTGCCCGCTGGCGCAGAAGCCGTGGCTGAGCAGCAGAGGTGGACGGCCGGTGGAGCCGCCGTGCACGTCATAGTGAATCCGAGTGCTGCCGGACTGGAGGAAGGGCATCTTCGTGAATCACCGCCGATTTGTCCGTGACGATGTGGCTCGCAATGCAGATGCTGAACGCCGAGCTGCGATCTCAAGATGCAGGCTCGATGACGGGCAGCTCGATCCAGGATGGTCGCTCCGTTTGGTGGTGGATGCGCTGGCGCGCCGTCTCCCAACGCGGCTCACGCTGGTTGCCGGTGTTGAGGTTGCGATCCCAGCGCGGAAAGCTGCTGCTCGTCACATGCACCCGCAGCCTGTGACCCGCCAGAAACACGTTGCTCGTCGACCACAGGTCGATCGCGATCTCCCGGCAGGCGTCGGCGCCTTGCTCGATGCGCAAGATGCCGTCGCAGAGGTTGAACGAGCGCCCGTCGGGATGCACGTCGCACAGCCGTGCAACCCAATCGGTCGATGGCGCCGAGCTCTCCCCGTGCAACACGACGCGCACGCGGCCCGTCACCTCAAGGTCGCGCTGCAGCGGCTCCGAGGTGAACACGCACACGTCCTCGCGAGCCTCGATACGCGCCTGATCGTAAGGCCCGGCCGGGAAAGCCGGCAGTAGCACGGTCTGTCCTCCGAGAGTCGGAACTGGGTCAGCAGGGTCGTAGATGAACTCGCTCGCCTCATCGTCGGCGATTGGACCACCGGGCCGCAACGTGCCGCCGGCGCCAAGGAACCAGCGCTCGGCGCGTGCGCGCGTGAGCGGCCAGGACGTCTCGTCCCGCCAAACGTTTGCGCCCATCACGAAGATCCGCACGGGCGGCTGCGTCTCATCGGGATCGCCCGGCGCGGCATCGGGATCCAGATAACGGCGAAACCACGCAAGCTGCTCTTCGTTCAGATCGCCGTGCGCATGCACAGGCGCACCGACACGGCTCCCGCGCATGCCGTAGCACAACTCGCCGATCGGATCGGCGAACGGCTCGAAGTGCGTCCACGGACCCACCACCAGGCGCGCTGGCCGACCAAGCGCCGCCATCCCCACGTAGTTGTCCAGAACGCCCTGTGTCTGGACGTCGTGCCAGCCGGCGACGTGAAACGAGGGCACGGTGACGTGCTCATATTCGCCTGCCACACGGCAGCGCGCGAGCACGTCCGGATCCTCCAGCATCCGCAGTGTGCCCAGCTCGGGCGACTCGTGTCCGCGCAGCACGAGGAGATCGTGGACAGGCAGGCCCCAGTATCCCTCGCTTGGCAGACGGTCAAGGTCGTCAACCAGCGCCGCCAGCCGCTCGCCGCGCTCCTGCTCGGAGAGCGTCAGCCGTTCGAGATGCGCGAGTCCCATCTGCAGCGTCCAACTGACGCCTATCCCGAGCTCAATCGCGCCGCCGCGGGCGAACAGCCCGTCCAAGAAATCCGCGGGTGTCAACGCGGGAGCGATCGCCGCCAGCGAAGGCGGCCGCTCGATCGCCGCCATCCACTGCGTGTTGCCGCTGTAGCTGAGGCCGTACATCCCGACGCGACCGTTGGAGCCGGGCAGTTTCGCCGCCCACTCGACAGTGTCATAGCCGTCCTCGCGCTCGAAGTGCAACGGGATCCATTCACCCTCGGAGGCAAAGCGCCCACGCGTGTCCTGGATCACGACGATGAAGCCCTGCGCCGCAGTCTGCACCGGATCGAGCCACTCTGGGGCGCGCTTGTCGTAAGGCATGCGCGCGAGCAACGTCGGCCACAGCCCCTCGCCAGCAGGGCGGTAGACATTCGCGCGCAACGTCACCCCGTCGCGCATGCGCGCCGGAACGTCGAGCTCCACCGTCACGTTGCGCGCAGCGCCCTGCTCCCTATTACCCATAGCCTGCCTTCCTTTCTCAAAGCACGGCCCTAGCCGTGCCATCCGCTCTAGCTCAGCTCCCCCGACGCGGTCAGCTCCTCCTCGGTCACAAGCCAAGCCTGCGGCCGATCAGGTCCTTCATGATCTCGGTGGTGCCACCGTAGATCCGAGTGACCCTGGCATCCACCCATGCGGTCGAGATCGGGTACTCGGTCGTGTACCCGTAGCCGCCGTGCAGCTGCAGGCAGTGGTCGGTGACACGTCCGAGCAGCTCGGTCGTCCACCACTTCGCCATCGCCGCCTCCTCTGCCGTCAGTTCGCGCGCGCAGTGCCTGACGATGCATTGGTCGATGAACGCGCGCGTGATCGTGAGCTCGGTCTTCATCTCTGCCATCACGAAGCGAGAGTGCTGAAAGCTGCCGATCGCCTGGCCGAAAGCCTTGCGCTCCTTCACGTAGAGCAGAGTCTGCTCGAAGGAGGCCTCGGCCGCCGCAAGCGCCTTCAGGGCGATGATCATGCGCTCGGGCACAAGCCCTTCCATCAACTGCGCAAACCCGGTGTCCTCGGCACCAAGGAGGTTTGCAGCCGGCACGCGCACGTCCTCGAAGAACAGCTCGACCGTGTCCGAGGCGTGCTGTCCGAGCTTCTGGATTTGCTTGCCACGGCTGTAGCCTGGCGTCTCAGGGTCCACGACGAGCAGGGAAATACCGGCGCGACCAGCCTTGAGGTCTGTCTTCGCGACCACGATTACGAGGTCGGCGTTGCGCCCGTTGGAGATGAACGTCTTCTGTCCGTTGAGCACATAGGCATCGCCGTCGCGCGTCGCGCGCGTTCGCACGGCCGCGAGATCCGACCCTGTTCCCGGCTCGGTCATCGCGATCGCCAACACGGTCTCACCGGCCGCGATGCTGGGCAGCCAGCGCTGCTTCTGCTCCTCGGTTGCCGCCTTGAGGATGTAAGGCAGGCAGATGTCGGTCATCAGCATCAGCCCGTTGAAGGCGGCGCCCACCCCCGCGCGCGCCGCCTCCTCGCTCAACACGACATTGAAGCGCCAGTCCTCGACACCGGGACCGCCATACTGCTCCGGCACCGCCATCGCAAGAAACCCGTGCGCGGCCGCCTTCTTGAACAGCTCGCGCGGCACGACGCCAGCCTGGCTCCACTCGGTAAGGCGCGGAGCCATCTCGGCCGCAATGAACCTGCGGAAGCTCTCGCGGTAATCCTCGTGCTCGTCGTCAAAGATCGGCCGGCGCGGCGATGGCGCCAATGCAGTTGCGATTGTCACTCGAATCTCCTTTCAAACTGAGCCGGCGTCGCGGGCGCCAGGGCCTCCGCGCGCCATTGCCGGCCACGCTTCGTGTCACTAGTTAGAGGCGACAACGGGCAGCTCGATCCAGGATGGATGTTGTGTGTCGTGGTGAATGCGCTGGCGCGCTGTCTGCATGCGCGGCTCACGCTGGTTTGCGGTGTTCAGGTTGCGGTCCCAGCGTGGGAAGCTGCTGCTGGTGACGTGCACCCGCAGCCTGTGGCCTGTGAGGAACACGTTGCTGGTGGACCACAGATCGATCTCGATCTGCTGGCAGGCATCAGCTCCCTCGGCCACGCGCACGATGCCGTCACAGAGGTTGAAAGAGCGGCCATCAGGGTGCACGTCGCACAGCCGCGCGACCCAATCGGTCGATGGCGCCGAGCTCTGCGCGTGCAGCGCGACACGCACGCGGCCAGTGACCTCGAGATCCGCCTGCAACGCCTCCGAGGTGAACACGCACACGTCCGGCCTTGCCTCGATCCGCGCCTGGTCCCGCGGACCAGGGGGAAACGCCGCGGCCATTATCGTCTGCCCTCCAAGCGTGGGAACAGGGTCAGTCGGGTCGTAGGTGAACTCCGTCGGGGTCGCACCAGCATCGGGGGCATCCCACCGCAGCGCTCCTTCGGCGCCGAGGAACAAGCGCTCGACGCGAGCGCGCTCCAATGGCCACGCCGTCTCGTCACGCCACTGGTTGCGACCCATCACGAAGATCCGCACCGGCGCCTGAGCCTCCTCGGCCTCCGATGGCGCGGCGGGGAGGAGATGGCGGGCAAACCACGCCAGCTGCTCGTCGCCCAGATCACCGTGCGCATGCGCGGGCGCACCCAAACGGCTCGCACGCAGGCCGAAGCACAACTCGCCAATCGGATCGGCGCACTCCGTGCCGTGCGTCCACGGCCCCACCACCAGACGAGCAGGACGCCCAAGCGCCGCCATCGCCACGTAGTTGTCCAGCGTGCCTTGAAGGAAGCCATCGTGCCACCCGCCGATGTGGAAGCTCGGCACCGTGACGCGGTCGTGCTCGCCGGCAACGCGGCACCGCGCCGCGACGTCCGGGTCCTTCAGCGTCTGGATGGTCGGAAACGCCGGGAAGTTGTGCCGGCGCAATATCGGCGGATCCTCGGCGGGCAGATCCCAGTAGCCGTCGCTCAGCAGCCGATCCAGGTCGTCCAGCAGCGCCGTGACGCGATGCCCGCGCTCCTGCACCGAGAGCGGCAGGCGCTCCAAGTGCGCGCCGCCCATCAACAGCGCCCAATAGGTGTCGAACCCGAGCTCAATCGCCTCGCCACGGGCGAATACCCCATCGAGAGGGTCCGACCAGGTCAACGCAGGCGCGATCGCCGCCAGCGAGGGCGGCTGCTCGATCGCCGCCATCCATTGCGTGTTGCCAAAATAGCTGGCGCCGTACATCCCAACGCGACCATTGGAGCCAGGCAGCCGGGCTGCCCACTCGACGGTGTCATAGCCGTCCTCGCGCTCGAAGTGCAGAGGGATCCACCGCCCCTCAGAAGCGAAGCGCCCGCGCGTGTCCTGGATCACCACAACGAAGCCTTGCGCCGCAGTCTGCACCGGATCGAGCCACCCATCCGGAACGTCCTTCCCGTACGGAAGCCGCACTAGCAGCGTCGGCCACGGACCCTCGCCAGCGGGACGGTAGACATTCGCGCGCAACGTCACCCCATCGCGCATCCGCGCGGGCACATCAAGCTCCACAGTCACACTGCGCGCGGCGCCCTCATCAGGCCCATCCATCAGCTCCATCTCCCCTTTTCTCTGCGCGGTGACCAGCCGCGCCGCCAATACCTATTCAACTCCTCGGTGTCCTCAACTCCGACTTTCCTCCGTTGACGGCCTGCTGTTGCTGGAGATTCATGCCCCGGAGATCCCCGAGTCTTCGGTGCTCCAGAGCGCTCTGACCTCGCGGCGCAGCACCTTGCCCACGCCGCTGATGGGCAACGCCTCGACGAAGCGCACGCCAGTGACCTTCTTGATCGCGCCGACCCGCTCACGTGTCCACGCGATCAGCTCCTCCTCGCTCGCCTGCGCCTCCGGATGCAGGACCACCACGGCGACCGCCGTCTCGCCCCACTTGGAGTGCGGGATGCCAACCACCGCCGCCGAGCGAACGGCCGGATGCTCGACGAGCGCGTTCTCCAGCTCGGCGGGCCAGATGTTAAAGCCGCCGGAGATGATCATGTCCTCCTTGCGGTCAGTCAGATAGAGGAAGCCGTCCTGGTCGAGGTAGCCAAGGTCGCGCGAGAGGATGCGCCCGTCCGACAGCACCCGTTCGGCTGTGAGCTGTGGATCGGCCCAGATCTCACTCATGCCTCCAGGCGAGAGGACCGCGACCTCGCCAACCTGCCCCGCGGGCAGCTCTTCGCCGTCCTCGTCGAGGATCGAGACCACGACGTTGGGCGTCGCGCGGCCGGCGGAGCGCAGCCATCGCCGTTCGCGCTCATCGCCGTCGGGACGGTGATAACGCGGTGTCAGGACCGTCGCCGGCAGCGCCTCGCTCTGGCCGTAGATCTGGTACATCACATTCCCCCAAGCGGCGAGCGCCTCTCTGAGCGTCCGCTCGGTGATTGGCGCTGCTCCATAGAGCACGGTGCGCAAGCTCGAGCAATCCCGCGTCTTGGCATCGGGATGCTCCAGCAGCATCTGGATCATGGTCGGCACCAGCAGCGTGACCGTGCAGCGCTCACGCTCGATCAGCTCAAGTACTCTCGCAGCATCGAAGGTGGGCACGACGACCAGCGCGCTGCCCGCGGCGAGCACCGGCCAGAACGGCAACCCCGCCGCATGCGTCAGCGGACCGGCCGCAAGATAACGATCGTCCTCCCCGAGCCGCGATATCACCAACGCCAACTCGTTGCCCATCGCCAACCACCCTGCAGTGGTGTGCGCAATCCCCTTCGACTTGCCGGTCGTGCCGGCGGAGAAACGAATCTGGTGAACATCCTGCGCCGCGACCGGGACGAGCGGATCCGCATCAGAGGCCTCGGCCAGCAGCCGCTCATAGTCGTGGCCTCCATCGCCACCACCCATGACAATCACCTCATCGAGGCCATCGAGGCCCTCCAGCGCGGGCGCCAGCACCTCCAGATGATGAGACTGGACGATCAAAGCCCGCGCCCCGATCAGCTCCAGCAGATACCGGTTCGCGTCTGCCGTGTTTTGCACATACAACGGCGCGGACACGAATCCACCCAGCGCCAGCGCCACCTTTATCTCAGCCGCCTCGAAGCAGTTATCGGCCAGCACCGCCACACGATCGCCAGGCGCGATCCCAAGACCCGCGAGCGCCTGTGCGAGCCGACAGGCACGCTCATAGAGCTCCTCGTAGGTTCCAACACGACCGTCGCAGATCACCGCCGCGTTCTGGCGGTACATACCCACGCACTTGCGCATCAACATCCCGAAATTCATCTCTTGCAATGTCCTCGTGCTCGTCGTTGAGGATCGCGTGGCTATGACCTCGCTGCGGCCGTGATCGCCACTCGGATCTCCCTTTCAGACTGCCGACTCCGCAGCCTCGCCGGCAATCGCACCGCCGGCGAGCAGGTCTTCGATCACGCCGTCCTCATAGCCAGCTGCGGCGAGAACTTCGCGTGTGTGCGCGCCGAGAGCAGGCGCCGGGCGCTGGCGCGGATCGGCGGGGGTGCGCGAAAACCTGAGCGGCGGCCCGACGACGCGAACCGGCCTGTCGATACCAGGCTGCTCGAGCTCGATCACCATTCCCCGTGAGGCCACGAGCTCCGACTCGAGCGCCTCATCCAGCTCTAGCACCGGCTCCAGGCAGCAGTCGACCCGGTCTGCGAACTGCTGCCATTGCTCCCTGGTGCGCTGCGCAAACACCGCCTCGATCTCGCGGTGCTCGGCGCTGCCCGGCTCGGCGAACTGTGCGCAGGCCAGCTCCGGGCGCTCGACGCCATCACACCATGCCGACCAGAACTTCGACTCGAATGCGCCGATCGCGACCCAACCGTCGGCGCAGCGATACGGCCGGTAGCAGACCGCCGCGCCGCCGAGCACAAACTCCCCGCGCCGTGGAGAGCGTCCCTCGCACAGGCTCTGGGCGGCCGACAGCGCCATCCATGACAGCGCCCCGTCAAACATCGAGATGTCGACGATCTGGCCCTGGCCCGAGCCCGCAGCCGAGGAGGTGCCATCGCGCTCACGCAGCGCCGCGAGGATCCCGGCGACCGCCATCAGAGCGCCGCCACCGACATCGGCGATCTGGCCGGCGGAGGAGACCGGCGGTCCGTCGCGCTCACCTGTCAGGGCGAGCAGGCCGGACAGCGCAAGATAGTTGATGTCGTGGCCCGCTCGCGCGACGTTCGGCCCATCGAGGCCGTAACCTGTGATCGCGCAGTAGATGATCCGCTCATTCACTGTGGAGAGAGCGTCATAGCCGAGACCAAGCCGCTCCAACACGCCTGGGCGAAAGGACTCGAGCAGCACGTCGGCGTCGCGCACGAGCGCGAGCAGTGCATCCCTTCCACCCTCGGTCTTCAGGTCGAGGCGGATCGAGCGCTTGTTGCGGTTGACCGCGAGAAACAGCGCGGAGCTCACGCTCTCCTCGGAGCTCTCATAGCAGGGACCGACCAGCCGCATGTAGTCGCCAGCGCCGGTGTCCTCAACCTTCACGACGTCAGCGCCAAGATCGGCGAGCAGCTGCGAGCAGAACGCGCCGGGCAGCAAACGCGAAAGATCGAGGATCCTGACGCCGTCGAGGGGGAGAGCCATGGCTATGCGGCTGGCTTGTAGGCCGTGACGACGGCAGCGCCGCCGAGGCCGACGTTGTGCTGCAGCGCGACCTTTGCGCCGTCGACCTGCCGCTTGTCCGCCTGCCCGCGCAGCTGCCAGGTCAGCTCGGAGCACTGAGCGAGGCCGGTGGCACCGAGCGGGTGCCCCTTGGAGATCAACCCTCCAGACGGGTTGACGACCGGCCCTGAGCCACCATAGGTGGTCGCCTCCGCCTCGACGAGCTTGTGCCCCTCGCCCTCAGCGGCGAAGCCGAGCGCCTCGTAAGTGATCAGCTCGTTCGGCGAGAAGCAGTCGTGCAGCTCACACACGTCAACTTCCTCTGGGGCGATCTGCGCCTCCTCATAGACGCGCCGAGCTGCCTCCTTTGACATGTCGAAGCCGACGATCTTGGCGCAATCGGCGTGCTCGTCGAACGAGCTCGAGAAGTCGGTGACCATCGCCTGCCCCACGATCTCGATCGCCTGATTCCACAGGTCGTGCTGCTCGACGAATCGCTCGGATGCGACGATCGCGCAGGCCGCGCCATCCGAGGTGGGGGAGCACTGCAGCTTGGTGAGCGGATCGTGGATCACCGGCGAGTCCTTGATCTCCTGCATGCTGAACTCACGCTGGAACTGAGCGTACGGGTTGTTGACCGAGTGCTTGTGGTTCTTCCAGCCGATCCAGGCGTAGTGCTCGGGCGTCGAGCCATATCGCTTGATGTGATAGCGCGCGGCGTTCCCGAACATTTCAGGTGCGAACGGCACGCCCTCGGGCGCGTGCAGCTGCGCCATCCGTGCGATGTGGCGATCGAGAGGGTTGGTGCGGTCGGGGAACTTCACTCCCAGCGATCCACGCTCCATCTTCTCGAAGCCGATGGCCAGCACGCAGTCGGCGACGCCGTGGCGCACCGTCTGTCGTGCGAGGTAGAGCGCGCTCGATCCCGTCGAGCAGTTGTTGTTGACGTTGACCACGGGGATGCCGGTCACGCCAAGCTCATAGATGGCCCGCTGGCCGGCCGTCGAATCGCCGTAGACATATCCGGCAAACGCATGCTCGATCAGCTCGTAGCCGATGTGAGCATCGCCGAGCGCCATCGTGCCGGCCTCGCGCGCCCAGTCGGGGTAGTCCCCGTCCTTGGTGCCTGGCTTGGAGAACGGTGTCATCCCGACGCCGATCACGAAGGTGCGGTTGCCTGCTGTCATTGCGTTGCCTTTCGATCTCATGCGGTCATGCCCATCGCGATGCCGCCACTCACGTTCAGAACCTGACCCGTCACGTAGTCGCTCCAGGGCGAGCAGAGAAACGCGATGCCGCCTGCCGCCTCCTCGGGCGTACCGGCCCGCCCAAGCGGCACGAGACCCATGAACGCCGCTCGTGCCTGTGCCGGCAGGCCGCGCACGGCATGGCCGGCCACCTCGACGACCGAACCCGCCTCGCTCACCTGCGTCAGACGCGTGTCGATCAGTCCGAAGGCCACCGCGTTGACAGAGATCTTGAAGGAACCCCACTCACGCGCAAGGGTCTTCGTGAGGCCGACCAGGCCGGCCTTGGCCGAGGAGTAGTTGGCCTGACCTGCGTTGCCGTATGCAGCCACCGACGTGACGTTCACCACCTTGCGAAACACCTCACGTCCTTCCTCACGCTCGCGCTTGGCAGGCTCGCGCAGATGGGGTGCCGCGGCCCGCAGCACGCGAAACGGCACGACGGTGTGAATGTCGAGCATCGCGCGGAAGTCGGCGTCGCTCATCTTGTGAATTGGGGCGTCGAGCGTGTAGCCGGCATTGTTGACGACGATGTCGAGACGGCCCCATGATTCGATTGCTGTGCCCACCAACGCCTCAGCAGCTCCCTCAGCGGTCAGATCGCCCACCCACACGGCGGTCTCACCACTGAGCTCAGCGGCAGCCTGAGCCGCAGCGTCTGGGTCGATGTCGGCAATCACGACACGAGCGCCTCCGGCCAGCAGCTTCTCTGCTGCCGCGCGGCCGATGCCGCGAGCCGCCCCGGTGATCACCGCTACCTTCTCTTCGAACATGGTCCTCCTTGCGAGGTCATCGCGTTGGGTGCTTCGCCTGGCACAGGCTGGGAGCCGGTGCCACAGACAGCGCTTGGGCAGCTTGATCGCGTCTGCAACAGGCAGCCATCAGTCCTTGCCTGCCTGTTGCAGGAGAGTCAGAAGCTGGGTGCGACACGCCTCCCAGCGCTCGTTGATCTCGCGACTGGGCTCCAACAGCTTCATCACGGCCAGCCCGCGCGTGGAGGCGACGATCAGCGAGATCAGATCGTCGAGGCGGTGATCGTCGGCACTCCCAGCGAACGCGACGCGCAGCCAGCGCGGCATCGACTCGTGACCGAGCATCCGCTTGATCGGATCGAACTCTGCTTTCAGCTCAGGGTCGGTGCGACCGTGGACCGAGAGCTCGACTATCACTTGGAAGAGCTGGCGATTGAACAGTCGCCAGAGCATGTCGAGCGCGGCCGCAGGCCGCCGCTCGTCGTGCGGCAGTCGCTTGACTCCGCGAGCAAGGTCGTCCAGCGCGCGTTGCGCAAGTACCTCGACAGCGGCTGCGACCAACGTCGCGCGCGTTTGGAAGTGGTGCAGATGGGCGCCGCGCGAAAGACCGGCGCGTTCCGAGATCTCACCCGTCGTCGCGCGGTCGTAACCGACCTCCATCAGGCATTCGATCGTCGCGTCGATCAGCGCCTCTCGCGTGGCCGCTGACCGCTGCTGCTGCGTGAGGCGGGGCCTGCGCGCTGCGGACAAAGTGCTTGTAGCCATAACGGAAAGCCTAGCATAAACATTCTGCACAGAATGTAAGTTCGTGCGCGCATGATTGTAAGGTGCCGTGTAGGATCTATTCGTTCCCTCAAATGACTTCAAGGGAGAAGACTTGGCTGAACCGACGATCGTCGGGCGAAAATCTGCAGCTGTGCGATTCCCGCTCGATCGCAGCAAGCTCGCCGAGCTCGCGCGCGCCTTCCACGACGATGACTCCGTGTGGTACGACGAGGGCGCCGCTTCGGCCGCGGGCTTCGACGGCGTACCCGTGCCGCCGACCGTCGGCGTGCTGGCCGACCATTGGCGCAACGATGGCGCCCTGGCGTTCGCGACGATCGCCGGTCTGGACGTCGAGCGCGTGCTGCACGGCGAGGTCATCTGGGAATATCTGCAGCCCTTGCGGATGGGCGACGAGCTGACGGCCACATCCACGGTTAGCGACCTCACCACACGGGAGGGCAAGCGCGGCGGAGCGATGACGCTGGCCACAGTCGAGACCGATTTCGTCAACCAGCGAGGTGAGCTGGCGATGCGTCGACGTGACGTGCTGATCGAGCGGGGCAGCGAGGCATGACCTCCACAAGATCTGACAGCGTGAGCGGTGCTCGGGCACCAGCGCTGCCGTCCACGCCCGTGCTCCTGCGGGAGGGCGACGAGCTGCCGCGGACGGTCGTGGGCCCGCTCACGCGCACGGACTTCGTCCGCTACGCCGGTGCCGGCGGCGATCTGCACCCGCTTCACCACGATGAGCCGTATGCCATGCAAGCCGGCATGCCGTCGGTCTTCGGCATGGGCATGCTGCATGCCGGCATGCTCGGCAACCGTCTCGCTCGCTGGGTCGGGCCCGAGAACATCCGTTCGTTCTCCGTGCGCTTCACCAAGCAGGTGTGGCCAGGCGACAAGCTGGCCTTCAATGGGCATGTGACCGCCATCGAGCAGGACGACGACGACCACGCATACGCCGAGATCTCACTCTTCGTCGTGACGCAGTCAGGCGAGGAGGTCCTCCGTGGCCATGCGACCGCGCTTGTGGAGGGAAAGGATGCTGCTCGTGACTGACCCACGGATGCGTACACCGAGCAACGCTTCATCCAACCACCGACCGAGGATCCTGCCATGCCCGCAGAACGCCTGATCGACTCTCCCGAGGCGCGCGAGGTGATCGCCCTCGCCCGCGAGGTGGCGCGCGCGGAGCTGGCGCCACGCGCCGCGACGGCCGAGGCGGAGGCGAGCTTTCCGCGCGAAGTGTTCTCCATGCTCGGGTCGCTTGGCATGCTTGGCATGCCCTACCCAGAGGCTTTTGGCGGCGGAGGGCAGAGCTACGAGGTCTACCTGCAGGTGCTCGAGGAGCTCGCAGGTGCGTGGGCAAGCGTCGCGCTTGGCGTCAGCGTTCACACCGTCTGCTGCTTTCCGCTGGCCTATCACGGCACCGACGCCCAACGCGAGAAGTGGCTGCCGGATATGCTCGCCGGCGAGCAGCTCGGCGGCTACTGCCTCTCGGAGGCGCACGCTGGCTCTGACGCGGCAGCGCTGCGCACGCGCGCTCGCTTGGTCGATGACCGCTACCGCATCGACGGCAACAAGGCATGGGTTACCCACGGCGGCCGGGCCGACTTCTACACTCTCTTCGCCCGCACGAGGGAGCACCGCACTCGCGGCATCTCCTGCTTCCTGGTTCCCGGCGACGCCGCGGGTCTGAGCGCCCACACGCCCGAGCGCAAGATGGGCCTCACCGGCTCGATCACCGCCGCGATCGACTGCGACGGCGTCGAGGTTGAGGCCGAGCGCCTGATCGGGCAGGAGGGCCAGGGCCTCTCGATCGCGCTGCACGCACTCGACAGCGGACGGCTTGGCATCGCCGCGGTAGCGGTGGGGCTGGCGCAGGCGGCGCTCGACGACGCCGTGCGCTACGCCAGCGAACGCGAGACGTTCGGCAAGCCGATCGCCGAGCACCAGGGAGTGGCCTTCATGCTGGCCGACATGGAGGCCGCGATCGTTGCTGCTCGCGCGACGACGCTGGAGGCAGCGCGCCGGCGTGACCGCGGGCTGCCGTTCTCCCACCACGCCTCGATCGCCAAGCTCATCGCCACCGACGCCGCGATGCGCGTCACGACCGACGCCGTGCAGGTGCTTGGAGGCTACGGCTACACGAAGGATTTCCCCGTCGAGCGTTACATGCGCGAGGCGAAGGTGATGCAGATCTTCGAGGGCACCAACCAGATCCAGCGCCTGGTGATCGGCCGCCACCTCACCTCAGGGCGGTGAGGAGCCGGGCGCCCTGTCAGCTACAGGGGCGCCCGCCCTCATGCGCCCTAGCCGATCACGCCGGGCACAGGCGTGGATCCCACGGTTTGCGAGCGCTCGAAGGCACGGAGATCGTCCAGCCGCTCCTCGATCTTCACGAACGCGTTGGCGATGCTAGCCATCAGCGCCTCGTCCTCGCGGAAGTAGTTCCAGGGGATCTCGATCGAGCGAGCGATCTTGCGCTCGCATTCCGGCAGCTCCGCCTTGGTGGGGTCGCTCCCAGATCTGCGGATCGTTTCGGTCCACATCACGCGCGGCCCATCCCAGTCGGGACTCAGCCGAGGGGAGCGGTTCAGCGCGCTTTCCACGTAGACGAGCGCCGGCACACCCTCGGCGTTCAGCGCCTGCAGGTAGGTATCACGCGAGACGCCCGCGTGCGCGGGCTCGAAGTTGAGCGTCAGCATGTGGTAGACGCACTCGTCGCCCGCGTCATGCCGCGGCAGGCTGACAGATCCCACTCCACCGAGGTGTCGTTGCAGCAGCTCGACGTTGCGACGGCGGGCCACGTTCTCCTGGTCCACCTTCGGCAGTCGATCGAGCGCGAGCAGCGCGGTCACGAGGTTCGGGCGATACGTGTAGACCAGCGAGTCGATGAACGGACGCAGCTCGTCGGGGAACCCGGGCTCGCTGGCGCGGCCCACGAGCTCGCTGCGACCGGCGTGCTGACAGCTGATTGTGGCCTTCCAGTAGACCTCGGGCTCCCTGGTGACCATGTATCCGCCTTCGGTTGTCGCCAGCGGCTTGACACCGTTGACCGAGAACCCGCTCGCATGGCCGAAGCTGCCAACTCGGGCGCCGCGATGGCGCGCGCCGTGGGCCTGGCTGCCGTCCTCGATCACCTTCAGGCCGTGGCTCTCCGCAAAGGCCATGATCGCGGTCATGTTCGCCGGCTGGCCGTAGATATGGGTTACGAGGATCGCGCGCGTGCGCGGGCTGAGCGCCTGCTCCAGAGCGCTCGGGTCCATCAGGCCGGTGTCCGGCAGCACGTCTACGAACACGGGCATCGCGCCGTTATGCAGGATGCAGGAAACCGAGGCACCCCACGAATAGGGCGAGGTGAGGATCTCGTCGCCGCCCGTCAGCTCCAGCCCAATCAGCGCAGACTGCAACGCGCCGTGCCCGGAGCTCGCACCCAGCGCCATGTCAACTTCGTGGAACTGCGCGAGCCGCTGCTCGAGCTCCGCGACGATCGGATGCCCCTTGCTGAGACCCTGCACCGGCCCCTCGCTCAACGTCTGTCGGATGCGCTCGTAGACCGCGGGATCGAAATCCGGGTACTTGGGCGGGCGTCCGACGTGAGCCGGCTCCCCGCCGAGTATTGCAAGGGTGCTTGGCATTGCTTGGCCTCCTGGTGATTGGACGGTTGCGCCTGGCTTTCGCCTAGCTCGGCACCTCGCCGCCGGTCACGGCCAGCAGCGCCGGGCGATCGGCAGACATGGGCGCCGCGAGGAACAGCGCTGCCGCGGCGATCTCCGCCACTGTGGCGTAGCGCCTCATCGGCAGCTCGGCGAAGACCCGCTCCTGGTAGTCCTCGGGCTCCACCCCCTCCGCCGCGGCGATCCTGCGGGTGGCCTCGTGCAGCATCGGCGCGTCGGTTCGCCCCGGGCAGAGCACGCGAATTGCGTAGCCGCGCTGCCGCTGCTCGTGCCGCGCCTGCTCGGCCCATGCAACCAACGCCCACTTCGAGGCGCAATAGAGAGAGTTACCCGGCTCGGCGCGCAGCCCTGCCTGCGAGGCGGTGGCGAGGAACGTGCCTCCCGCAGCGCGCAGCGCGGGCGCGCACTTCCGCGCGAGCTCGATCATGGAGATCGTGTTGATGTTCATGATCCTCCGCGCCGCCTCGGGAGCGATCTGATCGAAGGCGATCGCCCCAGTCACGCCGTGGGTGGCGATCACCGCCTCCACCGAGGTGTCGGCAGCCCAACTGGCGAGCTCTGCTCGATCCACAGCGTCGGCGATGTCGCCTGCCAGTACGCTCACACCCTCACCCAGCAGCGGCTCCAGCGTCTCTGGGCGACGGCCGTGCGCAAGCACATCGTGCCCGGCCGCGAGCGCCGCGCGGACCACGCCGGCGCCGATGCCGCCACCGGCGCCGGTGACGAGGATCGTGCTCATGGCTGCGGGCCTCCGAGCACCAGCGTCGCCGCGTGCACGTAGGCGCTCAGCGGATCGGCCAGGTAGTCGAGCGTGGACTGCAGTTCGCTCTCGCCCCCGCGATGGACGACGAGGTTCAGTTTCAGGCGCTGGCCGAGCTCCTGCGCCGCCGAGAGCACGAAGCCTCGCACGGCAGCCAGCGCGAGGACGGACTGCGGATCTTGCGTTAGACCGAATATCACCGCCGCCCCAGCATGCTCTTCGCCGCGGGGCGCTCGGACGACCTCCTGGATGCGGCAGGCCAGCTCCGCGATCCCCTCCGTGAGCAGCTCCTGCGCAGGCGGGCGCTGCGCCAGGACCACGCAGTCGAGCATCCGTCCCGAAGGGGGCTCGTGACGCCGGAGCGCAAACCAGGCGCCGATCACCGGACTGTTGCACCTCTGCGCCGAAACGCTCACCGGAAAGCCCCGGCGACCCCACACATCGCATGCTTCTCCACCGCACTCATGGGCGCAATCATCCCCCGACGTCGGCTCGATCGCTGCCCAGAAGGCGCATAGCCTGTGGCTTCAACTGCTCTTGAGGCTATAGACAGAGGAATCCTCAACTCGGCCATCTCAAATGGACGTCACCTGGGACGATAGATCATGTCATTCGACCTTCGAACAGTATTCCCCCAGCTCCTCGACCGCCATCTGCAGGACAGGCGTGCCGGTGCCGCCATACGCCCTCTGCGAACGGCCGAAGATGTCGTGGGAGGCGAACAGCTCGCGCACGTTCAGACTTGGGATCAATCTCGCCGGCGCGGGAGGGCGATCTCTCCCGTGCTGGCTGGCGCACCATGTCGCGCAGGTCAAGCGCCTCGCGCGGGACCTAATAGGCGGTCGGAGCTGCGGTGGCGATACTCATGCCGCCGAGCGCTCGCGCGCGTACTCGTAGAAGCCGCGTCTTGCCTTGCGACCGATCCGGCCCGAGGCGACCATCCGCTTCAGCAGCGGTGGCGGCGCATACTCCGTCCGCTTGAACTCCTCATACAGCGAGTCACCGATCGCATACAGGACGTCAAGGCCGATGAAGTCGGCGAGCGTCAGCGGACCCATCGGGTGGCCACAGCCGAGCTTCATCCCCTCATCGATGTCCGTTACCGAGGCAAAGCCCTCTTCGTACATCCGCACCGCCGCCATCAGATAGGGGACGAGCAGCATGTTGACGATGAAGCCCGAGCGGTCCTTGGTGACGATGGCCCGCTTGCCGATCTGCTCGGCGAACTCCTGCGCCATTCCCAGGGTCTGCTCCGAGGTGTCAAGCGCGACCACCACCTCGATCAGCTTCATCACCGGCACTGGGCTGAAGAAGTGCAGGCCGAGCACCCGCTCAGGGCGGCGGATGCCCGCGGCGAGCTGCGCGATCGGGATCGAGGAGGTGTTGGAGGCAATCAGTGCATCCTCAGAGACGATGCCCGCCACCTGCGCGAGGATGCCCGCCTTCAGGTCCGCGTTCTCGGGCACCGCCTCGATCACCAGGTCGGCGGCCGCGATCGCCGCGAGATCGGCGGTGAACTCGATCCGCGCGAGGATCTGCGCCGACTCGGACTCACTCACCTTGCCGCGCGCAACCGCGTGGCCAAGCGAGGTCTCGACGCGGCGGCGGGCGCCATCGGCGGCGGCGGCGTCGATGTCGCGGACGACGACCGGCAGGTCCGCGCGAGCCACGGACTCGGCTATGCCGGAGCCCATCAGGCCGCCGCCGAGGATCGCGACACGCTCGATCACCATCAGGCCGCCTCGCCCAGCGTTTGGCCGCAGCTCGCGGCCGATCGCATCGTCGGCAGATCCTTGCCGAGTCCGCCAAACAATGTCATTGGGTGATCGGCTCTCATCACATCAATCATATTCCTTCGGCGAGGGAGCAAGCGGCACGGCGGGCCGCCCCGTGCATGCTTGTCCCCTTATGCAAGAGACCGTCGGAGTAAAGAGAAGGCCGGCCGCAGCCATCTCTATATGTCATTAGACGTGATAAACTATCACAATATGGTGGATATAGCCGGCCGTACCGGCAGCGGCATCCTCTTCCCGACAGACCATCCGCTACGGCTTGACAGCATGATCGGGCGCGCAGCCGACGTTGAGCGCACCGCGACGTCTCTGCTGGGCGGCGCGAACGTCGTGATGGCCGGCGCGCGCCGTATAGGCAAGACGACCGTAGCCGACGCTGCGCTTGAGATCTGCCGAGCTGAGGAGGCCTACACGGCGAAGGTCGACCTCTTCGACTGCGGCGACGCAGGTGCGCTTGCCCATCTGCTCACGCTGGAGCTGTTGGCAAACCGAGCGCCTCTGCGACGAGCGATCGCCGACGCGGTGCGTGCCGGCGGGAGCTTGATCTCCGCCCTTCGGAGCACCGCCACGCTGCGCGCACGTCAGGACCTTGGCGAGGAGATCGAGCTCACGATCGACCTTCGCCGCGCTGAAGCGGAGCCGATGCAGGCGCTGGATCGCGCATTGCGCCTCAGCCAGCGCCTTGCTGAGCGCGATGGACGCCGGATTGTGATCTTTTTCGACGAGTTCCAGGACATCGCGAGCAAGCGCTTCGGCGACGTGGAGACCATGACCCGCAGGATCCGCGCCATCTTGCAGCGATCCACGCATGTCAGTGTGCTGTTCGCAGGCTCGATCGAGCACCTGATGCGTGACCTATTCGGGCCCAGCGAGCGCGCGCTGAGCCAGTTTGGCTCATTCCAGGAGCTCGCACCCATCGCCGCCGAGGAGTGGACCACGGGCATCAGAGGCCGCTTGGCGATCGATCGCACGACGATCGAGGACGATGCGCTCAAGCGTCTGCTGGAACTGGGCGAGGGACACCCACGGACGACCATGCTGATCGCCCAGCAGGCCCATATGCAGGCGATCGAGGAACTGCGTTACGAGATGGATCACGCGATCGTGATCGCCGCACTCGATCGTGGCCTCGCTTCAGAGCAACTGCGCCACCAGCAGCAGCTGGAGCGCATACGCGCATCTGGGCGGTTCTGCGAGCTGATGGCACTCCGCGTCGCAGCGGGCAGAGAGCTCTATGAGGGCATGAAGCCCCAACAGGCCGCCCGTGCGCTCAACGCACTACGAGACACCGGCGTGATCGAACGCGTCGCCCAAGGGCGCTGGCGCATCCCCGACCCGCTACTGCGGCGCTACCTGATCGCGCGCCGAGTCGAGCCGCTGACCTTCCTGCACGCCACGACCGACCGGCGCTGAGGCGCCCCTGTGCTCGCCTGCAGGCCCGGAGGCGGTTCAGCCCCCAGCCGCCCTGCGATAGCGCCAGACCGCCAGCGGCGCAAACACGGCCACGATCGCAAGCGACCAGCCGATCGCAGCCCAGACGTCGTTGCCTGGGGCGCCGAGCCACAGCTGGCGCATCGCGTCGACGACGATCGTGAAGGGGTTCGCTTCCGCGAAGGCCTTCAGGCCGGCAGGCATCGATTCGACGGGAACGAAGGCGGAGGAGATGAAGGTGAGCGGGAAGACGGCGATGAAGCCAACCGAGTTGACCGTTTCAGAGGATTTCACCAGCAGTCCGATGAACGCGAGAAACCACGAGAAGGCATAGCCGAAGAGCAGCAGCAGGCCGATGCCTGCGATCGCCTCGGAGACGCTCGTTTGGAAGCTGAAGCCGATGATCACACCCGTAATCAGAAGGATCGTGACCGAGAGTGAGTTGGTCAGCACGTCGGAGAGCGTGCGGCCCGCCAGCACCGCTGCGCGTGACATCGGCAGCGATCGGAAGCGGTCGATCAGGCCCTTGCGGACGTCTTCGTTGAGTCCAAGCGCGGTGGCAAAGCCGCCGAAGGCGATGTTCTGGACGATGATGCCTGGGATCAGGTAGTCGACATAGCTGTAGCCGGGGGTACTGATCGCGCCGCCGAAGACGTAGCGGAACAGCAGCACGAACATGATCGGCTGGATCGTGAAGCCGATCAGCATTTCGGGTGCGCGTGGCAGCCGCAGCACGTTGCGCTCGGCGATTATCAGCGTGTCTGTCACGAGCCTTCTCATGCGGCGTCCTCCTGCTCATCGGTCTGGTCGTGCTCTGCTGCAACGCGGCCCGTCAGCGCGAGGAACACGTCGTCCAGGGTCGGGCGACGCAGGGCGAGGTCATCGACGCCAAGGCCCGCCTCGCTCAGCCGCCGCACCGCCTCCATGATCGCGCCGTTGCGCTCGCGCACGCTCAGCCGCACGAGGCGCTCCTCGGCAAGCGGATGCTCGTCGGCCATCGAGGAGAGCGCCTGCACCGCCCGTTGTGGATCGGCGTCTTCGTCGAGATGCACCTCCAGACGCTCGCCGCCAAGACGGTCCTTGAGCTGGTCGGGGGTGCCCTCCGCGATCAGGCGGCCGTGGTCGATGACGGCGATTGTGTCGGCGAGCTGGTCGGCCTCGTCCAGGTACTGGGTGGTGAGCAGCACCGTCGTGCCTTCGGCCACGAGATCCTCGATCACCGCCCACAGGCTGAGGCGGCTGCGCGGGTCAAGGCCCGTCGTCGGCTCATCCAAGAAGATCACCGGCGGCCTTGCGACCAGGGCCGCAGCGAGGTCGAGACGACGACGCATGCCGCCTGAGTAGGTCTTCGTCGCTCGCCCTGCGGCCTCCACGAGATCGAAGCGCTCCAGCAATTCTCTGCCGCGAGCCTTGGCGGAGCTGCGGCGCTCGCCGTAGAGGCGGCCGACCATCGTGAGGTTCTCCAGCCCGGTGAGGTTTTCATCCACAGCCGCGTACTGGCCCGCGAGGCCGATCCGCTCGCGCAGCGCCGCCGCGTCACGGTGCACGTCGAAGCCCAGCACGCTCGCCGAGCCCGAGTCCGGCTCGATCAGCGTCGCGAGCACCCTCACCAGCGTGGTCTTGCCTGCGCCGTTTGGTCCCAGCAGGCCCAGCACCTTGCCCTGCTGCGCCACGAGATCGACGCCGTCGAGGGCGCGCACCTCCCCGAAGTGCTTCACGAGTCCCTGCACCTCGATCGCCGCCGCCTCGCTCACACACCACCTGCCTTCCCGATTGCCGCTGTTGCCAGGCTTGAAATATCACGCTGGGCCGTCGGGGCCAATTGTACCTTGAGGTTGTGCCAGATCGGTACCGGCTACACGGTACGATGAGCTCTCATGCCGGCCATGCTCAATCCCTTTATCTGGGATCGCCCGCTCGACGATCCGGCGAAGATCATCGGCATGGAGGCGTTTGCCAATCAGGTCGCGCTGACGCTGAAGGGCCAGACGAACGTCGCCCTGTTCGGTCCCCGTGACACCGGCAAGACCACCTTCACAAACCAGCTCGCGCTCGAGCTCGCAATGGGACATGGAGACGATGCACCGCCCTTCGAGGTCGTCAAGGTCAACCTCCAGCGCGTGGTGAGCATGCCGGGATTCATCGGATGCGTGCACGACGCGATGATCAGCCACCCGGTGAGGAGCCTGCGGCGCGCGGCTCAGCGGCAGATCGGCGCGCTGGAGAAGGAGATCGGCTTCGACATCAAGGTGATCAAGGGCTCGGTGAGAAGCGCTACGGCCAGCCCGGCGCAGGATGCTGAGACCCTGCACGCGCAGCTGGTCGCGCTGCGGTCCCTCTCCAATCACCTCGTCGTGGTGTTCGACGAGTTCCAGCGGCTGCGCCACTGTCCAGGCGATCCGCTGGCAATCATCCGCTCAGCGCTGATGAGCTCCGGCGCCAATCACGTCTCACTGCTCTTCACAGGGTCGATCCGCAATGCGCTGAAGATGATGCTCGAAGACTCCCAGCAGCCGATCTTCGGCGAGGCGGCGCAGATGCAGCTCCCCGCGATCGGCCGCGTCGATTTCCTGGAGTACCTCGACTTCCAGTTCCAGGAGACCGGCAGACCAGCAGACGAGGATGCGCTCAACTACCTGCTCAGCGCGACCGCCGCGCATCCGCGCAGCACGCAGCAGCTTGCCTGGGAGTGCTGGGCGGCGACACCTGCGGGCCAGCGCGTGACGCTCCAGACCGCGATCGACGCGCACGACCGGCTCGTGCAGACCATCGAGCGATCTGAGTTCGCGTCGGTCCTCAACGTGCTGATGAGCGGCGACGAGTCGGAGGTGAACGAGGTCAGAGCGCTGCAGTTGCTGGCCGATCGCGGCGGCCAGCACATCACCAGCCGGCCGACGGCCAGACGCTACGGGTTCTCCAGCCACTCGCGCGTGCGCCCCGCCCTGACGCGGCTGCAGGGCCGTGGGCTCGTCGACGAGCGGGACGGCGTCTGGTACATCGTCGATCCGCTGTTCAGCGAGTGGCTGCGGCGCGCGTCTCCGCTCGCCGACCCGCCAAACTAGGCTTCTAACACGCTCAGCCTAAGTGTACCGTTTATCCGGTACGTGATCGTACCTATATCCCGGTACAACATGTCCGGCGCCGACTGACTTCCCGCAAAGAGATGAGACACAAACGACACGGGCATACGATCGTCTCATGAAAGGACGATCGTCCCGTCGACAGCGTTGACAATTTGTTGCGGAATGTGATTGGATCGTCAAATGATCTGCCTCTGTGCTCAGTCCGAAGCGACGCAGACGGTCCCGCTGAGGACCGGTCCCAACGGCGCCGCCAGAGATCTATGAGCTTCGGCGGACAGGAGCGCTACGAGCGGCTCCGCAGTGAGCATCGGTGGGTGGTGCCGGAGCGCTACAACATCGCCGCCGAGATCTGCGATCGTCAACATCCCGACACGCTCGCGATGGTGCATGAGCGCCACGACGGAGTTGTCCGCGCGCTGCATTGGGGCGAGATGCAGGCACTCGCCAACCGCGCCGCGAACCTGCTGGCGGGCCACGGCGTGGGGCCCGGCGACCGTGTCGCGGTCGTGCTGCCGCCCACGCCGGAGACCGCCGCGATCTTCTTCGCGACGTGGAAGCTCGGCGCGATCCTGCTTTCAATGTCTGTCCTCTACGGCGATGAGGGGATCGCACACCGCCTCAGCGACTCTCAGCCGAAGGTGCTCGTAACCGACGCCGCCAACGCCAAACGCTTCGACGGCGCTCCGGTTTCTCGCGTGCTGGTGCTCGACCACGCCCTGCTCGCGGCCGAGAGCGAAGACTTCGAGACGCTCGACACAGCCGCTGAGGATCCCGCGCAGCTCTACTACACCTCGGGCACGACCGGCCTAGCGAAGGGCATCGTGCATGCCCACCGCTACATCCTCGCCCACAACGAGTTCCAGCACTGCCACGACGTGCAGCGCGGCGAGCGCTTCCACGGCATGGGCGAGTGGGCGTGGGCGGCAGGAATCTGCCCGCTGCTCGGGCCATGGCGGCTGGGCGCGGTGCAGATGGTCTATCAGCGCGAGGGCGGATTCGACCCGCACAAGCAGCTCGACTTCCTATCCCGCCACCACGTCACCAACGTGTTCGCCACCCCGACCGCGATCCGCTCGATGATGGGAATCGAGGACGCGCGCGAGCGCTACCCGCAGCGCTTCCGGGTGGTCTGCTCGGCGGGCGAGCCGCTGAACCCGGAGGCGATCCGCTGGTTCCGCAGCCAGTACGGGCTCACGGTGCTCGACTTCTACGGTCTCACGGAGTCCTACCCGCTATGCGGCAACTTCCCCTGGATGGAGGTGCGCGAGGGCTCGATGGGCAAGCCGATGCCGGGCTGGGAGGTCGCGATCCTCGACGAGGACGAGCAGCCGGTGGCACAGGGAGAGCGGGGCGAGATCTGCCTGCGCGCGCGGTCCAACCCGCATTATCCGCTCGGCTACTGGCAGCTGCCGGAGGCCAGCGCGGAGACCTTCGGCGGCGACTGGTTTCACACCAAGGACGCCGCCAGGATGGATGAGGACGGCTATGTCTGGTACGAGGGCAGGGCCGACGATGTGATCATCGCGGCCGGCTACAGGATCGGTCCCTTCGAGGTCGAGTCGGTCTGTCTGGAGCACCCCGCCGTCGCCGAGGCCGCAGCGGTCGCCGCACCTGACGAGCGCCGCGGCTCGGTGGTCAAGGCCTATGTCGTGCTCGCCGCCGGTCATGAGCCATCCGACCAGTTGGCAGCGGAGATCAAGACCTTCGTCCGCGACCGGCTCTCCGCCTACGCCTACCCGCGTCTGGTCGAGTTCGTGCCTGACCTGCCAAAGACGCTCACCGGCAAGATCAGACGGATCGAGTTGCGCGAGCGCGCGGCGCGCGTCCCATCTCAGCAATAGCGCCGCGGCCCTTCCGGCGTAGGCGAATCTCGCTCACGCCTCCGTTCTTGACCGTATCCTTCACCGGTGCCTGGAACCCTGAGCGCCATGCCGTGTTCGGCTCTCCGCGAGGCACGCCTGGTCGTCGAGCCGCTGGAGTTGAGCTGGAGCGCCGCCGAGGGGGCGCTCGCGCTTCGCGGAGATCCTCATCCCTTCGTCCTGACCGGTTCGTGGTCGGGCGGCGGGGCGCTGCTCGGATCCGAGCCGGTGCAAGTTGCGCAGATCGATGAGGATCCCTTCGCCCTGCTGGACCGCCAGCCCGATGTGAGGATCGACGATGCGCCCGCCTGCGCCGTCGGAGGTGGTTGGTTCGGGATGCTCGGCTTCGGCCTCTGCCATGCCTTGGAGAGACTGCCTCCCCCGCCACCGGCGCGCAATCCGTTGCCGGCGTTTGCACTCGCCTTCTACGACCATCTGCTGCGCCTGGATGCCGACGGCCAGTGGTGGTTCGAGGCTCTCTGGACCGAGGAGCGCGGGCCAGCGCTCGCTGCCCGCCGCCGCGCGCTGCTGGCACGCCGGCCGCAGGCTCGCCCGTACCGAGCGGGCCCATTCTCGCCCGCGAGCCCCGGCAGCGCCGGCCTGTGGGAGGCCATCGCCGAGTGCAAGCAGCGCATCGGCGCAGGAGATCTCTTCCAAGCCAACCTCACGTTCCGGCTCGACGGCCCCTTCGCCGGAGATCCGCTCGACGGCTATGCAGCGGCGATCGATGCGCTGGAGCCACGCTACGGCGCCTACCTCGCAGGGCCGTGGGGCGCGACGATCGGCCTCTCGCCCGAGCTCTTCCTGCGGCGGCGCGGCCGGGATGTGCTCACCCGCCCGATCAAGGGCACCGTCAAGCGCGACGCGCAGACGCCTGTATCTGCGCGCTCAGCGCTGCTTGCATCCGAGAAGGACCGCGCCGAGCACGTGATGATCGTCGACCTGATGCGCAACGACCTCGGGCGGGTCTGCGAGTACGGCAGCGTGCTCGCCCAGCCGCAGCCGGTGGTCGAGGCGCACCCTGGCGTATGGCACCTCGTAACCGACGTTCGCGGACGGTTACGAGACGGCGTTGGCCACGCACAGCTGCTGCGCGCGACATTTCCCCCCGGCTCCGTCACCGGCGCCCCGAAGATCCAGGCGCTGCGAGTCATCTCCGAGCTCAAGGGGGCGGCGCGCGGCGCCTACACCGGCGCCATCGGGTTCGCAAGCCCTGTTGCCGGCCTGGAGCTGAACGTAGTCATCAGAACCCTCGAAGTCCGTAACGGCCTCGCCTCGCTCGGCGTCGGAGGCGGCATCGTGGCTGCATCGGACCCGACTGCGGAGTTGGCGGAGGCGTTTGCGAAGGCCCGCCCGCTGATCTGCGGCCTCGGCGCCACGCTGCGCCGCGACACGACACAGCACGGTGCCATGCCGTCGCTGGTCAGGGCTCTCGACGAGAAGCTTGCGCGGCCGGATCCAGCTCTTGGCGTAATGGAGACTGTGGCTGTCAAGGATGGGCGGGCGACCCATCTCCAGTCCCACCTTCGCCGCCTTCAGAGATCCCTCACCGAGCTCTATGACGTGCCGCTGCCAGCCAGCCTCACAACAGACGTGCAAGAGACGGCCAGGCAAGCGTCTGGCTACGCACGCTTGCGGATCGACGCCGTCCCGCGTCGTGATGGCGGCATCGAGATCCAGCTCAGCCTGGCCGAGGTCGCGTCTGACACTGGTGCGCCCGTTCCTCTGGTCCCGATCCTGCTGCCCGGAGGGCTTGGAGCTCACAAGTGGTGCGACCGGCGGCTGCTCGCCGGCCTGCAGGAACGCCACGAAGCGATGCCGCTGCTCATAGACTCCGACGGTGCCGTGCTGGAGGCGGCGAGCGCGAACGTCTGGGTGCTGGAGGGCGAGACGCTCATCACACCGCCGGCCGACGGACGCCTGCTGCCAGGCGTGACTCGCACTCGCCTACTTGCGCTTGGAGGCGCGCAGGAGGCAGAGATAACCCTCGATCGCCTGAAGGCAGCCGACGCCGTGCTGCTCAGCTCCTCGATCGCCGGCGTACGAGTCGTGAGAGGCCGGCTGCCCAACCTCGCCGCGACCCAGCGTCTGCGCCACGCGCTCGCCGGCTCGGCATCACGGACGTGAGCCCCACTCGATCGCATGACCCTCAGTGAGCAGACGATCCTCGACCGCGTGCGCCGCGTGCCGCCCGGCTACGTGACCACCTACGGGGACCTCTCCCCGGGTGCGCCACGTCACGCCGGGCGCGTGCTCTTCGAGACTGCCCAGGACGTGCCCTGGTGGCGCGTCGTGCGCAGCGACGGCACCTGGCCCAAGGGCGCCAGGCAGCGCGAATTGCTGATCGCCGAGGGGGTGCCCATCCGCGGCGAGCGCGTGGTGATGGCACAGGCGCGCATGCCGCCCGAGGCGATCCTGTAAGCCGTGGATGGCGCTCTAGCTCCGATGCTCCGGCTCGGTGAGAGCGGCGATGTCTGCAAGGTCGATCGGTCTGCCGCTCGCACGCTTCATGCTGATGAGGTCATCGCGTCCTGCGATTGGGATCGGATGGCCCGAGAGCGAGATCACCAGCGCACGCTTGCGCAGATCGGAGAAGGGCGCTGCGCCTGGCGCCTCGTGCAGCACGTCGAGATCGCCGTAGCGTGTCGAGAGCTGCCAGAGCGTCGCGCGCGGAAGCATCTCTGCGTCGATCGCCAGATGCTCTGAGCCGGGATTGAGCACATGCGCCTGCAACCGGTTCAGGGCCGCCGCGAGATGTTCGAGGTTCTCTGGCGTGGGTGAGGGGATCAGGTCAACGTCGTTTGTCATCCGCACATGCCCATGTGCTTGCACCGCAACGCCACCGACCACGACGTACTCGACTCGATGCATGTCGAGCACCTCGAATATGCGCTCCGCTTCAAACGGCCGGCTGCTCATCGGCTGCGCGCACTGTGACCGGCGTGCGCTATCCGCCCCGCCATCCTGTTCCATGACAGAGCGAGCTCAAGCCGTTCCTCAGGGCTGCGGGCGAGCGTGCTTGCCAAATGCAGCGGGTCCCAGTCTGTCGGGAGGCGGCGCGCAGCCAGCTCTGGCTCCTCGCCCATCGCGAGCATCAACTGACGCAGCGTCGTGAACGTGGGAGAGACGACCCCTCGCTCGATGCGGCTGACGGCGGCCTGGGTAGTACCGGCACGTAGTGCCAGCTGCCGCTGACTCAGCCCAAGTCGCTCTCGCGTCGATCGAACAAGGTCGTCTGGCTCCACGATATCGGAAATGATATCAAGCAGCGCGATCAGCGCCGTCTTTCAACTCCCTCACGCCGCCACAAGCGCCTGCTCGGGCGCGAGCGCCGTCTCGCCGAACGCCTCGGCTACGGGGCCATAAGTGATCGCCCCGGCGCACACGTTCAGCCCCGCCCTGAATCCTGGGTCGCCGGCGGTCGCGCTCAGCACATCGTCCTGTGCCAGCTTCACGACATAGGGCATCGTCGCGTTGGTAAGTGCCCAGGTCGAGGTGATCGGCACAGCTCCCGGCATGTTCGCCACGCAATAGTGAACGATCCCGTCGACCTCGTAGGTGGGGTCGGTGTGCGTCGTTGGATGCGAGGTCTCAAAGCAGCCGCCCTGGTCGATGCTCACGTCAACGAGCACCGCTCCTGGCTTCATCAGCGAAAGCTGCGCCCTGGTCACCACGTGCGGCGCCTTGGCGCCGTGCACCAGCACCGCGCCGATCACCAGGTCGGCATCCCGCAGGCCTTCCTCAATCGCAAGGGTTGTTGAGAAGCACGTCGAGCAGGCGCCCTGGAGCTCAATCTCCAGCTCGCGCAGGCGATCGATGGAGCGGTCGTAGACATAGACCTCGGCCCCAAGTCCGATCGCGATTGCAGCGGCGTTCATGCCCACCGTGCCACCGCCGATGACCAGCACCTTGCCGGCGGCCACGCCCGGCACCCCGCCCAGCAGCAGGCCGCGGCCGCCCAGCGGCTTATGCAGCATGTATGCGCCCGCCTGGGTGGCGATCTTGCCCGCCACCTCGCTCATCGGCGCAAGCAGCGGCAGGCGTCCGTAGCGGTCCTCGATCGTCTCGTAGGCGACGCAGGTGGCGCCCGAGGCCATCAACTCGCGTGTCAGCCGCTCATCGGCGGCGAGATGCAGGTAGGTGAAGAGGGTGTGGCGAGGCTGCAGCAGAGCGACCTCCTGCGGCTGGGGCTCCTTGACCTTGACGATCAGATCCGCCTCGCCGAAAACGGCGGCGGCGTCGGGGACGATGCTCGCGCCCTGGGCGACGTAGGTCTCGTCGGGGATCGCCGAGCCCGCGCCCGCTCCTGCCTGGATCAGGATCCTGTGGCCCCTGTCGGTCAGCTCACGCACGCCGGCGGGAGTGATCGCGACGCGGTACTCGTCCTGCTTTATCTCGGTGGGCACGCCTATTGTCGTCATGCACGTCATCATCTTTCATGACAGTGTGTTCGCGTCTAGAAAGGCATAACTTTTGTGGCTTCAACTGATATTGACGATATAGACAGAGAAATCCTCAATGTGCTGATCCGGAACGGACGCGCGACGTACAAGCAGCTCGGCGAGCGCGTCAATCTCAGCCCCCACGCCGTCGCCCCGCGCGTGGGGCGCCTGATGGAGGCAGGGATCATCACCGGCTTCACGACAAGCATCGACTATGGCGCCGTGGGACGCGGCCTCGACGCCCTCGTCGACATCCGTCTGCTCTCCACGGTCTCGCCGGAGAGCTTCGAGGCGGCTGTCGCGGAGCTGCCCTCCGCGCGTGAGCTCAGCTTCCTGACTGGACGTTTCGACTACCAGCTGCGGGCCGCGTGCATAGATGCGGACGACCTCGATCACACCGTGCGGGCGTTGCGCAGGGCGGGTGCGGCGGCAACGGAGACGCGGATCGTGATGCGGACGCGGCCGTTTCAGCATCAGGTGCGGCTGGCCAGGTAGCAGTCTGGCCACCTGCGCCTGGAACTGTGCTCAGAGCTGCGTCGGCTCCAGGCGCGCGAGCTTGAGCGCGAGCTCAAATGAGAGCAAATCGGCGTTGGCGAGATCGATGCCGATCAAGGTCTCGATCCGTTCCAGACGCTGCCGGAGAGTGTTCGGATGGACCATCAGAGCGCGCGCGGTCTCGGCGATGCCGCGTCGGTCAGCGAGATACCGCTCCAGCGTGAGCACGAGCTGGCTGCCGCGACGGCGGTCGTAGTCGACGAGCACACGGACCGCATCGAGATAGGGATCTCGTGGCGCGTCGTCGCCGAGGACGCGAACGAGGTAGCGGTAGACGCCAAGCTCCGCGTAGGCGAAAGTGCCACCGCCGCGAGCGAGCACTCGCGCCACACCGGCCGCGTCGGCAGCCTCGCGGATGCCCCCGACGGCGGCCTCGACACCGCGACGGACATCGCTGCGACCGATCGCGGCGCCGGCGCCGGCACCCAGGTCCGCAAGCGCCCGATCGAGTCGAGCCAGCTCGTGAGCGCCACCGGCGCTCAGTGGCAGCAGCGCCCGCACGCGTCTTGATCCGATGTCGCACAACGCCCCGGGCGCAGCTCGCCTGATGCCGGCCTCCAGACGGCTCGCGAACCCCGCTGGCTCAGCGCCCTCATCTCCCATCTGGCGGCATTCGATCACCACGTGCGGGCGCGCGAGATCGCTGCGCGCCTGCTCGGCTCGCGTAGCCGCCAGTCCGAAATCTTCGCGTTCGAGCGCCTCGAACAGGTCGTGGACGATGCTCTCCGCCGTCAGGTGCTCGATCAGCTCCGCCTTCTTCAGCGCCACCGCGATCTGATTGGCGACTGCGCGCAGCAGCTCCTCGGCTTCCTCCGGAGTCGCGACCGTGCCAGCCGCGACGAGCACGCCGAGACGCTCCTCTCCGGCTGCGACCGGAACCGCGAACACGTGCGCGGCGGATGGACTCAGCGCGAAGGTCTCGCGTACACGCTGGACCGAATCCTTGACGTGGCTGCGGCCGTGCAGCAGCTCGAGCAGAATGGCGTCGTTACGTACGCGGGGCGCCGAAGCGCTCAGCGCGTCATCCGGGTCGGCGGCGACGATCTGCAGCTCGTTGCGATCGGCATCCAGTTCGTAGAGCCGGGCCTCCTCACAGTCCAGCAGCGCACGCACGCCTTCGGTGGCCGCACGATAGAGCCCGGCGCGATCGGTCACGGCGGCGATCCGTTGGCTGAGCGCTGAAAGCGCGGTCAGCGAAGCCACGCGCCGCCGCGCATCGTCGTAGAGCTGGGCGTTCTCGATCACGCCGGCGACGAGCGTCGCCGCATGAGAGAGCAGGTTCAGCCCCGCCTCGTCGAACTCGTAGGGAGCGATCGTGTGCAGGACGATCGCTCCCATCACCGCGCCGTTGCGCGCTGGGACCGGGACGGCGGCCATCGACTGGAAGCGCTCCTCCTCGAGCTCGGCGATGTAGATCGTGCGCGGGTCGCAGAGCGCGTTCTCGCGGATGAATGCAGGCCTGTTGTGCCGCACGGCCCAGCCCGCGAGCCCCTCCTGCACACTGAACTCCACCTGCCCGACGACGTGAGCGTAGATGCGCGAGGCGGCGCGCATCGCCAGCCGGTCGCCACGGCGCAGGTAGATAAAGCAGGCGTGGCAGCGGGTTGCCTTCGTCAGCACCGCAACCACGCCCGCAAGCACTCTGTCCAGGTCCGGCGAGGATGCGATCGCGCCGATCAGGTCATAGAGAGTCTCGCTCTCCAACTGCACACGGTCGAGCTGCGCCACGAGATCACGACCGCCCATCGGTCCAGGCTAGCGCGACCACCGTGCGCTCAATACAGCTGCAGGTAGCGCTCCAGCTCCCATTGCGTGATCTGCTCGTGAGCCAACTGCCATTCGTCGCGCTTGATCCTGATGAAGTAGTCCATGTAGTCCTCGGTCGCGCATGGGCCGAGCGCGTCGCGCAGGACGCCGTCGCGCTCCAGCTCGCGGGTGGCGTCGAGCAGGTTCGCGGGCAGCAGCTCGATGCCGTGCTCGGCGCGTTCTGCGGCATCCAGCCGATGGAGGTTGAGATCGCTCGTGGGCGCGCCCGGATCGCTGCCGCGTTCGATGCCGTCGAGCCCTGCCGCCAGCAGCGCGGTCGCCGCCAGGTAGGGATTGCACGAGCCGTCGACGGTGCGGTCCTCGATCCGTCCTGGGCAGGGGATGCGCAGCATCTGAGTGCGGTTGTTGTAGCCGTAGCTGATGTAGACCGGCGCCCACGCCGAGCCGCTGCGAGAGCCGAGCACGAGTCGCTTGTAGGAGGTGACGGTCGGGGCAGTGAGCGCGATGTAGGCCTTCGCGTGCGCCTTCAGGCCACCGAGGAAGTTGTAGGCAAGCGGAGAGAGACCCATGCCGTGCGGATCCTCGGCGGGGTCGATCTCAAAGACGTTCTCCCCGTCCTTCCAAAGGCTCATGTGAAAGTGGGCGCCGTTGCCCGTCAGATGCGGGAACGGCTTTGGCATGAACGTCGCGATCAGGCCGCGCTCCTGGGCGAGGCTCTCGACCATGTAGCGAAAGAAGATCGCGCGATCGCAGCTGGTGAGCGCATCCGCGTAGCCGAAGTTCTGCTCGAACTGCCCATTGCCATCCTCGTGATCGGTCGCATAGCCGTCCCACCCGAGTGCGTCGAGATAGCGCGCCACATCGCCGACGAAGTCGAAGCTGCGCGTGAGCGCACGCATGTCGTAGCACGGCTGGGCGAGCGTGTCGAGCGCATCCGCGGGCTCGATCGACCCGTCCTCACGCCGGCGCACGAGGAAGTACTCCAGCTCCACGCCGATCTTGAACTCGTATCCGAGCTGCGCCGCGCGCTCCAGCTGAGCGCGCAGGATCGTGCGCGGGCAGTAGGGCCACGGCTTGCCGGACACGTGCACGTCGCATGCCAAACGCGCGACGTGCGGGCGCCACGGCAGGGGTGTGAAGCTGGCGGGATCCGGCATCGCTTCGAGATCCGGATCGTTGGGCATCTGCCCGATGTCACCTGCGGCGAACCCGGCGAAGCCTGCCCCCGACTCGAAGAGACTGCTGAGATGCCGAGCGGGCAGAAGCTTCGCGTTCGGCTTGCCGTGCATGTCGACGAACTGCGCGAAGAGAAACTCGATGCCGCCGGCCCGCACGCGCTCGAGCACGTCCTCTTGCGTTGCGGGCAGCGGCATCGCAGGGAGGCCGGTCGTGGGCTGCGAGGGCGGGAAAGCGTCGGCTGTGATGGACACGGTTCGCGTGCTCCTAGATTCGAGAGTTACTAGCCGGCGCGCGCCTCCACGCCCAGTCATGAGCGGACATTCAACAGCCGTAATGGCAGGCGCGGCAATGGCGGGATTGGCCATGGTTCACCTGGCCACCATGGCCAAATCATTCAGTGGCGCACAGAAGAGGCGGCCATCTCCCATCAGATATGTCCATTGCCCACATACCGAGCATGAGGATTGTGCTTGCGCCCGCCATGGGAACGGTGAGTTGGCGCCCATACGCTGCGCACCTCCATGTGTGGCATCGTCGGCATCTTCGCCAAGTCCCCCGCAGTCAGCGAGCAGCTTGGCGCCCACATCGCGCGCATGCTCGTGCAGATGGGTGACCGCGGCCCTGACAGCGCGGGCGTGGCGATCTATCGCGATCCGCTGCCCGACGGTGTGTGCAGGCTGTCGCTCTACTCCTCGGAGACAGTCGATTGGAGCGCATTGGAGGCCCGGCTCGCCATCGCGCTCGGCCTGGAGTCCACACGCGTGCTCGGCCCCCGCCACGCGCTCTTCACGGTCAGCGTGCAGCCGCAGGAGGCCGAACGCTGGATCGCCGAGCAGGCTCCTGAGCTGCTGGTGCTGAGTGCCGGCCGGGCGATCGAGATCTACAAGCAGGCCCTGGCTCCCGCCATCTTCGTCGAGCGGTTCGAGCTGCCGCGCCTGCAGGGCAGCCACGCGGTCGGCCATACGAGGATGGCCACGGAGAGCCGCGTGAGCACGGCCGCCTCCCACCCGTTCTCCACCGGCCTCGACGTGTGCCTGGTGCACAACGGCTCCCTCTCCAACCACAACCGTCTGCGCGAGCAGCTGCGACGCGAGGGGATCTCCTTCCAAACCGACAACGACTCAGAGGTCGCCGCCGGCTACCTGACCTGGCGGCTGCGCGAAGGCGCGACCATCGAGCAGGCTCTGGCGGGCTGCCTGGAGGATCTTGACGGCTTCTACACCTTCGCGGTTGGCACGGCCGACGGCTTCGCCGTCCTGCGCGATCCGATCGCTTGCAAGCCGGCCGTGATGGCGGAGACCGACGACTGGGTGGCCATCGCCTCGGAGTACCGCGCGCTTGCGGTGCTGCCAGGCGCCGCCGAGGCGCAGATGTGGGAGCCCGAGCCGGCGCGAGTGTACAGCTGGGGCCGGGAGCTCACGGCATGAGCGTGACCGAGCAGGTGGAGACCGTCGACCTTGCAGACGGTGGCCTGCGGGAGCTCAATGTGCGCCTTCACGCCGCCGCGAGCGAGCAGCGCACGCCACGCGCGTGGCGGATACTCAACCCCGGCGGCCGCCACAACGTCGCAGTCGGACTGGACGCGGAGCTGGACATCGAGATCGCCGGCCACGTCGGCTACTACTGCGCCGGAATGAACCAGCGTGCGACCGTGCGCGTGCTCGGCAACTGCGGCGTCGGCACAGCCGAGAACATGATGTCCGGCGCAGTGCTGGTGCGCGGCAACGCGAGCCAGTCTGCCGGCGCCAGCGCCCACGGCGGGCTGCTCGCGATTGATGGCGACGCATCGGCGCGGTGCGCGATCTCGCTGAAGGGCGCGAACGTCGTCGTACGCGGCCGCATCGGCCACATGGGCGCGTTCATGGCGCAGCGAGGGCGGCTGGTCGTATGCGGCGACGCCGGCGAGGCGCTTGGCGACTCCCTCTACGAGGCGCGGATCTATGTGGCGGGCAGCGTCGCCAGCCTGGGTGCGGACTGCATCGAAAAGGAGATGCGCGAGGAGCATCTTGCGGAGTTGAGCGAACTGCTGGCGCAGGCCGGGATCGATGACGTCGAGGTGGGGCGCTTCCGCCGCTACGGCTCGGCGCGCAGGCTCTACAGCTTCCAGGTCGACGACGCCGGGAGCTACGCGTGAGCGCGCCGCTGGATCCGGCGGCCGGCGCCGGCCTGCGCGAGTCGGCCACCTTCGACCGCGTGGCGATCCACGAGATCCAGCGCGCCGCTCGCACTGGCATCTACGACATCCGCGGCGGCGGCGCCAAGCGGCGCGTGCCATGTTTCGACGACCTGCTGCTGCTCGGCGCAAGCGTCTCGCGCTATCCGCTGGAGGGCTACAGGGAGCGCTGCGCCACCGACGTCGTGCTCGGTACCCGTTTTGCCAAGCGCCCGCTGCAGCTGGCGATCCCGATCACGATCGCGGGAATGAGCTTCGGCGCGCTGTCTGCGAACGCCAAGGAGGCGCTTGGGCGCGGCGCCTCGGCCGTCGGGACGAGCACGACCACCGGCGACGGCGGCATGACGCCTGAGGAGCGGCTCTCGTCCAAGACGCTCGTCTACCAGCTGCTGCCCTCGCGCTACGGGATGAATCCCGACGATCTGCGCCGCGCCGATGCGATCGAGGTCGTGATCGGCCAGGGCGCCAAGCCCGGCGGCGGCGGCATGCTGCTCGGACAGAAGATCTCAGATCGCGTCGCTGCGATGCGCGACCTGCCAAGCGGGATCGATCAGCGCAGCGCCTGCCGGCACCCCGATTGGACCGGGCCGGACGACCTCGAGATCAAGATCGAGGAGCTGCGCGAGATCACCGACTGGGAAAAGCCGATCTTCGTGAAGATCGGCGCAAGCCGCACCTACTACGACGTCACGCTCGCAGTGAAGGCCGGCGCGGACGTGGTCGTGCTGGACGGCATGCAGGGAGGCACCGCCGCGACCCAGGACGTCTTCATCGAGCACGTCGGCATCCCGCTGCTGGCCGCGCTGCCCCAGGCGGTGCAGGCGCTGCGGGAGCTCGGCATGCACAGGAAGGTCCAACTCGTGGTTTCCGGCGGCATCCGCTCCGGCGCGGACGTCGCAAAGGCGCTGGCCCTGGGAGCGGACGCGGTTTCGATTGGCACGGCTGCTCTGATCGCGCTCGGCGACAACGCGCCCGAGCTCGAGGACGAGTACGCAAAGCTCGGCTCGGCCGCGGGCTTCTACGACGACTGGCAGGCCGGACGCGACCCCGCCGGGATCTGCACGCAGGACGAGGGGCTCGCGGCGCGGCTCGATCCGCAGCTCGGCGGCCGGCGCGTGGCCAACTACCTGCGCACGCTCGTGCTGGAGACGCAGACGCTCGCGCGCGCTTGCGGCAAGTCACACGTCCACAACCTCGAGCCCGAGGATCTCGTCGCGCTCACGATCGAGGCCGCGGCGATGGCGCGCGTGCCGCTCGCCGGCACCAGTTGGATTCCTGCGTGAGCTGCGACGCCTGGCTGACGCGGCGCTGCAGCGTCACGAGTCGGTTGGCTGACCCGTCGCGCCGAGCTCGCGCGAAAGCTGCGCTGCTGCGTCGAGCAGCAGCGGCAGCATCTCGCGCCGGCGGGCATTGGCCATGCGTGCAAGCGGGCCCTGCAGGCCGACGATCGCCACAAGCCGATCGGGCGCGCCGCGCACCGGAGCAGCCAGCGCCGCAAGGTCGGTCTCGCGCTCGCCGACGGCCTCGGCCCAGCCGGCGCGGCGGACCGTCTCGACGGCGTCCCGCAGCGCGTCATGCCCCATCAGCGTCTTCTCGGTGAAGCGGGTGAGCCCTTCGCTCGGCGGCAGTGTGGCGCCGGCGCCGAAGGCCAGCATCACCTTGCCGATCGCGGTGGCGTGCAGCGGGTTTGGACGGCCGACGCGCGCCATGCTGACCACGCTGCTGCTGCCGGGTACGAAGTCGACGGTGACCGCCTCGCCTGCGGCCGGAATCGACAGCGTCGCCGTCTCGCCGGTCTGCGCGACGAGCGAGTGCAGATGGGGCCGTGCCAGCTCGCGCACGTCCAGGTCCGCAAGCACGCGGTCGGCGAGCGCCACAAAACGCAGCCCCAGCCGGTAGCGCCCGCTGCGCTGCCGTGTGACGAGCCCGCTCTGCTCCAGCGTCGCGAGCAGTCGCGAGGCACTGCTGGGGTTGACTTCGATTCGCCGCGCGAGCTCGTTGACCCCAAGCCCGTCGGACGCCGCCGCGAGCGCGTCGACCGCCGCGATCGCGCGCCCGACGGAAGTCACGGTGCGACGCCCGGAAGGCACGCTGGGCTTATCGGTCTGCTCAGCCATGTCCGCGCAGCGTATTCGACTTGCGCCCACCCAGATCACCTGCTAGAGTTGCCGTATACGCATTGTCATTGCGTAATAGGCAACACATGTCCTTCCAGCTCACCTGTCCCAACTGCGGCGCCCGCGAGGTGACCGACTTCGGCTTCGGCGGCGAGGTCTGCCGACGGCCGGTGGCGCGACCGGGGTCGCTGCGCGAGCTGAGCGCCTACAACTACTTCCGCCGCAATGCGGCCGGGCCGCAACGCGAGTGGTGGGTGCACCGCTCCGGCTGCAAAGCGTGGTTTCTCGCCGAACGCGACACCCGCACGAACGCGGTGCTCTGGACGGCGCTGCCGCAGGACGCGCCGCCGCCAGGGCAACACGAGGCGGCCTCGTGAGGCGGCTGTCCCCTCAGCCCGGCGAGCGGATCGATCGCGAGAGCTCGATCGCCTTCACCTTCGACGGTGCTCCCGTCAGCGCTTATGAGGGCGACACGATCGCCTCCGCGCTGCTGGCCTCCGGACGCCACGTGCTCTCTCGCTCCTTCAAGTACCACCGCCCGCGCGGCGAGCTGTGCGGCTGCGGCCAATGCGCCAACTCGCTGATGCAGGTCGACGGCGCCCCCGGCGTGCGCGCCTGCGCGACGCCGGTGCTCGCAGGCATGCGCGTCGAGCACCAGAACGCGTGGCCCTCGCTCGACCTCGACCTGATGAGCGCGGCCGGCAAGCTCGCCAGCCCCTTCATGCCCGTCGGCTTCTATTACAAGACCTTCATCCGCCCCCGCAGGCTGTGGCCGGTCTATGAGAAGGCGCTGCGCCACGCTGCCGGGCTGGGCCGGCTGCCAAAGCGTCAGCAGGAGCGCAGATGGCGCACCGAATACCGTCGCCGCCACTGTGACGTGCTCGTGATCGGCGGTGGCATCGCCGGCCTCTGCGCCGCGCTGCGCGCGGCGCAGCTGGGCGCCGATGTGGTGCTCTGCGACGAGGACCTCGAACCGGGCGGCGCCCAGCTCGCCGAAGGCGGCAGCGAGCGCATGCGCGAGCTGGCGGCGCAGGCACAGGCCGCCGGCGTGGAGATCCTGAGCCGCGGGTGCGCGCTTGGCTGCTTTGACGGCCTGGTGCCCGTCTGGCAGGGCGACGTCCTGCACCAGGTGCGCGCGCGCCAACACGTGGCCGCGACCGGCGCGATCGAGCAGCCGCTGATCTTTCCCGAAAACGACCTGCCGGGGATCATGCTCGCGGGCGGAGCGCGCCGGCTGGCGGCGCTTTACGCGCTTGCGCCCGGCACAGCCGCCGTGCTCGCATGCGTTGGCGACGCTGGCCTAGAGGCGGCGCTTGCGCTGCATGCCGCCGGCGTCCGGATCGAGGCGGTCGCCGACCTGCGCCCAGACGCGCACGAGCTTCCTACGGGCACGCGCGTCGTGGAGGCCGGGATCGCGCTGCTCTCCGGCGCAAGCGTCGTGCATGCAGTTGGGCGTCGCGGCGTCAAGCGCGTGACCCTCGCCCGCATCGGCCGCGACGGCGCCGCGGTGCCTGGCAGCGAGCAGGAGCTCGAATGCGACCTGCTCGCGGTCTCCGGCGGCTTCGTGCCCGCCAGCTCGCTGCTGCTGCAGGCGGGGGCGCGGGCAAGCTATGACGAGACCGCAGGCCGCTTCCTGGCGCAGGAGCTTCCACCCGGCGTGCACGCCGCCGGCGCCGTCGCGGGCCACGAAGATCGCGACGCCGCAGAGCTCTCCGGTGCGCTTGCAGGCGCAAAAGCGGCCCATGCGCTCGGCATCGGGAGCGAGTCGCTGCGGCAGGAGCTCGCCGAGCAGGGCGCTCGCCTGCAAGCGCTCCCGCTCGCACGGATATCCTCCCCACCCGCCTGCGCAAGCGGCCGCCGGGGCGGGAAGGCTTTCGTCGACCTCGACGAGGACGTCACCGTCAAAGACGTGGAGCACGCCGCGCTGGAGGGCTTCGACTCGATCGAGCTCTCCAAGCGCTACACGACCGTGACGATGGGGCCCTGCGCAGGGCCGCTTCTGCCAGCTGCCGGCTGTGCGCGGCTGCTGGCCGCGCAGACCGGCGCCACAGCTCGGCGAGGTCGGTCTGACGACGGCGCGCCCGCCGTGGACGCGCGGTGCCGCTCGGGGTCGCTCGCCGGCCGGCCGTTCGAGCCCGCGCAAGCGCTCGCCGATCCACGCCCGCCACCGCGAGCTCGGCGCCAACGTCCAGCTGGGCGGGCGACTGGCGACGCGCCTATGACTACGGCGACCCTGAGGGCGAGGCGCTGGCGGTGCACGAGTCGCGCCGGGCTGATCGACGTCTCGACGCTCGGCAAGCTGCTCGTCCGCGGACCCGATGCCGGCGAGCTGCTCGACCGGCTCTACCCCAACCGCGTCTCGGACCTGAAGCCCGGGCGCATCCGCTACGGCGTGCTGCTCTCCGACGCCGGGCGGATCATCGACGACGGCACGATCTGCCGCCTCGACGACGAGACCTTCTACGTCACGACCACCTCGAGCGGCGCCGGCGCGGTCGAGCAGTGGTTCTCGTGGTGGCTCGCGGCCTGGGGGCTCGGACGCGCACGCTGCGTCGACGTGACGCAGGGCCTCGCCGCGGTGAACCTCGCCGGCCCGCGCGCCGCGAGATGCTCGCGGCGCTCACCGAGCTCGACTGCTCGCGCCGAGGCCTTCCGCTACCTCGACGGCAGGCAGGCGCAGGTCGCCGGCGTCCAGTGCCTGCTCCTGCGGATCGGCTTCGTCGGCGAGCTCGGCTACGAGATCCACTGCCCCGCGGCGCACGGCGAGCACGCTCTGGGACGCGCTGCTTGCAGGCCGGCGCGGAGCCGGCGTGCGCCCGTTCGGCCTCGAGCCGCAGCGCATCCTGCGCCTGCAGAAGCAGCACATCATCGTCGGGCAGGACACCGACTCCGAGTCCGACCCCCTACGCGGCCGGCATGCCGTGGGCCGTCAAGCTCGACAAGGAGCAGCAGTTCATCGGCCGCTGGGCGCTCGAGCACGCCGCCGAGCACGACCCGAAGCAGCGGCTCGTCGGCTTCATGGTCGCCGACGGCGCGTTGCCGACCGAGGGCGCCGTGGTCCTCGACGGCGACGCCGCCCGCCGGCAGGTGACGCAGCGCGCGCCGCTCGCCGAAGCTCGGGCGCGTGATCGGCATGGCGTGGGTGCCGCCGCGCTGGCGCACGAGGACGCGCCGCATCGCGATCTCCGACGCCGGCCGGCGGATCGAGGCGCGTCGTCGCCACGGAGCCGTTCTTCGACCCCGAGGGAGCGGTGCTGCGCTCATGAGCCTCGAGTTCCTCTCGGTCGCGCCCGACGGCGCGCGCCGCGCGCAGCCCGATGGAGCGCGACCGCGGCGCGCGGGCGCGCGCTTCGAGGTCCGCGACGGCTGGAACGTCGCCAGCGCTTCGCCGAGCGAGCGCCGAGGCGCGGCGTGCCGCGAGCGGTCGGCTGGGCCGACGTCTCGCACCTGCGCAAGCTCGAGCTGCACGGCGAGCCCGGCGCGGACGCTCGCTGTCCGGCGCGCGCGACGCGCATCGACGGCGCGTGGTGGTGCCCGCTGACGCCGGAGCGCACGCTGCGTGATCGGACGGCGACGGCCGCGCCGGTCGCGCGCGGGCGCTGCGCGCTGCGTCGACGTCACGAGCCTGCCTCGGCGCGCTCGCGCATCGTGCGGCCCGCCGGCGCGCGAGACTGTTCGCCCGCTTCTGCGCGATCGACCTGCGCGAGCGGTCGCTGCCGGTCGCGGGCCTGCGCCCCGGCTCGGTCGCGCGCACGCCCGGGCTATCGTGCTGCGCGAGGCGCCAGGATCGCTTCCTGATGCTCTTCGGCGCGGCGCTCGGCGACTACGTCTGGGAGGTCGTCGTGCGACGCCGGCGCGGCGCCTCGGCGGGCGGCCCGTCGGCGTCGACGCGCTGGACGCGCCGACGGAGGCGTCGCGCCGATGCGTGACATCTTCCGCAAGCGGCGCATGTGGCGGCCGCGCGCCGGAGCTGAAGCGCTCCTACGACGTCGTGATCATCGGCGGCGGCTCGCACGGCCTCGCCACCGCCTACTACCTGCGCCAGCACGGGCATCACCAACGTCGCGGTGCTCGAGCGCGGCTACATCGGCTCCGGCGCCGCGGGCCGCAACACGACGATCCTGCGCTCCAACTACAAGACGCCCGAGGGCGCGCGCTTCTACGACGCCTCGGTCAAGCTCTACGAGCGGCTCTCGGCGCGGAGCTCGACTTCAACCTGCTGTTCTCGCCAGTGCGGCCACCTCACGCTCGCGCACTCCGACCGCGCGATGTTCGTGATGGCCAACCGCGCCGAGGTCAACCGCCTGCACGGCATCGACTCGCGGCTGATCTGGCCCGACGAGATCCAGCGGCTCGCGCCCGGCGATGAACGCTCGGCCCGGACGCGACCTATCCGGTCGTCGGCGCGCTCTACCACCCGCCGGGCGGGATCATCCGCCACGACGCCGTCGTCTGGGGCTTCGCGCGCGGCGCCGACGCAGGCGGCGCCGAGATCCATCCCTACACCGAGGTCACCGGCATCGACCACGCCGACGGCCGCGTCACCGGCGTGCGACCAACCGCGGCGACGGTCAAGCGCCGGCACGGTCGTCAACTGCACCGCCGGCTGGTCGACGCTGCTGTGCGACATGGCCGGCGTGCGGCTGCCGATCACGACCCACATCCTGCAGGCGTGCGTGACCGAGCCGATCAAGCCGCTGCTCGACGTCGTGATCGTCTCCTCGCAGATGCACGTCTACGTCTGCGCAGACCGACCGCGGCGAGTTCCTGATGGGCGCCGAGATCGAGCCGTGGACGACCTACCGGATGCAGGGCACGCTCAACTTCCTCCAGGACCTCGCGCGGCACACGCTCGAGCTGTTCCCGCAGCTCGAGCAGGCGCGGCTGCTGCGCAGCTGGGCGGGCCTGTGCGACCTCTGCCCCGACTACAGCCCGATCCTCGGCGTCACCGAGGTCGAGGGCTTCCACGTCAGCGCCGGCTGGGGCACCTACGGGTTCAAGGCCGCGCCGATCGTCGGCAAGACGCTCGCCGAGCTGGTCGCCACCGGCCGCACGCCCGGAGCTGATCGCGCCGTTCGCGCTCGAGCGCTTCTACGAGGACCGGCTCGTCTCCGAGCTCGCCGCCGCCGCCGTCAGCCACTAGACCACGACGATGAGGCCAGCCACCGACATGACCACCTCGCCTGCGCCGACCGCGATGCCCGCGCGGAGCGCCGCGGACCGACCTCCGCTCACGCGCCTGCTGATCTCATGCCCTGACCGGCCCGGGATCGTCGCCGCCGTCTCACAGTTCCTCAGCGCCGCGGGCGCGAACATCGTCTCCTCCGCACCAGCACTCGACCGACCCTGAGGGCGGCACGTTCTTCATGCGCACCGAATTCAACCTCGCGATGAGCGCGGCCGAGCGCGAGGAGTTCGAGCGGCGCTTCGCCCGTGAGGTAGGCACGCCGCTGGAGATGGAGTGGCGCCTTTGGGACGCTCGCGCGCGCAAGCGCGTCGCGGTGCTCGTCTCCCGTTACGACCACTGCCTGCTCGACCTGCTCTGGCGCTGGCGCCGCGGAGCGCTGGAGGCCGAGATCGTGCTCGTGGCCTCCAACCACCCCGATTTGCGCGACGACGTCGAGGCGTTCGGGCTGCCCTACCATCACATCCCCGTCGAGAAGGGCAGAAAGCCACAAGCCGAGGCGCAGGTGCTCGAGCTGCTCGACGGCGAGGTCGACTTCGTCGTGCTCGCGCGCTACATGCAGATCGTCTCCGGCGACTTCCTGCAACGGGTGGGAGTTCCGGTCATCAACATCCACCACTCCTTCCTGCCCGCGTTCGTGGGCGCGGGACCATACGAGCAGGCCAAGGCACGCGGGGTGAAGCTGATCGGCGCAACCGCCCATTACGTGACAGAGGAGCTCGACGCCGGTCCGATCATCGAGCAGGACGTGATCCGCGTGACCCACAGCGACAGTGCCCCGGCGTTGACCCGCCTCGGCTCCGACATCGAGCGCATCGTGCTCGCTCGCGCGGTGCAGTGGCACTGCGAAGACCGCATCCTCATCAACGGCAATACAACCGTCGTCTTCTAGATGGGCTTCACCAATGTCCACGGAGTGCCCGGCCACATGGGCGGCGCACCGCGCGGCGCCCTGATCGACGGGCGTGCGATTGCGCAGGCGCTGCGCACCGAGACGGCCGAGCGCGTCGCCGGGATGATCGCCGCGGGCATCGCTGCGCCCGGGCTCGCGACGATCCTCGTCGGCGATGACCCCGCCTCCGGCGTGTACGTCTCAGCCAAGCACCGCGCATCCGAGCAGGCAGGCATACGCTCGATCGATCACCGCCTGAGCGCCGACATCGAGATGGTGCAGCTGGCAGAGCTGATCCAGGAGCTCAATGAGGATCGGGCGGTCGACGGGATCCTGCTGCAGCTTCCGCTCCCAAAAGACCTGGATGCAGCCGCGCTCATCGAGCTGATCGACGCGCACAAGGACGTCGACGGCCTCACGCACGCCAACACCGGGCTGCTGTGGCAGAAACACCCAGGGCTTGCGCCATGCACACCGCTGGGAGTGATCGAGCTGCTCGATCGTTGCGCCGTAGAGCTTGCCGGCCGCGAGGCCGTCATCGTCGGACGCTCAAACCTCGTCGGCAGGCCACTGGCGGCGATGCTGCTCGCTCGCGATGCGACCGTCACTCTGTGTCACAGACATACCCGGCAGCTGGCAAGCGTCTGCCGCCGCGCCGACGTGCTCATCGCCGCCTGCGGGATTCCGCATTTGATCGGCGTCGATCACGTCAAGCCAGGCGCAATCGTGATCGACGTCGGCATCAACCACACCGAGAACGGGCTCGTCGGCGACGTAGACTTTGCGGCCGTGCGCCCGCTCTCAGCAGCGATCACGCCCGTGCCCGGCGGAGTGGGACCGATGACTATCGCCTGCCTGCTCGCCAACACGCTGCGTGCCGCGGAAATGCGCACGCGCACAGGCATCTACGCTCGCTGAGCCTGCCTGAGGAGCAGCCATCCGTGCAGCCGGCGCTGGCTGCATCATCCAACCAGCTCGCTCGGCAGCCGCAGGATGACGCCGCGTTCGTCGGCTTGCGCGGGCCTCAGCAGGGCGTTCGTAGCCTCGAGGTCCGCCCGTGCCGCGGACATGCTCGACCAGTCAACCTCGCCTGCCCACGCCTGTGCTCGGCCCAACACTCTGATCAACGGGACGGGGGCGCCGCGGCGCGAGATCGCGCGCAACGCTGCGAGGTAGTCCTCGCGATAGACGATCGGGATCATCAGCCGCTGCTGCCCGGCCGCGCTCAGATCGGCGTTGGCGAAAGCCCGCGCGACACGTCCATTGCCATCCCCGAACGGATGCACCTCGGAGACGAGGAACATCCCAAAGACGGCACGACGGAAGCCCGGCTCGAGCGAGCTGTAGCGTTCATATCCGCGTTGCAGAGTGCCCTTTACGCGGCTTGGGGAGACGAACTCGGTGTCGCCCGCCCTGTTGGGGAGCGTCTTGAAGTGGCCCGGATGCTCCTCGGGGCGCCCGGCCATGATCCGCGCGTGAAAGGTGCTCAGCAGCGATTCCAGCTCCGCGGCGCTCGCGGGCGTCTTGGCACGCAATGTCGGATCGCTGACCAGGTCGAACGTGCCAAGGACGTCGTGCGCGTCCTTGGGACGGTCCAACGGCATCGCACCCTCGAAGACAATCCTCCGTGCCTCCTCGATTGTGAACTCGGTCCCCTCGATGAAGTTCGAAAAGTAGGCCTCGTAGAAGGAGAAGGTCGACTCGATCCGCTGCGCGGCATCTCGACGCACCGGCACGTGCGTGTGCAACGCCGCGAACAGCGCATCGAAGAGGGCCACGCGCGCTTCGTCCCAGCTCTCGCCGGCGCGGGCGGCTCTGGCGAGCGGACTCGCAAGGCGCGCATTGCGGGTGCCAAGCAGCGCGCCGATCAGCGCCGTGAGCTCTCCGAGCTCACGCTCGCGCCCGAGCTCTGTGGCGAGCTGCGCCGCCTCATCGCGCAGCCGGTTCAGCTCATCCTCGCCCTGGTTTGCGAGCAGCCGCTCCAACTGCATCTCGAGCTCCGTGCGGCTGAGCGTCCGGCGTACGCCCGACCGTGCTCGGGAGGGACGCATGTTGTCAAGGAACCGCCGTGCCCAGGAGCTCAGATGCAGCGTTTCACCAAGGAACGGCATATCGCCACGCGCTGGGCCCGGCCCGCGACGGCAGTTGAGCACCAACCCCGGCAGCCTCACCACGCGCGCGGTACTCGAGCACAGGAAGATCGATCCCTCCAGGCCGGCTGGGAGCGGCTCAAAGGCTGAGCGGTCGACTATCACCGCGCCCGGAAACAGCCCCGCCGCCACATCCCATGCGCGACGGCGCACGACCTGCTCCAAGGGCTCATCGAGGTTCTTCGTGTAGAGCCGGCCGCCGACATGCCGGATGCGGCCCGCTCGCAGCATGCCGCGGATTGCCCTCGATGTTGAGGTCGAGCTGAAGAAGACCTCCCCCTGCTGCTCGAGCGAAAAACGCTCCGTAGTGGTCAATGAGATTCCCCTTCAGGCGAAACATTTGTGATAAGAAGCGCAAAACGGCGAAAATACTCGCGTAGTGCTAAAGCCTATCGCAACATCCTCCTTACGCTGAATAAGTCACGAGACAGACATCGTTACGACGACGATATGGCGCATCCGAGCCTGCACATCGCCACTTCCACCTGCACGTAGTCAGGAGAGGCATCACGGAAGGCCGGCGAATCCCGGCGCCGTGATCCGCGACACTCACGCGCCCTGAGCACGCAGCCGCAAAGTGCTGTCACGATGGACGGTGCGACGGCGACGAGACGCGTCGCCCAGACCCAGCAGCCCGAGCACGCGCGGGTCGTCGAGCCGGCCCACCGTCAGGTCGGCGTCCATCTGCGCCTCTCGCGTCGAGGGCACAGCGACGACCAGCAGCGACGCAGCGCGGGCGGCGGCCGCGCCCAGAACGGAGTCCTCGAAGGCGACCGCATCGGAGGGGTCGACCTCCAGCCGCCGGCAGGCCTCCAGGTAGACGGCGGGATGCGGCTTGGGAGCGGCCGTCTGCTCGGCGCTGACGATGATCGAGAAGAAGTCGAACAGGCCGGCGCGGCGCAGGGCCGCGGTCACGAACTCGATCGGGGCGTTGGTCGCCACCGCCAGCGGCATCTCTGAGACGAGCATCTGAAGCAGCTCCCGCGCGCCGGGCAGCGCGACCACCGGCATGCTCAGCACAAGATCCTCCAACTCGCACCGCAGCAGGGACGGCGCCACCTCTGCGCCGAGCATCGCCCCCAGCCGCTGTGCGGCAAGCGCGACCGAGGCGCCGTTGAGCGCGTCCAGATCGATGTCTCTCACCGAGGCTTCTAGCTCCAGGGCCACCGATTCGTAGGCCGCATGCCAGCAAGTGGCGGTGTCCAGCAGCAAGCCGTCGCAGTCGAAGACCACTGCCAGGGGCCACTGGCCGGGCGTACGCCGGGACCGTGGAGCCAGTGGTGAAAATTCAGTTACGCGTCTTTCCATGACTATGGAAGGAAGTTACACTGCCGAGCAGCGGTATGGAAGAGCCAACACAGCAAGCAGGCGATCTGGACACGATCGGGCAACGCGAGGGCGGCACCAGCCAGCCCGTCCTGGCCAGGACGCGGTCGCTGCTGCCATCGCTGCAGGCAAGCGATGCGCGTGTGGCGAAGGTGATCTTGGAGCAGCCGGACGCCGTGATCTACCGCTCAGTCAGTGAGGTTGCCGAGGCCGCCGAGACCTCCTCGGCAACGGTGGTGCGCTGCGCACAGAAGCTCGGGTTTCGCGGCTTTCACGACCTCAAGCTTGCGCTGGCCAGGGAGCGGGCGACCTTCCAGGCGGTCCAGCCGCAGGGCGATCAGGCGATCGATGAGCGCATCGCGGTGCTGGCCCAGGTGACCTCCGCCGGCGCCCAGACCGTGCGCGACGCCGCGGCCCTGGTCGATCCTGCCGCCTTCGAGGCCACCGTCTCCGCGCTGGCCGCAGCGCGCAGGGTGCTCTTCGCCGGGGTGGGCACCTCGGCCCCGCTGACCCAGGACGCCGCCTACCGCTTCTCAGCGATCGGACTGCGCGCGGACGCCTACGCCGACGCGCACGTCCAGCACTTCCAGGCGCTGCAGCTGGACGCGCACGACGTCTGCGTGGCGATCAGCCACACCGGCTCCACGCGAGAGACGCTGGAGGTGGCGCAAGCCGCCCACGGAAGCGGCGCCTGCACCGTCGCAATCACAAGCTTCGCCAGCTCGCCGCTGACCGAGATCGCCGACCAGGTGATCGTGGCGGGAACACGCGAGGTCGCATTCCAGCTGGAGGCGATGGCCAGCCGCCTTGCCCACCTGGCGCTGCTGGACGCGCTGCTGGTTGCCGTCGCCGCACGCGACCAGGACCGCGCTCAAGCGGCACTCCTGCACTTCACCGACATGCTCGGCGTCCACCGCCCCTGATGCGTCTCGGACTGATCAGCGACGTGCACTGGATGCTCGAGCCTCCCGCCACGGCGTCGGCCTGGCATGGCGGCAGCGGGGATCTCGCGGCTGCGCTGGAGCGGATGCAGCTCGCGTTGGAGCACTTCGCGGAGCAGGAGGTGGACCTGATCGCGCTGACCGGCGACCTCTCCCACCACGGTGAGGACGAAGCGCTCGTGCAGACGCTGCAGGCGTGCGCCGGCGCAGGCGTGCCGGTGCTGGCGGTCTCAGGCAACCACGATCTCGCTGGGGACGCGCTGCGCCTCGATCGCGCGCTGGCAAGCGCCGCGGTGCAGAACACCGCGCTCCCCAGTCTGGCCGGATCCACATACGAGCACATCCGCGTCGCGGGCGTGCAGGTCGGCGCGACCGACGGCTGGTTCGGCGCCAGCCTGCGCGAGCTGCCCGACACGACGCCGTGGGGCGCAGACCCCGTCCTGCTGATCAGCCACTACCCGCTGCTCTCACTCGCGAGCCTGCTCTCCGACAACGGCTTCCCCTACCCCGGAGACCTGCTCGACCGCGCAGAGCTCGCCGATCGACTGCAGCGCAGGTACGCCCCGACGGTGGTGGTGGGAGGCCACGTGCACGCGCGGGCCGCAGCCACGGCGGGTCCGGTGCTGCAGCTGACCAGCGGCGCGATGGTCGAGCCGCCCTACGAGTGCGCCGTGATCGAGCTGGAGCGCCCGGCACAGGAGGTGCTCAGGGTGCGACGCACAAGTGTGCGGCTGCGTGAGCCCGGGTCCGGCCGCGAGCCGGTCTTCTCACCGGAGCACGAGGAGTGGGTCTTCGATGGAGCGCACTGGCTGGCGATATCTCCCGCCGCGAGCCCAATGCCGGCCGGCCGCTGAGAGCTTCCCCCAACCCCCCATCCCACATCCGACAAAAACCTGGGACCCAGCGCCCATGCTGGCCCCTGCACGCAAAGGAGCACCATGCAGCAGAGTCACGAGAGGATCCTGACAACGCATGTCGGCAGCCTGCCGCGCCCTGACGGGCTGGCGGAGCTGCTGACCGCACTCGACCGCGACACGCTCAGCGACGCCGACCGCGTGGAGCTGCCGGCGAAGGTGCGCACCGCGGTGGCGGACACGGTCAAACGGCAGGTGGAGGCCGGAATCGACGTCGTCGACGACGGTGAGATGAGCAAGTTCGGATATGCCACCTATGTCAAGCAGCGTCTCAGCGGCTTTGAGGGCGAGAACGAACCGCTCGCGCTCTCGGAGTTCGCGGACTTCCCCACGTTCACGATGAAGACCGCGCTGGAAGTCACCAACCCGGCCTGCACCGGTCCCGTCTCCTTCCACGGCGAGCAGGCGGTCGCGAGCGACATCGCCAACCTCAAGGCGGCGCTGGAGCAGAGCCCGGCCGTCGAGGGATTTATGAACGCGGCCTCCCCCGGGATCATCGTCGACTACCTGATCAACCATCACTACGAGGACGAGCAGACCTACCTCTACGCGGTGGCCGACGCGATGCGGCATGAGTACAAGGCGATCGTCGATGCGGGCTTCGTGCTGCAACTCGACTGCCCGGACCTCGCGCTTGGCAGGCACTTCGTCCCGCAGCCGATGGAGATCGGCGACTTCCGCGAGAAGATCACGCACCGGATCGAGGCGATCAACCACGCCTTGCGCGACCTGCCTGCCGACCGCATCAGGATGCACATCTGCTGGGGCAACTACGAATCTCCCCATCACCACGACGTGCCGCTGAGCGAGATTGTCGACATCATCCTCAGCGCCCATCCAGCCGGCCTGCTGGTGGAGGCCGCCAACCCGCGCCACGAGCACGAGTGGCGTGTGTTCGAGGACGTCTCTCTGCCGGAGGGCAAGGTGCTGATCCCCGGCGTGATCGACACGCTCACCTCATACATCGAGCATCCCGAAGTGGTCGCCCAGCGGATCGTCCGCTACGCACAGGTGGTGGGGCGCGAGAACGTGATCGCCGGCACGGACTGCGGCTTTGCGACCTTCGCGAACTTCACCCCGCTGAACCCCGAAATCGCCTGGGCGAAGCTGCGCGCGCTCAGCGACGGGGCGGCACTGGCATCGCGTGAGCTGTGGTCGAGCGCAGGCGTGGCGCCGGCGGGCGCCTCGGCGTAGCAAATCATCTCACCCGGCCACGCGCCGGCACCGCGCGAGATGGGCGTCCTCCCTGGCGGGGGAGGACGCCCACAGGCGCCGGAGCACGGCCTTTCAAACCATCACTCCCGAAAGGACCCCTGGAACATGGAATCCGTATCCAACCGTATCGAATCGCGGCCGCTGCTCAGCAGGCAGCCCCTGAAGGGCATCGCGTTCACGCTCTTCTCCGGCATCTTCGGCGCGGTGCTGTGGTGGCTGCTGCGCGGCGCGTTCTCGCTGGAATATCCGAGCGCGACGCTCGTCTTCACCGTCTGCATCGTCTGGTTCTGGCAGCTGGCCTGGTCCTTCGGCGGCTGGCCGGCCTCGCTGTTCACCAACAGTCGCTGGGTGCGAGGCGCCTTCAATTGGGTGCTGTTGATGCTGGTCGCGTGGCTGACGATCAAGTGCTTTGAATGGTGGTTTCACGAGCCCTTCGTGAAGACCGACATCGGCACTTGGGGCCTGACCGCGCTCTTTGGCGGCGTGCTCAGCCTGTTCTTCTTCGGCAACCGTCTGCTGCTGCCTGAGGCAGGAGCCGACCAGCCGGTCGCCGGCTTCACGAACCTCGCGTGGGCGCTTGGCCTGCTGCCGATGGTGCTCCTTTTCCTGCCAAAGCTCGCAGGCCTTGCGCCGATCGGTGTGCCCTACATCTGGTTCCCGATCGCGCTGATCCCGCTCACCTACTTCGGTGGCGAACCGTTCGCCCGCCTCGGCCAGCCCTATGCCGGCATCGCCTACATGGGCGTCACGTTCATCGGCACCGTCATATTCGCCGGCATCCTCTCCAAGGCGGGGATCGACTTCTTCGCCGCCACAGTCGGCGGGCTGAAGGGCAACATCCTGGTGGCGACCTGGACCGATGTGGGTCTGGTGTTCGCATGGCTGTTCAACATGTGGCCGGTGGGCAAACTGGCCCAGCCCTGGAAGGGCATCTTCGCGACACTCGGCACCTTCGGGATCAGCATGGCGATCTACGCGATCCTGACCTCCTCGTTCAGCGCCGCCGACTACCCCGCGGTGATATTCGGCCTGTTCGCCTTCCTGTGGGCGCAGGTCTCCTTCGCGGGCATCGGCCTGTTCGACATCCTCAGCTGGGGCTATGAGGACGACCCCTCTGGAGCAGGCCCCGGCCCGGCTCCGCAAACAATCGAGCAGGAGGCGCAGTCGCTGGTCGGCGCCGGCGTCTGAGCGACGAGACGGGAGCGGCCGCGGTCAGCGACTGACCGCGGCCGACTCCCGGCGCGTGACCTCGATCATGTAGGCGACCATCACCTGCTCGCCGCCGATCCGCAGGTGGTAGGCGTCTGACTGCTGCTCCACGCGGGCGATCTGATCGCGGCGCTCCTTGAACAGTCCAGCGAGCTCGAAGAAGGAAAACGATGCCACGCGCGACTGGTAGCCCAGGGACTCCAGCAGCTGCACGGTCCTGTACTGCCCGATGATCGAGAGCTGCATGATGTAAGCGGTGCCATCGTCGGCCAGCGCGCTCGGCAACAGCCTGATCAGGTGGTCGATCAGATTGCGGCCCCAGTAGTCCAGCGGCCGGTGAGTAGCCACCTGCTCAAACGGGTCGACGGGCATCTGATAGAGGCTGGCCACGATAACGTCGTAGCGCTCGTCCGGGACCCACGGGTAGAGGTCGGTCGCGGCGGCGCTGAGGCGATCGGCGACCCCGTTGCGGAAGGCGTTGGTGAGCGTATTGCGCACGGCGCGCGGATCGAGGTCGATCGCGTGCACGTGTGCGGCGTCGTTGCGCGCGAGCTGGACCGCGAGCAGCCCGCAGCCGCAGCCGATGTCAAGGCAGCGCTGTTGCGCGCCAATCCGCTCGTTGAAGATGTGCTGCCAGGCCAGAAAGCTGCCCTGGGTGGGGGCAAACACGCCCTCGTCGAGCACCAGATCCGGGAAGTCAAGCGGGAACAGCGCCCGTCCACGTCGATCGCGCCAGGACGATGCGCTCGTAACGGTGCCGGCCGGCTGCCGGTTTGGATGCGGCGGCTCCTGCGGCCGCCATTGGCCGGGCGCCGTACCTGCCAGCGCGGCGACGGCCGCCTCGATGTGCTGGGGGCCCACACCGCAGCAACCGCCGATGATCTGCGCTCCCTCCTCGCGCCAGCTGCGCGCCATCGCCGCATAGTCCTCACCGGAGACATCGCCGGCGTGGCGCCAGCCGGCGCCTGAAAGGTAGCCGAGGTTGGGGTAAACGCCGAGCGGCAGATCGGTGAAATCGCGCAGCCAGGAGACCATCCCGGGCACGTGGTCTGGCGGGATGCAATTGATCAGCAGCGCCCCGATCCCGATCTCCTCGAGGCGCCGGCAGGCGCGGCCGAACGCGTCGCCTTCCGGGCCGCCCCAATGCTCGCCGTAGACGCCGCAGACCCCGTGGCGGCAACGGCGGAAGCTGAGCCACACCGGCAGGCCGGTCCTGATCAGCGCCTGCACCGTCGCGTATGTGCAGCTGCGCACGAGCGACAGGGTCTCCAGCAGGATCAGGTCGGGCGGCTCGCGCTCGAAGGCGCGCGCGAGCAGGCGAATCGTCTCCGCTGATTCGGGCGTGTCGACGTCGCCGTTAATGCTGAACGCAACTGCCGTCTCGCGCTCGCCGACCGCCGACCTGGCAAGCTGGATGGCCCGCCTGGCGCTGTCCATCCAATGCACCGGCCGCCCCGCGTCCCAGCGCGCGGCATTGCCCTCTCTGAGCGCACTCGGCAGACCCCAGGTGTTGGTGCAGACGATGTCGCAGCCGGCCTCCACGTAGCGCCCGTGCACAGCCTGGACCTGCGAGGGCGCCTCGATCACCGCGCTCAGCCCCCACATCCGATCGTCAGCCTCCGGTCGCATACCGCGGGCGTCGAAGAGCTCAGTGCCGGTCGCGCCGTCGAGGATCACGCACCGATCGGCGGCGATCTTGCGCTCAATCCGCCGGTAACGACTCACAGCTCCGGAGGCGGCACTGCCATCCTCGCCGGCGTGGTGAGCTTGGTCGAGCATCGGCGCCGGAGTCTGGCGGCTGCGCGCCCTGCCTGCCACCGTCTATCTGTACTGAAACACCATGCCTTTCGGGTAGTCGCAGCCATGCCCTGACCGATCGGCCAGGTCGCTCCCGCTCTTGGGCCAGGGCGCCCCGGCGACCCACCCGCTAGCTTCGGTCTCGTGCCAGATCCAGGACCACTGGCAGACAGGCTGCGCCAGGCGGGCGCCACCTTCGGCCTGCGCAACGGACGCCCCATCGCCCTGCACTTCGGCTCGGCCGCAAGCGAGCTTGCTGCCTGCCGCCGATCGGTCGGCCTGCTCGACCGCTCCGACCTCGACGTCCATCTCGCACGCGGCCGCAGCGCCGTCATCGACCAGCTCACGGACGTCGAGCTCGGCGCTCCGCTCCCGGTCGGAGCACTCCTGAGCATGGGCGAAACGTGGTGGGGCCGCTCGGCGCCTGAGGAGGTGGTCGTCGTCTGCGACGCCGGAGTCTCGTCCAGGCTGGAGGCTCAACTGCGGGCGGCGGCACGACGTTGCGCCGGCCTGGAGCTTCAGGGCCGATCACAGACACCGGTGGCGATCGCTGTGATTGGACGCGCCGCAGGCGCGCTGCTCGGGGAGCTCGGCACCGCTGTCCCACCGGGGCCATACGGGCAAATGGTCCGGCTTGCCATCGAGGGCGTGGAGGGGAGCTGGATGCTGCTCACGGAGGAGCTTGCGCTGGCTTTGGTGCCACCGCAGCGTGCGGTGGCCGCCTGGGAGGCGATCGAGCGAGCTGGCCACACGCTGGGCCTGATCTACGTCGGCGCCGAAGCCAGTGAGCGCTTCTGCATCGCAGCCAGGATGCGTACCGCCCAGGATGCATCTTGCCGCCCATAAGTCCACGCCCGGTCCGGCTATCTGACCGCCGCTGGATCGCGGGCGAGCACCAGGACAAGTACATATAATCACTTGATCGCCGCGATGTCCCCCGCGTCCTTCGACACTCGGAGAGCCCGGCTGCTGCTGCGGGAGCTGCGCGAGTGTCAGCGCGCAAGCGCCGAGCGGGAATCATGTCGCCGCCTCGACGCGCTCGAGGGCGTGGAGGAGGCCATCCAGCGCATCGGGGAGATCGGGAGCTCAGCGGGAATCCTCGATCGCGCAGCGGAGGAGCTGGGCGCCGTGACCTGCTTTCAGCGCATCCTGATCAGCGAGCTGGCCGACGGGCTGCTGATTCCACGCAGACTCTGGAGCCGGGATGAGGCTGACACCGCGGCGACGCTCAGGGCGGAGTTGGGGAAGCTCGCGATCCCCCTTGCCTACCCGCTGATCGAGGCAGAGATCGCGGCAGCTCCGCGGCAGCCAGCGGTCGTGGTGGCTGCCAAGGAGCCGCGATCGCCGGCGAAGCTGCGCACGCTGCTGCGATGGGACGCCTACGTGGTCTGCGCGATCAGTTTGCAGGACCGCGCGATCGGCTTCGTGCACGCGCAGCCCTCATGCGTGAGCGACGTTGACCATGCGCTCGATCCTCATCTGCTCGCCAGCTACGCGGACGGCCTGGCCAGAGCGTTCGAGCGCGCATCTCTCAGGGAGATGCTCGAGCGCCATCGTCATGAGTTGCGCGCGGCAGTCGTCTGGATGAGCGGCGAGCTTGCGGACCCAGCGGATCGGGAGCCCTGGAAGCCGCGCGAAGCGGCCGATCCAACCGGCGAGCCGGGCGCCGATCTGCTGACCCCACGAGAGACGGAGGTGCTCGGCCTGCTCGGCAGGGGCCAAACCAACGCATCCATCGCCAGCTCGCTGATGATCAGCGAGAGCACGGTCAAGTTCCATGTGAAGAACATCCTTCTCAAGCTCGGCGCCAAGAGCCGCGCCGACGCAGTCGCGAGGCACATCCGTGGCGCCGCGTGAGAGCGATGCCTTCGCGGGCGGCGCCGGTCCAACCCAGGCGCAAGATGGGCGAGCGCCCGATGCGCAGATGCGACGTCGCATCTGCGAGCTTGCCGCGCAAGCGGCTGCGCTACTCGGCGAGCCTGCCCTGGCGGCCCAGCCCGAGCCGGCGCCGGGCCAGATCGCGACGCTGCTGCTAGAGCGGCTGCGAGATCAGGGCGATGACTCCTGCACTTCCGAACACGAGCGCCACCTCGCTGGGCTCGCCGAGATCGGCACACATTTCGAGCACCGTCGCGACTGCCTGGCAGACGTGCAGGACGCGATCGGTGCGCTGGCGCAGATCACCTCGCCGACCGCAATGCTCGAACACGCTCCCCGGCTGCTCTGCGCGGCATCGGAGCTGGACGTGGTGCTGCTGAGCACAATCGAGCGGGGCCGACTGGTTGCGCGGACGGCCTGCTTTCGAGACCGCCCAGATCATGGGCAGGCGGCGCTCCACGCTCTGGCCAGGACGCAGATCGCGCTCGAGCACCCCTTGCTGGATGCAGAGGCCCTGCGCCGGCGTCGCGCCACGCTGGTCGCGGACGCTCGACTGCAGGCGCGCGCGCACGCGGAGATGACCAGGATCATGGGCTGGCACTCCTATGTGGTTGCGCCTGTAGCCCTCGGCGGGCAGCGCACCGCGGTGCTGCATGCCGCCCGTGATCCCGGCCGTGTGGAGGCCAGGCATCGAGACGTGCTCTGGAAGTTCGCCGTCGGATTGGCTGCGGCACACGAGAGCGCGGCGCTGCGGCGCAGGCTGCGCAGCGAGCGCTGGCAGATGCGCCAGTTCCTCGATCACCTTGACATCCGCCTCGCGGGTGTCTCCGAGGAGGCTGTGCGACTCGGACCGGGCCGCAGCCGGACCCGCTCGTCGGAGGTGCATCCCCGTCGCGGACAGGTGGCTGGTGAGAGCGTGCTGGCCGACATCCTCACCAGACGCGAGATCGAGATCCTTGGGCTGCTGGCCGACGGGCTCACCAACCGCGCAATCGCCGACCGGCTCGTGGTTTCCGACGGAACCGTCAAGTTCCACGTCCACCGCATCCTGCGCAAGCTCAGAGTCTCAAACCGCGCCGAGGCCGTCTCGCGCTACCTCATGCTGGGGCGGATGCGTCTTCGCACGGGAGATGGCTGACCTCACGCATCTGGCGCTGGCCGCTGCGTGACCCGCCGTGCGAGAATCGCGCGAATGCAGGCGCGCCGCACGAGTGCAGGCGCACCGCCATGTCAGACCCCGAGAGCCTCACTCCTTGCCCAACTCAAACCACGAGCTGACCTTCGATGAGGAGCTGCTGCTCTGGCTTGGCGACGAGCCGCCTGAGGTGCGCGCCGCCGACTCGCAGCGCATCCGCGAGATCGCTAACGAGTTCGCATACGGCTTCGACGCGCTGGCCCACGCCGGGCCGGCCGTGACCATATTCGGCTCGGCGCGCACCCCCGCCGAACACCCGCACTATGCGCTCGTACGTGAGGTCGGCGCCTGCCTCGGCAGCGCCGGCTACTCGATCATCACCGGCGGCGGGCCCGGCCTGATGGAGGCGGCCAACCGTGGCGCGCGTGACGCGGGGGCGCTATCGATCGGCTGCAACATCGAGTTGCCGCACGAGCAGGAGCCGAACCCATACCTCGACATCGCCCTGCGCTTCCGGCACTTCTTCGCGCGCAAGGTGATGTTCGTGCGCTACGCGACCGCGTTCGTGATCGCCCCCGGCGGCTACGGCACGTTGGACGAGCTATTCGAGGCGCTGACGCTGATCCAGACGGCGACGATCCGCCACTTTCCCGTGATCATGCTGGGCGGCGGGGAGTGGGAGGGCCTGATCAGTTGGCTGCGCGGGAAGGCGCTCGCCGACGGACGCATCGGCGAGCAGGACCTCGCCACGCTGCAAGTAGTCGATCAGCCCTCCGAGGTGTGCGCAATCGTCGAATCCGCGCACCGGCGCGCTCGCGAGCAGGCTCAGGGCGAGCGGCGGCGCACCGCGCCGACCTGATCAGCGCGGCGTGCCGGATGGGGCGCTCAGATGCTCGTGCACCAGACGCACGACGGTGGCGCCCTCGGCGACCGCCGTGGCGCAGCGCTTGATCGAGCCTGCGCGTACGTCGCCGGCAGTGAACACCCCGGGCACGGTCGTGCCATGCAGAGACTCCGAGCCGGCCTCCGATCCGGCGAGGATGAACCCGGCCGCATCGCGCGCAACCACGTCCCCCAGCCAATCGGTGCACGGCTTGGCCCCCAGGAACAGGAACAGGTAGGAGAACGGCATCCGCTCGCCATCGACCAGGGTGACCGCGTCCAGCTGCCCGTCCTGTCCGTGCAGCTGCGCGATTTCAGCGCGGTCGCGCACAACCACCCCGTAGCGGGCGAGCTCATCGATCAGGTATCGAGACATCGTCTCGGCCAGGTCGCCGCGGCGGTGAAGGAGCGTGACCAGTGCGCCGCCGCGAGCCAGCCAGACGGCGGCCTGGCCAGCGGAGTTGCCGCCGCCAACGATGCCGACCCGCTGGCCGCCGCAGAGCTGTCCCTCCAGTGGGCCGGCGGCGTAGAAGACGCTGAGTCCCTCGTAGTTCTCGAGATCGGCCACCGGCAGACGGCGGTATTCGGCACCTGTTGCAAGCAGCACGGCGCGCGCCGCCACCTCCACGCCGTCGTCGAGCTTGACCACGTGCCGCTCGGCGCCCGGTTCCAGTGCCTGGGCGCGGTAGGGAGACGCGAAGCGGGCATGGAACTTCCGCGCCTGGGTGATCGCGCGGCTGGTCAGTTCGGCGCCGCTGATCCCAGCCGGAAAGCCGAGGTAGTTCTCGATCCGCCGCGAGGTGCCGGCCTGGCCGCCCAGGCCCGTGCTCTCGATCACGAGCGTCTGGAGCCCCTCCGAGGCGCCGTAGACCGCGGCACCGAGGCCGGCCGGCCCTGAGCCGATGATCAGCAGGTCGACCTCCTCGCGCGGCGCAAGCTCGAGCCCTATGCCCAGCGCTCGCGAGAGCTCGCCGTTGCTCGGGCTGCGCAGCTCCTCACCGCCCGGAAGCCGCACCAGGGGCAGATCGCCGGGGTTTGCGCTGGCCACAAGCGCGGCGGCCTGCTCATCCCTGATCGGATCGAGCCAGACGTGCGGCAGCCTCTGCACCCGCGCGAAGTCGAGCAGCCGGCGCGTGTCGGGCAGATCGTGGGACCCGACGATCTCAAATCCGATGCCCTGCTGCTGCTGCAGCAGCTCGCGGCGCTCGACGAAGGCTGCCAGCAGCAGGTCGGAGAGCGAGCCATCCTCGAAGAGCAACTGCCGCAGCGCATCGCGCTCGACGGCGATGTAGCGCATCGGCTCGGTTACCACCGCCGTGAGGAACACCGTCTGCCCCGAGAGCAGGTTGATCTCGCCCAGGAACCCGTGCGCGCCGTGACGCACCACCTCGCGGCCAGCCGGGTCCAGCACCGCAACCTCACCCTCGATGATCGCGATGAAGGGGTAGGTCGCGTCACCGACCTGGAAGAGCGTGTCCCCCACCTCCGCAGTCCGCTCCTGCCCATAGCCTGCGAGCAGGTCAAGCTGGGAGCTCGAGAGGATGCGTGCGACGGGCGAGGGCACTGCTCAGCTACGCGGATAGGTAGGCATCTGAGCAAGCGTAGAGCCTGATCGCCGCATACGCCGGGCCGGCGCTCCTCGGCAGCCCGCGCGGCTCACCCCGCAAGCAGCTGCACGATCGCAACCACCCCCACGACGACGATCAGGGCGCGCAGCGCGCGAGGCGGCAAACGCTGCCCGTAGCGAGCGCCGACCTGCGCCCCGAGGATCGAGGAGACCGCGATCACAGCGGCTGGACCCCACTGCACGTGAGCGGCGAAGGCGAAGTACACCCCTGCGACGCCGTTGACCAGGCCCACGAGGATGTTCTTCAGCGCGTTGGTGCGCTGAAGGTCCTGGGCCAGCAGCACTCCCAGCAGACCTATCAGCAGGATCCCCTGCGCCGCGCCGAAGTAGCCGCCGTAGATGCCGGTGAGCAGCACGACCACCGGCGCAAGGACGCGGCTCTCGCCACCGGCCTGCCCTCGACGCCGCTCAAGCGCAGCCCTCAGCTGGGGCTGGAAGACGGTCATCACGATCGCAAGGGCGATGAAGCCCGGCACGATCGCCGAGAACGTCGAGGCGGGCAGCACCAGCAGCAGAGCGGCCCCTGTGATCCCACCGAGCACGGAGCCGATTCCAAGGCGAATCGCCCGCTCGCGCTGGCCGGCCAGCTTGCCGCGGTACCCCCACGCCGCGGACACCGATCCCGGCACGAGGCCAATCGTGTTGGAGACGTTCGCCGTGACAGGCGCATAGCCGAAGGCGAGCAGCACCGGAAAGGTGATCAGGGTGCCGCTGCCGACCACGGCGTTGATCGTGCCCGCCGCCAGGCCCGCGACCGCGACGCATACGATCTGCCCAAGGCTCATCGGTTGCCACCTCGCATCACGGCGCAATCCTCGCCGATCCGGCAAGCGGCGGGGCCCGGGAAGCTCCTAAGCTCCCCGGAGGCTTTGCCGAGATCTGACTCCACACGACAGAGGAGATGCGATGGCGACTGATGCGCTCACGGCAGACGGACGCAGCCGCGTGCTGGCGGACGGCAACGAGATACCGATGCTCGGGCTCGGTGTCTGGCAGGTGCCCGACGGTCCCGAGTGCGTGAACGCGGTGCGCTCCGCGCTGGATCTCGGATACCGGCACATCGACACGGCGCAGGCTTACGGCAACGAGCAGAGCGTCGGCCAGGCGCTGCGCGAGAGCGGCCTGCCACGCGATCAGGTGTTCATCACGACCAAGTTCTACCCCGGCAACACCGACCCGGTTGCGGAGGCGCAGCAAAGCCTCACGCGCCTGGGCGTCGATCAGGTCGACCTCTACATCATCCACTGGCCGCAGGGCGGAGCCACCTGGGCCTGGCCGGGCATGGAGCGCGCCCGCGAGCTCGGCTACGCCCGCTCGATCGGCGTCTCGAACTTCAGCGTCGAGGAGCTGGGTCAGGTGATCGCGGCGGGCAGCACGCCCCCGGCGATCAATCAGGTCCAGTTCAGCCCGTTCGTCTACAGGCGGCGGCTGCTGGCAGAGTGCGAGCGGCAGGGCGTGGCGCTCGAGGCATACAGCACGCTTGGCACCGGCCGCCATCTCTCCGACCCGGTGCTCGTGAAGGTCGCCGAGCGGGTCGGCCGCACGCCGGCACAGGTGCTTCTGCGCTGGTGCGTGCAGCAGGGCATCCCGGTGATTCCCAAGTCGACCCACCGCGAGCGGATGCAGGAGAACGCGCAGATCTTCGACTTCACGCTCTCAGATGAGGACATCGCCGCCCTGGAGAGCCTGGACACCACCGGCGGCACCGCGCGCGCGCTCGAGCACAAGTGGTGGTGATCAGCCCCAGTCGATCGGCGCCCGCAGCGCCGCCAGCGCGTCGGCATACAGCCGCTGCTTGATCGTCCTCAGCACGTCCGGACCCTTGGCTGCTTGGGAGGCGGCGCGCTCGACGGCGCGGGCCAGCACCTGCGACTCCTCAACTGCCTCATCAACGATCCCCGCCGCAGCGGCCTCGGCGCCCCCGTATCGCCGGCCGGTCGTCATCGCCTCGTGAAGCGCCGGCTGCGGCAGGCGAGCCGCAATCAGTGCGCTCATACCGACCGTGAAGGGGATGTTGATGTCGACCTCGGGCAGGCAGAAGTAGCCGCGATCGGCGCGCATCACGCGCTGGTCGAAGGCCAGCGCAAGCATCGCCCCGCCCGCGAAGGTATGGCCCTGCAGCGCCGCGACGGTCGGCACGCCGATTTCCAGCAGCCGCGCAAGCAGCTCCTGCATCCGCGCGATGAATGCGGGAGCCCCGTCTCCCTGAGTGCCCAGCCAGTCAAGATCGAGACCGATCGACCAGTGCTTGCCGCTGGCGGTTGTCACGAGCGCACGGGGCGCCGGCGCCGCTTCGACCTCATCCAGGCAGCCCTCCAGCGAGTCGAAGAACTCGGCGTTGAAGCGGTTCTCGCCCTCTCCGAGATCGATGATGAAAACGTCGTTCTCACGGCGCAGCGACGGCATATGGGAGCTCCTCCTCGGGGCCTAAGGTGGCGGACATACTATTGAGCGGGTGCTGCTCGCCTTTCTGGCTTCCGGTATGGGGGCTTGATCAGAGTCCGGCTAGCGCGAGGGCTCGTCCAAGGCCGGCGTTGACCTGGGCCATCAGCCAATCCGGGCAAGCGCCTATGCGCTCCTCCAACGCGCCACGGTCGATCGTGGCCAGCTGCGTCACGTTGACAACCGAGTCCGTCTCCAGGCCAGCCGTATCAGCAGGCACCATGACGTTGCCCGGCAGCGCGGCTAGCTGGACGTTGGTTGTGATGACCGCGACAGTTACGGTGTGCAACTTGGAACGGTTGTAATCGTCGGCGCTGATGATCAGCATCGGGCGACGCAGCGCCGGCGCGGAGCCTCTCGGCAAGCCGAGATCGGCCCACCACACCTCGCCGCGCACCATCAGGGGTGATCGGCGTCGACGACCAGTCTCGCGGCAGCCATGTCTGTGAACGCATGATCAGCCGGGAGGCCGGCGAGCGCACGGTTGATCGCCTCGGTGGTGCCATCGTCTTCCAGGGCATCCAGCCACCGCTCTGCAGCGCGAGCGAAGAACTCACTGCGCGAGACCCCGAGCCGCTTGGCGGCGTCATCCACACGCTGAAATGTCCGGTCGGTGAGTGAGATCGCCGTCTTCACACCGACGAGTATAACCTGGTTATACCTACATACTCGCGCGGTCAGATGAGAAGCGGGCCCGGCCGCAGCACGTCCGGGTCATGGCCGGGAACGACCGTGACGCCGGCGTCCCTCAGCTCACGAAGCCGATCGGCCGAGCGGGCCTGCGCGGAGAAGTCATCGGCGAAGGACGGAAACCGCTTGTCGTCCAGGGTCGCGCTGAAGTGGGCGACGTCTGCGCCGAGGATGAGTCGCTCACCCACCATCACGGATTGGTGCCCGGGCGTGTGTCCGGGCGTCAGCAGCAGCGTGAGCGAGCCGTCGCCAAGCAGGTCGTGATCGCCATCTACGAGCATGAGATCGCGGTCCTCGAGCACCTGATAGTCGCGTGGATAGAAGAAGTTGCGCCGCACCGTTGCGGTGTCGTGAGCCCCTTCCCACTCGCGTCGCTGGAGCACAACGGGCACTGAACTCGGCAGCAGAGCCAGCGCGCCCGCATGGTCGAAGTGCAGATGTGTGAGCACCACGCGTGTGAGGGTGCTGGAATCCACCTGCGCAGTGATGTCCTCCTCCTCCTCCAGCTCCAGCTCGAAGAGGCCGGCTTCGGGTCGTTCGTAGTAGCCCTCCGGGCTCGCCACCGCAGAAGGGTTCAGGCCGGTGTCGATCAGGATGCGCTCGTCGTCGGTCTCCACCAGATATGCAGGAACGGGAAAGCGGATTCGCGCAGCGGGGTCCTCGCCCTGGCGCCAGATGGCCGCCGAGGAGGAGATCCAACCAACGTTGAACATCTCGATCTTCACGATGCGTTTCGATCTGAAAGGCTACCCGTGCCCATGGCAGATCCGAATCCCACCCCCACCCGGCAGCGTGTGCTGCTGATCACCGGCGCCTCCAGTGGCATCGGGGAGGCCACAGCGCGACGGCTCGCGCGCGTGCCGGATGCGGCGCTGGTGTTGGTAGCGCGCCGCGAGGATCGCCTGCGTGCGCTGACGCAGGAGCTCGGGGACCAGCGCACGAGCTACGTGGCGCTCGATCTCGTGGCACAGGACGCCCCCACCCGCGTGCTTGAGCATGTGCGCGAGCGCTATGGGCGCCTGGACTTGCTGGTCAACAACGCCGGGGCGGCGTGGCGCGCGCGCTTCGCCGACGGCGGCTACGAGAACGTGCGGCGCACGATGGCGATCAACTTCGATGCCCAGGTGCGCCTGACCGAGGCGCTGCTTGAGCTGCTGCGCGCAAGCGCACCAAGCGCGATCGTGAACGTGGCATCCACCGCCGGGCGTGTCTCCCGCGCGGGCAGCGGGGCTTACAGCGCCTCCAAGTTCGCGCTCGCCGGCTGGTCGGATGCGCTGTGGGCGGAGGAGCACAGCCACGGCGTTCACGTAGGGCTCGTCCTCCCGGGCTTCATCTCCACCGAGGGCTTCCCGCAGTCAGAGCTGACCGCCAAGCCGTGGACGCGCTGGGCAGTCTCCACTCCGGAGGCCGCCGCGCAGGCGATCTACCAGGCGGGCATCGAGCGTCGGGCAGAGCGCTATGTGCCGCGCGCCTACTGGCTGGCGGCCGCCATACGGGTGCTCGCGCCGGCACTGGTGCGCCGCGTTATGGGCGGCGGCGCCGCCGAGGTCATGACCACAACCACCGGAGCTGACATCGCCGAGCAGCGCAGCGACGAGCGCTAGGAGCCCGGGTCAGTAACCGTCGCGGTGGCGTCCGGCGGATTTAAGACGATTCCGTTGTTCTCGACGCGGAGGTTGTCATGTCGGCGGTGACGCAGGAGCGGCTGGTGGAGGTGCAGGCGTCGGCGGTAGTTGGCGAGCGCCGGGCGGCGGGCGAAGAGAAGACCTTCCGGGCGTATGACCCCGATCAGGTGCTGTTGATGGCGCCGGTGCTCTCTGAGTGGGTGCCGGAGGGCGATCTGGCGCACTTCGTCTCAGATCTGGTGGAGTCGGCGCTGGACCTCTCGCCGATCTATGCGGCCTATGAGGAGGAGCGGGGCTACCCGCCATATGACCCGCGACTGATGCTCAAGCTGTTGATCTACGGCTACGCGGGCGGGGTGGCCTCCTCGCGCAAGCTGGAGGCGGCGAGCTATCGCGATGTGGCGGCGCGGATGCTGTGCGCCGGCCAGCACCCGGATTATCGTTCGATCGCGCGGTTTCGGGCACGTCACTTGGAGGCGCTCTCAGAGCTGTTCGTGCAGGCGTTGAGGCTGTGCAAGCAGGCACGGCTCATCGGGCTGGGAACACTCGCTTTGGATGGCACCAAGCTGCGCGCGAACGCGTCTCGGCACAAGGCGATGAGCTACGAGCGGATGGTCAAGAAGGAGGTCCAGCTCGAGGGCGAGATCGCCGCGCTGCGCAAGAACGTCGACGCGCTGCTGGCCGAGGCCGAGCGCACCGACGCCGAGGAGGACGAGCGCTTCGGTCCTGAGCATCGCGGCGATGAGCTGCCGCGGGAGCTGCGTCGGCGCGAGCAGCGCCTCGAGGTGATCCGCGAGGCCAAGGCGGCGCTTGAGGCTGAGGCCGCCGAGCGCGAGAAGGCGCGCCGCGCTGAGATGCGGGCACAGGGCAAGAAGCCCCGGCGCCCGCCGAGCGGACGCGATCCATTCGCGCCGAAGCCCAAAGCGCAGCGCAACTTCACCGATCCCGAGTCAAAGATCATGAAGACCTCTGACGGTTCTTTTCACCAGTGCTACAACGGCCAGGCGCTCGTGGACTCCCAGACGCAGGTGATCCTCGCGGCCGAGCTCTGCGATCAGGCGCCCGATGCCGAGCAGCTCGAGCCGGCGCTTGACCAGCTCGCCGAGAACCTCGACGCGGTCGGTGGCGAGCTACCGGAGGGTGCGGCGCTGACCGCGGATGCCGGCTACTTCTCCCAGGAGAACGTCACGATCACCGCCGCTCACGGCCTTGATCCGTTCATCGCGACCGGCCGCTTCAAGCGCTCAGAGCCGCCCGCGCCCGCGCCACGCGGGCCGATACCGAAGAACGCGACCCCCAAGCAGCGCATGGCACGCAAGCTGAAAACCAAGGACGGGCACGCCGTCTACGCCCGACGCAAGGCGATCGTCGAGCCGGTGTTCGGCCAGATGCACACCGTCCAGGACGCGCGGCGGCTGCTGCTGCGTGGCAAGCACGCAGCCCGCGCCCAATGGCGCTTCCACTGCGCGATCCACAACCTGCTCAAGCTCCACCGCGCCGGCGGACTCGCCCTGGTCGGCGCAACCTGAGCGCGAGCGGCGAAAAGCAGCAGCCAGCAGGCTCGCGGGACACTCTAAATGAGGACCGGACACCCGACGCTCACCCGGGAGCCGGGAGGCGTAGTCCTCATCGCTCCCGTGCCGCGCCGTTAGTCGACGGCGAGGACGCGTTACTGACCCGGGCTCCTAGGGATCGAGCTTGCCGTCGTAGAGCGCGAACACCGCGCCCTGGGGGTCCATCACGACAACAATCTTGGCGATCTGGATGTCGATCGTCCCGGCAGGGCGGCGCCGCCCAGCTCCCCGACCTTGACGAGCGCCCCGTCGAGATCCTCGACTGCGAAGTACGCAAGCCAGCTGGGCGGCGGAGGCGGGATGAGGTCGCGCATCCCGCCGTTGTAGGCGCTCTGGTTCAGGATCGTGAGATACGCCCCTGCGGAGTGCCCGATGTCCTCGACGCTCCAGCCGAACAGATCGCCGTAGAAGGAGGCAGACGCGTCGAGGTCGGGGGATGCCAGCTCGTTCCACACCAGTGCACCCGGCGCGTTCACGAGCGCCGCGCCGAATGTGCTCCCCGGGCTGCCACAACTGAAGAAGGCGCCTTGGGGGTCCTGGATCACCGCCATCCTGCCGGCGGTCAGAACGTCGAACGGCGGCGCGTGCACGTTTGCCCCAAGCTCCTTCGCGCGCGCTGCCACGGCGTCCGCATCGGAGACCTTGACATACGAGTTCCACATCGAAGGCACACCTGCCTCGCGCTGCTGCTGGGGCTGCGCGGCGATCGCCGCCACCGACTTGCCATCCACCAGCTCATCGAGTAGCAGTAGCTCCTCGCCCATCGGGCGATCGTCGGCCTGCCAGCCCAGCAGCCCCGCGTAGAACGCCTTGGCGGCCTGCTGGTCGGTGCTGGTGAGTTCCGCCCAGCAGAAGGTGCCGTCGGTGTACTCGCTGCGGTCGGCCATGGCCCGAGCGTACTAGATTCCCGGCGTGGCCAGAGAGATACAGATCCGCGAGCAGAGCATCCGGCTGGGGCAACTGCTCAAGCTCGCCGGCGTAGTGAACAGCGGCAGCGAGGCAAAGGCGCTGCTGGCGAGCGTGCCACTGAGCGTCAACGGGGCGCCCGAGGCGCGCCGCGGGCGCCAACTGCACGACGGAGACGTGGTGCTGGTGCAGGATGAGGAGCTGGTGGTGTCTGCCGCTGCGGGCGGCTCCGCCGTCCTTCACCCGCTCGCCGCCCGCTTCGTCGATGTCGCCGATTCATATGAGCGCGGACGCCCGGAGTACACGCCCGCGGCCGTGCAGGCCATCGCGGCCGAGCTGCATCTTGCGCCTGGGGCTCGCGTGCTCGATCTGGCAGCAGGCACTGGAAAGCTCACTCGTACGCTGCTCGGCGTGGGCCTCGATGTGATCGCAGTCGAGCCGCAGGCGAAGCTGCGCGAAATCCTCATCGCTGGCGTGGGCGCGCAGCGCGTGCTCGATGGAGTCGCCGAGGAGATCCCGCTGCCGGATGCGTCGGTCGCCGCGGTCACCGTGGCCGACGCGTTTCATTGGTTCGACCACGCGGCGGCGCTGCGAGAGATCCAGCGCGTACTGGTCGCGGGAGGAGGACTGGCAGTGCTCAGGATCCTGCCCGACTGGAGCGGCGCCTCGTGGGCGCATGAGGTTGGAACCCTGATCGCCGAGCTTCGCCCGGCTCATCCGCAATTCGAGGGCCCGGACTGGCAGGAGGCCGCCATTGCAGCAGGCTGCTGGACTTCACCGCGTGAGATTCAGCTGACGATGATGCAGCCAGCGGACCCCGAGCAAGTCCTCGACTACATAGCGTCGATGAGCTGGATGGCGGCGCTGCCGGATGACCGGCGCGCAGCGACCGTCGCGAGGATCGGCGAGATCATCGGCGCCGGCCAGACGCCCGAGGAGCTTCCGGTCCACGTCACTGTCGGCTTGACGAGCCTCGTCTGAGGGGCGGGCATGCGACCCTCTGCCGCTCGCGCGACATGTCGTCGATCGAGCGTGCCTCCGCCTCGCAAAGCATTCCTTGACGCCTCCAAGCATGAGACTCCCACAGTTCGTCGAGGCTGCTGCCGTACGTTCACACAATCGTTATGCACGCAAGCCGATTTGTCATGGGCGCGTTATGGGCGTCGCGGCACAATCGCAGCGTAGATCGTCTTTACGCATGGATCCGATGCCCATACTCACCCGCCACCGCCTCCCCTCCCATGCGCACGACGCTCGGCGCTCGCACACCTCGCGGTTGGCGCTGCGGGCGCGCGTGATGCTCCACGCCCACCGCCTCGACGCGATGCTGCTCGAAGGCGCCGATCCGGCGGAGAGCCCGGAGCTCACGGTGCGAGCCCGACAGCTGACTTCACAGTCCTTCAGGCAGACGCTTGCCGAAGGCATCGAGCATGTCCTCTCGGTCGCCGAACCCCGCGTAAGCCCTGTCAGCGCGGAGCCGCCGCTCGCCAAGCACGAGATCATCGCCGCACGCGCAGCGCTGATAGGCCTCGTCCAAATGCTCAAGGAGGAGCGGTCGGTGGCCCCGGCAGGAGTCGTCCTCATCGAGCAGCTGTTGACCAACGGCCTCAGCCCCCTTTACGTCGAAGAGAGGCCCGACGATCTCTGGCGCGCGGTGAGGAGAGCGACCGCGGCGCTGGAGAGCGGGTCGCAGACTGGCCAGACAACCGGTCCATAGACGCCACCCGCCATAGGAGCCGCGTCAAGATGTAGGATCACGCACATGAGCGCTCCGGCCTCATGGCTTTCGAATCAAGCCCGGCTGGAAGGTGTTTGCAGCCGACGGCGTGCAGGTCGGCGAGGTCGACGAGACGGTCGGCGACGAGAACAGCGACGTCTTCGATGGCGTCTCGATTGCGTTCAGCGCCCTTGCACAGCCACGCTACGCCCGCGCCGATCAGGTCGCAAGCATCGAGGAGGGAGCCGTGCGGCTCAAGCTGAGCCATGAAGAGGCTGTGCAGCTTGAGGCCTATCTCCAGCCGGCCACGAGCCTGGATATCGAACCGGATGACCACGGCGGCATGGCTGAGGCGATCGTCGCGGAGACGCGTAAGGTGGAGGGCGCGATAGTCGAGCCGACGCAGCGCCACGAGCACCCGTTCAACCTCTTCACGCGGATCGCTCACTTCATCCGGCGCCAGCGAAGCCGCTAGGCCTCGGCAAGCCAAGCGCCCGCGACCTCCGCTCCCGACCGGGCGCATATATTTGCCGTCTCGGCGGCAGCCGGTTTACGACCCAGGCTCGGTCGCCCCGGCGGGAGCAACTTGATGTCGCCCCTCGGCGAACTCCTCCACGATCTTCGCGCAGAAAGCTGGCAGGTCATCTGGCTTGCGGCTTGAGACGAGGCCGTGGTCAACGATGACCTCCTCGTCAACCCATTCCCCACCGGCGTTGCGAATGTCGGTTTTCAGGGAGGGCCAGGAGGTGAGCTTGCGACCGCGCACAAGGTCTGCCTCCACAAGCGTCCACGGACCATGACAGATCACGCCGACCGGCTTGCCGGCGGAGAAGATGGCTCGCACAAACTCGATCGCGCGCTCATTTGTACGTAGCTGGTCGGGGTTTGCGACCCCGCCTGGCAGCACAAGGGCCTCGTAGCGGCCTGGGTCGGCATCGTCGAGGGTCTGATCGACCCGATACGTGGAGCCCTTGTCGAAATGGTTAAACGCTTGAATCTCACCTGCTTCCGGCGCGATCAGCTCCGGCTTGCCACCTGCCTCCTCAATGGCCTGCCAGGGCTTTGTCAGCTCGATCTCCTCAACGCCCTCCTGCGCCACCAGGAAGGCGACCGTCTTGCCGTCCAGCGGTGTGGATGCCATGAGCCTCAACCTCCCTCATCTCGATTTGCACGCATTGTGTGAACCCCGCGATCCCTCCAGATGCACTCACCAATTCTTGGCGTTACCACCGATACCAGCGCCTGCGACCAGCGTCGACTCCGCCCACGAGGAAGCCGATCAGCCACAGCGCAACAGCAACGATCAGCACAAACCAGAGGACATGGGCTGCGAACCCAAGTCCGCCGAGCAGCGCCAACAACAGCAGCAGAACTATTACGGCAACCATGTTCAGCCTCCTAACGAGTCGCCGCCAGTGGCTCTACCCGAGCCGTGCGCGACGAGCACCGATTCGTTTTCGTGATTGAGCTTCGGAAATAGGCCCCATCGTCAGCACAGCCGCTTGGCGTGAATAGCTAAGCCGACCAGTGCCGACGGGGCCGCTCTCAGTAGGTTTCAGGCGGCTCGTATGGCGGGGGGCGTTCAACGCTCCGTTCGCCGCGTCTTGGCCGCCAGGCAAAGAGATAAAGCAGCGAGAGCACCAAGCCAAGGATGCCCGCGAGCATCAGGATCAGACCGATCGTCTGGATGGATATGCCAGAGACCGTTGCGGTGACCGCATAGCGCAGGATTGCGCCCACCGCGATCAGGAAGACAGAGCTGCCAATCGTCATGGCGCTTTGCTTACCCGCCCCAGTGGAGATTGAAACCGAGCATGCTTCTAGCGTTTCTTGCTATCAACCGCTCGTTGAAGCTGCGCCTTGGTCATATGTGAGCGGCCTTCGACGCCGAGACTGCGAGCCTCCTGGTAGAGCTGTGCGCGGGTGCGACCACGTGGTCCGGGTTTGCCGGAACGAAGCCCGCCACGCCGGCCGGAGGGAATATCGTTGGTCGAGCTACGCGAGCTGGTGCTCGCTTCACCACTACGGGCGCGCTCCTTGTTGACGGTGCGCGCGGCGATCTCCTCGGCGCGTTTCAGCGATACGCCCTGTTGGCGCTCGCCGTCCTTGATGTGCGCCTCGTGTTCCGGGCGAACCGGGTCGTGATCGCCGGCCTTGCGTTCCTGGCGCTGGCGATGTGCGGCTGCCTGCTGCTCGTCACGACCAAGCTGTTCGGGCTCACCGCGGGCGTGCTGACAGCGAGCATCGGAGCACTTCCGTTCGCCCTCCTGTGGTTTGCGGCTCCGATCAGGAGGCTGAGGACACTTGAACGTCGGGAACGGAGACCGAGGTCGACAGGTCCTTGAGCCACGGCGGGCTCGGGACGTCCGGCTTCATTCACAGCGCGCGAGGAGGTCGAGGAGCGTCGACTGCGCACCTGAATCCACCCCCCGCCGGACGCGATGCTACCGATCGATCGCATACCCTAACGTCTGGGCCGTCCGTTACCGATCGATCACAAATTGCGAGATGAGCTGCTATTGTTACCGCTCGATCACATTGACTGTGAGGGGCCCGGCAAATTTCGGCGCTGCGCTGCGCCACCGACGCACAGAGCTACACCTGAGCCAGCAGGAGGTAGCAGACGTGATCGGCGTGAATCGCCGCGTGATCGGCCAGCTCGAGGCCGGGAAGGACACGGTGCAACTGAAGATCGCGCTCGACGCAGCGCGCGCGGTGGGGCTGGACCTTGAGTTGCGCCCGCGCGGAGCCGCGAGTTGAGCGAGCTTGCTGTCTATCTCGCTGGCGAGCGTGCAGGCACCCTGATCCGCAAGGCCAACGGGAACCTGCAGTTTCGCTACCGGGATGGCTACCAGGGACCAGTGGTCTCTCATGCAATGCCGCTGCAGACCGAGGCCCACCCACACCGTGTCTGTGTCGCAGTGTTCGGCGGGCTGCTGTTGGAGGGTGAACCACGCGAGGTACTGGCGCAGAACCTGGGCGTTTCCGCCGGCAACGATTTCGCGCTGCTCGCGGATGTCGGCGGCGACTGCGCCGGAGCCATCACGCTGGTTGCACCCGAGAGCGCGCTGCCCTCAGCGCCTGAGGTCAAGCCGCTCAGCTCCGAGGATCTCGACCATCTCTTGCGGGAGCTCCCGCAGCGGCCATTGGCAGCCGACCCAAAGCAAGGGATCCGGCTCTCGCTCGCCGGTGCACAGCCGAAGCTGCCTGTGATTATCGAGGATGACCAAATCGGGCTGCCGTTGAACACGGCGGCCGCCTCGACGCACATCATCAAGCCCGAGCCGGCCCGGTTTCCAGGGCTCGTCGACAACGAGGCGTTCTGCATGAGCCTCGCCCGCGCAGTCGAACTGCCAGTTGCAAGCGTCCACAAGCACACGACAGTCTCCGGGACCCCTTACCTGCTCGTTGAGCGCTTCGACCGCGATGTGACAGCGGACCCGATCCGCCGGCTTCACCAAGAGGACATCTGCCAAGCGCTCGGGCGCCCGTCAGAGCTCAAGTACCAAGCGGAGGGCGGTCCCACCTTCGCCGAGACGGTCGAGCTGCTGCGCTCCGTATCGACGGTGCCGGCCCGAGACCTGCCCACGTTCTGGCGCGCATTGGTCTTCAACTGGCTGATCGGCAACTGCGACGCGCACGGCAAGAACTTCTCGCTGCTCTACGACGGAGACTCCCCCACGCTCGCACCGCTGTATGACCTCCTCTCGACGCGCCGCTACCCAGAGCTGACGACGCGTCTGGCGATGAGCATCGACGGAGCCAGCGACATCGGGGAAGTCGACGAACGAGCATGGGAAAAGCTCGCCAGAGCGGCCGGATACAGCAGGCGTTTCGCCGCCGACGCGACTAAGACGATGGTGGAGCGGACATTGCGGGAGGCCGACCGACTCACCGCCGACCCGGCACACCGGACCACGACGGTCGAGCTGATCTGCGCCGGGATCCACGAACGTGTCCGCCTCAGCGCGGCGCCATTCGCAGCGCCCCGTCGAGCCGGATCACCTCACCGTTGAGCATCGGGTTCTCGACTATGTGGCAAGCCAACGCCGCATACTCGCTCGGGTTCCCCAGACGGCTCGGATGGGGCACCGAGTGCGCAAGCGCTTCCCGGGCCGTCGGCGGCAGACCATCGAACATGGGGGTCTCGAACAGGCCCGGCGCGATCGTCACACATCGAATCTGGCTGGCGGCCAGATCGCGCGCAACCGGCAGTGTCAGTGCGGCCACTCCCCCCTTTGAGGCGGCGTAGGCAGCTTGGCCGATCTGGCCATCGAATGCTGCGATAGACGCGGTGTTGACGATCACCCCTCGATCGCCGTCCCGCGGCTGCAGATGCTGCATCGCCGCCGCCGCAAGACGCAGCACGTTGAAGGTGCCGATCAGGTTGATCTCGATCGCGCGCCGGAACTCATCCAGCAGATGCGGCTCTCCCTTTCGCAGCATCCGCATGGCAGGCGCCACGCCGGCGGTGTTGACGCATATCCGAAGCTCACCCATCGATGCCGCGCACGATATGCCCGCCTGCACCTGCTGCTCGTCGCGTACGTCGGCGGCCACGAAGCAGAAGCGCCCGTCAGACTCAACGCGCTCACGCGCAGCAGGCAGATCGAGGATCACCACCTGCCCGCCACGGTCGTGCAGCATCTCGGCAGCAGCCCATCCCAGGCCGGAGGCGCCGCCTGCCACCAGCGCAGTGGAATCCGCTATCTGCATGTGATCCTCCCGGTCGGATCGTTGGGGTGGCTGGCGGCCAAATCTCCTGCGATCACCATTCGCCGGATCATACGGACGGCGCCCGCCAAGAGCAGGGGTCTTTGTGTGAGACTGGCGCGCATGCGATTGGGCCAGCCGAGAGTCGCGGTGGTGGGTCACGTCGAGTGGGTGCAGTTCGCGCGGGTGGCACACGTGCCGAGCGCGGGCGAGGTGGCGCACGCGCGCGACCCCTTTGAGGAGCCAGCCGGCGGAGGGGCGGTGGCTGCGGTGCAGCTCGCGCGCCTCGCCGGCTCCTGCACGCTGATCACGGCACTCGGCGACGACGAGTGCGGACGGCGTTCGCTTGCGCGCCTGCGCGAACTCGCAGTCGACGTTTGCGCACGCTCATGCGATCGGCCGACGCGTCGTGCGATGACGCTCGTAGACGACGAGCGCGAGCGCACGATCACGACCTTCGGCGAGCGCCTGCAGCCGCACGGAGGCGAGGACGAGCCAGCGTGGCGGCGCCTGGCCGGCATCGACGCCGTGTACTTCACCGCCGGCGACGAGGCCGCGCTGCGCGCTGCGCGTGCGGCCAGCCGCGTGCTCGTCGCCAGTCCGCGCGCCCGTCACGCGCTCGGGCACGGCGTGCCGATTGACGCGCTTGTGCTGAGCGCCCGCGACGAGATCGAGCGCCACGAGCTGCAGCGCAGCCATCAGGATGCCGCGATCGTAGTGTGCACCGAGGGCAAGCACGGCGGCAGCTACCGCACGAGCTCAGGTGAACACGGCCGCTTCGAGGCAGCGCCGCTGCCCGGCGACCCGGTCGACGCCTACGGCTGCGGCGACTCGTTCGCAGCCGGCTTCACCTACGGGCTCGGCGCCGGCCTGCGGCTGGAGCAGGCGCTGGCGCTCGGCGCCCGCTGCGGCGCCGTGTGCCTGACCGGGCGCGGACCCTACGAACGGCAGCTGACCGGCGAGGATCTGCGGCGAGATGGCCTCAGCGCCTGAGCGCCGCTGAGGCCCGTCCTGTGCGGAGCAGATGAGAGCAGCCCACCTCCACGCGGCGGGGCGTGCATCAGAGCCCGAGCTTGCGGACGCCTGACTCGTTGAAGCCAAGATGGTGGGCAACCTCATGACGCACCGTCTGGGTGACGTGACTCCGCAGGCGGTTGGGATCGTCTCCGAAGTCGCGCACGAGCGTGTCGCGAAAGATCAGAATCTCGTCCGGCATGCCGCCGCCCCCAAAGAAAGGGGAGCCGCCCAGCCTGGAGCCCACATACATGCCGTACGCGTGGTTCTCGGCACCGCGATCGGAGACGACGACCGCTACATGCTCCAGCGCTCGTTGGAACTCGGCCGGGAGCTCGTCGAGCGCCGAGCGGACGAGTGCCTCAAACTCCTGCTCGCTGTAGTGTCGAGGCGCGCTCATGGCTTCACGATCATGCCGAGGGTAGCTCACCCACTGCGCTCAAGGTAAGCACGAGGGGAGTTTTGGTGCTGGAGGTCTTGGATCTACGTCATCGCTTCCGTGATCTTGTCGCACTCGATGGAGTGACCTACCACCACCCGGCCGCAGCAGCCTCGCTGTAACGTCTTATGCATCAAAAACGATGCTTTATCGCCGAAAGGCTTGATAACGCATCAGAACTGACGCAGAGGCGCCAGGTCGATGTGGTAATCTAGACATCATGAATGATGCATTAGCCATGTATATGGCCTTAACACATCAAAATTGATGCGCCTTGCCGATGCCCACACAGACGCCGCCGTGCTCGCCGAGCTCGGCCTCAGAATCGCTCGCCACCGTCTCGAGCGCAACTGGACCCAAGCCGACTTGGCCCGCGAGGCCGGGGTCGGCCAGGCAACCGTGCAGCGCGTCGAGAGCGGCAGGTCAGTGCAGATGACCTCGATGGTGAAGCTGCTGCGGACGCTCGGGCTGCTTGAAGCGCTCGATACAGCGATCCCTGAGTCATTGCGCCTCCCGATCGCCGAGCTCGAACGCCAGCAGCGCAGAACACGCCAACGAGCCCGCGCGCGGCGCAAGCCGCCGCAGGAGCCACGCGGGAAGCGGTGGATCTGGGGCGATGAGCCCCGCGAGACCTCATGACGGTCGCCGAAGTGACGTTGTGGGGGACGCGCGTGGCGGCGGTCTCGATCGAGCAGGGCGAGCGCTACGCGACCTTTCAGTACGACCCGGCATTTGTGCGCAGCGGCATGGAGATCGCGCCGACCCGCATGCCTCTGCGCGAGCAGCCCTACCGCTTTCCCGGACTGCCGCAGGACGCCTTCGGTGGCCTGCCGGGGCTGCTCGCCGACTCCCTGCCTGACCGCTGGGGCACGGCCCTGGTCAATGTATGGCTCGCCTCCCAGGGCCGTGAGGAGTCGAGCTTCGACGTCGTGGAGCGCCTCTGCTACGTCGGCACGCGCGGGGCGGGAGCACTGGAGCTCCAGCCAGCGCACGAGCCGGTCTCCGCCTCGCACGCCGAGATCCAGGTGCAGGCGCTCGTAGGCCTGGCCAGCGAGGTGCTCGCCGACCGCGCAGAGTTCGTGACCGAGCTTCGGCGCAACCCCGACGAGGAGGCGATGAAGGCGATCCTCGCGGTCGGCAGCTCCGCCGGCGGAGCGCGCCCAAAGGCGTTCATCGCCTACAACGAGGTGAGCGGCCAGGTACGCTCGGGTCAACTCGACGCAGGCGAGAGCTTTCGCCAATGGGTGCTCAAGTTCGACGGCGTGCGGCAGGCCGGCGACCATGGGCTGACCGACCCGGAGGGATGGGGCGCAGTGGAGTACGCCTACTCGAAGCTGGCGCGCGCCGCCGGCATCGAGATGACCGATTGCCGGCTGCTTGAAGAGCACGGTCGGCGCCACTTCATGACCCGACGCTTTGACCGCCCCGACGGTGGCGGCAAGCTTCACATGCAGACCGTCGGCGCACTGGAGCACGTCAGCTACAACGAGCCCGGCAGCTACAGCTACGAGCAGCTGATGCTGCTGATCCGTCGCCTCGGGCTGACCACACCGGTCGTGCAGCAGCAGTTCCGCCGCATGGTCTTCAACGTCGTTGCGCGCAATCAGGACGACCACGTCAAGAACGTCGCGTTCCTGATGGACCGCGACGGCGGCTGGCGGCTTGCCCCGGCCTATGACGTGACCTGGGCATGGAGCCCCGGCAACCGCTGGCTCGACGCTCATCAGATGACGATCAACGGCAAGCGCGACGGCTTCACTGCCGCCGATCTGCGTGAGATCGCGAAGCTCGCGGGCCTCCCGCGTGGTCGTGCAGAGAGCATCCTCGCCGAAATCACCGACGTCGTCGCAAGCTGGCCGTCGGTGGCCGCAGAGGTGAGCGTCGAGCCGCAGCTTGCGCAGCGGATCGCCGACTCACACAGACTGGCGCTGCCGCGCTCCTGAGCTCGCGCGAGGCGCTGGCCGCTGCCGCTCGTCCGCAGCGCACACGCCGTGGAGGATCAGATCCACATGACGTCGCCAGTTTGCATTTCCAGGCTGGTAGTACATCGTCGAGGTGATGCCGCACATCATCATCGCGAAATCGTCGAAGCAGAAGTCCTTGCGGATCGCGCCGGCCGCGGCCGCCCGCGAGATGATCCGAGCGACAACCTCGGCAAGGGCGGCCTTCTCTTCCTCGATTCCCTCCCACTCCAACTCGTTTGAGCCCATCATCGCCAGTTGGAATCCCGAATCGCCCTCGACCGCCTCGGCCGATCTCAGGATCATGCTCTCAAGCGCCACACGCGGGTCAGCGATCTCCTCGGCGAGCAGCGCAATCTCGGCGAACTCCCGAAAGCGCTCGCGAACCATCGCAGTCAGCAGCGCCTCCTTGGTGGGAAAGTGGCGGTAGACGGTGCCGATGCCGACGCCCGCGTGGGTGGCGATCTCATCCATCTGCACCTGCGGGCCCTCGCGAGCAAACAGCTCGCGGCCAGCGGAGATGATTCGCTCGCGATTGCGGCGGGCATCTGCGCGTTGGGTTCGCTGATCGATGGCCATGAGCTCTACAAACGGAATCTTAGCTCCGGATCGTGCTATAAACAAGTGGAACCGTACTTCCGCTTCCGCATCAGGCCCGCCGATCCACTCCTCTGGAGGACCCAGCATGATCACCACCAAGACCGAAGGCGCGGCGCAGCGATGATGGCCTCACGCTCGCCCAGGAAAGCCGCCGACCTCGGCTCCAAGCGCGGCAAGGATCTCGCGCTCGTATTGCTGGCGATGACGCAGTTCGTGATCGTGATCGACGCCTCGATCGTGAACGTCGCACTCCCGTCGATCGGCGCCCACCTGCACTTCTCCAGGGACGATCTCTCGTGGGTCGTCAACGCGTACACCCTCACGTTCGGTGGATTCCTGCTGCTTGGCGGCCGGCTCGCCGACCTGCTCGGACGCAGACGCATGTTCATGATCGGCCTGGTCGTGTTCTCGCTGGCCTCGCTCGCCGGCGGCCTCGCGCAGTCGGAGGCTTGGCTGATCGCCGCGCGGGCGGTACAAGGTCTCGGCGCCGCGATCGTCTCGCCGGCCGCGCTGTCGATCATCACGACGACGTTCGCAGAAGGCGCGGAGCGCAACCGCGCGCTTGGCATCTGGGGCGCGGTAGCGGGCGCAGGCGGCGCCGCCGGCGTGCTGCTCGGCGGCATCCTTACGAGCGGCCTGAGCTGGCGCTGGGTGCTGTTCGTGAACGTGCCGATCGGCATCGCCGCGGCGGTGCTCGCTCCGCTGCTGCTGCTGGAGAGCAGCTCAGAAGACGGCACGGAAGGCCTTGACGTGCCTGGCGCGGTGACGGTGACCGCAGGGCTCGCGCTGCTCGTCTACGCGGTCGTCGATGCCGTCAACGTCGGCTGGGGCTCGACTGGAACGCTGCTCAGGATCGCCGGCGCGCTCGTGCTCCTTGCCGCGTTCGTCGTAATCGAGCGCCGCCAGCGCCATCCGCTGCTGCCGTTCTCGATCTTCCGCCTGCGCACACTGCGCAGCGCGAACATCGTCGGCCTGCTGATCGGGATGTCGCTGTTCTCGATGTTCTTCTTCATCTCTCTCTATATGCAGGACGTATTGCACTACTCGCCGATCAAGACCGGCATCTCCTACCTGCCGCTGGCGGTCGGCATCATCATCTCCGCCGGCATCGCCTCGCAGCTGGTGACAAGGATCGGCTTCAAGCCGGTACTGGGGGGAGGCCTGCTGCTGATCGCAGGGGGCCTTACGTGGTTCTCGCGCGTCCCGGCGCTAGGCGGATCCTTCGCCGCGGACGTGCTCGGCCCATCGCTGCTCGCCGCATTCGGTCTCGCGTTCTCGTTTGTGTCGGTGACGATCGCGGCGATGACAAGCACCAAGCCGCACGAGGCAGGCCTAGCCTCAGGGTTGATCAACACCTCCCAGCAGGTCGGCGGCGCGCTCGGCCTGGCGATCCTCGCGACGGTCGCCAACAGCCGCACTCAGAATCTGCTGAGCACAGGTGTCCACTCCTCGGTGGCCCTCGCGAAAGGGTTCGACCTGGCCTTCCTGGTGGCGGCGGGCTTCGCGGTCGCAGGCGCGATCCTGACGGCGGTTCTGATCTCCACGCGCGACAGCCGCGAACACGCTGCGGCCGCGCGCCAGGGCGAGATCGACACCGTCGCGGCCTGAGGCGCTATTAGAAGAGCGCCAGCACGTCAATCTTGCCCGGCCTCAAGGCACCGCCCGCGAGTCGCATCAGGACCGATGCACGGACTCCCGAATGGGCAAGGCGGCGCTTCAGCCAGCCGATCGCGGCGACGGACTGATTGCGGGACAGCGTCCACTGCGAGCGCGCCTGGAGCAGCAGCGCGCGCACCGATGCGGCCGCCGGACCTTTGGCTGCGAGCGCTTTGGAGAACGCCGCCTCAAGACCGGCCACATGCGCTTCCTGGAGAGCCAGAGCGCCGGCGTTGCGAGCGCGGGCGGCAGCGCTGGCGCGAGAGACGGTCCGTTCGAGTGCCGTGTCGTCGGCGGCCGCTTCGCCGTCGGCCGTGAGCAGTCCGACGTAGGCGGCGCGCAGGCCAAGACAGTAAGTGAGCTGAGAGCTCCCCTGACTCTGCGTGCACGCAGGAAGCGCGGGTGCCTTCACGGGGCCCGGCTGGGCCAGCACCCGGACGCTTGAAAGGGGAGGATCGTCGTAAATGCGCAGGTCGTCGAGTATGCGGGTGGTCGCGTCGTTGCCGGCTAGCGGACCGGCCTTCTGGCCGAGTTCGTCGGCGATCTGAACCAGAGGGTCGCCGGTCAGCCCGGCGAGGGCCAGGAGACCGTGCGCGGCCCAGGCTTCCTTGAGCGCTTCAGGCAGGTCGCGCCGAGCCTGCTCCTTGGCCTTGCGGGTCGCCTTGCCGAGCGTGAGCGGCTTGTGGGAGGGAGAGGCGCCGTGTTTCGATTTTGGGCTCGAGGGATGAAAGCCCTGCGGGCCGGTGTCGACAGTCGTGGTCGCGGTCAGCGTGGCCGACAGCGACAGCGTGTTTTCCGATTCTTCGGTGCCGTTCGGGGCCTTCCGGCGGTCAACGACATCGGGAACGCTGAACGGACGTGTGTACACCGACTGCGATTCGGGGAAGGACTCGATCGGCGCGATCGCGGCGGTGAATTCGGAGTCGGAGACGCCGGCGCCGCCGACGCCGACGCCGCTGTTGGGCGCCACCGCGCAATGTTCGACCCCGCTCGACTGCACGTACTTGCCGCTGTCGGGCATCACCGCGCTGACCGAGACGATGCCGCCCCCGAGAAAGCCCGCGGGGGAGTTTCCGTACGGGCCCGGCCGCGTCGAGAACGTGCCCGTGCAGCTCGCATTGGGCTTCAGGTGTTCTGAAGTCAAGTGCACCGAACCCGAGATGGAGAAGCTCGGCGGCGCGATCGGCTCCTCCGTGACGGCGTCGTCGGTCGCCGTCTCTTCCCATTTGAGCGTCAGTTCTTCCTCGTAGTCGGAAGGATCGCTCACTTTCGCCACATACTTCTCGGTCAACGTGCCTTTGTAGGTGATCGTCACGCTGGGGTCGGCGGCGTTCGCCGCCGACGGGAACGCGAGCACGGCGAGCACGATCGCGGCGATGATTGCCGAGCGGAGGCGGCAAGCCGCTCCGATGAGACCTCCTGACATGCGGGGAGCGTACAGCGCGTGGCTGGTCTGGTCCCCTGTCCGCGAAAGCGGGTCCACTCCACCCTTCCGGTACGAACCGATCAAGAACGTTCAGCGCGCGGTATGCGGCGCCCCAATCTGACCTGCGCCCGAGCATCAGAGCGATCCACAAGAAGTCTGGCAGCATCTCGAGGTGCCACGAATGCGAGCGCATCGGGCCGACCGCCATCAGCGGAGGGACCAGCACCTTCTTTCGCCGGTGATGGTCCGCGAGGACCCCATCTCGCCTGCGCTTTCGATTGGACTTGCGCGCCACACGTGAATAGTCTTCACGCGCAACTCGTCCTGCACTCAGCTCGCCCGGCCACCTGCCATCATGGAGGCATGGCCGAGCATGCGCATGTCAAGCTCAGCGGCGACATAAGCGGGCGCTACGTCGTGACCGACCGGCGTGCGGGCGGCGAGCTGACGCTCGTGCCCGACACCTCCTGGGAGGCGATCCTTGAGCGCTCGGGTGGCCGGGAGATGACCCCCGACGAGTCCGCCGAGTTCTGGGCCGAGCACGAGCCCCATATGCTGCCGCCCGACGACGAGCCTTAACCATTGCCCCCAGCCGGACAGCGCGGCTTCCCCGCACACTTCGATCAAGGCGCCTGGGCCGAAGACCTAGCGCGCACCACGCCTGTAGGGCGCCAAGCCGCCGAAGCCGCTAGGCGCGAATACGAGCGGAACGGGATTCCGTTCGAGCACATGCGGCGCGTACAGGATCAAGGTCACGATGGGACGGTGCTTGCCAACTGCGCCAAGGTCTACCTTCCACCGCCAGCGGGCCGCTTCGGCATGGTCTTTCGTGCGATCCGTGTTGACGGACGGCCACACCTTGCCTATCTAGCGTTCGGCGTGCGCCACCAACCCCACGACTCACGAGAGGTTGCCCGGAAGCTCGTAGAAGTTTGGTTGGCGGTTCCGCCCGTCCTGTCCGCTCTTGTTGGGAGCGTTCGGGGCGCTAACCAAGTCCGATAGGACAGGAGGAACCGCCATGAAGAAGGTATCTGGAGCGCAGGTCGTCTCGTGCGGGGAGGCGTCAGAGATGGCGCTGCCGGGGGAGATTCAGGAGGCGCTCGGCGAGCTCGTTGGAGCAGCGAGGGACGGGCTGCTGGCGCTCAGCGTCGGTCTCGGGCTCTCGGTCGTGCACGAGCTGATGGAGGCCGAGGTGAGCGAGATCGTCGGCACGCGGGGCAAGCACAATCCGGATCGTGTTGCTAAGCGGCATGGTCACGAGCGTGGGTCGATGACGCTCGGCGGTCGCCGGGTGCGGGTCAGCCGGCCGCGGATCCGCAGTGCGGATGACGCCCAGGAGCTGCCGGTCGCGAGCTACGAGTATTTCGCCGACCGCGACCCGCTGACCAGGGCGGTGATGGACCGGATGCTCGCCGGCGTCTCGACCCGCAAGTGCGCCGTGGTTGGAGAGCCTGTCGGGCAGCAGGTCGAGCAGCAGGCTGCTTCGACGAGTAAGAGCACGATCTCGGAGCTGTTCATCGAGAAGACCCGCACCGCCTTGGGAGAGCTGATGAGCCGCCGGCTGGATGACGTGCGGCTCGCGGTGATGATGCTCGACGGGCTGGAGATCGCCGGCCGCACGCATGTCGTCGCGCTCGGGATCAGCACTGAGGGCGTGAAGATCCCGCTCGGGCTGTGGGAGGGCAGCACTGAGAACGCGACACTGGCCACGACGCTGCTCTCCGACCTCGTCGACCGCGGCCTGGACCCCGCGCAGGCGATCCTGTTCGTCCTGGACGGCGGCAAGGCGCTGCGCAAGGCGATCAAGGATGTCTTCGGGCAGCACGCGCTCGTTCACCGCTGCCACAGGCATAAGGAGCGCAACGTGACAGACCTGCTGCCCGAAGCAGACCGGCCGAAGGTGCTGGCCCGGATCCGCGGCGCATGGGCGCTCACCGACGCCAAGCAGGCCGAGCAGCAGCTGCAGCGACTCGCCGGCGAGCTGGAGCGCACCTGGCCCGACGCCGCGGCCTCGCTGCGGGAGGGCATGAGCGAGACGCTTACGCTGACACGGCTCGGAGTCGAGGGTCATCTCGCCAAGACGCTCTCCTCGACCAACCCGATCGAGAGCATGATCGAGATCGTGCGGCGCACCCAGCGCAACGTCAAGCGCTGGCAGGACGGCGACATGCGCAAGCGCTGGACCGCCGCCGGGATGCTCCAAGCCGAGCAGCAGTTCCGACGGATCGTCGGCTGCAGCGATCTCGCCAAGCTCGTGCAAGCAATCGAAACACACCAGCAGACCCTCACCAGCCCAACCACCCCAGAACCAGCCACAACGACCGAGCCGGCCGCCGCCACACTCGCTACCGTCTAACCATCACAATCGCGGTGGGATCGCCGTCAAAGTTCCACGACGATCCGGGCATCCTCCTACTCACGACGCGCAACTGTTTACCAGCTCGCCCATCAGCGGTTGCATGGCCAGATGCCAAAACGCTAGACCCAAAAGCATGATGCCTGCTGCCCCATCGGAGGCCGAAGAAACACAGCGAGCGACTCAGTTGATCGAAGGCGGAGCCGAACTGGCCGCCGCCTCGATTGGTGCCGCAGTTGGCCTCATTGGTGGTCCACCAGGCGCGTTTGGCGGCGGTAACGGCCCGTATTCCTTCTCGGGAAGCTCAGCGGAAGCTACGGCGATTCTCCAGTCACACGGCGTTGATGGCGGCAGCGGCATCAAATCGGCTTTGTGTGAGTACGAACGCTGCGGCGGCAAATGGAGTGCGCTTGAAGCCGCCACCGATTGGGCCGATGCGCTCTGGGGTCCGCCAGAGGGCGGGTCGTACTGCACCGGGCCGTATGGAAACGGTAAAACCCACAACGAAACGCAGTGGGCCTGCTATGGCGTCGGGAGCGGGTTTGCATGGCAGGTGAATGTGGACCCGTGGGGCGAAATGACGTATCACCACCGGAGCTAAAGGTCTGACGAGCGCCGCCGGCCGCGTCGGGAACCCGACGCGGCCGGCAACCTCGCCTTCTTTGGGGTCAGGGCGTGGCGCTCAATTGGCCCGCTACGCCTGGCGTCGGGCATCCATTGGATACGCTAGTTATGCCAGAGGGGAGCGGCTTGGTTGCTTGGGTGGGAGAACCGACAATCGTTGGATGCCTGCCGCCGCTGACCAATTTCCCGCCGCCAGGGAGCTTACCTTCTTCCATTTCCTTCCTGATGACTGGCGCCGGCCTGGTCTCATGGCTCAGTTCGGAATCTAGGACTTCCTTTAGTTCAGCCGCAGCCAATGGACGGGTGCTGGTTACGTAGATGTTGTTCGTCGGGCGCGGATCGGTGGGACCGCACGCCAGAGTTGGATCGCTGCTGCCTGATAGGTGATAGATATAGGAGCCATGTTCGCTTTTCCCCGTGATAAAAGTGCCTGTCGTTCCGTTCCAAACGGGGATGCCGGATACCTGAACCGCGGTGACTCCCCCACCGAGTTCGATCACGCCAAACGCCTCGCCCGCAGCTAGCGCGGTGCCTGAGAGAACCATCACGGCTGCGAGGCCGAGCGCGGTCGTGCGAACCACCTTGCGGCGTTGGCGGTGACGGTTATCACGGCGAATCAAGTGGCCAAGGTTGGCCTTCATTGCTTCGTGTTCGCGGCGGATCGCTTGACGGAGTTCGGCCTTCATAGCCTGCCGATCCGGGCTGACTTCGCTCACAGTGATACTCCTTTCATGGCGGCTCGAAGTGTTTGGAGCCCTCGAAAGACGCGGGTGCGGACGGTGATCGGATCTACGCCAACTCGATCCGCAACCTCCTCGTAGCTGAGTTCATCGATGATCCGATAGCCAATCGCCTCCTGTTGCTCGGCCGTTAGCTCCGCGAACTCCTCGCGCAAACAATCGCTCAGCACGTCCGCGTCAAGCCGCGAGGCGATCTCGTCAAGTCCGCCATCGTCGCCCAAAGCCGCACTGATCCCGAGTCGCCTGCGTATCGCTGTCTGGACACCAGTGCGCTTGCGGTACTTAAGCAAGCGGTTTTTGGCTATGCCGTATAGCCAAGCGGTGCCCGAGCGATCGTTCTCGCCCCGGAACCGCGGCGCGCTACGCAACGCCTCGGCAAAGGTCTCCGATAGCAGTTCGCGGCTGGCGGTCAGATCATTCGTCTGCGCGAACAGCCAGCCTTGCAGCGGAATCGAATGGCGCTCAAACAGCTCCTCGAACGCCGCAGGATCGCCACGAGCAACGCGGAGTAGTTCCGTGTCGCTCCAGCCGACGAACCGTGATCTCGAATGCTCCATCAATCGTTAAGTCCTCGCAGCGCAAAAAGTGTTCCCAGCTTCGGCCGGCCGGTTTGCGTCATGCCCTGAGCCAGCCACACACACGCCGGGAGGCCGGCGCCTTGGATAGTGGCACGCTACCCCTGCCCGAGTAGCTGTCTGTAGAGCAGCTTAGTTTCGCGTGTGGGCTGGAGTCCTAGCTGCTGGTCGAGGTCGTGGGCAAGCTGGTCGTAGCGCCGGGTGATTGACTCGCGTAGCCCGAGCGCATGGTCGGCCTGGAGCGCGAGTCGCCAGGATGCCTCGTGGAATTGGTCAAGGGCGATGGCTTGCTCGGCGAGCTGGAGCGCGCCGCGGGCGTCGCCGTGGGCCAGGCGCGCGTGGCCGGCGCGCTCCATGAGGCCGATGAGTGTTGCTTGGAGGCGATGTATATGCCCGTCTGCCCAGGCGTAGTCGCAGCCTTGTAGCGGCTCCCCGCGCCAGAGCGCGAGTGCTGCTTCGAGATGCTTCGCGCTATGAGCGCCGACGCGCTCCTGCCCGACCAGAAGCTATCGCTCGTGTGCGTCCGCGACCTGCGCTGCTGGCGCAGCGCGTCGGCCCCCGGTCGGCACGGCCGCGTTTTCGAGCGGTGCATTCTGCATCCGGCCGGTCTACGGATTTCCTACGGGTTCGGCGTCTCGCGTCTACGGATTTCCTACGGAATGCCAGCGAAAGCCCGCAAACACAGCCGAAACGACTCGCGCCGATCCCCCGTGCTTGCGGGGGTTTCGCCCGTGCTTGCTGGACTTCGCAAAACACTAACCAATCGGGGCGCCGAGATTTGAACTCGGGACCTCACCGACCCGAATCGGGCGTCTGCTCGTCGATGGTGCCGAGAAAATGCCTGCAAATCGGTGACTGTTCAGGTCGCGGCAGGGGGTGGGGGTCTGGTCGCGAACGTTGTTATGTGTCGTCGGGTCGGCTGTCGCGGGATGATCTTGAGGCGCTGGTCGTCGAGCAGGCCGCGCTGATCGTCGATCTGCGCGCTGAGGTCGCGGAGCTTCAAGCGCGGCTGTCGGCGAATTCGCGCAACTCGTCGCGGCCGCCGTCGTCTGATGGGCTGGCAAAGCCGCCGGCGCCGAAGAGCCTGCGTCGCCGGTCGGGTCGCAAGCAGGGCGGTCAGCCCGGTCACGAGGGTCGTCATCTGCAGCGCGTCGAGCGTCCGGATTCGGTGATCATGCATGTGCCGGTGAGCTGCGACGGCTGCGGCGGCGATCTCACGGACGGCGAGCCGGTCAGCGAGGAGGCGCGCCAGGTGTTCGACCTCCCACCGGTGCGTCTCCTCGTGACCGAGCATCGTGCCCAGCGGCGCCGCTGCGCCTGCGGGCACGTGACATGCGCCGATTTCCCGGCTGGGGTCGGCGCGCCGGCGCAGTACGGGCCGCAAATCCGCGCCCTGGGGATCTACCTGATCGCCGTGCAGCACTTGCCCTACCAGCGTGCCGCGCGGCTGCTCTCAGACTGGCTCGGGGCGCCGCTATCGCCCGCGACGCTGGTCGCGTTCGTCGCTGATGGTGCCGAGGATCTTGATGAGTTCTTGGATGTGGTGCACAAGCAGATCATCGCCTCGCCGGTCGCGCATTTCGACGAGACCGGCGCACGTGTTGCTGGCCGCGGCCGCTGGCTTCACTGCGCCAGCACCGAGACGTTGACGTTCTATGCGCTACATGACCGGCGCGGCACCGAGGGCATCGACCACACCGGCGTGATGCCGCGTTTTCGTGGAATCGCCGTCCACGACGGCTGGCCTCAGTACCGCTCCTACACCGACGTGACACATGCGCTGTGCAATGCCCATCACCTGCGCGAGCTGCTGGCAGTCATCGAGCAGCACCCCGAAACGCAGTCGTGGGCCCGCCAGATCGACGCGCTGCTGCGCGCCCTGCACGAGGAGGTCAAGGCTGCCAAAACAGCCGGCGAAGACTGGCTGGATCCGTCGGTGCTGGCCAGCTACCGCGCCGCCTACCAGCAGATCATCGCGAGCGCCAACCACGACAACCCGCCGGGCACGATCCCGACCGGCAAGCGCGGCGTGATCAAACAGACCCCCGCTCGCAACTTGCTCACCCGCCTGGACCGCGACCGCGAGCAGATCCTGCGCTTCGCCCACCAGTTCCAAGTCCCATTCGACAACAACCTCGTCGAGCGCGACATCCGAATGATCAAGATCCAGCAGAAGATCTCCGGCAGCTGGCGCACAACCGCCGGCGCTGACCGCTTCTTCGCGCTACGCGCCTACATCAGCACCACCCGCAAGCAAAGCCGCGACATACTCGACGCGCTCGCCCGCCTCACCGACCACGCCCCATGGCTACCGGCCGCCGCCAGCACCTGACACGCCACCAGCGACCTGAACAGTCACGCAAATGCGGGGTTTTTTGTTGGTCTGGCGGTGCGCGGGCGCCTTCGCGATTGGGCAGTGAAAAGGCAGTGGGGGTGTTGTGGCGCACTGATCCGCCCGAAAGTGGCTTGTTTGCAAGGCTTCCGATGAGAGGCCATCCGGGGAGTGTGGTGAGGTCCTCGGCGTAACGGGGCGGGCAGGCGAAGTGCTCGAGCGTCCTTTTGCGCGTTGAGCGGGCTCGCCTCACGCCAGGCCACGCACCCGACGGCGCTGCCCGCACGCTCTACCACCGAGCTACTCGGGCGGCGATAGAACGCCGACTGGGATCGCGAGACTTCTATGCCTGATCTACACGGCTAGAGCCATCCTCATCTCTGCAAAGGACTCGACCGAGAGGACGACAGCCCGCATCTGTCCATGCTTCGTGAGCACGAACTTCTCGGAATCTCCGCGCTCTAGCAGGTCGACCATCCGGTTGAGCTCTCGCATCGCGTCCCGCACTGTCCGCAACTCGTTGTTGGAGACCTCGACCTTGCCCAATGTTCCTCCAGATGTCTCGGCGTTTGTGCTGACGTCGGCATCGTAGGCCCCGGTGTGGACGCAACGTTCGATTCCGTGACGTTCATGTCGCACTTTCCGTCCGATCGCTCGGCAACAATGTCTCGGGTGGACAGACTTCCTTTCTCCGCCTACGACTTCTTCGGGTATCTATCCGCGGGATTCGTGCTGCTCGTCGGTCTCGCTGCCGCGTTCACGGGCAGCGAAGCATGGCAGCGCACACCGGGTGCCGGGGTCGCGTTGCTGCTCATTGTGCTCGCCTACGCCGTCGGCCATGTGATCGCCAACATCTCCGGCTACTTGATCGAGCGAGCGCTCGTTCGTGGGATTCTCGGCGCGCCAAACAAGGTTCTGTTCGAGGAGAGCGGGCCAAGACGGACGAGGCTGCTGCCCGGCTATTACTCGCCGCTGCCGCCTGAGCAGCGTGAACGCGTGCTAGCGCGTGCCGCGCAAGCAGGGATCACAGAGCCGGGCGAGGGCCTCTTCTATCACTGCTTCGGAGTAGCGAAGGGAAACTCGGTGACGCAGGCACGCCTTGAAAACTTCCTCAACCTGTACGGCTTCTGCCGCAACATGGCGATCTCCACGCTGATCGTCGCTGCCGCGCTACTCGCTGGAACTATTCTCGGCACGGCCAACACAGGGGCGCTAGTTGCACCTGGCTGGTGGGCCGCGGCAGCGCTGGTGGCATCCGTCGGTCTGCTCTATCGCTACCTGAAGTTCTTTCGCCATTACAGCGTTGAGGTGTACGTCAGCTATGCGGAGTCACCCTGACGAGGTCTAGACGCGATGCTCAAAGATCTGATCGCCCAAGTTTTCTGCCGCGAGCTAACGCGCAAACTACGTCGTCTAGGGGTGCTAGTGTCCCGCGCCGTTAGTTCGTTGTAGAAGTCGTGAGATCGACTCCAGGATCTGCTCGGCGGTCTTGGTCCAGATGAATGGTTTGGGGTTTTCGTTCCATGCCGCTACCCAGTCGCGGATGTCTTTCTCCAGCGCTTGGACTGAGCGGTGGTCGGAGCGTCTGAGCAAGTCGTTGGTGAGGTAGGCGAACCATCGCTCGACCTGGTTGATCCAGCTGGAGTAGGTCGGGGTGTGGTGCATGTGAAACCTGGGGTGAGTATCGAGCCAGCGACGAATCGCGGGGCTCTTGTGGGTGCCGTAGTTGTCACACACGAGATGGACGTCGAGGTGCTCTGGGACCTGGCTGTCGATGTTTTGCAGGAACTTCTTGAACTCGATTGTGCGGTGGCGGCGATGCAGGCTTGAGATGACCGTCCCGTCCTCGGTGTTGAACGCGGCGAACAGGCTGGTAGTGCCGTGGCGCAGATAGTCATGGGTGCGCTTCTCGGGCATGCCGGGCATCATCGGAAACGCTGGCTGCGAGCGCGCCAAGGCTTGCACCTGGCTCTTCTCGTCAACGCAATACACGACCGCGCCTTCGGGTGGATTGAGGTACAGGCCGACCACGTCATAGACCTTCTCCACGAACAACGGGTCGGTGGAAAGCTTGAAGGTGTCGGTGCGGTGGGGCTTGAGGTCAAACGCCCGCCAGATCCTGCCGATCGTCGACTTCGAGAGTCCCGAGCGCTCAGCCATCTTCGCGCGCGACCAATGCGTCGCGTTCTCCGGCGTGGACTCCAACGTCGCCACCACTACGTCCTCGACCTGCTCGGCAGTGATCGTTGCCGGACGTCCCGGCCGCGGATCATCCGAGAGCCCATCCAGTCGCAGCTCACAAAACCGTCTGCGCCACTTCCCGACCGTCGGCGTGGACACCCCACACGCCACCGCCACATCCTTATTGGAACGCCCCTCCGCGCACTGCAAAACGATCCGCGAGCGCAACGCCAACGCCTGCGAAGACTTCCTACGCCGCTCCCACCGCACCAACTGATCACGCTCGGAGTCAGTCAACTCCAACACCTGCTTGGGCCGTCCAGTTCTTGGCATGCCACAGCATACCATAATTAAGCAACGAACTAACGGCGCAGGACACTAGGAGCACTCGTCGGTGCGTACTTGGCATTGCACATCGAGCTACCTCTAGAGATTTCGATAGCTACCAAAGAGGCACGAATCGCGATGGTGGATCTCCAACATTCGATAGGTCGCACCTTGACTCGTTTGGAGCGCCACAGTCTCGAAATGCATCGCCTGCAGTCGCAGCCGGCAAAAAGAAGTTATTGACGCATGTTTTCTGTAACAAACGAGGAGTATGGATATGGCGGATTTTGATGTGATATTTGTTGACGTTGGCCAGGGTGACTGTACGCTCGTTGGGCTGCCTGACGGCGAGTACATGCTCGTGGATGTCTATCGCTGTGCTGGGTCATGGGATCGATATCTTCAAGCTCCTCGACGACGTACTGCCCGACAACGGCGATGGGCGCCGCCGCCTGAAGTATCTGGTCATCACCCACGCTCATGATGACCACATCACCGGAATCGGGGATCTCTACGACCGATACGCCGTCGAATGGCTGTGGGTTCCTCAACATGAGGACCGAAAGCAGGTCGCCAAGAACTTCGGCGAATACCAGCGTGTCGTCGATGAGCATCCCTAGAGAAGATCAAGCGACCTCAGGGTAGTCGTACCCCTCTCGGCGAGAAGGATCCCGACCTCGGCCTCGGTGAGGACGTGACGGTTCGGTGCTTCTCGCCTCCCGGCTACATCGAGATCGATGAGAGCTTGACCGAGGATGAAGCCAAGCAGCTCATTCACGAGAATTGCCTCGTGATTAAGGTCGCTTATCAGGATGCCTCGGTGATTCTGACCGGTGACTCGAACCTTGCTTGCTGGGAGCGGATCCTCGGCTACTACAAGGGCCGCACGGAGGAGGAGGCGGGCACCGAGGTGCTCAAGGCCGACGTCCTTCACGCGAGCCATCACGGCTCGCGCACGTTCTTCAAGGACGATGGCGAGGAGTCGGAGCCTTCGCTTGAGGCGTTGCAGACCATCGAACCTGAAGCGTTGGTCGTCTCGGTTGGAGAGGACAACCGGTACGACCATCCTGACGAGGACATGATGGACGCCTATCGAGAGCAGGTCGGCGATGACTTCGTCTATGAGACCAGGGAGACCGGCACCGTGATCATGGAAGTCGACAATGGCTTGCCGTATCGTCTTGTCCTGAACCCAGGCGGCTACCTCGAGGACTACGGCTGGAGCAAGGACGATGACGACGACGAAGGCATCGACGACAAGGAGCCCGATGGTGGTGGTGGCGGGGCTGGGAAGCTCGCAGTGGGGCTCGCGGCCGGGCTGGGTGTGGCCGCGCTCGCCAAGCGCCGGCGCAGTGGCAGCCCGACCCGCCTGGACGACCAGCCGGCCGCGTGAAGCCCTGGCACGAGCGGTTCCCCGATATCTACGAGTACGAGCGCGCCTTCTGGACAGATAAGAACTTCACGCAGGCGCCGCTACGCGCTGGGACTGAGATCAGCTTCACCGGCACGATCACCGTCACGGTCAAGCTCGATGAGCGGCTACAGAGGCGCACCTTCGAGCTGCGCATTCTTTACCCGCCTGGATACCCTTATGTACCGCCGTGCGCTGAGTTCCTGAACCCGCGGATCAAGCGCGCTCGCCACCAAGGTCTAGATGGAGCGCCGTGCCTGTTCCCAGCGTCGGCTTGGACGCTGAACTTCCCCGCGAGCGAGTTCTGCGCAGCGATCGAACGTTGGCTGACGTTCCACTTGCAGGGCCGCTTTCCGCGTGAGCTCGCCATCTACGAGCTCCCTGAGTACCTCCCGTACAGCGCCTTCTCGATCCTCACCTCGCCCCAGTTCACCGCGGTCGTAAAAGGACAACCGGCCGGAGGCTTCAGCGTTGACGAGCTGGGCGGGCACGATCTCGGCGTGGTCTGGGCCGTTGACGAAAACATCATCGGTCGTGAGTTGCTCGAAGCCCTCGCTCCTACCAAGACCCGCAAGGTAACTCGACGGGTGGGAAGATGGTATCGCCTGAGCGCCGAACCACCGCCCGTCCACAACACGGTAGAGCTCACCCAGCTGTTGGCCTGCGACGGGCATCAGGTTGATCTTCGGGCGCGCCCCCAAACCGACCGACATCTCATCGGACTCGTCTTCCCAGACAGCGTCCTGGCCGAAGAGCGGCTCCTGATGCTGGACTTGGGCGTCAAGTCCAAGAACGTCCGAGCGGAAGTCGGACGTGGGTGGCGACTTCGCTGCCCGCAGACTTACATAGTCTCGCGCGAGGAGCTCTTTCGACGGCTGGACGGGGTTCGAGGTGTGGCGCAGCTTGAGCACCGGCGCATCGCTTGCTTTGGCCTTGGTGCGATCGGCTCCTCGATGGCGCTCGCACTTGCGCGCGAGGGGGTGGCCGAGTTCACGCTCTGCGATCCCGACTCGCTTCGTCCCGGCAACATTACCCGTCATGCGCTCGATCTCATGAGCGTCGGACAATCCAAGACCGACGCCGTTGAGCTCGCCCTTACACGCATAGACCCCTTTCTGCAGACAACGGTCGAGACCGAAAGTCTCATCGACCCCGGCATGATCAACGCCAGGATTCAGGGAGCAGACCTGGTGCTGCTCGCGATTGGCGATGACCTCCGCGAGGAGCTAATTGGAGAGATCATCGCCGGAGCAGAAGAACCCCCGCCGATCATCCTCGCCCGCACGCTTCACGCTGGCCATGCATTCCGTGTTGCTCTCATCCGCCCCGGCATCGATGCGTGTCTGCACTGCCTCGATGACTACCAGACCGAACAGCACCCAGATTGGATTCACGTCCCACCCGACGAGCTCCCGGAGGTCTACGACACAGGATGCGCGGCACCGTCACGGGTTGGAAGTGGCCTGACCTGTCAGCAGGCCGCGCTGTTCGCCGCCGCACGCGCCCTCGACGTTCTCGAGAACCGCACCAGCGAGTTTAACCACTGGCTCTGGGTCGAGCGACCAATTCCCAACGGAGACCCTCGGCTGAGCAACCCAACTGCTCTCCACCAGGCTCGATTTGAGCGCCGCGTCGACTGTCCAGTATGCGGTGTATGAGCGAATCGTGATCGCGGCGCCGGTCAAGGCCGCGCTCATAGGCTACGCGGGTTCGATACCAGGATGCGAGACCGGTGGCATCCTCATGGGACATCGCCTCGACGAGACGACCGTGCAGATCACGTGCGCAAGCCCTCCAGGGCCGCGCGCGAAGCACGGACCATTTTCTTTTTCCCGCGACACCAAGTTCCTACAGCGCTACCTCGATCACATTCACGACCGCAGCGCCGGCAAGGATGACTACGTTGGCGAGTGGCATGTTCATCGCGCACTAGACGCGCCCTCTAGTCGCACTGACCGCCGGTCGATGCAGCGGATCGCGCGTCGCCGCAACTATGCGATCGACAACCCTGTTCTGTTCATTGTTGAGTACATGCTGATCGAGCGCAGGATCCGAGCCTATGGATTCGAGGTCAAGCCCAAGCACGTCCAACAAGAGCTCGAGTTGGTGCCGCGGCGAGCTGGCTCTTGAACCTTCTATATGAAGCTCCGTCCATCCATGCCGGCGCAGTGTGTTGAGCGTTCGTGGTGGTGGCTGCGGATGGAGGTGCCTCATGTGATTGCCCTCGCGGCTCGGCGGTCTGCCCCTGGGCGTCTGCGGCTCCCGAGCCCTACGGATCAAGCAGCTGCTGCGTTAGCCCGTCGATCGTGCAGACGACCCACTCGTCTCCATCGAGGTCGTGTGGGCAATGGAACTCCTGGATGCGGCCATCGAGCTCCAGGGTGACGGTTGAATCGCTGCCGGTGAGAGGGGGGTCTTTGGAGTAGTTGTGTACAGCGATCGTGTATCTCGCTGGCAGCCAGCGAGCGATCGTGACGGTCTCTGGCCCGTAGCCGTTCGTGCAATCGTTCTCCAGGGCACAGAAGGGATGCTCGTCTAGGCCTCCCATTTCTTTGTAGTTGACCTGCTCGCTGTGGCCGTCGGGGAACGCGAGCCTGACGTGTAGATCCAGGTCGGCTGGCACTGCGCCCCAGCGCAAGGTCACGCGTGTCGCATCTGCCGATGCCGGCGTGATGTGCGGGGACGGCTGTTCGGTGATGCCTACCGCCCGGCGGACCACGGCGCGAAACGCGTCGATTTGCTCTTGTTGCCCGGGGTAAAGCTTGCCGATCACGGTTGCCCGCAGGCTGACATCTGGCGCCACCTTCTCCAAGACGCTCTCCGCCCGTGCGGGGCCGTAGTCGACGAGCACGATGTCGGCGCTCGGGTGACCGTGGGGGAGTGTCCGACGAACGGTGGAAGTGCTTGGTCTGACCGAAGGGGATGACCATGACGGAGCCGGTGGAGTCGACCGATCGGGGCGAGATGATCGAGCCCATGAGCGTAGATTCGATCGATCAGAAGCAGCTTGCTGAGCAGCTCTTGCAGCAGGCCAAAGAGCAGAACATCGAGCTGGTCGGCCCTGATGGGCTGTTGGGCCAGCTGACCAAGAACGTGCTTGAGACCGCGCTGGATGCGGAGTTGAGCGAGCACCTGGGCTATGAGAAGCACGACCCGGCGGGGCGCAACAGCGGGAACAGCCGCAACGGGACGCGCTCCAAGACGGTGCTCACGGAGATCGGGCCGGTTGAGATCGAGGTGCCGCGGGATACCGCGTCGACGTTTGAGCCGCAGATCGTCCGCAAGCGCCAGCGCAGGCTCACCGGCGTTGATGAGATCGTGCTCTCGTTGACCGCTCGCGGCTTGACGACCGGCGAGATCGCGGCGCACTTCCAGGAGGTCTATGGCGCAAAGGTGTCCAAGGACACGGTCAGCCGGATCACCGAGAAGGTCACGGGCGAGATGACGGAGTGGCTGAACCGGCCCTTGGAGAAGGTGTATCCGGTGATCTTCATTGACGCGATGGTCGTCAAGGTCCGCGATGGGCAGGTCGCTAACAAGCCGGTCTATGTCGTGATCGGTGTGACCGTCGACGGCGAGCGAGACATCCTCGGCCTCTGGGCCGGCGATGGCGGTGAGGGCGCGAAGTTCTGGCTTGGCGTGTTCACCGAGATCAAGAACCGCGGCGTGCAGGACGTCTGCATCGCTGTCTGCGACGGGCTGAAAGGCCTTCCGGAGGCGATCACCACGACGTGGGAGCTCGCGACCGTCCAAGCGTGTGTGATCCACCTGATCCGCAACACGTTCCGGTTCGTCTCGCGCAAGTACTGGGATCAGATGAGCCGCGACCTGCGGCCGGTCTACACAGCGCCCTCAGAGACCGTCGCCAGAGAGCGCTTCGCTGAGTTCGACGCGAAGTGGGGCAAGCAGTACCCGGCGATCAGCAAGCTTTGGGAGAACGCTTGGAGCGAGTTCATCCCGTTCTTGGACTACGACGTCGAGATCCGCCGCGTGATCTGCAGCACCAACGCGATCGAGTTGATCAACGCCCGCTACCGACTCGCCGTCAGAGCCAGAGGGCACTTCCCCAACGACACCGCCGCCTTGAAGTGCCTCTACCTCATCACCAGATCACTGGACCCTACGGGGCGCGGCAGAGCTCGCTGGGCGATGAGATGGAAGCCGGCCCTCAACGCATTCGCGATAGCGTTCGAAGGAAGAATCAGCTAACCCACCAAGCCAGATCCACCGTTAATCGGACAGTCCCCCATGCCCTCGTCATATATCGTGAAGGCCGTGAGCTCTTCGCCAGAGTGTGAGCATAGGGGTTAGAAGGTGCGTGAGACCGCCGCCAGCTTGGACAAGGCGATTAGTTGTGTGGCGCATAGGTGGTCTTCTTGCGCAGTCCTTTGTCAGATACATTGCGAACATAGAGCAGGAGATCACGACATGTCTCTCGCCGTGTTGTAGAGAATTGGCCTCCCGCAAACATCGCTCTATCAGTGCGCAGAGGCGCTTGACGGCCGCGGCCGGTGTGTCGTAGTGCGAGAGATAGTTATGGGCGTTGATGTCGGCGTCCTCGGCCCGATCGACGTAGCTGTCGAGCATGGCGGTGAGCATGGATATCCAGGGAAAATAGGCTGCTGCTGTTTGCGCGATGAGGTCACCGCTGCAAGCTGGTTCAGACGCGAGTGCAAACAGCGCGTAAATCGTGATATTGGTGCTTGCGGCGGCTGTCAGCTCGAACCATCGAGCCTCGTGGCCCGATGGGAACTCGGCAGCCGCCCAGTCCTCCAGCGCCTGATTGCGTCTGTTTGGGTGGGGGTCATGGTTGATCGCACACACCAGCGCACGTACGGATTCACGAGTAATGACTTTCTGTGTCATGCCGTGCGACGGCAGTTGTGTGTATGTCTCCCTGCATGTGAAAGTCAGCTGGCGTAGATAGCTGGCGTCGTCGTCGGATGTGTGGTGCGTATAGAACGCCTTGATCTTGCGGTTTGTGTCGAGGGCGTCGATGAGTGCTTGGTGTAGCTGCAGGCCGTTGGCGACGCCGGCGTTTTGGGTGCGCTCGTTGACGTTGTCGAGAAAATCCCAGATGATCTCGTAGGCAACCAGTAGACGCAGAAGGTGGCGGCTGCGATGTCGCGGCAAGATCGAGAACAGCGCTGCGCCATCGATGTGACTACGCTGCTCGATGCTGGCCTTCAGCGCGTCTTCGCGGATCAATGGGGATGGTATGGCTTGCGATCGTCGCCGCCACTGTCGTACCTCGTGTGCGACTGCAGGCAGGCCCCAGGTGAGCTCGCGCGCGACGGCGAGAATCAGTGCCCAGATCTGTCGTGGTGAGAGGCAAGCGGAAGCGTGCGCATCTCCGGGGGTGCGTGGGTGATCGTCAGTAGGCCGGGCTGGCGGTGCTGGGCGGGACACGGACCACGAGATATCCGGGTACCGCTACCACCGCAAGTGCTATCGCGATCACGGTCATAAAGCTCGTGAGTGCTGCGACGCCTTCAATGTTGAAGACCATTGGGAAGCCTGTAACGCTTGTGAGGGCATGACTGAGTAGCGTTTGGCCGTAGAGGCCGAACGCCGCTCCTGCCGCGCAGCCAGCGATCAGCAGTATCGCCGCTTCGCACAGCAGCCAGCGGCAGAGGACCATCTCGTCGTATCCCTGGCACTTGATGAATGCGATCAGGTCACGGCGCTGCCAGATCATCGCCCCGACGGCGCCAACGACGGCGAGAATCGCGGCAACCAGGACAAGCAGGCGGATCTGCGTAAGGCGGGAGAGGCCTTGTTGTGCAATGGCGTCTCGCCGTCGGTTGCGTTCGAGATCAGTTTCCACGGCCAGGCCGGGCACCGACGCGAGAGCCTGCCTGATCCGATCGCGTAGGACTGGAAGATTGGCGTTTGGCGTCGTCTGGATCGCGTAGGCCGTCGGGTCGCGATCGGCCCATGCCTGCGCATAGGTGTGCGAGTTGAGGATCAGAGCGCCGGGAGGCCATCCAAGGTTGGTGATCAGTGCGGCGACTCTCAGTCGCACCGGCTGGGGGGATGGCAGCACGAATGACTCACCAACGTGCAGACGATGTTCTTCAGCCAAGGCTTGAGACAGCGCTGCCCAGCCACCCGCCCGGATGTGCTCGGCGGCAAGTGCGGGATTTCCACTTGTGATCTGGCCGGTGGGAAGCGGCAAGCGCGTGACCTTCGATGGCGCCAAGAGCCAGAGGCGTCGATCGCCCCAGTTCAGGAAGCTGCCGCGGAATACGCTGACGCTGCTCACGCCCGGCATGCGAGCGAGGCTTGCGGTGTCCAGGGGAGCGAAGGGCGTTGTTGGCTGAACGCTTGTCTTGCCGCGCGGCATGACCCATATCTGCGCGGCCGCATCGACGCCGCGCGAGGCTCTATCCAGGCCTTTCGTCAGGTTGGCTTGTGCTCCTTGAAACTCCACCACCCCGAAGACCGCGATCGCGACGGTCGCCGCGATCGCGAGCGAGCGGACTCTGGTGTGCGGCGTCTGCAGCTCGGTGACGGCGAGCGCCGACGCGACGCCGTCGGTGAGATTGGAGAGGCCTCCAAAGATCGCCACGAGCCCGTCGAAGAGTGGCGGCAGCAGAATGATCAGCGCCGCGACGAGTGCCATGTTGCCGAGGATCGCCGCCTCGGTCGAGTTGTCGAGCAAGACGACGGTGGAGGCCGCCAGGCAGAGAACGCCCATGATGATCCTGGCTCTGATCCACGAGCGGCGTCGACCAGGTTGATCGGCCTGAACGAGCGGCCCGGCCAGAATCTCGCGCAATGGCCAGAACACGCCGAGCCCGGCGGCTGCCATGCCTGCTGCGACTGCAAGCAGAACGCTTTGCCAGCTGACGACGCGGGTGTTGCCGACCGGAAATGCCACCGTCAGATAGCCCGGTGCGCTGTGGAACACCGCGATCGAGAGAAGCTCACCCAGCAGCAATCCCGCGATGCAGGCGAGCACGCCGATCACGGCGGCGTCGAACAGCAGGATCTTGGTCGTGTCCCAGCGCGTGGCCCCGTGAGGCCGGAGATCTTCGATCAGCGCGCGTCGCGCAGGCACCGTGATCAGCATCGCGTTCAGAGCGAACATGAACCCAACCAGAGCGCTGATTGCTGAGAACATCGTCTCGCTGTTGCTCTCGGGGGCCACCGCCACAGCAAAGAGCCGATTATCGAAGCGACCTGGTACCAGGTTCACGTTCCATGCGGCAGCCAGACGTCGCAGCGCATATCGTGCCTGGCGGGCTCTGGCCGGCGCGTAATGAACGAAGATGCGGTTGAGGCGAGCACCAGCGCCCACCAGGTACTGAGCAAAGCTCAAAGGAGCGACTGCCACTGGACTGTGCAGCAGGCCGCCGACTTCTGATGCGCCGAGCGTCGCGCCCACCAGCACTTCTGAGAACCGCGCCCCGATCTGCAGCTTGACCGGTTCCAGCGGCCCAGCACCGATTTCCGCTGCCAGCGGCGCTGGCAGCGCAATTGCCTGCTGCGCTGCCAGCTGCTTAGCCGAGAACCGTCGTAGCAGCGGTCCGCTTGCGCGTACCCACCGCGGGTCGACGCCGATCAGGTCCACCGAGCGTTCGGCGTGTCGGCCAATCAGGTTCACTTGCCGTTCGAAGATCGGCAGCGCAACCCTGACTCCCGGCGCATGACGCACTTCGCCAAGCAGCCGTTCGCTGACCCCTTCGGGGCCGCGCGCCTCAAGCTGAACTTGCGCCCGTCCGACGAACTCATTTGTCAGCTGGGAAGTTGACTTGCTGAGGCTGGTACTAGCCACCTGCGAAGCGAACAGCAGCGCCACGCCGACAGCGATGCCCAGGATCGCAAAGGCCTCCTGAACGAGAACGGTCCTTGCTTGCAGCCGCGCCCTGTAGATGTAGAGGATGCCCGAGAGGTTTATCCCCGCCATGACTCAGACTCCGCTCGCCCGTGGTGAAGCAGCCGCGATGACGTATTCCGGCGGTCCTCCGGTGAGACGCCCGTCGCGAAGCTCGTCGACCCGATCGGCGAACTCGGAGGCCTGCGGGTCATGCGTGGCCAGCAGCAGCGCGATCTTGCGTTCATGGCAGATGTCCCGCAGCAGCTCCAGCACCTCCCGCGTGCGCTGGCTGTCCAAGCTGCCCGTCGGCTCATCTGCGATCACGATCTGCGGCTCGGCCGAGAGCGCCAGCGCAATCATCACCCGTTGACGCTCACCCATCGAGAGCTGCTCTGTACGGTGATGCAACCGGCCGCCAAGCCCGAGCTGTGCAAGCAGCGGTTCGATCGTGGGCTGCGCCTTACGCACACTGCCCAGCAGCAGCTTCAGGGAGGCATTCTGGATCGCCTTCGCGCCCGGGATCAGGTTGTGCGGCTGGCCGATTATGCCGAGCTGATGCAAGCGGTAGGCATGCGCCTGCTTACGCGACATAGCAAACACATCGCGGCCATCTACAAGCACAGAGCCGCTGTCTGGCTCCTTCAGCCCGGCAATCAGCTCCAACAGCGTTGTCTTCCCAGAGCCACTTGGCCCGTACAGAGCAACGAACTCGCCTCGGTCGATGTTCATCGAGATTCCATCGACGGCTCGGATTGGCTCGCTCTCGCCCAGCTGATAGTGCTTGACCAGTTCCCGCAGTTGAAGCATCTAGGGGCAGCCTACGCCACGAGATCCTGCTGCTCTGGAAGTATCTCTCTCGGGGAAGGGAACGATCCGAGCCCCTCCGTCCGGCCTGTGGCTGATGGGCTTGAGGGTGTGTTTGCGGGTGAGGGTCCAGATGTGGTCGGCGTAGATGGCGGATTCCATGTCTGATGCGCTCATGAGGACTGCGGGGCGGGGGTTGGCGTCTTCGATGAGGTTGCGCAGCAAGTCGGATGCGTCTTCTGTGGCGGTGGTGCCGAGCGCGTCGAGGAGATCGTCGATGACGATTAGGCTGGGGGACGCGACGAATGCGCGAGCGAGGCCTACCAGGACGCGTTGCCAGTTTGATAGCTCGCCCCAATAGCGGCCTTGGCATTGGGTTGCGCCGACGCGCTGGAGCGCTTGGGCCGCGGCTTGCTCGGCTTGGCGGCGGCCTTGGCCGTGGAGGGTCAGGGGCCATCCGACGAACTTGGAGGTCTCGATCTTCATGCCGGGTCCCTTGCGGTCGACCCAGATGATCTGACGCCCGAGCAGTCTGCTGCGCTTGCGGTCGCGGACATCTGCGATCTGCTGGCCGTCGAGCTGGACGCTGCCTCTATCTGGCCGCTCAAGGCCCGCGGCGATTTCTAGCAGCGTGGTCTTTCCTTCCAGGCGTCCGCCGGTTATCGCGGCGATCTCGCCGGCAAGCACTTCTAGCGATATGCCGGCCAGCACGGGCGTCCATTCGCCGCCCCTAGAGAACCCCTTCTCCACCTCCACCAACGACAACACAGCACTCGACATCAAGAGCCTGCTTCGGACGCAATTTCGGCCAGCAGCTCCTCCAGATCGTCACCGAGGCGTTCAAGCCGCATGGCCATAAGGCTCCAGAGATTTGCTTCGTCCTTGTTTTGGATGCCGCGCAGCCGCTGACGCCAGTCCAACGGCTTGCCCGCCTGTGCGCGCCTGGCTCGCTGTTCGCGCAGAACGCGAGCACGCGCGGCGTCGCACATGTCCATGAAGGTCTGCTCGAGCGCTCGAACAAACCGCACCAGTGCTGCCAGGTCGTCCCGTTCGACGAGCTCCAGCTTGCACTGCAAGATGTCTCTGACTAGGACCACCACGTCGGTACTGCGCAGCCAATCTAGAAAGTACTCGCGGCCGGATGACGTGGCTTCGTAAAAGTCTTGAGTGGGTTTGTTCGGCGGGCCTGGAGTTACCAAGCGCACATAGCCCTTGTCGGCGAGACTCGGCAGATTGTTGTGCGCTGCGCCCTTCGCAAAGCCAGCGATACGGAACTGCGCTTTCAGACGCCGGTTGACGCCAGCAACCGTATCTGGCTGCTGCACTATCAAACCGAGCACCATCATCTGCGGGGAAGCGTCGCCCGTCCTCAACGCTGGCATCGCCGAGGATGCTAGCCCAAGAGCGGGCCATCATGTCGGTTGATGGAATCATCCAGTTTATAAACACCGCAGGCTGCAATCATCAATAACCCGCGTCATGACTATCCCTTGACGGCACGGCGGCGCAGCGGCACCACCTCGCCCTTCTGCGGCCTGTGGCTGATGGGCTTGAGGGTGTGTTTGCGGGTGAGGGTCCAGATGTGGTCGGCGTAGATGGCGGATTCCATGTCTGATGCGCTCATGAGGACTGCGGGGCGGGGGTTGGCGTCTTCGATGAGGTTGCGCAGCAAGTCGGATGCGTCTTCTGTGGCGGTGGTGCCGAGCGCGTCGAGGAGATCGTCGATGACGATTAGGCTGGGGGACGCGACGAATGCGCGAGCGAGGCCTACCAGGACGCGTTGCCAGTTTGATAGCTCGCCCCAATAGCGGCCTTGGCATTGGGTTGCGCCGACGCGCTGGAGCGCTTGGGCCGCGGCTTGCTCGGCTTGGCGGCGGCCTTGGCCGTGGAGGGTCAGGGGCCATCCGACGAACTTGGAGGTCTCGATCTTCATGCCGGGTCCCTTGCGGTCGACCCAGATGATCTGACGCCCGAGCAGTCTGCTGCGCTTGCGGTCGCGGACATCTGCGATCTGCTGGCCGTCGAGCTGGACGCTGCCTCTATCTGGCCGCTCAAGGCCCGCGGCGATTTCTAGCAGCGTGGTCTTTCCTTCCAGGCGTCCGCCGGTTATCGCGGCGATCTCGCCGGCAAGCACTTCTAGCGATATGCCGGCCAGCACGGGCGTCCATTCGCCGCCCCTAGAGAACCCCTTCTCCACCTCCACCAACGACAACACAGCACACATCAGTGGCGGCTAGCGCCCAACGCATTCAAAACGGATGAGAGAGGCCTCGTGCCACCTAGCACGACCCCGTTCTCGGAAGTTCGATCAAACACTGACCGCAAGGCTACCCGACCGCATCTCAACGGCAGCACCGCTGGTCAGAGCGGTTGCTCAAACAACTCACCGGTTGCTGGAGCAACGACAAAGTTGAGCAGGTAATGCCCCCGGTGTCCGGACGCACGAAAGTTGTATTCGCGCTTCGCGTTGCGAGAGATTGCAGGCGTGTTTATTCAGGCACGCCACGGCCGACGTTTGACTTGAGTCCGCTTCATCCACATTGCGGGGTTTGCTGATATGCCGCGGCGACCACCCGTGGACGATGTGCCGGTCGGATCCAACCTGCACTGGCTCGTTTTTACGCTCGTAATGGAGAAGACAAGCTATGGCTATGAGATCGGTGAGCGCTACGATCGCCGATTCGGGACTTTTCTGCCGGTAAGCCGAACTGCGATCTACAGCTCTCTCGACCGACTGGAGCACGTCGGACTCATCAAGGCGTTGCCACCCGCCTCTGGGTCTGTTGTCCGTGGACGCCGCGTTCGCGTCAATTACGAACCGGTAAACGGTGCTGAGCGTCTACACGCACGTTGGCTGTCATCTCCGATAAACCACGATCATTGGCATCTCGACCTGATTGCACGTATCGCTACCGCCCACCTGCAAGGGTCGGCACCCATCGGTGATCTTTTGAGCCGCTATGCCCAGCACGCAGAGATGCACTCACAGCGCATTGATGCTTTGATCCGTGACAGGACAACCGCTGCAGGAGCACATCTGCACGCGCCCGCCATGCTTCTGCTGATAGAGCAGCGAATCGTTGTGACGGCACAGCTGAACTGGGTAAGCAGCGCACGGGATCAGTTAAAAGCAACGAGCGATTACGAGTGATCGTTGAAGGTGTCACATGAGCGGCCGCTCGAGATCCAACCACCCGCCTGCCGGTCCTGGCGGGCACGGAGAATCTGGGCCTGCGGCGTGTCGGGACGGGGCGCTTTAGCGGATGCGAAAGCCCTGGGGCCGTCGTAGCGACTGGCGATACGGATGGGTCCTTGCGGTTGTGGCCTTTGGCGGCTTGGGGGTCTTTGCTTTGCCGGTCGTTGGGGTCTTGCGTGGCGGCAGCGCACAATTCCAGGCGGCCGGGTCGCAGTACCAGCGCGCGAATGCGCTGTATATGCGCGCTACTGGCCAGAGCGCCTACTACGGCGTCGATGTACTGCTGAGAGCAGATCAACGCGTCGCGGTTCGCGGCTCGGCAGCGCAAGCTCTTGAGAGAGTGGGGTTGCTGCTAGCTCGAGAGCGCGGGTTTGAGCGCGTGCTGCACGAGGTCACGTTGAGTGGGCGCGATGCGGTGGTGATGGCGGCTTTCGCGACTCCATCTGATTCGGTAGCGGCAGCTGATCATCTGCGCACGCTCGTCTCCTCACGGCGCGGGCATGGCCGTCTGGGCGGCTGGAGCGCGGTGATCGGCGGACCAGACGTCGCGTTCGGTGAACTCGATACGCAGACTCAGACTGACGCGGAGCATGTGGAGTTGTGGGCGGCGCCGGTACTGCTTGCTCTATGCGTCCTCGTGTTCGGTGGTGCGTTTCTGTTGCCGATCACGGTCGCTGCCACAGCGGTCGTCCTCGCCTTCGCAGCGCTGCGGCTGCTGGCCGCACTCGGGGTGCCGATCTCGGTCTACTGCTTGCCCGCGGTAATCGGTCTCGGCTTGGGGCTCGGGATCGACTACAGCCTGCTGATGCTTAGCCGCTACCGGGAGGAGCTCGACCAAGGCACCGATCCGCCAGCGGCAGTCGAGCGGATGTTGGCCGCTGCAGGCCGCACCGTGGTTCTGAGCGCGGCCACGATCGCGGCGTTGGCGCTGGCGTCGCTGTGGGTCTTCCCGCTTGAGTTTCTTCGCTCGATCGGCTTGGCAGCTGCCGTTACGGCGCTTGCGGCCGGCGCGACCGCGAGGCTGCTGCTGCCCCGGGCGCTGCCCCTCTTCGCCTGGCGGCCCGGGACGCCGGTGATCTTCAACAGCCGCGGTGGACAAGCGCGCGCGGGCTGGTGGCGAGGAGTCGCTACCAGCGTCACCGAGCATCCGATCCCGCTCGTGATCCTGGCGACGGTCGTGCTGCTGGCGGCTGCGACACCGGCGTTTGGGCTGCGGCTCATATCACCCAGTGCACAGCTGCTGCCTGTGAGATCGGAGAGTCGGCAGGTCGAACACGCACTGGCCACAGACTTCCCGGCCGACCCGGCCGGCGCGATGTACACGATCTATAAGCCCCGGCCGCACGGGCTCCCGATACAGGCGCTCACGTACCGGGAGGCAAAGATTGCGGCCGGACGTGCCGAGATGCTCCCAGCGCGGTATCTCGGCGCGGGCGTCTGGGAGTTGAGCTTGCTTCCGTACGGCGCGGCGCCCCAGACTCGGCAGTAAACCAGCGGCTGCTGGCCGGGCTTCGCGCGAGCATTACCGCCTCCGGTGCGCTGGTCGGCGGGTTCACCGCGTTCGCGGTTGACCAGCGCGAGGCGATCTCCTCACGCATCTGGCTGGCCGCGGCGATACTGCTGCTCGTAAGCGGACTATCGCTGTGGCTGATCAGCGAGTCGGTCGTGATCGCCGTCAAGGGGATCTTGATGGCGCTGTTGAGTGTAGCCGCCGGTATCGGGCTACTCATCGCGATCCTCGGCACCATCGAACTCGCCGACCTGATCTTCATGATCGCGATCACCTTCGCGCTCTCAACCGACTACGAGATCTTCCTCATCTCCCGCATCCGAGAGCAACATGACGCGCGGCCTAACCGGCAGGCAATCATTGATGGGCTCGCCAGCACAGGCCCCGTGATCACCAAGGCAGCGTTCCTGTTCTGCGCGGCGGTAGGCGCGTTCGCGTTCGCGCCACTGCTCTTTACGCGGCAGTTCGGCTTGGGGTCCGCACTCGCCGTCGCAATCGACGCGAGCATCGTACGGGTCCTGCTCGTGCCATCGCTGATGACACTCCTCGCCGAGCTCAACTGGTGGTCGCCTAGCCCATTGCGTCACCTGCACAGACACATCGACATTCACAGGCGCGATCTCCCTCAAGCGAGCCGGATCCTTCCGGGTGAGGCAGCGGCGAGCTGCCCGCGAAACAGCAGCAGCACGCAATGCAGGGCAAGCGAGCAGACGGGAGGCTGGTGAGGGTGCCAGGTCGCCGACCGCTAGAGGACGTCGGGCTCATCTCCACGGTGCACTGGCTGATGCTGGCGCTCGTGATCGAGAAACCCAGCTACGGCTATGAGATAGCAGCGCGCTACGAGCGCCGCTTCGGCCTTCTCCTGCCCACGAGCAAGACCTCGATCTACGGGTCGCTTGACCGACTCGAACAAGAAGGGCTCGTGGAACCACTACCGCCCCAGCCTACGCCGATGGGTGGCCGCCACAGACGCGTCAGTTACGGCCCAACCACCGACGCGATACCCACACACAGGCGGTGGCTCTCATCCCCTGTCGTCGCCGCGCGCTGGCATGACGAACTATTGGCGCGGATCGGCACCGCACATCTACACGGCGTCGCGGCCATGCTCGATCTGCTGGAGAGGTACGCCCACTACGCCGAGCAACACCAGCAACGCGTCCAGGAGCTGATGACGGAACACTCGCCGGGAGGGCAACAAAGCCTGCAGACGGTCTCGGCGGCCTTGCTGCTCACCGAGCAGCAAGGCACAGCGACCGCGCACATCGACTGGGTCAGAGCCGCACGCGACGAAGTCAAGCGGCTGGGTAGGAATGGGACGCAGCTATGACTCGGGCGACAGAAGCAGTACATATGCGGCCGTCTACTACCGCGCGGAAGATCGAGCAGGAGCGGATGAAGCTCGCAGTGCGGCTTGCCGAGCGTATGGTCGAGCGGGGCGAGGTCTGGCTGGCGGTTGAGCGGGCGATGACGCACGTAACCGGTAGTCGCTTTGGCCGCCGTGATGCGGTCGTGGCGGCATGTTTTGAATGTTGGCTTGCCGCTGTTGAGTTTGGCGAGGAATGGTCTGGGTCAGTTCCTGCCGCGGTAGCGTTGCACGCTCGTCGCGCTGCGCGTGGGGGCGTGAGCGAGCGAAGGTTGCGCGATGGGTATGAGGCGCTGCGCGACGTGCTCTGGCGAACGGCCCTGGAGGAGGCAGAGCACGTAGCGGCCAGCGAGGCGCTGGTCTTGCTGCGGCAGGTGTGGGCAGCTTGCGAGTCGTTGTTCTCGCATGCGCAGATGGAGGCAGAGCAGGCGTACCGGCGTGAGGCCGCGTCTGCGGCGCAGACGCCGCAGCTACGTCAGGCTGCCGCTGTGCGGCGGCTCTTGCAAGGCGACCGCGCCGTTGATGTGCGGGAAATCAATCACGATTTCGCAGGCAATCATCTGGGTCTGATCGCTTCCGGGGATGGTGCGATGCGGGCGCTGAGAGCATTTGAGCAACGTGCCGGCCTACGGCTGTTCTGCCTGCCCGAGGAGGAGGGCATCGTGACAGCATGGTTGAGCCCGCGCGGCGAGCTGCATCCTGGGACTCTGGAGCGCTACCTGCCAGCCGAGGAGCATCCGGACATGGTGCTCGGTGTTGGCCGCAGCGGCGAAGGGATTAGGGGGTTCTGCACTACCCACCGGATGGCCAGCGAAGCATTTGAAGTCGCCCAGCGTAGAGGGTCGCGGCAGGCATGGTATGCAGATGTCGAGCTTGATGCTCTGCTGCTTCGCGATTTGGAGCTGGCGCGCGCGCTGATCGCGACCTACATAGCTCCGCTGGAGCCAACGGTCCTGGCGATGCTGCAAGCTCATCACCATGCGGGCTGGAACGAGAGCGCGACCGCCAGAGCGCTCGATGTCAGCCGCAAATCTGTTCGGGAGAAGCTCAGGAGCGCCGAGATCATGAGCGGCACGCGCCTGAACAAGCATCGCGCAAGCGTCGAACTTGCGCTCCGAGCCGTAGACCTCGGAATGCTCAAACCTACCCCAAATAAGACCGTAACCAGTAATTTCCAGGTACAACCTGTTCAATTTTCGTGCTCAATTTGCACAGGTTGGGGAGTGTCGTAGGAACTGTGTAGGCATGAGCGAGAGAGGTCGTTATGCCTACTATTACGCAGGGTCAGATGGAGTCGCAGGAGCTGGTGTTCGGCGCCGGCGGGGAGCGCAGGGAGCCCGAAGGGCGACCGGAGTGGACCGGCGGCGGCGCGCTTGCGGCGGGGGACTCGACGGCGGGCCGGCCGGGGCGTGCGCTCTCTCCGGAGCTGGTCGACGGGACCGTCGATCGTGGGGCTGGCCGCCGTCGTGTGCGGCAAGCTCTCGGGGTGGGCTCTGATCGGCGGATCAGTGATGAGGTGATCGACGAGTTGCTTGCCGGGGCGAGCAGTGAGGAGGAGATCGCTGGGCCCGGCGGCTTGTTGGCGCAGTTGACCAAGCGGCTGGTGGAGCGCGCGATGGAGGTCGAGCTGACTGACCATGTCGGCTATGAGGCGCACTGCGAGCCGCCTGGTGGCGCGGAGAACCAGCGCAACGGCAGCTCGCCGAAGACGCTTCTCACCGAGCACGGGCCGGTGGAGATCGATGCTCCCCGGGACCGGGACGGCAGCTTTGAGCCGCAGATCGTTCGCAAGCGTCAGCGGCGGTTCGTGGGGTTCGACGAGAAGATCCTCGCGCTCTACAGCCGTGGAATGTCGACGCGGGATATCGAAGCTCACTTTCGGGAGATCTACGGGGTGCAGGTCAGCCGCGACCTGGTCAGCAGGGTCACGGATGCGGTGATGGATGATGTGCGGGAGTGGGCCAAGCGGCCGCTGGAGGACATCTACCCGATCGTGTTCTTGGACTGCATGGTGTTGAAGATCCGCGAGGCAGGGACGGTGCAGCGTCGCGCGCTCTACCTCGCCCTCGGCGTCACGCTGGAGGGTGAGCGGGACGTGTTGGGCATGTGGTTCCAGGAGACCGAGGGCGCGAAGTTCTGGATGCAGGTCCTGACCGACCTGAAGACCCGCGGCGTGCAGGACATCCTGATCTGCTGCGTTGACGGCTTGAAGGGCTTCCCAGAGGCGATCGAGGCGATCTTCCCGAAGACGACCGTCCAAACATGCATAGTTCACCTCATTAGAGCAAGCTTGCGTTATGTGCCGCGCCGCGAGCGCGAGCAAGTCGCCCGCGACCTCAAGCCGATCTACACAGCCAAGGACGCCGACCAGGCGCAGGCCGAGCTTGAGGCCTTCGATGAGAAGTGGGGCAAGCGGTTCCCCGTGATCACCCAGGCGTGGCTGAACGCCTGGGAGCATGTGACCCCGTTCCTCGCGTTCCCGCCGCAGGTCAGGCGCGTGATCTACACGACAAACGCGATAGAGGCCCTCAACAGGCAGCTGCGCAAGGCGATCAAGACGAAGGGCAGCTTCCCCAACGAGGACGCCGCCCGCAAGCTCGTCTACCTCGCCCTGCAGAACGCCGTCCCGCAATGGACCCGCACCCGGAACTGGACCACAGCGCTACTCGCGTTCAAGATCCACTTCGGCGACCGCGTCCCCGACACCACCAACTGAGTTACAATAATCCAAGAAACCGCCTACACAGTTAATGTGACGCCCTCCTGAAGCGGGTCGGGAGGCCCACGGCTTTGATGGGCCTTTGTTATGCGGGTTGCTGTGAGCGCTGCGATGCGCCCGATCCCCACTCCTTGCTGCCCGCTCCGACGCTGCGGTACTTCTGCCAGGTCTGGCGCACCTGGTCGTAGCGCAGGAATTGCGTGACGTCTTTGAGTCGGCTTTGCTCAAAGGTGCGGCGTGCGATCTCCCGCTCGAACTTGCGCTGCGTCTTCTCGCCGTCGCCAACGATGAACGCCTCCGTGATCGGGAAGTCGATCATCACGTCGTTCATACGCAGAAGCCCGGAGTAGACGCTGGTCGAATGCTCGATCTCAAAGAAGCGCACTGGGTGACCGGTGCCGCGCCGAAACCAGATCACGTCTATGTTCTTCATGACTGTGCGCGTCCGCTCGGCGGCAACGACTGGCAGGTCGGTCAGGCAGCCGGTGCCCAACTCTTCGCGGTTCCACTTGGTGCCCCGATCGGCCACCCACACGTCGTAACCCTCGGAGAGCCCGATGTCGCGAAGCTTGGCCTGAATCTCGCTATGCGTGCGCGGCTCGGTCAGCTCATCCTCGGTTCGTTCGCCACCGTCAATCGAGGTCAGCATCGGCGGTTGCGCCTGGGCCTCGAGATGCCCGCGCTCTGGTGCGTCTGCCGCAGGTACACGTCGCGCACGTCGCTGTGGGACGGCGATTGGAACCTCAGGCCACGGCTCGCGCAACATCGCGAGCAGGCGCTCGCCGTCGGCATCAGGCACCTCATTCAATGAACGCTGCAGGAACGTGCCCCAATGCTTGAGTCGGCTGAGGCACGTCAGCGCCTTAGCAACCTCCAGGCCGGGAACGCCGCGCGCTGGATCGAGCACGACGAGCGGCTCGACCGCGAAGCGCGCCGAGAAGCGAACCGTGCCGTCCTCCGTGAGTCCCCAGACCGGCTCCTCGTCGATGTACATGCCGCCATTGACCTTCAGCGCACCGACCCACCGGGCGGCTGGACTCTTGCAATAGCAGAGGAACACGTCGCCGACCCGAATCCGCCCGAACGTTCGGTCGCTGTAGCCGCCGCGCGCTTTGGTCGGCGGCGGGAAGCCGCTCACGTTCCAGCCGTGCTGTTCCGCTTGAGCCCAGGTCTCCAGCGTGAAGATGTCGGTCCAGTAGGACACGCTGGCTGATCGTATTCGAGGACGCCCATTTGCGGGCATCTCCCACCAGGTCGCCGCAGGGCTCCTCAGTGTCCCATTTCGATCAGTGGCAGCCCATCATCGATCTCTGCCGCCGCTTCCTCTTGCCGGTGCGGGCGAAGATGCTCGTGGACGGTGCTCATGGCGACCGACCCGCGTTATCACGGGCCATTTGGCCTTGTGCATCCATCATGGGTGTGGTTGCTGAGAAGATGCGCGCGTGAAGATCGCTGAGGCGATAGCACGGGGCGAGGGGCCGCGGCTTGATTTCAAGCGGGATCTGTCTTCCTCGAAGTCGGTCCTGAAGGACATCGTGGCGTTCGCGAACACTGCGGGCGGCACGGTCGTGGTCGGCATCGAGGACGACGGCTCGGTTGTTGGCGTCGCGGACCCTCTGCGTGAGGAGGAGCGTCTGTCCAGCAGGATCAGCGACAGCATTGAGCCGCAGTTGCTGCCGGAGATCTATGCGGTCTCCTACGGCGAGCATGAGTTGCTGGTCGTTGAGGTTGCTCATCACCCTGCGCCGTTTCACCTGCGCTCAGAGGGCCCAGAGCGCGGCGTGTATGTGCGGCTGGGGTCCACGAGCAGACGCGCGGAGCCCGAGACGCTCGCCGAGCTTCGCCGGCAGGCCGCCGGTGAGTCCTTCGATCTCTTCGCTCGCTCAGACGTCGTTCTTGGCGATCTCGATGAGGCGCGGATGAAGGCAGCGTTCGATGGCCATGACGTGCCGCTACGCACGGCCAAGCTGGAGGCGCTTGGCGTGCTGACGCGCTACCAGGGCAAGGTTGTGGCGACGAATGCTGGCGTGATCCTCTTTGGCCAGGACGCAACACGCAGGCGCTACTTCGGGGATGCGCGCCTCGAGGGAGCACGCTTCGCGGGAGCGACGCGAGCGGCCGACATCGAGGACATCCTTGATCCTGACGAAGAGCTCACGGTGCTCGAGGCGATCGATGCCGCCGAGCGGTTCATCCGGCGCAATACCCGTCAGGCCGAGCCGATCCCGCGGGGCCGGTTGCAGCGTGAGCGCCTGGTGGAGTTCTCGCCAGTGATGGTTCGTGAGCTACTGGTCAACGCGGTCGCGCACGCTGACTACTCAAGGACCGGCGAGACGATCAAGGTATTCGTGTTCGACGACCGCGTCGAGATCCTCAACCCCGGGCCGATGATGCCGGGCGTGACGACCGATGACATTCGCAACGGCCGTTCGAAGATCCGCAACCGCGGCATCGCAAGCGTGCTGCGACGCATCCGCTACATGGAGCGGTTCGGCAGCGCCTGGGAGAAGATCCAGGCCGAGATGGCAAACGGCTACCCGGAGCCTCGCTTCGACGGAGACGGCCCGGTGTTCTGCGCCACCCTCTGGCCCCACCCGTCTCTCGCCAGCTCACGCATCCCGCCATCCCGCCAACATGGCGGAATAAGTGGCGATATAAATGGCGGGACGACCGGCGCGACGGCGGGGCTGGGCAAGGGCGAGGTCGCCCGTCGCCGCCAAGCCATCCTCGACGCACTCACCGAGACAGAGGGTCTCGACGCCCAGGAGCTGCAGCAGCGACTCGAGATCGCGCCGCGAACGCTGGAACGGGATCTCGCAGCATTGCGCGACGCAGGCCTCGTGACGCGCGTGGGCTCACGCAAGACCGGTTACTACCGGGTTATCGAGAGCGCACGGTAGAAAGCCCTCCGCGCGCGTCGGTATTACGAGCCGTCGCCTGATTCCCCGCGCAGCCGCTTGAGGCGCTACGGTTGACAGGCAAGCCCATACGCCGGTCTCTACCGCCAAGGAGAAGGGACACGACGTTTGGGCAGTAGCCTGGTCTCACTGCCCAAACCCTCCAAATCGACCCCCAAACTTGAGCCCTCAAGAGCTAACACCAAGCACGGGAGTGTCGTAGGAACTGTGTAGGCATGAGCGAGAGAGGTCGTTATGCCTACTATTACGCAGGGTCAGATGGAGTCGCAGGAGCTGGTGTTCGGCGCCGGCGGGGAGCGCAGGGAGCCCGAAGGGCGACCGGAGTGGACCGGCGGCGGCGCGCTTGCGGCGGGGGACTCGACGGCGGGCCGGCCGGGGCGTGCGCTCTCTCCGGAGCTGGTCGACGGGACCGTCGATCGTGGGGCTGGCCGCCGTCGTGTGCGGCAAGCTCTCGGGGTGGGCTCTGATCGGCGGATCAGTGATGAGGTGATCGACGAGTTGCTTGCCGGGGCGAGCAGTGAGGAGGAGATCGCTGGGCCCGGCGGCTTGTTGGCGCAGTTGACCAAGCGGCTGGTGGAGCGCGCGATGGAGGTCGAGCTGACTGACCATGTCGGCTATGAGGCGCACTGCGAGCCGCCTGGTGGCGCGGAGAACCAGCGCAACGGCAGCTCGCCGAAGACGCTTCTCACCGAGCACGGGCCGGTGGAGATCGATGCTCCCCGGGACCGGGACGGCAGCTTTGAGCCGCAGATCGTTCGCAAGCGTCAGCGGCGGTTCGTGGGGTTCGACGAGAAGATCCTCGCGCTCTACAGCCGTGGAATGTCGACGCGGGATATCGAAGCTCACTTTCGGGAGATCTACGGGGTGCAGGTCAGCCGCGACCTGGTCAGCAGGGTCACGGATGCGGTGATGGATGATGTGCGGGAGTGGGCCAAGCGGCCGCTGGAGGACATCTACCCGATCGTGTTCTTGGACTGCATGGTGTTGAAGATCCGCGAGGCAGGGACGGTGCAGCGTCGCGCGCTCTACCTCGCCCTCGGCGTCACGCTGGAGGGTGAGCGGGACGTGTTGGGCATGTGGTTCCAGGAGACCGAGGGCGCGAAGTTCTGGATGCAGGTCCTGACCGACCTGAAGACCCGCGGCGTGCAGGACATCCTGATCTGCTGCGTTGACGGCTTGAAGGGCTTCCCAGAGGCGATCGAGGCGATCTTCCCGAAGACGACCGTCCAAACATGCATAGTTCACCTCATTAGAGCAAGCTTGCGTTATGTGCCGCGCCGCGAGCGCGAGCAAGTCGCCCGCGACCTCAAGCCGATCTACACAGCCAAGGACGCCGACCAGGCGCAGGCCGAGCTTGAGGCCTTCGATGAGAAGTGGGGCAAGCGGTTCCCCGTGATCACCCAGGCGTGGCTGAACGCCTGGGAGCATGTGACCCCGTTCCTCGCGTTCCCGCCGCAGGTCAGGCGCGTGATCTACACGACAAACGCGATAGAGGCCCTCAACAGGCAGCTGCGCAAGGCGATCAAGACGAAGGGCAGCTTCCCCAACGAGGACGCCGCCCGCAAGCTCGTCTACCTCGCCCTGCAGAACGCCGTCCCGCAATGGACCCGCACCCGGAACTGGACCACAGCGCTACTCGCGTTCAAGATCCACTTCGGCGACCGCGTCCCCGACACCACCAACTGAGTTACAATAATCCAAGAAACCGCCTACACAGTTAATGTGACGCCCTCCCAAGCACTCAATACCCGCGATTTGCGTGACTGTTCAGGTCGCTGGTGGCGTGTCAGGTGCTGGCGGCGGCCGGTAGCCATGGGGCGTGGTCGGTGAGGCGGGCGAGCGCGTCGAGTATGTCGCGGCTTTGCTTGCGGGTGGTGCTGATGTAGGCGCGTAGCGCGAAGAAGCGGTCAGCGCCGGCGGTTGTGCGCCAGCTGCCGGAGATCTTCTGCTGGATCTTGATCATTCGGATGTCGCGCTCGACGAGGTTGTTGTCGAATGGGACTTGGAACTGGTGGGCGAAGCGCAGGATCTGCTCGCGGTCGCGGTCCAGGCGGGTGAGCAAGTTGCGAGCGGGGGTCTGTTTGATCACGCCGCGCTTGCCGGTCGGGATCGTGCCCGGCGGGTTGTCGTGGTTGGCGCTCGCGATGATCTGCTGGTAGGCGGCGCGGTAGCTGGCCAGCACCGACGGATCCAGCCAGTCTTCGCCGGCTGTTTTGGCAGCCTTGACCTCCTCGTGCAGGGCGCGCAGCAGCGCGTCGATCTGGCGGGCCCACGACTGCGTTTCGGGGTGCTGCTCGATGACTGCCAGCAGCTCGCGCAGGTGATGGGCATTGCACAGCGCATGTGTCACGTCGGTGTAGGAGCGGTACTGAGGCCAGCCGTCGTGGACGGCGATTCCACGAAAACGCGGCATCACGCCGGTGTGGTCGATGCCCTCGGTGCCGCGCCGGTCATGTAGCGCATAGAACGTCAACGTCTCGGTGCTGGCGCAGTGAAGCCAGCGGCCGCGGCCAGCAACACGTGCGCCGGTCTCGTCGAAATGCGCGACCGGCGAGGCGATGATCTGCTTGTGCACCACATCCAAGAACTCATCAAGATCCTCGGCACCATCAGCGACGAACGCGACCAGCGTCGCGGGCGATAGCGGCGCCCCGAGCCAGTCTGAGAGCAGCCGCGCGGCACGCTGGTAGGGCAAGTGCTGCACGGCGATCAGGTAGATCCCCAGGGCGCGGATTTGCGGCCCGTACTGCGCCGGCGCGCCGACCCCAGCCGGGAAATCGGCGCATGTCACGTGCCCGCAGGCGCAGCGGCGCCGCTGGGCACGATGCTCGGTCACGAGGAGACGCACCGGTGGGAGGTCGAACACCTGGCGCGCCTCCTCGCTGACCGGCTCGCCGTCCGTGAGATCGCCGCCGCAGCCGTCGCAGCTCACCGGCACATGCATGATCACCGAATCCGGACGCTCGACGCGCTGCAGATGACGACCCTCGTGACCGGGCTGACCGCCCTGCTTGCGACCCGACCGGCGACGCAGGCTCTTCGGCGCCGGCGGCTTTGCCAGCCCATCAGACGACGGCGGCCGCGACGAGTTGCGCGAATTCGCCGACAGCCGCGCTTGAAGCTCCGCGACCTCAGCGCGCAGATCGACGATCAGCGCGGCCTGCTCGACGACCAGCGCCTCAAGATCATCCCGCGACAGCCGACCCGACGACACATAACAACGTTCGCGACCAGACCCCCACCCCCTGCCGCGACCTGAACAGTCACGCATTTGCGGGGTTTTTTTATCGGGGCGCCGAGATTTGAACTCGGGACCTCACCGACCCGAACGGTGCGCGCTACCAGGCTGCGCCACGCCCCGATGCCTCTTCAGTATCCCACAGAGCCCACCTCGACCGGGCCTCGATGCCGCGGCCAGCCCTCCCCAGCGCAACGGGTCGCCGAGCCGCTATGGTCGCCTGCTGCAACGTCAGTCCTAAAATCACCGGAGCACTCCCCATGCCAACCCCTCTCAAGGACATCCTCGCCGAGGCCGACCGCCTGCTGGAGTCCTCTCGCTTCCAGGACTATGGCCCCAATGGGCTGCAGGTCCCCGGTGCCGAGCAGGTCTCGAGCCTTGTCACAGGCGTGAGCGCTCACGTCGAGCTCTTCGAACGGGCGACCGATGCGGATGCCGACCTGATTCTCGTCCACCATGGCCTGTTCTGGGGCTCTGGGGCAGGCCCGATCGACTCGGCAATGAAGCGCCGCCTGAGGTTGCTTTTCGACGCGGACATCGCGCTTGCCGCCTACCACCTCCCACTCGACGCGCATCCGCAGATCGGCAACAACGCACTGCTTGCGAAGGCGCTCGGCGCCGCGGACCTCAGGCCCTTTGCAGTCCACCGCAACCAGCCGATCGGCTTCCTCGCCACGTTCCCTGGCGCCGGCATCCCGGCCCATGGCGGTGAGGGCCTCGTCGCCCGAGTGGAGGAGATCATGGGCCACAAGCCGCTGGTCTTCGACGCGGGCCCCGAGACCGTGCGAAGCATCGCGATCGTCACCGGCGCCGGCACGAGCCATCTGCCCGACGCGATTGCCGAGGGCGCGGACGCCTTCATCACCGGCGAGCCCGCCGAGCGCGCGATGGCGGACGCCCAAGAGGCAGGCATCCACTTCATCGCCGCCGGGCACTACGCGACCGAGACCTTCGGGATCCAGGCGCTGGGCGCGCACCTCGCCGAGCGCTTCGGTCTGCGTCACCTCTTCATCGACGTGAGAAACCCCATTTAGGGTGCTTCGACGGGTCGCAAGCTGACATTTGTCAGCCCCAGGCATTGCGTGCGTCCGCAGGTGGCGCTATAGATGATCTACAGCAGCCATGATCTCGACAAGCTGGAGGAGATGCTGATGGCAAACCACCTGACGCCCACAGAGCTGGCACACGCCGCCGGCCTGGAGCGCAAGGAAGTCCTCTCGAAGTGCCTCGAGCTCGGTGTGCCCGTCTTCCAGGGCCGCATCGACAAGAGCCTCTTCCTCGCGAGCATCCGCGAGGAGCCCTCCCTCACGAAACGTCCGGTAGCGCTGAGCAGCTGATCCAGCCGGCGCGCTGAGCCGGCAGTCCCCTCCCCAACATAGAGCGCAGGTTCCGTTGCGCCCTCGCGGCGTCCCGGGTTGAGTTGTGCCTGGACGCACCCGCTGGACTGCGCCCCCTCCGGCATGCGATGCTTACGGCAATCCGCGGCAAGGCTCCAGGCTGCGGACATGACATCATTGCCAGCAAGCCCGTTCAACTCGCCTGCCGAGGAGGAGAGTATGGAGGCCAGCACTGCGCCCACCAGCGCAACTCAGACGATCGCGGGGTTGATCCCCGGGGCGGCCGCTGCCCACGGCGAGCGCGTCGCGGTCCGTTACAAGCGCGATGGGGAGTGGCGTGACGTCAACTTCGCCCAGCTCGCGAACATCGCGGAGGAGATCGGCCTTGGCCTGATCGACCTCGGCGTCGCCCCCGGCGAGCGGGTCTGCATCCTTTCCAACACCCGCCCGGAGTGGTCCTACGCCGACATGGCCGCCACCGAGGCGGGCACGGTGGTGGTGCCGATCTACCAGACCAACTCTCCACAGGAGTGCGAGTGGGTGATATCCGACTCAGGCGCCTGCGCGATCTTCTGCGAGGACGAGAGCCAGCTGGCCAAGATCGCGGAGATCCGCAATCGCGTGCCGAGCCTGCGCCATGTGATCGTCTTCGATCAGCCGGCAGGCGATCCGCCGCTGAGCGCAATCACCCTGGATGAGCTGCGGGAGCGCGGGCGCAGCCACGCCCCCGCCGAGCTGGAGGCGCGCCGGGCAGCAGTCAAGCCGCAGGACCCGTTCACGATCATCTACACCTCCGGCACGACCGGCCCGCCGAAGGGCTGCGTGCTCACGCACGGCAACTACAGGGCGATCGTCGACATGATCGTGGAGCGCGGCTTGCTGGACAGCAACGCTGAAGACGTCGTCTACCTCTACCTGCCGCTCGCGCACTCCTTCGCGCTGCTGCTCCAGTTGGTGGTCTTCGATCTCGGCGTGACGCTCGCCTACTTCGGCGGGGACACCAAGCAGATCATCGTCGAGCTCTCCGAAGTCAAACCGACATACCTGCCCTCGGTGCCGAGGATCTTCGAGAAGATCTACACGCTGGTCTCTGCCAACGTCGACCCTGAGATGCTCGCCAAGGCCGTCTCGGTCGGCATGAAGGTCAGGGAGCTGGAGCTGGCAGGCAAGCCGATCCCGCAGGAGCTGCAGGGACCCTTCGAGGAGGCCGACGAGCGGCTGTTCAAAAACGTGCGGGCGGCCTTTGGCGGGCGGTTGCGCGAGGCGGTCAGTGGCGCGGCGCCGATCGCCAAGGAGATCCTCGAATTCTTCTTCGCCTGCGGCGTGCCGGTGATGGAGGGCTACGGCATGACCGAGACCGCGACTGCAGCAACAGGCCTCGCGCCCGGGGGAGCACCGCTTCGGCAGCGTGGGCAAGCCCGCTGCATGGCGTTGAGGTGAAGATCGCCGAGGATGGCGAGCTGCTGATCAAGGGGCCGAACATCTTCTCCGGCTACTACGGCCAGCTCGACAGCGGCTTTGGCGCGGTCGTTGACGGATGGCTGCACACCGGCGACCTCGGACGCATCGACGAGGACGGCTTCCAGTCTACATCGTCGGCCGCAAGAAGGACATCATCATCACCGCGGGCGGCAAGAACCTCACGCCAGCGAACATCGAGAACGAGATGAAGCAGTGTCGCTGGGTCTCTCAAGCGGTGATGCACGGCGACAGGCGGCCCTACCCGGTGCTGCTGATCACCCTCGATGAGGAAGAGATCGTGCCCTGGGCCAGCTCGGAAGGCCTTGCCGGGCGAGGTGGCCGCGCTGGCGAATGAGCCCGCAGGTGGTCGCGATGATCCAGGCCGAGCTGGACAAGGTAAACGCGCGCTACGCACAGGTCGAGCAGGTCAAGCACTTTTGCGATTCTTGCCCGCCGATCTCTCCCAGGAGACAGGGGAGCTGACGCCGACGTTGAAGGTCAAGCGCAACGTCGTGGCGGACAAGTACGCCGAGGTGCTCGAGTCGCTGTACTAGAGACAGAGACGGCCTGCTTGGCCGACCATGGCCGCCGCGCTAGCGTGTAGCTAGCTCGCGGCGGCCCACGAAAGGGAGCAGATCAATGCGAAGCGATCCAAGCGAAACCGGCGGCCTGTTCGTCGGACGGCGGCCAGGAACCGGGCCGCTGCGCTTCCGCGGGTCGCCGGAGCCCGGCAAAGAGCGCAGGCAGCGCGCGGATGGAACCCTGGCCAACGCGATGTGGGTCGGGATGGTGGTCCTGAGCCTGTTTTGCTGGGGCCCGATCCCGCTGGGCTGCCTATGGGTCGGCGCACACGTCAGCTCCGCCTCGAGCAGCATCAGCCTCGGCATCCTGGCGGCTTTCGTGACGTTGGGCATCCTGCTCTTCGGCACGCTGGCGCTGCTGCGCCGACTCGACTTCGCGTGGATCCTCGTGCGGCGCGCCGCCGGCCACGACCAGCGCTCGGGCGCGCTGCCACGGATCTTCGCGGTGGCGGTGGTGATCTGCGGATCGGCCTTCATGATCTGGCTGCTGCTGATCCACGGCCCCGGCTCGACCGTCGCGCCCAACAACCAGTATCCGTGATCGGGATGGGGCTGCTCGACTACTACCGCCAGTTCGACGCTCTCACCGAGGAGGAGATCAACAGTGAGCTGCGCCAGCAGGCCGCCGACAAGCGGGCGCTCGAACTCACGCGTGTGGAGACGCTCGACCTCTCTGTGACCACCTGGCCCTACCCGACGCACGCCGACGTGGTGAGCGCGGTGACGTTCGTCGCCCGACGTGGCATGCATCGCTACCCGCGCGATTCGGAGCTTGCCAGCGAGCTCGCCCACCACCTCGGCGTTCCCGCCGAGCGAATGGCGCTCGGGAACGGCGCCTCCGAGCTGCTGCAGGCCGCGACCTGCGCGCTGATCCGTCCCGGCCAGGCGCTCTTGACCTACTGGCCCTCACATCCGCTCTTCCCGAAGATGGCACGGCGTGCCCACGGCGTCGCGGTGCCCGTGGGCGAGCGCGACCCCGAGGCGCTGCTCGCCGCCGCGGCGCAGCACGACACGCGCGTAATCGCGCTCGCCAGCCCCAATGACCCAACCGGCGAGCTGATCGACGTCGAGCAGCTGAACGCGCTGCTTGCCGAGCTGCCGGAGTCGGTCGCGGTTCTGCTCGACGAGTCGCTGATCGAGTATGCAGACCCGGAGCGACAGGACGACTCGCTGCGGCTGCTCGAGCGTCACCCGCGGCTGCTGATCTTCCGCAGTTTCTCCAAGGCCTGGGGTCTCGCCGGGCTGCCCTGCGGGTATGTGATCGGCGGTCCCGGCGCCGAGAGCCTGCTCGCCGAGCTCACGCCCGAGCACGGCGTCAGTGAGATCACACAGACAGCTGCGCTGGAGACTCTGCGCGCCTGCTCGCGCCAGGTGGAGCGTCGCTGCAGGGTCGCCGCGGAGCAGCGCGCGGCGCTCACGCAGGAGCTGCGGCAACGGGGTCTGGAGGTGAGCGACAGCCAGGCGAACTTCCTCTGGGTCGCCCACCCGCAGATTCCAGGCGGCGAGCTCTCAGCGCGGCTTTCGGAGTCCGGCGTGCTGGTCGCGGCGGGAGCGCCGCTGGGCGAGCCGGGCCACGTGCGGATCACCGTGCGCGACCGGGCAGCCACAGAGCGTCTGCTGAGCGCGCTCGACGCCGCGCTCGTGCAGCCGCTTGCCCGCGAGCGTTGAGAGCGCTCGCGGGCGCTCTACCCGCTGAACATGCCCGCCGCGGCGCCGAAAATGCTGCGCCACGAGGAGCCGGAGTCAGCGCTGCCCGCCTCCTCCTGGAAGCGCCCGATCACGCGGCGAACGCGTTCGGGCGAAATCGCGATGCCGTGGCGCTCAAAGATCTCCCTGTAAGTCTCGTACTCGCCTGAGAGGTGACTGGCGACCGACTGAAAGCCGTGCTTTGCGATCTCCACGCGCGAGGTGAAGTTCATGATCGAGGTCTCGAACATCAGGCGATCGTCCGCCTGCGGCTCGATCAGGACGATGTCCACACCGGGGAAGCGCTCCTGCCACTGCTCGGCCATGCCGTGCAGGCGCCTGTGCGCGAGCAGCTTGAAAGCCTGATAGCCCACCTTCGGAAAGCCCATGTCCGAGATCCGCCGCGCACGCACGCCCCGCATCGTCCGCACCTGCTCATCGAAATTGTTTTGGTAGGGCACGATCGGGTTGATCACGATCACGAGCTTTGCGCCCGCTTCCACCGCGATGTCCAGGTTGGTCGTTGAGACGATGCCACCGTCGACCAGCTCGCGATCGCCGACCCGCACGGGCGCATAGACCATCGGCAGCGCGGTCGAGGCGCGCACCGCCGTTGAGATCGGCACATCCTCAAAGCCCGGTTGGCCGAAGACCACCCGCTCGCAGGTGTCAAGGTCGGTGGCGGTGATGTAGAGCTCGTGCGGGCAGCTCTTGAAATCGTCTGGCACGTCGCGATCGGCGAGCACCTGGCGCAGATAGCGCTCCACTCCCGCCCCGCTGTAGAGGCCGGGAGGCAGCACCTCGGCCAGGCCGATCACAAGATCCATCAGTGAGATCTGCCCGCGCTGCCGCAGGATCCGGCGCCCGAGTGAGAGCAGCTGCGCCGGCAGCAACAGCCCGCGGTGGGCAAGCTCGATGATGTTCAGACGCAGCAGGTCCTGAATGCTGATCTCGCGGAAGGCCTGGTCGCTCTCCTGCGTGACCGCGCGCATCATTTCCTCAGGCGTGACGCCATTTGCGCAGAGCGCAGCGATGAATGACCCGGCGGATGTACCGACGTAGACGTCGAAGTCGTTGACCGACATGCCGTCGGCGAGCAGATCAAGGGCGCGCAGCGCGCCGATCTCGTAGACGCCGCCGGTGAAGCCGCCACCGCCGAGCACGAGCGCGGTCTTGTCCGGCTTGACCTTCGCTGCGGGTTCGAGCTTGACAACCTTGCCCATATAGCTTCATTGTACGGATGGTTGCGGCCGCCTCGGACAAGAGGAGTCTTCGCCCTCCGGCGTGGCGGAGTGCCAGATGCAGACAGGCAGTTGCGCGGGCCGCGCATGCGCGGACCCCTGCTGCTGGGGATCGCCGGCGCCCTGCTGTTGCTGCTGAGCCTGGCGGCGTTCGCGCAGTCGCAGAGCTACCCGCGCCCCCGCGGCCATGGGCGCCTTGCAAAGGCCGCTGACCCAAAGCGTTTCCCTCAGCCAGAAGCTGTGTCGGCTCGCCGGCCCACGGCTGACGTCGCGCGCGGAGCAAGCACGTTGCACGCCTCGCCCGCAGGCAGCGGCCCGGCCGCGCTCAGCGCCTCGCTCTCGCATCAGATGAGGATCGCCGGACGCTCCAGCGGCGCCTACGTCTACGACATCACCGCGGGCACGGCGCTTTACGCCAACCGCGCGGGCGAAATGCACCCGCCCGCCTCGGTGGAGAAGCTCTACACCGCCACGACCGCGCTGATGAAGATGGGGCCCTCGGCGCGCCTGACCACGACCGTCTACGGCACCGGCGAGCTGGCGAGCGGCGGGGTGTGGGAAGGCAATCTCTACCTGCGCGGCGGCGGAGATCCGACGTTCGGCTCCGGCCCGTTCATTGCCGGGCACTACGGCGGACAGGGTGCAAGCGTCTCCAGCCTGGTCGCCCAGCTCGACCACGAGGGCATCCACCGCATCACCGGCCGCGTGCTCGGCGATGAGACCTGGTTCGACTCGCTGCGCGGGGAGCCGTCCAGCGGCTACGCCTTCGACCCCTGGCTTGAAGGCGATCTCTCCGGCCTTGCTTTCAACCGTGGCGAAACTGGCCCTTTCCACGGACCGCACGCACCGGCCGCCTACGCCGCGCAGCAGCTGATGCTCGGCCTGCAGCGCTCGCACGTCACCATCGCGCACGGCAGCGGCCCGGCGCCCTCCTCCACGCCCGGCGGCGCGACCACACTGGCCAGCGTGCAGTCTCCGCCGCTCGCCACGCTGCTCGGACTGATGCTTCCGCCCTCTGACAACTTCTTCGCCGAGATGCTGATCAAGGATCTCGGCGCCCGCTATGGCGGGGTCGGCACCACCGCCGACGGGGTCGCGGTCGTGCGTGAGGCAATCGGGGAGCTTGGGCTGCAACCGCACGTGGTGGACGGCTCCGGCCTTTCAACCGAAGACCTCACCTCCCCCGAACAGGTCGTCACCCTGCTGCGCGATCTGAATGGCACGAGCGACGGCCAGGTCCTGCGCGGCGACCTCGCGATCGCGGGCCGCAGCGGTACGCTTGCGGAACGGATGCGCCGCACCTACGCCGAAGGCCACTGCCAGGGCAAGACCGGCACGCTCACCGGCGTCTCCAACCTAGCCGGCTACTGCGAAGCGCGCGACGGCCACCTGATCGCCTTCGCCCTCTTCGACGACGGCATCGCAACGTATAAGGCGCATACGATCCAGGACGCGATGACCGAGTCGATCGCGGGCTACTGATCCGACACCAACAACGCCTTCAGACCCGCCTCGTCGATCACCGGCACATCCATCCGCTGCGCCTTCTCGAGCTTTGAGCCGGGGGTATCGCCGGCCACCAGGTAGTCAGTCTTCTTGGAGACCGAACCCACGACGCGTCCGCCGGCAGCGAGGATCTGCTCGGTTGCGTGCTCCCTGGACCAATCCGGCAGTGTGCCGGTGAGCACGAGGCTCTTGCCGGCGAGCGGCCCCTCGCCGGGCGGTGAGCCCTCTTCGGCGAAGCGCAGCCCGATCTCCCGCAGCTCGCCGATCAGCTGACGCATCTTCTCATCGGCGAGCTGGCTGACGATCAAGGCGGCCATCTTCTCCCCGATCCCGGGCGTCTGGGAGACCTGCTTCTCGTCGGCGCCGAGCAGCGCGTCGATGTCCCGGAAGCGCTGGGCGATGTTTCGCCCGGTCACCTCGCCGACCTCCTCGATTCCCAGCGCGAACAGGACCCTCCCGAAGGGACGCTGCTTGGAGTCCTCGATCGCGGCGAGCAGGTTGTTGGCCGAGATCTCCCCGAAGCCCTCCAGGGCCACCAGCTGCTCGGCCGTGAGCCGGTAGAAGTCGGCGGGCGTTGCCACCAGGCCCTGCTGCTGCATCAGCGCGACCTGCTTCTCGCCGAGGCCGTCGATATCCATCGCCCCGCGGGAGACGAAGTGCTTGAGCAGCTGCCAGCGGCGCTCCGGGCACTCGATGTTTGGGCACTTCGTAAAGACGCCCTCTGCGGGCTTGACGGTCGGGGTGTCGCAGAACGGGCAGCGGCTCGGCGGCAGCGGCTTGGGGGGTCGCTGCGAGCGCTCACCCACGTGCGGGGCGGGCGAGACGACCTGCGGGATCACATCGCCGGCGCGCAGCACGATCACGTCCTCACCGGGCCGGATGTCCTTGCGCGCAAGGTCCTCCTCGTTGTGCAGCGTGGCGAGCTTGATCACCACGCCGCCGACCTGCACCGGCTCGAGCTCCGCATAGGGGTGCAGGTCGCCGAACTTGCCGACGTTCCAGTGCACCGCGCGCAGGTGGGTCACAGCCGTGGTGGGCGGGAACTTCCATGCCACCGCCCAGCGGGGCTCGCGGCCGATCGCGCCGAGGCGTCGTTGCAGCTCCAGGTCGTCGACCTTCACGACTGCGCCGTCAATCTCGAAGTCGAGCTCGCCACGGCGGGTCTGCCACTCCTCACACTGTGCAATCGCCTGCTGCTCGTCCTCCAGCAGTCTGACGTCCCGGTTGACGCGGAAGCCGTGCTCGCGCAGCCACTCCAGCGCCTGCGAGTGCCGCTCGAAGGAGAGCCCCTCGGTCACTCCCACCTGGTAGCACCAGATCGAGAGCGGCCGCTGGGCGGCCAGGGCCGGGTCGAGCTGGCGGATCGAGCCGGCGGCGGAGTTGCGCGGATTCATGAACGTGGAGAGCCCGGCCTGCGCCTGGCGCTCGTTCAGCGCTGCGAAGTCGTGTGTGGACATGTAGATCTCGCCTCGCACCTCCAGCAGCGGTGGCGCGTCCTGCACGTGCAGCGGGATCGCGCCGATCGTGCGCAGGTTGTGCGTGACGTCCTCGCCGACCTCGCCGTTGCCGCGCGTGGCGCCGCGCTCCAGCGTGCCGTCGCGGTAGATCAGGCTGATCGCCAGCCCGTCGACCTTCGGCTCGACCACGTAGCGAAACTGCGGCGACTCGATGCCTTCCCTTGCCAGGTGCGCGCGCATGCGCGACACCCAGGCCCGCAGCTCCTCCTCGGAGCGCACGTTGGCCAGCGAGAGCATCGGCTCCAGGTGGCGCACCTTCTCCAGCTTGCTGACCGGCTCGGCGCCCACACGCTGGGTGGGGGAGTCGGGAGTGCGTAGCTGCGGGTGGGCGCGCTCCAGCTCCCGCAGCTCGTCCATCAGCGCGTCGTAGGCGTCGTCCCCGATCTCCGGGTCATCGAGCACGTAGTAGCGGTAGGAGTGTCGCCCGATGAGCTCGTGCAGCTCCTCCGCGCGCCGGGCAGCCTCCGCAGGCGGTGCTCCCTGCGAGTCGCTCACGCCGCTGGCTGGCCGGCGGGCGGGCTCAGCAGCGCCTGCAGGTCGAAGCTGCGCAGCGTCTCGATCCCGGGCCGATGGGTGAGGTCAAAGTGGATCGGCGTCACGGCCACGCGTCCGGAGGCGACCGCGGCCAGATCGGTCCCCTCTTCCTTCTCGTACCCGGGGTCATCGCCGTAGATCCAGTAGCGCGAGCGCGCAGGCGGGCCCTGCTCGGTCTGCTCCAGCTTGAGCTCGTCGCGGTAGATGCGTTTGCCCAGCGTGGCCACCTCCACTCCGGAGGGCTTTCCTGCCGGCACGTTGATGTTCAGCAGCGTCTGCGATGGCAGCGGCACGTCCTCCAGGCGCTCAACCAGCCGCGCGGTGAAGCCGGCCGCAGTCTCGAAGGAGAACCCGCCGTCGCCGCTGTAGCCCATGCTGCGCCCCAGCGACTGCTGGGAGACCGCGATCGCGGGCAGGCCCACGACGATCCCCTCCAGTGCCGCCGCGACGGTGCCGGAGTAGGTGATGTCGTCGCCGAGGTTGGCGCCGTGGTTGATCCCGGAAACGACGAGGTCTGCCGCAAAGTCCTCGATCAGGCCAAGGCTCGCCAGGCGCACGCAGTCCACGGGGGTGCCGTCTGTCGCATAGCCAACGGTGCCGTCGGCGAAGGGCACCTCGGCGACCCACAGCGGCCTGCGCGTCGTGATCGAGCGCGCCATCGCGGAACGGTTGCCGTCGGGCGCGACCACCGCAAGACGCACCTCCGGCAGCGCCACGAGCGCGCGGCGCAACGCCTGCAGCCCCTCGGCCTCGATGCCATCGTCGTTGGTGAGCAGTACGTTGAGCATGCGTCTCTCAGGATACGGACCGCCCCGGTCTGCGCCGGTTACCGGCTAGTGCTGCGGGTAGCGCACTGAGGCGAGCGCAAGACCGTGGGGCGGCGCCGTCGACCCCGCATCCACCCGCGGAGCCCCCCGGAGCAGACGCGTGAAGTCATCCTGGCTGCGCCGGCCTTCAGCAACCTCGAGCATCGTCCCCACCAGCACACGGTTCATATGCCGCATGAACGTGTCCGCCTCGATCCAGAGCTCGAGCACGTCGTCGTCGATGCGCCATCTGGCGTCCAGCACATCGCGCGTGAAACGGACGTGATCTGTCTCGGTCGGTGTGAAGGCGGTGAAATCGTGAGTCCCGACCAGCGCAGCGGCGCAGGCCGCCAGCGTCTCGCGGTCCAGCTGCCGCGGCCAGAAGAGCGCGGTGCCGCGCATGAACACACTGCGCGCCCGTCGGTTGAGCACGCGGTAGCAATAGGTGCGGCTGAGCGCATCCCGGCGCGCGTCGAAGCCCTCCGCCGCAGGCTCACAGGTGAGCACAGCCACATCCTCCGGCAGCAATGCGTTCCAGCGTGCTGGATCGAGTGCCTCGTGGCGGTAGCTGGCCACCTGCCCCCAAGCATGAACCCCTCTGTCGGTCCGGCCCGCGACAGTCAAAGCCAACGGCTCACCCTCGACGTCGAGCGGCCCCAGCACCTTGTGCAGCGCCTCTTCGAGCACGCCCTGGACGGTGCGCAGCCCCGGCTGGCGCGCCCAGCCGGCGAACTCGGTCCCGTCGTACTCGATGGTCAGCCGGCTCACCATCACCGGAGATAAGTTTGCCCGTTCAGGGGGCCAGTCTGAGGCGCGAGAGTCAAGTCTGGCAAGGACGCAAGGAGCGTGGCGTACTTCGTACGCGAGCGACTGAGGACGCCGCCAGACGCCGGCTATCGCGCCTCAGACGAGCTCGAGCAGGACCATCTCGGTGGAGTCCGAGCGACGCGGACCGAGCTTCAGAATGCGCGTGTACCCGCCGGGACGCTCGGTGTAGCGGGGCGCGACCTCGACGAAGAGGCGATGCACCGCGAACTTGTCTTGCGCCAGCGCGGAGAGCGCCTGCCTACGCGCGTGCAGCGTGTCGGTCCTGGCGAGCGTGATCAGCTTCTCGATCTCCGGCTTGACCGCCTTGGCCTTGGCTTCGGTGGTCTGGATCCGCTCGTGCTCGAGAACCTCCTTGCAGAGGTTCATCAGCAGCGCCTTGCGGTGCGCGGAGTCGCGGCTGAGCTTGTTGCGTGTCTTCTGGTGCCTCATCGGTCGCTCAAGAATAGTGGTCGGGTCGTGTGCACGCTAGCCGGGGCGTCAGTCCTGCCGCAGCGAGAGCCCGCGCGCGTGCAGCGTCTCCACGACCTCGTCGATCGACTTCTTGCCGAAGTTGGGGATCGCGCTGAGCTCCGCCTCGGACTTGGAGATCAGGTCGCCGACGGTCTGCACGCCCGCCCTCTTGAGGCAGTTGTAGGAGCGCACGCCGAGCTTGAGCTCCTCGATCAGGATGTTCCACTCCTCGCCCTGCATGCCGTTCGACGTCGGCCCGCCCGCGGCGGGCAGGCCCTGCCCGTCGGAGCCGGCGATCTGACCGCCCGGGGTGGCGCGCAGCTCCTGGATGCGGTCGGCGTCGGTGAAGATCGCAAGCTGGGAGATCAAGAGCTCTGCCGCCTCGCGCAGCGCGGCCTGCGGGTCGATCGAACCGTCGGTCTCGATGTCCAGCGAGAGCTTGTCGTAGTCGGTGCGCTGGCCCACGCGCGCCTGTTCGACGGCGTAGGCGACGCGGCGCACGGGCGAGAAGATCGAGTCGATCGGAATCACGCCGATTGGCTGGTCGGGGGACTTGTTCTCCTCCGCCGGCCGGTAGCCGCGACCGCGGCCGATCGTCATGTAGAGCTCGAGCTTGGTCTTCTTCTTGAGCGTGGCGATGTGCACGCCGGGGTTGAGGATCTCAACCCCGGCCGGCAGGTCGATGTCCTTGGCGGTGATCTCCCCGGGGCCGGTGACCACCAGCGGCGCCTCGACCTCGGTCGCGTCGGAGTGCATCCGGCAGACGATCCCCTTCAGGTTCAGGACGATGTCGGTGACATCCTCGGTCACTCCCGGAATGGTGGAGAACTCGTGGGCGACACCCTCGATGCGAACGCTCGTCACCGCCGCGCCCGCGAGCGAGGAGAGCAGCACCCGGCGCAGGGAGTTCCCGAAGGTGTAGCCGAACCCGCGGTCGAGAGGCTCGATCGTGAAGTTGCCGCGGTTGTCATCGACGGACTCACTTGTGATCCGGGGGATTTGGAAGTCGAGCATCAGGATCCTCTGTGGTTTGTTCTGGCACCGACGCCTGCCGACGCCGGCTGTGGGCGCGCCGGAGCCCGAAGAGCGGGCAGGGCGCGGGGAAAGTTGATTACTTCGAGTACAGCTCGACGATGAGCTGCTCCTGCACCGGCGCGGCAACCTCACGACGCTCCGGCTTGCGCAGCACCTTCGCCGTCAGCGACTCGTGATCGGCCTGCAGCCACGCGGGAATCTGGCCGGTCAACTCGGTCGCGTCCTTGACGACCTGCGTGGCGGGCGAGCCCGCCTTGATCGCGATCACATCGCCCGGCTTGACCTGGTAGCTGGGGATGTTGACCCTGCGGCCATTCACGGTCCAATGTCCGTGGCGCACGAGCTGGCGCGCCTGGCGCCTGGAGGCGCCGAAGCCGAGCCGCACGAGCACGTTGTCCAGGCGGCACTCAAGCAGCGTGAGCAGGTTCTCGCCGGTGATGCCGGGCTGGCTCGATGCCTTCTCGTAGTAGCCGTGGAACTGCTTCTCCAGCACCCCGTAGTAGCGGCGGGCCTTCTGCTTCTCGCGCAGCTGAACCCGGTACTCGCTCTGCTTCTGTCGCCCGCGGCCATGCTCGCCTGGCGGGTATGAGCGGCGCTCGACGCCGCACTTGTCAGTCAGGCAGCGCTCGCCCTTGAGGAAGAGCTTCTGACCCTCCCTGCGGCATTGCTTGCACTGTGCGCCTGTGTCTCGTGCCATTAAGCGATTCCTCTGAGATGTTCGGTAATCGAGCCCTTGAGATGGTCGTGAGTCGAGCCAGACAAGGACGCAGGGAGCGTGGCGTACTCGGTACGCGAGCGAGCGAGGACGCAGTATGGCGAAGTGCTCACGGCCATCTCAGACTCTGCGCCGCTTGCGAGGGCGACATCCATTGTGTGCTTGAGGCGTAACGTCCTTGACGCCTGTGACTTCGAGGCCGGCAGCCTGGAGCGAGCGGATCGCCGTCTCGCGACCGGAGCCCGGACCCTTGACGAAGACCTCCACCTTCTGCAGCCCCTGCTCAAGGCCCTTGCGGGCCGCGGCGTCCGCGGTCACCTGAGCTGCGAACGGGGTCGACTTGCGTGACCCCTTGAAGCCGGCGCCACCGGCGGACTCCCACGCAATCACGTTGCCGGTGGTGTCCGTCAACGAGACGATCGTGTTGTTGAAGGAAGTCTTGATGTGAGCCTGACCGACGGGGATGTTCTTCTTGGGCTTGCGCCTTCCCCTGGCGCGCTTGGGGGCAGCCATCAGCTGATCACCCCGTAACCGACGTGAGCGTGGATCACTTCTTGCCCGCCTTCTTCTTGCCGGCGACCTGCATGCGCTTTGGGCCCTTGCGGGTGCGCGCGTTGGTCTTGGTCTTCTGGCCTCGCACCGGCAGACCGCGGCGGTGGCGCAGCCCGCGGTAGCAGTTGATCTCCTGCAGGCGCTTGATGTCCTGGGAGCGCTCGCGGCGCAGGTCGCCCTCGACGGTCAGCTGCCGGTCGATCGCGTCGCGCAGGCGCGTGACCTCGTCCTCGGTCAGGTCCCTGACGTAGGTGTCAGGGCTCAGTCCCAGCTCGGCGAGCAGCTGCTTGGAGGTCGAGCGGCCGATCCCGTAGATGTAGGTGAGGCCGATTTCGGCGCGCTTGTTGAGGGGCAGGTTGACGCCCGCGATACGTGCCATGCGCTAGCCCTGGCGCTGCTTGTGGCGCTTGTTCTGGCAGATGACGAGCACCGCTCCGTGGCGGCGGATGATCCTGCACTTCTCGCACATCGGCTTAACCGACGGTCTTACCTTCATGATCCCTTTCGGCTCGTCACTGAGACCCGACTGCTGCCGCCGATCGAGGGTGGCGCCGCCGTGCCCATACTGGCTCGCAGCGCAAGCTCCTCGCGCGCGAGCAGGACAACGGATAGTAGCATCTACGGGCGCGCGGCGGCGGGCGCACCCGCTGCCGCGGGCGCCAGTGAGCCCTGCTCGTCCAGATGCCAGGGAGTCAGTATCCGCGGACCCTCGGATGTGATCGCGACCGTGAACTCGAAGTGCGCGGCCAGCGAGCCGTCCTGCGCGTAGATCGCCCAGCCATCGGAGCCCATCCTCACGTTGGGGCCACCCAGCGTCGTCATCGGCTCGATCGCAAGCACCATGCCCTCGCGCAGCAGCGGCCCGCGCCCCGCACGGCCGTAGTTGGGCACCTGCGGGTCCTCGTGCATCTCACGTCCCACGCCGTGGCCCACGAGCGAACGCACGACCGAGAGCCCGTCGCGCTCAACGACCTGCTGGATCGTGTGTGAGACGTCTCCGACACGGTTGCCCGGCTCGCAGCGCTCCACTCCCGCGAAGAGCGATCGCTTCGTCGCGTCGAGCAGGCGCTGGGCGTCCGCCGAGATCGACCCGACCGGGAAGGTGCGCGCGGCGTCAGCCACCCAGCCGTCGAGCGTCACCCCGACGTCGATCGAGATCACATCGCCACCCTGCAGCTTGTAGCGGCCGGGGATGCCGTGGACGACCATCGAGTTGGGTGAGGCGCAGATCGAGCCCGGAAAGCCGCGATACCCCTTGAAGGTCGGCACTGCGCCCTGAGAGCGAATGAAGCGCTCGGCGGCAGCGTCGAGCTGCGCGGTGGTGACTCCCGGCTTGACCATTCCCTCGAGCATCCGATGGGTGGCGACGAGGACGGCGCCGGCGGCGGCCATCTTCTCGATCTCCTGCGGACTCTTTCTGATGATCACTTGCTGAGCTTAGCCATTGGCGTTTGCGGCGCACCACCCCGCGCCCGCCGGTACATCGCTCGCCCGCGGCAGAGCCGACGGGGTCTAGAGCTGGTCCTCCAGCCGCAGCGTCGCCGCCGTGGCGCGCAGGTGGCCGTGGACCTCGTCCGGCGTGCGTGTGCCGTCGAAGCGACGCAGCAGCCCGATGCGATCGTAGTAGTCGATCAACGGGGTGGTCTGGCCGTGGTAGACCTCCAGCCGCCGGCGGATCGTCTGCTCGCTGTCGTCGTCGCGCTGCATCAGGCGCGAGCCGTCCTGGTCGCAGATTCCCTCGTGCTTGGGGGGGTCCAGCTCGACGTGGTAGATGTGGCTCGGGTTCTTCACGCACACCCGCCGGCCCGTGAGGCGGCGCACCACCTCATCGTCGGGAACCTCGATCATCAGCACGCCCGTCAGCCGCCGCCCGTGCTCATTCAGCGCCGCGTCGAGCGCGTCGGCCTGGCTCTCGTTGCGTGGGAAGCCGTCCAGCAGGAAGCCTTCGCGGGCATCGGCCTCCTGTATGCGCTGGGTGATCATGCCGACGATCACCTCGTCGGGCACGAGCTCGCCTTTGTCCATGAAGCCCTTGGCCTCGGTGCCGAGCTTGGTGCCTTCGGTGACCTGCTTTCTCAGCATGTCGCCGGTCGAAATGTGGGCAAGCTTGAAGTCGGCCTGCAGCCGCTCGGCCTGCGTGCCCTTCCCCGCACCGGGAGGACCAAGGAGGATCAGGTTCAGCTCGGACACCTCGGGCGCAGCCTATCCGCTCCCGCTGGGACGCGTCGCCCGCGGGGACGCGTCGCTTTACTTCAGGAAGCCCTCGTAGGAGCGCATCATCAGCTGCGCCTCGAGCTGCTTCATCGTTTCGAGCGCGACGCCGATCACGATCAGGATCGAGGTGCCGCCGATCGCGAGGTTGGTGTGGGTCCTTGCGATCAGGATCGTCGGCAGCGCCGCGACTGCAGCGAGAAACAGCGCGCCGGGGAAGGTCAGCCGAGCAAGGATGCGATCCAGGAATTCGGCCGTCGGTCTGCCTGGCCTCACCCCGGGGATGAAGCCGCCGTACTTCTTCAGGTTGTCGGCCTGGTCGACCGGGTTGAAGGTGACCGCGGTGTAGAAGTAGGTGAAGAGGATGATGAAGATCGACTGCCCGACGACGAACTGCCAGCCGTTGGGCGTGAAGAAGTCCTGCAGCGTGCGGATTTTCGCAAGCTGGCCCACCGTGGGTGGGATCATCATGATGCTGGCCGCGAAGATCACCGGGATCACGCCCGCCATGTTCACGCGCAGCGGCAGGTAGGTCTGGCCACCTTCGCTCATGCGACGGCCGATCACGCGCCTTGCGTACTGCACCGGGATGCGGCGCTGGCCTTCCTGCACGAAGACGATGCCGGCCACGACGGCGAGCACGATGAAGGGCATCATCACCTTGAAGACCTGATCCGGCGAGGTCCACCACGACTGCACGCCGGAGGGCAGACGCGAGACGATCGAGGAGAAGATCAGCAGCGAGATGCCGTTGCCGATCCCCCGCTGGGTGATCAACTCGCCGACCCACATCAAGAGCACAGCGCCGGTCGTCAGGCAGACGACGATCAAAAAGACGTGGGGCACGTCGAATTTGCTGACCACCGATTCGCCCGCGGATGCCTGCAGCGAGCGGAACAGGAAGACGAAGCCGATCGACTGCGCGAAGGCCAGACCGACCGTCAGGTAGCGCGTGTACTGGGTGATCCGCTGCTGCCCGACCTCCCCTTCCTTGGAGAGCTTCTCCAGCGAGGGAATCACCACCTTCATGAGTTCGAAGATGATCGAGGAGGTGATGTAGGGCATGATGCCCAGCGCGAAGAGGGCGATCCGGGAGAGGCCCCCGCCCGAGAAGAGGTTCAGCAGCCCAAGGATGTTGGTGCCGCCGAACTGCTTCTGCAGCGAGTCGACCGCTTTGAGGTTGACGCCCGGCACGGGCAGGTGGGCGCCCAGCCTGTAGATCAGAAGCATCGCCCCTGTGAACAGGATCTTCTTGCGGATGTCCCTGACCTGGAAGGCGCTGAGGATCGTTGAGAGCATGGACCTGGGTGATGGGCCTTTACAGAGCCGGCCGCAGCTTCAGCGCAGCCGCCAGGAAGGTCGACCTCCCCGCGGGCGCCGCGTCAGCGGACCGAAGGCCGATTCTAGCTCTCGACCAGCACACACGCACCACCCGCATCCTCGATGCCGCTCTTGGCGGCAGCGCTGAACGCGTGCGCGTGGACGGTGAGGGGCTTGCTCAGGCTGCCCTTCGCGAGCACCTTCACCGGAATGTCCTTGCGAGTCGCAAGCCCGGCCGCCTTCATCGCCTCCAGGCTCACCTCTGCTCCGGACTCAAAGCGCTTCTCGAGGTCGGCCAGGTTGACCGGCTGAGTGTGGGTGCGAAACGGCTCGAAGGGCATCGACTTCTTCATGTGCGGGCCGCGAAGCTTGCGCATCCGCATGTGGATCGGCATCTGGCCGCCCTCGAATCGCTCCCTGCTCTTGGCGCCCGAACGCGAGCCGTAGCCCTTCTGGCCACGGCCGGAGGTCTTGCCCGTCCCTGAGCCTTCGCCGCGTCCGATGCGCTTGCGCGCCTTGCGGCTGCCGGGGGCCGGTTTGAGCGTGTGCAGACCGATCCGCTGAGGGGTCGGCTCTGTCTCCGTCTCGGCGGCCGGGGTCATCGAGCCTGCTCCCTGACCTCGACCAGATGCCTGACCGCGTGCAGCATGCCGCGCGCCTGCGGGCAGTCCTGCAGCTCGACGGTGTGGCCGATGCGGCGCAGGCCGAGCGAGCGCAGCGTGTCGAGCTGGCGCTGGTCGGAGCCGTTGCGGGACTTGCGCTGGGTGACGGTCAGGGTCGCCATCAGGCCTCGCCCTCCGCCGCCGGCGCTGTCTCTGACTCAGCGGCCGGCACCTCAGCCTGCTGCTCGCCGCCCTCGGTCACGCTCTCGGCCACGGCGGCGCCGTTGCCGTTGGAGGCCGCGTCGACCGACTCGCCCTCGGGGGCGCCATCGGCCGGCTGCTCGGTCAGGCCGAGCACCTTGTTGATCGAGATGCCGCGCAGCTGGCCCACTTCCTCGGGCGTGCGCAGTTCGCGCAGACCGGAGACGGTCGCCTTGACCAGGTTGATCGGGTTCTGGGTGCCAAGGCTCTTGGAGAGGATGTCGTGGATGCCGGCAAGCTCGAGCACCGCGCGCACGCCGCCGCCGGCGATCACGCCGGTGCCGGGTGCGGCCGGCTTCAGGAAGACTTTGCCCGCGCCGAAGACGCCGGTGGTCTGATGGGTGATCGTGGAGCCGTGCTTGGGCACCCGGAAGAGGTCTTTCTTGGCCCGTTCGACGCCCTTCTGGATCGCCAGCGGAACCTCGTTGGCCTTGCCGTAGCCGACGCCGACGACTTCGCGTTCGTCGCCGACGACGACCAGCGCGGTGAAGGAGAAGCGGCGGCCGCCCTTGACCACCTTGGCGACGCGGTTGATCTCCACGACCCGCTCCTGGAGGTCGAGGCCCGTCGGCTTGACTGATCGATCTGCTGCTTGTCCTTGGCGCATGAGCTTGGAGAGGGTAGCGGGGTGGCGGGTTAGAAGCCGATTCCAGCCTCGCGCATCGCCTCGGCAAAGGCGCGCACGTGGCCGTGGTATTGGTAGCCGCCGCGATCGAACACGGCCTGCTCGATGCCGGCTGCGCTCGCGCGCTGCGCCAGCAGGGCGCCGGCGCGCTGAGTGCGCTCCAGCTTGGGAAGGCTCCGCAGCTCCGGCTCATACCAGCTCACGGCCGCGATCGTCTTGCCATCCACATCGTCGACGAGCTGGGCACTGATCCCGTTGTTTGAGCGGAACACCGAGATCCGTGGACGGCGCGCGGTGCCTGAGACCTTCGCGCGCACACGGCGACGCCTTTTCAGCCGCTGCTGCGGCTTTGTCATGACGCTCATGACGCTCCTCCGTCTGTGACTCGCGCATCGCATGGACACGTAGAGCAAGCTGGGCAAGGACGCAGCGAGCGTGGCGTACTACGTACGCGAGCGAGTGAGGACGCAGATCCAGCGCAGCTATACGTGTTCATGCGCGCTTGCCAACCTTTCGGGCGACATACTCGCCCTCGTACCGGATGCCCTTGCCCTTGTACGGCTCCGGCGGGCGCTGCTTGCGGATGATCGCCGCGGTCTCGCCCACGAGCTGCTTGTCGATTCCCCTGACCACGATCCTCGTCGGCTGGGGGACCTCAAACTCGATTCCGTCGGGTGCGGGAATCGGCACCGGGTGGGAGTAGCCGACCGCCAGCTCCAAATTCTTGCCCTTCATCTGCGCCCTGTAGCCGACGCCCTGGATCTCCAGCCGCTTCTCGTAGCCCTGGGTGACACCCTGCACCATGTTGGCCACCAGCGAGCGCACGAGGCCGTGCAGCGCGCGGTGTTCACCGCGGTCGGTCGGCCGGCTGACGCGCAGCTCCTCGCCCTCCTGGACCACGTCGATATCGCGCGGCACGCGCTCTGAGAGCTCGCCCTTGGGGCCCTTCACGCTGACCGCCTCCGGCTCGATCGTGACTGTCACGCCAGAGGGCACGGGGATCGGCCTTCTTCCGATTCGAGACATCTCAGCTACCAGACCTGTGCGATGACCTCGCCGCCGACTCCGGCAAGCCTGGCGTCGTGGCCGGTCATCACTCCGTGGGAGGTGGACAGGATCGAGGTGCCCATGCCGCCGAGCACCTTGGGGATGCCCTGCGCGTCGACATAGGTGCGGCGGCCGGGGCGCGAGACGCGCCTAAGGCCCGAGATCGCCGAGCGCCGCTCGGCGGTGTACTTCAGGTTGATCTCGATGACCTGGCCGAAGGTGCCGTCCGAGCGCTGGTGCACCGACCAGGATTCGATGTAGCCCTGCTCGGTGAGGATCCTCGCCAGCTCAGTCTTCAGTTTCGAGGCAGGGATCTCGACCGTCTCGTGGGCGGCGTGGATCGCGTTGCGGATCTGGGTGAGGAAGTCCGCTATCGGGTCGGTCATTGACATGGGTGGTTCTTGCCTTGGCTTCTGGGTCTAAGAGGGTTTGAAGGCGGCCTTCACCAGGAGGACTTCGTCATCCCTGGGATCTGGCCGTTGTGGGCGAGCTCGCGCAGGCAGATGCGGCAGATCCCGAACTTGCGGTAGACCGCGCGCGGCCGCCCGCAACGATTGCAGCGAGTATATGCGCGCGTCTTGAACTTGGGTGTGCGCGCCTGCTTGACGCGCAGAGACGTCTTGGCCATCTAGCTTTGCTCCTCTTGGTCGGCGGGCTGCTCGTCGAAGCCGGCGGGACGGTTCTGGCGCGAGAAGGGCATACCCAGCCCCTCCAGCAGCGCGAACGCCTCGGCGTCGGTTTTGGCGCTGGTCGTGATCGTGATGTCCATGCCGCGGACCTGGTCGATCCCGTCGTAGTCGATCTCCGGGAAGATGATCTGCTCTCGCACGCCCATCGAGAAGTTGCCGCGTCCGTCGAAAGACTTGGGGTAGAGGCCGCGGAAATCCCTGATCCGCGGAATCGCGATCGAGGTGAGACGGTCGAGGAACTCGTAGGCGCGCTCGCCGCGCAGCGTCACCGAGACGCCGACCGGCATGCCCTCGCGCAGCTTGAAGGCCGCGATCGACTTGCGCGCACGGCGGACGCTCGGATGCTGCCCGGCAATCGTCGCCAACTGCTCCTGGGCTGCCTTCAGCGCCTTGGAGTCCTGCTTGGCGTCGCCGACGCCCATGTTCAGCGTGACCTTCTCGACCTTCGGGGCCTGCATCACCGAGCTGTAGCCGAAGCGGGACATCAGCTGCGGCCGCACCTCGTCCAGGTAGCGCGTCTTCAGGCGGGCTGTTGGGGTTTCGGTAGCCATGTCAGTCGAGCTGCGTTCCCGAGAGCTTGGTCACGCGCTGGCGGCGGCCATCCTTGCGCTCCACACCCACGCGCGTGGGCTTGCCCTGCTTGGGGTCGATCAGCATCACGTTTGAGACGTGCACGGGGCCCTCGCGCTCAATCACACCGCCGGCGATGCTTTCACCGCGCGTGTCGCCGGACTGCGGGCGCATGTGACGCTTGACCATGTTCAGGCCCTCGACGTAGACGCGCTGCTTGGCAGGGTCGACGCGCAGGATCTTGCCCCGCTTGCCGCGGTCCTTGCCGGAGATGATCTGGACCTCGTCGCCCGAGCGCACGCGCATCGGGCGCCGCGGAGTCTGTGTCGCGCTCCTGGACATCAGATCACCTCGGGCGCCAGGGAGACGATCTTCATGAAGTTGCGGTCGCGAAGTTCGCGCGCGACGGGGCCGAACACGCGCGTGCCGCGCGGGTTGTTCTGGTCGTCGATCAGAACCGCGGCGTTGTCGTCGAAGGCGATGTAGGTGCCGTCGTCGCGACCGAAGGGCTTCTTCGTGCGCACGACCACGGCGGTCACGACGTCGCCCTTTTTGACCGAGCCCTGCGGGCTGGCCTGCTTGACGGTCGCTGTGATCACATCGCCGACGTGGGCGTAGCGACGACGGGAGCCGCCCTTGACCCTGATGCAGAGGATTTCGCGCGCGCCGGTGTTGTCGGCAACGCGGAGCCGTGTCTCATTTTGGATCATCGCGCCCTCTCCAGCACCTCGAGCAGCCGCCAGCGCTTGGTGCGCGACAGCGGCCGGCTCTCGACCACCTTCACGACGTCGCCCTCATGTGCCTCGTTGCTCTCGTCGTGAGCGTGCAGCGTGGTTGAGCTGCGCACGGTCTTCTCGTAGCGACGGTGCTGACGAGCGACGTCGATGCGAACCGTGATTGTCTTGTCGGCCTTGCTGGAGACGACGATGCCCTGACGCTCCTTCGGGGCGCCACGTCTGGGCTCGTGCACGGGAGCAAGCTCCGCGGCCGCACCCTTCGGCGCCTTGGCGGCCTTCTCGCGCTCCTGGCCGCGGCGGGCGCTGCGGGCCTTTGCCTTCTTGCGACGCTCATCCAGGCGCTGCGCATGGCGCTCCTGCGGCGAGAGCGGCTTGCCCTGAGCGCCGCTGTGGGTCGAGCGCGTGCGGCGTCGACGCTCCTTGGAGCTCAGCTGCTCCTCCGGCTCGGCGGGCGCGGCAGGCTGTGTCTGGGCCTCCGCGGCGGGGGCCTGCTCGGTGGCCTGCTCGGCCTGCTCTTGCGAAGCCTGCTCTATCTCGTCTGTGTCTGCCATGTCGCTCTTGTCTTGGTGGGTGATCTAAGTCTTGGCTTTGCGCCGCTCAGCGATCCGGAACCGAGAAGCCGTTCTCACGTGCAACCGTCAGTGCACACGCCAGCTCGCGCTTGGTGCGAGCCAGGTTCGCGGTGTCCTCCAACTCTCCGGTCGCGTTTGCGAACCGCAATCCGAAGAGATCCTTGCGCAGCTTGGTGATCTGCTGCTTGAGCTCATCCTGCGCGAGGTCGCGCATCTCCTTTGCCTTCACGAGATCTCCTCTAATCCTCGCGGAGCACGAACTTCGCCTTGACGGGCAGCTTGCTGGCGGCCAGCTGGATCGCTTCGCGCGCCAGCGGCTCTGGCACGCCGGCCAGCTCGAACATGACGCGGCCGGGCTTGACCACGGCGACCCAGCCCTCGGGCGAGCCCTTGCCGGAGCCCATGCGCGTCTCGGCCGGCTTCTTGGTGACCGGCTTGTCGGGAAAGACGTTGATCCAGACCTTGCCACCGCGCTTGATCTTGCGGGTCATCGCGATACGAGCAGCCTCGATCTGGCGGTTGGTCAGCCAGCCGCACTCCATCGACTTCAGCCCGTACTCGCCGAACTGGACCTTCACCTGACCGCGCGACATACCGGCCCTGCGGCCGCGGTGCTGCTTGCGGTGCTTCACACGCTTGGGCGAGAGCATCAGCGCGGCCCTCCGCGATCGCCGCCACGACCGCCGCCACCGCCACCGCCGCGGCCACCACGACCGCCGCGGCCCCCTCGGCCGCCGCCGCCTGGCCCGCCGCTGCCGCCTGGACCGCCGCCACCGTCGCGCCTGCCGCGGCCACGGCCACCGCCGTCACGCCCGTCGCGCTCGTTGGACGGCGCGGCCGGCGCGCTCATGTCGGTCAGATCGGCGCCGGTGTAGCCCTCGGGCATGATCTCGCCCTTGTTCATCCAGCACTTCACGCCGATGCGGCCGAAGGTCGTGCGGGCCTCGTAGAAGCCGTAGTCGATGTCGGCGCGCATGGTGTGCAGCGGCACGCGCCCGTCGGCGTAGGTTTCGGTGCGCGCCATCTCGGCGCCGCCGAGGCGACCGGAGACCTGGACCTTGACGCCCTTGGCACCGGAGCGCATCGCGCTGGTCAGCGCGCGCTTCATCGCGCGGCGGAAGGCGACTCTGTTCTGCAACTGCTCGGCGATCGACTGGGCGACGAGCTTGGCGTCGAGCTCGGGACGCTTGATCTCGAGGATGTTCACCTTGATCTGCTTGCCCGTCATCTTGTGCAGGTCGCGGCGCAGCGCGTCCACTTCGGCGCCCGACTTGCCGATCACGATGCCGGGACGAGCCGTGTGGATGTTGACCTTGAGCTCGTTGGCGTTCTTGCGGATCGTGATCTCGGAGAGGCCGGCATGGGCGAGCCGATCCACGATGTGCTTGCGGATCCTGATGTCCTCCGCGAGATAGTCCGCGAAGTGGCGCTCGCTGAACCAGTTCGACTTCCAGTCGTGGATGTAGCCCACGCGGATCGACTCTGGATGAACCTTCTGTCCCATTCTTTGCCTGTGTCTCTCTAAATCTCTGGTTTCTCTGATGCTCGCTCAGCGCCGGTCCGGCGCGAGCGTGATCGTGAGGTGACTGGTGCGCTTGCGGATCGGGTTCGCCCTGCCCCGCGCCCGCGGTCTGAAGCGCTTGATGGTGGGTCCTTCGTCGGCGAATGCTTCCCGCACTACGAGGTCTTCGGCGACGAGCTCGTGATTGTTCTCCGCGTTGGCGATCGCCGACTCCAGCACCTTGCTCCAGTCGCGCGCAACCCCGCGGGGATTGAAGGCGAGGATAGCGCGTGCCTCATCGACGGACTTGCCTCGCAGGTGATCGCAGACCAGGCGCGCCTTGCGGGCGGAGATGCGGACGTAGCGGGCCTGGGCCCTGACAACCCGCACCGAGGGGCCCGAGCCTGCCGCGGCGGCGGGCTTTGGCGCAGGCTTCGGCGCCTCGGGGGTCTCGGCAGCGGCGGCGCTACGAGAGCGACGGCGCGGCTTGGCGGGCGCCTGCTCGCTTGCGGGCTTCTCCTCGGGCTCGGCGCTCGCCTGCGCAGGCTCGGAGCCAGCCTCTGCGGCAGCCTTCTTGGCGCGCGAGGCGCTGGGATTCTTGGGAGCCTCCTCCCCTTGGCCAGCCTCCGCGACAGCGTCGGCCGTCTCGTCCGAGCTCTCCGGCTGCGCCTTGGCCTTGGCCGTGCTGCGGCGTGCCTTCGGCTTGGCGGGCGCCTTCTCGCTCGCCGCCGCCTCGGCCTCAGGGGCCTGCGCCTGCGAAGCCTCAGCCTCAGCGGCCTGCGACTTCTGCTCCTCGATGGGCTCGTCAGCCATCAACGAACCTTCCCGGAGCCGGCGTGGCCGCGGAAGACGCGGGTGGGCGCGAACTCGCCGAGCTTGTGGCCGACCATCGACTCGCTGACGAAGACCGGAACGTGCTTGCGGCCGTCGTGGACGGCGAGCGTGTGGCCGACCATCTCGGGGAAGATCGTGGAGGCGCGCGACCAGGTGCGAATCATCTGGCGGCGGTTCTCCTCGTTCATCTTGTTGATCTTCGCCAGCAGGCGCTCTTCAACCCACGGCCCCTTCTTGCTGGAACGGCTCATGATCGATCACCACACTCCACGGATACGTAGGGCAAGCCGGGCAAGGACGCAGCGAGCGTGGCGTACTTCGTACGCGAGCGAGCGAGGACGCCGATCCGGCGCCGGCATACGTGTCTGTGGCGGCTCATCTGCTCTTGCCCTTTCCTCTGCGCCGGCCGCGCACGATGTAGCGGTCGGATCCCTTGTTCTTCTTGCGCGTGCGGTAGCCCAGCGTGGGCTTGCCCCACGGCGTGACCGGGTGGCGTCCCGCTGTGGTGGAGCCCTCGCCGCCGCCGTGCGGGTGGTCGACCGGGTTCATCGCGACGCCGCGCGTCTGCGGGCGTATGCCCATGTGACGCTTGCGCCCTGCCTTGCCCACCTTCACGTTCTGGTGCTCGGCATTGCCGACCGCGCCGACCGTCGCCCTGCACTCCGCGCGCACGAGGCGCATCTCACCGGAGGGCAGACGCAGCGAGGCCATCTCACCCTCCTTGGCCATCAGCTGCGCGGAGGCGCCGGCGGAGCGCACCATCTGCGCGCCGCGGCCGGGCTGCAGCTCGACGCCGTGCACGACGGTGCCGACCGGCATCCGCGAGAGCGACAGGCAGTGCCCCACGGCAATGTCAGCCTCATCTCCCGAGCGCACCGTCATACCGACGTTCAAGCGCTGCGGGGCCAGGATGTAGCGCTTCTCGCCGTCGGCGTAGTGCAGCAGCGCGATGTAGGCCGAGCGGTTGGGGTCGTACTCGATCGCGGCGACCTTGGCGGGCAGATCGTCCTTGCGGCGCTTGAAATCGATCCGGCGGTAGAGGCGCTTGGCGCCGCCGCCGCGGTGGCGTGAGGTCTTGCGACCGTGCGCGTTGCGTCCGCCACTCTTCTTGAGGCCTTCGGTGAGCGACTTCTCCGGCTCGCTCTTGGTGATCTCGGCGAAGTCGGGGTATGAGACGAAGCGCATGCCCGGCGCTTGTCGGCTTTGGCTTGCGGATCGGCATCCGGTCAGCCCTCCACCGACTCGAAGGACTGGAATATCGGGATGCTCTGGCCCTCTGCCACCTCGACGATCGCCTTCTTCCAGGCGCGCGTGCGTCCGCGCGTAGTGCCGCGGCGCTTTGGCTTGCTCTTGACGCTGATCGTCCTCACCTTCACCACTTTCACGTCGAACATGACCTCAATCGCCTGCGCCACCTGGGTGCGATGAGCGTCCGGGTGCACGCGGAAGGTGTACTTGCCGGCGGAGGAGAGCACATAGGTCTTCTCTGAGACGACTGGGCGAATCACGACCTGGGCGAGATCCATCAGGAGTCCTCCTTCCTTACGCCGGTGGCACGCGCGCTGAGCGCATCCAGCGCACCCTGCGAAGCCACGACGCTGCCGGCACGCAGCAGGTCGGCGATGCCGACGCTCTCGGGCGTCAGCACCGCGACGCTCGCGAGGTTGCGGAACGACAGCGCCGCCTCACGCTCGCTCGCGTCGAGCACGATCAGCGTCGAGCCGATATCCGCAGGAGCCCAATCTGCGAGCAGCTCGCGCGCCTGCCTGGTCTTCGGCTCGGTGAAGGCGGCCGCGTCGAGCAGCGCCAGCGACCCGCGCTGCGCGTGCAGCGAGAGGGCGCTGCGCAGCGCCGCCCGCTGCTCCTTGCGGTTGACCTTGAAGGTGTATGAGCGCGGCTGGGGGCCGAAGGTCACGCCGCCGCCGGTCCAGATGGGCGAGCGGTTGGAGCCGGCGCGGGCGCGGCCGGTGCCCTTCTGGCGCCAGGGCTTGGCGCCGCCGCCGGAAACCAGCCCGCGCGTCTTGGTCGCAGCCGTGCCGCGCCGGCGCGCGGCCTGCTCGGCGCGCACGCTCTGGTGCACGAGCGGCTCGTGAAAGCTCTGCGCGAAGGCGGCGTCGTCCAGCTTGACCTTCTTGGCGCCGCCAAGAATCGGGGCATCAGCCATCGCTGCGCACCTCCACCACGCCGCCGCGCGGGCCGGGAACTGCGCCGCGCACGAGGATCAGGTTCTCGGCCGGGTCGACCGAGACGATCGTAAGGCCGCGCTGGGTGATGCGCACGTTGCCCATCTGGCCTGCGCCGCGAATGCCCTTGAAGACTCGCGCCGGGTAGGCGGAGGCGCCGATCGATCCCGGTGCGCGCACGTTGTGCGAGCCGTGGGACTTCGGGCCCCGTTTGAAGCCGTGGCGCTTGATCGTGCCTTGGAAGCCCTTGCCCTTGGATGTGCCTGAGATCTTGACTTTGGCGCCGGCCTCGAACGCGTCGGCGGTTACGGTCTCCCCGACCTTCAGCTCGGTCGGTTGCCCGTCCACGCGAAACTCGGCCAGATGCTTCATCGGCGGCGCGTCGGCCTTCTTCAGGTGCCCGAGCTCAGGCTTGCTCAGCCGCCGCTCGCGCGTGAGCCCGAAGGCAAGTTGGACCGCGTCGTAGCCGTCGCGGTCCTGCGTGCGAACAGCGGTGACCGGGCACGGTCCGGCCTCCAGCACGGTCACGCGGGCGACGCTTCCGTCGTCGAGGAATATCTGGGTCATCCCCAGCTTCTTGGCAAGGATCGCTGGCATCGCGCTAGGTGGTGAGACGGATCTCGATGTCGACGCCGGCAGGGAGATGGTCGAGACGCTGCAGCGAGTCGACCGTCTTGGGGGTCGGCTGATGAATGTCGATCAGCCGCTTGTGGGTGCGGATCTCGAAGTGCTCGCGCGAGTCCTTGTCCTTGAAGGGCGAACGGATCACGCAGTAGACGTTCTTCTCGGTCGGCAGCGGCACCGGACCCGAGACGCTTGCACCGGTGCGCGTCGCCGTCTCCACGATCTCCTTCGCGGCCGACTCGATCGCCGAGGTGTCATACGCCTTGAGGCGGATCCTGATCTTGTTCTGTGTTGCTGGCGCCATTGAAGCCTGTCTGTCTCTTGATGTGGGTGCTGCTCGGGTGGTTTGTCCGGCGGCTCTGCTGTGCTTTCTGCGGTCTGCTCTTTTGGGGGCCGGCCGGAGCCGGCGGCACCCTGCCCCGGAGCCGAGAGAAGGGGCGGATCCCTTTTCGGGGAGTCCGCCCCTAGCTGTGCCGGACCGGCGGATGCTTATTCGTCGTATCTGCCTGCTGAGCCGGGAATCGGCTTCCCGGAAAAAAGAGGGGCGTCCGCGAAAGTCCGCCAGACGCCCCGCTGCTGCTACTCGATGATCTCGGCGACCACGCCTGAACCAACCGTGCGGCCACCCTCGCGGATCGCGAAGCGCAGGCCCTGGTCCATGGCGATCGGCTGGATCAACTCGATCTCCATCGTGACGTTATCGCCCGGCATCACCATCTCCACGCCCTCAGGGAGCCTGGCCACGCCGGTCACGTCGGTGGTACGGAAGTAGAACTGGGGCCTGTACCCGGTGAAGAACGGAGTGTGGCGACCGCCCTCCTCCTTCTTCAGCACGTAGACCTCGGACTTGAACTTCGTGTGAGGGGTGATCGACCCCGGCTTGCAGAGCACCTGACCACGCTCGATCTCCTCGCGCTTGGTGCCACGCAGCAGGCAGCCGACGTTGTCGCCCGCCTGGCCCTCGTCGAGGATCTTGCGGAACATCTCAACGCCCGTGACGACCGTCGAGGTGGAGTCGTGGACGCCGACGATTTCGATCGTGTCGCCGGTTTTGACGATGCCCTGCTCGATGCGGCCGGTGGCCACAGTGCCGCGGCCGGTGATCGAGAAGACGTCCTCGACCGGCATCAGGAACGGCTTGTCGAGCTCGCGCACCGGCTCGGGAATGTAGGTGTCCAGCGCGTCGGCGAGCTCTACGATCTTTGCCTTGTAGCCCTCGTCGCCTTCCAGCGCCTTCAGCGCCGAGCCGGTGATGAAGGGGATGTCGTCACCCGGGAATTCGTACTCGGAGAGCAGCTCGCGGACCTCGACCTCGACCAGCTCCAGGAGTTCCTCATCGTCGACCATGTCGGCCTTGTTGAGGAACACGACGATGTAGGGGACGCCGACCTGGCGGGCGAGCAGGATGTGCTCACGGGTCTGGGGCATCGGGCCGTCGGCGGCGGAGACCACCAGGATCGCGCCGTCCATCTGGGCGGCGCCGGTGATCATGTTCTTGACGTAATCGGCGTGACCCGGACAGTCCATGTGCGCGTAGTGGCGCTTCTCCGTCTGGTACTCGACGTGAGAGGTGGCGATGGTGATGCCGCGCTCCTTCTCCTCCGGAGCGTTATCGATTTCCTCGAAGCTGCGGGCCTCGCCGCCCATCTTCTCCGCAAGCACGGTGGTGATGGCAGCGGTCAGCGTCGTCTTGCCGTGATCGATGTGACCGATCGTTCCGACATTGACATGGGGCTTGTCGCGCTCGAACTTCTCCTTCGCCACTTTGAATTCGCTCCTGTATCGGCTTGGACGCCCGCCCCCGCGGGGACGAACCGTGAAAATCTATCTGACTTGCAGCTTTCGTGTTCTCTGGTCGCCTGCGTCTATGCAGGTACGGGCTCTCCGGTGCGTGCTGCTCTCCACGATCTTCTCTGCGATGTTCGGCGGGACCTCTTCGTAGCCCTCGAACTGCATCGTGTAGGTCGCGCGCCCCTGAGTGTTGGAGCGCAGGTCGGTCGCGTACCCGAACATCTCGGACAGCGGCACCCGGCCAGTGACAGCCAGCGCGTTGCCGCGACGCTCTTGGCCTTCCACACGGCCGCGCCGGCGAGAGAGGTCGCCGATCACGTCGCCGAGGAACTCTTCCGGCACCACGACCTCAACCGCGAAGATCGGCTCCAGCAGCACCGGCTTGGCGCGCTTGGCCGCCTCCGTGAACGCCAGCGAGCCGGCGATCTTGAACGCGATCTCCGAGGAGTCCACATCGTGGTACTTGCCGTCCACCAGCGTGACGCGGATATCGACCATCGGATAGCCGGCCTTCACGCCGTTGACCAGAGCCTCCTCGACGCCCTTCTCCACCGAGGGGATGTACTCGGTCGGGATCGCGCCGCCCTTGATCTTGTTGACAAAGTCGAAGCCCTCACCGGGCGCTGGCTCGATGTCGATGAACACGACGCCGAACTGGCCCGAGCCGCCGGTCTGGCGCACGAAGCGGCCTTCGATCTTCTGGGCGGTGCCCCTGACCGTCTCGCGGTAGGAGACCTGCGGCCGCCCGACGTTTGCCTCCACGCCGAACTCGCGCTTCATGCGATCGACAAGCACTTCGAGGTGAAGCTCGCCCATGCCGGAGATCTCGGTCTGACCGGTCTCTTCGTTGCTTTTGACCTGGAAGGTCGGGTCCTCCTCGGCCAGGCGGCCGAGGGCGACCGACATCTTCTCCTGGTCGGCCTTGGTCTTGGGCTCGACGGCGACCTTGATCACGGGCTCAGGGAACTCGATCCGCTCCAGGCGGATCGGCGCGTCGGGCGCGGCCAGCGTGTCGCCGGTCACGACCTGCTTGATGCCCACCGCCGCGGCGATGTCGCCGGCGTAGACCTCGGAGACCTCCTCGCGGTCGTTGGCGTGCATCATCAGGATGCGCCCGATTCGCTCGGTCCGGCCGGAGTTGACGTTCAGCACGCGGGCGCCGCTCTCGAGCTTGCCGGAGTAGACGCGGAAGTAGGTGAGCTTGCCGACGTAGGGATCGGCCATGATCTTGAACGCCAGCGCCGAGAAGGGCTCTGAATCGGAGGCGTTGCGCGTGATCTCGCGCTCCTCCTCGGAGCCCCTGACGAGCTCGGTGCCATGCACAGGCGGCACGTCCAGCGGCGAGGGCAGGTAGTCGATCACCGCGTCCAGCAGCGGCTGCACACCCTTGTTCTTGAAAGAGGAGCCGCAGAGAACGGGAGTCATCGCGATCAGCAGAGTCGCCTTGCGAATCGCCTGCTTGAGGCGCTCCGGCGAGATCTCAGCCTCCTCGAGGATCAGCTCGACCAGGCCGTCGTCATGCTTTGAGACCTCCTCGAGCAGGTGCTCGTGGGCGGCCGCGGCGGCATCCTCGTAGTCGGCCGGGATATCAACTTCTTCCTGCTCCTTGCCGAGCTCGTCCTTGTAGACGATCGCCTTCATCGCGACCAGATCGATCACGCCGAGGAAGTCTCCCTCGGCGCCGATCGGCAGCTGGATCGGCACCGGGTTGGCGGCGAGCCGGTCAATCATCGTCTGCACGCCGCCCTCGAAGTTGGCGCCGATGCGGTCCATCTTGTTGATGTAGGCGATGCGCGGAACGTGATACTTGTCCGCCTGGCGCCAGACCGTCTCGGACTGGGGCTCAACGCCGGCAACGGAGTCAAAGAGAGCGATCGCACCGTCGAGCACGCGCAGCGAGCGCTCAACCTCGACGGTGAAGTCGACGTGGCCGGGCGTGTCGATGATGTTGATGCGGTTGCCCTTCCACTCCGCGGTCGTGGCGGCGGAGGTGATGGTTATGCCGCGCTCCTGCTCCTGTTCCATCCAGTCCATCGTGGCCGCGCCGTCGTGCACCTCGCCGATCTTGTAGGTACGACCGGTGTAGTAGAGGATGCGCTCGGTCGTCGTGGTCTTGCCCGCATCGATGTGGGCCATGATCCCGATGTTGCGGGTGTTCTCCAGGGTGAACTTGCGTGGCATCGCTTGGCTCTTTGAGGTCTTGTGGGCGCGGTGGAGTCGGTGTGTGGTGCGGTTGGCTGTGTCCGGCGGTATTCGCTGGCGCGGGCAAAAAAATTGGGCCCCTCGGGCCCACGCGCGCTGCTGGTCGTTGTGGACCGATCTACGTCGCTATGTGCTCAGGGTCTCCATCTTCTCTTGCGCTCCCCCAGCCGGATTTGCCCATAGGGATGCGTCCAGCCGCGGACACGTTGGCGACTATAGCAGAGCCAAAGCGGCAGTCAAAAGCGCTCGCCTCAGCCCTGCTGAGCGCCCTGCGGCGCGCACGCCGGAGCTTCGTCGAAGAGGCTCCGCAGGCGCCGCAGCACCTCTGTGGCGGCGGTCAGATCGCGCTTGGAGAGGCCGTCCAGCGCCCGCTCCCAGCGCGCTTCCCAGGCGTCGCGCTTGGCCAGCAGCAGCGCCCGACCCTCCGGGGTCAAACGCGAGACCACCACCCGCTTGTCCGTGGGGGAACGCACCCGTTCCACGTGGCCGGCCTGCGCCAGGTGGTCGAGCATCTCGGTCACCGCGCCGGGGCTCAGGCGCGCCGCCGCCGCCAGCTCGCCGGCCGGCTGCTCACCGCGGCGCAGCAGCTCGCTGAGCAGCTCCAGCTGGGCGTAGCTGAGCTCGGCCTCACCAAGGTGTGTGTCGCGGCCGCGCAGGCGGATCACCTCGCGCACCGTGGCCCTGAAGGCGTCGGCAAGCTCATTCGCCTCCGCACTCAGGCGCCCGCCGTCGACCTCTTGGACCCCATCGACGGTGCTCTGGCTCATCACGCGCCGACTGCCTCCATCGCAGCGGCCTCCAGCGGCGGCTCCTCAGCACGCTCCGCCTGCGGCGGCCGTTCAACCCGCAGCAGGAACACGCACGGCACCAACGAGAGCAGCGCGATGCCGAACGCCCACCAGTAGGCGGTGTCGAATGCGCTGGCCAGCTGCTGTGAGAGGGTCGCGTGCAGGGCGGCGGCATGCTCTGGCGAGGCCGCGTGCTTGATCGCATTCCCGGTCGCGACTGCAGCCACGCTCGCGCGCTGCAGCACCACCGCCAGGATCGCGGTGCCGATCGCCCCGCCGACGCGTTGCAGCACGTTCATCTGCGGCGTGGCGTCGGAGATCTGGTCGCGACGCAGCGACTGATAGGCGACGGTCATCGCCGGCATGAAGGAGAGGCCGATGCTGAAGCCGCGCACGAACAGCGTCAGCGAGATCAGCAGGATCGAGGTGTCGGAGCCCACGAAGGCCAGCGGCAGCGTCATCAGCGCCAGCAGCGAGACCCCGGTGATCGCCACGCGCCCGGCGCCGAACCGTTCGGTCAGGCGGCTGGCGAGCGGCATCGAGATCAGCGCTCCCAGCCCCTGGGGTCCGTTGAGCAGGCCGGTGACTATCACGCTCTCGCCGCGCACCTGCTGGTAGTAGAGGGGCACGAGGATCATCGCGCCGAACAGCGCCGCGCCGAGGCCGAAGGTCGTGATCGAGGCGGCGGAGAAGGCGCGACTGCGGTAGAGCTTCAGGTCGAGCAGCGGCCGCGGCACGCGCGGGGCGTGCAGGCCGAAGAGCAGGACCAGGCCCAGGCCCGCGATCGCAGGCAGCAGCACACTCGCGGAGCCGATCGTTGCGCCGGAGCCAATTCGCTGAGGCCGTAGACGACCCCGACCGATCCGCCCGAGAGCAGCGCCAGCCCGAGCACGTCCAGCCGCCCAGCCTCGCCGGACTCGGTCTTGGGGATCATCCGCCAGCCCAGCGTGAAGGCAACCAGGCCGACGGGCACGTTGACGAAGAAAATCCAGGCCAGTGCAGGTTCTGCAGCATGATCCCGCCGATCACCGGGCCAAGGATTGGCGCCAGCATCGCCGGCATCGCGATCACTCCCATCACCTTGCCCATCCGCTGGGGACCGGCGATCTGGGCCATGATCATCTGGCCGACCGGCATGATCATGCCGCCGCCGACGCCCTGCAGCACGCGAAAGAGCACGAGCGCGCCGATCGAGTTGGCAAAGCCGCAGGCGGCGGATCCGGCGTGAACAGCACCAGCGAGACGAGGTAGACCTGCTTTGCGCCGAAGCGGCGCGCCGCCCAGCCGGTGACCGGGATCACCGCCGCCAGCGCGAGCAGGTAGCCGGTCACCACCCACTGCACCTGCGAAATCGGGCTGTGCAGATCCTTGGAGAGGGTGTCCAGCGCGACGTTGACGATCGTCGTGTCGAGGATCGACATGACCATCCCGAGGATCACCACGCCGGCGATCACCCATACATGGCGCTCGATCCGATCGGTCAGCTCGGGACCGCGTCCCGTGAGCGTGGTGTCTTGGGCAGAAGACATTCGGTCCCAAAAGATTAGGTGCCGAAGTGTTTCTGTTCAAGTGTGCATTAATCACACACGGAGGATCTCGATGGGACGCCCGAGCGGCCGACCAATCCTCGGCCGGCGAGACTTGGGCGCGACTAGCTCGCGCGCGGCGCTGCTGGATGATGAAGCCTCAGCCTGAAGCCCGCAGGCGGCGAGATCTCGTAGCCATCTCCATGCTCGTCGATGACGAGATTTGGCTCGGTCCGAGCACGCCACCGAAGCACAGGCCACCACAGCCGCCTCCGGATGCGTGCAACCGGATCCAGTGCGTGCGTGCACACTCCACCTCAGTCCGGTCGGGCAGCACGATCACAAACACACGCTCTTCCCTGATTGCGTCGAGGATCGATGGCAGCGACGCCGGGTCGGCGTCCATGAACACGGTCCCGCTCGGGTAGCGAGGGTTCTCCGAGAGCACCTCGGCAACCAGAGCATCGGTTGTACCAGCCAGACTCATGGGACGCTGCGTTTCTGCCATCCGTCGAAGATAGCGCCGTGATGCTCGACCATGTGCTTGATGGCGTTTGCGAGTTGTTCGTTGATCGACAGTCCGGCCCCCGCCTGAAATGGCTGAGGGTCAAGCTTGCCCTTCCCATCGTATCGGTGCATGTGGCAGGCGCCCATGTGGTTGTCGATCAGGCAGATCGCGCGCCAACGTGGGCGTATGCCTGAGACTCGGCGCTGCAAAACGACGGCATAGTGCCGTACCGGCCGTCCGCCGGTCCGAACCAAGATCCGCATGTCTGCGGCTGGCAAAGCCTGTATCCAATCTCTATCGAAGTTCACCGTGGCTTCGATAAGCCAGCCTAATCCGAGACGGGGAAGGCATGCCCGACCCAGCAGACTTACCTGAGGCAGCGGATAGCCGGCGATGCGCGCGCCGGGCTCAGCCGGCCAGAGCGCTACCAGCGATAGTGCGCGAAGGCCTTATTGGCCTGCGCCATGCGGTAAATGTCGTCCTTGCGCTTGTAGGCGCCGCCCTGCTGGGCGATCGCGTCCATCAGCTCGTTGGCGAGCCGCTGGGCCATCGTCTTCTCGCGGCGCTGGCGCGCGAACTGGACCAGCCAGCGCACCGCCAGCGTGCGGGAGCGGCGGGCCGGGACCTCGACGGGCACCTGGTAGGTGGCGCCGCCGACGCGGCGGGAGCGGACCTCCAGGCTCGGGGTCAGCGCCTTGATCGCCGTCTTGAGCATCTCCAAGGGCTCCTTGTCGCCGCGCTCGCCGAGGATGGCCAGTGCGTCGTAGACGATCCGCTCGGCGATCGACTTCTCGCCGTCGAGCATCACCTTGTTGATGATCTGCTGGACCAGCTTGGAGTGGTAGACGGGGTCCGGCTCGAGCGGTCGAACCTGGGCGGCTGCGCGGCGGGGCATGGCTACTTCTTCTTCACGCCGTACTGCGAGCGGGCCTTCTTGCGGTCACTGACGCCGGCGGCGTCGAGCGTGCCGCGCACGACCTTGTAGCGCACGCCCGGCAGGTCCTTGACGCGGCCGCCGCGCACGAGCACGACGGAGTGCTCCTGCAGGTTGTGGCCCTCGCCCGGAATGTATGCGGTCACCTCGGCCGAGCCGGAGATGCGCACACGCGCGACCTTGCGCAGGGCGGAGTTAGGCTTCTTCGGCGTGGTCGTGTAGACGCGAGTGCAGACGCCGCGACGCTGCGGAGCGGCGGTCTTCTTCTTGCGTCCCTTCCCGGACTTCAGTCCGGGAGTCGAAAGCTTTTTCTTGGGGGCGACGCGCCCCTTGCGCACGAGCTGGCTGGTGGTCGGCATATCGAGGTCGAGATGGTAGCAGCGCGCGGGATGCGCCGCAGGTGAGACCTACGCGGAGGCCGGCGCCAGACGCGCCGAGCGGACGGGTGCCGGCATCAGCGCAGCGGCAACGATCACAAGCACAAAAGCGAGCGCCTCCATCGCGACCCCCGCGGCGCTGCCGGGCATCGGGTCGCCGAAGACGATGATCCCGGAGGCGATGCCGGCGATGTTGGCTGTGGTGCCGGTGACGGCGATCACGGGCACCGCCTCGCCGTCCTGCAGCGCCCGTGCGGAGGCGTAGAAGGCCAGCACAGAGGCTGCGATCGCGACAGCCAGCCAGGGGCTGTCGAGCAGCGCCAAAGCGCCGTGGGCGCCGGCGATCCCGGTCAGGGCCTTGATCGCGGTGTCGGAGACGCCGAAGAGCACCCCGGCCGCGGCGCCCAGCATCACGCCGTGGTGCTCGGCTCGCCCGCCCACGCGGGGGCCCATGATCAGCAGCCCTCCGATGCCGAAGAGACCGGCCTCGAAGGCGATCATGGCGGCGGCGGAGAAGCGGGAGTGGGAGCCGTGCATCGCCGGCAACGTGAGCCCGAGCGTGACGAGCGCCGCCGCGGTCAGGCAGAGGCCGACCCACTGGCGCGCGCCGACCTTGAAGCCGAAGATCCTGTCGGCCATCACCGCGATCAGGACCACGCCGGCCGCAAGGGCGACCTGTACGACCGACATCGGCGCGATCGCGAGCGCTGCCACATGCAGGCCCCAGCTCGCCGCGGCCACGATCATGCCGAGCGTGAACCACTTGGAGGCGAACAGCTGGCGAGCGGAGGCAAGCGGATGGCGCGGGCTCACCTGGGCAACCGAGTTGGCACCCCGGTACTTGAGGAAGAAGGCGATGTTCGCCACGACCGCACAGGCCAGGGCGAGCAGGATTCCGGGTGCGAGTGCCATTGTCGATCTTTCTTGTGGGCGAGCCCTCGTTGCAGATGCGCGGGGCGCTCAGATGAGCTGCCTTGCGCCCCTTGCGGCCGCTAGTCTGCGGCCCTGCCTACATCGGCTGCCAGCGCCGATCGCTTGACCGGCGTGCTGCGAAGTGGGCACCTTAGCGGGCGATGCATGTGCGGGAGATAAAGGAACGGAGTGGGTTGCGTGAGGCCGCGCCGGCGCGGCCTCGACCGCTGCTGCTGCTCGACATCGACGGCGTGATCTCGCTTTTCGGCTTTCCCTCACACGATCCTCCGGCTGGGCGCTTTCATGCGATCGAAGGCATCCCCCACTTCCTCTCCGCGGCGGCAGGCGCGCAGCTTTCAAAGCTCGCCGGCTGCTTCGAGCTCGTGTGGGCCAGCGGCTGGGAAGACCGCGCCAACGACCATTTGCCGCATCTGCTCGGGCTGCTGGGACCGCTTCCGTTCCTGCGCTTTGCCCGCAGCGGCAGCGCCGGATCCTCAATGCGCGCACATTGGAAGCTGGCCGCCGTAGACGCATACGCTCCCGCACGGGCGCTGGCATGGATCGATGACGCGTTCGATGCCTCCTGCGAGCAGTGGGCGGCAGCGCGGCAGGCGCCGACGTTGCTGATCGCCACCGAGCCCGCAGTGGGGCTCACCGACGCCCAGACGGATCGGCTGATCGCCTGGGCGTCGTCTGTGAGCTAGGGACCTGCGAAGGCAGGCCCAGGCAGGACCCTCAGTCTTGCGGAGACTCCTCGGGCACCTCGAGCTCGGCCAGCTCCTCGGCGAAGCCAGCGTCGGCTCCGCCTGCGCCCATCTGCTCCAGGGAGGCGAGATCGTCGTCGAAGGCGCGGTTGATGTCCCCACCGTTGCCCTCGCCGTCGCCGATGCCCAGTTCGGTTTCGATCTCCTCGCGGTCGAGCAGGCCGACCTCGTCGATCGCGCGAGGCAGCGGTTCGGCCGGTTCGATCTCGATCCGGCGGTAGCGCTTGAGCCCCGTCGCGGCCGGGATCAGCTTGCCGATGATCACATTCTCCTTCAGGCCGTTGAGACGGTCTGTCTTGCCTTCCAGCGCCGCGTCGGTGAGCACCTTGGTCGTCTCCTGGAAGGAGGCCGCCGAGAGGAAGGAGTCGGTGTTCAGCGACGCCTTCGTGATCCCGAGGATGATGTCCTCGAACTGCGCGGTCTCCCCGCCCTTTGCGACGACCTCATCGTTGATCTTCGCGAACTCGAAGCGATCGACGAACTGGCCGGGCAGGTAGTCGGTGTCGCCCTTCTGGTCGACGCGCACCTTGCGCAGCATCTGACGCACAATCAGCTCGACGTGCTTGTCGTTGATGTCCACGCCCTGAGACTTGTAGACCTCCTGGACCTCCTTGACCAGGTACTGCTCGGTCTCGGTGCGCCCACGGATCGCCAGCAGCTCGTGCGGGTAGAGCGAGCCCTCGTTGAGCTGCCTGCCCGCCTCGATCTTCTCGCCGTGGGTGACGTAGAGCCGGGTGCGGCGCGGGAAGGCGTGGCGATGCTCCTCGCCGGCCTCATCGGTGATCACCACCGTCAGTGCCTTGTCGGTCTCCTCGATGGAGACCACGCCATCCTGCTCTGCGATCTTCGCCAGACCCTTCGGGCGACGCGCCTCGAAGAGCTCCACCACACGCGGCAGACCGTGAGTGATGTCCGCGCCGGCGACGCCGCCGGTGTGGAAGGTGCGCATCGTCAGCTGCGTGCCCGGCTCGCCGATCGACTGGGCGGCCACGATCCCGACCGCGTCGCCAATCTGAGCCAGCTGGCCGGTCGCAAGCGAGCGGCCGTAGCAGGCCTGGCAGACCCCGCTGACGGCCTCGCACTTGAGCACCGAGCGCACGGGCACGGTCACCTTCACGCCCTTCTCGTGGTCCTCCGCGAAGGCCTTGCCGATCTCCTGCAGCTCGGGACGCCCGATTTCGGCGCCCTGCTCGACCAGCACGCGGCCGCGCTTGGTCGTGATCGGCTGTGCCGCGATCCGTCCGACGAGCACTTCCAGCGCCTCGTCGTCGGGCCCGTAGACGGCCATCTCGATGTACTCCTTGGCGCCGCAGTCGACCTCGCGGATGATCACGTCCTGGGCGACGTCGACCAGACGCCGCGTCAGGTAGCCGGAGTCGGCGGTGCGCAGGGCGGTGTCAGCCAGTCCCTTTCGGGCGCCGTGCGTCGAGATGAAGTACTCGAGCACGGAGAGGCCCTCCATGAAGTTGGACTTGATCGGCCGCTCGATGATCTCGCCCTTCGGGTTGGCCATCAGGCCGCGCATCCCCGCCAACTGGCGGATCTGCTTGAAGGAGCCGCGAGCACCCGAGTTGGCCATCATGAAGATGGGGTTCAGGGTGTCGAGGTTCTCGATCATCGCCTCCGCAACCTCGTCGGTGGCGGCGTTCCACTTCTCCACCACCGCCTCGTGTCGCTCCTCCTGGGTGATCAGGCCCATGTCGTACTGGTCTGAGATCTCCGCGACCAGCTTGTCGTAGCGCCCGAGGATCTCACCCTTGCTGGGCGGCACCACGACGTCGTTCTTTGAGATCGTGATCCCCGCCTTGGTGGCGTACTGGAAGCCGAGGTCCTTGAATGCGTCGAGCACGAGCGAGATCGCCGTTGCGCCGTAGTTCTGGACGAGCAGGTCAATCAGCCTCGTGGTGTCGCGCTTCTTCATCGACTGGTTGACGAACACGTACGTGCTCACGTCGAACTCCTGGCCCAGCGCTTCGGAGAGCGCCCGCTCGATGCGGTCGTTGTAGATGATCCGCCCGACCGTGGTCAGCAGATGCCCGCCCTCGCGCCGGAAGGGACGGAACTCGGCGACGTCGTGCAGCTTGACCACGCCCGCCTCGTAGGAGAGCTCAGCCTCCTGCGCGGTCCTGAAGACGTGCGGACGCGGCTCGTCGGCCGGCCACTTGCCGCTTGCCAGCAGGTCGCTCTTGCCGGTCAGCTCCTCCACTTCGGGACCGTAGGTGAGGTAGTAGGCACCGAGGATCATGTCCTGGGTCGGCGTGGCCAGCGGCGCGCCGTGCGCCGGCGAGAGGATGTTGTTGGAGGAGAGCATCAGGATGCGCGCCTCCGCCTGGGCCTCTGCCGAGAGCGGCAGATGCACGGCCATCTGATCGCCGTCGAAGTCCGCGTTGAAGGCGTGGCAGACCAGCGGATGAACCTGGATCGCCTTGCCCTCGACCAGCAGCGGTTCAAAGGCCTGGATGCCGAGACGGTGCAGGGTCGGCGCGCGGTTGAGCAGCACAGGATGCTCGTGAATGACCTCCTCGAGCACGTCCCAGACCTCGCCGATCATCGAGTCGACCATCTTCTTGGCCGCCTTGATGTTCTGCGCGGACTTGCGCTCGACCAGCCGGGCCATGATGAACGGCTTGAAGAGCTCCAGCGCCATGATCTTCGGCAGACCGCACTGGTGCAGTTTCAAGCTGGGCCCAGCGACGATCACCGAGCGCCCGGAGTAGTCCACGCGCTTGCCGAGCAGGTTCTGGCGGAAGCGGCCCTGCTTGCCCTTGAGCATGTCCGAGAGCGACTTCAGCGGCCGGTTGCCGGGGCCGGTGACCGGCCGCCCGCGGCGGCCGTTGTCGAACAGCGCGTCGACGGCCTCTTGCAGCATCCGCTTCTCGTTGTTGACGATGATCTCGGGCGCGCCGAGGTCGAGCAGCCTCTTCAGGCGGTTGTTGCGGTTGATCACGCGCCGGTAGAGGTCGTTCAGATCGGAGGTCGCGAAGCGGCCGCCGTCGAGCTGGACCATCGGGCGCAGCTCCGGCGGGATCACCGGGACGGCGTCGAGCACCATCTGCTCGGGCCGGTTGCCCGACTGGATGAAGGCAGAGACCACCTTCAGCCGCTTGACCGCGCGCGCCTGCTTCTGGCCCTTGGAGGTCTTGACCTGCTCCTCCAGCTCGATCCGTTCGGCATCGAGGTCCACCTGCTGGAGCAGGTCCCTGATCGCCTCGGCGCCCATGCCGCCGCGGAAGTACTCGCCGAAGCCGTAGGGCGAGCCGAAGCGTTCCTTGAGCTCACGGAAGGTCGTCTCGTCGTGCTCGATCTGCTTGCTTTCCATGCTCTTGAAGAGATCCCACACGTGGCGCATCCGCTCGGCGGCGTCCTCGATGTAGGCCTCGGTGTCGGCGATGTCGGCCTCGAAGGTCTTGCGCAGATCCTTGATCAGCTTCTCGCGCTCTTCGTCCGAGATCTTTGCGAGGTTGAGGTCCAGCGAGTCGGCCCAGATGTGGTCTTCGTCGGTGAAGCCGGTCTGCTTGCCGCCCGTGAGGTACTTATCGCGGCGCTCAAGCGACTCGCGCAGCTCCAGCACGCGCTCCTCACGCTCGGCCGCATAGGCGTCGAGCACCTTGTTGACCTCGACCTCGAGGCTCTCCAGATCCTTCGCACGCGCCTCCTCGTCGACCCAGGTCACAATCGAGGCGGCGAAGTACAGGACCTTCTCCAGCTCCTTGGGAGCCATGTCGAGCAGGTAGCCGATCCGGCTGGGGACGCCCTTGAAGAACCAGATGTGGCTCACGGGCGCGGCCAGGTCGACGTGGCCCATGCGCTCGCGCCGGACCTTGCTGCGGGTGACCTCCACGCCGCAGCGCTCGCAGACGATGCCCTTGTAGCGGACGCGCTTGTACTTGCCGCAGTAGCACTCCCAGTCCTTGGTGGGACCGAAGATGCGCTCGCAGAAGAGCCCGTCCTTCTCGGGCTTGAGCGTCCTGTAGTTGATCGTCTCGGGCTTGGTGACCTCGCCCGAGCTCCAGCTGCGGATCTGCTTGGAGGACGCGAGGCTGATCTCGATCGCGTCGAAGTTGTTGATGTCAATCACGGGCGTGCCTTCCGGCTGATGGTGTGCGAGGTGGTGGGGGTGGCGGCGTAACGGCAGGGGCGGATCACTCGGCAGCCTCCTCTGCGGGCATCTCGTCTGGCAACAGGTCATCTACTTCGATCGCGGCCTCCTGGAGGATGTCGCCCATCTCCTCCGCGTCGCCCTCCTCCAACTCGGCGGAGCCGGCGTCGGTGTCGTCCTCGCCCTCCACCTCCTCGTCGGCGGCGCCGCCCGCTGGGCCGCGCACACCGGAGAGGTCGATGCCGAGCTCCTCGGCCGCACGCAGGAGGTCGTCCTCCTCGTCGCGCATGTCGGTGTTGGCGCCTTCGTCAGAGACGACCTTCACGTCGAGCGCCAGCGACTGCATCTCCTTCAGCAGCACCTTGAAGGACTCGGGGATCGAGGGTTCGGCGATGTTCTCGCCCTTGACGATCGCCTCGTAGGCCTTCACGCGCCCGACGGTGTCGTCGGACTTGATGGTCAGCATCTCCTGCAGGGTGTAGGCGGCGCCGTAAGCCTCCAGCGCCCAGACCTCCATCTCGCCGAAGCGCTGGCCGCCGAACTGCGCCTTGCCGCCCAGTGGCTGCTGGGTGACCAGCGAGTAGGGGCCGGTCGAGCGGGCGTGGATCTTGTCGTCGACGAGGTGCAGCAGCTTCAGGATGTACATGTAGCCGACGGTGACCTGCTCCTCGAACGGCTCGCCGGAGCGGCCGTTGTAGAGGGTCATCTTGCCGGATGCCTGCTCGCCCTTGCGACGGGACTTGTCGACGTCCATCTTGATTGCGCCCTTGTGCTCGTCCTGCCAGCGCACGAGTGCTTCATCCACATCGGCCACCGTGGCGCCGTCGAAGACGGGCGTGGCGATGAACACCTTGTTGGAGGACATGTTCCCGTTGCTCTTGCCGAACCCGGAGCCGTTGGCCCCGTCGTGGGCCAGCTTGTACGCTTCGGAGCCGTCGTCGTACCAGCCCTGCGCGGCGGCCCACCCGAGATGGGTCTCCAGGATCTGGCCGACGTTCATGCGCGAGGGGACACCGAGCGGGTTGAGGATCACGTCCACGGGCGTGCCGTCCTCCAGGAAGGGCATGTCCTGCTCGTCGACGATCTTGGAGATCACACCCTTGTTGCCGTGGCGGCCCGCGAGCTTGTCGCCCTCGGAGATCTTGCGCTTCTTGGCCACAAACACGCGCACCAGGTCGTTGACTCCGGGCGGCAGGTCGTCGCCGTCCTCGCGGCGGAAGGTCTTGACGTCGATCACGACGCCGCCCTCGCCGTGGGGCACCTTCAGCGAGGTATCGCGAACCTCGCGCGCCTTCTCCTTGAAGATCGCGCGGATCAGCTTCTCCTCGGCGGTCAGCTCGGTCTCGCCCTTTGGCGTGACCTTGCCAACCAGCAGGTCGCCGGATGCCACCTCGGCGCCAACGCGCACGATGCCGCGGTCGTCGAGGTTGCGCAGCGACTCCTCGGAGCGGTTGGGGATGTCGCGGGTGATCTCCTCGTCGCCGAGCTTGGTCGTGCGGGCGTCGACCTCGTATTCCTCGATGTGGATCGAGGTCAGCTCGTCATCCTTGACCAGGCGCTTAGAGAGGATGATCGCGTCCTCGAAGTTGTAGCCCTCCCAGGACATGAAGGCGACGAGCAGGTTCTTGCCCAGCGCCATCTCACCCTTCTCGGTCGAGGAGCCGTCGGCCAGCACGTTGCCGGCCTTCACCTTCTGCTCGCTGAGCACGCGCGGCTTCTGGTGGATCAGCGTGCCCTGGTTAGAGCGCATGAACTTCTGCAGCTCGTACTCGTCGGTGGAGCCGTCGGCGGTCTGGATCTCGATCTTGTTGGCATCGACGTGGGTGACCGTGCCTGTGTTGCGCGCAAGCAGCACGTCGCCGGTGTCGAGCGCCGCGCGGCGCTCCATGCCGGTGCCGACCAGCGGCGCCTCGGTCTTCAGCAGCGGCACCGCCTGGCGCTGCATGTTCGACCCCATCAGCGCGCGGTTGGCGTCGTCGTGCTCAAGGAACGGGATCATCGCCGTGGCCACCGACCAGATCTGGCCGGGCGAGACGTCCATCAAGTCCACGTCCTTAGGGCCGACGGTCACGTACTGACCCGCCTGCGTGCGGCAGAGGATCTCCTGGCCGAGCAGCTTGCCGGACTTCTCGTCCACCGGCGTGTTGGCCTGGGCGATCAGCAGCTCCTCCTCCTGGGTGGCGTCGTAGTGGACGATCTCCTCGGTCGCTACGCCGTCCTTGATCACGCGGTAGGGCGTGGTCACGAAGCCGTACTCGGAGACCTGCGCGTAGGAGGAGAGCGAGCCCATCAGGCCGATGTTCGGACCCTCGGGTGTCTCGATCGGGCACATGCGGCCGTAGTGGGTGGGGTGCACGTCGCGCACCTCGATCGGTGCGCGCTCGCGCGTCAGCCCGCCCGCACCGAGCGCGGAAAGGCGGCGGCGGTGAGTCAGACCGGACAGCGAGTTGGTCTGGTCCATGAACTGGGAAAGCTGGCTTGAGCCGAAGAACTCCTTCAGCGCCGCGACGACTGGGCGGATGTTGATGATCGTCTGCGGCGTGATCGTGTCGGCGTCCTCGGTCGTCAGACGCTCGCGCACGACGCGCTCCATGCGGTAGAGCCCGATCCGGAAGGCCTCCTGGATCAGCTCGCCCACGGTGCGCAGACGGCGGTTGCCGAAGTGCTCGTACTCGTCGAGATGCTCGGCGACAGGCTCGCGCGGCATGCTCACGGCCTCCGCGGCGTAGTCCTTGATTTCGACCTCGGGGTTCTCGGGCATGCCCAGGCGCTTGGGCATCAGCACCAGCTCGCGAACCAGGGCGATGATGTCGTCCTGGGTCAGCGTGCGCGTGTCGATGTCGATGTCCAGGCCCAGACGCGCGTTGAGCTTGTAGCGGCCCACGCGCGTGAGGTCGTAGCGCTTGGGGTCGAAGAAGAGCTGGTTCAGCAGCGCCTTCGCGTTCTCGACGCTCGGCGGCTCGCCGGGACGCTGCTTCTTGAAGAGCTCGATCAGCGCGCCCTCTTCGGTGCGCGTGGCTTCCGTGTCCGCTTCCAGCGTGTTGCGGATGTAGAGCGAGTTGTCGAACAGGGCCAGGATGTCCTCGTCGGCGGCGTAGCCCATCGCGCGCAGCAGCACGCTCACCGGCAGCTTGCGCTTGCGGTCGATGCGGACGTGGACCTTGCCCTTCTTGTCGATCTCGAGCTCAAGCCATGAGCCGCGGGCCGGCATCAGGTTGGCGACGAAGACCTGCTTTTCGCGGTCCTTGGGTTCCATCAGATAGGCACCCGGGGAGCGCACGAGCTGGGTGACCACCACGCGCTCGGTGCCGTTGATGATGAAGGTGCCCCTCTCGGTCATCCAGGGGAAGTCGCCCATGAAGACCGACTGCTCGCGGATCTCACCGGTCTCGCGGTTGATGAACGCGACCGTGACCGTCAGCGGGCGGGCGTAGGTGAGGTCCTTCTCGCGACATTGAGCCAGCGATGCGACCGGCTCGTCAAATATGAATTCGCCGAACTGGACGGCGAGGTTGCCTGTGTAGTCCTCGATCGGCGAGATGTCGTCGATCGTCTCGCGCAGGCCCCCCTTCTCGGGGTCTGTGAGCCACTCGAAGGAGCGGCGCTGGATGTCGATCAGGTTCGGAACGTCAAGCGGCTTGTGCAGACGCGCGAAAGTGCGGCGCGTCCGGAGAGCATCGGCTGAAGCCAAGGAACGACTCCTTCGGAAGGCGAGGAACGGGCAGAGGAGACGCCAGAAGGCGCGACCAACAAAGATAGCACAGGCTATCGACGCCCTCAAGAGGGCAGCCAGTGCTCACGGACCCCGCCCTTGGAGCACCGCGTATGTGGCGCGGGCCCGATGCCTGGGCGGCTGCGACTATCGACCGGCGAAAGCGGACTTTACAGCAAAAAGGGCGCTTCGGCAAAGCGGCGGTGCCGCGATGCCGAAGCGCCCCAAGGGCCTGAGCGGGCTGCTACTTCAGCTCGACGCTGGCGCCGGCCTCCTCGAGTTCCGCCTTCAGCTTCTCGGCCTCCTCGCGCTCGATGCCCTCCTTCACCGGCTTGGGGGCCTCGTCGACGAGGGCCTTGGCCTCCTTCAGGCCGAGGCCGGTCGCCGCGCGCACGACCTTGATCACCTGGATCTTCTTGTCGCCGGCGCCGGTGAGCAGCACGTCGACGGTCGAGCTTTCTTCCTCGGCCTCTGCTCCTGCATCGCCGCCGCCCGCGGGCGCGGCCGCCGGAGCCGCCATCGCTGCGGCGGATACTCCGAACTCCTCCTCGAGCGCTTTGATGCGCTCGGCGAGCTCGAGGACCGAGATGCCCTTCAGCTCCTCGATCCAGTCCTGGGTGCTGGTTGCCATTTGTCAGTCCTCCTTGGTCGCTTCGGCGGTCTCGGACTGCGCCGAAGCGTCCGCCTGATTGTCGTCTTGCGTCTCGGGCTCCTGCGCCGTCGACTCAGCTTTCTCTTGGGGCTCCTCGGCAGGGGCCTCTGCTGCCGGCTCCTCGGTGGAGACCTCAGCCGCGGGCTCCTCTGCCTCAGCCGAGATCTCCGCCTCAGCCGGCGCCTCTGCCTCAGCCGTGGCCTCCGCGGACGTCTCAGCCGCCGGCTCCTCGACCTCAGCAGCCGGCGCCTGCGGAGCCTCGGGCTCCGCCGCAGGCGCGGGCGCCTCCCCTGCGGGGATCTCGCCGGACTCCTTCTTCTCCTTGACCTGGCCGAGCGCGACAGCCAGGCCACCGACCAGCGCGCCGAGGGTGCGCACCAGCCCGCTCACCGGAGAGGCGACGACGCCCACCAGCTGGCCGTAGAGCACTTCGCGCGAGGGCAGCCGCGAGATCGAGACGATCTGGGCGGCGTCGAAGACTTCGGTACCCATGGTGCCGCCCTTGAACGGCAGCAGCTGCGTCGCTCGCGCATAGTCGGCGATCGCCTTGGCCGCCACCGCCGCGTCGCCGCGCACGAACGTCAGGGCGGTCGGCCCGACGAGCAGCGGCTTGATCTCGGCCCGCCCGGCCTTGTCGGCCGCCAGTTCGGTGAGCGAGTTCTTGACGACCCTGAAGGTCGCATCCGCCTCGCGCAGCTTGGTGCGCAGCTCCGCGGCCTGCGGAACGCTGATGCCCTTGTAGTCGACGGCGAAGATCGCCTCCGACGCTTCGATGTCCGCGGCGATCTCATCGATCACCGCACCCTTCTGCTCTCTGTTCATCTGGCTCCTGTCCCGGTCTTACGCGAACGCTGCCGGAGGTCTGCGGTGCCGTCGTGGCGCTTTACGCTGCTCGCGGAGGATAGCCGGAGAACGCCTTCGCCTCCAGCCGGCCCTATGCGGCTACGGTTTCTGGCGCCTCCTCGGCGATGTCACGTGTACGGCTCGGATCGACTTTCACGCCCGGCCCCATCGTGGAGGCGAGCGTGATGGTGCGCAGGTAGCGCCCCTTGGCCGCCGACGGCTTGGCCCTGATCAGCTCTTCGATCACCGCGGCGTAGTTCTCGAGCAGCATCTTCTCCTCGAAGCTGCGCTTGCCGATCACGAGGTGGACGATCGCATTGCGGTCGGTGCGGTACTCGACCTTGCCGGCCTTGGAGGCTTCCACGGCGCTCTTGACGTCCATCGTCACGGTGCCGACCTTCGGATTTGGCATCTTGCCGGAGGGCCCGAGGATCCGGCCCAGGCGCCCAACGACGGCCATCATGTCCGGGGTGGCGATCGCAACGTCGAAGTCGTCGAAGCCATCCTCGATCTTCTTGGCCAGATCGTCGCCGCCGACCACGTCCGCGCCGGCCTCCTGCGCCTCGCGCACCTTGTCTCCTTGAGCGAAGACGGCAACCTTGACCTCCTTGCCGAGGCCGTGCGGCAGCGCGATCGTGCCGCGCAGCTGCTCGTCTGCGTGGCGGACGTTCAGGCCCGTGCGGACGTGAACCTCCACCGACTCGTCGAACTTGGCACCCGAAAGGCTCTTGACCAGAGAGACCGCATCCGCGGGCGCGTACTGGCGGTCGCGGTCGACCTTGGCGACCGACTCCTTGTGGCGACGTCCGTGATGAGTGGTCATGCCTCGACCTCGACTCCCATCGAGCGCGCTGTTCCGGCGATGATCTTCATCCCCTGCTCGACGTCGTGGGCGTTCAGATCGTCGAGCTTGCGCTCTGCGATCGCGCGCAGCTGCTCCTTGGTGATCGTGCCGACCTTGGTCCGGTTCGGCTCGCCCGAGCCCTTGCCGATCCGCAGCGCCTGCTTGATCAGCACCGCCGCGGGCGGGGTCTTGGTCACGAACGTGAACGAGCGATCCTCATAGACGGTGATGACGACCGGGATCACGGTCCCGGTTTCGCTCTGCGTCTGGGCGTTGAACGCCTTGCAGAACTCCATGATGTTGATGCCGTGCTGACCAAGGGCAGGGCCAACCGGCGGGGCGGGGCTTGCCTGCCCCCCGTTTGCCTGCAGCTTGATCGTTGTCAAAACCTTCTTAGCCATTCAATAGAGCCTATATCCCAGGGGTTGTCATTGCGGTTGGGCTCGCCATCTGAGCCGTTCGAGGACCAAGCAGACCAAGGACGCGGTGAGCGTGGCGTACTCCGTACGCGAGCGAGCGAGGACGCCGGTATGCGCAGGTCATCGGACGGCTCAGAGCTTCTTCACTTGGTCGAAGCCGACCTCTACCGGCGTCTCGCGACCGAAGATTGATACCAGGACCTTGAGCTTGGCGGCGTCGTCGTTGATCTCGGCGATCTCGCCGGAGAAGTCCGAGAGCGGTCCGGAGATCACCTTCACGGTCTCGCCGATCGCGAACTGAGCGCGCGTACGCGGCGCCGTGGCGACCTCCTTGTGCATCAGCCGATCGACCTCGCCCTGGGTAAGCGGCACCGGCTCATTCGAGGCGCCGACGAAACCGGTCACGCCGGGCGTGCCCTTCACGACGCCCCACGAATCCTCGTTGAGCTCCATGTTGACGAGCACGTAGCCGGGCATCGTCCGCTTCTCGACGGTGATCTTCTGGTTGTCCTTCATCTCGGAGACCGATTCGGTCGGCACCACGACCTGGCGCACGTTGCGCTGCTGGCCCAGCGAGACGATCCGGTGCTCTAGGTTCTGCTTGACCTTGTTCTCGTGACCCGAGTAGGTGTTCACGACATACCAACGAAACATTCAGCGATTCCTGGCTTCGGTGTGTGGATGGGACAAAAAAGAGAGATACGGCGGGCGGACGCCGATGCGGGGCAGACCTTCAATGCCTCACAAAATGAAATTGATGATCTTTTGCGCTACCCAGTCCGCGGCGCCAAGGTAGATACCCATGACCACCACGAAGCCGAGCACGACGGCTGTGGCCTGGAAGACCTCGGGCCGATCTGGCCACTGGACCCGCTGCAGCTCCGCCCAGCTGGCCCGCAGGAACGCGGCAGCGCGAGCGAAGATCGATCCGCGGGGCGCGGGTTCCGTCTCGTCGCGCGGCGGGGGCACCGCCGCAGCGGCGTTTCCAACTGCTCCGTTGCCACCGTTGCGATCGCCTCCGCGACCCCCGGCCGCCTCGGCGACCTGCGGTTGTTCGGTGCCGCGCTGCGCCTCATCCGCAAGCTCCGCCTGCTCGATGTCGGCCTCTGGAACGGGCACGCCACCCGCGCCTCTGACCAACGCTGCGTCGAACTCGTCGACATCGCCGGAGGCGTGATCGAGCGCGCCCGGGACGTCGGCCCGCACGAGCTCCCCTGCGGCGCTCTGCTCGCCTCTGCGACGAGCCCTCTGCTTTGCACGTTGCCTGCGTTCACGGCTCACGGCAGCGCTCCCGGCGCTAGCGAGTCTCCCGATGGGATTTGTGGCAGCGGCACCAGCGGCAGTACTTGCGCATGCTGATGCGATCGGGGTTGTTGCGCTTGCTCTTATTCGTTTGGTAGTTGCGGCGCTTGCAATCCTCGCAGGCGAGGGTCACAGCGATCCGGACGTCTCCACGTGCCATTGCGTAGGTGTCCCTGCGTTATCGGTGGCGAGCCTGGACGAAAGAAAAACCCCGCCCAGGCGAGGTCGAAAGGGAGTCTAGCGCGCAGGACTCCTCGACGCACAGATTGCGGCGCCCGAGCTTTCTCGATGGCGGTACAGGCGCATTGATGAGTCGCGCCGGGCTGTCTCCGATCGCCACGAGATCATTGGTAGGCGGCGACCACGGCGACGATCACGTACAGGGCCGCAAGCGCGATGCCCTCGAACGCGCTCGCCTCCCCGTCGCCGCTGATCTGCCAGACCGCGAGCGTCATCAGCGCCAGCGCCCCTATGTACACGGGTGAGAGCGAGAAGGTCAGGCGAGTGGGCAGCGCGAGCGAGACGAGCACCATCAGCGGGAAAAGGAACGCCGCGATCTGGGCCACGGAGTTCTTCACGACCGAGATCGCAAGCTCGAAGCGACCGCGGGCGGCCAGCACGACGCTGACCGCGTGCTCGACCGCGTTGCCCGCGAGCGCGACGATCACGATTCCGGCGAACGCCTGCGAGACGTGCAGCACCTCGATCGTCGGCTTCAGCGCCGCGATGAACCACTCCGAGGCAAATGCAGCGCCGACGCCGCCGAGCACGAGCAGCACCAGCGCGGGCGAGAGCGCGATCCGCGGGTCGGCCTGGACCACGGCGCCTGGTCGATCGGCGGAGCGAAGGTAGAAGAGGAGCCATGCGCCGTAGGCCGTGAGCAGGCAGGCGGCGCTCACGATCGAGATCGTCTGGACGGCGCCGGCGGATGAGGCATGGCCGTCCAGCCGCAGCGCGGAGCTGGAGAAGATGACCGCGAAGAGCATCACGATCAGCAGCGTGACCGCGTCGTTGGGCAGCCTGCGGGAGAAACGCATGATGCCGCCCGGCGAGCGCAGTGCACCGACGACCAGCACGATGCCGAGCAGCAGCAGCGCGTTGGCGAGCATGGAGCCGACTATCGCCGCCTGGGCGATGACGAGCTCGCCGGCGTTGAGCGCGAAGAGGATCACGAACAGCTCGGGCAGGTTGGCGACCGTCGCCTGCAGCACGCCCGTCGCGCGGGGGCCGAGGTGCTCGCCGACCTGGTCGGTCGCGAAGCTGACGACCCAGGCGACTCCGATCAGCGCTGCAGCGGCCAGCAAGAACCGCGGTATCGCCGCCCATTGCTGGTAGTTGGCGAGCCCTGCGATCGCGATTCCGACCAGAACCGCGAGCATGAGGATGCGCTCGTGTGCCTTGATGGCAGCCATGGACGCTCCGCGACGATAGACGCTCGACCGGGCGCCTCGCTGGCGCGGCTCGCGGGCAGCGGCCGGCTGGCATCGCAGCGGATAGTCTGAGGCGCGATGCGGCTTGCAACCTTTCTCTCTGAGGGAGCCTCAACCCCGCGCGCCGGCGAGGTCCGTGATGAGCAGGTGATCGCCTACGCCGATGACCGGGTCACGGTGCGAGATCTGCTCGCCGAGGACTCCCCGCCGCCGGCGGATGGTCCCTCCTTCCAGCTTTCCGCGGTCAAGCTGCTGGCGCCGGTGCCGCAGCCCCGCGCGATCTTCGGGATCGGGCTCAACTACGCGGACCACGTCGCCGAGATGGGCGGCCAGGCGCCGGAGGCGCCGCTGGTCTTCCTGAAGCTGCCCTCCTCAGCCGCAGCACCGGGAGATCCGGTGCTGTGTCCGGAGGTGGTCAGGCGCCTGGACTACGAGGGCGAGCTGGCGGTCGTGATGGGCGCCGGTGGCGCAGTGGCCGGCTACGCGGTCGCCGACGACGTGAGCGCCAGGGACCTGCAGAAGCGCGAGCCACAGTGGACGCGGGCCAAGGGAGCCGACGGCTTCTGCCCCTTCGGACCGTGGATCACGACCGCCGATGAGGTGCGCGACCCGCACGCGCTGCGGCTGCGCACCTGGGTCAACGGCGAGCTGCGCCAGGACTCCAACACCTCGAACCTGATCTTCAAGGTGCCCGACCTGGTGCGGTTCATCTCGCAGACCTGCACGCTTGCGCCGGGCGATCTGATCCTCACCGGCACACCCTCAGGGGTGGGGCAGGGCATGCAGCCGCCGCAGTTCCTGACCTCAGGCGACGTGGTCAGGATCGAGATCGAGGGTCTCGGGGCGATCGAGCACCCGATCGCCTGATCTTCACGGCGGCCCTGCGCCGCGCCGACCGCGGAGCCGGCGGCGTTCAGTGGCTCTCGAGCACGCGGTCGATCAGGCCGTACTCCTTGGCCTGCTCGGCGGTGAAGAAGCGGTCGCGCTCCATGTCGGCGTTGACTTCCTGGGAGGTCTTTCCAGTCGCTTCGGCATAGATGTCGTCGATCCGCGCGCGCTGGGCGAGGATCTCGCGGGCGTGAATCTCGATGTCCGTCGACTGGCCCTCGAAGCCAGCGGAGGGCTGGTGGATCAGGATTCGGCTGTTGGGCAGCGCCGCCCGCTTGCCCTTGGCTCCTCCGGCCAGCAGCAGCGAGCCCATCGACATCGCGATCCCGACGCACATCGTCTGGATGTCCGGCTTGATGAAGTGCATCGTGTCGTAGATCGCAAGGCCCGCGTAGATCGAGCCGCCGGGCGAGTTGATGTAGATCGAGACGTCCTTCTCGGGGTCCTCTGCCTCGAGGTGCAGCAGCTGGGCCACGACGAGGTTTGCGACCTGGTCGTCGATCGGGCTGCCGAGGAAGATGATCCGCTCGTTGAGCAGCCGCGAGTAGATGTCGAATTCACGCTCGCCGCGGGCAGTGCGCTCGATCACCATCGGTACCAGTGCCATCAGCCCAGCCTACAGGTTCAGGGTGCGCATACCCTGCTCGTCGTAGCGCTCACCAGCGGCATCGGGCAGGGCCTCGGCGATCTGGCCAGCCTCCTGCTCGCTCAGAGAGACATCGGCCGCGGCCAGATTCTCTTCCAGATAGGAGATCCGCTTGGTGCCGGGGATCGGCACGACGTGGGGGTCGCGGCTAAGCAGCCAGGCGAGCGCGAGCTGGCCGGCAGTGATGCCCTTCTGCGCCGCAAGCTCCCGCACGGCCTGCGCGATCTGCAGGTTGCGCTGCAGGTTCTCGCCGCTGAAGCGGGGGCCCAAGCGGCGAAAGTCGCCCTCGTCAAGCTCCTTTGGCGAAGAGAAGCGGCCGGCCAGGAAGCCACGGCCAAGGGGCGAGTAGGCGACCAGGCCGATGCCCAGCTCTTTGAGCGTCGGCAGGATCTCCAGCTCGACCTCGCGCGTCCACAGCGAGTACTCGGTCTGCACCGCAGTGATCGGATGCACTGCGTGAGCGCGCCTGATCGTCGCTGCGTTGGCCTCCGAGAGCCCGAGGTGGCGGACCTTGCCCTCGGCGACGAGCTGGGCCATCGCGCCCACCGTCTCCTCGATCGGGGTGCTCGGATCGACCCGGTGCTGGTAATAGAGGTCGATCTGATCGACCTCCAAACGCTTCAGGGAGGCATCGCAGGCGCTGCGGACGTAGTCGGGGCTGCCGTCGATCGAGCGCCGCGGCGGGTTGCCGGGCGTCAGCTTGATTCCGAACTTCGTTGCCAGAAACACCTCCTCGCGCCGTCCCGCGATCGCCCTGCCGACCAGTTCCTCGTTGGTGTGTGGCCCGTACATGTCGGACGTGTCCAGGAAGTTGCAGCCGAGATCGAGCGCGCGGTGGATCGTCGCGGTCGACTCCTGCTCATCAGTGGCGCCGTAGAAGGCGGACATGCCCATGCATCCAAGGCCGATCTCGGATACCTCGGGTCCCTCAGCTCCAAGCGTGCGTCGGTTCATCGCGATCCTCCTCTCGGTTCTCGCCGGCGGCGCCGATGCTGCTCACGCGACGGGCGGCGCCAGCGTTGCATGTCGCGTTCATGGCCACCCTAGCTTCGGCAGCACATAATGCCTCTGAGCCGATGATCCCTCTCACCCTCCCCAACGTCCTCACGGTGCTGCGCATCCTGCTCGTGCCGGTGCTGGTGGTCGCGCTGCTTGGCAATACCCCGTCGGGGGACGTGCTGGCCGCGGTCGTCTTCGCGGCCGCCTCGCTGACGGACTTCGTCGACGGCTATCTGGCCAGGGCAAGGGACTCCGTGACGACGTTCGGCAAGCTGATGGATCCGCTCGCGGACAAGCTGCTCGTGATCGCCGCGCTGATCTCACTCGTCTCTCTGAACCGGCTGCCGGCATGGGTGGCGATGGTGATCATCACGCGGGAGCTGGCCGTGACGATGCTGCGCCTGGGCGTAACCGGCGCCGGCGTCGTTATCGCCGCCTCAATGATGGGCAAGGTCAAGACCTGCCTGCAGATCGCAGCGATTCTGGCCCTGATCGCCTTCCACGGGCACCCGCTGTGGGTGATGCTGCTGGTCTACGTGACGGTGATCGTCACAGTCGTCTCGGGGCTGGACTACTTCTTCGGCGTGCGCAGGCGGCTTGGCGAAGTGGACGCCAAGCGCAGCGGCGACGCGCACGCCAAGACAAGCGCATAAGCCAACGGCAGGAGCCTGAGGCTAGGCGGGCGGGCTCGCGAGCCAGTGCGCCAGGGATGTCTGCTGCGCCGCCGGCATGCCGGTCTGAATCTCGCTGCGCAGCTCGCTGAGCAGGCCATGGCGCTCGGCCACGACGTTGTGCTGATGGATGGTCTCCAGGTTCTCCTGTCGAGCCGAGATGAAGCTCGCGCCGTCGAGCTCCCGCAGCTCCGCGACCACGCCGGCGATCATCTCCCGGACGCAGTCCTCGACGAAGCGGGGGCGGCGGTGCGCCTTCTCCACCACCTCGACCTCGTCGCTGCGCTTCATCAGCTCGTAGATCTCCGATGACATCGACTGCTCCACTATCGCGAGCAGAGTGGCGGCCTCGATCTCCATGTCGCTGTCCTCGCGAAAGCCGACGTGCAAAGTGCCAAGGCCACGCTGGTTGTGGGTGGCCACGGGCACGTGCTCGAAGATGCGCTGCACCTGCTCATCGCTGAAGTCATCGGCCAGCAGCCGCTCGCGGGCCCTGGCCGCGATCAGCTCCTGCGCGCATGGGCAGGCGGTCATCCCGGTCGCCGAGACACCGACCAGGCGGCGAGTGCCATGCTCGTAGGCCACGGCCCCGCCATGCAGCGTGTAGATCTCCTGCGTGCTCACGCCGGAGACCGGCGCTGGCTTGTGCTCTGGATAGCGAGCCTGGATCCTGACCTCCGCTCGCAGCGCGCCCTGGCGCTCTCGCACCAGCTCGGCGATGTGCTTGGCGAGCGTCTCGGCCCGGAAGGAGGTCTCGCCCAGGACGACTTCGCCGATCGCCTCGTTGACGACCTCCTCGAAGCGGGACATGTGCGCCCCCTTCTGATCGGAGGAAAGGTCGACGAAGCACTCCAGGCGGGCCGAGAAGAGCTCGTCCCTGATGCGCACGACCTTCTCCACGCCGGTGACGCCTACTCGCGATAGGCCGACCTTGATCGCCGGAGTGCTGGCCTGAACGTCGCCCCCGCGCCCCTGCCGGGAGATGGTCTGTGAAGACATGCTCTGCACTGAGCCTCAGCGTATCGGAGACGCCGCGCCGCATCTGGACGCCCGGCGTGGGGTCTTGATGCGGGCCGGCAAGACCCGCTCGCAACGCAACCTTCCTGCTCGCCGCGAGTTTCTGGTATCACTCCGCACATACCCACAAGGCAACTGGCAGACACGCCGGTTCGCTGAGGTCAGGAGGGTTGGACGGCGGCAAGGGGCCGCCACAGCCGGTAGGGGACATACAAAGGAACTGCAGGTCAGGAGCCGGTGCAGCTGGATGCTTTGCCGGCAGAAGCGGATGGAAGGTGGGGGTTCCGAGTTGACTGATCGTGTTGAGGGTGTGCTGTCGGTAGAGACAGCCGTAGTGGAGATGGACGAGATGCGTGTGCTGATCGCTGAGGGTCAGGAGAGGGGCTTTCTCAGCGCGGAGCGCGTGATGGCCGCATTGGAGGATGCGGATCTGAGCAGCGAGCAGGGCCGTGACCTGTACAGCTATCTGGAGGAGCACGACATTGACGTCGTGAGCTCCAGGGAGCGCAGCGAGCGTGAGGAGGTTGCGGCACGCGCCGCGGCCTCGGCGACGCGGGAGAGAGAGCAGGAGCGTCAGGAGGAGGAGGTCGCAGATCCCAGCCTCGACTCGCTGCGGCTCTACCTGCGGGCGATCGGACGGGTCCCGCTGCTGACCGCCGCCGACGAGGTGCGGCTGGCCAAGCGGATCGAGCGTGGAGACATATCGGCCAAGCAGCACATGGTCGAGGCGAACCTGAGGCTCGTCGTCTCGATCGCCAAGGGCTACATCGGCCGCGGCCTGACGCTGCTGGACCTGATCCAGGAGGGATCGCTGGGTCTGATCAGGGCGGTGGAGAAGTTCGACCACCGGCGGGGGTACAAGTTCTCGACCTACGCCACCTGGTGGATCAGGCAGGCGATCAGCCGGGCGATCGCGGATAAGGGCAGGACGATCCGCATCCCCGTGCACATGGTTGAGCGCATCAACAAGGTGGTCTACACCGAGCGTCAGCTGCTGCAGCGCTTCGGGCGGGAGCCCACCGCGATCGAGATCGCGAGTGAGCTGGAGTGCAGCGCCCAGGACGTGCGCGAGATCCTGCGCATCGCACAGCAGCCGGTCTCGCTGGAGCGGCCGACCGGTGAGGACGAAGACGGCGAGCTGCAGGACTTCGTCGAGGACGCCTCCGCGGAGTCGCCGTTTGACATCGCCTCAGAGGCGCTTCGGCGCCAAAGCGTCGCGCGCGTGCTCGCCTCGCTTCCCACGCGGGAGCGCGAGGTGCTCGAGATGCGCTACGGGCTGACCGGGGGACGTGCGAGGACGCTCGACGAAGTCGGGCGTGCCTTCAGCATCACGAGAGAGAGGGTCCGCCAGATAGAGAGCAGGACGCTGAAGAAGCTGCAGACGCTGCCCGAGGCGCAGCCTCTGCGCGAAGCCTGCTAGAGGCAGCAGCACGGACGATTGGCGCGGCGCCGTGGGCGTCGCGCCGGCGTCCTGGAGCAGGCGCCGTGCCCGCGGCGCGCAGGCTAGACTGCGACCACGGCGGCGGGGTTCCCGAGCGGTCAAAGGGGACGCGCTGTAAACGCGTTGGCTCTGCCTTCGCAGGTTCGAATCCTGCCCCCGCCATATCGAAGTTCCGGCGTCCCGCGCCACCTCAGCCAGTCGTGAATTTGAAGACCGCGCTGGTCGCGCCCAGTTCAGGATCGCTGGCCTGCGCGTAGTAGGTCTTTTTGGTACTGAGGCTGAGAGAGCCGGTCAGCCATTCGCCGCTGGTGGAGACGACCGCGTTGAGCGTCTGAACAAGCTGGTTGGAGGGGCAGGGGAACTGGTTGACCTTGCAGACCGAGACGCTGACTTCGTCTTCGGGCATGCCGACGCCCTTGAGGACGTAGCGGCTAAGACCAGCCGATTCGGCGCTCGTGATCGAGAGCGGCAGGCCAACCGTGAAGGACTGCTGCACCTGCGGCGCCGCTTCATATGAGCTGTTGCCGGCCTGGTTCGCGTCGATCACACAGGTCCCGGCTTTGCTGAAGCTGACGGTTGAGCCGCTGAGCGAGCAGACCGTTTTCGCGGTCGAATCGATCGTCATCGCCGCCGTCAGGCCAGAGCTTGCCGTGGCTGCCACCGTGTAGGCGGCGCCGCCTACGAGCGGTACTTTGGGAGGCGTCGTGGTGAAGGTGATCGTCTGCGCGCCCTTGCCCACGCTGAAGGACTGCTGCTTCTGCGGAGCCGCTTCGTAGCTGCCGTTGCCCGCCTGGTTTGCGTCGATCAGGCAGGTGCCGGGCGCGAGGAAGCTGACCGTGGAGCCGCTTATCGAGCAGACCGCTTTCGTGGTCGAGTCGATCGTGAGCGCGACTGGCAGGCCAGAGCTCGCGCTCGCCGTGACTTTGTAAGCAGTGCCGCCGACGCTCGCTTTGGTGGGCGCCGTCGATGTGAAGGTGATCGTCTGGCTCTGGGGCTTTGCAACCTGCGCTTCGACGGCGGCGCTGGTGGAGCTCCAAGAGCGCCACACCGCGGTGACTGTGTAGGTGTGGGATCCAACCGACGAGACCCGAGTCGGTGCAGCTCGTCAGTGTCGAGGGAGCGGCCGCGGTCGGACAGTTGCCCGCCGGCTGGCCGCCGTCGCGCGTGACGTAGTAGTCCACGACGCCGGAACCCGGGGCCGTGATGCCGGTCCAGCTGAGCACTACGCTGGTGCCTTCTGCGGAGGCTTTGACGCTGCTCGGTTGCGCGAGCCTGGCGACCGGCCCACCGCCGGTGCCGGTGCCGGTGCTCGGGAAGTAGGCCAATGCCTCGGCTGCCGAGATCGACATGAAGGCGGCGGTCGTGGCCAGCACAGCGGCGGCATGCCGCCGATAGGTGCCGAGGGCGCTCATGATCGTGCGCTGCCCGTGTAGGTGAGAACGAATGCCGCGCGCTGGCAGGCGTCCTGGTTGACCGGCCGATCGGCCAGCTGGATCGCAGGCGCAGAGATGCCCTGCGCCGGCAGGGTCACACTGCCGTGAGCCGACACCCGCAACGGGCTGCTCGCCGTCGCGGTGGCCTGGATGATCAACACATTGCCGGCCGCAGGGCAGCCGGCCGTGCCGCCGGCGACAGCCGCTTGCAGCGAGGTGACCTGGATCGCGAAGCTGTTCGGATTGGAGATGGTGAGCGCGATCGGCTGGCTCGCAGCGCCGGGATAAAGAACGCCGGCTGCCTGCCCGCGGATCGAGAAGCTAGCGTCATCCGCGTGGCGCCCGGAGCCGGAGCGCCGGTCATCAGAGGCGCCAGCGTCCTGATCGGACCGGTCCTCATTGGCAGCAGAGACGGTAGTGACCCTGCGGAGATGCCAAGCCGAGACTCCCTGGCCCGCACGGGGCGCGAGCCGACCAGCAAGGTCGGCCCTTGCCGCGTAGATTCCCAGCCCTGCAGCCAGCGAGACCAGCAGCGCGACGCCAAGCAGGGCATAAAGGCGAATTGAGGGCTTCTTGATCGGGGGATGCATGGCAATCTCCGCGTCTGTGATTCGGTAGGTGGCGTGAGCCCCAAGGTGCGGGCGGCTGGGCGAGGCTCGATCGCCTCACCCAGCCCCCGCCGCTCCCTGGACGCCAGATCAGTTGCTCTGGTAGTGGATCGTGACCGTCGCGCCCTGGCAGGCGTTCTGAGATTCGGCGACGTTGGTCATTTTCAGCGCGCCCGTCACCGACGTTTCTTCGCCTGCGGTGAGGTTCTTGTTCACGGTCACAGATGCGAAGCTGAACCATTCGGGCTTGCAGCCCGCTTCCGTGGTCGTGATTTCCTTCTGACTCACGGTTCCGACGTACTCGGCGCCTTTGCCTTTGTTGATGATTTTGATCGTCAACGGAGCTTCGGCGCCCGGATAGATTTCGCCGGTGGTCGTGCTGGATATCACCACGGGGGTCGAGCTGCCCCCGGTCGCGGTGCCGGTTCCCGACCCGGTGCTGGTGAAGTAGGCGTAGGCGCCTGCCGCCACCACCAAAGCACTGACGACGACGAGGCCTGCTGCGAATCGCTTGTTGAGTAGTTTGCGCATGGAGCAACGCTCCCTTTCTGTTGTTGATTTCGGAGCTGTTGCTCCCGGGCCGGCGGCCGACGGACACGTATTTCCGAAGGTCCGACCTTGCCTACGGACATGGTCCCTGCGCAGGCCCGGCGTTTCTTCCCCTGCGAGGCGGTATTCGCGGGGGATGCCGCGGGTGAGATGTGGGTGAGCACGGACTCACCCCCGGACCCGATCGGCCGATAGATCACCTGGAGGCGCCGCAGCCAGAGGGCACGCCGAAAACAACAGCAGGAGGTCAGAGATGAACGACAGACCGCAGGTGACCGTCGTGATCACTCACTTCGAAGACCTGATGGCGCTTGGGCTGCGGGCACTGATCGACGAGGACCCGAGCGTGACGCTGCTGGCCTTCGACGTTGACCAGGCACGCATGTCCACGATCCTGCAGGCACATCGACCGCAGGTGGCGATCCTCAGCTTCGGAGCGCTGAGCCATCCCTCGCAGGTGCGGGAACTGCGCCTTGCGCATCCGCAGACCCATCTCGTGCTGCTGGCCAATCACCCATCCAGCGCCGAGTGCTCGCAGATGCTCGCCTTCGGCGCAAGCGCCTGCCTGTCCAAGGCCACGCAGTCGCGCGACGTCCTGAACGCGATCCACCTCGCATCGCGCGGGCTGCAGCTGCTGCCGGGCGCCGAGCGGGCTCCGAACACGGACTCCAGCTCGATCGAATCGGAGCTGCTGACGCTGCGCGAGGCCGAAGTGCTCGTGCTGCTGCGTGATCGGCATCAAAACGCGCAGATCGCAGCCGAGCTGCAGATCTCCGTCGAGACGGTCCGCACGCACGCGCGCAACATCTACCGCAAGCTCGGCGTGTCATCCAGGCGCGAGCTGAGCGCACCGGCTCGCCAAGCATCCGGACCCGCCGTCTTGCAGGCGGTGCCGCCGATTGCGTTGTCCGCGAGACGCCACAGCATGCGGCGGCGCGGTCACGGCTGAGGCGGCGGCCCCGGCCGTGACCGAATGTGCCGACCGCGGCGGCGGCCGCGTTAGCCGGCGCGATGCCGGTGATGCAGGCCCTCACCCCAAGGGCCCAGGCCGCCAAAGCGCCCGGGGCCCCACGGCAGCAGGTAGGCGCGGTAGGTGTTCACTCCAGCGGGGAACTCAGCGTTGAATATGAGCTGACCCGACGGGCTGAACTCCGAGATGTAGGGAAGCGCTCCCCAGCCCACCAGCAGGTTTCCCTCCGTGGTCGTCTGGGCATTGCCCTGCGATGCTGCAGCGAGGCCCTCCGGCTGATCGTCGGAGGAGAGCAGCGTGGCAATGTGCCGACGCGGGTCCAGCTTCACCGTTATCGCCCGGCTGTAGGGGAGCAGCGGCGTGCCGGATGACTCGTTGTCGAAGAACGTGTACTCGTCGTGGCCGATCGCCTCGGGGTCGTGCTGCCAAGCGAAAATCTCGCCCGCGCTGTCGAGCACCTGTCCCGGAGCGGCCGCCAGCGCGAAGCTGCTGTCCTTGCCACCGAGCTGCCAGATGGTGTTGCCCGTGTGGATGTTGACCTTGTAGGTCGTCCAGGTGTCACGCCCGTCAATCAGCAGGTTGCCGTCGCTGTCGAGATGGACAGCGTTGATGTGGAACCAGTCCCAAGGGGTGCTTGCCGAGGCGGGCAGCGGCTGCTCGCTCTGGCTGTAGGGCACGTGATCGGCGCTGTTCCACTGGAATAGCACCTTGCCGGTGGCGATGTCGATCTCCTGGACCACGCCGTTTATGACCGTCTGGTCAGCCGGCCCTCCGATGGAGGTGAGGTTGGCGGTTGCCGTGGTGTAGGAGAGGATCAGAGCCGTGTTCCACGGCGTGATCAGGAACTCGTGGCCGTCGGCGCTGAGACCGTTGCCGGCGTTGACGCTCGCGATCTGCTGGAAGTGGTCGTTGTAGATGTAGTCGGTGCCGTTGGAGATGCCGCCGAGGCCGGTGCCCTGCCACCAAGTCAGCACGGGCCGACCGTCGTAGCGCTGGACGCGGAAGTCGGAGGCAGTCTGGGCCTGCGGGATCGCGTGAAACCAGACCACGTTGCCTTTCGTGTCGAGGATCTCGGGGCCGTTGGCGTAGGTGCTCGTGTCACCGGTGGGCGTGATGAAGAGGTCGCCGCGACCGATGTTGCCATTCGAGGTGAGGATGTTCAGCGGTGGCGGCGTGGTTGGGGTGCTTGCCGTGGCGGCCGCCGAGGAGAGGCCGATCGGCAGCAGGCTGGCAAGCAGGCTCGCCGCCGCCAGCGCCAAGCGCTGGCGCCAGGAGAAAGGGTGGAGCGGTGCAGACATGTTTCTTCGATTCCTTTCGGGGATGCTGGGGTTGGGTCAGGCGGCCGCCACCCTCCGGAGCAAAGCCCTCGCGGGCGTTGCCAAGGCAGGCAGCGGCAGACCAGACGCTGGGCCGGCTCGGGAGGGCCGGCCCAGCGCTCTGGCTGGGACATCAGAGGCCGCGGGGAACGACCTCAGATGGGGAGGAGAGGAGAGTCAAGCGTCAGAGACGCTTACATCGCCCGCGCGTGCAGACCGACGCCGCGGCGGTGGAGGGCACCGCCGCGGATGAATCGATCTTGGACGCGACGGACATTGCTCACTTAGCTTATCAAGAAAGTTAGCTATGTCAAGACCAACCCCCCATCGAGACAATTCAGCGGTCGTCTATCAATGCCCGTGCAGCGGCACGTGCTCCATCCGAGCGACCCTGCCATGCCCGTGCGTCCGCCCCACCTCGAATCGTGGCAGCCCCTTGATGTACTGGCGCAGGACCACCCCCGCCAGCACCCTGTAGCCGAGATCCGTCGGGTGGATGTCAGGTTTTTCGGTGCACATGTTGGTCAGCAGGCAGATCGTCGGCCCTTCCAGAGCGCCGGGCGGATTGAAGAACGGCAGCGGATCGGCGAACTGCGCCTTCACCGCGGCAGCGTCTGCAGCCATCACTTCGTTGAGATCCGCGGTGAGCACGCCGGCGCCTTCGATGGTCGACCCGAACGGGTTGTAAAGGCCGAGCACGATGATCTGCGCGTGCGGGGCCGCACCGCGCAGCTGCCCCAGGATCAGAGCCAGGTTCTTGCCGACTTCTTCAAAGAGTGCAGGAGCATGCTCCTCGATGCAGGCGGCTTGCAGTTTGCAGACGCTCTCCACGACGCCGAGCGCATCGTTGGCGCCAATGTCGATCGTGATCGGATTGACCGCGCCGGGATGGGCAGCCAAGACCGCGAGCGCGTCGGAGAGCTGCGAGGTGAGCGGCCCGCCCGTGTAGGGATGGTGCAGCAGGTAGGCCAGTTGATACTCGCACGGCCCTTTGATCAGCGATTCGGTCGTCTCTCCTGGACAGCCGTCGTTGACGACCTGGAGGTTTGGCTCCGCGAACCGCAGCACGTCGGCAAAGTCGTTGACGTAGCCGGTTTCAAAGGCTGTCGGGTTCTCTGCGGGCAGGTTTTCTTCAAAGCGCTTCTGCGAGTACCCGAACGCGAGCGAATCGCCCAAAGCGAGATATATCGGCGTGGTATGCGATTTGCCAGGATGCCCGTGCTGGTGGCTCCACGCCGCCGCGTTTGGCGCCGGCAGCAAGGCGTAGGGCAGCGCGAAGACGACCGCCGCGAGCAGCGCTGCCGCTCCCCAGTGTCGGACCCTGCGAGACGCGCCACTCTTTAGGACCATCATTCCTCCCTCTTCGCGCAACAAGGTGCACACACGCCCACGCCGCGGGCCGATGCCCACTATCTCGGTTTGCCCTTCACCGCCGATTCCGAAACGAGGAACCGGCGAGATGCCCAGCCGCCAAGCGCTCTGCTCAGGAGGCCGAGCTCGCCTCGGCCGGCTCGCCCACGCCGAGCTTCGCCGAGGACCTGGCCGCCAGCGCGCGAGCGCCCCAGAACACCGCCGCCTGGCAGGCAAGAGCACCGGCGCTTGCCAGCACGAACGCCAGGGCGGTTCCCAAGGGACGCAGCGCAACTGCGAGCACAAAGCAGAACAGCCCGAATGCGGCGTAGCCCAGCAGCAGTCCACGCAGCAGCGCCAACACCTCGTGGCGGCCTCGCTGTGTGTGGGTGAAGACCGCCAGCACGCTCGCGATCACGGGAAACGGAGCCAGCAGGCCACTTATCTGCGGGCCAAGCCAGCCCGCCACCGCGGTCAGTGCGAGCACAAGGGCAAGCGCCGAGACAGCGCGCAGAGGCAAGTCCCAGCCGGGCAGCGGCTGAAAGCTCTCGGGCTTGACCGGCATCGCGGCGCGCGGCAGCAGCACAGGCGCCAACGCCAACGTCGATCCCATCAGCACCAGGGCGAGCACCGCGGAGACGTGCACGAAGCTGAACAGGAAGCTCAGCAGCGCGAACGTCGACCAGCCGGCGAGCAGCGTCACCCACCACGGCCATCTGCTCGCCAGCCGCGCGTAGAGCACCACGAAGGCCATCAGCGAGATCAGCCCGAGCAGCGTCGCCCCCGAGGCCTTCGCCGCGAAGCGCTCGCCGTGCTGCAGCGCGTAGACCAGCAGGATCGGTGCGGCGACAACGGGCAGGCCGCCGAACATGCCGCCGATCCGCACGCCGAAGCGCCGGCCGGCGAGCGAGGCCAGCACGACGAAGCAAGGCGCCAGCAGCACCTTGACGGCGAGCAAAGTCACCGGGAGATGATTGCGTAGATCGCCGCTGCGCAAGCGGCGCCTTGCAGTCGTAAAGCGCTCAGGGACGCTCGCGCACCCAGCGCTCCACCGCCGGAGAACAGGCGATGCCCTCATGCAGCTGCGGGTCGCTCTGCGGCGCGCCGGCCGCCAGCCGCAGCGGCACCACTCCGGCCCAAACATCGAGCGCCATGTCCTGCGGCTCATCCAGCGCCGGCCCGGTGCGCACCTTCGCCGAGCACTCCTGCAGGCTCATCGCCAGCACGCTGACGCCCTTGAGCTCCTTGGGGCTCGGCGGGCGCACCTCACCGAAGCGGCCGGGAACCAGACGTTCGGTGAAGCGCTCGAGCGCCAGCAGCTTCTCTGCCTCCTCCTCCAGCAGCCGGGCGCTGCCGAGGATCATCGCGCAGCGGTAGTTGACCGACTGGTGCATCGCTGCGCGGGCGAGCACGAGCCCGTCGAGCAGAGTGACCGTCAGACAAGCGGGCGCGCCGGCGGCCAGCGTACGGATCGTGCGGCTGGCGGCCGAGCCGTGCACGTAGACGACGTCTCCGATACGCGCCTGCAAGGTCGGGATCGCATATGGCTGACCGTCGTGGGAGAAGGCCAGGTGTGCGACGAGCCCCTCGTCAAGGATCTCCTTCACGATCGCGCGCTCGTAGCGGGCGCGCGCCGGCATCCGCCGGACCCGGGTGCGCTCGCTTGGCGCGGCGGGCCGGCGACTTTCGTCGCGCTCAGGCTGGGGACTCTCAGATCGCTCGGGCTTCGGGCTCATCTTGGCCGGCAGGATATGGAAGAGTTGGCCCTCCGAAAAGAGCCACTTACATGAAAGAATAATGGTCCAATCGACTTGCATCTCGACATCGTGCAGGCCACCGGCAGCTCGCTGCGCGCTCGCATCGAGAGCGCGCTGCGTGAGGCGATTCGCGGCGGACGGCTGGCTCCCGGCACCCGCCTGCCTTCCACCCGCACACTGTGCTCAGAGCTCGGTGTCTCCCGCGGTGTTGTCTCCGAGGTATACGCCCAGCTGGCCGCCGAGGGTTACCTGGATGCGCGCAGAGGCGCCGGCACAACCGTCGCCGCGAGCGCCGCGGCAAGCCAGGGCGCCGCTGCGCAAAGCGCCGCTGCGCCCCTGGTGCGCTACGACCTCAGCCCCTACCGCCCCGCACTGAGCGCCTTCCCCCGCACGTCCTGGCTGGCAGCGCTTGCGCGCGTGTCGCGCTCGGCGCCCGACAAGAGCCTCGACTACCCGGACCCAGCCGGAACGCCGGAGCTGCGCACGGCGCTGGCCGCGTACCTCGGCCGCGCGCGCGGGGTCCAGACCACCCCGCAGCAGATCGTGGTCACAGCGAGCCTAAGGCAGGGCATCGCGCTGCTGTGGAGCGTCTTGGCCCGCCGCGGAGTGAGCACGCTCGCAGTCGAGAGCCCGGGCTGGCGGGGGATGCGCGAGACGGCACAGGACGCAGGTCTGCGCTGCATGGAGGTGCCCGTCGACGAGCAGGGACTCGTGGTGGAGGGACTTGAGTCGACCGGCGCCCAGGCGATCGCGGTGGCGCCCGCCCACCAGTTCCCCACCGGCGCCGTGATGTCAGCTGGCCGCCGCAGCGCCCTGGTGGGGTGGTGCCGACGTACGGGCGGGATCGCAGTAGAGGACGACTACGACGCCGAGTACCGCTACGACCGCCGTCCGCTCGGCGCATTGCAGGGGCTGGCGCCAGAGGTGGTCGTCTACGCCGGGTCGGCGAGCAAGTCGCTTGCCCCCGCGATGCGCCTGGCATGGCTGGCGCTGCCGGAGAGCCTGGCGCCACAGGTCGCGGCGCTTCAGCGTCTGCGTGGCGGGATGCCCGCGCCGCTGACTCAGCTCGCGTTCGCGCAGACGATCCAACGTGGCGACCTCGACAGGCACCTGCGACGGCAGCGACGCCTCTACCGAGTGCGCCGCGACGCCCTGCTTCGAGCGCTCGCGCAGCAGCTGCCGGCACTGCGCATCACAGGCGCGGCCGCGGGCCTGTTCATCGTGCTCGAGCTGCCGCCAGGCACTGGGGAGCCTACGGTGCTGGCAGCGGCGCGCAGCAACGGGCTTGCGCTGGAGGGATTGGGCGCGCGTGAGCCCGGGATCCTCGTCGGCTACGCGAACCTCGACGCCGCGGCGGCGCCACGGGCGGTCAAGCTGCTGGCGAAGAGCATCACGCCGGGGCTGCGCGCCGCCGGGCAGAATGTCGCTCCGTGAGCTCCCTGAGTCTCGTGATCTTCGACTGCGACGGCGTGCTCGTCGACAGCGAGGCGATCTCCTGCGGCATGCTGGCACAGATGCTCGGCGAGGAGGGTCTGAGTATGAGCCCCACGCAGGCGCGCACCGTCTTCCAGGGCATGCGGCTCGACGGAGTCATCTCCGAGGCGCAGCGCAGGCTCGGACGCAGCTTGCCGGAGGGATGGGTGCAGAGCTTCGAGCGACGCCGCAGCGCCGCGTTTGCCGAGCAGCTGCAACCTGTCGCGGGCGCCGCTGAGGCGGTTGCGGCGGTGATCGAGGCGGGCGTCGCGGTGTGCGTCGCCTCCCAGGGCAAGATCGAGAAGACAACGCTTTCCCTGCAGTTGACCGGCCTTGCGCATCTCTTTGCCCCGGAGGCGCTGTTCTCGGCTCACACGGTGCCGCATGGCAAGCCCGCGCCCGATCTCTTCCTGCACGCGGCGGCCACGATGGGGGCCAGCCCCGACCGCTGCGCGGTCGTGGAGGACACCACGATCGGCGTGACGGCGGCGGTGCGCGCGGGCATGCGCGTGCTGGGCTTGGCCATTGACTGCGATAAGGACGCACTGCGCCGTGCCGGTGCCGAGGTGATCTTCTCGATGCAGGAACTGCCCGCACGGCTCGCGCTGCGCTGAGCCCAAAACCCCAAACCCCAAACCCCAAACCCCAAACCCCAGGTTGGCAGTAATCGTCTGCTGTATGGCATTGCGGACAGGCCGGCGATCGGCCACCATCACCGGATGCCCCCTTCGCAGCCGCGCCGTGTCGTGCTTCTCGCCTTCCCCGACGTCCAGATCCTTGACGTGACGGGCCCAAGCGAGGTCTTCGCGATCGCCGACCGCATCTGCTCGGGCGCCTACTCGATCGAGCTGGTCGCACCCGGCGCCGGAGAGCTGCAGAGCTCGGGCTCGCTGCGGTTGGTGGCCGATCGCGACATCGAGCATTGCGCCGGGCCGATCGACACGCTGCTGGTGGCCGGCGGGCTCGGCGTCAGCGCCGCGATGGAGGACCGGCCGCTGCTCGACTGGCTGGCCGCCGCGGCAGCTCGCTCGCGCCGGGTGGCATCGGTCTGCACGGGCGCCTTCCTGCTGGCACAGACGGGCCTGCTCGACGGCAGGCGCGCGACCACGCACTGGTCGGCGTGCCGGCGGCTTGCCGAGGACTACCCCTCAGTGCAGGTGGAGCTGGACTCGATCTTCGTGCGCGACGGGAGCACCTGCACCTCGGCCGGCATCAGCGCCGGGATAGACCTGGCGCTGGCGCTGGTCGAGGAGGACCTTGGCTCGCAGGTTGCGCTGCAGATTGCGCGCATGCTCGTGCTCTTCATGCGCCGCCCCGGTGGCCAGGCTCAATTCAGCAACACGCTCGAAAGCCAGTCAGTGCAGATCAGCGGCCTGCGCGAGCTGCAAGCCTGGATTGCCGACCATCTCGACGATGACCTTTCAGTGGGCGCGCTGGCGCAGCGCGCGTTCATGAGCCCGCGCAACTTCGCGCGGGTGTTCGCAAGCCAGACCGGCCAGACCCCCGGTCGCTACGTCGAGTCGCTGCGGATCGAACGTGCGCGCACGCTGCTGCAGGGCGGCGAGCGCACCATCGAGGGCGTCGCCAGGGCGTGCGGCTTTGGCACCGTGGAGACGCTGCGCCGCTCCTTTTCACGCCGCTTGGGCGTGAGCCCGAGCGACTACAGAGACCGATTCAAGGAGACACCATGAAGATCGCGATCCCCATCTTCGACGGCTTCACCGCGCTCGATGCGGTCGGCCCCTACGAGGTGCTCTCGCGGCTGCCGGGCGCGCAGGTGAGCTTCATCGCCGAGCAGGCGGGAGCCAAGAGCGCCGACACAGGCATGCTCAGCCTCCTCGCGACCGGCACGTTGCAGGAGCTGCCAAACCCGGATGTGCTGGTCGTCCCCGGCGGGCCCGGCGTGCGGGACCTGCTCGGCCACCGGCCGCTGCTCGATTGGCTGACGGCCGCAGACGAGCACTCCAGCTGGACCGCGTCGGTCTGCACCGGCTCGCTGCTGCTGGCCGCCGCGGGGCTGCTGGATGGGCGGCGCGCCACCGGCCACTGGCTGGAGATGGACGCTCTGCGCAAGCTCGGGGCGCAGCCGGTCTCCGAGCGGGTCGTTGCCGAAGGCAAGCTGCTCACCAGCGCAGGCGTCTCGGCCGGGATCGACATGGGTCTCGCTCTGGCAGCGCAGATCGCCGGCGATCAGGTCGCGATGGCGATCCAGCTTGCGATCGAGTACGACCCGCAGCCGCCCTTCGACAGCGGCTCGCCCGCCCGCGCCCCGGCAGAGGTGGTGCGGGCGGTGCGCGAGGCGGCGGCCAGGCGCCAGTTGCGGCGCTCGCAGCAGCCCGTCAGCTGACCTCGCCGGCGCTCGCGCGCCAGACCGCCGGCGGCGGGCTCCAGCTCGCAAGCCGCTGCAGCAGTGTGAGCGGGTCGACCTCGACGATCAGGACCTGGCGATGGTCGGCCCGCAGGAAGCCCTCGGTGCCGGCCCTGTCGAGCTGCGCGATGAGGCTGTCCCAGTAGCCACCCACGTTCAGCAGCCCGCAGGGCTTGGCATGGATGCCTAGCTGCGTCCAGGTCGCCGCCTCCAGCAGCTCGTCCAGCGTGCCAAGGCCGCCCGGCAGCGCCACGAAGGCGTCGGCCATCTCGCTCATCATCGCCTTGCGCTCGTGCATCGAGCCGACGGTGTGAAGCTCGCTCAGCGCCTCGTGGGCCACCTCCTTGCGCTTGAGGCCCGTTGGAATCACGCCGATCGCCTCACCGCCGGCGGCCAGCGTCGCGTCCGCCACCGCCCCCATCAGGCCGATGCTCGCGCCCCCGTAGACAAGGCCGATGCCGCTGCGCGCCAGCAGCTCCCCGAGCTCGCGCGCGGCGGCCCGGAAGATCGGATCGGACCCGGCGCTCGCGCCCGCATATACGCACACCCGTCTCATCGGCGTGCAAGTTTAGGTGTCCGCCCCCACCCTGCCCGCCACCGACGCGGGAGTGTGTCCTTAGTCCTGCAATGTCACAGGAGTGTGTCCTCAGTGTGCCCGGACTGTCAAAACTTGCCTGCCCAATTGAATCTTTGCCCGGCCGCTGGTATCTCGGGACCGACAGACAAGAAGACGCCGCTCTCGCACGAGCAAATCATTGCGGGCGCGGCCGACGGACAAGGAGGTACGACGATGAAACCAACCGACCTGGAAGCGGCAGCCGCGCAAGAGGCGAGGCGGCCGCGGCCGATCAGCGAACGGGAGACCGCGCGCACGATCCTTGGGCTGCTGCTCTGCGAGCCGCATTCCTTCACCCGCGCGGAGCTAGTGCGGGAACTGGGCGGGCAGACGGTCGCAACCCAGGACGCGATCGAGAACCTGGTCTGCTCCGGCCTGGCCAACCGCGAGGGCGAGACGATCACCGCCTCGCGCGCCGCGCGGGCCTTTGACGAGCTCGAACCCTGAGCCGATCGAGACCCACAGGCGATCAGGATGCGCGTGGGGGCGCATCCCTCGCCGGTCCCCGGCCCGCCTCAGCGAAGGCCGGCCAACCGCCTCTCACCGCCGGGCAAGCGCCTTTCCTCCAGGATCCGATCGGCGATGCCGTAGGAAACGGTCTCGGCGGCGGTCATGAACTTGTCGCGCTCCATGTCCACGTGCACGCGCTCGCGCTCCTGGCCGGTGTGCTGCGTGAGGATCTCCTCGAGCCGGTCGCGCAGCGCCAGCACCTCGCGAGCGTGGATCTCCACATCTGCCGACTGACCTTGGAAGCCGCCCGTCGGCTGGTGTATCAGCACGCGCCCGTTGGGCAGCACGGCCCGCTTGCCCTGCGCCCCGCCGGCCAGGATCACGGCGCCCATCGACATCGCAATGCCGCAGCAGATCGTCTGCACGTCCGGCGCGATGAACTGCATCGTGTCGTAGATCGCAAGGCCCGCGTAGACCTGGCCGCCGGGGCAGTTGACGTAGAGCGAGATGTCCTTCGCGGGGTCGACGGCCTCCAGATGCAGCAGCTGCGCGACGACCAGGTTTGCGATCTGGTCGTCGATCTCGCTGCCCAGAAACACGACCCTGTCGTTCAGCAGGCGACTGTAGATGTCGAACGAGCGCTCCCCCAGCGGGCTCTGCTCCACGACCATCGGCACGAGCGGCATCGTGACCTCCCTTCTCGTGGCGGCGCTTGCACCCCACGATCTCAGATAACATGCAACCCGTTGGTTGCGGTCGACCAAGGCTAACAGAACGCGCAACCATTAGGTTGCGCATGGATGAGAGGGGCGCAGATGGAACTCGATCTGGGCAATCTGGAGCAGGCGGTCAGGCGCACGATCGAGCTGGGCGTCGATCGCCGCGAGGCGTGGAGGAGGCTCGCCGACGCAGATGGACTTCGCTCATGGCTAGCCGAGGAGGTGGACCTGGAGGTGCGCGCCGGAGCGCGGGGCACGATCCGCCTGGCCGGAGATGACATTCGCCTGGTCGAGGTTGAGGAGGTGGAGTCGATGCGGCGCCTGAGCCTTCTCTGGCGCGAGCCCGACGGCGAGCCGTCCCTGGTCGAGATCACACTCGACGACACCGAGCACGGCACGCAGCTGACCGTCATCGAGATGCCGATCCTCGCCCTGCGCGTGCTCGCCGCGAGCATCGAGAGCCAGAGCCACGCCGGCCGCGGCCCGAGAATGCTCGCCGCCCTCGTATGAGCGAGGTCGCCAAGCCGGCCGAGCGCGCTGCGCAGGCGAGCGCCACGACGAGCTCGCAGGCCCCCGTCGGCGCCGTGTTCGCGGCGCTCGCGGACCCCACGCGGCGCCACGTGGTCGAACTGCTTTCGCAGCAGCCCACCGTGACCGCGTCCGGCCTGGCCCAAGAGCTGCCCATCTCCCGGCAGGCGATCGCCAAGCACCTGCGCGCGCTCATGCAGGCCGGCCTGCTGACCTGCGTACAGGAGGGCCGCGAGACGCAATACCGTCTCTCGCCGCAGCCGCTTGGCAGCGCGATGCGATGGATGGCCAGTGCCGGCGCCCGATGGGATGGGCGGCTTGCACGCCTGCAGCAGGAGCTTGGCGAGGGACGCTGAGCGATGCGGAAAAGCCGCAGATCGCAGGCGCTCGCGCGTGCGATCATCGGATTGCAAGCACAGGCCGTTCACCTTCGAGAAACCAAACCAGCGAGGTCGCGTTGACAGACTCGATCGACTCTTCCCCCGTCGACGCCGCACCAGGCGCCGCGGAGCCCGCCTACCATCTGCATCTGGACGGCGAGGAGCCCGCCGTCGCCGCGGGCGCCCTGCGACTGCTGATCTCCGACGAGGCCCACGAGCCCGAGATCAGGAAGATCGCCCGCAAGGTCCTATCGCAGCTCGAAGAAGAGCCGCCCGCAGGCGAGCCCCTCGTGGTTGGCCTGACGGCGCCGGGCTTGAAGATCACTCACACGGCGCTCAAGCTGCTGCTGGACGATCTGCGGCGCGAGCAGGCAGACGAGCAGCGGGTGCTGCGAGCGATCCTCGACAAGCTGCCCGACGAGCACGCGATCAGGGCGATCCTGATCGACTAGGCACCCCGCGCCACAGGCTCGATCGCCCGGCAGCCACTCGCAGCTCCCACGCCTTCAGATCAGCAGCTCGCTCGTGCGCAGGGCGGCGCGGCTGACCGCCACCATGTCGCCCTGCAGGTGGACGAGGCCGCAGCGTTCCAGGTTCGCCAGAGCGTCGTGAACCTCCGCGGCGTCGCCGATCTCCTGCTCGATGTCAGGGCGCCACCAGACGCCCGTGGCATCGCCCGAGACCAACATCTGGACGATCGCCTGTTCGGTGGCTTCCAGATCGAGCCCGTCGAAGTGCGAGCCGGTACCTTGATCCTGCATGGGAAGGTGCTCCTTTCCGTGCCCAAAGGCCCCTCGCCAGGCGCAAACTGGCGGGGGGCCGAATCGCAAGAGAATGTAGACAAACAGCGTAATAGCCGGGACGAGCACGAAGATCAATCCCTAAGCCAGAACGTTCAGCGTCAGGAAATGTCTGTTTTGGGGTCGGAAAAGCTCGGCCTCCGTGCTTGAGAGACCGCCTCGCAAGTGCTCTTAGGCGGTCACGTTGCGGTAGAGACGCACGGCGATCGTGAAGAACACAATCAGGATCCCCGCCGACCAGGCAAGCGTTTGCCAAACCCAATTGTGCGTCGGTTCGCCCTGCAGCAGGGCACGCACCGCGTTGATCGTGATGCTCACTGGTTGGTGGTTGGCGAACGGCTGCAACCAGCCAGGCATCGTTGCCACCGGCACGATCGCCGAGCTTGCAAACACGAGTATGAAGAACGGCAGGATGCCGGCGACCTGGGCCGTTTCGGGGTCCTTTGTGATCAGGCCGATGGTCGCGTAGATCCAGGAGAAGCAGTACCCGAAGACGATTACGAGCGCCAGGCCCGCAACGATCGACCCGACGCTCGCATGGAAGCTGAATCCGACGAGCAACCCGAGGCCAACCATCAAGGCAAGCGAGAACACGCTGCGCGCCAGGTCGGCGAGCGTGCGGCCAGCGAGCACGGCCGAACGGGCCATCGGCAGGCTGCGGAAGCGGTCGATGATCCCGCTGCGCAGGTCGTCGGCCAGGCCGATTGCCGTTGCCATGCCCCCGATCATCACCGCCTCAATGAACACCGCGGGGACGATGTAGTCGACATAGCTGCGCCCGGGAATGTGGATCGCGCCGCCCAACACATAACGGAATAGGAGCAGCAGCATCGCCGGCTGAATCGCTGAGATCACCAACAGTCGCGGGTTGCGCACGATGCGCAGCAGGTTCCGTTTGGCGACGCCGCCGGTATCACGAACGGCCGCAGTGCTCAATCGCGGCGCATGTTGCGCATCCGGTTGCGTCCGGTCGAGACGCTTGCCGTCGGTCTGCCGGCCATCGAGCGCCGCGCCATCGACCAGAGTGCCAGGCGTATTACCGGTGAGCGACAGGAACACGTCGTCGAGCGAGGGGTGGCGGATACCGAGATCCTCCAGTGCGACACCGTCTTCTTCCAGTCGCCTGCCGGCCGCTATGAGCACCTGTGTGGCGCCCTTGGTCGGCAGGCTCACACGGCGCTGGTCGGGATCGATCCGGGGGGCGCCATTACCGACGTCCCCAATCAGCGCCGCGGCCCGGTCGAGGTCACCGGCGTGGGTGACGCGGGCTTCCAGGACGTCCCCGCCCATGCGGTCCTTCAGCTCCACGGAGGTCCCCTGCGCGACGACCGTGCCGCTGTCGATCACGACGATGCGCTGCGCGAGGTGCTCGGCCTCCTCCATGTACTGCGTGGTCAGCAAGACGGTCGTGCCGGCTGCGACCAACTCCTCGACAAAGCTCCACACGTCGTTACGCGTACGCGGATCGAGGCCCGTGGTCGGCTCATCCAGGAACAGGACACGCGGACGACCAATCAAGCTGGCGCCAACGTCAAGGCGCCGGCGCATCCCGCCCGAATAGGTCTTCACCAGTTTGTCGGCAGCATCGATCAGCGAGAAGCGCTCCAGCACATCCAGTGCTTGACGACGACGCTCGGCCTTGTTCAGGCGGTAGAAAAGCCCGACGAGCTCCAGGTTCTCCCGGCCCGTCAACAGCTCATCCACGGCGGCGAACTGTCCTGTCAAGCCAATCAGCGAACGCAAACGTGCGGCATCCGTCACGACGTCGCAGCCCGCGACCGTGGCCTGCCCACTGTCAGCCCTCAGCAATGTCGCGAGAATCCGCACAAGCGTCGTCTTGCCCGCCCCATTGGGTCCCAACAGCGCCAGCACCTCGCCCTCCTCGGCAAAGAGATCCACGCCGGCAAGCGCCTGCGTCGCACCGAATCGCTTGCCCACCGCATGCACTTCGATCATCGATGCCATCAGCGGGCTCCAAGCCTTGAAGAGTGGGTCTCACTCGCCCGCGAACGAGGCGGGAATCACGTTGAGGTGGCGCCGTTGGCTGGGCCGTCTGCAATGACCACATGTGGTGGAACGGGCGCAGCGCCCTCCCTGTGGCCGCCGACCGCTTGCATCAGCGGTCCGATCAGGTCGATCGGCAGCGGGAACACGATCGTCGAGTTCTGCTCGCTGCCGATCTCCAGCAGCGTCTGCAGGTAGCGCAGCTGGATCGTCACCGGGTTGCGGCTAATCACCTCGGCCGCTTCGCCGAGCTTTGCGGCGGCCTGGAACTCGCCCTCGGCGTTGATGATCTTCGCCCGCCGCTCGCGCTCGGCCTCGGCCTGACGTGCGATCGCGTGCTGCATGTCCTCTGGGATCTCTACGTCCTTGATCTCGACAGCGGTGACCTTGATGCCCCACGGCTCAGTCTGGTCGTCGATGATCTTTTGCAGGTCTTCGTTGAGGCGCTCACGCTCAGCTAGCAGCGTGTCGAGCTCTGCCTTCCCGAGCACCGAGCGCAGCGTCGTCTGCGCGATCTGCGATGTTGCCGCAAGCACATCCTCAACCTCGACGACGGAGCGGTTGGGATCGACGACATGGAAGTAGGTGACGGCGGTCACGCGTGCCGGCACGTTGTCGCGCGTGATCACCTCCTGCGGTGGAATCTGTTGAGTCACGGTGCGCAGGCTGACTCGCACCAGTCGATCCAAGAACGGGATCAGCAGCACGACACCTGGGCCCTTTTGGTCAAGTAGGCGTCCCAGCCGAAAGACGACACCTCGCTCGTACTCGCGCAGGATGCGCACCGAGGCCGAGGCGAGGATCAAGCCGAGCAGCAGCAGAACGACGATTACGACTATGAGGACAGTGACAATCATGGATGCAGCTCCCATTGCTCAGCCTTGCGCACGCGCAAGGTCAGGCCGTTGACGCCTTCGACGACCACGCGCTCGCCGTCGTGCAGCTCAGTCTCGTGGTGAATTAGACTCGGTTCAGCGCGCCACAGCGCGCCATCGATAAACACCTCTGACCCTGGGCCGCGATCGGCGCGGACCACGCCGACATGGCCGACCAGCGCCTCCCTGCCGGTGCGCGGACGCATCTGCAAGGGCCGCAGGATCCGGCGCCTGGCGAGCAGCAACAGCGACATGGCGGCTGTTGCGACGCACAGCCCCACAGCCAACACGACCGCGGCGCTGGCTCCGGCGGCGAGCAGCAACAGGATCACGCCACCGATAGCAGCGACACTCGCACACGCTGCGACCAGCCCTCCGGTCGACAGGTGCGCCTCCGCCAGCAACAGCACCAACGCCACCACGAGCAAAGCGATACCCAGAGCAGTCATTGCCTTGATACCACGTGGGCGCCGTCCACCATACCGGCGAGCCTAGCCCCCATCCGCCCGAGCGCCATCGGGCGATTCCCGGCGTGTCACTGCGGAGAACTACACCTGCCAGCAATCCAAGCGCCGGCCGTGGTCGGCCGATCTACCGCGACTGTGGCAGTGCGGCCGAAGCGCTCTTGCCCGCCGGATTGGAGGGCGGCGGCACGACCGGCCCGATGTCCCCGTCCGGCGCCTGATCGAGGTCGACGATCACGGGGGCATGATCGCTTGGCCGGCTGCCCTTGCGCGCCTGACGGTCCACCCACGCCGCCTGTACCCGCTGGGCCACGGGCTCGCTTGCCAGCACCAGATCGATCCGCATCCCCAGATCGCGGTGGAACATGCCCGCGCGATAGTCCCAGTAGGTGAACACGCGCTGCGTGGGCCAGCGATCGCGCACGACATCCCGGAAGCCCAGCTCCTGCAGGCTTCCAAGCGCGGCCCGCTCCGGCGGGGTGACGTGGGTGTGGCCCTCATAGGCTGCGGGGTCGAAGACGTCGGCGTCGGTCGGCGCGATGTTCATGTCACCGCAGACCATCGCCTCCCGAGCGCCGTCGGCGAGCACTTCGCGCAGCGCAGCCAACCAGGCGAGCTTGTAGCGGTAGTGCTCGGAGTCCGGCTCACGCCCGTTTGGCACATAGACGCTGTGCACCCTGATACCGCCGCAGGTTGCAGAGACCGCACGCGCCTCCTGGTGGGGAAAGCCAGGCGCGCCTGGCAGGCCCACCACGACGTCCTCCAGACCCACCCGCGAGAGGATCGCAACGCCGTTCCACTGCGCCTCTCCGTGCAGCGCGATCTGTACCCGCGACCCGCGAGCTCGCTCGCCCAGCAGCTGCTCGAAGGCGGCGTCGGCGAGCTTTGTCTCCTGCAGGCACACCACGTCCGGGCTGCGCTGTGTGAGCCACGGCAGAAGCCGCTCCACACGCTGCTTGACCGAGTTCACGTTCCAGGTGGCGAGGCGCACCGCGCCTACGGTAGCGAGCAGAAGCCAGCGAAGCTCCTGCTCGCCGAGACGCGCGGCGCCGAGCACTAGAAGATGATGCAGACCATGCAAGGCCAGCACACGCGCCCAAGCGACTTCACCCACCGCCAGCTCATGCTCTTCGGGCGGCGGATCGCCGTGCTGCTGGCGCTCGTGCTGGCGCTCCTCGCACTCGGCGCGCTCGGCCTCTGTCTGAGTGAGAAAGTCGGCTTCTGGTACGCGTTTCGCTGGGCGCTCGACAGCGCGGCGACCGTTGGCGGCTTTCCACAGCCGCGCAGCGCCACCGGCCAGATCGTGCAAGTCGCACTCGTGGTGCTGGGCGTCGGTACGCTCTTCTACGCGCTTGCGACGGTGGCGGAGCTGTTCCTCGCCGGGCATCTCGCCGACCTGCTGGCACTGCGACGCACGCAGAAGATGATCGATTCCCTTTCAGACCACCACATCGTCTGCGGCTTCGGCCGCGTCGGGCGCCAGGTGGCACGGGACCTGCAGGCCGCACAGGCCAAGCTCGTAGTGATCGACGCCGACCCCGAGAACCGCCAGCTCGCGCAGGCGTTCGGGATCGCCACCTTCATCGAGGGCGACGCCGCCGATGACACGGTGCTGGTGGAGGCCGGCATCGCACGCGCCCGCTCGATCGTCGTGTGCGCCGACTCGGACGCCAACAACGTCTTCATCACGCTCACCGCGCGCGAGCTGCGCAGCGACATCGCGATCGTCGCACGAGCCGCGCTGGAAGACACCGAGAAGAAGCTCAAGCGCGCCGGCGCCGACCGCGTGATCTCCCCCTACAAGGCCAGCGGCACCGAGATGGCGCGCCTGGCCTTGCACCGCCAGCTCAGCGGCGTGATCGACGTCGACGGCCAGTACCGCATGGAGGAGATCGAGGTCGCCGAGAGCTGCGAGGCGCTGGGCAAGAGCATCGGCGACATTCGCGGCGGCGCGATCATCGTCGGTCTGCGTCGGGGCGCGGACTTCCGGCCGCAGCCGGCGGGGGACACCACGCTTCAGAGCGGCGACGTGATCGTCGCGATCGGCGTGCCACAGTCGCTGGAGCGGCTGGAGGCCCTGCTGGAGGACCCCCGCCGCCGCAGCTAGTGTCCTGCGCCGTTAAGTTCGTTGCTTAAGTATGGTATGCTGTGGCATGCCAAGAACTGGACGGCCCAAGCAGGTGTTGGAGTTGACTGACTGCCGAGCGCGATCAGTTGGTGCGGTGGGAGCGGCGCGGAAGTCTTCGCAGGCGTTGGCGTTGCGCTCGCGGATCGTTTTGCGGTGCGCGGAGGGGCGTTCCAATAAGGATGTGGCGGTGGCGTGTGGGGTGTCCACGCCGACGGTCGGGAAGTGGCGCCGGCGGTTTTGTGAGCTGCGGCTGGATGGGCTCTCGGATGATCCGCGGCCGGGGCGGCCGGCGACGATCACCGCCGAGCAGGTCGAGGACGTGGTGGTGGCGACGTTGGAGTCCACGCCGGAGAACGCGACGCATTGGTCGCGGGCGAAGATGGCCGAGCGCTCGGGACTGTCGAAGTCGACGATCGGGCGGATCTGGCGGGCGTTTGACCTCAAGCCCCACCGCACCGACACCTTCAAGCTCTCCACCGACCCGCTGTTCGTGGAGAAGGTCTATGACATCGTCGGCCTGTACCTGAACCCGCCCGAGGCCGCGGTCGTGCTATCGCGTGGATGAGAAGAGCCAGGTGCAAGCCTTGGCGCGCTCCCAGCCGGCGTTTCCGATGATGCCCGGCATGCCCGAGAAGCGCACCCACGACTATCTGCGCCACGGCACGACCAGCCTGTTCGCCGCGTTCAACACCGCCGACGGGACGGTGATCAGCTCAACCTGCACCGCCGCCACCGCACGATCGAGTTCAAGAAGTTCCTGACCAAGATCGACAGCCAGGTCCCCGAGCATCTCGACGTGCACCTCGTCTGCGACAACTACGGCACCCACAAGAGCCCCGCGATCCGTCGCTGGCTCGACGCTCACCCCCGGTTTCACATGCACTACACCCCGACCTACTCCAGCTGGATCAACCAGGTCGAGCGCTGGTTCGCCTACCTCACCGACGACCTGCTCAGCCGCTCCGACCACCGCTCAGTCCAAGCGCTGGAGAAAGACATCCGCGACTGGGTCAGCGGCATGGAACGAGAACCCCAAACCATTCATCTGGACCAAGACCGCCGAGCAGATCCTGGAGTCCATCTCACGACTTCTACAACGAATTAACGGCGCGGGACACTCGGCAAGATTTGCGCGCGCAGGCAGACGCCCGCGTCCGAGATCAGCCTTTGGTCGAGTAGGACTTCGTGTCGTTGCAGGAAGCCGGGAAGTCTTTGCCCGTAAAGGTCGAGCTGAGCGTGCCGCTCTCGCTGCCGTGCTTGCCGAACTTGCCCGTGACCAGAACAGTGCCGTTGGTTTTTTTCTGAGGTGCGAACACGATGTTCAGCGTGACCTTGAAGGTGCCCTGCTTGGAGACCGTCGCAGTGCCGCCGCTTGCGCTGCCGAATCCCCCACCCTGACATCCGGCGGGCGGGCTGGGGATGTTGAAGCCGCTCACCTTTTTGCCGTTGGATGAGACCTTGAAGCTGATGGTGTTGTAGACCTCCCCCGTGAAGGTCCCGGAGTAGGTGGCTCCCTTCAATGGCTTGGGTGGCTTGGCGGCCAAGGCGACTCCCGTGCCGACCAGAGCAACAGTGCCTGCGACCGCCGCGGTCCTGAGCAGGAGCTTGTGGAGTTGCATCTTCGCGTTCATCTCATCCCTCTTCCGTCGTGCCGGCGGCGGTAGCGGCTCGCCGCCCCAGATCATCCGTTCCAGCCGCGGATGATGGCAGACATGCATGGTGCTCGCCCCAGGAGCAGTGCTGCTAGTGTCCTGAGTCTGAAATTCGTTCGCAATATGCTGCGAGTGTGTTGAGTATTTGCTCGGCGGTCTTGGTCCAGACGTAGGGGCGGGGGTTCTCGTTCCAGTGGTCCATCCAGTCGCGGATGTCGTGGTTGAGTTCGCGGACGGAGCGGTGTGTGCCGCGTCGGAGCTTGCGTGAGGTGAGCTCGCCGAACCAGCGCTCGACGAGGTTCAGCCACGATGAGCCGGTCGGGGTGAAGTGCAAATGGAACCGGGGGTGGGCCGCGAGCCAGCGCTTGATGGCGGGGGTCTTGTGCGTTGAGTAGTTATCGAGGATGAGGTGCACGTCCAGGTCGGCGGGTACCTCGTCGTCGATCTTCTGAAGGAATTTCTTGAACTCGATCGCGCGGTGGCGCGAGTGCAGCGACCCGATCACCTTGCCCGAAGCCACATTCAACGCTGCGAATAGGCTGCTCGTGCCGTGACGCTTATAGTCGTGAGTGGCGCGCTCGGGGACACCGGGCATGATCGGGAGGATCGGCTGAGTGCGGTCCAGTGCTTGTATTTGACTCTTCTCGTCCACGCACAAGACCAGTGCTCGCTCAGGCGGATCCAGGTAGAGCCCGACGATGTCCCTGACCTTTTCGACGAACAACGGGTCCTTGGAGAGCTTCCAGTGCTCCACTCGGTGAGGCTGCAGCCCAAACGCCCGCCACACACGCGAGATCGTCGACTGCGAGAGCCCGGTCTTGGCGGCCATCTGGCGTGTGGACCAGTGCGTTCCTCCATCCGGCGGCGCGGTCTCCAATGTTTTGACGATCACATCCTCGACGCGCTCATCAGCGACCGTCCTGGGACGCCCAGACCGCGGCTCGTCCACGAGCCCATCGAGCCTGTCGGCGAGAAACCGCCGCCGCCACTTCCCGACCGTCGCCGCGCTCACTGAAAGCCGGGCCGCGACCTCCTTATTGGAGTGCCCATTCGCGCACGCAAGCACGATCTGCGAGCGCAACGCCAACCCCTGCGCGGTACGACGCCTACGAGTCCACCCCTGCAACTGCGCACACTCACCGTCAGTGAGCTCCAAAACCGCCTTCGGACGACCGAGAGTAGTAGCCATACGGCATAATACCACACTTACTCCCCGAACTTAAGACTCAGGACACTAGGCCACCTCGAAACGGTGGTCCTCCCACTCCGCAAAAGCACGAAAGCCCACGTCCGCGTAGATCTTGTTCGAGGTCGCGTTGGCAAGGTCGGTGAACAGCACGCAGCGCTGCGCCCCGTGCGCCAACGCCTCACGGCAGGCGGCAGCTACCGCGCTAACTCGCGTAGCCGCGACAGCGATGCGCGGGTGGTGTGTAGACGGGACCGATGCGGACCGTCCCGGCTATCGCGGGGGAAAGCGCGAGCGCACAGACGGGCCCGTCGTCGTCCCATATGCGCTGAGCGCCAGAGTCCATGCGGGCCGCGACTGCTCTGCGAGCCTGCCCCGGCACGAACGAAATCGGCCTCCCACTGCACCAGCAGATCTCGCTCCTGCTCAACCGGTAAGCGCAGGCGCCCGCGCGCAGGCCGCGTCGGGTCATTTGGCGTGCTCAGCGCATGCATCGCCTCGCGCATCGCGCACCGTGTCACGCCCCCGGTGATCCCGGCCCATGCCGCAGCGATCGCGCGAGCGCTCGGCGGCTGCGCGCTGATCCCGGGCAGCAACGGGTCCTCTGCCAGCCAACGCTCGATCAGCGGCGAAGCGGTCCCCGCGTCGACTCCGCTCGCCAGCATCGGCCACGGAGGCGTGCGCATCGCCACCGCGCGCAGCTGTCCGCTCTCGTCGTGACAACAGGCAAACAGCGGCTCGATCGCTCCAAATCGCCCGCGGCGCAGCTGTGCGAGCACCGTCGCCGGCACATTGCGCTCGACCCGTTCGGCGAGACGGCTCTCGGCGTCAGCGGCGAAACTCTCGATCTCCCTGGTGATCTCGATGCGCATCGATCGATGATCGCACCGAACCCAGAGCGCCCCGCGGCCGGTAGACTCCTTCCGCGCCGGAGCGGTCCATCCACCCAGGGGAGGTTGGCAGTGCGCGATGAGTGAGCACCCCTTCAGGACCGCGTGGCGCACACGCGAGCTCGATCCGTGGATGCAGGCGCTCTCGCCAGAGGTGCTGCTGCGCTCGCCCGTCCTGAGACGGCCGTTCACGGGACGCGATGCGGCACGAGAGCTGTTCGGCATCCTCTTTGATGCGTTCGGGGCAATGCAGATAACGGGCGAATTCGGGGACGACGCCTCACACACGTTCTTCTGGCGAGGCGAGCTGGCCGGTCGCTACATCCAGGGGGTGGATCTGTTGCGATACGACGCGGAGGGCAGGATCGCCGAGATCTCGGTCATGATCCGGCCGCTCGCGGACTTCGGTCTGTTCGCCAGCACGATCGGCCCGCCGCTGGCCGCGCGCCGCAGCGCTGCCAGAGGGATGCTGCTGCGACTGCTCGCCTATCCGCTGAACGGCATCCTGCTCGCCGCAGACGCAGTCGCCTCTCGCCTGCTTGGACTGCGCTGAATGACCGCGTCCGCCTGGAGAGTTACGCCTGCGCACCAGCGCGAGGCGGGTTCCAGACGACCTCCCACAGGTGCCCGTCGGGGTCGCGAAAGTAGCCGGAGTAGATGCCCCAGGGACGCTTATGGGCCTGGTCGGTGAGCGTGGCTCCGGCGGCCTGGGCCTGGGCGAGCACGGCGTCGACCTCGGCTTCGCTTGCGACGATAAGTCCGATGCTGAACTCACCGGTCTTCGGCGCGCCGAGCGGGATATTGGCGTCCTTGGCCAGCTCGGTGCGTGGGTAGAGCGCCAGGATCAGCCCGCCCCGCAGCTCGAACATCGCGATAGCACCGGCCGGCAGGAGATCGTCGCCGGCGTACTCGGTGCCGATCACCCCGCGCGACTCCAACCCGAGGCCGTCTCGGTAGAAGTGCAGCGCTCGCTCCAGGTCTGCGACCGCGAGCGTGATCACGTCGATTCGTGCTTCCATCTTCCACCTTCCTCTCAGCGTTCCTGGACGGAGGCCAATGGCCGACCACATCTCGTCGATCGCCACCCGGCGCTTGTCGGCTAAGTTGCGCTCACATGGAGCTTTCGAGCACGCCAGGCTTCATCCGCCATGCCGGCGAGACCGACATGATCGCAGCCGGGCGCCTGCTGCACGACTTCAATCGTGAGTTCGACGAGCCGACCCCGTCGCCGGAGGTACTGGCCGATCGACTCCGCCAGCTGGTAGCGGGCGGGGACACAATCGTCTTGCTCGCGGAGCAGCAGCCGACGGGTATCGTGGTTCTTCGCCTCCGCGGGGCGATCTGGAGCACCGCGCTGGAGTGCTATCTCGCCGAGCTGTACGTGACGCCGAAGGCGCGGCGCCGCGGCGTCGGCAGAGCGCTGATGCAAGCAGCGATCCGGGAAGCGCGAGAGCGTGGCGCCGAGACGATGGACATCGGGGTGGATGAGCCCGACTTCGCGGCGCGCCGACTGTACGAGAGCATGGGTTTCACCAACCGCGTCGGCGGCCCCGACGGACCGCTCATGTACGTCTACGAGCGCGAGCTCCACGCTGCGCGCCAAGAGCCGGCGGACGCGTCCGGCTAGGCGGATTGCACGTGTGGCGAGGCGGGGCCGCCGGCGGCCTGCCTTGCCTGCGCGAACGTCACAAGACGCTCGCGCTCCTCATCCCACAGCTTGAGGCGAGGCGCGAGCAGCGCGTCCCACAGCGAGAGTGTCGGCACGTTCTGGAAGATCGGGTTCTCCTCGTGCGCGCGGCGCAGATTGTAGTTGGGAATGCGCGCGCTGAGGTGGTGCACGTGGTGAAAGCCGATGTTACCCGTGCAGAACTGGAGCAGCCTCGGGAGCTTCAGGTAGGAGCTCCCGCGGAGCGCCGCATCCGCATAGCGCCAGTCATCACCGCTCTCCCAGTAGGCCTCCTCGAACTGGTGCTGCACGTAGAAGAGCCAGATCCCGATTGAGCCGGCGAGCAGCGCGGGCGGCGCCCACACGAGCAGGAAGTCGCGCCAACCGATCGCCAGGCAAAGACCGCCGACGATCGCCGCAAGCGCGATGTTGGTGGCGATCACGCTACGACGCATGCGCGGCCGAGCGCCGCGCGCAACAATGCGCGGCCCCACGATCATCGCAACGATCGGCCCTAGGCCGAACATCACCAGCGGATTGCGCAGCAGGCGGTAGCCTGCGCGCCCGCGCCACGGCAGCGCGCCGTATTCAGCGACGGTGAGCGTGCGGACATCGCCGGTGCCGCGACGAGCGAGATCGCCGGAGGTGGCGTGGTGAATCGCGTGATCGTGTCGCCAACGCGTGAATGGCGAGAGAATGAGCAGTCCCATCACCCGGCCGAGCCACGCATTCGCCCGCTTGGATCCGAGAAACGAGCCATGCGTGCAGTCATGAAAGACGATGAACGTGCGTACCAGAAAGATGGCCGCCGGGATGGCGAGCGCCAGCGTCAGCAGGTAGGAAAGGCTCAGTACCAGATACATCGCAACCGACAGCGCGAGGTACGGCAGCGCTGAGGTGGCAAGGTCCAGCAGCGCGCGTCCGTGGTGAGCCTGCTCGTAGCGAGCCAGTCCGTCGCGCCAGAAGGCCGCCCCAGTGGACTGATCCCCATCGCCGTCGGAGGGCGTCCGCCCAAGGGCGGCCGAGTCTTGGCGGGTGAAGTCTTCGTGAGGTTGCATCACAGCGGGGATCATAAGATCCCCTTTCCTGGTGTGCGCCTGGCCGGTCTGGCCGCCGCATCCCAATCGCGACCACCAGCGTAGCTGGTTGATCACCTGCGTGTGCCGGGACGACGAACGTGCGGCCAAATGCCCGAGTACGCGGCGAGGCGAGAGCGCCGGCAGCTATGGCGTCTTCATTGCTCGACGGCTGTCGATCCCCAGGACCCCCGCAACGGCACGTGCAGCCAGGAGCTCGTCGTGAGGCGTGTGCCCGGCGAGTGCGATCACAGCTCCCTCGAGCGCGCCCAGCAGCGCCGCCGCCACTGCCCGGGCCGGTGGTCCTGGCGGAATCGAGCCGGCTTTGCGCCCGGCGGTGATGAGCCTGGCGTAGCGGTTGACGCCGGCCTCCCAGATCCGCTCGGTCTTGCGCCCCACCGGATGATCTAGACCGGCGAACTCCAAGCGCAGCGCCATCACCACGCGAGCGATGTCGCGTCGGCAGAAAACCGCGTGGCCACGTGCCAGAGCCAGCAGCTCGGCGACCGGGTCGGCCTGCTGTGCGGCCGGTTCGCCGACCTGCCGCACCCAGGTCTCGTTGACCCACTCGATCACCGCCAGCGCCAGATCCTCCTTGTCCTTGAACTGGTGGTACAGAGCGCCCCGCGTATAGCCGGCTTCGCGCGCCACCTCCTCGAGCAGAAGGTTGCCGTAGCCATAGCGCGAGAGGCCGCGTGCGGCGGATTCGAGCAACGCGCTGCGCGAGCGGGCGCGACGCTCAGCCTGCGTAGGGCGCCCCCGCACCGACAGCGCCGGTGCGCTCGCGGAGCTCATCGGCCTTGTGGCGTTCGTCCTACATCAATACATACGTGCATGTATGTATGCTACCATTGCCCGCGAACAGACGATGTCCACAACCTCCACAGCCCCCTCGAAGCACCCCGACCCCCTCTCGACCGTCCGGTGGCGGCGCGAGGTTCCCGAGCAGATTCGCTCTCTTGGCGCGCTTGCACGCGCCGATTACGCCGACATCGTCACCGCGACGATCAACGAGACGCCGGCAGATCCCGAGCGGGTGGTCCACGCGACGTTGAGGGGCGTGCCGCGCGGTCTGCTCCTCTTGATCCCATTTGTCCAGCGTGTCTTCCTCGGCTTTCGCCTGAAGCTGCGGCCCGTCCCGGATCGCCTGCTCGGCTGGAAGATCGCCGATCGTGGCGAGAACTGGATGAGGATTGAGACCGCCTCGTGGTTCTTGACCGGCCACGTGGTCATGCACGTCGACGAAGGCGACCTGTCCCTCGCCTCGTTCATCCGCTATGACCGATGGCCGGCGCCGTTCCTCTGGCCGCCGGTGTCCCTCATCCACCGCCAGGTGGCGCTCGCCTTGGTTCGCGGGGCGATACGAACGCAGTTTCAAGACACGGCATCACACCCATGAGGGCACAAGGCAGACTCCCGAACAGCGCGCACACCTCGCGTCCTTGGCGAATCCACGAGATCGCCCCCGACTTTCGGCTCGAGGATGTGTGGGCACTGCCCGTGCGGGGCGAGAAGAGCGAACTCCCCGCGCTGGTGCAGGGTTTCGCCACCGGCGATCCATTGCAGGGCTTCTGGCTTGCACGCGCGCTGTGGAATATCCGCTGGAAGGTCGGCGAGCTGCTCGGTTGGGACGAGTCAGATGGCGGGCTTGGAGCGAGGGTGCCGACGCTGCGTGAGCGCCTGCCGCAAGACCTGCTGGATGCGCCAGGCCCCAACTTCGACACGCTCCCATTCACCTCGCTGTACCTGATCGAGGACGAGTTCGCCGCGGAGATCGCCAACCGCACCATGCATGGGGTCATGCACCTCAGCCTCGTTGCTGACCGAACAGGGGCCTACCGCGGCCAGATGGCCGTCCTGGTCAAGCCGAACGGGCTCCTCGGCAGCATGTATATGGCCGCGATCAGACCATTCCGGTACCTGATCGTCTACCCCGCGATGATGCGGCAGATCGAGCGCGAAACGGCCCGGCAGGATCGACCTGGCTTTCCGCCCACCCCCGGCTCACCTGAGTCCTCGCGATGAAGCCGGTCGGGATGGACCGGCGCCCTCCTGCTTCCAGGCGCCGATGGTGGCCTGCAGGCCATGTGCGCCTCGATGGCTACGATGGCGTCGTGCCGTCACGAACGATCTGCCGCTGGACAGCGCTTGGATTGGCCTACACCGGGCTCATGCTTGCTGGCCCGGCGACCAACGCCTTGGCGGGCACCACCCCGGTTGCGCTCGGTAAGTGGAAGGCGACGACGAGCACCCGTCAGACGTTCGACTTCAAGATCCTCCAGCACGGGCCGAAAGCGAGCTGTGGAACCACGGCCTCGGCGCGCTGCTTCTACGCCCTCAGCTATCCGACGATCGCCGATCCATGCCCCAACGGACAGTCCGGCGGGGGCCTATTCGGAGTCCCCAACGGCTTCGTCAACACACGCGGCATCTTTTCCTACAAGCAGGGCTCACCGGCCAGCGACGAATACATGCAGTTTCGTGTGGTCCTCTCAGGCAGCAAGGGGACCGGCACCCTGCGGAGCACCTCGCCTCAGGAACTGGGCGTCGAAAACGCGCCCGTGTGCGACAGCGGCACGATCAAGTTCACCGCGCACCACCTGTAGGAGCGCTGCCGTACGCGGCGGTTCGCTGGCATCGGCTCCGCGGCGATGACGCCGGTCGCCGGCCGTGGGTGATCGGCACTGGCCTGGGCGAATCTCGCTTGGCGAAACGGATTAGGAAGCCACGACGCGGTGCGCTGTGGAGTGGCCTGGTGGGTCACGGTACGGATACCTGATCGGCCGGCACTCGCGCAAGGAGGTATAGCCTGGTCCTATGACCCCGGTGCCGCCAGCCAGGCATCTGTTGCGCGCACGCGATCTCGCGGATCGCCACTACGCCGAGCCGATCGGCGTTGGCGAGCTGGCGGCCGCCGCCGGGCTGTCGCGGGCGCACTTCAGCCGCGAGTTCAGCCGCACATTCGGCGAGTCACCGAAGGCCTACCTGATGACCCGCCGACTCGAGCGTGCCGGCGCGCTCCTGCGCAACACAGACCGCCCGGTGAGCGAGATCTGCCTTGACGTCGGGCTGGTCGGCCTCGGGTCGTTCACCACCAGCTTCAAGCGCCACTTTGGCAAGACGCCGACGGAGTACCGCGCGAGCTTCCTGCCCGCCTGCGCCCAAGTGATCGTCCCGGCCTGTTACATGCGCCTGTACGGCCGCCCGCAACACCGCACAAAGGGAGAAGACCGGGCGGCGGCGGCGGATTAGCTTTCCCTCAGTACACCACTGAAAGGAGAAACGATGCAGGTGCAAAACGCACAACTCTGGGTCCACGATCAGGACGAAGCGCTCGACTTCTATGTCGGCAAGCTCGGCTGGGAGGTCCGCAGCGACGTCACGATGCCCGAGCTCGGTGCCTTCCGCTGGCTGACGGTCAGCCCGCCGAGCCAGCCCGACTTCGCAGTCGTGCTGATGGCGATCCCAGGCCCGCCGGTGATGGACTCAGAGACCGCCGACCAGGTCCGCTCGTTGATGGCGAAGGGGTTCGCCGGGACCGTTTTCCTGGTGACCGAAGATGTGGACGCCGACTACAAGCGCCTCAGTGAGGCCGGAGTGGAGTTCACAACGGCGCCGACCGACATGCCTTACGGCCGCGATTGCGGGCTCCGCGACCCATCCGGCAACCAGTTGCGGCTGGCTCAGCTTGCGCCGCAGTTTGCCGCGGCGTAGCGCGCTTCACCTGGGGGCGCCCTGCGAGGCGCCCCCAGGTTCTCAGGTGCGCGGCAGGCTCACGCGGTTCGCATTGAGTCGGGTTTCATGGAGCCAACCGAAGTCAATGCGAACCGCTTTGCACGGCTGTCTGGCGGGCCAATGTCGCTTGAGGAAGACGAATAGCGTCGCTGGGCAAGATGGTATGGCTGCATGTTCCGCCACTATCGACGGCCTTTGCAGCACCATGTGCAAGATATGCTGCTTTTTCCGCCAGAGTTGGCGTATAATGCAGTACATGTCGCCGACGCTTGGCCGGCTCACCGAGATGGCCGAAGAACAGTGGGGCCTTATTACCCGCCAGCAGGCGCTCCGCCTCGGTGTTTCGCGTCGGACGCTGGACCGGCTCATCGCTAAAGAAGGCGTCCTCCAAAAAGTCGCTCACGGCGTGTATCGGCTTCGCGGCGCTCCGCCACCGGATCACGAGCAGCTACGGGCTGCGTGGCTGCAGCTCACTCCAGGCGTCCCAGTCTGGGAGCGCGTGGAAGAGGAAGGCGCTGTCTCACACCGCTCCGCCGCCGACATGTACGGCGTCGGTCACCTGCCGGAAGAACGGCATGAGTTCACGATCGCCGTGCGGCACCAGTCTCGGCGCGACGACGTGCGGCTGTACCGACGTGCGCTGGACGACACGGAATGGATCATCCTGCGCGGGCTTCCGGTGACCCGCCCCGCGCGGATCGCCTCGGATCTGCTCTATGCCCAGGAAGATCCTGGCGGCGTCGCGCAGATCATCAGCGACTCGCTGCGCAACGTCTATGACTACCCGAGTACGGTCGCGGAGTCTCTGGCGCCGCATGCCGCGAAGTTCGGGCTGCGCCGCGGCGACGGTGTGGCCCTTCTCAAGGTGATGCTCGATCTTGCTGAGGATCCGCAGACCGACCTCTGGATGTCGGAGGCACGTGGGCATCTCGTGAGCGGCCTCGAGAAGGAGCGCGCACCGGCCACGGTGGGTGGCAATCCGCTGCGATGAGCAAGTACGCGTCGCCGGGCGCATTCCGGACCGCATTGAGCGCCAAGCTGCGCACGCTCTCGGAGAGCAGTCTGTGGACGGTGCCGCAGCTCCGACGTCAGTTCGCCTATGACCGCCTTCTTGAGCGGCTTTACATGCTGGACGACGGATGGGTCATCAAGGGCGCGGTTGCCCTACTTGCCCGCGACATCGGAGTGCGGGCCTCGCTTGACATCGACGTGTACCGGGCGAAGACGGCCGGCGCCGCTGAGGCCGACTTGCGTCAGGCGGCAGCGCGCGACATCGGCGATTGGTTTCGTTTCGAGATCGGGCCACGGCAGACCGTCGGAGAGGGCTCGAAGGCGGTCCGCTTCGCCGTCGTCGCCTACATCGGACAGCAGCAGTGGGAGCGCTTCCGGATCGATCTGGTCGGGCCGGACATGCGCATGGTGGGCGAGCCTGATGATGTGTCCGCTATTGCGAAGGTCGACATGCCTGAGCTACAGCAGACGGGATATCGCGCCTACCCGCTCGTCGATCACATCGCGGACAAGGTCGCAGCGACCTTCGACCACTACGGGGACTCGCAGCAGCCGTCCACACGCTTTCGCGACCTCGTGGACCTCGTTGCTCTCGCGCGCGGCGCATCTGTCGAAGCGCAGCAAGCTGTGGCGGCGGTGCACTCGGAGGCAGAGCGTCGGAAGGTCGCGCTGCCGCAGTCGTTTGATGTCCCAGACCGCAAACACTGGGAGGGCGGCTACGCGAAGGAGGCGGCGGAGTCTCACCTGACTGATGCGTCCACGCTCGACGAGGCTCTCGCCATCGTGCGCCCCTTCGTCAATCCGCTTCTGCAGGGCACGGCCGGTGGTCGTTGGGATCACGAGCGCCAGGACTGGACTGAGTCGGAACAGCGAGCCGACTGAGCGCTTACGCGATTGAACCCTCCGTCGATCCCCATCGTCGAAGAACACGGCGATCGAATGGAGCCAACCGAAGTCAATGCGAACCGCTTTGCGCTGCTGCTGGGTGGGCGGATGTCGCTTGACGACGCGGCGGAGTAGCGCCTGACGAGCCGCGAAACTGGCCGGGACAAACGAAACCCCCGCGGTTTGGCCTGCCCCCGAGAGGGGACTGCACAGGGACCGTTCCGGGGTCTTCATCTCTTGTGGTAGCGCGGGCGACCCCCGGATGACTACGCCCGACCCACAGCTCTCGCCATCGGACCTCAAGCGCCTCTTCAGCGCCGAGCGGCTGAGCACGTACATCAACCAATGTGGCGGGGATTTCGCGGCTGCGATCGAGATGTATCGCTGGAACTCTGCGATCACCGCCGCGTTCTGGGAGCCAATCGGCCACCTGGAGGTGGCACTGCGCAACACGCTCGACGAACGACTCGCCGTCCGCCGCTCGACGAACGACTCGCCGTCCGCCATCGCCGGCTCGAACGGTTGGGCTCCTGGTTGGACGATCCCGCGCAGGAGCTGAGCAGCCGGGCGCGTCTGGACATCGCCGGCGCCCGCGACCGTGTAAGGCAGAAGGGCAAGCGCGCGAGCGACGGACAGACGATCAGCGAGCTGAGCTTTGGGTTCTGGCGTTTTCTCATCACCAAGAAGCTCACCGGACTGTGGCCGGATCTCGCCACCGGTTTCCCGCACGCACCTGACCGCCAGCTTGGAACCGTGGAGGGTCCGCTCGCGCGTCTGCATGTCTTCCGCAATCGCCTCGCGCACCACCAGCGCGTCTGGAGCCACGCTCCCGACGAGCGTTACCAGGATCTTCTCGCCCTCGCCGGGTATATCGACCGGCTTTGCCAAGCTGGATAGCGGCGACGAGCGGGGTTCCGCACACGCTCAGCGCCAGGCCATGACGATTCGAGATGCGGAGTACTGCTTCCAGAGTCGTGGCTGGGAACCCGCTGCTGCGCGATAATTCGAGCTATGGGACAGGCTCGCGAGCGGCGAAGGCAGGCTGGAGAGGTCCGGATCGCCGTGACGAAAGTGGAGCGATTGCACGATGTCACGACGACAGAAGTACGACTTGAGGCCGGTAAGTGGCCCGTTGATCCGATCGCCCCTGCGACGGTCTGGACTGACGACGACCGCCGCGTGGTCGATCTGCACTGCGTCGTGCGGATGGATGGCGACGAGGCCACATTCGAGAGCTACGACCTGACGGGCGAAACGCCGCAGTCGGGCGGTCCCTATCGCATCTTCTCCTGGTGGGATCTCAGCCAATTCAGGGCGGCGACGGACCGAAACGTGCGATGGCATCGCCGGACCTACGACAAACCGGATGACCACACCCACTGTCTGCTCACATGGAAGACCATCGATCATGGTGCGACGGCGTACCAGGTGGACGACGCCGGGTGGATCACCGTCGATGCTTATGAGAAATACATCCGCGACGATGCGCTGAGGCTGCGTCGAGCCGCCGCCAACCATTGATCGACTCCGTTTGGTTCGCAGACCAGATATGGAGCCAACCGAAGTCAACGCGAACCGGTTTGCGCGGCTGTCGAGCGTGCGGATGTCGCTGGACGAAGCCCCTTAAGCCGACCGCGGCTCTGTTCGCGGCGGAACTCAGGCGTGGATGAGCGGCTGGATCTCTTGGAGGGCTGGTTCGAGCCGGTCCCGTTCGACTTCTATGTCGTAGCGGTCTTGGAGGTTGAGCCAGAAGCGCTCGCTGGTCCCGAAGTACCGCGCGAGTCGCAGCGCTGTATCGGTGCTGATACCTCGCTTGCCGTGGACAATCTCATTGATGCGCCGTGGCGGAACGCCGATCGCCACAGCCAGCCGGTGCTGGGTGACCTCAAGCGGCTGCAGGTACTCCTCCATCAGCACCTCGCCAGGATGGATCGGAGGCATGATTTGGTCGGTGGTCACGGGATCTCCCTTCTCGCCTTCAGTGATAGTCGACGATCTCGACGTCCTCGGGTCCGGCGGCCGTCCATCTGAAGCAGATGCGCCATTGCCGGTTGATACGGACGCTGTAGGTGCCGGCCCTGTCGCCCTTGAGCTTCTCCAGCCGATTACCTGGCGGGACTCGGAGATCGTCGAGCGTCTCGGCGGCGTCAAGGATCAGAAGCTTCCGCAACGCGATTCGCTGCGTGCCCTGGTCGAGCTTACGTACCGCCCGTCGCTGCCAGACTCGCTCGGTCTCCTTATCAGCGAACGAACGCAGCACCTCCCCGCATCATAACGCAAGGCGTTATGAACGGCAAACGTTATGCGACTGGGCTCCACATCCAAACTGCAGTCAGCGCGCCGAGTTCCTCCTCGGCGTCACACGACGTGAAGCAACTGTGCTGCCGGCACAGCCTCGGACGCCTCGGCCGGCGAAGGGTCGAGGCCGGCGCGCAGAGAGGCAACGACTTCATCGATCACGCGGTGGGAGCGCCGCCATCCCACCACCCGCCAGCTTAAGGGCTCGCATCTCAATAAGTGAAGGGTTTGCGGGGGTTGTGTAGAACCTGTTGGTGTGATTGATGAGCGGGCGATTGGGGAGCGTTTTCGGCTGTTGAGGGAGAAGGGCGTGTTGGATGAGCGCCGGCGGCGGTTGTGGGCGGCCGCAGAGGCTCGTTCGCATGGGTATGGGGGCATCGCGGCAGTCGCGCGGGCGACTGGTCTTGACCAGGAGACGGTTCGTCGTGGTGTTCGTGAGCTGGAGTCCAGTGAGGTGCTCGATGAGGGTCGCGTGCGTCGTCGGGGGGCGGGTAATAAGCCGATCGAGGAGACGCATCCCGGGATCGAAGAGGAGCTCGAGCGGCTGGTGGCCCCCGAGACTCGAGGTGATCCCTGCTCGCCGTTGCGGTGGACGTCCAAGAGCGCTGTGAAGCTCGCCGGGGCGCTCGCTGAGCGTGGCTATGGGGTGAGCGACAGCACAGTCCTGCGCCTGCTGAAACGGTTGGGATACAGCCTGCAGGCCAACCAGAAGGCCAGGGAGGGGGCAGACCACCCGGATCGTGACGCGCAGTTCGCGCACATAAACGCGGTCGTTCAAAAAGCGATCGAGCGTGGTGAGCCAGCGATCAGTGTGGATACCAAGAAGCGCGAGCTGGTCGGGGATTTCAAGGCCGTCGGACGGGAGCTCGAGCCGAAGGGAAAGCCAGTGCAGGTCCGTACCCACGATTTCAAGGACAAGGAGTTGGGGCACGCGATCCCTTACGGGGTATTGGATCTCACCCTTGATGAGGGGTGGGTCAACGTCGGGGTGGACCGCGACACCGCCCAGTTCGCGGCTGCCTCTATCCAGAGTTGGTGGGAGAGCCTCGGCAAGCAGCGCTACCCGGATGCCGAGGAGCTGACGATCACGGCCGACAGCGGCGGATCAAATAGTTACCGCACACGGCTATGGAAGGTTGAGCTGGGAAAGCTCGCAGACCAAACGGGCCTGCGGATCGCCGTCTGCCACTTCCCGCCCGGCACTTCGAAGTGGAACAAGATCGAGCACCGCCTGTTCAGCTTCATGAGCATGAACTGGCGCGGCAAGCCCTTGATCAGCCACGAGGTCATCATCAACCTGATCGCCGCCACCACCACCAGCACCGGCCTGAAGGTATACGCCCAACTCGACGACCGCGACTATCCCAAGGGCGTCAAAGTCACAGACCAAGAACTCGACGCCGTGAACATCGAACGAGACACCTTCCACGGCGAGTGGAACTACGTCATACACCCCGCATCAACCGAGACGTGAGCCCTAAGTCGCCGGCCTGGACAGTGGGTGACGACGCCTGGACGATCCACGGCCGGCCCAGAAGCGTTCGTCCGATGATGCCCGCCGCCACCAGCAGGCCGAGCAGGACCAACTCGATGCCGAACAGGAGCAGCGGGACTATCACGATCGCCACGACCACCAAAGCCAGCAGCACGAGCACAGCCGCGCTGAAGTCTTCGAGCCCGCCAAAGTCAGGAATCATGGAGACGGCGTTTGCAGCTTCTCTGGATTGCGTCTTCCCCATGCGGACCTTGCGCCACCGGGGCATCCGCCGGGTGCTCCAACTGCGCCCGACCCGCCACTCCTGCCCGGAAGGGGTCGAAACCGAGCGCGCTCCAAAGCGAACTCTCATTCGGCGGCAATTCTAACGGCTGGCCGAATCGTCCCCTTCAACATGCTCATCAGGCGGGCCGAGCCTTAGCTCATGGCGACATTTGTCTGAATGGAGCCAGCCGGGATCGAACCGGCGACCTCCTGCTTGCAAAGCAGGGGCGGACCTGCTGGAGCCAATAGGCACGGTGGTTTAGCATCGGCAAAAGTGGCGTTACTGCTAGCGAAAATGGCTAGTGCGGTACTCAACACGGTACTCACGGCCGGGTGGTACTCATATGGTACTCTCTCTGATCGATGGCTGTTGACGGCAAGCAAAACGGCGGTGAACCAACCGGCGCGCTCGTAGTTGTGGGCCGGGCGGACAAGCCGGTCTACGAGGCCAAGTGGCGACGCGCGGGGCGACAGGTGAAGCGCCGCATCGGACTAGCGTGGCTTGAGCGCGCGGCCGACGACAGCGGGTGGGTCATGCGGCGCGGACGAGTGCCGGAGGGTTACTTCGACGAGAAGCGCGCCACGGTGCGTATGGCTGAGTTGATCGCCGAGCACGACCGGGGAGAGCGTGCGATCGAAGCGGGTGAGCGTGAGCGCCGCGAGCGTGGTGTGACATTTCGCGAGCTGGCGGCGGAGTGGCTCGAACACTTGCAGCACGAGCGCGGGGCGAAGCCGTCCACGCTCAGCGACTACCGCTACATGCTCGCCGAGCCCGGAGCGCCGCACCGGCGCGGTAAGGGCAAGAGCCCCGGAGTGCTCATGGCCGCGTTTGGCGACCGGCCAGCGGCGAAGATCACCACGCGGGAGGTGTCGGCGTTCCTGCGCGGATTGGACCGGCAGGGCGTCTCCGCCCGCTCCGTCAACAAGAACCGGCAGGTGCTCTCCGCGATCTTTGGCTTTGCCTGCCGCGCGGACACACACCACCTGCCCTCCAATCCCGTGGCCGCTACAACCAAACGCCGCGAACCACCACCGGCGGTGCTCGACTTCTACGAGCCGGAGGAGGTGGAGATGATCGCCTCCGCGGCTGCTGACGGATCGCATCGCGGCGCACAGCCGAGCAACCTGAGCGGCGACGAGATCGCGTGGCGGGCACGCGAGGACGCACAGGACGGTGAGTTGTTCCGTGTCGCCGCCTACACCGGCCTGCGCCTCGGCGAGCTGATCGCGCTGCGCTGGGAGGACGTCGACTTCGACACGCGGCGGATGGTCGTCCACCGCGCCGTATCTGCCGGTGTGGAGGGGCCGACAAAGAGCTGGCAGGCGCGCTTCCTGCCGCTCGCCGATCCCGCCGCCGAAGCGCTCGAACGTCTCCGGGCTCGCCGCGACTACACCTCGCGCGATGACTACATCTTCTGCTCGCGTCTGGGCCAGCGCCTTGACCCCTCAGCCGTCCGCCGCCGGTTCAAGGCGGCGCGCGACGCTGCCGGACTGCGCCCTCTGCGGTTCCATGCCTTGCGCCACGCCGCCGGGAGTCTGATCGCCCGGCACGCTGACGCGCGCTTCGTGCAGGAGTTCCTCGGGCATTCGCGGATCACGACCACCGAGCGCTACATGCATGCCAAGGCCCGGCCGGAGGATCTTGAGCGGGTGAACCTGGCGTTTGCGGCCAAGAGCATGGCCAAATAACTGGCCAACCACCGAACTATTCGCTAGCATGTAGCTACGCCAAACCTAGAGCACGCGATCAAGTGCCGCGACGAGCGAGGGGAACATGCCAAAGCTCCGTTCAGCCCCACAGGAAGCCCACCGGAAGGCCGTCGAGTCGAACATCGTCGATGTCGTCGGATATCTCCAGGAGGTGCTCGGACAGAAGCTTGTCGCGCACATTGCCGGGGTGGCCGACCCCAGAACGGTCGCGCGGTGGGCCGCCGGTGAGCGTGCTCCACGAGCGGAGCACGAGCAGCGCCTGCGCTGCGCTTACCAGACGTTCCAGCTACTGCTCGCCGAGGAGTCTCCCCACACTGTCCGTGCGTGGTTCCTCGGCTTGAACCCGCAGCTCGACGATCATTCCCCCGCACAGAGCATCCGCGACGGAGACTTCCGCGACGTGCTCGTGGCCGCCAGGGCGTTCCTCGCCGGGGGATAAGTGGCGCCCAAGAGACCGAAGATCGTTGAGCCTCCGAAGAACGGCCTCTGGCGGGTAGGGCGCTCACCAGACCCGCTTCGCTTCAGCGATCCGCTCGACCCCGGCCTGCTTGAGAACCGCACGACAGGCAACCGCTTCGACAGTCCAACCGGCCACTACCGTGTCTGCTACTTCGCGACAACGCTCGAAGCGTGCTTTGGAGAGACTCTCTCCCGTTTCCGACCCGATCCCGGCCTGAGCGCGATAGCTCACGAAGAAGGCTTCATGGCGCTCGGCGAGGTTCCGGCCGACTGGCGCCATCGCCGCCTCGCGGTCCGCGCCGTCCCTGCGCCGAGCGACGCTGTACCAGCGATCCGCTTTCTCGACGTCGAGGCAGCCGAGACACGCGCACTGCTCCGCAGCGAACTCGGCAAGCTGCTCGCCTACTACGGGTACAGCGACCTCGACATCCCCACGATGCGCGGCGGAGATCGCCGCATAACGCGCTGGATCGGCCGCTGGGCCTATGAGCAGCGCGACGCGGACGACCGCCTCAAGTTCGCAGGCATCCGTTACCTATCGCGGCTCTCCTCAGATTGGGAGTGCTGGGCGCTGTTCGAGGACGTGGCGCTCGACGAGCAGGAGCGGCGACCCATCACCCGCGATGACGGTGCGCTCGTGAACATCGCCGAGCTTTATGGCCTGACTGTCTTCTGAGCGGCTCGCGCCGCCGACCTGTCACCTGGCGTGCGTCGCACCGCAGCCTCGATCTCATCGCGAAGGAAGATCCAGCGGCGGCCGAGCTTGTGGCCGGGAAGCAGTTCGCGCCGGGCGTATTCGAGCACGGTGGAGATCGGCAGGTGCAGCAGCTCGGCGACGTCGCGGCCGTCGAGGACGTCTTCGCGCGTCAGCCGCGGATGGGTGGGAATGGATGTGTGGATCGTGCTCATTGACTCTGGCCGAGGAATGGCCTCCGGGTTAGATGACCTGGAGCCGCCCGGAACGGCCAGCGACTTCACCGACTTGCAGTCTCAACCGAGCGAGCCCCGACGTTGCGCCGCTTCAATCGAGCCGACGGCGATGCCGGACCCCCTCGGCGACAAGGCGAACATCAACACCCCCAACGCGCAACGCATGGCCTACCGAGCCACCCCTCGTCGCATCGCTCCGCCTCCCAGGACAGACAACATGCACGGCCCTCCGGGCGCTGTGCCAGCGCTGTGCAACTGGCTGGCCGCTTCACCGCGCTCGTGGTCATCACTTCATGTGATGACGGCCGCGAGCATAGGTGCGTCCCGTGGCGGCGGGTACGCGCGCTACCTGGAGAGCAAGACCGTGGAGCCCGAGCGAGGGGATTACTACCTGACCCCCGACGGCGAGATGGCCCAGGCTCCCGGCCGGTGGCTTGCCGAAGCGGAGACGCTGGAGCGGCTGGGCATCGTCGCCGGCGAGCCGGTCGACGGCGCGGACTTCATCGCGCTGATGGAGGGTCGGCACCCCGGCACCGGCCGTTGGTTGCGACCCGAGGGCGCCGGCGGCGGACGGGGCGGCGGGATCGACGCGACGTTCAGCGCCCCCAAGTCCGTCTCGACGGTGTGGGCGCTCGGGGACCCGTGGCAGCGCGAGCAGATCGAGCAGGCCCACGGCCGCGCGGTCGAGCAGACGATCAACCACCTGCGCGAGCAGGTGCCCGTGGTGCGTCGCCGCTACAGCGGCCAGGTTGTCGAAGAGCACGCCAAGGACGTGATCGCCACCGAGTACCGGCACACCACCGCTCGCGGCGTCTCAGGCGCGCAGGCGCCAGACCCTCAGCTACACAGCCACGTCGTAATCACCGGCGCGGTGCGCGAGGACGACCGGATCGTTGCCGTCGCGTCGCGCCCGATCTTTCGCTCAGCACGGGAGCTTGGTGCGTTCTACCGTGCCGCGCTCGCCGACGAGCTTGTGCGGGAGGGATACGCGATCGAACGGGGCACCGACAAGGACGGCCGCTACTTCGAGATCGCCGGCGTACCCCGCGAGCTGCGCGAAGCATTCTCCGGTCGCTCCCGCGAGGTCGCCCGAGCAGCAGAGCGCTTCCGCGCCCGCTACGGTCGCGCACCCGAGCGTGGCGAGCTGCGCAACCTCGCACTCGAGAACCGCCGCGCCAAGACGCTCACCACACGCTCGGACCTACTGTCCTGAGTCTGAAATTCGTTCGCAATATGCTGCGAGTGTGTTGAGTATTTGCTCGGCGGTCTTGGTCCAGACGTAGGGGCGGGGGTTCTCGTTCCAGTGGTCCATCCAGTCGCGGATGTCGTGGTTGAGTTCGCGGACGGAGCGGTGTGTGCCGCGTCGGAGCTTGCGTGAGGTGAGCTCGCCGAACCAGCGCTCGACGAGGTTCAGCCACGATGAGCCGGTCGGGGTGAAGTGCAAATGGAACCGGGGGTGGGCCGCGAGCCAGCGCTTGATGGCGGGGGTCTTGTGCGTTGAGTAGTTATCGAGGATGAGGTGCACGTCCAGGTCGGCGGGTACCTCGTCGTCGATCTTCTGAAGGAATTTCTTGAACTCGATCGCGCGGTGGCGCGAGTGCAGCGACCCGATCACCTTGCCCGAAGCCACATTCAACGCTGCGAATAGGCTGCTCGTGCCGTGACGCTTATAGTCGTGAGTGGCGCGCTCGGGGACACCGGGCATGATCGGGAGGATCGGCTGAGTGCGGTCCAGTGCTTGTATTTGACTCTTCTCGTCCACGCACAAGACCAGTGCTCGCTCAGGCGGAATCCAGGTAGAGCCCGACGATGTCCCTGACCTTTTCGACGAACAACGGGTCCTTGGAGAGCTTCCAGTGCTCCACTCGGTGAGGCTGCAGCCCAAACGCCCGCCACACACGCGAGATCGTCGACTGCGAGAGCCCGGTCTTGGCGGCCATCTGGCGTGTGGACCAGTGCGTTCCTCCATCCGGCGGCGCGGTCTCCAATGTTTTGACGATCACATCCTCGACGCGCTCATCAGCGACCGTCCTGGGACGCCCAGACCGCGGCTCGTCCACGAGCCCATCGAGCCTGTCGGCGAGAAACCGCCGCCGCCACTTCCCGACCGTCGCCGCGCTCACTGAAAGCCGGGCCGCGACCTCCTTATTGGAGTGCCCATTCGCGCACGCAAGCACGATCTGCGAGCGCAACGCCAACCCCTGCGCGGTACGACGCCTACGAGTCCACCCCTGCAACTGCGCACACTCACCGTCAGTGAGCTCCAAAACCGCCTTCGGACGACCGAGAGTAGCAGCCATACGGCATAATACCACACTTACTCCCCGAACTTAAGACTCAGGACACTACAACGAGTGTGGACAGAGACCGGGCGCGATCACGGGTTCGGCCCGGATGAGGCCGTGCGGCTGATCGGCGCATCCGAGCGCCCTGCAGCCGGGCGTGCGATCGAGGATCGCGTCGAGGCGAAGCTGACCGAGCAGCACGCCGTCTTCCAGGCGGGGGACCTTCGCGCTGTCGTGCTGGAGCAAGCCGCCGGCGAGCTGGCACCCGATGAGGCGCTCGCCGTCGCGCGGGAAATGGTCCGCGACCGACGGGTGTTGACGTTGGAGGGCGGGCGGATGACGACACCGGCGGTCCGCGCCCAGGAGCAAGCTATCGAGCGCCGCGCCGCCCAGCTCGCGGAGCCCGCCAGCCGCGATGCCGGGGACGTCGCACGCAGGAACGCCGCTCGCGAGGTTGCCGAGCGCATCGGCAATCCGCTCAGCCCCGAGCAACATCACGCGCTTAAAGTCCTCACCGGCCCCGAGCGCGTCGCGGCGCTCATCGGTCCCGCCGGGACCGGCAAGGGAGTGGTGATCGACGCCGCCGCCCGCGCAGAGCAGCGCGCCGGACGCACGACGCTCGGGATCGCCGTGTCCGGCTCCACAGCCGAGCGGCTCGGCGTCGACAGCCCCGCGCTCACAGGGCGGACACTCACCCTCGACTCGCTGGTCGCCCGCGCGAACACCGGCACCATCCACGTGAACCGCGACACGACGATCATCCTCGATGAGGCTGGGATGATCGACCACAAGCGCCTCGACGCCCTCACCGCGCTCGTGGAGCGCTCAGGAGCGAAGCTGATCGCCGTCGGCGACGGCAAGCAACTCCCCTCGATCGGACCCGGAGGCATGTTCGACCGGCTCGCCGTCCACGCTTCGACCGCCGAGCTCGAAGACATCCACCGCACCAAGGACCCCGCCGAGCGGCGCGCGTGGCAGGCGCTGCGCGCCGGAGAACCCGAGCGCGCGATGGCGCACTACGCCTCACGCGGCCAGCTGCACCTCTCCGACACACGCGAGCAGGCGGCGGAGCAGGCCGTCCAAACATGGGCTGCGCTTACAGAGGGGCGCGACATCCGCGAGGTCGCTTTGATCGCCGACGCGGCGAACACGGAGATTGACCGGCTCAACGCACGCGCACAGCACCTACGCGCTGAGCGCGGCGAACTCGGCCACGACGAGATCCCGCTGCCAGGTGTTCACTACGGGCTGCGTGAAGGCGACCTCATCGCCTTCACCGCCCAACATTGCCCGCCTGGGCAGCCGCGGGTCGAGAACGGCACCCGCGGGGAGGTGAGCGACGTCCACGAGCGGGGCGTGACCGTCACGCTTGACGGGTCACAGCGCGTGGTGCAGCTCGCCGGCGCGAACCTGGAGTCGCTGAGGCTGGCCTACGCGCAGCACGTCTACCGTCAGCAGGGCGCGACGGTCGAGCGCTCCGTAGTGCTCACCGGCGGCTGGCAGACCAGCAAGGAGACCGCCTACGTGGAGGCGACCCGCGCCCGGCACGGCACCAGCTGGTTCATCGCACGCGAGGACCTCGGCAACGAAGGACAGGACACGGGGCGCCTCACCCGCCTCGCCGAACGCATGCGCAACAGCCGCGCTCAAACCCCGTCCCTCGCGATCCGCGAGCGGGCGGAGACAGGCTGGGACCCCAGCCGCGATCCCCTGCGACTCCGCTCCCGGCTCTCGCCAATGCACTGGCTCACCCGTACACTCAGTCGTGATGCGCCCGACCCCAGTGCGGGGCGCGGACGCTGAGCAACTGGGGCAAGCCGACGAGCCAGAATCAGTGCCGCTTCATGTTCGGTCGAGCGCTTCGCATAGCACTTTCCAGGTTAGGGAAGCTCACGGACCAACCGCTGCGCGGCTCTCCTCAGATCGTCTCTTCCGTACCAGTTAAACAAGACGGCATCTGCAATTTCAAGAAAGCTCGGCACCTCAGCTTCTACTGGAGCCTCCCGTACGCGAGCGAAATCGAGCATCGTCGGTTTCGTGTCTGCCCTGGCCTGGAAGAAACGGAGGGCGACATCCGCAGGCGCATGGATATAGAGCATGCCGACTCTCCTAGCAACTTTTTCTCGGAGTGCCGCATAGGTGGAGCGCTGTCGAATACCATCAACGACTACCCTTGGGCTATCGCTTGCTTCGACCTCGGCAGCGATCGCGCTCGCTAGTTCGGCTGGTCCAGCAGGGTTCTCGATGAATGCTGCGGCGTCCAACTGAAACTGGTCTCTCTGAGACTCTGTGACAGCCGGCCTCCCGAGAATCTTGGCAAGCACGCGCCCGCTATTCACAACGGTATACCCCATCTCTTCCTCAAGGAAGTCTGAGGTCTCCGTCTTGCCGCTGCCGATCTGCCCGACGACGCAGATTGCATGTGGTAGCCGAAAGGGGCCAGTACGTCGCACGCGAAAACTGGCCTGCCCGCGGGCAAGGCGACGATAGTAGGAAAGAAGGCAAAGCTGCGACCAGTACTCAAAATCGTTGAGTTCGATATCTGAAGTGGGGCCGATCCAGCGAAGACGCGTGATCGACTTCTCCCCGCGGGTTGGCGTACTCCACGCCGGATCATCACTGGTCTCGTACCGAAACACGACCGCGAAGTGGCGCCGGCCCGCCGCCGACGAGTCATCGTTGAGTACCCCCACCACCTCCAACCCGAGACCTGAATCGAGGCGCTGCATGTCGGCTGCAGGCAGTGCCAGCTCCTCCCGAAGCTCCCTGATTGCACACTGAGTAATCCCGTGATCGTCTTCTCCGAGCAAATTGCGATCACTGTCAGTGACGTGACCACCGAACCCGACGCAGTCCGACCCCCGTAGGAAATGCTCCGTGCGGTTGTATGCTCCACGACGATAAGCCAAAATCTCGTCACCGCGCGTCACCATCACATATGTCACAATTTGCTTCGCGTGGTCTGCAATCTCGGCATCCTGGCGATCAAGAATCGTAAGCGGCGACGAAAGAAGCCTGCGCAAATAGCGCTTTCCAGGTCTGCGAATCCCTTGAAATCTGCCTAGCTTGTCGATGGCAGTTGACGGGAACACCAAAACCTGCTCTGTACTCTTCGGAGGGCGAAGAGGTGGAGCCTCGTAAACATCTGCGGACTTCTCGACTAGAGCCCGAAGAAAGAATCGGCCCGGCGCCGTCCGCACAAAGCGCGACCGGGTGCCGCTCCGACGAATATCGACGCTAAGCTTTGACTTAAGAGTTTGGTGTGGCGTAACACCCACAAAAGTGTCGGGAAGCAACAAGTCTCTCTCGGCAACAGAAATAATCTCTTTCGCGCTCATGGGTCGCTTCAGTTGCAGAAGCACCTGCTCAGCGATCTGAAGATATACGCTCCCGGTCATCGCGCTACCTCAGGCCGGGAAAGCATAAGCAGCTCAGTCGTCGAAGACCGATGGGCCGCGCTCGCAGCCATCCGGCTCAACCGCGCGACACGTGTTCGGTGGAAAAGATGCGGTGGGTACAATTGGCGGATTGACTCATGATCCGCGTTGGAGACGATCACGTGACTGCCAATGCGCGCTAGCCTAGCTGCTTCCTTCGCCAAGACTTCTTGGTCACTCCACGAAAACAGCGTCCGGTTATAGCGAATGAACCCATTGTTGTTGTGCCGCGCTGTGTAGGGCGGATCAAGGTAAACAAAGTCCGTCGGTCCACAATTTGCGAGCGTGCGCCGAAAATCCTGCGCTCGGAGCGTTGCGGACTGAAGCGCCCGTGCGGATCGTTGTAGTCCGTCCGCGTTGAGTGCCGTCGTGCCGGGCTTGCACCCAAATGGAACGTTGAATCGACCCTCACGGTTTATCCGATAAAGACCATTAAACGCCGTTCTGTTCAGGTATATCATCCGCGCGGCCACGTCAGCGTTGCTACGCGGCTTCGAGTCTCGGAGTCGGATAAAGGTCTCACGATCGACTGCCAATTGGGCAAGTCGGTCGATCACTGCCTCAACATTGACCTGCAACGCTCGATATGTCCTAATCAGCTCAAGGTTCGCATCGGCGAGGGTCGCGTCTGGGGGGGCAATGCCAAAGAAGACTGCTCCACCGCCGACAAAAGGCTCGACAAGACGCCGTTCGCAGTCTCCGTAGGCATCATGGATGCGAGATGACAGCCACCTCTTCCCGCCGGCCCACTTCAGAAATGGTCCCGCCGGATCGGCGTGGCGCGAAGAGACCGCCATAGCGTCAACGTCCGCGCGCGGACAGCAAGCTCGCGTTGGGGCTGAAGATGCACCGGCGACCACGAGGCGTTATCCTCCCAGCATTTGGAGTCCGACTCATGAACTCTGCCGCGAACCGCGAGCCCGATGGCGAAGCTCTAGTGGATGCCAGTGCCCACACACAAGACGGCGGGTACGACGTGGGCTATCGAAGTTCTCCATGTTTTTGGGGGAAGGTGCCAGGCTCGCTCGTCCAATCGAGCGTTAGTCTACTGCCGCCGCTCCGGGGACTGCGAGTGCTCGATGCTGGATGCGGGGAGGGTAAGAACGCCGTTTTCTTTAGCCAGCAGGGCGCGTATGTAGATGCGTTCGATATATCCGCCGTCGCGGTGAGCAACGCACGCGCAGCCTGGGGGCCGACGGAGCCCCGCGTAGCCTTTGCGGTCGGCGACATCCGAAGTGTAGTGCTGCCGCCGGGTCGCTACGACGTGGTTGTGTGCTACGGGCTCCTTCACTGCGTCGGCGATGCCGACGTCAAGGCGGAAGTCGTAGAGCGTCTTCGGGCTGCCACGCGGCCGGGAGGGACACACATCGTCTGCGCTCTCAACAGCCGACGTGATGGCTTTGCGGAGGGGCATCTAGGCTTCCGTCCGGTTCTTGAGACCCATGAGTTCTACCTGTCGCTGTACTCGGACTGTGAAATAAGTATGGATTCGGATCGAGACCTGACTGAGAGTCACCCCCCTAATCACGTTGAGCATCTACATGCCGTAACGCGGTTCGTGGCGCGGCTGCCGCTGTGACCGTCACCTGCCCGCCGCCGCTGCGGAAGCTGTACCACCAAGGGCGTCTAATTCCCTTTGTGGGCGCCGGAATATCCGCGGGGGTCAAATGGCAGGTGGCCGGGGTTGAGCGGCGGGGACCCACCTGGAGTGAGCTTGTTGACCAAGCCGCCCGAGAGATAGGCTTTGCCGACGCGAATCTGCTGCGTGTTCGCGGTACAGACCTGCAAATCCTAGAGTACTACCGACGCAAGCGTCACAGTAATATCGGAGAGCTCAGCACTTGGCTCAACAGTCATATGCAGGTACCGGAGGCAGACCTGATTGGCTCGCCGGTTCACGCTGGCCTTGCGGCGCTATCGCGATGCGCCCGCATCTACACAACGAACTACGATGACTTCATCGAGCGGGCGCTTCTCCTTCACGGCCGTGTATGTACAAAAATTGTGATCGAGGGCCACATTGCCGACGCGCAAGCCCGTGCTGCCGAGGCAGGCGGGGATACTCTGTGTGAAATCGTGAAGTTTCACGGAGATTTGACGGTGCCCGAGAAGATGGTCCTCTCAGAGTCGGATTACGAGCGGCGACTCAAGCTTGAGGATCCGCTCGACCACCGGCTCCGGAGCGACGTGCTAGGGCGAGCACTTTTGTTCCTGGGCTACAGCTTCCGGGACTGGAACATTGCATATCTGTTTCGCCTAGTGGAGGAGGCGTTTGGGGACTTGCCGGCGTCTAATGGCGGACGACGCGCATACATCGTGATGGCAAACCCATCCGATTTTGAGATCACTCTGTTCGACGCCCGAAACATCGAGGTGGTCCCGATCGACGGAAACCACGCATCCGAGGAGATCGCGACATTGTTGGGCCAACTCTTGGAGCCCAGCCTTGTCTGAGACGCCGGCGATAATCGTTACCTACGCAACCTCAAGTGCTTATAAGGCTGAGGAGATCGAGCTGCTTCGGGAGCACGTTCAGCTTGCTGATGGTACTCCAGTCAGCGATGTCTTCGCTTTTGACTTGCGTATAGTATCGGTGAAGGAGACGCTCGAGGTGGACTTGAACGTCATGGTCCGCGCCGAGGTAGAGGCAGCTTACTCTGTGCTCAAGGTGCCCTGCATCGTAGAGCATGCAGGACTGATCTTTGCCGACTACCTGAGCGCGGGCTATCCCGGTGGACTGACTAAGCCGATGTGGAACACGCTGCTCCAAGAGTTTCCACGCGAGACTCACTCAGCGGGACGGAAAGCAGTGGCTCGGGCGGTGGTCGGGTACTGTGATGGGCAGCGGATCCAAACCTTCGTTGGCGAGACTAGCGGCACGTTGGCATCCGAACCCAGGGGAGATCGCGAGTTCTACTGGGACACCGTGTTCATCCCTGACGATGAGGACGGTTCACCTGGGATAAGTACCTATGCTGAGATCGTCGCGGATCCAGCCTTGGGGCTACCACACAAGGTGGCCAAGCTTTCCCAGTCGACGAGGGCGATGCTTCGGTTCCTGGAGTATCGGCGACTGCATCCGCCTGAGCTATGGACCATCGCGTAGCCGGTGACTTCTGCCTAATCAGCGTAGGAGTCGTAGACCTTTCAACGCCAGAGCACTGCCACTTCACGCCTACCTTCGTCGCGGATGTACGCACGCCTCGTCGAGTGCGGTGTAGCGCCTTGCGGGAACGACCTAGGCCCGCTCAAAAGCTAAGTATGTGGCGAGTGCCAGGTGCCTAGAAGCTGACGCCGATAGAGACCCCCCATGGAAACCCAACCGAAATCGAGAACGATGCGGCGGCGAGCAGTTCCGCCACGCGCGCGAGGCGCGGCCGGAGCTTCTCCGCAATCTCTCGGAGTCGCTCTACGGCCTTCCTGCTCCAGCCCGCGATGTCGGTGCGCAGCGGGCTCTGCGGCCCGTAGAAACGGCTGACCGCGTAGGAGGCCAGTGACGCCCACTCCTCGATCGCGGCCAGCTCCCGCAAAGGGTCGTCCTCGGCCACCTCGTCGTCCTGGTAGCCCAGCCTTTCGAGGACGGCGTTCAGCACCTCCACGACATCACCCTCGGTCTCGTAGCGCCGGTGTGCCAGATCGACACGAAAATCCTCGTCGGGAGCTTCCATGTTCTGCCTCCTCCTGTCGATCGGACCCTTAAGGTCCGGATATCGGAATCAGAGGTAAGCCTACCTTGGGCAGGATCGAGTTGGGGCATCGCGCATCAGTCGATGCGGATCATGGGCGCGGCCATCACCGGATGGTTTGCGCACAGCCAAGTTTCGCCCATCCAACTGGGATCGAACCGGCAACCTCCTGCCTGCAACCCCGCCAAATCCCGAATCCGCGCAGAATAGGTCGCGATGTGGTACTCACCTGCGGTACTCTCCCCCGAATCCGAGTACCAATCGAGTACCACCCGCCCCCCAAACCCGTAAGCGTTCAGTTGTGGGTCCTTTTGTAGCGAGGATTGGCTGGGGGTGCAGCGAATCTTGCGGGTATGGACCGCTCGGAGGCGGAGGCGATTTTTGGTGCGGGGCGGGAGCGATGCGTTGCTGTGATCGTTGGGCTGGCGGGCGAGCGCGAGCGGTTCGCGGCGCGTTGTGAGCGTCTGGAGGAGCGGGTCGCTCGGCTTGAGGAGCAGGCGCGGGGGGATTCGGGTAACTCGTCGAGCCCACCGTCGCAGGATCCGCCGAAGACGCGGGCGGAGCGTCGCGCGGAGGCGCGCGCCAAGGCGAAGCTGTGGAGTAGGCGGGACGGCGAGAAGCGAAAGGCGGGCGCCCAGTCCGGGCATAAGGGTTCCGGTCGCGAGCTGCTACCGGAGGACCAGGTAGATGAGATCGTTGATCACTACCCGCAGGAGTGCGGCGGATGCGGGCGTGTGTTCAGCGAGCAGGAGCATCAGCCTGGCAAGCGGTTCGGGCGCCATCAGGTAGCTGAGCTGCCGCCGATCGTGGTGCTCTTCTGCGAGCATCGCACCCACCATCTGTGCTGCCCAGGGTGTGGCAAGAAGGCTGTGGCGCGCCTGCCCGACGGGGTAGGTGACTCGCCGTTCGGCACCGACTTGCAGGCCGCGGTCGTAACGATGACTGCGCGTAACCGGGTTTCGCGGCGCGACATGTCCGAGCTTGCGCAGGACCTGTTCGGACTCCGGTTATCGGCCGGGGCGGTCGATGCGATCTGTCAGCGCGCGGGGAAAGCGCTGCGGGGCCCACACGAGCTACTGGTCGAGAGCGTGCTGGCATCACCGGCCGTCAACGTCGATGAGACCGGCTGGTTCACCGCGCATGAGGGCCGCACGAATGTGGGCCGCGACCACGCCCGAGGCAGCCATCTTCCGGATCGCAGAGGATCGTCATCGTGACCGCCTCAAGGAGCTGCTCGGCGCGGACTTCAAAGGGATCGTGGGCTCGGATCGCTGGTGGGCGTATGAACTGATCGATCCCGCCTCCCGCCAGGCCTGCTGGGAGCATCTCAAGCGAGACTTCGCCTTCCACGCCGCAGGAGCCCTGGTCGAGCAGAAGCAGTTCGGAGAGGCCGCCAGCGAGCTGACCAAAAGGCTGTTCGAGACCTGGCACGCCTTTGGCGAGCACCAAGATCGCCAGCGCCTCGCGGGCGAGATGACTCCGATCCAAGCCGAGCTCCGGGAGTTACTCAAACGCGCCGCACGCAAGAGCACCTACACGCGCTTTCACCGCCGCTTCGCCAAGAACCTGCTGAAGATCTGGCCGGCGCTCTGGACGTTCGTCACCGTCAATGGCGTCCAGCCCACCAACAACGCAGCCGAGAGAGCGCTACGCGGGCCGGTCATCTACCGCAAGCTCTCACACGGCACCCAATCCACCGACGGCGAGCGATTCATCGAGCGGGCGCTCTCCGCCTCGGTTACATGCCGCCTACAAGCCCGCTCAATGTTCGCCTACATGCGCGAACTGCTCACCGCCCACGCCCGCGGCGACCCACTCCCAGCCCTCACCTGAGCCCCCGCCCCTGCCGACCAGCACACCCACTGCACCCCGACCCACAACTGAACGCTTACCCAAACCCACTAATTTGCAGGCATTTCCTGCGATGGAGCCAGCCGGGATCGAACCGGCGACCTCCTGCTTGCAAAGCAGGCGCTCTCCCAGCTGAGCTATGGCCCCGCGAGGGTCAGTCTACCTGCGGATGAGCTGTGGCATCGCGGGGCTTGCCGGCCCGACGAGAGGTCTCAAGCAGCACCACGGAGACGCTGGCTGCTGGGGGTCTCCCACTCGAAGCTGCTGGCTGGATCGCTGATGTCCGGGATGCCGGCGTCGGTGCTCCAGTCGTAGGCTCGATACTCGTGCTGGCCCTCGATGCGACTCGCATTGATGTAGGCGTCCATGTCGATCTCGACGGTCTCCTGGCTGAGCCCCGAGCGGCGGGCTGCGTAGTGGCCGTCGCCTGGCCAGTCCGTCACAGAGCGACCCGACTTGAGGGCCGCGCTACCGTTTGGCGCTGTAGGGGTCCGTCGGTCCTCGGCGTCTCCACCGAACGCCTCGCGCTCTAGGTCCGCGACCATGCGCGGATCCGCTCCTCGCCTGCGCTTCAGGTCGAGGTGCTGGCGAATGGCATCGTCGAACGAGCCCACAGCGCCAACATACACCGCCGACCACACGGAACTTCTGCAGCATCCCGCAGCAGGCGAGCAGCGTGCCTGCCTCATGCTGAAGGACGACTTCGCAGGCTTCGGCTCGCGCTACTAGACTTGTTGCTTGACCTTGGGGCTATAGCTCAGTTGGGAGAGCGCCTGGATCGCACCCAGGAGGTCGTCGGTTCAAGTCCGACTAGCTCCATACCAAGGAAATGCCTGCAAATCCGCGGGTTTTGGCTGCGTTTGGTCGGCCGGTAATCGTGGTTGATCGGCGGTGATTTGAGGCACTAGTGCCTGAGATTGGCGGGGTTGGCGTCTGATTGGCGTGGATCGACGTCGATTGGGCTCGCTTTGGCGTGCGGGTCGAGCTATGTTCGCCGCCATCCCGAACATAAGTGGCCCCGGCGGCGTTGACGCGCCCCGGGGCCCGGCACCGAGGAAGACGCCTCGATGCACAGTTGATTCTCTCGCAGCACGCTGCTGTCCGCGGCTGGGTGGGGTTTCGGCTGGCCGCGGCTGGCTGCTTGGTGTCGCCAAACCAGGAGGTCTAGGCGCGATGCCGGAGAGACACAAGGACGCCAGGACGCAGGAGCAGGAAGAAGCAGCCCCAGAGGACGAGCGAGTAGAGGACCCGCAAGGTGAGGGCGAGCCGGGCCAGGCGATGGAACAGGCGATCGTCAGTGCGCTGCTTGGCCCGTTGCATGACCCGCGGTGGAGCATCCCGGAGCTTGAAGGCGAGTTCGGTGACCAGCTGCTCGGGTTCGCGCAGGCGCTGAACAGCCTCAAGGAAGCCGAGGTAGTTCAGATCCACGGCGAGCTCGTGACACTCACCGAGGCGGCACGCCGTATGGCCGAGCTACACGAACGCTGACCCGCTCTTAGATGACTATGGGCGAGCGGGATAACAAACAAAAACAACACACCGGAGTGGAGTGGACCCGCTTTCGCGGACGGTTGTGGGCTTTAGTCGCTAGTCGTTGTTTGTGGTCGTGATTTTCCCTGTCTCGTGTTCCTCTGGGGAGAGGTATCCGAGGGTTGAGTGTCTTCTTTGGCGGTTGTAGAACGCTTCGATGTACTCAAAGACGGCTGAGCTGAGATCTCGTCTGCTGGGCCATGGTTGGCGATGCACGAGCTCCTTCTTGATAGTCGCGAAGAAGCTCTCGGCGACGGCGTTATCGAAACAGTCGCCCTTTGATCCCATCGAGATCGAGATCCCGGCGTCTCGTGCCTGTTGGCCGAAGCCCAGAGACACATATTGCCCTCCCTGGTCGCTGTGATGTATGAGCCCCGGCTCGGGCCGGCGGCGATGGACGGCCATCTGCAGCGCGGCCACGACGAGGTCGAATCGCATGTGCTCGGCCATCGCCCACCCGACGATCCTGCGGCTGTAGGTGTCCTGCACGGCAGCGAGATAGAGCCAGCCCTCCCAGGTTCTCAGGTAGGTGTAGGGGTCGGGCCGAGGCGCGGTGTCGGGGTTTTGCCCGGTCCGTTTCCTCGGCCCGCCCTCCGAACCGGACTTGCACGTCTCCGCGCATCCGGCTCTCCACGGGTTCATGCCGTTGGTGGGAGTGGTTCTCCCTCCTTGCTCGTCCAGGGGGTGGGGATTCGGGTGCCCCGGTAGCGGTAGCGGCTAACCGCGACCCTTCGTGGCCGGAACATCTCGGTACCGCCGTCGCGTATCTCCCATCCGGGGAGGTAGCGGCGGCTGAGCGTCCCCCAATTCAGCCCGTGGTGGCGCTTGCGCAGCCAGCCAACGACCCTCCACCACGCGAAGTGGTCGAGGTAGTTGAAGGTGCGCGAGGACACCCCGTGGCTGAAGTAGCTGCACCATCCCCGCAGGATGCGGTTGAGCTGGCGCAGCAGCTCGGCGAGCGTTCGATGACGCTTGCGACGAGTGGCCATGCGCACCCTGTCCATCACTGAGGCCAAGGCCTTCTTGGATGGGTAGGTGTAGACCGCTCGCTTCCCGGCCCGGCCTCTCCAGGCTCTCCGCTGGATGCGGAACCCGAGGAAGTCGAACCCCTCGTCGATGTGGCAGACCCTCGTCTTCTCTTCCGAAAGGCGCAAGCCGATCGGAGCGAGCACCGTGCCCACCTCATCCCATAGCGCTTCGGCATCCCGGCGGGTGCCACCGACCATGACCACGAAGTCGTCCGCGTAGCGAACGAGGCGGTAGGCCGGGACACCAGCACGGCGGCGCTTGGCGCGTGTCCATTCTGGCCCGAGTGCTTCCCACTTGCGCGCGAAGTGCTCGTCCACGACAGACAGGGCGATGTTGGCCAGCAACGGTGAGAGCAGCCCGCCTTGTGGGGTGCCGGTGATCGTGTCCCGGCTCAGACCGGCCTCCGTGAGGACACCGGCCCGCAGGAACGCCTTCACCAGTCCGAGGATGCGCTTATCCCCGATCCGAGCGCGCACTCGGCCCAACAGCGCCGAGTGAGAGATCTCATCGAAGCACGCCGTGATGTCTGCCTCGAACACCCACTCGTAATTCCGGGTAGGCGAAGCAAGGTAGTGAATCTCAGCGATCGCGTCCTTGGCGCGGCGCTTCGGACGGAAACCGTAGCTGCACGGCTTGAAATCCGCCTCGAAGATCGGCTCGATCACCAGCTTGACCACGGATTGCACGACACGATCTGCGGCAGTCGGTATCCCCAACCGACGGACGTTGCCGCCGGTCTTTGGGATCATCTTCTCCCGCACCCGCGTGGGGGCGAACCGCCGGGCCTTTAGTTCTTCTCTGAGCCCGGTGAGGAACTCCCCCTCGGCCGTAATGGACCGCGGAGCGATGCCATCAACACCGGCCGATCGTGCGCCCTTGTTGGTCTTGACCCTGTTCCACGCCACGACCAGGAACGCTGGGTCATAGACGAGGTTGTAAAGGTCATCGAACTGGCGGCCAGGATCACTAGCCGCCCATTGGTGCAGCTTGCTCTGCATCTCGTGTACCCGCCGCCCGGCCTCATCGAGGTCAGGCCACGGAGCGCCAGTATTCACCAGCGACCTCCACGATCCGCGTCGCTTCTGCGAACCCGCTGGACCCCTTCGCCATGTGACCGGCTTTCCCGGCCTCGGACTACTACGGGTCCTCCGTCCCATCCCGGCGGCATCAGCCGACGACAAGCCTTCCCGCCGACCAGCATCCTGCTGGCCGGTGAGGGGACCATCGGGATGGTTCCCACGTTCACCTTGCACCGTTAGACGGGGTAGGTGCCCAGCTATGCCCCTGCAACATCGCCACGACTACGCCGCAGACCTTCACCGTGGCCTCCCGGCCAGCGACATCGACCAGCCCAGAAGTTCTCCACGCCAAGACGTGGATACGCGTTGCTACCCAGCCCAAATCTGCCAGATTAGAGCTGGTGGTTTGCTCTTGAGGAGCTTTCAGACGCTGGTTTCTCACGTACACCTTCCCATCTCGCTTGCCGGACCCAGGCCGTCTGGCAGTACCGGCCCGTCCCGTCGTTGTCGGGGCTGCTGTCCACCCTCACCCGTGTCCCCGAGATCAGGCTGCCCCCAGCTTCGCGTGGCTCGCTGCGACGAGCCACAGGCGGTGTCCTTTCATCACCGCACGGTCCAAAGCGCCTCGTGGCGCTCGATGTCCGCGACCCACAGCACGTTCGGCTCCTCGGGCCTGAACTTGCGTTCGACCAGGTCATCAGCAACGCGGACGCCGGGCACCCTGATTGTCGTCCGACCTCGCTTGACCTTGACCAGCCCCGAGATCCCGGCCTGACGCATCAGCCGACGCACCCGCTTGCGCGAAACCTCGATCCCTTGACCGAGGCGCAGCTCTGCCCGCACGCGGCGGGAGCCGTAGACACCTCTCGCTTGCTCGTGTATCTCGACGATCCTGGAGGTCAGCCACGCATCACTCAGAGCCCTGTCGGACGGGGCTCTGCTCGCCCAGCCGTGGTATCCGGAGCGGCTGACGCCGAGCACCTCGCACATCACAGAGACTGGGAAACTGGCCCTCTCCGCCGAGACGATCCGGTAGACGCTCACCGGGTCTCGGTCTCCGCTGCAAAGAGAACCGCGGCTCGCTTGAGGATGTCGCGCTCCTGTTCGACGCGCTTGACCCGTTTGCGAAGCTCCCGCAGCTCCTCGCGCTCAGCGCTGCTCAGCCCATCATCGCGCTCTCGGCGATCGAGCTGGTGCTGCTTGACCCAGTTATGCAGCGACTGATCGCTGCAGCCCAGGCTCTCGGCAACGTCCTTGACGCTGCGCCCAGCGAGCACCAGCTGCACAGCCTCGCGGCGAAACTCCGGCGGATACGGCGGTCTTGACTTCGGCATAACGGACATCCTTTCGCCTCCAAGCCCCTAAAGCCATCAAATGTCCGTCGAACCGGGACCACTCCATTCAGGAGCTAGAAGTCCAGTTCGGTGACCAGCTGCTTGGGTTCGCGCAGGCCTTGAACAGCTTCAAGGAAGCCGGCGTGGTCGAGATCGACAGCGAGCTCGTCACGCAACGCAGCACACGCTTCATACCGTCGTCGATCGCCGGCTCCTCGTCATTCGAGTCCTCAAACAGACACTGGCAAAGGCGTCGCTCCCGCTCAAGCATTCGCGGGCCGTATGCCCGCGAATGGACTTATGACAAGCGAGTCCGAAGCAAGTCTGATGCCCTCAGCTGCCTGCGCCCTCTTGGACAAGGTCGGCTGGGCCGAGCCCAGCGCACCCGCTGGCGTCCCAGCCAACAGCGAGCCCGTCGACATCACCATGCAGATCAAGGCACTACTGGCCGTTCAAGCGTTCGCCGAGGAGCTCTCCACCGCGCGTGACCAGGCCACAGACCTGGCACTCAGCGACCCTGGCGAGATAAGAGAGGCCAATGCTTTCGTCGATCGGGTGCTGCGCCTGTTCACCGACGCCCAAGCCGCGGCAACATCTGCAGGGCCGCCGAGGCAGGGAGGCGATGATGCCCGCAGCAAATCTACGTTCCCCGCGGGATGAGCCAACTAGCGCAGTTGTCGCCATCGGCCACTTCAAACGAACGACCCAGCCAATCTCATAGGTGCAGCTGGCTCGTCTAAGAAGGCGTTCTAGTGCGACGTGAGTGCAGGCTGCGACGTCATTCGGTCGTCTCGGTGAATCGGCAACGTATCGGTTTTCAAGACAAGTTTCTTTGCTTGAGCAGGAAGCGCATCGCGCGTGGCATGGTAGGCGCCGGACCGTCTACTCCAAATTGCGACCGCTTGACACGCCCTATCAGCATGTTGTCAGGAGAGGAGACCACGACAGCAGCACCCTTGACGGGGGCACCGTACACCCGCGCTGGTGTCTTGTGAGCCGCTTGAAATCTTGGTCTGCACCAAGTCATCGTGCCAAATTGGGCGATAGGCCGGTCCGCAATATCCGTCGGCCACAGTTCACCAGTGGTGTAAGGAATTGCTGCATAGCCCCTGCGCACCTCAACCTTTAGGCGCGCCTCGATAGGCGTCGCTTGCAGAGCCGCACGAGCCTCCGGGATGACCTTGGACCATCTCAAGGCCGCCCAGAGCAGGCCAGGACCGACAAGCACGCTGACACCCCCGATGAGGGCGCCTACGCTCCCCAATGCTTTCGAGACGAGGAGCAGTACGCCAGCGACCAGAGCGACAGCTCCAATCCAAATCCAGCGGCTTGCCCAGCGTTGCATATGGGCAAGGAACTCACGCTCTCGTGAGAGCGAACTGTCTACGAACATGTCTTCCGAGCTTTGCATCGTTACCCTATGATCGCACGCTCGCCGGACGATCCGACGACTTCCTTTGTTGCCTGGTATGCGCAGTCTTCCGATGACAGCAGGTTGATACCCTGGAGAACTTCCCCGACGCTTCCCGTGCCGCATTCACCGGTTGGGTCGCTCTCATTTAGTGGGTTATCGTCAGCATATGTGTATGGCCGTTAACTGGCTTGCACATCCAGGTCTATGCTGAGGAACTGTGCGGTGCTCGGGTCGTAGGTGCGGGCTCTGAGATAGATCAGCCCAGTGTCTGCGCTTGTGTATCGTGGCGGTACCCGCGTGGGCTTCGACCCGCCCGTAGGGCGTGTAGCTGTAAGCACCTATGACTTCGCCGTTTCTCCGGTGGTCAGACGCGTTGAACCATGCTGGTCATGGTGGCGATACTCGACTTCTTCTTTGATTGCGATTTGCTCGACTGTCATGCAGGACCGTAGATGTAGGTCATTACTCTCTCAGAGGCTTTGCGGAGGCGTCTTTGGGACGCTCCATACCCATCTCTGAGTAAAGCCAACGGTCAAAATACCGACGCCACGCAGACTCTTCGTCAGGCAGGTCTAGCCACTCTTTCGCAGCTCGCCGCATCGACTCCACGGCCTTAGGTCTCTCATCTGGCTTCTGCTCGACCCAATCGGTCAAGGCACCCCATAGGAGCCATAGCCCCCAGCAGTGTTCGGCGTCTGCATTATCTCCGCTTGCCGCCGACATCGCTGCGGAATGAATATGGCGTCCTATCTCATAGGGATCGGCGGAGCCGGCAACCAACTCTGCGTCCAGTCGGACTGTCGCCAGGGCCTCCTGCGGTGCCATTTCCACGCGCCTTCTTTCGCTGGTCACAATAGCCTCACTCGCTCGATAGGTGAATCTTGATGACGGGCCGTCCCGGTCGATTGATGTCTATCGTCGGCCCGCCGGAGCTCGATGTGTTACGAAGACCAATTCGTGTTCCGTCAGAGAGCTTCACCATTTCACCGTCATATCCGGCAGGAGTCGCGGGGTCACCGCCGTGCGATAGCTCATCATAGACGGCCTGAAGTTCCTCCGAGCTACCTATTTCATAGATGTTCGCCTTCGACTCTCTGAGGCCGGCAAGCGCGTCCTCAATCGTGGCGCCGACCTCATCCTCGCCCTCGCCTCCGGCGAACAGTACGGTTGCGGCCACCGCGCCTTCGAGGCCGTGCGCTACCGATGCGAAGTACCCGCACCCGTTTTCGTAGGATTCGATCTCTTTTTCGTAGTAGGGGACCGGGTTGAGCGGGCCTTCGGATACGCAGTTGCCTTCGGTCCAAAAGCTTTCACTGAACGGGTTAGCGTTGCACAGTCCTCTTGGATCATCTATGTTCAACGGGTTATCGCCGGCATAGGTGTAGGGTGTCCTCGTGGTCATCACGTCGGGATCTACACTTAGAAACTGAGCCGTAGCCGGGTCGTAGACCCGCGCGCGCAGGTAGATCAGCCCGGTATCCGAACTCGTGTATTGCCCGTCGTACCCAAGCGGAGTCGTAGCGGTCCCGGTATGTTCTTGCACAGCGCCATATGGGGTGTAGGTGTAGGCGCCTTCGACGGTCCCCGTGCTGCCAGTGATTAGTCGTGTGCTGCCGGCCTGGTCGTGGTGGAGGTATTGGGCTTTTTCAGTGCCGTTGTTGATTTGCTCGACGGGCAGCCCTCCTGGACCATAAATGTAGCTCTCGCTGCTGTCGCTGAGCAGCAGCGGCAGCGATTCCTCTGTATCCCAGGTGAGATCAGCCGTCGCGCCGTTTACGTCTTCGGCAATGCGGAGGCCTTCACCGTTGTACTTATAGCTATCTTCGATCTTCGGGGTAGCTCCTTCTTCCGGCCTGGTCACGGAAGCCAGCCCACCGTCCTGATTATACGTATAGCTTGTCGAAGGACCGTGTTCGGGCGTCTCTTCGATGCGCTGGCCTTCCGCGTTGTAGGAGTAGGCCGTGTGATCGCCTTCTGAGAGCTCTTCGGCCGCGTTGTAGCTGTAGGTCGTTTCGCCTAGTGCCGTGAGCTTACCTGCTGGATCGTACTTGTAGTGCGTGCCTCCCGCATCTGCCAAGGTGCCTGTAGTGTTATACGCCTCTTCCACTTCTTCGGTTCCCGGCAAGCCGTCGCTCGCGACATCCGTCACTTGGAGGTTGGCGCCGCGGGCATAGACCAGTTTTGCAAGCGTGCTGCCTGCCCTTTCCATCGTTGCTTCGGTCATCGCGTCAGCGTCGTCGTAGGAGTAGGTATCTTCATCTTCTGTCCCCGAAGGGAACTGAACGGATGTCAGATCGGAATCCGCGTTGTACTTGTAGGTTGTGGTATTGCCGAGCCAATCCGTGATGCTTCGTAGGCGCCCGTCACCGTCGTAGTCGCGTTCGACGTTCTTTCCGTTCGGGTAGGTTATCTCGGTGGGCTCTTCATCGAGATCATATTCGTATGCGACCGTCTGACCTCCTCCGTTTTTGACTTCCGCTAGGTCGCCAAATTTGTTGTATTTGTAGGTGGTCGTTCCGCTGCCCTCGGTCATCTTTGAGACAAGGCCCGATGGGCCGTATTCGTATTCGACGTTTGCTGCGGCTTCCGCGGAGTATTCAATGCCTGTGAGCCGGCCCGCTTCGTTGTAGGCATAACTTGTCGTCTTTCCCGACGGCGATACGATACGCGTAAGCTGGCCAGCGGTGTCGTATTCATTCTTTGTTTCGCGTCCACCCGGTTCCACAACATCTGTGACCTCTCCGAGCGCGTTGCGTTCATAGCGCGTGGTATGCCCATCTCCGTTCGCTTGGGCGACCATCTGCCCTTCACTGTCATATTCTGTCCTCGTCACCGCTCCGTCAGGTTCTTCGGTGGTTGTCCGCTGGTTCGCCGCGTTATAGCCATATCGCGTTGTTTCACCATAAGGTCCCATGACCGATTCGATCTGGCCGGTCGGCGTGTAGGCATAGCGGGTTTCGCGTACCAAAGGCTCGATGACCGACGTAACGGACGTGTTCTGCGAGCTAGATCCCGCGACGTTGGTTGCCGTGACGTGCACCCGTATGGTTTGTCCCACATCGGCGTGAAGTAGAGTATAGCTCGGGCCGGTTGCGCCGGCGATGGCGCCGCAGGCTTCGCCAGCGCTGTCACATCGCTGCCATTCATATTTGTATTGCGGCTCGGGCACGCCCGACCACGATCCAACGTCGACCCTTAGAATATCGTCTTGCTGCATGGTGCCGGACACCGTCGCTGACACAGTATTGGAAGGACTGGTCGCCGAGGCAATACCCGCTGTTGTTTCAGAATAGGCCGCCGCAGAGCCGGCCGTGTCCGTCGCCGTGACAAGAACGCGAATGGTGGCCCCTGCTTCGCCACTTTGGATTGTGTATGCCTCGTGCGAGGCACCAGCGATATCTTTGCATTCTTCACCGCTGGCATTACAACGTTCCCACTGGTAAGTGTAGGTTACCGATCCCCCGCCAGTCCAGGTACCTTGGCTTGCGTACAGGACTTCGCCTTCTGTCACCGTGCCCGACACTACCGGCTGCGTATCATTTGATGGAGTGCCTCCCGCGAGCCAGACATCGACATGGTTTGATTCATCCAATACGTAGATATTTTTCCCGCTGACCGCGATCCCGGTTGGAAAATCAAGTTTCTCTTCGCTGGGTCCCCTAGGGCCAAATTGCGTCAGATATTCGCCTGTGTCGGTGAATATCTCGACTCTGTTGTTTGAAGAATCTGAGACCCAGACTTCTTCATGGGCGCCACCGATCCCCAGCCGAAGGGGATTATCAACTTGTCCTCGACCATTGCCTTCTGAGCTGAAGCTGCGCACAAATGCTCTTTCGCCGGTGTACTCGTCTATCCTGTCGGCGCCGTCCTCTGCCACATATATCGCGCCCGATGGGCTGACCGCCACGTCAGTTGGCGAGCTCAAATCTTGTCCGTCGGCTTCGGTAATGCTCGTCACATATGTACCTTCTTCGGTGAACTCGTCGACGCGGTTGTTACCTGCGTCCGCCACGTACACATCGCCATCCGCGGAGACGCTGAGCCCCTCCGGATCGGATAGCTGGCCCGCTCCTTCTCCTTCTTCGCCGAACGAGCGAATAAATTCCCCTTCTTCTGTGAACTCGTCGATGCGATGATTGCCATCATCAGTAACGAACACATGGTGGTGCAGTCCGATCGCGACGCCTTCAGGATATTCCATCTGACCTTCACCTTTTCCGAACGTGCCAAATTCCTTTAGAAAGACGCCGGTGGCGCTGAACTCGTCGATACGGCTGTTGCCACCATCTGCTACCCATATATCGCCCGCTTCGTCAGTCGCCAAGCCCCAAGCCGAGCTTATCTGACCTGGTTCGCTCCCTTCTGATGAGAATTGGCTGACGAAATCGGCACCTTCAGAGGCTTCCCCGCCCGCACCGATGACCGTCTCCGTTACTTCCGAGGCACTGGCAGATGAGCCTCCTGGCCCGCTCGCCGTTACCATTACGCGCAGTGTCGCTCCTTCGTCGTCGGCGCTGGGCGAGTAAGTAGCGCTTGTCGCACCAGAGATTTCGACACAGGCCATTCCCAACGCGTCGCAACGTTCCCATTGATAGCTGAAGACCAGCGGAGGCGAGCCTTCCCATACACCCTTTTCCACGACCAGCGTCCCGTCTTCCTCGGCAACACCGACAATCGAGGGCAGTCTGACAACCCCAGGCGCCTGCATGAGGGCTTCGTGTACTTCAGGTTCAGGCTGAGGTTCGCGTACAACGACCGGCTCACCTTGGCTGTTGCGTTCGATCGTCGTCGTGTACTTGGACGCTTCGGCGCCCGCGAGGTGACCTCGCGGGCTCACAGTCGACGTCTCCTGTGAATCGGCGTTATAGCTCCAGGTGCGCCGGTCGCCTTCTGGGTCGACTTCTGAGATCTTGTTGCCGTGACTGTCGTATTCGTAGCTCCAAGTGTGCCCTTCGGCGTCCGTCATGCTTTCGCGATCGCCTTCAGAGTTGTAAGTGTAGCTCGTTGTACGTGTCGTTTCCCCCGACGCAGATCGCGAAACCGTGAGTGGATTGCCGTGGGCATCGCGTTCAATAGTCGTAGCGACACCGCTTGGTTCAGTAATGCCCGTAATCTCATGATCGCTATTATATGTCCATTTGATCACTTCACCCGCGGGGTTCGTTTCGCTGGCACGGTTACCTTCGGCGTCGTACGTGAATTTTGTCGTTTCGTGGTTTGGAGTCGTCGTCGCGACGAGCCCGTCGTCGGGATCATATTCATAAGTTGTGGTGGCAGCTTCACCAGTTCCGTATGCATGCGTCACACTGGTTGGCAGTCCGGCTGAGTTGAATTCGTCGTGGGTGACCGAGCCTGTAGGTTCGGTCACGGCGGTGGTCGTGTTTTCACCGAAGACAAGAGGATATTCCCAGTGCCGCGCGCGGCCAGTTGGACTTTCTTCGGATACGACACGATGGGAGCTTTCATAAGCAAAAGTCGTAGTATGATCCCCGCCGTCAGTCAGTGCAACCAGTTCGTGTCCACTATTGTAGGCAAACTGCCAGCGCAGGCTCGATTCGCCTGGTCTGGTAACCGACACAAGATTACCATTTTCGTAAGTGTATTTGACAACTCGCCCCGCTGGGTCGGTAGCGCTTTCAACAAAACCTTCAGCATTATAGGCCAGTGCAATTTCCCGGCCTTCAGTATTTGTTATAGCGTCGAGTTGCCCTCCCACGTTGTATTTCATGGTCAACGTGTTACCATCCGCGTCCGCCTCACTACCCAGCCGTCCGCTGGCATTGAAACGCAGAGCCATTTGCGTAGGCAATGTATAGAGATATTCGCTACCCTGCTTGACTAGAGTGGCCTGCACAAGCGGTTCAGTTGGTACGTACGTAGCTCCAGCAGCTTCGTCAAACATGGCAGTGCTGCCGTTACTTTGATGGACGGTCACCGTCGGCACACACGCCGATTCTTTACATACTTCTTCAAACGTGAGATAGGCACTGTAAGAACCGCTCCAGCCGTAGCCAAAGGGCCCGTGTTCGCTACGTTCACCTTGCTGCACAGCTAGTTGCGAATTATAGGTGCGCGTCATACCAAGCGCCGGCCCGCGGCCAGCGACGGACAGATCGACCTGACTGTCGACCTGATTGCCGGTTACGCAATTTACAGGATCGCCCGCCATGCAGTAATGCCGGTACGGCTCGGCAGGATTGGATTCACCCCACATGACTGATTGCGATTCTTGCGGTGACTCGAGAAGGACCGCTTCGACAGATAGAGATCCCTTGACCGTCACCGATTCGTGCGCCCCGGTGAATTCACCGGCTGCCAATGCAATGGTTATGCGGTTTTCGCCTTCACAGTCATGAGGACTTTCCACAACGAGCGTCGTCGGTGGCGGAAGGTCGATGTCACCCTGTCCGGCCCACCGTCCGCAAGCGATCATTGACCAGGTGAGGTCTTCGGCCGCCTTTTCGCTGCCGGTCGCTTCGCCGGAGAATTTTACGCCGTAGAACTCGGTTGCGTAGACGGGCATCGGAGCGCGGAACTGCCAGATGCCGGTGCCGTTGTATTCTTTGTCGTCAAAACAGGCGGGGAAATGTCTAACTGGGTATTCAGTTAGCGGCTCTTCTATTGACAGTGGTTCCTCCGTGCCCACCAGATTGACTGGTTCGGCACACGGTCGGTTTGGGATGGTAAAATATTCCCAGCCGGCATCGTCGCTGATATTGACGACTGTAGGATCAACCAAGACTGGGTAAGCCAGGTTTTCACTTTGCTGTATACCCAGAATGAGTCGATTTTTGACGACCTGCATAGTCACTGGCACGAGAACTCCCTGTGCATCACGCGCGTCAGGCGCAGGTATACGAGCCAATACATCATTTCCACGCGCCACAACCGCGCCTCCGGCGCTCGCACGCAGCACTGCGCCAGATGGCAGGCTCACCCGGTAGCTGATGGTGCTGGGGCTCAACTTCGACCGCAGCACAGCCATCAGATCGGCGCCTCTCAACACAGGCGTGACCACCGCATCCATGTCCGTGCCGACTTCGCCGAAGAACACGCTTGAATCGCTTATGAGCTGGCCGCTCACGGCTTTGCCGACCAAAGTGAGCTGGAGACCTTCGCTTCCAACTTCCACGCCTGCCCTCGAGTTGCGCGCAATCGAGATGGAGCTGAGCGGTGCCTTAGGTGCAAAGCCTGCATGGTTCTGCACCAGACGAAGGCTCACTGGCTGCTTCTTGCCCGAGCGCGAAGACACCCGCAGAGGCACGGTAGACATCACGGACTTCATTCCATGCGCCGTATCGACGATCGCCCGCTCGTTCCCGATGTAGCGAACGACGCGACCCAATGTTTCCAGCGATTCCGACGGGGTGGCGCTGGTCTGCCTCAGAAGCGAGCCATAGTCGTGCAGCAAGAGGCTCCGTGCAGTGTTGACATCAATGTGATGGAACGCCATCATTGACACGCGGCGCTGCTCTTGAGCTTCACGCGTCACAAGCCACCGCCGCCGTCGCGCTACGAGCTTCCTAGTGCGCCCTTCAGCGCGCGCCAGTGCACGCTTCTGACGAGCCGTCAAAGTCGATGCACGAAACGACGGCGCTCTGTCCCGCCGTGAAACCGACTGTCCCGCACTCGCTTCCAAGGCGTCGCCGGGAAGCAAGGCTAGAAAAGCCGCCGCCAGACAGATCAGCAGCCGCATGAGCCGACTCGTGGACCGCATTCGACGCAGACAAGCAACCACAGGTGAGCACGACACCGCAACAGGCTCTCGGAGCATCTCGGTCCTTTGGGTCGTTACATAGTCAAGGCCACTAGCCAAGACGATATACATGCCCTCAGACAGAATGAATCGGGTCGGGCGAATCCATGGAGACGTGGCACGAGCGCTATGAATGTCATCTGCCGAAACAGGCCGCACCCAACAGCAAGCGGTGGTGTATCCGCCGACGCTCGCGCCTATCAGCAGCACCACATCCCCGCCCGCCCGGCACGCTCGTCCCCCCAACCTGCGCCAGCCCACCAGCCGTACCGTGTGCTGCACTTGTGGCGTTTGGCTATGAATCCTGCCAAACGCATCACTGAAGTCCCGGCGAATCGTGCTAATCCGAGCTCGGCTCGCCCCAGCACGCCGAAGCGCTTGAGATAGTCCGGAAAATGCCTTGAGCAAGCTATTGATCTGCGAACGCCGTCGCACTCAGCCACTCATCGCCAGAAGTGCCTGAGTCCGTGATAAATCGCCGATATCCGCGTGCATCTGCGGGGATCCCGGCGCCATAAGCCGTCCGCAAACCCCCTGCAAATCGGCACCTTTGAACACGGAACCGCCATCCAGAGCGGCCGCATCGCACCCAGGAGGTCGTCGGTTCAAGTCCGACTAGCTCCATAATCGAGGGCCTGCGCCCGCTTCAAATCTGGGTGCCAGATGTTCGAGCGCCCGAGTTCATCGCCGAGGCACACCGCCAGTCGGTCGCCATCGCTACAAGCGAACGCGAGGCGGACGACCAAGCGTTCGTCGACGCGATCTCCTCCCCGTGGGGGATCGAGGACGAAGAAGCGTCCTCTCGGTGACGCGGGGCGAGATCTACACAGCCGCCGCGCGCGGACCCTGCACCGGCAAGCCTCGTCCCGTGGTCATCCTTCAGGACGATCGCTTCGACGCAACCGCGTCGATCACGATCTGCCCGTTCACCACCAATCCGGTCGAGGCGCCGCTGATCAGGCTGCCGATCGACCCGTCTGAGGAGAACGGACTCGACCAGCCGAGCCAGCTCATGATCGACAAGGTCACAACCATGCCAAGGTCCAGTCTCGGCGAGCGCCTCGGCAGACTTCGCGACGACGAGCTCGTAGCGCTAAACCGGGCACTGATCGTGTTCCTCGGGCTGGCCAGCGCGTCGCAGACTTGAACATAGATCCAAGTAGTTCGGGCGGGCCCTGACAATAGAGCTGGCGACCACACCGCAGCCTCGGATTTTGGCCGGTGTTGGCTTGTACCTGGTGGTTGCGGTCGGGTGGGATCCAGTTGCCGGGGTCGTCGGGATGAAAACGGCGTCTGCCCGAGATGCGATACGCGGGGAGTTCGCACATGTGGTACCCATCCTTGCTGGCGAGACCGAACAACCAGCTGAGAAAGCCAGAAACCGGCATGGCCATGCTGGTTTCGCGCGACGCGCCCGGAGAGATTCGAACTCCCGACCTTCGGTTCCGTAGGTCGGTGTACGCCAGCGGCCCTTCTTAGGTCGTCGTATTGTAGACGCTGGATCGCCCAATCTAACGAAGGGCGTTAGACTGGCCTACATGCCGACTATCACTGACCTGCCTGACACACTCCTCTCGCAGGGGCGCTACTGGATCAGTTCTGCTGAAGCGGCAGGGATCGCCGGCATTCCTGTCTCGCACGTCTATTCTGGCCTTGCTCGCCTGCGCAATCGCGGTGCGATGTTCTCGCCCACGCGCGGCTTCCACGTCGTTGTGCCCCCGGAGTACCGAGCATGGCGGGTCCTGCCAGGAGAGCTGTTCATCGACGGCATGATGCGGGCCCTCAAACGCGACTACTACGTGAGCCTACTCACGGCTGCGGCCATGCACGGCGCCGCCCACCAGGCGCCGCAGCTCTTTCAGGTCATGGTGCAGCGCCCGCTCGCCGGACGCGACATCGAGGGCATACGGCTGCGCTTCTACCTCAACGAGCACCTGGATCAGATGAGCGTGGAGGAGCGGCAGGTCCACACCGGCCGACTGCGGCTCGCTACACGCGAGAGCACCCTCGTGGACCTGATCGCCCACCCAAGCGCCGGTGGTGGTTTGAGCAATATCGCGACCGTGATGATCGAGATCGGCGACCTCGACGTCGATGAGCTTGCGCGGCTTGCAGCTCTGCGCTCACGGTCGATTGCGCGCCGCCTTGGATGGATGCTGCAGCAGTTCCGCGACGATCTGGCCCTACAGCCTCTGCGTCTAGCCGCAGAGGCTGACAACGGCTATCCGACGCGGCTCGTCCGCGCTCTACCCGCCCGCGGAGGGATCGACCAAGCCTGGGGTGTGCAGATCAACGCCGCCGTGGAGCCGGACCTGTGATCGACCGTCCTGCGCTCGTAGCGTGGCGCTCACACGCGCCATGGCGTAACACCGTTCAGGTAGAGCAGGACCTGCTGCTCTCACGCCTGATGGTGGAGATTGCGACGAACGAGGTGCTGGGCCCTGAGCTCGCGATGCGGGGCGGAACATGCCTGCACAAGCTCCACCTGCCGGTGGCGCAGCGCTATTCGGAGGATCTCGACTACGTCCGCCGCACCCACACCGGCATCAAGCCCTTCACCGAGGCGCTCGCGAAGGTCGCCGACCAGGTGGGCCTTACGCTCACCAACCGACATGCCTCCGGACAGATGGTTCACGTCTACCTCGACGGCACGCCGACCGAAGGACTTGGCCGTCTCCGCATCAAGATCGAGATGAACATAGTCGAGACTCGGGCGTATCTGCCGCGAGCCACAGTGCCTCACATGGTCGAGACATCGTGGTGGAGCGGCGCTGCCGAGATCCCGACTTTCGCGCCAAGCGAGCTGCTTGCAACCAAGCTGCGTGCGCTCTACCAGCGCAGCAAGGGCCGCGACTTGTTCGATCTCTGGCTTGGCCTGACGACGCTACGCGCCGACCCAGACGAAATCATCGCCGCATTCAACCACTACATGGGCGAGGCGACGTTCAGCTTCCCCCAGCTCCGAGACAACCTCGCCGCAAAGCTTGACGATCCAGAGTTCCGCCACGACCTCGACCCCCTCCTCGCCAACACCCCCGCCGACTACGATCTCGACATCGCTGCCAACCTCGTGACGCGCGAGCTCGGCAGCCGACTACGAAACGCACCACCAATCTCGGACATCCAGCCGTTGCACCGATAGCCCGCCAGCATCGCAGATGCGCGCACGCTCATCTGTAGAGGGGCTGGTGACGCGCCCGGAGAGATTCGAACTCCCGACCTTCGGTTCCGTAGACCGACGCTCTATCCAGCTGAGCTACGGGCGCAGAGACGCTTAGTCTAGTGGGCGGCGCCACATACCGCCCGGGAACCTGGCAGCGCAGCGCGCTCCCGAGACCGCGAGCCTCAATGCGAGCCGCGGCCGGCCTGCGCGTCCGTGCCGCCGCGCTCAATGGCCTGGGCGAGCCGAGCGCGTTCCTCGGCATCCCTCGGGTCAAGCACGCCGGACCCGGCCGCCCTGGAGATCGCGTCCCCGCCGCGCCCGCGCAGGACGTACGCAAAGCCCACGGCGATCAAAGCGCCTGCGATCGGTGCCACGACGTAGACCCAGTAGCTCGACCAGTCGCCGCTGACGAGCGCAGGCCCGAACGAGCGGGCCGGATTCATCGAGACGCCGCTGACCGGAGCGGCCCAGAGGCCCGCGAGCGCGATGTAGCCACCGACGCCGAGGGCGGCTATCGCGCCAACGTTCTGCGCCGCCGAGGCGGTGCCGAGTATCACGCTCACCAGGCCTGCCGTCAGGGCGATCTCCATCAGCAGCGCCTGCCATTCCGCGTAGCCGGGGCCGGGCAGGGTGGCGCCGAGGTGATGCACATTCCCGAATACGGCGAGCAGGAAGAGGCAGGCGAGCGTCGCGCCGAGCAGCTGGACGACGATGTACCCGGGTACTCGCTTCCAGGGGAAGTCGCCACGCAGCGCGAACGCGATCGAGACGCCCGGGTTCAGGTGGGCGCCCGAGACCGCACCCATGAAGAGGATGATCGCCATCACCGTCAGGCCCGGCGCGACGACCGCCGCGGCCTGAGAGATCTGGCCCTTGCCGAGCAGGATGCCCCCGCCCGCTGCCGCGAGCACGAGCATGAAGGTGCCAAGCAGCTCGGAGAAGAGGCGCCGCCACTCCCGTCGCGGGTCGTCGAAGTCCCTGCGATCCCCGAACTCGAGCATCAGCAGGTTGTGGGCACGAGGGACCGCCTCCAGCCCAACCGGCGGGCGGTCGAGCATCGTCTTTCCCGCGTTCTCACTCATGTTCGGCGTCGGTGACGCCACCAGCCCTCCAAGCGTCGGTTGGAGTCGATTCTCACCGGCCGCCCAAGCGTGGAGAAACCGGGCCAAGCCGTAGCCCGTACGGGCAGAACTACGTACTTGCCCGGCTCGCCTGGGAAAACCTCTGCCGCGAGGAGCTACGATCCTCAGCATGTGCCGCAACATCCGCACCCTCTACAACTTCGAGCCTCCCGCCCACGAGCAAGAGGTTCACGCCGCCGCGCTTCAGTACGTGCGCAAGATCAGCGGCTTCACCAAGCCCTCACAGGCGAACGCTGCCGCCTTCGAGCGCGCGGTGGCCTCAATCGCCGATATCTCTGGGCAACTGCTCGAGGATCTCGTAACGACGGCGCCACCGAAGGACCGAGAGGTCGAGGCGGCAAAGGCCAGAGTGCGCGCAGAGCAGCGTTTCGCCGCTTGACGGCGGAAAGGCGTGCTTTGTGTAGTGCGTTATGCGCTACGGTGCGATCATGGCATCGGCTCCTCATCCCCTGTCGCTTCGACTTGGACGCGATGGCCTCAGCGCGTTGGATCAAATCGCCCGCCGCCGAGGCATCAGTCGCGCCGAGGCCGCTCGGCAGGCGATCGCCGAGACGGCTGAGCGCGAGCGCCAGCGCGGTGGGCTTGCCGATGAGGCAAGGCGCCTCATGCAAGACAAGCGATATGTGCAGGAAGCACAGGACGTAGCCGAGTTGATGGAGACGCTGCGTGGTTCGCGGTGATCTGCACGAGATCATCCTTCCAGCAAGACGCGGTCATGTTCAGCACGGCCGCCGCTACGCGGTGATCGTCCAGGCGGACGATCTCCTCGCACTCTCAACCGTCGTCATCTGTCCGACGTCGCGCTCCGCTTTCCCCGCCAGCTTCCACCCGGAGGTCGCCGTTCTCGACGAGCCGACACAGGTTCTCTGCGAGATGGTCGGAGCCGTCGATGCGCGTGCGTTGGGAAAGCGCATCAGTCATCTCGCGCACCACGAGATGCAGGCCGTCGAAGACGCCCTCCTGCTGGTTCTCGACTTGGCTTGAAGGACCCGCAGACCGACGCTGATGCTCATGCCCCAACAGGGGTGGACGGAGAGGGAGGGACGATCCTCGAAAACGTACCTTGTGTGGAAGCGCATTCGAGAGCTGCACACCCAGCGCTTCGGCGAAAGGCGCGATACATAGAACTTTTGCCGCCGCGAGCGATGCAAACATATGTTCCTGTACTCGCGAGGCCGGGGGCATCAACTGTGGACATCAAGCGTTCATTGCATCGCTTGTCGGCTCACTCGCTTGGCCGGCGGCCGTCGTCTGCATCGCGGTCGTCTTCCGTGATCAGCTCAAGACCTTGTTGACCGACCGCCTGCGTCATATCGAGGCTGGCCCCATCAAGGCCGACTTCGACCGCGCTGCGTCGAAGGTCGAGGCCACGCTCGGCGAGGCAGGCATCCCGGTACCCGCCCACGCCGAAGCACCCGACCTCACAAGCCTCGCATCGCAAGTCCCTGAGATGGTCATTGCCGAGGCGTTCGGTCTCGTTGAACAGGAGCTACGAGGCGCCCTCGAAGCGACCGGCGACGCGACGCCCGATGATGCCGGGGCCGCTCAGCTGATGCAACTCGCAGCCGATCGAGGCCTCATAAACCGGCTGACGGTCAACGCGATCGAGGGCGTCATCGTCATGCGTAATCTCGCAGTTCACGGGCCTCGCCGTGACATCACCCCCAAGCAGGTAGACGAGTACCTAGCGCTGATCGAAAGTGTCATCTTCGCGATCCATCAGAACGTCAAGCGCTATGAAGCCCATCAACGACCCGCACCGTCGGAAGCGGTGCTGTAAAGGGCCGCTCTCGGTCGCACAAGGTGCCTATGCAGCGCTTCGGCGGCTCGGCACGTCGGCCCGCGCATCCATAATCCGCCAGATGGATGCCAGCACCGCCGCGATAGTCGGGCTCGTCGGCGTTGTTCTTGGAGCGACGCTCACGGCGCTATTGACCCGTCGCAATGAGCGACGCTCGCACTCGGATGAGCTACTTGCGCAGGCAGTCAATGACGCCATCGACGCTATAGCCGACGTTGCGGCGGGCACAGCTCCCGATGCCCTGGCCCGCTATGCCTCAGCGGTCTCGCGGATAGCGCTGCATGGCAGTCCACAGGTTGTGGCAGCCTGGCGACGCTTCCAGAATGACGCGACAACCGAGACATATGACGGGCGCGATCGACTCGTCGCCGCTGTCCAGTCAGTCAGGGAGCAACTGGGGCATGGCGATGCGGCCGATGCTGATCTGCCCGTCCTGCTGTTCGGCCCTGGCGGACCTCGGCCTCACGCAGATCACCTTGCAATACGTCACCACCGAGCGAGTGGCCCTCAGCAGTGGTGACGGCGCACAAGGTGCCTTGTGCGCCGCTTCGGCAGCAAAGTCAGGCCGCTTGGGGCCATGGCATCGGCAGCCCCATCCGTATCGCAATATCGCTTTCGATTTTCCGGTGCTCGGCCGGATCATCGGAGAGCGGCAGCTTGATCGAGCAGTTGTGAACCCCGTCCGTTGGATGTTCAATGCGGATTGAGCCATACAGGTCGCCGTGCGGCTCCCGTGAGTAGCTGACTCGGCAACCCTGAGCGCGAACCCCATCAATGACCCGATATATCGCGTTGGGCATGGCGTGTATCAGCGCTAGCTCGATCAGGTCATCGTGGACGGCGAGCTGCTCGGCGGTCTCTCGCCGCAGCGCCTGCATCTCAGCTTCGAGGCGTTCGAGCCGATCAAGAAGGATGTTGGGGTGGTCGGATGATGCTCGACGGCGAAACATGCCGTGACCCTACGGAACACGTCGGTCGGAACCCGGCCATCCGGCATCAGCCGATCGACCTACCAGCCGCGTCCTTGCCGCCGCCGATCGGAGGATGAAAGCTCCCCCACTGCATCATGCGGTTGCTCTCTTGGCACCTCGTGAGCAACAAGGGGATGCTGGATGGACTATGCCGACGCTGCCTCAGGCCACAGCCTGCATCGTCATCTCGATCGTCGTTCTGGCCCCTAAATGGGGTCTTGAAGTAATCGCCCTGGCGGAAGCCGTCCGCCGCTACCGGAAGCGTCGGCGCAAGCGACGGAAGAACGGCAAAAGGCGCCGTGCCCCTGATCCGAGCGGCGCCTGCCCGCCTGTCGTGTACGGCAAATGCTACCGACTCGTCGCAACCCCCACTCTGGACGGCTTTCCCCGTGCCAGTGCCCAGGGGCACGGGGGATCGCTTCTCACCAGATGACCGGCACGATCTGCGCGTCGTGGATGGCTTCGTCTCTGGTGACCAGCGGCAGGGCCAGCGCACTGGCGGTCCCGACGATGAAGCGGTCCCAGGGGTCGGCGAGCAGGTTTCGTGCGATCGAGGTCGTGGCGTCCACGACGGCTAGGTCGATCGGCTGAAGGGTGAACACCGTCGAGGACAGCAGTGCGCTTCGCACCACGGCCAGGTGTGCCTCAGTCAGCTTGCGTGTCGTCTGGGTCACGTACCACAGATCGACCAGAGTGGCGATGGAGACCACGATGCCGTCCGTCTCCTCGCACTCCGCGAATGCCTGTGCGGCGCGAGCCGACAGGCGATCTGAGCCCTGCAAGTACCAGACGACGGCGTGCGAGTCAGCGAGAACCCTCACGTAGCGGTGAGGTCATGCGTTGTGAGCGCGCTCGCCTGCTCGAACTCCTCCCACGTCAGATCCGGGAGTTGCGGCAGCGATCCTGCGAGCGTCTCAGGCGGACTCGTCTGAACCACGCGCAAATGGGTGCCAGGCGAGACGCCAAGGCGCTCAAGCTGATCGGCAGGAATGCTCCCGTCAGGAGCGACAACCAGATCATGGTCCGCAGGCTTGCTCGCTCTCGCTGTACTCACGGCTTCAGTCTACCGAGCAGAGGGGGCGTTGAAGGCCGTGAACGTTGTGCTCTTGACCCGGGCATCGCGTGGGCCATCTCTCGGTCTCCTATCTCCTTCAGTTGGGGTAGAGATGGGGTAGCCAGCACCCCGTAGGAGCCCTCGCCAGCCGTTCTCAGCGGACGCCAAGACGAGCGCGCCTCAACTTGGCCAGCCACACACCGGCTTCCCAGAGCCAAATCTGGCGAAAACGGAGAGGGAGGGATTCGAACCCTCGAACGAGGTCACCCCCGTTACGCGATTTCCAGTCGCGCCCGTTCAACCGCTCCGGCACCTCTCCATGTCGCATATCGATGCAAAGCGGCTACCGAAGGCTACGGCACATCGACCTGGCGCGCACGGTCATTGCCCAAGGACACCAGACTGCCGCTCGGCGGTCGCGGCCATGGCTTCCCGTGCCATCGACCCGGCGCCCAAGCCACCATCGGCGCCACAGCCCACACGCGGCGATGGTAGGCTCCCGTCTTCGACGCACCCAGGAGACCAGAGACATGCTGCAGACGATCCTCGCCACGAGCCCCGCCTTCACGAAGACATTCGGCCTGCTGGTCGTCTTCATCGGCATTGGCATCATCGTCAATGCGATCATCGCGTTCATTGGCGTCCAGATACACGGCGAGCGCGAGCAGAACCGGCGCGACCGCCAGCAATCCTGACGCTCGGACACTGAGCGGACCTCGGGTCCGAGGGGAGAGATCTCATGATCATCACGACGATGAACGATCTGCCCGGCTATCAGATCGAAGAGGTGCTGGGCGAGGTCTTCGGCCTCACCGTGCGTTCCCGCAACCTCGGCTCTCAGCTCGGCGCTTCGCTGAAGTCGCTCGTCGGCGGAGAGTTGAAGGGGATGACGAAGATGCTTGCCGAAGGCCGGCTCCATGCCCAGCAGAGGCTGGTCGAGGAGGCTGAGGGCAAGGGAGCCAACGCCGTGATCGCGTTCAGGTTCGACACCTCCGAGCTCGGCGCGACCTGGACGGAGATCTGCGCCTACGGCACGGCGGTCAGAGCCCGCAAGCTGTAACGGCACGACTCAGCGGGGCTCAAGCACGAACACGGGGATGTCCCTGCTCGTGTGGGCCTGGTAGTCATCGAAGCCCGCGTACTGCTCGTTCATCGCCCGCCAGAGCTCGCTGCGCTCAGGCTCTGCGGCAAGACGCGCCCGCATGACCCGCCGCCTGCCACGCACCTCGACCTCCGCATCCGGGTTGGCCTTCAGATTCAGAGACCAGGCCGGCGCGCGAGCGTTGCCTGCGTTGGAGCCGATCACGACCAGATGCTCCCCTTGCCGCATGTAGAGGACGGGAGCCGTGCGCGTGGCGCCCGAGCGACGCCCCGTCGTGGTCAGCAAGAGCACCGGCGCACCCGCGACCGTGCCCCCCAGCCGTCCCTTCGTAGCGCGATAGACCGGCACATTTAGCATGCCGATCGCGCGCAGCGCCCGACCGCCGATCGCCATCGAGAAACGCGCGTAGAGCCGATCTGCGAACACGTTCTGATTATCACACCGCCAGATCGTTCATGCCGGCCGTCGGCTCAGTGCTCGGTGGGCTCCGCTGCAAGCTGGCTGAGGAGCTGCGGGTGCCGCAGCGCCCATGCCCTGAGGTCGTTCTGCAGCTGATGAGTCATCGCGGCCCATCGCCGGCGCCTGTTGACCTTGATCACACAGTGCGAGCCCCAGATCAGCAACAGCGCGAGGACGGTGACCGCGATCGAGGGGCCGAGATGGGCCAGGTAGGCGTACGTGTGAGCACCGATGATGTCAAGCGCGGTGGCGAGCGAGACCGCGATCAACGCCGCATGGCAGGCGCCGAGCGCGTGGTAGATGTCCTCGAGCGCCGCGTAGCTGCGCGCGATCTGGCCATCGCCGCTGGAGTAGGTGAGATTCAGGACGCTGTTGAGGACGTTGGCGTTCTCCTCGTGCGCACGCCGGCGTGCGGATCCCAGATCGCTGAGAGCCTGCGCGTCGGAGGCGTCATCTGCCCCGGGTATGCCATAGGCGTGCGCAAGCGCCCGCTGCACCGTGGGGATCTCCTGCAGGGCATCGAGCACCGCGCCGCTCGCGTCACGCTCGCCGAAGAGGGGCAAGCGCAGCATGCGCGGCTTCCAGGCCTGGCCGGCAATGGGCAGCCATCGCGGCAGCCCAAACGCGAGCGTGACCTGCACGCGCGGGCGGTCGAGCGCGCTGTAGAGCTGGTAGAGCACGAAACCGACCGCAACCGCACCGCCGAGCGTCGTGAAGGCGTCTGCCTTGGTGATCGGGATCAGGCCTTCGACCTGTTCTTTCCAGGCCACTCCGAACACGGCCTCGTAGAACGCCCCGATCATCAGGGCATAGCCGCCGGTGATCCCGTAGCGGGTCAACTGTCGTCTTGGCTCCATCGTCCCTCCTCGCCGGTGTGATGACGCGTGGGTCCTCGAGCACGCGTCGGAGCTTGCTCCGCGTTCTGAGGAGCCGAGGGACTGAACGCAGGCGCTGGACCGGGCCTGCGTCAGCCCGCGGTCGGCTCCCCGGCTAAGGAGTCCCGATCGTCTGCCACATCGAAGTCGCGCTCGCCGGCTTCGGCCCTTTCAATCAGCTGCGCAGTAGTCAGGTCGAGCACGGGCGCCAGCCGGCGCAAGCTCGAATACATCAGATCGCGCTTGCCGGTCTCGACGTTGGAGATCCACTTCTGCTGAAGGCCTCCGCGCAGGGCAAGCTGCTCTTGTGTGAGGCCCAGCTCGTCGCGACGTGCTTTGACTGCCCGCCCCAGCGCTATTTGAACAGGTGGGGCGAGGGGCACGAGCGAGAAGCCTCACTGCGAGAGACGCCCACCTCAATGTCATTGCGGTAGAGGTCCTATAAAGGTCTACTCGTGCGGCGCATCGGCTGAGCGCATCACCACTGGATGAATTGCGCCATATGGGGCAGACTTGAAGGAGTCGAGAGCGCATGGAGCGCTCCTATCGCGGGTGTGGAGATGAGCGAGCATGAAGTCAGAGATGGTCCCTCAGGCAGCCCGAGCAGCGATCGGGCTGGTGGCTCCCGAACGCCCTTGGGACGTCGTGGCACCGGAGCGCTGCTCCTACTTCGCGTCGGTCTCCCCGTCACGCTCGCGACGGCCGGCCTCATCCTGCTGCTTCTCGGCCTGCTCCCTATCGGGATCGTCCTCATCGGCACAGCGATCATCGCGGCGCTCGTGGACTTCTTTGCGCGCATGACTAACGAAAGCGATCTGGAACGTGGGCGCGAGGAGCAGGCACGGCGCGAGTTCACGGCCACCGGCCGATGGCCGCGCCGACGGGGTTAGCAGTCATAGCTCAAGGATCGCCGCCGCCGCAGGTGTTGCCGCCGTTTCATAGCGGCAGGCCCTTGAAGCGCTGGCGCTACGTCGCCGTCTTCTGCGAGGACGTGATGGCGTGTGCTGCGACCGTCCAGGTGGGCCCCGTCAAGCAGAGCTTCTGGGCACTCCTCGACCGCCGCAACGGATGCCTGCGTGAGCGCACGCGCCTTCTGCCTCGACGTAAGCTGCTGGAGCTTGGCCCAGGCCGACTTCGGCTGCGCGACGACGATGTGCGGCTGGATCTCGAGCTCGAGGAAGAACCCGGTGTGGAGGCCAGGTGCCCGCATGGTCGCGCGTGGATCTGGACACGCAAGCAAGCGGGTGTTCGCGCGCATGGCACGATCGGCATCGGCGACCAGCGGCCGCACGCAATCGATGCGCTGGCGGTGATCGACGACACCGCCGGCTACCACGCTCGCGTCACCGAGTGGCGTTGGGGTGCAGGCGTCGGTGTCGACCCCGATGGCATCCCGCTCGCCTTCAACCTCGTCGAGGGCGTCAACGATCCGCCGAGGGGCAGCGAGCGGGCCATATGGGTTGCCGGCGTGCCGCACGAGGCGCGACCGGTGCGGTTTGCCGCGGACCTCACGGGCATCTCATGCGCCGATGGGTCCCAGTTGCACTTTGCCGCCGAGGCGGAGCGTGCCCGCAGCGAAGACTTGCTGCTTGTGCGCAGCGAGTACCGAGCACCGTTTGGCACCTTCGCGGGAAGGCTGCCCGGCGGCATCGTGCTCGCCCGTGGACTGGGCGTGATGGAGCACCACAAGGCAAGGTGGTAGAGACGCTCGACAGCATCAAACGACGGGCACTCTGTGCGCCGATCCACTAGCCTTGATGCCCGTCGTCGCCCTGGAGGGGTGGCAGAGCGGTTGAATGCGGCGGTCTCGAAAACCGTTGTGCGTCTTATTGGCGTACCGAGAGTTCGAATCTCTCCCCCTCCGTTTCACAAGCCAGAGCATCGTGTCGAAGGTGCCGACGTCCGAGCGAGCTGGCCGTCGAGCTGGTTGGCGCTGGGTCGGCGGCGCTGCCGAGGCTCACGCTGGCTCGTTGCCAATCTCGATGGTGAGGACCACAGCACCTCGGGGCTGCGAATCGGCGTCGATCTGCACCTCCACCTCGGCGAGTGCTTGGCCGTGTCGAGTCAACTCGTTACTGAGCCCCGTCTTGGGCTCGAGCCGCACAACTGTGGCTTGGAAGACCCCCGGGTCTCTGTCTACCGAGCAGGTCAGATTTACGCCGATGACATCAGCCCGTCCCAGATCGACGCCGAGCTCGGCCGCCAACGCCGCCACAGCGACCACGGTTGCCTTATCGACGAGCATCCCGACCCGCTCGCCTGTATTCGACGAGTTTTGAACCAAGCGCCGGAGCATTTCGGCGAAGATATTTAGATCCATGGTCCTCCCCTGCACGGACGAGCGCGCGGCCCAAAGCTCTGCGCCGGTGACGCGCCGATCATCTTGGTCGGCCTGATCCCTGCGATCGCTTGGCCAGACGGCGCTGCCGATCGCAAGGACGCTCGCGATGGAGCCAGACGTCCGTCCTGAACGGCACTGCTGCTGTTCTGAAAATTACGCAAACGTCATTTAGGTGATAAAGCGGTGGATGGCCTCGTTGGCGTGGTCCTGAAACGACGGGTTGGCCAGATCGGGGAAGATGTCTGCTTGGTCAACCAGGGGACCCTTGAGCTTGTTGGCCGCGCTGGCGTAGAACACGCCGCTGGACAGAGTCGGGTCGGTGACACCGTCGACCAGTCGCTTCGCGCCCACGTCAAGTTTGTGGGAGATGCCTAGGACGGGCATGACGTATTTGGCCGCTATACGCAGCGGTAGCGCAATGTCGTTGGAGGCTTGGGTGCCGGTGGTGGCGCCGGGGCTCACGGTGATGAAACGGCGGTCGGGGTATTGGCGGGCCAGGTAGGCCATCCACAGGGCCCCGATGTACTTGGCCTGCGCGAAGGCTAGGTTGAAGTCTGCTTTTCCGACGGCGAAGTAGCTGCCGTCGATGACGGTGGCGAGCTCGTCGGCGGAGGTTGAGACGAACGACGGCCGCTTCATCCTCAACTTCGGAAGTCCCCTGGCTGCCTCGCTTCCGGCGAGGACCGCCACCTCTCCGAGTCGACCTTCGGCCAGGAGCCCTTCGAGGAGGACGACGTGGCCAAGAACATTCGTCGCGAACACGGTGGTGACCCCGTCAGCGGTCAAGGCCATCGACTGCGGGCCGATGACACCAGCGTTCATCACCAACGCGTCGACGGATCCACTGATGCCGGCCAGGCCGGCGCGGACCGAATCCAGATTGGCGACATCCATGACAACGATGTCGAAGATGCGCCGGCCGGTCGCGGCTTCGAGCTCGGCCTTTGCCGTAATTGCCCGATCTCGGTTCCGGCACGCCAGGTAGATCCGGGACATCTCCGGACGAAGAGCAAGTTGCCGGGCCACATCCTTGCCGATCCCGACGTTGGCGCCCGTGATCAACACGGTCTTTTCTGCGGTGGTTTGCATTTGAGTGCTTGGCTCCTTTGGTACAGACATGGTCATCGGTGATCCGGGGTGCGGCTTTTCACACTGTTGGGTCTCGTCGAGGTCGCGCCGTGGGTCTTTGGCGCCCCTTCCGCGGTCCGTGGCCGGCCGCCGTCAGATCGCGAGGCGGCCGCCGTCGACGGGAATGATCGCCCCGTTGATGTAGCCGGCAGCCGGGGTCGCGAGGAATGTGATGACGTCGGACAGCTCATGCACTTCAGCGACGCGGCGGAGCGGAATCTGCTTGGCAAACTCCTTGGCCATCTCCAACCTCGGCTCCAATGTCGGGGTCAACGTCGGACCGGGGGCGACCGCGTTGACCCGGATGTTCTGCGGCCCGAATTCGGCAGCCCACGCCTTGGTGAGCAGCTCGATCGCGGCGCGCGAGGCGCCGTAGGCAGCCATCCCTGGCTGGCCGTAGCTCGCGACCATCGTTGAGACGTTGATGATCGATCCGCCGCCGCGGGCGGCGATCTTCGGGGCGAGCGCGGCGACGAGGAAGAACGGCGCCTTGACGTTGATCTGGAACAGCCCGTCGAACGCCGCCTCGTCGGTGTCAGCCGTCGGTGCGAGGGCGGCAAAGCCGGCACAGTTGACCAGAACATCGATCTCGCCTGCTGCGTCGGCGACGCGCCTCACCTCGGACATCTCCGAGAAATCAGCGGCGATGAACTGCGCATCGTGCCCACCCGCCCGGATCTTCTCCACGGTGCTCGCGCCGCGGGTCTCGTCGCGGCCGGTGATGATCACTGACGCGCCCTTCTCGGCCATCGACAGTGCGGTGGCGGAACCCATCCCGGATGTGCCGCCGGTGATAAGGGCGGTCTTGCCTTGAAGTGACATGTATCGCGTTCTCCCTTCGAGTGGTTGTCGCGACCCGTAAATGGATCGTGTGTTCCACTCTAACACAGAATGGATAGCGCACTCCATTCTGTTGGTAGAATCTGCGATATGAACACGACTAGCCCCTCCTCTCGCCCGTTGACGCGCAAGGGCCAGGAGACCCGTCAGCGCATCGTCGACGCGGCGGCCGGGTTGATCTTCCGGCAAGGCGTCGCCCACACGACGATCGATGACGTACGCGCGGCAGCGGACGTCTCAAGCTCGCAGCTCTACCACTACTTCGAGGACAAGACGGCTTTGGTCTGGGCCGTGGTTGACCACCAGATCGACACAATGGTCGGCGGGCAGGAGATGTTCGATTTCAGCACGCTGGATGGCCTCCGAGCCTGGCGCGACTTCGTGATCGCGGGCCAGCGCGAGCACCACTGCAGCGGCGGCTGCCCAATCGGCTCTCTCGGAGGCCAGCTAGCCGAGACCGATCCCGACGCAAGAGCCCACGTCGCCGGCGGCTTCAAACGATGGGAAGCCACGATCCAGAGCGGTCTACGAGAGATGCAAGCACGAGGCGAGCTCACGGCCGACACCGACCCCGACACCCTCGCCCTCGCGCTGCTGGCCGCCCTGCAGGGCGGCCTGCTCCTCACACAGATCAAACGCGACACCAAGCCGCTAGAGGCCGCGCTTGACGCAATGATCGAACTCCTCGCCCGACTCAGCGGCGGCAGCGCGGTCCGGCAGTCCGCGCGCCGCTAACGCGCGGCCACACCCGACCGGCTCACAACGCCGCTCGCCAGCTCGGCCGCGTCGCCTCCGAGACAGGCACGCTGCGTGCCAGGACCCGGTGCCCGGTGGAGGCGGCCAACGCACCAAACCCTCAACCTGCAATCGCGGGGGACTGGCGCGAGAACTGGCGCGAGCAGTCACTTTTTGGCTCTGTAGAGCCAAATTACGCCGATCTCGAAACCGTTGTGCGTCTTATTGGCGTACCGAGAGTTCGAATCTCTCCCCCTCCGTTTCTTGCGCTGAACCCAGATTCCCGTTTGGTTGCTGCTACTGGTCCTCGGGGAGCCGCGGATGTCTGCGCCGCATGAAGTCGCCGAACATCGGCGCGGTGTACGCGTAGACGCCGTGATCGTCGCGGTAGACAAGGTTGTCATCGATGAGGCGGATGAGGCTTTGCGAGTGGGCGCCCGTGGAGCGGCTGGTGGCTGCGACGAGGTCGGCCTTGGTGAAGCGCTCACCGCCGAGCGATGCCGCGACGCGCAGGGCGCCCTGGTCGGCTTGGCGGGCGTCTCGGTAGCGTGGCTCGAAGAACTCCTCGTCGAGGCTGCGTTGGATCGTCACGCGCTCGCGGTCGTATAGCTCTGCGGTGATCGTCGTCGTGCCTTCGAGGTCGGCTGCTTCCCAGAGCGTCTCGCCAAACCACTGGATGAAGTAGGGATAGCCGTCGACGTCGCGTGCGACGCGCTCGGCGATCCCGGCCTCGTAGGTGATGTCGGTGGCTGGGCGCACGAGCGCCTGTGCGGCCGCGCTGAGCTGTTCGGGCGGCTCCGGCATGAGCGAGAGGTTGTCGATTACCTCGGCGCGGAACAGGCGCTCGGCGTTGCTGCGTGCAGCGTGGATGTTGCCAATCAGTGGTGGCAGGCCGCAGAGGACGAGCATGATGGGCATCGGGTGATCGTCGTTGTCCTGGGCCGCCACGAGCGCCGAGAGGAGCGCCCCGAGAGGGAACTGGTGCTTGGCCTGACGGTCATAGACGCTGTGGGCCTCGTCGAACAGCAGCGCCACCCCGCGTCCCTGTGCTCGCGCGACCTCGCCGACGCGCATGAGCGCTTCGCGCAGTCGGTCCTCGAGCAGGGTCGGCACGGATCGCCCGGTACCTGCTTGCAACGACACGCTCACTCCGTCGGCAACCTGCAGCTGGATCTGGCTGATCGCCTTCATCGCCGCGGCGACGCGCTTCTTGATCCTGGCCTTGACGCTGAGCGCCTCCACCGCTTCTGAGAGGTGGCCGGCGAGCGCGGTCGCGAAGTCAGCCTCCTCGCAGAACCGCGTGCTCCAGTCTCGGCGCACGACGACCCAGTCCTGGCGCCTGGCGATGCGCTCGTACTCCTTGAGCAGCACTGTCTTGCCGACCCCCCGCAGCCCGGTGATCCGCAGGTTGCGTCGCTTCTCGGGGTAGTCCTCCAGCAGACGCTGGAAGCGATGAATCTGCTGCTCGCGACCGGCCAGGTACGGCGGCCTGGTGCCCACCCCGGGGCTGTATGGGTTTCGAGCCATGACAGGAAGTTAGCAGAAGTTACAGATATCTATAACTTCTTATAACTTGTTGTTTCGTGCTGGACCACCGAGAGTCTGTCCGAGAACTCGGGTGCGTGGATGGCGTGTGTATGACCAAGTGACGCAAGGACGCAGGACCGAAGGCTTGGCGGCGCCAAGTCGAGGTCCGAGGACGCCGCGGCACGCCGCGTCAGGCGCCGCCAGGTGCGTGCACGAGTTCTCGGACAGGCTCCAAGCAGCTAGCCTTCGCCCATGTCAGGCCCCGCCGGCCATCTCTCAAGCCTCGCCCGCTTCGCGGTCCAGCATCGCCGGCGCGCGGTCGCCGACCAGACCAGCCTTCAGGAGCTGGCCGGACGCGCACCCGGCGCGCTGAGCCTGGCACGCGGCCTGGAGATCGAATGGTTGGGCGTAGCCGGCTACCGGCTCACCTACGAGGGCCAGACGATCTACATCGATCCCTACATCTCGCGGGTGAGTCTTGGCGAGCTGCTGCGAGGGCGCCCGGCGCTGGCTGACAAGGCTGCGCTTACGAGGTGGCTGCGGCCCGCCGGCCAGGTGCTCGGCGTGCTCGTGGGCCACACACACTTCGATCACGCGGTCGACGTGCCCGAGATCTGTGCCCGCAACGGATGCAACGCATACGGCTCCAGCTCTCTGGTGAGGCTGATGAGCCTCTACGGGATGGCGGGCCAGGCGGTGCAGGTCACGCCGCACCTGCCGATCGAGCTCGGTCCCTTTCAGATCACCTTCGTGCCGAGCGTCCACTCAAAGCTGCTGCTGGGCTACAGGGTGCCCTCGGATGGAGAGCTCACCTGCGAGCACCTCGACGCGCTCTCGCCAAACGCCTACAGGTGCGGGCAGGTGTGGGGCATACACGTCGAGGTGGCAGGCACCACGCTCTACCACCAGGGCAGCGCCAACCTGCTCGACGATCAGATCCGCCATCGCAGCGTGGACGTCTTCCTCGCCGGCATCGCCGGACGTCGCTTCACCGAGAACTACTGGCAGCGCATCCTCGGGGCGCTTGAGCCGCGGCTGGTGCTGGCAAGCCACTTCGACGACTTCTTCGTGCCGCTGGAGGCACCCGCGGGCTTCTCGCTGAACGTCAACCTGGCCGCCTTCCCAGAAGAGATCGCCGCGGTCAGCAGCGACTTCGCGGTCGCGGCGCTGCGCCCCTTCGAGCCCTACGGCGCCACACCCGATCTCAGCGCCGCGCCGCGAAGAACTCCCTGAGCAGCAGGGCGCACTCATCTGCGAGTAGGCCACCGGCGACCTCGGGCCGGTGGTTCAGCCGTGGCTCGCCGAGTACGTCGAGCACGCTGCCGGCTGCGCCCGCCTTCGGGTCGCTTGCGCCGTATACGACGCGCGGCACCCGTGCGAGCACGAGCGCCCCGGCGCACATAGCGCAGGGCTTGAGCGTCACGTAGAGCACCGTGTCGAGCAGCCGCCAGGTTCCAAGGGCAGCAGCCGCCTCGCGCACAACCAGAATCTCCGCGTGAGCTGTGGGATCCTCGCGCAGCTCACGCTCATTGTGCGCCGCGCTGCGCACCTCGCCATCATGTACGAGCACCGCGCCGATTGGCACATCGTCGTGTTCAAGAGCACGCTGGGCCTCTCGCAACGCGAGCCTCATGTAGTACTCGTCGGGGGGAAAGAAGCGCTCGCTCATCAGATCTCGATCCTACGACCACTCGCCTGCTGCCCGCGTGCGGCGCGCGGTGCGCCGAGTCCCGCAAGCGATCGCCCAGACAGGGCACGCGGGCTCCGCGAAGAACGCAGCGCAGGCATCATCATTGCGGCGCGAACGCCCCATGTGCCCTCCCGACCTTCCAATTTCAAGACCAGACGTGAGAGCGGCTCCTGCGATCGGCGGCCGCTGCGCCATTTTGGTGGCGCTGATCGCGATCGTGCTCTGGCCGACGGCCACGTTCGCCGCCACGGGCCATCAGCGCGCGAGCGCGTTCGCCGCCGGCCGCATCGTCATCTCCTACGAAGAATCGGGCTCGCCGCGCACGCTTGGCCAGCTGACACGCGGCGTCGGCGCCCGCAGCACAGAAGCGATCGCGGTGCAACCGGTACAGCAGGACGCCCCAGAGCTGGGACAGCGGGGGCGCTCGCACACCGGCATGACGCGCCAGACGCGCGTGCTGACCCTGAAGCCCGGGGTCAGCGTGCAGGCAGCGCTCGCACGCCTGCGGGGCCGCCGCGGCCTGCTGTGGGCAAAGCCGGACTACGTCGCCCACGAGGCCGCGACCGGCTTCATTCCCGACGACCCCGGCATCAGCCACACCGCAGGCGACTGGCGCGCGCTGCAGTGGAACTTCGACGGGCCGTTCGGGGTGGGCGCGCCTGAAGCTTGGGCGAACCTGATCGCCGACAGCGCGCCCGGTGGTCGCGGCGTGGTCGTCGCGGTGCTCGACACCGGGGTCGCCTACGAGAACCGCGGCAGGTTCCTGCGCTCGCCGGACTTTGAAGCCTCGCAGTTCGTCAAAGGCTACGACTTCATCGCGAACAACCCATATCCCGACGACCGCAACGGCCACGGCACCTTCGTCGCGGGCACAATCGCCGAGGCGACCAATAACGGGCGCGGGCTGACCGGCCTGGCCTACGGGGTCAAGCTCATGCCGGTAAGGGTGTTGGACGCAAGCGGCGAAGGCGACGCATCCACGATCGCCAAGGGCGTGCGCTTCGCCGTGCAGCATGGCGCCAAGGTGATCAACCTCAGCCTCGAGTTCACCGACGAAGTGACCGCAGCGGACGTGCCGGAGCTCGTCTCCGCCATGAACTACGCCCACGAACACGGCGTCGTGATAGTTGCGGCCGCCGGCAACGAGGGCTCCACGAACATCCCCTACCCTGCGCGTGACCGCTTCGCAATCGCAGTCGGCGCCACCACCGAACACGGCTGCATCGCCGACTACTCCAACTACGGGCGCGGCGTCGACATGGTCGCGCCCGGGGGCGGCGCGGACGCCGACCTGCCGGAAGACCCAGACTGCCGGCCCGACGGCCCCCCTGGTCGAGACGTCTATCAGGAGACCTTCACGGGCACCTCTCCCCGCATCTTCGGCTTTCCGGAAGGCTACGAAGGCACCTCGATGGCCTCACCCGTCGTGGCGGCCACCGCGGCGCTCGTGATCGCAAGCGGAGTGCTTGGCCCCAACCCGGCCCCGGCCGCGGTGCGCTGGCGCCTGGAGCAGACCGACCGCCCACTCGGCGGCCCATCCGATGCCGCCGACTACGGCCACGGGCTGGTTGACGCCGCCGCGGCCACCGCGGCCGGCGGCCCGGGCGCGGTGGCAAGCAGGCGCACGGGCACGCTCGCAGCCGGCTGACTCTCAGCGCTGCGCTTCTTCGGGCTCCTCATACCAGCGCTTGCGCTCGCCGATGCGTGCCCGCATCCGCCACGCACGGCTCTTCTGCGCATTCTCCATCGCCTGCTGCAACGCCTGGATCCGCTGTGCGACCCGCGCCTGTGCCTGATCGTCGAGCCCGGTCGAGCCCACCTGCTCCAACAGGCGCTGCAGGTTCAGCTCGAAGGTGTGGTGCAGGCCCCAGTCCGCACCGGTCAGCTGAGCGATGCGATCGGCGTTGATCGCGTCCTGGTCGTGCGATGCGACCTCCAACGCATCCAAAAGCGCGTAGAGATCTCCCATGTCCTTGGCGTTGAGCTGCACGATCTGCAGCTTGCTCATCAAAAGCTCCGCCGCCGGCAGCGTCTGCGGGCGCGCCCCGATGCGCTGCGCCAGCGGCAGCGTGTGGCACATCTCAAAACGCTCGACGAACACGTCTACCTTGCGCTCGCCCGCCGGCTCGTGGAAGAGCAGTCTGCGGTGGCCGTGCAGGGTGTTGAAACGGGTCTCCGGCTCCCAGCCCGCATGCTCCAGCAGACGCTCAACGTCGCGGCTTGCCTTGCGCGTGGTGATGAAGTCGAGATCGTCGATCTGGCGGTGGAAGCGCTCATCGATGCGATCACCCAGCAGCAGCCGCACCGCCATGCCGCCGAGCAGACGCATCGGCACATCGCACTGGTCGGCCTGCGCCAACAGCCTCCTCGCCTCGTCGATCAGCGAGTCCTCGATGCCGGCGCTCCCTGTCTCCATGTCGGGCGTCAGCCTGTCACGAACTGATGACGTACGTCAGAGCCGCGCACCGCGATCAGGCACCCGGCGATGCGACCGGTGTGGTAATCGCTGCCGGGATTGATGCAGAGCGTGCGGCCGATCCGCTTGGCACCCGCGCTCTCGTGCACGTGCCCGTGCAGGGAGAGCAGCGGCTGGTAATGCTCGATCAGCTCGCGCACCGCGGTTGAGCCAACCGGGATGATCTTTGGCTCCGAGCCTTGCATCACCACGCCGAGATCCTCGTCCAGTTCGGCAGCGTTGTCGAGAGTTGAGTCATACGGTGGGACGTGGAGGTTGAAGATCGCCGACGCGGGATCGTCGAGCTGGGAAGCCAGCGCATCCACCCGCCTGTAGAGCTCATCCTCATCGAGCTCCCGGGGCGAGTGAAACGGCGTGATGTTCGAATAGCCGAGCGAAATCATCGCATGCCCGTCGAATTCCACGATGCGGTCGTCGCACGCCTCCACGCGGACCGCACGCTCGATCGCCTGATCGACGCCCGGAGGGTCGTCGTTGCCGGGCATCAGAAAGCAGCGCACCTGCGTCCCGGCCAGGCGTTCGTCGGCCAGCGTCAGCCAGCGCTCGAAGGTCAGCAGCATCACATCCGCGAACCAGACCTCCCGCTCCTGCTCTGTCATTGCCTGCACCGCCGCAAGCTCGGCGTAGTCCATCTTGTGCGGGTACATCCCGTTGGCGCCGATCCTGGTTTCGGCGTCCTTGACCTGCTCCTCGTCGCTCAGCAGCTCGCGGTGGCCAAAGAGATCCATCTCATAGCCACCGCCGGGCTGCTCAACCAGCGGCACGATCGCCTTGCCGGTGACGTCCCCGCCCATCACGATCACAGGCGCCTCGTAGACCTTCGCGGCGTTCAGGAACTTGCGCCACAGACGCTCGGAGCCGTGGATGTCCGAGGCGTAGTAGATGCGCTGCGGCTTGGAGGAGCCATCAGACCCCCTGTTCCTCCAAAGCCGCAGCGCCATCCGTTCTACTCCGGCGGCAGCTCGCGGTGGGCCAGCGAGAGATCGATGCCCTGCGTGCGCCTGATCGCCCTGGCGATGAAGTAGATCGCAAAGCCCGCGGCGTAGACGATGCCAGTCAGCTCGATCTTGCCCGGGTCCTTGGACAGCGAGGCGCCCGAGCCTTCATCCCAGAGCAGGATGAAGATCGCGGTCGCAAAGCCCAGGAACGAGAACCCTCCCACCAGCGTGAACAGCGGTATGCCCATCACCTTGCGCGCATAGGGAGAGGCGTCGACCATCGCTTTCTGGGTGAATGGCAGCACCATCCCCGAGATCGAGGTCACAAGCAGCGTGAAGGTCAGGCCGAGCAGGATCGCCAGCGTGCTGAACCAGGTCGTAAAGGCATAGATCGCGGTGCTGCCGATCGCCAGCACCAGCACGATCGCGATCGCAAGCAGCGGCGAGCGACTGCGCGGCTCGATCGCCGAGAGCTTGTCGGGCATGATCCGATCGAACGACCAGGCGAACATGCTGCGACTGATCAGGATCATCGTCTGCGGCAGCCAGATCAGGAGGCCGGCGGTGAAGCCGACGATCATGATCACGCCCAAGACGGCGCTGCCGGATGCGATGCCCATGATCTCGGGGTAGGCGGGCGCGCCGGAGGCGAAGCCGTAGGCGGCCGGTTCGGCGACCCCAAGCATGCCGTTGAAGGTGTAGCTCGCCGCATGGGTGAAGGTCGGGATCATCACGAACAGCGCGACCACGACCAGCAGCAGCGCGCCGGGCATCGACTTCATGTGCACGCGCTTCTGCAGCCTGATCTCACCCGCGAAGTACGTGCTCGCGTAGATGTAGCCGAAGATGAACCAGAAGACCGAGACCGAGCGCAGCGAGTATTCGAGGCTGAATTTGGTCGGCGCGAAGCCCGCTTTCTGCGCGGAGCCGACGAGCTTGCCGTAAGCGTGCGGGGTGCCGAGATTGGCCGCGTAGGAGTTGAAGTTGGCGATGAAGCCGCTGTGGCTCTGGAAGAGGCCGACAAGCGCCGGCATCAGCAGCGCACCGATCACGTACAGCGCGAACGCGCCGACCTGGATCTTGAAGAAGAGGCGTGTGCCGCCGACGGCGAACAGCGCCGCGGAAAGCAGCAGCACCACCGAGCCGGTGATGAACAGACCCCAATGGGTCGAGAACCATTCGCCGAATTCGAGCCATCCATGTGAGCCGGTGAAGCCGGCCATCGTGCGGCCGAAGGCACCGAAGCCGTAGCTTGCGATGTAGGTGCTGTAGAGGCCGAACACAAGCGCCAGCCAGCCGCAGTAGCTGAAGTTCGCCGCGAACCCGATCGAGGGGTGAAGCGCGCGGCTGTTGAAGACGTAGTCGCCGCCGGTGCGCGGCATCACCTGCGTGAGCATTGCGTAGAGGAATGCCCCGGGCACCCCGAGGATCGCCGCGAAGGCCACGCCCAGCAGCGCGTTGGAGCCCGGATAGAAGCCTATGAACAGCCAGTAGAAGGCGAACGTGAGCGCCACGCTCGACCACATCACATTGTAGAAGAGCGCGTCCCTGGTCTTGCCTTCGCGCACCAGGCCCGTGGCCTTGCGCGTGAAGAGCCGCGGCGCCCCCGCCATATCACCCGTCGTAGTGCTCATCTGCTTTCTCCTCCATCTCCCGTTTGAGTGATTGCCGCCCGGATCCCTCGACCTGCCCCTCGTAGGTGCTTCAGATAATCAATATCCGATCCGACATCCTGCCAGCTTGCGGGTACCTCCACCTCGAGCACCTGCTCGGCCTCTCCCGCGATCGTCGCGATCTGCCCCCGAGCGTCGATCGCAGCGCTGCCTCCGACAAACTCCAGCGGCCCGCTGCGTCCCACGGCGTTCACATACAGGTGTGGGCGCCTGTTCTCCAGCGCCCTGGCCCTGCATGCAAGCTCCTGTTCGGGGCCGTAGGGCTTCATGTTCGCCGCGATCGTAACGAGCAGGTCGGCGCCCGCGAGAGCGAGTGCGCGGGCCGGCTCGGGAAACTCGATCTCAAAGCAGATCAGCGGCGCCACGACACGACCAGCCAGACCGATCAGAATCAGATCGTCCCCCTCGCGGAAGACCCGCTGCTCGGCGGCGCCGAATAGCTGGGTCTTGCGGGCTACGCCGGCAAGACGGCCGTCGACGTCCACACAGGCGGCCGCGTTTGCGACCCCACCGTCGGGCAGGCGCTCGGCGAAGCCCACGATCACGGCGGTGCCGGCGCGCGCCGCGGCCGCTCTGATGCAATCTATCTGCTGGCTGTCGGCGGCAATCGCCAGCTCGGCCGCGCCGCGCAGCTCATAGCCCTGCAGGAACATCTCCGGAAAGACCGCCAGGTCGACCCCGCGATGCTGCGCAAGGAGATCTTCCAGGCGTGCGAGATTCTGCTCGACGGCGCCGGCCCTGCAGGCAAGCTGGGCAAGCAGCGCGCGCAACTCTCAGCCCCCGGCTCCCTCGTCGGGATCTCTGTGAGAAGCGGCGCTCATTTGCGCCGGCGCCGACATCGCCTCAGGCGCCCATCCCCGCATGGCTGGCCATCGCTTCCAGGGCGATCCGGCATGCCATCAGCGCCGTCGCCGGCGTGGGCTCAAGGCTCGGAGCCACCTCGACGACGTCCACGCCGATCAGCCCACCGCGGCTTACGCCGCGCACGATCTCGATCGCCTCGCGGCTGGTGAGGCCACTGGGCGTGGGACAACAGGTCGCCGAGGCATAGGCGGCGTCGAGCGAGTCGATGTCGAAGGAGAGGTAGACGCCGTCAGCGGCGGCCCTGCTGACCTCTCTGGCGCGCTGCACCGCCCACGCGGTGCCGTGCTCCCAGATCTGATCCAGCCAGATGATCGTGATGCCGCGCTCGCGGCAGTATTCGAGCTCGGCGCGCGGGTTCATCCATCCGGAGATGCCCACCAGCACGATCTTGCTCGGGTCAAAGCCGGCATCCACCGCCCTGGTGATCGGACAGCAGTGGTTGAGTTCCTCGCCGCCAACGTCCTGCGCCGTGTCGAGGTGGGTGTCGAGCAAGATCAGACCCGGATCCTCGAACTGGCTGCGCACGGCTCTGACCGCGGGGATCGTGATCGAGTGATCGCCGCCGAAGGTGACCGGCAGCACGCCGGCGGCGAGGATCTCGGCTATGTCGGCCTGGGCGTTCTCGAACGTGCGCTGCGCGTTGGCGAGCACGATCTGAGCATCGCCGCAGTCGACGGGGTTGAGTGCGCTCAGCAGGTTGAAGTCGAAGCTCGCGTTGTAGGGCAGGAACTGACAGGAGACCTCCCTGATGCCGCGCGGCCCGTAGTTGGCGCCGCTTCGGCTCACGCTCGTGGCGTCGAAGGGGATGCCATAGATGGCGGCGCCGGCGCGATGCGATCGCAGCTCCTGCTCACTCGCGGCAACGTGGGGCAGACCCATGAAGGAGCCGGCCAAGCCGGCGTGCAGCAGCGTATTCCACATCGTCGGATCGACCGATGCCCCGGCACTCATGTGTGCATGCCTCCTCGTCCGTTTCCCCAGGCTGACCGACCGTACGATTGCAGATCGGCAGATACTTGCTCATCCTTGCATCCATGATTGCAAAAACGGTTTGCTCTCATGATGTCAATATAGAGACACAGATCCCATTCGCCTCGTTATGCTGGACCGGTGGCAATGAGGAGGTCAGTCGGCATCAGAGAGGTGGCGGCGGAGGCAGGTGTCTCGATCACTACCGTCTCGCACGCGCTCAACGGCAAGGGCCGGCTGAGCAATCAGACACGCGAGCACGTCAAGGAGGTGGCGCATCGGCTCGGCTACCGTCCGAACGCCGTCGCGCGCAACCTCGCCGGCGGGCGCTCGGGGCTGATCGGGCTCTCCGTCGCGCAGATGATCGAGGGTCAGTTCGCGATCGCGGACTTCGCCTACTACGCCCAGCTGATGAACGCCGCCACCGTGGCCGCGTTCGATCGCGGCTTTGCGCTCGTGCTCGCCTCGGGCACCAAGGAGAGCGCGTGGAACAACCTCATGCTCGACGGCCTGATCGTGGTGGACCCGATCCGCGACGATCCGGTGTGGGCGGAGTTCAGCAGCCGCGGTATCCCGGTCGTGACCACCGGCCGCGTGCCGGGCGACCCCGACGGCTACTGGATCGACAACGATCACTTCGAGGCCACGCCGGCGATCCTCGACCATCTCGCCGCACGCGGCGCGGAGCGGATCGCGCTGATCGGCACACCGCCCGTGACCACCTACGCAACCGACTCCAGGGAAGCGTACGAGCGCTGGTGCATCCGCAACGGCAAGGAGTCGATGGTCGTGATCGCCAGGCACGACCTCACCGAGGTCGCAGGCTACGAAGCCACGCTGAAGCTGCTGCGGCGCAACGACCCGCCCGACGCGATCTACGCGATGCTCGACCGGATGGCGATCGGCGCGCTCCTGGCCGGCCGCGCGGAGGGCTTCGCGGTGCCGCGCCAGCTGCAGATCGCCGGCTGCACCGACAGCGAAGCGGGGCGGCTGGCGCGTCCGTCGCTGACGGCGCTGGCGCTCAACCCCGAGCAGATCGGGCGCGAGGCGGTCAGCATGATCGCAACCCTGATCGAGGGTGGACAGCCACCCAATCCGCACGTGATGGTTCCAACGAAAATCATCCCGCGCGGCTCCACGCGCAAGAAGACGTTCGCGGCGACGCCGCCGCTTGCAGCGCCTCAGCCCTAACCTTAGGCCCTCACAAGCTCTGCGTGAGCGCGCTCCATCTCGCTGAGCGCCTTCCCCACCGCGGTCGCGATCATCGCGAAGTGCTCGGGAGTCGCCGTCAGCGGCGGAGAGACGGCTATCCCGCGGCCCAAGGAGCGCACGATCACTCCGTGCCTGCGCGCGATCGCCGCGACCTGCGCCACGGCCGATGGGTCGCGCTCCAACAGGTCGGGCGCCAGCTCGACGGCGGCCATCGTCCCCACGCCGCCTCGGACCTGTGCCACGAGCGGGCTCTGCGCCAGCGGCAGCAGCGCCGCGAGCAGGTCCTGCTCGAGATCGGCGCCCCTGCGGATCAGATCCTCGCGCTCCATGATCGCCAGGTTTGCGAGCGCTGCGGCACAGCAGGCCGCGTGGCCGGCGTAGGTCGCGCCATGACGAAAGACGGGCGCGCCAGGCGCGAAGAACGGCTCGCTCACCCGCGCGCCGACGATCACGCCACCGAGCGGCAGGTAGCCGCTGGTGACCCCCTTTGCGAAGCAGATCATGTCCGGCTTCACCGTGGGCCAGCGCTCGATCGCGAACCAGGTGCCAAGGCGGCCGAAGCCGCAGATCACCGAGTCGACGATCAGCAGCACGCCGGTCTGCTCGCAGATCGAGGCGACTTGCTCGATGTACCCGTCGCTGGGCGGGTGGACCCCGCCGGCGCCGATCACAGGCTCCAGGAAGAAGGCGGCCACGTTGCGCTCGCCCTGCGCCTCGATCGCCTGCGCGAGCGCGCCGGCCGAGTCGTGGGCGACCTGCACGGTGGGCATCAGCTGACCCACGCCCTCCCTGTTGGCGTCGATCCCGGCAAGCGAGGTGCCGTAGCCGTGCGTGCCGTGGTAGCCGGCGGTGCGGCTGATCAGCACCTGACGCGCCGGAGAGCCGACCTGCGCCCAGTAGCGCCGCGCAAGCTTGGCCGCGGTATCGACCCCATCCCCACCGCCGCTGCCCAGGAACACACGCGCCTATGGCATCGGCGCGAGCTCGGCGAGCTTGCGCGCGAGCTCCTGCACCGGGCGGGTGACGAAGTCGCCGAAGGCCGAGTAGGTCTCGATGCGACCCATCTGCTGCGCGACCGCCTCGGCGATCTCACGCCGGCCGTGACCGACGTTCGCATACCAGAGACTCGCAGTCGCGTTGAGCAGCCGCCTGCCGTCCGAGTCGAAGACCCAGACGTCCTGCCCGCGCTCGATCACCAGCTCCGCCTCCGCAACCGAGCCCATCGCTGCGAATGGATGCCAGAAGCTCGTGCTCACTATCTTCGGTGCGCCTGCCTACGCGTCCGCGCCCGTTGGTCAGCGCTCGTCCTCATGGGTTCAAGCATCGCGGTTGAGGAAGCGTTTTGCAACTGGGGGGATGCGAATTCGGATCGTTACGCCGCTGGAAAGGATCACAATGATCATCGATATATAATTTTGTGTATGTCGCCCTCAAACGCAAGCGACGTCGTGGTCGGCGTCGCGCCACTTCTCAGGGATGCACGCCGCGCTGCCGACATCACTCAGCTCCAGCTCGCCGAGCGTGCTGGCACCACTCAGCCTGCGATCGCCGCCTATGAGTCGGCCAAGCGAATACCCAGCATCGCCACGCTTCAAGCGCCTGCTCGACGCCTGCGACCAGGACCTCGAGATCGCGGCGCGTCCTCGGGTGCGCCGAGGAGCTGCGTCGTTGCAAGAGCTGGCCGAGCAGATCCGCGAGGACGTGGAGCAGGGACGAGACCGAGACGCGCTGCGTCTGCTCTTCGGATTTGCCGACGATTTCAGAGCATCCTCGCGCGCCGGCAGGCTTGCGCTGATCGAGCAGGAGCCGCCGACGACGGGCGATGCGCGATTCGACGCAGCGCTGGCGGGGGTGGCGGAGCACTTTGCACGCGAGGCGGGGATCGCCGCTCCGGCGTGGGTGCAGAAGCCCGGCCGCTGCGTGGAGCCGTGGTGGTTCGTATCGAGCAGACCCGAGCTCGACGCCTACACGCTCGCTCATACCCCGGTGGTATTCGCCCGCCATGGTGTCTTCATCGCCCGAGAGGTCTTCGACCGTGCCTGAGCGCTCGACTCGTCAACTCTCGCGCACAAAGATCGTCCAAGCGCTTCAAGCGCTCGGAGATGAGCTGAGCAGACGCGACATTCGAGGCCAAGTCTTCATCGTCGGAGGCGCAGCCATGGCGCTGGCGTACTCGACACGGCGGGTGACGGTCGACGTTGACGCCGTCTTTGAGCCGAAGGCCGTGATCTACGAGGCTGCGAGCAAGGTCGCTGAAGACCTCGGGCTGCCAGCCGACTGGCTAAACGACGCAGCAAAGGGCTTCATGCCCGGCTCAGACGAGGACGCCCGCCCCCTGCCGGAGGTGGAGGGCATCGAAATCACGACCGCGTCTCCCCGCTACCTGCTCGCGATGAAGCTGATGGCGATGCGTATCGGAGAGGACGACGAGGACATCGAAATCCTCCTCCGCGAGTGCGGCATCCAAAGCGCCGAGGAAGCAATGGAGCTCCTGACGAAGATGTACCCAAGAGCGAAGCCCGCGCCCAAGACGCGCTTCTTTCTCGAAGCGCTGCTGGGCAGGTCCACACCGCCCAGCTGACGCATCTGCGGCGGCGTCCGCCGAGGCCCCTCAGGTCGTCCTGATGATCAACACCGAGCAGGGCGCGTGGTGGGAGACCTTGTTTGGCACCGAGCCGAGCAGGAAGCGCTTGGCGCCGGTCATGCCCTTGTTGCCCACGACGATCAGGTCGGCCTCCGTCTCCTCGGCGACGTCGAGGATCGCATCGGCCGGATCGCCCTGGCGCGGGTAGACGTTGACGGGCACCCCGGCCTCCCGCGCGGGCGCCGCCGCTGTCTCCAGCGCCGCGTCCACCTCGCTGCGCGGACTGATCGCCCATTGCAAATCCTCGGGCGCCTCGCGCTTGATCTCATTGAGCTTCTGCGCAGGCACCGGCTCATAGGCGCTCACGATCTGCAGCGTCGCACCGACGGCCTTGGCCAGCTCAATCGCCTCACGCGTCGCTTCGGCCGCGGTGTGCGAGCCGTCAGTGCCAACCACGATCGACTTGAACATCAAAGACCTCCTCGGGTCGCGGCTACGTGTCCTGGCCGCGCAAGACGGCTGGACCCCAGCCGCTGCGCGCAGCGATCATATCCGGGCCATCACGCGGCCCGCCGACAGACGCAAACCTTGAGACGTCGATCAGCGAACCTTGCGCTGATAGAGGAGCACTTCCAGGCCAGTGAATCGTGGCTGCGTTTCGCCCTGCGGCTCGTATGTGCCCGAAAGGCTTCTCTTTATGCTTTCAGTCACCGTCGACGAGGCGCCCGCATCCCGGACCACCAGCCACAGCCGCGCCGGCTCAGCGGCAGGCGGGCTGCCGAGACGGTACGCGATCTGCGCCGGTCCCATCTTCCCTGAGAGCTCGCTGTAGCAGCTGACGCCATAGCTGACCGTCTGCGCCGGGTAGTAGATCGCACCGTCCCCCGCCTGCGCGTGCCCGAGGATGTAGCGCGTGAGGCCGCGATAGTCTTCGACGCTCGAGCTGTCGTACCAGTCACGCAGGCCGATCGCCGAGAGTGCAACCAGCAGCACAAGCGCGACGGCGCTCAGCGGCGCCACCGGCAGCCCCCTCGCCATCCCCACCGCCGGCAGCTTCGCGACACCCAGCGCCGCCAGCAGCAGGAACGCCGGCAGGACGATGATCAGATAGTAGTTGACGAACAGCGGGTGGCCGAGCTTGGAGACAATGAAGACGAGCAGGACGGGGCCCAGCAGCCACGTGGCGAGAAAGCCCGACTGCCAGCGGCCACCGGCTCTGATCGCACACGCAAAGCCCCAACAGGCGAGCACCGCGAGAACCGCGGCGAGCGCGTGCGTGCCGGCAAGCGCGGAAGGCAGGCGGAAGAGGCTGCCAAAAGTCGGATCCGGGATCCACGAGATCCCGCCGTTTCCCTTTCGCAGCGCGAACACGACCTCTGGGCTGCAGAGGACCACGATCGCGCCGGCGGCTGTCCACCACGGGCGCGCAAGGGCCTCGCGCCGCCGCAGCGTGAGCAGTGTCGCCAGCTGCACGATCAGCACGAGCGCGGCGAAGTACTGAGCGTAGACCGCAAGCGTACTTGCGATCACATAGCCGATCAGCAGACCTCTCGTCGGCTTCTCCAGCATGCGAACGAAGAAGTAAGAGGAAAGCACGACGAGCAGCACGAGCAATCCGTAGGAGCGTGCCGTCTGCTCGTACTGGACGAAGAAGGGGGCAAGCGCGAGCAGCAGCCCGGCGATCAGGCCCGTCGCGGCTCCGAACAGCCTCCGGCCGAGCGCGACGATCGCCGGCACCGCCCATGCGGCCAGGACGACCGACATGCTGCGCACGGCGGCTTCGCTATATCCGAAGATCCGCACCCAAAAGTGCAGCAGCACGTAGTAGAGACCCATGTTCGGGTCGCTGCCGCTGAGCACCTTCCACAAGCCGCTGAAGCCGAGTCGCGCATGATCCGCGCTTACGGCTTCGTCCAACCACATGCTCTTGGTGCCGAGATGATAGAACGCAACGGCGAATGCGAGCACCGTGAGCGCAACTGTCGCGGCCGTGGTCAGATCGATGCGACGTGTGAACCCGTCCGCGGCGACCGCACGGTTGGGCGTCGGCTCCGTCGAGGTTGCCATAGCAGGTGTCTGATCCTACAGGGAGCCGTCGCGGGGGATCAGTAGGCCCCGCGAGCGGTGACCATCGCCGGCACGGTCAGCAGCATGATCTCGAAGTCGCGCGCAAGCGACCACTTTGCGACGTACTGATAATCGAAGCGCAGCATGTCCTGGAACGGGATGGTCGAGCGTCCGTAGACCTGCCACAGTCCCGTCAGGCCGGGGCGCAGATCGAGGCGGCGCTCGTGCCAGTTCTGGCTGACCGCTTCCGCCTCCTCGGGGATCAGCGGGCGCGGACCGACGAGGCTCATATCTCCTCGCAAGACGTTGAACAGCTGCGGCAGCTCATCTATCGATGTCCTCCGCAGAAGGCGGCCGATGCGCGTCACCCGCGGATCGTCGTGGATCTTGAACATCACCCCATCGCCGACGTCGTTCAGTTTCATGTACTCGCGCTTGCGCTCATCGGCATCGAGAAACATCGAGCGGTACTTGTAGATGCGAAACGGCCTGCCGCCCCTGCCGACACGCCGCTGGCCGAAGAGGACGGGGCCTCTGGAGTCAAGCTTTATCAGGATCGCGACGAACAGCAGCAAGGGGCAGGCGAGCGTCAGCACCGCGAGGCTGAGCACGACATCGCACACCCTCTTCACGGCCTGAGCCGAGCGGCTGAGCTGCGGAGCGGTGATCGAGAGCAGCGGCAGCCCGCCGACCTGGTCGATGGCACGCGCGCCGTCCAGAAACTCAAACAGCCGCGGCACGATGTCGATCGCGACATCGCTGTCCCAGCAGACTCTGATGCAGCGCAGCAGCTCATCGTGCCCGCTGCGGGTGAAGGCGACTATCACCCTGTCGACGTCGTGCGCAGCGATCACGCTGTGCAGGTCGTCAAGTCGGCCCAGCAGCGGTAGATCGGGCGAGACCTCGACGTGAACGTCATCGTCTATGAGCCCGATCGGCTCCAGCGACAGATGCGGAAAGTGCTCAAGCCGCTCCACGACCTGGCGCGCGACCACCCCCGATCCGATGATCAGCGTGCGCTGGCGGCGGTGAGAGCGATAGACGAGCATCCGCGAGAGGCTCCTGCCAAGGATCGACACCGCGGTCGCGGTCGCGGCGGCGAAGATCGCCGCCGGTGCGACGCTGCTCGCGCCGAGCACTGCGAGCAGGCCGGCGGTGGGCCAAGAGATCGCAAGGCCGACGAAGATCGTCGTCCTTGCAGCATGCAGAGTGCTCGTCCAGGGACGAGCATCCCGATCGCCGTCGGCGCCGGAGACCGTCACCAGCAGCAGCCATGCAAGTGCGTAGCCAAGGATCGCGAGAAACTTGTCCAGGGGTTCCGCCTGCGTCATGGCACCAAGCGTTGCGCCGCCGAGCGCACCGCCCACGAGCGTGCTGAGACGCACGCCGACCAGCAGCCTGTTGCGCAGACGCGCACGCGCGTCCAGACGCGGATGAGACTGCCCGGGGGAGGGCGAGTGCAGGAGCAGCTCCTGAAAGGAGTCCCAACCCCGAGCTGCCTCCGGAGCGCTCGAATAGACGATTCGTGGGATCTGTTGTGTGTCGGGCATCTTGGCCAATTTCCTTCTATCTCCCTAACGGCATCCAAGGTGCAGGACTTGAGATCTCAACCCGCTTCGCGGAGATAGATGCAACCCTGGAGCGGATAGCCCGCAGAGCAGCGATCCCGGCCTGCGCCCGCGCCCCACAGAACTCGTCACGCTCACGCCCTGAGATCATTGCCTGCGATGCCAGGCCAACCACGCCTCCACGGGCGCCAGATCGTCTGCGTCGGCTTCGCGGATTGGCAGACCGAGCTCTGGACCAACCAGCACCACCTGATGTCCCGCCTGGCGCAGGACAACGACGTGTTGTTCGTGGAGTCGCTGGGTCTGCGCGCGCCCCAGCTGGCCGGAAGGGACCTCGCCCGGATGGGCAGGCGCCTGCGCCGAGGGCTGGCACCGCCGCGCGCAACCGACGGGCTGCACGTGCTCGCGCCGCTCGTCGTTCCCGCCCACCGCTACGCGGCGGTGCGGAGACTGAATGCGCGTCTGCTGCCGCTGCTCGTCGGGCGAGCCGCACGCAGGCTGGGGATGAGCCGGCCGATCCTCTGGGGCTACGCCCCGCAGGCAGAGGTCCTTGTGAAGACGCTCGACCCTTCGCTGATCGTCTACCACTGCGTGGACGACATCGCCGCGCAGCGCGGCGTCGACGCGGCCAGCTTCCGCGCTGCCGAGCAGCGCTTTGCGAGCAGCGCAGACCTCGTGCTGGCGAGCTCGCCGCCGCTTGCCGCACGCCTGCGCCAGATCTCCGACAACGTCCTCTACGCGCCCAACGTCGCCGACGTCGAGCTGTTCTGCACCGCTTTGGAAGCCGGCGCGGGGGATGAGGAGATGAAGGCGCTGCCGCGCCCGCGGATCGTCTTCACGGGCGCGATCGTGCAGACGAAGCTCGACTTCGATCTGATCCGCAAGCTTGCCCGGATGCGCAGGGACTGGTCGATCGCGCTGGTTGGACCGATCGGCGCCGGCGATCCGAGCACGGATGTCTCGAGTCTGCGCGACGAGCCCAACGTGCACCTGCTCGGGCATCGCACGCACGCCCACCTGCCTGCCGTGCTGCGCGAGGCTGACGTCGCGTTCATCCCCTACGCGATCAATCCGCTGACCGCAAGCATCTTCCCGATGAAGGTCTACGAGTACCTCGCCGCAGGTCTGCCGGTGGTCTCCACGCCGCTGCCCTCGCTGAGCGAAGTGTCAGAGGTGCGTACAGGAGCAGGCGCGAGGGAGATCGCGGATCTGCTCGAGCAGGCACTTGCAGAGAACGGCAGCGACATCCGCGCAGCCCGCTCGCAGGCAGCAATGAAGCACTCGTGGAGCTGCCGGCTGCGGGAAATCGTTGCAGCGGTGCAATCGCTGCCGCCCAGAGCCCCGATCCGCCCGTGAGCATGCCTCGCCAGGACATCGCCGGCACGCCGCGGGCCGATCCGATCGGAGCCGCGAGCGCGCACGCCGGTGGCGGGCAATCTGAGCGCAGGGATCTGCTCGTGACGACCCAGACGCCTGTGCTGCGCTCAGGCAGGGCGATGCGCACCTATGCGATCGCGAGAGCGCTCGCCGACAGCAGGCCACTCGATCTGCTCTACGTGCGCTTCGGCGCGCAGCAGCCGGATCGCGCATTTCGCGAGATCGAGGGAGTCGAGTTGCATGAGGTGATCGCCTCCCGCGGTCCGCGCCGCGCCGGCGCATACATCAGGGCGCGTGGCGAGGGGGTGCCGCGGACCCTGGCCAGAGCCGTCTCCTCAGAGCTGAGCCGCACCGCAGCGAAGATGGCCAGGGCACCCGAAAGGGGGCGTGTGATCGCCGACGGGCCAGACGCGGCGGCCGCACTGATGGGACTCGCACGGCGGCAGGCGGTGATCTACAACGCGCACAACCTCGAGTCCGCGTTCAGACACGAGCTCATGGACATGAGCGAACGCGACCGCAGGCAGCTGACACGCTTCGAGACGCGCCTGCTGCAGCGGTTCGCGCAGTCCTGGATGGTCAGCGACGCCGACATCGAGGGCGCAAAGGGGCTCTGTCCGGAGGCGGAGATCAGATATGTGCCGAACGCGGTTGACGTGAGCAGCATCGCGCCCGCAGCGCCGAACCTCGCCGCACGGCAGGCGGTGTTTGTCGCGAGCTTCTCCTATCTGCCCAACCGGCACGCGCTCGACTTCCTGGTCAACGAGGTGATGCCACGAGTCTGGTCGCAGGTGCCAGAGGCGAAGCTGGCGCTGGCGGGCAGCGGGCTGACAGAGCCACCGAACACCGATCCGCGGGTGAGCGTGCTTGGCTTCGTGGAGAATCTCCACGCGCTCTACGCAAGCTCGTCCTGCGCCGTCGTGCCGCTGCTTCAAGGTGGCGGCTCTCCGTTGAAGCTGGTGGAGGCGCTCGCCCACGGCTTGCCGGTGATTGCCACCTCGCGGGCATGCGCAGGTCTGCGCCTTCGTGACGGCGTCGAGTGCATGGTCGCCGACGGAGCCGAGCACTTCGCGCAGGCGCTGGCGCGTGTGCTCCGCGACGGAGCGCCCGAGATCGCCGCCGAGGGCCGCAGGGCCGCAGGGCGCCTCTACTCGATCGAGGCGCTCAGCGAGCTGATCGCCCCATAGCGCCAACCGCCTGTATTGAGCCTCTGGACATGCGTCCACCGGCCAACCGTCAGCTCACAGACCGCGATGGCAGATCCGAAAGCAGACTTGCAAGCATAAAGAAACTGGGATGACCGGCCCGGGACTCTGAGCAAAGCTCAGCGTCACCTCGATCAGCCGGCCTCAGCTCCCGACAACGGCACCCCCGTCGCGAGGCGGGCCCGCAAAGCCAGGGATCTCTCTCACAGAGACCGCCCAGCTACCGAAGGAGGACACGATGAGAAGGCAATGTGCTCGTCGCAGCTTCGTGCTGCGTGGGCTCTACACAACGCTGCTCCTCTGCGCATGTGCGGCAACCCTGGGCATAGCCACCCCATTGGCCGGCGCAGCGACCGCAAGTGCAGCCAGCGCCCCGCGCGCCATCGCGGCCTCGGTGCACAACGCCGACGCCACGCTCGCAACCGAGACGAAGGCGCTGCGCCAGTGCAGGCGCAGCCATCCGGGCCACTGCTACAGCAAGCGGCAGGCAGTCAAGCGCGCCCGCAGGCATCTGCAGAGCGCCCAGGCCGAGTTTGCAAGGTTCCGGCGGACATCCGGGCATAGCAGCAGCAGCGAAAATCAGGCCGCGCCGACGCTGAGCGTTTCCGGTCAGGAGCTCTCCTGGACCAAGGTCGCCAATGTCAGCAGCTACGTGGTGCAACGCAGGATTCCAGGGCAGGCAAACGCCGAAGGCACCGTGAGCGGCACCTCCGTCACCCCGCCGACCCTGACAGGCGTGACCGCCTCCTACGTCGTCCGCACCAACGTGAGCGGAAGCAGTTGGTCTCATGAAGTCTCGATCGTCTATCCGGCCGCAAGCAAGACCGAAACGGCGAAAACGGAAACCAGCAAGACTGCTCCAGCTGAAACAACCACGACCGAAGTCAGCAAAACCGAAACGAGCAGCACCGGCGCGGCCGCAGATCTCGAAATTGGCATCAACGCAGGGTCGGCACTCATGTACGAGCTGCCCTTCATCGAAAAGCTGCACGGCCACACCGCAAGACTGGCGTTCAACATCACGACGCCTGTCTCCGAAATGGCGCCGATCATCGAAGCCTACGCCAAGGCCGGCGTGAAGCCGCTGCTGTTGGCATGCTTCACCGGCTACGTGCCAAGCGCCACGGAAGCGAAGAATCTCGGCGCCTGGGCGGCAGCCTTCGGGCCCGGCGGGTCGCTGTGGAAGGGCAAGACGATGCCGGCCAAAACGGCCGTCACCAACATCGAGTTCGGGAACGAGACGAGCTACAGCTACCAGTTCTCCTCCTCAGAAGACACGGACGCCGGCTATGCCGCGCGGGCCCAAGCCTACGGCGTGAGCCTGAAGGAAGCCTACGGGGCGATCCAGAGCACCGGCATCAAAGTCGGGATCCTCGCCCAGGGCGATCTCGGCAACGCCGGCCCTTCATGGGAGGAAAACATGTTCAAGGCCGTCCCGAGCATCGGCAGCATGATCGCCGGATGGACCATTCACCCCTACGGCCCCAAATGGGAATCGTTCATCAACTCGATGATCTCGGCCACGAACGCCGTGAAAGCACCGAGCAGCATCCCGATCTACATCACAGAGTTGGGCATAAGCTCTGACAACGGGCGTTGCCTGAGCGAAAACTACGGTTGGAACGCGTGCATGACCTACAGCGAAGCGGCGAGCACGCTCTCCTCCACCTTCGCGGCCATCCGCGCGAAATACGGTGCGCGCCTGGGCGGGTTCTACATATTCCAGGCACACGATCAGGACATGACCGGCACGAGCACCAACCGTGAGGGTTACTTCGGCGCGCTGCAGGCAAACGCTGAACCGAAGGGCGCTTACACAACCGAGGTGGAGTCGCTGCTGGCAGAAGACGAACTCCTCGCCTAGCCACGAGCGCACAGCCCGCACAATTGAGCGGCCGCGTCAGGTTTGACGCGGCCGCTCCGTCTTAACGGCTTGGCAGCGCCGAGCGTGCTCAGCGCCGCAACGCGAGGAAGGGGCCCTGCCCATCCCTGATGTTCTGCTCGACGACCTGGTGGCCGGTAAGCGAGGCGAAGAGCTGCTCGGCGCTCGCGTCTGGGATTGGATGTATCTCTCCGACGATGCAGCCGACCCGGTCGAGGTTCTTGCAGGCCGACAGGACCTCGTGCTCTGCGCCCTCGATGTCGATCTTGAGGATGTCGATCTCGCCGAGCTCGGCGATGATCGAGTCGAGCGTCACCGCCTCGGCGAGAAAGGTTTCGCTCACCACCTGTTTGGTGATGAACGCGGAAGTGCCCCAGCTTCCGCCGGGGAAGCGGTGCAGCGTCATGCTGCCGGCGCTGCCTGCAGCCGCGCAATTGCGGAGCGTAACCTGGGGATGGCCGCGCAGGTTGAGCTGCGCGAGGCGCATGATCTCAGGGTCCGGCTCGTATGCGATCACCCTCGCGCCGGGGTAGCGCTCGCTCAGGTACCGCGCGGACAAACCGATGTTCGCGCCGAGGTCCACTATCGTCCCGGCCGCAGCGGGGAGCGACGCGAAGTCGTACTCGCCTGGAGATCGATATATCTCCCTGAGGACGAGCAGGTCGCACCAGTGGCTGACGAACACCTTTCCGGTGGCGGCCGTCCAGACCGGCAGCGCAGTCCTGCGCAGAGACTTGACTGGAACGATCACCTTCACGCAGAGCAGGGGCCGCAACACGCGCAGCCACATCCTCCCGACCAGACCACGCCCGAGCTGCTCGCTGCCGGCGCTTTCGCGCCAGAAGAAGCGCGTGCGCTTCCACCAGCGCCGCGCGCGCCCCCCCAGCCGCCTCAGGGCGCTGTGTTCACTCGCCTCCACCGCGCAGAGGCTAGTTGGACCGAGCCGATCTAGCGCCAGTTGCCCGCGGCGAGCGGCGCCCTGCGCCTGATGCGCAGCTTCGCGGGCTCCCATGCCGTGGCGCCGCCGGGCACGGCGCTCTTTGCGAGCAGGGCAAGCAGGCCCACCTGGATGCACACCACGACTGTGAAGCGCGCTTCCACACCCGTGAAGCTCGCCGTCACCTCGATCGGCAGCAACCCGAGGAACGCCGCCAACGAGGCGAGGCCGAAGGCGCGCATGGGCCCCTCGGGACTTCGACGCCACACCCGCCAGGAGAGCAGCAGGGCGCCGAGAATGAAGGACGCATAGGCGGCCAGCCCAAGGATGCCGAGCTTCAACCAAAACCACAGTGCCCCCACTTCCACGTATTCGCGGCCTTCGGTGTTTTCCAGCGACAGCGTCCGCGCCGTCGCCGCCCAGGGCACCTTCATGCCCAGACCGGTGATCGGGTTTTCGGAGATCGCGGCCAGCACGTTGGCTCGCTCGTCGTTTCGATACCTGGCCTCAGGGCTCTGTTCGAGCTTGGTCGGAGACAGCGATTGCGCCCGCTTGACGATCGGCGACTGAGATTGGACCGACACCGACCCCACCATCCACATCGCGACCCCGACCAGCACAGCAGTCGGCAGCAGCAGCCTCCGGCCCAGCGGCGATAGGCCGAGCAGGATCACGATCAGCAATCCGAGCACCGCCGCGATCCAGAAAGACCGTCTGTAGGAGAGCAGCAGGCAGACCAGCAGCAGTGGAGCACTGACCGGCATCCACCGCGGCAGCCGCACTTTGCCCGCCAGCGCAGCGCAGATGCTCAGCAGCGCCATCATGATCACCCAGTTCGCGGTCGGTTCGTAGTAGGTGAGCGTCGAGCGCCCTTCGATCGAGGGGCCATAGTGGCCGAGGACCTCGACCAGGCCGAGCAGCGCCTTGAGGTCCGCGAGCGCCACCATCGCGCCGAGGAAGACCATGATCTGGCGGCGGTCGACCTGAAGATTCGCGACCACCATCGGCAGGAACAGCATGTACACGAGCACGTGCTCGGCAAGCGCAGTGGTGCGCAGGCTCTGGCCGTTCGCCGAGCCGATCACAATGCCGCCGATCATCCCGAGCAGCAGCGTGACGACGGCCGGGACGAGCGGCCTCGGGATGAAGACGCGGCGTTTCGTGACTATCACGTTGAAGGCGCAGGCAAGCAGCGTGATCGCGACCAAAATGTCCAGCGGGGTCATTCCCTTGTACGCCTGGGCGTAGAGGCGCGCACCGAAGCTGAGCAGGCCGAAGTCCTTGCCCTCGAAGAGGATCGCGATCACGCACAGCACCCCCATCATGCCGACCGGCCGCCGCAGCATGAACGCGACGAGCACGACGGCGGCGGGAGCGAGCAGTCCAGCGACGCCGAACTTGCCGATCCCGTAGTAGGCGAGCAGCGCCACGCCGGCCGCGATCAACGCGCCCCTGACTGCCTCGCCCCGCTCCGGCAGCGCTTGCGAGATCGCGCGCACCGTGGACATCGCCGTGCCTACAGCGAGAGTCGTTGCCGCGTAGCGGAGCCGCTGGGTCGCGCGACGCCCGCAGCCGAGGACCGATCCTCGCCGCCGCGCTGCGGCTGCCCTATGTGCGTCGGCTTGCCGTTGGCCGGATAGCCGTACTTCCCGCCATAGGCGAGCGACCCATGTGCACCCGCGATCACCAGACCGACAGGTCGGACGGCATGCCGGTCGAGGATCTCACGCGCGCGACGGACGTCGTCGCGCTTGGTGCGGTCGAGCCTGGCGACGAGCAGCACGCCGTTCACAGCATCGCTGTTCAGCAGTATCTGGGCGTCGGCGACGGGATTGAGAGGCGGCATATCGATGATCACCATCTCAGCCATCTGAGCGAGCTCGTTGATGATGTCGCTGGTGCGCTGCGATCCAAGCAGCTCCGCCGGGTTGTGCGGCAGGCGACCCGCCGGCAGCACCTGCAGCGTGCTCAGCCCCTCGATCGGCTCGACCAGCAGACTCTCCAATGGCGCGCTGCCGACGAGCGCCGCCGAGACGCCGCCGCGCTCTTGGATGTCGAGCTGGCTGGCAAAGCTCGGGCGGCGCAGGTCCATCTCCACGAGGATGGTCTGGCGTCCGGTGAGCGCGACTGCGTGCGCAAAGTCGATCGCCACCGTCGTCTTGCCCTCTGAGGAGACCGCGCTGGTCACCATCAGCGTCTTCAGCGTGCGCGCGGCAGCGGTGAATTCCAGCGCGCTGCGCAACATCCGGTATGGCTCCAGCTCATCGCCACGGGCCGCGGCGCGGCGCTCGCGGAAGGCCGAGCGCGGCACGACCGTGAGCGTGGGCAGCCGGTACTCACGCTCGAACTGCTCGGGGGAGCGCACGCGGCGATCGAGCGACTCCAGGAAGAAGACCACGAGAACCGCGGTCGCGATGCCGATGAGCAGGCCGATGATCACCCAGGACTTCAGCGTGGTCCCAGAGGGGCTGGACGGAGCGCTTGCTTTGCCGATGATGCTCGCCCCTCCGCCCGCGATCGCCCGCTCCTCGCTCAGGCGCTGTTGCGACTGCACGAGGTTGACCCGTTCGGCGGAGCTTGCCGGCAACGTTTCGATCTGCTTCTGCAGGTTGCTTTGCGCCTTGTCGATTTCGCCGAACTTCGATTCAGATCTGAATGCGATGTACTGTTCGGCGAACGCGTTGGCGAGCTTTGCCGAAGCCGCGGGATCGCCGGTCGCGGCGACGATGTTCAGCACGTTGGCAGTGGGCGCGACTTCAGCCTGGACTTCGCTCAGAAGCTGGCTCGGCGCCACGTTGAGGTGCAACTCCTTGACGACGTTTCGCGCGACTTCCGGAGAGTGCGCGATCAGCACTTCGGTGTTCGCTTCGCGCTGCGGTTCTGTGCTGCCGCCGCTGGACAGCTGCAGCGCCGCCGCGGAGGCAGAGCTGCTCTGGAAAGAGACGCTCGCAGTCGCCTTGTAGATCTTCGTGCTGCGCTCCGAATGGATCACCCCTGCCACCATGCACGCGAGGACGATCACGACGATCAGCACCCACCGTCGACGCAGAGTGTCCACCAGCCCGAGAACGCTGCCGCCCTCTCGCTGTTCGTCGAAGTGTTGTGAAGAGCTCAAGAGTCGTGGAGTGCGTTGATGAAGAGGCCCCCCGCAATCGACGGGCTCGGCCGGTGGAGGTCGTATCGTCCGTGCGCGCGCACAGCTTGAGCGGCGGCTGACGATCCGTGAGGCCTCATCGACTGATGATAGCCCCAGCTTCCTGCGGCCAGCGATCGCCGCTGCGGCTTGAAAGCGCGCTTGCAGAGGCGCCTTGGCCCGCGATGCAGACCCCGCCGGACGCCCGCCAGCCCGCGCCCGGTGATCAGGAGGCCCGCGGCGCCTGCGAGCTGAAGAAATCGGGGGCGCCCCCCGCAACCGGATAGATCGCGCGGCAGCCCTCGCAGCGCAGCTCAGACTCCTGGGTGCTCAAGGGGCCGTGGCAGGTCGGGCAGCGCCACTGCGGCTTGCCCTCCCCAGCACCGACGCCTGAGATGGTGATCAGCCAATCCCTGTTGCGCAGCGCCGCAAGCCGGCTGTCGTCTTTGCCGATGCGCTTGGCGAGCGTGTGGTCGAAGTCGTAGAAGGCGTCCCGCAAGGGGGAGGGCAGGTAGCGTCCGAAGCCCTTCACAAGCGCGAAGCTGGCGTTGCAGCGGAAGCTGTCGAGCTTTGCGTGCGGGCCGAAGATCCGTTCCACGGTCCTGCGATCGAAGTTGTTGACGTGACCCTCGTCCTTGATCTCGTAGTCAGGCTCGTGCTCGTCCTCGCTCGCACTCACGGGCGTCGTGACCAGGACGCTCCCCCGTGAGACTCGTCTCATCTCCGCGAGCATCAGGTCCGGGTCGAGCACGTGCTCGATCACCTCGGTCGCGTAGACGAGGTCGAAGCTGCCATCCGCGAACGGCAGTTTTGTGGCCTCTGCAGCCGCGGCGGGCATGCCGGCGGCATGCACCTTCTCCGCCGCGATGTTCGAGATGTCGACGCCCCACACCTCGGCGCCGAACCGCTCGCCGATCGCGCGCATGAAGAAGCCTTCGGCGCAACCGACGTCCAGCGCGGTCTGGAAGGAGATCCGCTGCAGCGTCTTCAGCAGCGCGATCCGCCTTATGTAGTGGCGGAAGGCTTGGGGCGTGTAGAGATCGTCAGGGTGATGGGTGTGATCGATGAGATCGTCGTTCATGTGCGCACGCACGTGCGCCGCGTACTCAGATCGTGAAAGCTGCTGTCGGTCCATTGGCTTGACAGTCGGCGCTGGTCCCCCAGATGCTAGCTCCTGCACCGCGCGTTGCAGTCTAACCGAGCATGCTCTCGTAGACGACTTCGTAGCGTCTGGCCATCGCGACGTCGGTGTAGAGCTCTTCGGCGAGCGCGCGCCCGGCCGCCCCCATGCGCTCGCGCAGCTCCGCGTCTCTCAGCAGAGCGCCGAGGCGCGCGCAGAGCAGCGATTGGTCCTCGGCCGGTACGACATATCCTGTGACTCCCTCCCTGACGACCTCGACGACGCTGCCCACATCGCTTGCGAGCACCGGCAGGCCGGCGTGCATCGCCTCCAGGATGCCAAGTGGCATGCCCTCCCAGCGAGAGGGCAGAGCGAAGATGTCAAACGTGGGCAGATAGGCACGCGCGTCCGGCTTCCACCCCGTCACGATCAGCCTCTCGCCGACACCAAGCTCCGCGGCGAGCTCCTGCAGGCGCTCACGCTGCGGCCCATCGCCGACGAGCACGAGCGTCGCCCCTGGCAGCTGCGGCAGCGCGCGCACAAGCAGGTCGTAGCCCTTCTGCTCGGTGATGCGGCCGAGCGAGCCGATCACCGCCCCGCAGCCCCATGAGGACTGCGCCGGGGCCGGCTGGGCGGCAGGCACGCCGTTGGCCACGGGAATGACCGAGCCGTGCTTGATGCCGACGATCTGCTCGACCATCCGCGCGCATCGCTCTCCGACGGCCACGTGCGCGGTCAGGCCCCGCACGAGCAGGCGCCGTCCCAGCAGCCGCCGTCGCGGAACCGAGCTTCGCAGCGGCAGGTGGTCGACCGCCAGCACGCGCACGCCTCCGAGCAGGATGCCCGCGAGCTCACCATAGGCGCAGCCCCACGGCCATGCCTGATTTGCGTGCAGAATGTCCGGAGCGAATGCGCGCACCGCCCGCAGGTGAGCGCGCAGGCAGCGCAGGTCGCCTGTGCCCCGCGGCGCCGGCACGCTCAGCAGCCGCGTGCCGGGCCGTCTTGTTGCGATCGCCGCTCCCACGTCCGGATCGGTTGCAAGCAAGCCAACCTCGATCTCTGGGCGCAATGCGCCCAGCAGGTAGCCGAGCGCGATCTCGGCGCCCCCCACCTCAGAGGACTCCGTGTAAGCGAGCAGTCGCAGCGGCGGCCTCTCGCTCAAGCGAGCATCCGCTCGTAGAGGCTGACCACGGGCGCGGCCGCGGGCTCAGGCGTGTGGTGCTCCGCGAAGCTGCGCTGCGCGGCGCTGCCGGCCGCTTTGCGCTCATGCGGGGACTCGATCAGCCTGACCGCGGCGTTCACCAGCGCGCCGTCATCGCCGGCGATGGTGATCCCGCCGTCCCCGACGATTCCCTCCGCGCCGTTTGCGGTGGTGACCACGGGCAGGCCGATTGCCAGCGCCTCCAGCACCTTCACCTTCGCTCCGCTGCCCGCAGTGAGCGGGTACAGCAGCAAACCCAGCTCGCGCAGGAAGTCGGGCGCCGAGTCGACGGTGCCCCTCCACTCCACTCCGTGCGGCTGCGGCAGATGGGAAAAGCGCGATTGCTCCATCCCGAACCCGGCGAGCACCAGACGCGCATCGGGCTTGCGCCGCAGCACCAGCGGCCAGACCTCACGCAGCAGACGCTCGACGGCGTTCGCGGTCGGGGGCCAGGCGGCGCTTCCAATCAGGCCGGCGGCTGAGCTGTCGAGCGTTGCACTGGGCGCATAGGAGGCCGGATCGAGCGCAAGCGGCGCGAGCGCCACCTCGCTGCTGGGCGAGACCGACCTCAGATGCCGGGCCACCTCTGCGGAGTTCACCAGCAGCCATCGCGCGCGACGGCGCACCCTGCGCTCGGCCATCAGCAGCTCGATCGACGTCCGTCCCTCCGCCCGCAGCGGGCTCCACTCCCGCGGGTCGAGATTCGCCAAGCAGTGAAGCTGCACGAGCGCAGGACGATCGACGAGCTCAATCGCAGACGCCGGCTCTATCTCCAGGAAGTGCACGACGTCCGCCTCACGCGCACGCGCACGCAGGCGCGATGCGAACGGCTCACGTCTCAGCTCACCGTGCGGCATCCGCAGCCGCCGCCAGCGCATTCGCCAACCGGGCTCCAGCTCAAGCGGCACGAACTCGATGTCGATGTCAGCTGGGACGGCCTGCCCGCGCTCGGCCTCTGCCCCAGGACAGAGAACGCTCGCCTGCACGCCGTGGGCGCTCAGTCCTTGCAGCAGACCGAGCAGGCAGCGAGCAGCGGCGCCACCCTCGGCCGCAGGCGGCACCACAGAGACGATCAGAACACGCAAGGCTGCAAGAGTATGGCGCACATGATCAGCCGAGCCAGAGCGCTTCCGCGGCGCCTCCTGGGCGGAGGTGCCGCCGGAGACGCCGGGGTCGCGGGTGGGCGTCACATCGTCTCGAACGTCGCCGTCCAGCTCGTCTCGAGGGTGATCATGATGGCGATCAGCGTCATCACCGTTTCGCTGACCGCTCGCACTCTGAACCCGACCGGGTACGGGGTGTGGAACGGCGTCTCCGCGTTTGTCGGGCTGTTTGGCGTGCTCACGAGCCTCGGCTTCACCACGGCGGCCACGCAGCGGATGGCCGCCGAACCTGAGCGGGAGGGGCAGTGGCTCGGCGCGCTGGTGGTGACGAGGACATGCCTCTCGATCGTGACCGTCGTGATCTGCGCCGTCTGCGTGCCGCTGTTCCTCAGCGACGCTCACGACGCTCACCTCGTCGCGTTCATCATGATCGCGACCATCCCGCTGGCGGGTGCGGCAGCTCTCACGACCGTATTTGAAACCCGCTTGCGCGCCGGCCTGCTTTCGTTTCTGAACGTGCTGCAGAGCCTGATCTGGCTCGCGATCGTGCTCGGGCTTGCGCTCACCAAAGGGAGCGTCGTCGCCTTCGCCGTGGCCGACACCTCACTGCTGGTGGTGATGACGGCGATTCAGGTGAATGTCACTCGCCGGTTCGCGCACGTCGACTGGCGCGCTGGGATGAAGCTGTGGCGCTCTCTTGCTCGCACAGCGGTGCCGCTCGCCATCGCGGGCCTCGCGATCTCGATCTACTGGCAGCTCGACTCCGTGCTGCTGCTGCAGCTCGGCGGGCCGCGCGAGTCGGGCCTGTACGGAGCCGCTTACGGCTTCCTCAGCCCTCTCACCTTTCTGCCCGCAGCGGTGATGAGCACTCTGTTCCCGGTGATGGCCGCGGTGCACGGCAGGGACCCCGGCCGCTCTCGGCGCCTGGTGCAGATGGGCGCCGACGCGATGGCGGTGCTCGCGCTGCCGATACTCGCAGGTACAATCGCGCTTTCGGGTCCGATCGTTCACCTCCTCTATGGCGATGAATTCCAGCGCGCGGCGGGGCTGTTGCCGGTCCTGATGCTCGCTTTCGTGTCGATCTGCTACGGCTCGCTGGCTGGATATCTCGCACCCGTGATCGGCAAGCAGTGGCGGCTTGCGACCTTCTCCGCGATCGGCGCGGTCGCGAACATCGCGCTGAACGTGCTGCTGATCCCGCCCTACGGCGCCTACGGCTCCGCCTGGGCCACGGTCGTGACCGAGCTGCTGACGATGATCCCGATGCTGAGCATCTCCCTGCGGACGCTGGGAATCAGGCTCGTGCCCTGGCGGATCATGCGCACTCTCATCCTCGCGGCAGCGATGACGGGCGTGATGGTGCTCGCAAGGCCGCTCGGGCTGTTCCCCGCAGGCATGATCGGCGTACTCTTCTATGCAGCCGGCCTGCTCCCGCTGCGAATCCTGGACTGGCAAGAGCTGCGCGCCCTGCGCGCCCTGCGCGCCTGAGGTCGACGAGCGAAGCGGGGAGAGGGGTCGCGGCAAAGGATGCTCTCGCCGAACGCATCGCGACGATCGCCAGAGTAGGTGTCGCGCCGCCGGCGATGCCGCGGGTGAAAGGCATGCGTCTGCGGCTCGGACCTCGCCTGCGGCCGGAGCGATGCTGCCGAGAGCCGCGATGGTGCGCCGCGCTGGTGGTGCCGCTTCGTGCTCGCCGGCAGCATCATCTCGTATGGGCGGACGTGGGGCAGCCGTTCGATCCCAAGAGACTTCGAGAACCAGCAGCAGCTGCACGACGCGCTGGCCGCGGTGCACACGCACTGGATCCTCGATGCGCCCTGGAGCCTGGAGGACCCCCGCCGCCCCGGCTCCTGGGAAGAGGGCGCGGCCGCCGCGGCATGGACCCTGCCGGCGCGGGCGCAGCAAGGCACCGCGGGCGATCGCGAGCCGCAGTGATGGACGCCCACCGCCAGCGGTCATCGTACTAAGGACTCACGACTTTATGAGTTGGTGGGTTGTGTCGGTTTGATGGTGTAGTTCCAGTCGCCGTGGAAGTCGTGGCGGTGGAGGTTGACGGCGGCCATCTGTTTGGTGGTGATTTTGATGCCCTTTTCGTAGGTGCCTTCGTCGAGGCGGGAGTAGACCTTCAGACCTGTGCTGGTGCTCGTGGCGGCGATCAGGCTGATGATCGTCTGGTAGCTGGTCAGTGGCCGTCCGCGCCAGTTGATGCTGATCTGGTTGAACAGCTTGTGCTCGATCCGGTTCCACTTGCTGGTCCCGGGCGGGTAGTGCAGCACGCAGATATCAAGACCGGTGAGGTCAGCCAGGCGCTGCAGCTCGGTCTTCCAGAGTCTGCCGCGGGCGCTGTTGGAACCCCCGGAGTCTGCGGTGATCGTCAAGGTGCTGGCGTGCGGGTAGCGCTCGACGCCGAGCTGCTCCCACCACGCGAGGATGCTCGCCGCCGCGAACTGCGCGGTATCGGCGCTGACCCCAACCGACACGTAACCCTCGTCGAGGGCTATGTCAAGCACGCCGTAGGGGACGGCCTTCCCGACCGCGTGACTGGGGAAATCATGCGTGTTGACCTTGACCGGCTGGCCCGTGCGTGTCCGCTCACGGCCGACCGCCTTGAAGTTTCCGACCAGCTCCTTCTTCTTGGTATCGACCGAGATCACGGGCTCTTTGGCCGCCAGCGCGGCCTTCACGATCTGATCGATGTAACGGAACTGCGCATCGCGGTCGGGGTGATCAGCACCCTCGCGCGTCTTGCGGTTCGCTTGCATCGTGAACCCCAGTCGATCAGCCAAACGCAGCACCGAGCGGTCAACGATCTCGTGCCCCAGCGCCTGCAACTCTCGCGCGAGCGTCGCGGCGCTCTTGTTCGTCCACTTCAGCGTGCTCTCCGGATCCCCGCGCGTCGCCGGCTCAAGCAGCCCCTCGAGATCCTCGATCAACGTCTCATCACCATCCACCAATGACGGGCGGCCCGCTCCCGACCGTCGCTGTGCCCCGGCCTCCCACTCCTCATCGCTGCGGAGGTCCTTGATCCCCTGGCGCACCGTCGACTGCGCCATGCCCGTCGCACGAGCGACCGCCGCGATCCCACCACGCCCATACGAGACCGCCTCCGACGCCCCCCACAACCGCCGCTGACGCTCATCCAAACACGCGCGGCCGATCATGTGCCCCCACCGCTCAGCGATCGCGTTCTCGTCGATATCGGCCACAGCCGTCAATTCAACATAATAACGCCCAATCCTTCACTAGAACGACAAGCCATCACAGGACTAATAAAGTCGTGAGTCCTAACCACGCTGCGCGCTCCGCCCGCAACGACTGGCGATGCACTTAGAATCGCCGCCGACGTGGGGGACACACAAGAGCAGAGCACATCCGGCCATGCGCAGTCATCGATCGCGGAGCGGATCGCAGCGGCAAGGCAACTGCCATCGCCGCCGAAGATGCCCCCAGTCGATCTGCGCACACGGCTTGCCACCTCGCTTCCGATCAGGCGGCTGCTGCCGACGTCGCTGATGGTCAAGCGAGCAGAAGCCCAAGCACGCGCCGAGTGGCAGTCAACGCCGAGGGTGCGCACGGAGGCGATCGAGGTGATGTCCGCGATCCTCGGGAGCACCGAGCGCGAGAGCGAGCTGATGGAGCTTTCGCCCCGCTACGTCGAGGAGCTGAAGGTCCACGAAACGCTGTTCTGGCAGCCCTGGCCCTTTCCGAACCTTGACGAGACATCACGCGAGCGCCTGCGGCGCGTGATCGACGACAAGCGCGGCGCGGTGCTGAGCGGATGCCACTTCGGCCAGTTTTTCCTGCTCTCCTCGGCGGTGAGAGCAGTCGGCGGATTCTCCTTCGCGCTCGGAGGAGCATGGTTCTACGAACCACCGTCTCATGACCGCTGGGGTCGCAGGCAGGCCCACTGGCAGCGGTGGCTGCACCGCCGCCACGTGCGCACGATCCCCGCGGGCGGCTCATTCCCGGTCGCACAGCGGATGCTCGAAGAAGGCGATTTGATCCTCAACATGTTCGACATGCCAGGCCGGCACGAGACGAGGTTTCTCAGCAAGAGCGTGATGCTCGCCGACGGCAGCGCGCGGCTTGCGTTCGCGGCCGACGCGCCCGTACTGCCGCTGCGGTCGCGGCGCGAGGGCCACCGCGTGTGGATAGACGTTGAGGAGCCGCTGCACCCGCAGGAGTTCGACGGCGCCGATGCGTTGCATGACCGGCTCGCCGAGGTGCATACGCGATGGATCCTGCAGGCGCCCTGGGCGTTTGAGAATCCGCGCCGTCCGGGAGCATGGGAAGAGGCGGCAACGCCGGCGGCCTGGACGCTGCCCGCAAGGGCACTGAAGCGCTGAGCGCTTCCCGCCGCGCCGCGCAATACCTTGGCCAGTATGCGCGTGCTGTTCTTCAACGAGGGCAACTTCGGCGCCCACATCATGGGCCAGGGGCAGCTCGACGCCGCGCTGCGCGTCGGAGCGCAGGAGCGGCCTGATATCGAGCTGCGCTTCGCGGGCCTTGGTCAGATCGGCCGTCTCGCCAACGCCGCGATCTACCATCGGCTCGGCCCGCTCAGCAACTGGCGACTCGACTTCCCGACGCTGCGATGGCACCTGGTCCAATCGGCGCGCGCCCGGCGCGCGCTGCGCAGCACGCTCGCAGAGTGGCCCGCAGACGTCGTGCAGCTGCACACCCAATCCATCGCGCTGCTGATGGGGAACCTGCTGCGCCGCCGCCACGTGGCGCTCTCGGTCGACACCACGATCGGCGACTGGTGGTCGATGCCGGCGTGGGCTTCCTCCAACCGCGAAGCGGAGCCCTCGATCGCGCCCAGCGTCGCGCTCGAGCGGCGTGCGTTCGCGCGTGCGAAGCTCGTGCTCGCCTGGACCGCGTGGGCGGCACGCGCGGTCGCAGCCACTGCGCCAAAGGCCAACGTGGTGGAGCACCACCCCGGCATCGACCTCGCGCGGTACCGCCCGGCCGGCCGCCGCGAGCGGGCGCGGATGCGAGTTCTGTTCGTCGGCGGGAGGTTTTTGCAGAAGGGCGGGGAGGACCTGCTCGCGGCGCTCGGCGAGCAGCTTGGCCGCAGCGTCGAGCTCGACCTTGTCACACCGGCGCAGGTGCCGGAGCGCGACGGTGTGCGCGTGCACCGGCTGAGCGCCTCTGATCCGCGGCTGCTCGACCTGCAACAGCAAGCGGACCTCTTCTGCCTGCCCACGCACGGCGACGCGGCTCCCTGGGCGGTGCTCGAGGCGATGGCCTGCGGGACGCCTGTGGTCTCCACGCGCATCGGCGGGATTCCCGATCTCCTCGATCACGGCCGCGCCGGAGTGCTCGTCCCGCATGGCGCTCCGCACGAGCTGGGAGAGGCGCTGCGGGGGCTTTTGCAGAACCCGCAGCGGCGCGCACAGCTGGCTGCCGCGGCGCGTGAGCGCTGCGAGCGCGAATACGACGCCCGGCGCCAGTTCGGGCTGCTGGTGCAGCGGCTTTCGGCGATCGTCCCTCAAGGCGCGCATGGGCCATGCCGATAGCGCAGTTACCATTGAACATGGCCTGACGATTGCCGGCGGGACGCCCGCGGTCGATCGTTGCGGCCGACCGGCATCGAGCTGGAGCGAGAACGGGCGCCGACGGCTCCGCGCTCAGCGCAAACCAGGACTCGCGAGCAGAAGGGACATCATCGGGTGAGCAAGACGACGTTGGTAACCGGTGGCAGCGGCTACATCGGAGCGATGCTGGTGGGAGAGCTGCTTGACGCAGGGCATCAGGTGCGAGTGCTCGATTCGCTGCTGCACGGCCAGGAGGACATCGCCGCCGAGCAGGAGCGGGCGGGAGTGAGCGTGATCCGCGGCGACATGCGCGACGCCGATGCACGCGCCAAGGCGCTGCAGGGTGCCGACGCGGTCGTGCACCTCGCCGCGATCGTCGGCGATCCCGCCTGTGCGCGAGATCCGCAGGTCTCAGATGAGGTGAACGTCCAGGCCACCAAGAGCCTTGTGGCAGATGCAGGGCAGGCGGGCGTGAAGCATCTCGTCTTTGCCTCCACCTGCTCCAATTACGGTCGCATGGCCGACCCCACGATGCCGATCACCGAGGAGGGCGAGCTGCGTCCCGTCTCACTCTACGCCGAGCAGAAGGTCGGCATGGAGCAGGCGATCCTCGCCGGGGAGAAAGGCCCGACGCCGACCTGCCTGCGCTTCGCGACCGTCTATGGAGTTGGCCGCAGGATGCGCTTCGACCTCACCGTCAACGAGTTCACACGCGAACTGTGGGCCGACCGTGAGCTCGAAGTCTTCGGCGAGCAGTTCTGGCGTCCTTACATCCATGTTCGCGACGCAGCGCGCGCTGTTGCGACCGTGTTGCAGGCGCCCGCCGAGAAGGTCGCCGGCAAAGTCTTCAACGCCGGCCGCTCGGGCGAGAACTACCGCAAGCTCGATCTCGTGCAGGAGATCGGCAAGCAGATCGACCGCGGCAAGGTGAGTTACGTGCACCGCGACGAGGACCCCCGCGATTACAAGGTGAGCTTCGACAAGATCCGAGCCGAGCTTGGGTTCGAGACGCTGATGACCGTGCCTGACGGCATCGCCGAGGTGATCGCCGCGCTCGATGAGGGCCGCTTCGGGGACCCCTTCGACAGCCGCTATCGCAATGTCCCCTGATAGCTCACGCGCCGCGCGCATCCCCCTCCTCGGTCGCGGGGCACGATGGCGATAGCCGAATCCGCCCCGGAGCTGCCGCTCTTCGACCTGCGCCTTGAGCCCCAGGACTTCGAGGCGGTCGCGCAGACACTGCGCTCAGGGTGGTTGACGTTGGGTCCGCGCACGGCCGAGTTCGAGCAGGCGTTTGCCGAGCACCTCGGCGCAAGGCATGCGATCGCGGTCTCCAGCTGCACCGCGGCGCTGCACCTCTCCTACCTGGCGGCGGGCGTGGGACCCGGCGACGAGGTGATCGTGCCCGCTTTCACCTTCGCGGCCACAGCAACCGCGGCGATCTACTGCGGCGCCACGCCAGTGTTCGCAGAGATCTCATCGCGCGAGCAGCCGATGCTCGACCCGGAGGATGTTGCCGCGAAGATCACTGCCCGCACGAAGGCGGTGTGCGTCGTGCACTACGCGGGCTACGCGGCCGCGGTCGACCGCCTGAAGGAGCTCTGCGACGCTCATAGGATCGCCCTGATCGAGGACGTCGCCCACGCTCCGAGCGCAAGCCTTGGCGGCCGCAAGCTCGGCACGTGGGGCCTTGCGGGCGCGTTCAGCTTCTTCTCCAATAAGGTGCTCTCCGTCGGCGAGGGCGGGCTCGTGTGCACCGACGACGATGAGGTCGCCGCCTTCGTGCGCTCGCGCCGCTCCCAGGCGATGACGAGCGGCACCTGGGACCGGCACAGCGGCCGCACCGATACCTATGACGTCGTCGGGCTCGGCTACAACTACCGCCTCGACGAGCCGCGCTCGGCCTTGCTGCTTTCGCGCCTGCAGCGCCTGGAGAGCGAAATCGAGCGGCGCAGAGAGCTCACCTTCCGGTATCGCGAGCTGCTCTCTCAGGTTCCGGGGATCATCGTGCCCTTCGAGGATTCGCAGGTGCCGGAGTCCTGCTGCTACGTGATCCCGATCATGCTTGAGCAGGATGGGCGTCAGTCGGAGGTGAGCGCGGGGCTGCGGGAACGTGGCATCCAGACGAGCATCTTCTACCCCTCGATCCACAAGTTCACCGCCTACCGCGAGCGCTTTCCCGGCATCTCCCTGCCGGTCACCGAGCTCGCCTCGCGCACCGAGCTGACGCTTCCCTTCTACCCGCACATGAGCAACGCCGACCAGGACCGGGTCGCAGCAGCCCTGAGGGAGGTGATCGGAGCATGAGCGAGTGGCGCATGCCGCTGACGGACATCAAGGTGCCCGAGCAGGACGTTGAAGCGGTGCTCGACTGCCTGCGCTCGGGCTGGTTGACGATGGGACCACGCACGCAGGCATTCGAGGCCGCGCTCGCGGAGTTCATCGGCACGCCCAACGCAGTCGCCGTCTCCAGCGGGACCGCCGCGCTGCACCTCGCCTGCCTGGCCGCCGGCATCGGGGAGGGAGACGAGGTGATCGTTCCGGCGCTCACGTTCGTCGCGAGCGCCAGCGCCGCGCGCTATGTCGGAGCGCGAGCCAGTGCTCTGCGATGTGCTTGGGCCCCACGACTTCAACATCGACGTGCAGGACGTGGAGCGACGGATCACGCCCCGCACGCGAGCTGTGGTCGCCGTGCACTTCTGCGGTTACCCGGCCGAGGCACTTGCGCTGCGAGAGCTCTGCGACCGGCACGGCTTGATCCTGATCGAGGACTGTGCGCAGGCGATCGGCGCTGCCGTGGATGAGGCCGGGCGCCAGGTCGGCACTGTCGGCGAGCTTGGCGCCTTCAGCTTCTTCTCCAAGAAGCAGCTGTGCGTAGGCGAGGGCGGGATGGTCAGCTCAGCCGACCCGGAGCTCGCGGACAAGGTGCGCCAGCTGCGCTCGCACGCGATGACGAGCGGCACCTGGGACCGCCACCGCGGCCACGACCCGGCGTATGACATCGTCGACATCGGCTTCAACTTCCGCCTCGACGAGCCCCGCGCCGCGCTCGGGCTCAGCCGCCTGCCGCGCCTGCAGCAGGACATCGACAGGCGTCGCGCGCTGGTGCGCGCCTATCGCGAGCGGCTCGCCGACACACCGGGAATCGAGGTGCCCTGGAGCGATCTCGCCGTCGAGCGCTCCAGCCACTTCGCCTTCCCCGTGCTGCTGCCCGACCGCGACGCTCGCGACCGCTTTCGGGATGACCTGAAGCAGGCGGGAGTGCAAACCACTTGGTATCCGGCGCTGCACACCTTCACCGACTGCAAGCACTTCGCTCCGCAGGGCGGCCTCCCAGGCGCCGAGCAGGCCTCCTGGCGCCACTGCGCCCTGCCGCTCAGCTCGAGCATGCAGGAGAGCGACGTCGACCTCGTCGTAGAGGTTGTGCGAAACGCCGTCGCACAGCTCGCGTAGCGCAGGCCACAGCGCGCCTCACGCAGGCGCCGTGCTCAATCGGGCGGGATCAGCCGGTCGCGCACAGAGGCGAACTCCTCTTGCGCCTGCTCGTAGTCTTCGTGTCGCCCGATGTCGAGCCAATAGTCATCGCTTGGCCAGGCGCGCACGACCTCGCCGGCCGCGATCAGCCGCAGGATCAGGTCGGGGAAGTCGAGCCGCTCGCCGGGCTCGATGAAGGAGAGCGCACGCGGCGCGAAGCAGTAGACGCCCATGCTCGCCGTGAAGTCGATCTCCGGCTTCTCGTCGTAGCCGGTCAGACGCGTGGGGTCGCCGTTGTCGCCGAAGCGGAGCACTCCAAGCGATATCTGGATGTGGCGCAGCTTCGTGGCGATCGTCGCCGCGGCGCCGCTCTGGGTGTGACCACGCATCAGCGCCCCGTAGTCCATATCGGTCAGCACGTCTCCGTTCATCACCATCACATGGTCGGAGGCAAGCCCATCTATCAGCGCGAGCGCCCCGACGGTGCCAAGCGGCTCGCGCTCGCGGAAATAGTCGATCGGAACGCCGTAGTTGGCGCCATCCCTGAAGAACGCCTCGATCAGCTCGGCGAGGTAGCCGGTGGCCATCGTGATCCGCTCGATCCCGTTCGCCTTCAGCTGGCGCACGACTATGTCGAGCACGGGGCGATCGCCAATCGGCATCAACGGCTTTGGCAGCACGGTCGTATAGGGCCGCAGACGAGTGCCCTCGCCGCCGGCCAGGATCACCGCGCGCGTCACCGCGACGGCCCCACGATTGCTGGCAGCCTGCCCGGCGAGAGCCAAGGGCTCAGCCGCACAGGGCGTACCCTCGTGCGTTTCATCGGGTGTGAGGATAGATGCGGAGAGATTCAGGCGCATGCGAATGCATCGCCCAGATGACCGCCGACCTTGAGCCCTGGAACCGCAGTCGCCGTTCTTACAGCCCGCGGGTGCGTCGGGCGCCTGCGAGCGCCTCGCGGTAGACCTCGTCCGTGCGCCGCGCGATCGCTGGCCATCCGAAGCGATCGCTTGCCATGCGCTCGCCTGCGAGCCCACGCCGAGCGCACTCCTCCCATCCGCGGGCGGTGCTGTCTGCGAGCGCCTGCGCGAGCGCCTGCGGGTCGCAGGCGGCGCACAGCCAACCGGTCTCGCCGTCCTGAACCGCCTCAATCAAGCCCCCGACCGGGTAGGCGATCACCGGGCGTTGAAAGCCGTAGGCCAGCAACAGCACACCGCTCTGGCTGGCAACCTCGTAGGGCAGCGCGACGGTGTCCGTCGCGGCGAAGAGCTCGGCCGCCTGCGCCATCTCCAGGAAGCCCTCGCTCACGATCACCCTGCCGCTGAGCTTGGAGCTGCGCAGCAGCTGCTCGTTGGCCGCCAGCGCACCGAGGTCTTCGCCGGCGATGATCAGCCACAGCTCGGGCACGCTGCTCACCGCAACCAGCAGATCGTCCAGCCCCTTGTCCTTGCGCAACTGGCCGAACATCATCGTGACCGGCGCATCGATCGGGATTCCCAGCGCGGCACGCGCCTTACCGCGGTCGGCCGCGCCGCCTGTGCGTGCCAGGCCACCGTACTCGCCGTGTGGGATCACGACCGCGCGCGCCGCCACATCGCTTGGAATGCGTGCGAGATCGGCTTGGGTGTGGACGATCGTGCGTGCCGTGATCCGCGCCAGCAGGCGTCGCAGTTCGCGGTTGGTGGCAGCCAGCGACCGCTGCCTTTCGAAGGTGTTGTGCCAGGTCTGCACGACCGGCCTGCCACAGAGGCGGATCGCCAGCACGGCGATCAGCCCCAGCGACTGGCGCTCCCAGCCCTGGACGTGGACGACGTCGGAGCGGCGTGCGAGCCTCATCAGCCGCGGCACGGCGGCGAGGAAGCGCAGCCCGTTGCTGGCCCAACCCAGCCCGAGGCGGCGAACGAGCCGCCCAGGCGCGCTGTGCCCGCGCGTGTAATGGAAGACGTGGTTGACGTGCACTCCCTCCACGACCTGGTAGAGATGGTCGTCAGCTGTCGCCAGCTCGACGCTCCAACCCTGCTGCGCAAGCGCGCGCGTGAGCAACGCCGTGTAGTCGGCCTCGCCACCGCGTCCCCCCTGCTCGACCATCAACAGCCTCCTCGCCGCGCCCGTCGCCTGCGAGATCGCAGGCGACGTGGATGCGGAAGGGTTCGCCATCGCCGCGCTGTGGCGCTAACGCGCCGGCTGCTGTGGAATCCCGCCGGCGATCGCGGTGTTCAACAGGCCCTCGATCGTCTCTGCGACAACGGGCGCGGCGTAGGTGCGCTCGGCATAGGCGCGCCCAGCCGCGCCGTGCCGGGCAACGAGCTCGGGGGCGCCGATGTAGGGACGCAGCATCTCGCGCAGCGCCTGCGGATCGTTCTCCGGCGAGGAGATCGCTCCCAGCTCGGGAGTGATCATGTCCGCCACCCCCTCGCGCCGGTCGAAAGGCATGGGCGCGAAGCGAGCATCCCGAGGATCACCGCGCGCGGCGCGCCCTCAGCTGGGCTCGGGCAGAACACCGACACGTCGAAGGCTGAGAGCACGTCGGGGACCTCCTTGCCGGGGGTTGAGATGAAGTGCGCGCGGTCGCCGAGAGGAGCAGCGAGCGCACGCAGCTGCTCGCCGGTCTCCCCGTCGCCTGCGAGGATCAGGTGCACGCGCGGGTCTTCGAGCTCCCGTACCGCTTCCACGACCACGTCGTTGCGCTTCTTTGGATGAAAACGCGAGATGCATCCCACCACGAACGCGTCTGGCGGTATCCCGAGCTGTTCGCGCACCCGACGCCGTCCACTCCTCGGTGTATTCGATTTCCTGCGTGCGCAGCACATTCGGGACGACCACGACCTTGCTCGGATCCACGCCCACCTCGGCAACCGAGCGCCTGGTCCCGTCGGAGACCGCCATCACCAGCGGCACCTTGCGGGCCGCAGCAAGGTAGGCACGTCGGGTCGGACCTGAGCGCATCTGCACCGGCACAGGGCCCCACTCCGCCCAGACCGTGCATGCCCGCAACGAGGTTGGCAGCGCCGGCGCCAGCAGCTGCTCCTTCTTGTAGTGGAGCATCAGCACGTCATAGGGCGCCTGGGCCCTCAAAGCACGCCGCAACGTCCGGGCCAGCAGCGGCCAGCGCAGAGCAAGCGAGGGCCAGGTCCGGCCGGAGAGCTTCGGGCCGAGGGAGATCGGATGCACCTCCACTTCGGTGTCCCGGCCGATGCCCGGCAGATCGGAGAGGATCGCGGTCTGATGTCCGCGTTCGCGCAGCGCCTGAAGCATCTCGATCGCCGCGAACTCCGCGCCGCCGCTGGCGTCGCTGGTCATCACACTCACGATCTTCATCGCAAAGTCCCGCTGCTCATCGTTGCGAGGATATTGACCCCGCACGACGCTCGCGGTCGCCATGGGAAGCCGGCGAAGTCGCTTGGCGTATCATTCCGCGCGGCGCTGGACCGCTGTCAGCCGCGAGCAGACCCCGACTCCGCCAGAGCGGCATGCACAAACCGCCACCGGCTTTCAGTCCTGCCCCGCAACGGTCGATGGAGAAAGGTATGAGCGACGCTTCAAGACCCCTGGTCGTGCAGTACCTGTACGTCCATCAGCCGGGCGAGGAGTTCTACTACCCGACGGTGCGCACGAGCTCCTCGATCGCGCGCGTCGCCGAGCGCTACCTCGAGTGCGCGCTCAGCCAGGCCGCAACGCTCAGATTGCGGGACGCCGCCTGCGATCTCGCGCTCGCCACCAATGTGGGAGATCGCTCGGTGCTCGGCAGGCGCGGCCAGGCGCTGCTGCAGAAGATCGAGGATCTGGGAGTGGAGATCCTGCCAACCCCCTATCTGCATAGGCCAGCCGACGACGGCGCCAACTACATCTCCTCGCGCTACGTGCTCGACGCGATCCTCACCGCCGGCGAGGGCGAGTCCCCGGAGCGCCAGCTGTGGCTGACAGATCTCGACTGCGTCTGGGTGGATGCGGAGAAGATGTTCGCCGCGGCGCCTGCCGGCGACCAGATCGGCTGCATCTTCATCGGCTACTCGCCTGACGAACAGGCTGGGATCAGCCCCGACGGCGGCACGCGGCGAGGCGTCGGAGAGCTCGCCATCACGATGGGCGCCCAGCCGGACTCCCATCCGCCGCCATGGGTCGGCGGCGAGCTGCTCACCGGGACGGTGCGGTCGCTGCGCGCACTGGTGCAGACCTGCGAGCAGCTGGACGCCCGACTCACCGCTGAAGGCAAGGTGCTTGGTGCCGAGGAGGAGATCCTCACGCTCGCCGGGGCGCTGCGCCTAGCCCACTTCGTCGACCTCTCCGCATTGGCGCGCAGGGTCGCGACCGGGCCGCGCAACGTAGCTGACACGCCCACCGACCCGCTTGCGCTGGGCTTCTGGCATCTGCCCGCCGAGAAGGGACTCAGCTTTCGCCGCACCGCGCTTGCGATGCTCCGCGGCAGGCAGACCAGGCTACGCAGAGACATCGCCGATCCACGGCTGCTCGCCCGCCGCTTCAACGTCACCGGCGCTGGCCTCGCAAGGCAGATCCGCGACGACAGCTGGATCGCTCTGCAGCGGATCCGCGAGGCTGGCCGCGTCAAACGTCGAGACGGCGGGGCGTAGGGAGCGTGCCCCTGCGTCACCGACTCTGGCGCTACGGCTCGGCCCTGCCGGGATCGCTGCTCTTCTGCCTGCGGCACCTGCCGCTGCGCCAGGCGCTGCGGATGCCGATCCTCGTCGCAAGGACAGTGACGCGATCGCGGATGAGCGGACAGATCAAGATTGAGGGCGCGGTCAGGCCTGGGATGGTCAAGATCGGCTTCGGGTGGGCGCCGCTGTTCGACTTTCGTCGCTCCCGCGGAGTGTTGGACATGCCGGGAGAAGTCGTCTTCGAGGGGCCGGCAGAGATCGCGCACGGCGCGAAGCTCTCGATCAGCGGCCGGCTCGTCCTCGGCGCCGGTGCCTTCGTCAACGCCGAGAGCTGCATCCTCTGCGAGCAGGAGATCTCGATAGGAACCGACTCGAAGGTCTCCTGGCAGACTCTGATCATGGACACCGACTCCCACCAGGTCGGCGACCGGCCGCCATGCGCCCCGATCGTGATCGGAGCGCACGTGCTGGTCGGAGCGGGCGCAACAATCCTGAAGGGAGTCACGATCCCTGACGGCGCGATCGTTGCAGCGAGCAGCTGCGTCACAAGGAGCACTCAAATGAGCGCCGGCGATCTCGTGGCCGGAAACCCTGCCCGCGTCGTCCGCAACGAGATGTCCTGGGCGCGTTGAGCGCCGGCGTCTCTCAACCCGAGCGCATGCGCGCACTGCTGATAGACGAGGGCCTCAACCGCGCCACGCTCGTGGGCGCGAACGGCCTCGTGCGAAACGGCTGGACCGTGGGCTGCGCAGCCTCGATACCAAGCCTCGCCTCGCGCTCCCGCTCCTGCAGCGAGTTTCACCTGATCGCCTCGCTGCGCGACGATCCTGAGCGCTTCTGCGCGGATGTCGCAAAGACGATCGCGGACGGCCGATACGACGTCGTCTTTCCCACCTGGGAGGCCGCGACGAGCGCGCTTTCCAGCGCACGGGAGCAGCTGCCGGCGGTGTTCCCCTTCGCCGAGCACGAGGTTGTGCTGAGGAGCTTCGACAAGTACGCCCTGTCTGAGATCGCGGAGGCGAGTGGGATCGCCTCGCCAGCCACCACCCATGCCAGCGAGCAGACGCTCTCGTCCTTCCGGTACCCGGCGCTGGTCAAGCCCGCAAGCCACGCCGACGCCTACTTTCCTGCGCTCGTCGTCGACGGTCCGGACGCGGCGCGCGCTCGTGCGCGCGAAATCGAAGCGGCTGGCGGATCTCCGCCATTGCTGCAGGAGCGCGTGGAGGGAGCGCTCGTGGCAGTCGCGTTCGTCGCCGACCGCGACGGCAGGCTGCTGAGCGTCAGCCAACAGCGGGCAGAGCTCGTCTGGCCGCCGCAGACGGGCATCACCGCCCGCGGAGTCACAGAGCCGATCGACCCCGACCTGCTGGAGCGGGTCACCGACTTCGTCGGCAGGGTGGGCTGGTGGGGACTCGCGCAGCTGCAGTTCCTGCGGGGCCCAGACGGCGTCGAGCGATTGATCGACTTCAATGGCCGCTACTACGGGTCAATGGCCCTCGCCCTGCGCGCCGGCGTCAACCACCCCGCGACATGGGCGCGGGTTGCCCTTGGGATGCCGGTGACGCAAACGACGCAGATCACCGGCGTGCGATACCAATGGCTCACCAGAGACCTGCGCGCGAGCGCAAAGAGCGCGCATCCGGTCAGAGAGCTCCTCCGCGCGCTGCTGCGCGCGCCGCGCTCGGCACACAGCTTGTTCTCGCCATCAGAGCCGTGGCTGGCGCCGCGCTTCCTCGCAGAACAGCTGCGCCGCTCGATCCAGCGCCGGCTGCGCGCTGCCTGATCAAGCCTGTCGAGTACCGTTCCAACCGTGTCATCGGGCTCAGACACCGCTCGCAACCTGCGACTGCATCTGGGCGAGCATGCGGCGAGCAACCCCAGGCCGCCTGCGCCGCTGCGCTCGCGGAAAGTCCCCCCTGCCCCCGTCCGAGCGGCCCAGCGAGTCCAGATGAAGCTCGGCCGCCTGGATTGGCAGCAGAAGTGGCTGAGCCCGCTGATCGCGGCACGACGGCGGACCCTGGGCGACTCGGCGCAGGGACCGCCGCGCTTTCTGGTGCGCGTCGACGAGTTCCCCTACTACACGACTTTCGACGAACCGGGGCAGCAGGGCGTTGAGATGTCGCGGCGCTTCCACGCGGTGATGGCAGAGGAGGGCGTGCCCCACCTGATGTCGATCGTGCCTCAGCTCACGCGCGCGCCGCTGGACCCCGACTCGCAGGGCGGCAGGCCGCTTGGCGATGTCGAGCTCGCACTGATCGAGCAGATGCGCCATGACGGCGTCACCTTCGCGCAGCATGGCACCACGCACCGCACGCGCTACGCAAGCCCGCGCCGCCGCTCAGAGCTTTGCGGCCTCTCCGCCGCCGACACCGAAGCGCTGCTCGAGGACGGCCGCCTCAGGCTGCTCGCGGCCGGGATCGACGCGAAGGTGTTCGTGCCGCCGTTCAACCGCTTTGACGCCTCCCAGTATGAGCTGCTGAGCCGTCGCTTCGACGTCGTCTGCGGCGGGCCTGAGAGCGTTGCGCTGATGGGCTTCCACGGCGGACCGCTGTGGCGGGGGGACGCGGTCTACCTGCCCTGCTACGCGCCTCTCTACGCCAACGCGAAGACGGTGCTCGGCGCCGCCGAGCAGCTGATCGACGCCGCGCCCGGCACCTGGGTGCCGATCGTGCTTCACACCTCCTGGGAGCAGGAGGACGGCTTTGCGGCGCTGCAAGCGCTCGCGCAGCGGATCGCCCCCTGCACCGCGAGCTGGGAGCAGCTGCTCGCCGAGGTCGACCGCAGCCGCGACGCAGCGCCCGCCACGCCCACCTCAAAGCAGGCGTGAGAGCCGCAGCCGGCAAGCTCCGCGGATGGGCGATCACAGCACTCAGCGGGCTGCTTGCGGCGCTGCTGCGCGGCCTCGCGCGCGCTCCAAGGGCCAGGCGTGCTCTGCGCGCGCGAGCCACGCGCGCGCTCGCGGAGGGCGATCTGCTGTTCGTCTGTCACGGCAACATCAACCGCAGCGCGTTCGCCGCCGAGCTCGCCCGTCGCCGCTGGCCTGCCCGGAACGTCAGAGAGGCGGGCACGCGGGCACGCCCCGGCCGGCCGTCTTCGCCGCTTGCGATCTCCGCCGCAGAGCGCTGGCAGATCGATCTTCGCTCCCACAGATCGGAGCCGCTTGACGGCACGCTGCTGAGCGGCGCTCCCACCCTGTTCGTCTTCGACGCCCGCAACCTCGTGGAGCTCGCCCTGCGCCACCCTCTCTCGCTGCGTCGAGCCCACCTGCTCGGATGGCTCTGCAGCGCAACGGGCGGGCCCGAGATCGCCGATCCCCACGGTGGGCCGCCCACCGCCTACGAGGCCGCTTTTGAGCAGATAGCCGCGGCGCTGCTGCTGGACGGCAGCGAGCACAATGGCCCGCGTCTTCTCGCCGACGCCTAATGTGGGCGGTGGGATGATCGATCTGCACTGCCATGTGCTCCCTGGCATCGACGATGGCCCGGCCACGATGCAGGAGGCACTTGCGCTCGCCGCTGCGGCCGGCACGGCAGGCATCCGCCAAATCGTGGCCACTCCTCACGTCAGTTGGCGCTACCCCAACGACGCTGAGACGGTGCGCATGCTCACGGCGGAGCTGAACGACCGACTCGCGCAGGCAGGCACGGAGATCGACGTGCTCGCCGGCGCCGAGATCGCAATGACGCGCGTGCCTGACACTCCACCCGAGGAGCTCGAGAGACTCACCCTCGGCGACAGCCGCTGGCTGCTGTTGGAGCCGCCCTTCGCCCCGGTCGCCCACGGCCTAGACGCGATCGCGATCGACCTCATGCAGAAGGGCTTCAAGGTTCTGATCGCCCATCCAGAGCGCTGCGCGGCGCTGCAACGGGATCCTTCTCTGCTCGGCACGCTCGTGCGCGCCGGCGCGCTCACCTCGATCACCGCGGGCTCTCTCAGCGGGCGCTTCGGCGGGCAGGCGCGCCGGTTTGCGCTGCAGATGCTCGGGGAGGAGATCGCGCACAATGTCGCCTCGGACGCGCACGACACCGAGCAGCGCCCGCCAGCGATCGAGTCTGAGATCGACCAGGCCGGCTATAGCGATCTGACCGAGTGGCTGACCGAGCTCGTCCCCGCGGCGATCCTCGCCGATCAGGAGCCTCCGCCAAGACCGCCTCACACCCGCCCTGGGGTAGCGAGGCGCAAGGGACTGCTCTCACGCCTGCGGGGAGCGTGAGCAAGCGGCGCTCAGGCCAGGCGCACGATCGCGATCACGATCCCGACCAGCACGAAGAAGACGATCGCGATCTGCAGCCAGATCCAGGTCGGTGACATGCGCCGCAAGCCTAGCGGCTATGCCGCCCCACGTGATCTACTAGAGTCGTGTTGATGGTGGCGCGCTTGCTCCGGCTGACCGCTGCGATCGCGCTCTGCTGCTGCCTGGTCGCGGCGTCGGCTTCATCCGTCTCAGCCGCGAAGGCCAGTGGTCAAGCAGGACCGCTGCGCGGCTTGAACATCGCCGGCCTCAATGCCGGCTCGAGCACGGCTGCGATCAACCGCGAAATATCGACCGCCCGCTCGCTCAACGCCCAGATCGTGCGGGTGGAGTTCCCGTGGTCGTTCTTCCAGCCGACGGGACCCGGAACCGAGAGCACCGCAGCCGTAAACGCCGCCAACGCCCTGTTCGCGGCCACGGCATCCGCCCACATCAAGGTGATAGCGCTCGTCGACGACACGCCGTGCTGGGCCTCCTCCGCACCCGCCTCGGTGCTCGCCGGCTGCGGGCACGGAGGCATCGGCGGCAGGGCCGAAGCCTGGCCGCCGACGCAGCCGCTCTACCTTGGATCCTTCATGGGCTGGCTCGCGAAGCAGTACGGCCCGCAGACCACGGCGATCGAAGTCTGGAACGAGCCCGATCAGGCCAACCAGAACTACCTCGCCGGTCCGGAGAAGCCCAAGCACTATGCCGAAATGCTGCGCGTCTCCTACACCGCGATCAAGAGCGCGGCTCCAAACGTGACGGTGCTCGCGGGCTCGCTCGTCGGCTCCAACGGCGGCTTCATGCGGGCCCTCTACGCGCAGGGCGTGAAGGGTTATTACGACGCAGTGGCCGTCCACTTCTACAACCTCGTGCTCGGCTCTGTGCGCCGATTCCACGAAGTTCAGCTGGAAAACGGCGACCACACGCCGCTCTGGCTCGACGAGTTCGGGTGGAGCAGCTGCTGGCCCGGCCGCAAGGTCGAGCAGGAACAGGGGTGCGTCACGCGGGCGGTGCAGGCGCAGAACATCACCAACTCGTTCCGCGAGCTCGCGCGCGCGCCCTACGTCGCCGCGCTGCTTACATATGGGTTCCAGGACCACCCTGGAGAAGAATTCGGCGTGCTGGGCGCGCAAGGCAAACGCAAGCCGTCCTTCTATGCGCTCGGGAGCGCGCTGCTGTCCCCATTTGGCCCGCCCAGCCCGGTGACGCTGAGCCTGCGCCGCAGCGGCGGGAGCGTGACCGCGAGCGGCTCGGCACCGGTGGGCGACTACATGAAACTCGAAGCCTTCGTCCGCGGCGTCCTGCGCTACAGGGCGATATTCACGCTCAATCGCTTCAACGGCTACTCAATCACGCTGCCAAGCGTGCTCGGCACACGCAACATGCGTGTCCGCGTATACCAGTACTGGCTCGGCGCGGGCGGCGACACGCAGCGCAGCATCTGAGCGGTCGGCACCTTCCTCGGCGTGCGAATCGCGGCGGACGCCCGGTAACCTGCCAAGCCGTGTCTCGCCGAGTCAGTCTCGTTCACGACTATCTGCTCGTGATGCGAGGCGCGGAGCGGACCTTCGCCGCGATCGCGCAGATGTTCCCGCAAGCGCCGATCTGCAGCCTGCTCTACGACGAGCAGGGCACGAACGCCCGCTTCGCCGGACGCACGATCGTGCCCTCGGTGCTGCAGCGTCTGCGCGTGAGACAGAGCTCGTTTCGGCGCCTGCTGCCGCTCTATCCCTACGCGATCAGTCATCTGAAGGTACCTGACTGCGATCTCGTGATCAGCAGCAGCAGCGCCTTCGCCCACGGCATCCGGAAGCCAAGCGGATCGATCCACGTCTGCTACTGCCACGCACCCTTTCGGTACGCCTGGTATGAGCAGGCGCGCGCGCTCGCAGAGACGCCGGCGCCGCTGCGGCCCCTGCTGCGCGTGCAGCTTGCGCGCATGCGCAGGTGGGATCTCGCAGCCGCCGGCCGGGTGGACTCCTACGTAGCCAACTCGATGCTCACGCAGGAGCGAATCAGACGCTACTACGGCCGCGAGTCAGTGCTAATACACCCGCCCGTGGAGACGCATCGCTTCTCGATCGGCGAGCCGGGCAAGAGACTGCTCGTCGTCTCTGAGGTGGTCGCCCACAAGCGGGTGCACGTAGCGCTGGAGGCGGCACGTCGGGCGAAGGCGCCGATCGCGATCGTCGGCTCGGGCCCCGATCACGCTGCGCTGCGCGCCGCCTACCCGGAGGCAGATTTCCTGGGACGAGCATCTGACGCCGACCTCGTGGATCTGTACGCGAGCGCGAGGGCGGTGATCGTTCCGAGCATGGAGGAGTTCGGCATCACCGCAGTCGAGGCTCAAGCAGCAGGCCGGCCGGTGATCGCGGCTGCTGCGGGCGGGGCGCTTGAGACCGTGATCGACGGGCAGACGGGGCTGCTCGCGACCCTCGACGACCCCGACTCCTTCGCAAGTGCGATCGAAAGCATCGACGCGCTGCCCTTCGAGCCGGCGCGTGCGCGCCAGAACGCAGAGCGTTTCTCGGTCGCCGAATTCCAGCGCCGCCTTGCCGAGCACGTGAACACCCTGTTCCCACAGAAAGAATCTGGACGTATGTAGGAGGCTGGCGAGGGATGTTGAAGTCTTAACGGAAGTTCGACGATTCAAATCGCAGAAATGGGTAACACCATCCGGCGAGCATGTTGATAGCGATCGCATCAGTGCTGTTGGTCTGGCTCCTGCTCGGGGCGCTTTACGTCGCGTTGTGCCGCGTCGCGGCAAGCGGCGAGCGGCGGCGCGCCGTCACCGTGCAGGCGCCGGTCGCCTGCGACGCCAGGCGCGAGGGCATCCCGGCTTCGCTTGAGAGCGGGCTCGTGATCTGGGAGAACGCAGAGCAGCCGAACGCCGAGGCTCAGAGGCCGCGGCGTTCGAGGACGTGGGCGATGGTTCGCACCAAGATCTTCATGTCGCTCCACAAAGACCAGTTCGCAACGTACAGGTAGTCCATCGAGCCCATCTGCTGCAGTGGGACGCGGGTGGGCCCAAGGATCTGCCATGGCCCGGTCACGCCTGGCGTCAAATCGAGCCTGCGCCGATCCCAGCCCTCGATCTTGTGATCCTCCTCGATCACGAGCGGCCTTGGCCCGACGAGGCTCATCTCCCCGCGGATCACGTTCAGAAGCTGAGGAAGCTCATCGAGCGAGCTTTTGCGCAGGAAGCGGCCCACACGCGTCACGCGCGGGTCGTCGGCAATCTTGAAGAGGCCGTCCTGCGCCTCGTTGAGCGCCCGCAGATCGTCCTTCAGCGCGTCGGCATCCGGGACCATGGTGCGGAACTTGATCATCCAGAAGTGCCTTCCGTGCTGCCCGACCCGCTGCTGGCGAAAGAGCACCGGCCCGCGCCCATCGAGTTTGATCGCGGCTGCGATCGCGAGCATCAGCGGGCCCATCACGAGCAGCCCGACTCCAGCTGCGAGCAGATCGAACGCACGCTTGACCGCCACGGAGACGGGACTCAGATCGAACGGCCTCACCCCGAGCACCGTCAGCCCGTGCAGGTCGTCGAACTCCACCGAGCTGCCGACGACCTCCAACAGCCGTGGCACGACGCTCACGCGCACGCCGATGGCTTTCAGGCTGCGAACGAGATCGAGCGTCTCCTCGGCGTCCACGCTGCCGGAGAGGATGATCGCCCTGTCGACTTCGAGCACGCTCGCGAGGTCACGAATCTCGCCGAGCCGCGAGGCGGAGTATTCGTCGGTCGACCAGGCTGAGACCTTGTCAGGATCGAGGTGGGCGACCATGCTCGCCTTGATGCCCGCGTGGTTGACAAGCTTCGCGCGGACGGCGCTGACCGGCTCCTCCTCTCCGATCAGCAAGCAGCGCTCAGCCGGCGAGAGCCGCAGGGCGAGCGAACGAGCGATCGCACGCGCCACCGCCAGCAGCCCGATGAGGAAGATCCACAGCAGCAGCGCGCCGGCGCGCGGGGCGCCGTCGTCGAGGAAGCCGCCGCTCACGATCCAGGTCGCCAGCACACAGAAAGTCGCGGCGCTGAACAGCTTGGGGACCTCCTCGAGCGTCGTCTTTCGCAGCAGCGCCTCGTCGCGGTCGTAGAGACCGAGCAGCTTCGAGCAGGCAAGGAGCACTGCGATCGCCACCGCAATCCCGGCGGTGATGCGCGGGCTCCGCGCGAGCACAGCCTCCATCAGCACGAAGGCGCCCACCACCGCGAGCACATCCGCGAGCAGGAGAAGGCAGCGAAACAGAGCGTCCCGCTGCACGTTCGTGCTCGAGCCACGCGCCTGCGCCCGGTGCAGCGGTCGCGTGCCACGGTGAGCGATGCCGCGACCGCCGGCCAGCGATCCGGACGCCCCGCCAAGCGGCACGGCCTGCTCTGCGGCGCTCTGCCTGCTGACCTCGACGCGACCGCTCAACTGCCGGCTCCTCTGATCTCACGGGCGCCCGGCCCGGGTCTGCCCGCGCCATCGCTTCGCTCCCGCCGCCCGAGCCGCCAAGTCAGCCCTGCAATCAAGGCGAGCGCGACGGCAATCGCGGCGACCAGCAGCACCTGCGAGCTGGTGAGACCTGCGGTCGTGGCGCTCGCCGGCGATGAGGGTGGCGGCGATGAGCCGCCACCCGGCACGGCCCCCGCGCCATGGCCGCCGCCCGACCGTGAGCCCTTGCCGCCCTTGCGGCCGGCGCCTGCCTGGGCCTGGCCGCTTGTGTTTGCCGCGCCCGGCTGTCTCCCACCGGTGCTCGACCCGGATCCAGAGACGCCAGATTCGCCTTCGCTGAGGCTGCCCGACGCCGGCGTTTCCGTGCCCCCATGCGAAGCACCGCCTCCGTTCACGAGCCCCGAGCCGATGATCTGCTGCTCTCCGGCGCCCGGGCCGCCATATCCGCTCAGCAGCGGTGCTTCAGCGGCCGCAGATGTCTGTGCGCAGACAAGCGCCGCCGCTATCGCGATGGTGATGATGGTCGCGGTTTGGGATCTCACTTTTCCCCGCCTTGGGATTTTGCTGTGGCTCGCGCAACTTGCCGTTCGCTCTCCGTGCCCTGCCCCTAGTCGCCCCTCGAAACCGGCGCGTCCGCAACGATCTGTGGTCTGCCGATGCGGGCTAGCCCGCTTAACGGAGTCAAACGTTAGCGAAGCTACGCGAAGGTGTCGAGCGTGGAAGTCCCACCAATGACAGTCGGCAACTTACGCAAGCGGTTTCCCACTTATGGGAATTGTTGAGCTTCGTGGAGAATCAGTCGGTTGAGCTGCCGCACGCTCACACGCCCTCCGCGGCGCGCGATCGCCAGCGCCTGAGTAATCAGACTGTCTCTAGGCGCGAGTTGCGATGATCGCTCCAAGAGCGCGAGCGCGGCGTCGCGTTGCCCCCGCGTCGAGGCGATCGCACCCCGCTCAAGTGTCGCGTAGACGTCTCCAGGCGTACGCCGCAGGGCCAGCTCGAACTCCCGGTCCGCACGTTGAAGCTCGCCGCGTCGCAACGCGATACTGCCGGCCACGAGATACGGTTCGTCGCTCAGCGGGTTCAGAGCAGCAGCTTCGTTGAGCTCGGCGTAGGCGGAGGCCGTCGCTGTCGGCCAGGTGCGGGCGGCACTCTGCACCTCCATACGCGAGAGCCAGGGCAGCACCAGCGAGACGGCGGCAGCGCCGACCAGCGCGAGCCCAAGCGCGATCGTGCCGATCCGCACCAAGACACGGGCGTTTCCCGTTTGTGAGTCGAACGAGCGCATCCGCCGCGAGTGTGTGGCGAGCTCAGCGGGGCAAAGCGAGCAGCTCAGGCCGAGCAGCGCAAACGCGGCGGCGCCGAGGCCCGCGTACTCGAAGAACCAGTCGAAGGAGCCGTGAACCGCCCAGGAGGCGAAGCCGGCGAGCGCAGCCGCGGCCACCGCTTTTGCAAGCGGGTCGATGCGCCGGAGCGCCCGGCGGGTCGCGACCAGACTCGCGATCAGACCGCAGAGCGCAATCAGCGCTCCGATCAGCCCGGTCTCCGCGAGCGTTCGCATCTCGACGCTGTGGGGGTAATGAGGCGTCTCTTCGCTGTGACCAAGCCGCAGGTACTGCTCAGCGAAATTGTCAGCGCCAATACCAATCAGCGGATGAGAGAGGAACTCGTGCCAGGCGACGCGATAGAAGTCGTAGCGATTGCTGCCAAAGCCGCTGGTGAGCCTGCTCTGACCGGAGGAGTCGGCGGCATAGCCTTTTAGGCTTGTGAACGTGTTCCATGCGTGTTCCACCCGCCCGACGGGCCGGCCGGCCGCTGCGAGCACGCCAACAACGAGCACTGCGGCGGCAAGCACGCCCGCAAATCCAACCCCCGTGCGCAGACGCCCCCGCATCGGCGAGGCAGCCGGCCACCTCACCTCCAGCATCGCGATCAGCGTGCTCACGAGCGTGACGGCGACGGCCGCGAGCAGCACCGAGAGCGTCGCAGAGTGGGCCGCGGAGGCCGCGGAGCCGCCCGATTCGATCCGTTTGGCCAGGTGCAGCACGGCGGGCGCGCAGGCGCCGGCGCCCAGCCCGATCGGGATCAGCGTGATGAGGTTGCGCACGCGGCCCGGAAGCAGCACCAAGACGAGCACCAGCATGATCGGAATCGAATACACGGCGCCCCTGCTCTGGCTGTAGAGCGCTACGGCCGCGAGCGTGGCCGCGCCGCCTGCCAGCAGTCCGCGGAGGAGCGCCGGCAGACGCCGGGAGGCGGCCATCAGCCACGCCGGGTAGAACGCCATCATCCACATCGCCGCGTTGGCGTTCGTGTAGCCGGCTGGAGAGGTGAGACGCCCTTCGGGCATCAGCTGCTGGAGGGCAGCGGCGCTGCCCGCAGCCGCGTTGACGCGCAGCACCGTGTAGACCGCAAGCCCCGCCGTCGCCAGCGTCCAGGCGCCAAGCAGCAGCGCCGCGCTTGCGCCGGTGCGCCTGAAGCTCGCGAACAGAGCAAACACGATCAGGTAGACAAGGGTGCGATCCGCGCCTTCCCAGGCATCCCCGGGCACGTTCGCCCACAGGATCGAGAGGAAGCTCCATGCCGTATATGCCGCCAGCGCCGCAATCGCGATGCGGACCGGCCACGGGATCGAGGCGACTCGCACCCCGATCGCCCCCACGGCGATCACCAGCAGCGCGAGCAAGATGATGCCCCCGGGCGCCCAATGTGTCTGCGGGAAGCCGGCCTGGTTGGCCGCCCAGGCGATCAGCAGCGCAAGCGCGCCGAGCGCGGGGAGAGCGCTCGGATCCTCGGCGAGGATCCGCAGGGGTGCGCCGCGCAGACCACGCATCGCACCGCCAGGTGAAGGCACGCCGCCATCTGGACCCTCGTCGGCATCGCTGCTTCGGGCGGGCATCTGCGCCGAGGATAATGGCCGCGCAGGCGACGCGGTGGCCGGACTGAAGTCAGCCCTGCGTCGCGCCCCGCGCCGCCCCCGCCAGCAGCAGCGAGATCACTCGCCCCATCAGATCGTCCGGAACCGCAGCTGGGTCAGCCAGCTTCTGCCTTGCAATGCCATCCGCGAGCGCGTCGATTGCGATCGCAAGCTGCTCGGCCGGGATCTCCAGCTGCAGGTTGAACTCGCGCGCGCCGTCGCTGATAAGCCTGGTCAACACCTGCCTGGCCTTGGCGAAGCTGGCGGCAACCCGCTCCCGGGCCCCGGGGTCCCGCGCGGCGTAGGCCCAGAACTCGATGAACAGCATCAGCATCTCGGGCTCGCGCTCGACGATCTCCATCCAGTGCCGCGCGCCGCCGCGGGCCCGCTCGGCAATGGTGCTGACACCGTCGACCTCGGCCGCGATCTCAGCGCAGTAGGCATCGGTGACATCGTCCATCAGGGCCAGGAAAAGGTCCTCCTTGCCGCCGAAGTTCGAGTACAGCGCGCCCGTCGAGAAGCCGGCCTCCGCCGCGATCTCCTCCACGGAGGCGCCGTGGTAGCCGCGCCTGGCGAAGACGGTGCGCGCGGCGAGCAGCAGTCGTTGCCGCGTCTTGGCCTTGCTCTGCTCGCGGGTGAGCCGCGTCGCGATCGCTGGGGCTGCCTCGGTCATGGCTTCACATTCTAGTTAAGGGAGCAATTGCTATTGCAATAATGTCCATTATCTATAGAATGGGCTGGCGCGCAACCGACAGAGGAGAAGAGATGGCGAGCACTACGGCGCAGGGTCCAGGGAGCACGAGAGCGCATAGCAACGGGGCGGTCGCCGGCAGCAACGGCGCCCAGATCGGCAGCCTGCCGGCCGACGCGATCTCCTACGAGGATCTCTACCGGCGCTGGGAGCACGGCAACTGGAGCGCGATGGACCTCGACTTCAGTGAGGATGCCAAGCAGTGGCAGGAGCGCTTCACCGAGTTCGAGCGCACGGCCGCGATCTGGAACTACGCCCTCTTTTTTTGGGGCGAGGACGCCGTCGCCGACAATCTCTCTCCTTACATCGACGCCGCGCCGCTGGAGGAGCAGAAGTACTTCCTGACCACCCAGCAGGTCGACGAGGCCAGGCATGCCGTCTTCTTCAAGCGCTTCATGAAGGAGGTCTGCGGCATCGGCGACGGCTCGCCCGCCAGCGGCCTTGCGGCGATCCGACCCCAGCTCTCGCCCGGCTTTGTAAAGATCTTCGAGCGGCTGGACAGCATGGCCGCGGAGCTGCGCAAGGACCATTCTCGCCCCAAGCTCGCCGCCGGGGTCACGCTCTACCACGTGATCATCGAGGCGACCATGGCCCAGCCGGGCCAGCACATGATCTGCAGCTACCTGGAGGAGCGCGACGTGCTGCCCGCCTTCAGGGCCGGCATGGCGAACATCGCCGCCGACGAGCAGCGCCACATCGGCTTTGGCGTGAAGCTGATCTCCGACCTGGCGCGCGAAGACCCGCGCGTCCCCGCCGCCGTCGCGGGCCTGCTGCGCGAAGTGACGCCGTACCTCGCCCAGGTGATGATGCCGCCGGGCTGGGACGAGCGCTACATCAGTTGCTTCGGCTACGACTTCGACACGATCAGCGTCGAGGCCGCGACCTCGATGCGCACCAAGCTGCGCTCCGCGGGCCTGCCGCTGGAGGATCTTCCCGGTCCGCCGGTATTGCCGCCAGGACTCACGATTGAGGAGACGAGCAGGCGCGGCCGCAGGCTGGCGCAGGCGGGCGTGATCGGCGTGCGCCAGGGGCCCACGCAGCGCGACCCAGAAACCGTCGAACTGCTGTTCGACACGATCAGACGGCAGGTCAACCCACAGCATGGCCTGCGCCGGCCCACGACCCTGCAGTGGGAGTTCACCGACCCCGACGTGCCCACCTGGCATCTGATCGTGGACAACGGATCCAGCCGCGTGGAGCAGGGAGCGGCGGTCAGTCCCGATGTGCGCATGAAGGTCGCCTACCAGGACTTCGTCGACATTATCGGCAACCGCCTGAACCCGATGCGGGCGATCGCGACGGGCAAGCTGCGCCCGCGCGGCAACCCGCTTGTGCTCAGCAAGATGAGCAGGATCTTCCCGCGCGATTAAGGCCTCGCTCGTGCCACGCTCGTCGACTTGCCGGGCCGGCTCGCGTGCTGGCTCACGCGTCCAGCCACTTTGTGCAGCCACTGGCTGCACTCTTGCCGCTGCAGATTCAGGCAGCACTACAGCGATCCGCTGCACGAGGTCTTTGGTCCGCCGTGGCGTGGGTCAGGCGGCAAGGAGCATTTCGTGCAGGTCGTCTGCGACCAAGTGCTCCGCGGGAAGCGTCAGCGTGATCTCGCCGTCGCGTTCGAGTGCGTGACGAACGCCCAGCAGAGTGATGCCGATCACTGCGCCTGACTCGTCGTAGTGGATGGCATGCCCGTCGGGCGTTTCCAGACCCCGAGCGGCCGGACGTGGCTCGCCGACGTTGAGGTAAAGCACGTCGCCGCGCTCATCGTAGTGGTGATGATCGAAGGTGATTCCGGCGATGGTGATGCTCATGGCTTGCAGTCCTTCGGTGGATTGTTCTGCACCAAGGCAGTCACGACCCACGCTGGCTCGTCGTTGAAGTCTACGACCACTCTGAGCCACCGTCGCTCGTCGAGATGTTGGCGATAAAAGTGCTCGCGCCCAGAGATCGGATCGTCGCGACGATAGTCCGGATGAGCGACGGTCCCGAGGATGAGGTCGACCTCGTCCATCAACGGGCCGGCCGAGCGCGAGATGTTGGTAAGTGCCGCCATCAAAGACGACGGTGCGCCTGTCCGGATCCGTAGTTAGGTACTGCAACGCTCAATACCATAACAGCTCAGCGACAAACTGTCTAACCGCCCCCTTCGATCCCGAATTCACGCTGCGCAGTCGAGGAGCCGGGCGCAGGCCCTGTTGACGTTGTGGCCGACGAGGCGGTCGAGGGCCGTTCGATCCCGAACTCGCGCAGCGCGGCCGATGGCGAAGGAGCGGCCCGCCGGCGTCCTGCGGCTCTGCGGCTCGCGGCATGACGCCCCTTGCGAGCGTACGGCCTGCTCACCCGCGGCGACTTTTGACGCGCCGCATGCAGCCCCACGGAGCCGGCGTTGCTCGTGACCACGCCGCGGCTCTGGACAGGATGAGAGTGCGCCCCCGAGCCCGATGCCGTGATCGCAACCCCCGCCGCGCCCCCGCCCAGCAGGACCAAGCCTGCGGCCGCGATCTTCACCCCGCTCGCGCCACTGCCAGCAACACGTCCGCCGATGCCTCGAAGGCGCCCGGCTGCCTTGATGGCATGCGCCGCACGCCCGGCACCGCCCCCACCAAGCTCCAGACCCCCAACCAGCCCCGGCAGGAACACCGGTGGCAGCACCGCGGAGAGGCCGCGCAGCGAGAGCACGTACGCACGGCAAGCCGGGCAGTTCCTGCGATGCGCCAGCGCGATCTGATGGCGCTCGCCCTCGGGGTCGAGCACCCCGAACGCGAAGGCCCGCATCAGTGAGGCGTGCTCCTCGCAGAAGCGCCCCTCCGAGATCGATCGCGTCAGTGCGCCCACCTTCGCCGCCACGCCCGGACGTCCGTCGCCGCGACCCTCCATCAGCTTCTGCATCCGCTTTGGCGCGATGCCCATGCGTCTGGCGGCCTGCTCGCGGGTGAGCCCCTGCAGATAGCAGAGCGCCGCCGCCTGGCGCTCGCGCTCTGAGAGATCGACGCTCAGGCCCTCGATCAGTCGCCGCAGCTTGAGCCGGTCGTCGAGCTCGGCGGCAAAATCTGGGTCAGCCACAGCCGCATCCGGGTGCAGCTGCCCTGCGTGCCGGCGCGTGCGCTGCTCGTCGATGGCGCGGCGGTAGGTGACGAGAATCAGCCACCCGGCGGGATTCTCGATCTCCTCCCCACCGATGATCGCGGCGTAGAGCCCCTGCCAGGCCTGCGAGTAGCACGCCTCCAGATCGGCTTCGTCGAGCGCCACAGAGCCAAGGCGCGCCCGGACCGCGCGTAGAACGCCGGCACGGAGCTCTTCAAACTGAGAGCGCAGCAAACGCTCCGCGCGATAGCGACGCAGGTGCAGCGGGCTCATGCCCGCGGCATCTTACGAATTATAGGAATGGATTAGGAATGCAGATCTTTGTCTGCATCTGCCATGAACCGCTCCACCTGCTGCTCACTGATCTGCCGCGCATCGCGGCCCGCGAGCTGCGCGCGGTGCCAGTCCACCAACTCGGCCAACCCCCGGTCAAGCTCCCACACCGGGCGCCAGCCGAGCCGCCGAGTCGCCTTGGAGGAGTCCAGCGCGAGCCAGGCGGCCTCCTTCGGGTTCACACTGCCGTCCGCCTCCCAGGCGGGCATCCCGTCCCAGAGATCCTGCACGCGCGCCAGCAGGTCGGCCACCGTTCGCGCATCGGTCTGTGGCGGGCCGAAGTTCCACGCCTCACAGGCGTCTGGGTCCTCCAGCAGCCGCTGCGCCAGCATCAGGTAGCCCAGCAGCGGGTTCAGCACGTGCTGCCAGGGACGCACGGCCTGCGGGTTGCGAACCGCAAGCGGCGGGGGCGCGATCCCGCTGGCGACCCGCACCGCGTCCGGCAGCAGGCGATCCTCGCCCCAGTCCCCGCCGCCGATCACGTTGCCCGCGCGCGCGGTCGCGAGCCGCGGCTCGTCCTGCTGCGCGAAGAACGAGCGGTAGTAGGAGGACGCGACGATCTCGGCGCACGCCTTGGAGGCGGAGTAGGGATCGCTGCCGCCGAGCGGATCGCCCTCGACAAACGCCCGCCCGCCGACTCCCGGGTTCTCGTAGCACTTGTCCGAGGTCACGACCACGACCGCCTGCACGCAGCCTGCCGCGCGCACCGCCTCCAGCAGGTTGACCGTGCCGATCACGTTGGTCTCGAAGGTGCCGGCAGGGTCGATCAGCGAGCGCCGCACCATCGGTTGGGCGGCGAGATGGATCACGACCTCCGGCTGCGCGGCCACGAGCGCCTGCGCCAGGCCCCGCCGGTCGCGCACATCGACAGGGTGCTCGCCGGCCATGCCGCGGCTGACGTCGGCGAGCCGGTAAAGGGAGGGCTCGCTCGGCGCACCTGGCGCCACGCCGCTCACTCTGGCGCCGAGGCGTTGCAGCCACAGCGAGAGCCAAGCCCCCTTGAAGCCGGTGTGGCCCGTGAGCAGGACGCGCCTGCCGCGCCAGCGATCCTCCTCGATGAGCATCGGCGGGCAGCCTATCTGCGGGCGGAGAGGGCGGGCGCTGCGGGTACTCTGCGGTGCAGTGATTGGACAGAGCACCGCACCGCCGCAGCTGCCACGCGCCGAGGTGCTGGGCGCCCCGCTTGCGATCTCGGACTATTCCGGAGTGCTCGCCTGGATGGAGTCGGCGATCTCGCAGGGCAGACGCGAGTGGGTCAGCGCCGCCGCGGTCAACCTCGTGATGTCGGCGGTGGACCGGCCCGAGGTGCGCGCCGCGCTGCACACCGCGGATCTGCTCGTGCCCGACGGGCAACCGCTGGTCTGGGCGCTGCACGCGCTCGGGCACCGTGCCGCGACGCGGATCTACGGCCCAGAGCTGATGGCGCGCTTCTGCGCGCGGGCGGCCACCAACGGGATCCCGATCTACCTCTACGGCGGACGCGATCCGAGCAGGCTCGCGCTGCTCCGAGATCGCCTGCGTGAGAGGTTCCCCGGGCTGCCGATCGCCGGTAGCTTCTCACCCCCGTTTGCGCCGATGAGCGAGCAGGAGCGCCGGCAGATCGCGGCGCAGATCGATGCATCGGGCGCGCAGGTGGTGTGGGTGGGCACCGGCCAGCCAAAGCAAGAGCTGTGGATGGCGCAGATGCGGCCGCTGCTGGCCGCGCCGCTGCTGGTCGGCGTCGGGGCGGCATTTGACTTCCATGCAGGCCTTTTGGCCCAGGCGCCCACGTGGATGCAGCAGCGCGGCCTGGAGTGGCTGTTCAGGCTCTCGCGCGAGCCACGGCGCCTGTGGCGGCGCTACGCGAGCCAGAACCCGCGCTTCCTGGCCGGCTTTGCGCGCCAGTACGCAGAGCGCCGCCGGTAATCTGGCGGGCATGGAGCAATCGAGCTTCTCCGCGGATGCGGCGGTCGTGGGCCTCGGCCGCGTCGGGCTGCCGCTTGCGCTCACGCTCGCCGACCGGGGACTGAACGTGATTGGCATCGACAACGACCAGGCGCGCCTGTGTGCGATCCGCGACGCTCGCATGCCATTCAGCGAGCCGGGGGCGCAGGAGGTGCTCACGCGCGTGAGCGCAAACGGCACGCTCTCCCTGGATGACCACGTCGCAAGCGCCGCCGCCGCGCGCCACATCGTGATCACGCTCGGCACACCGTCCTTCTCCCACATCGAGATTGACATGCGCGACATTCGCTCGGCGCTTGACGATCTGCTGGGAGTACTCGTCCCGGGTCATGTGCTGACGCTGCGCTCCACCGTCGCGCCCGGCACGACCGAGTTCGTCGCCGGCTACCTGGCCAAGCACCGGGGCTTTCGGATCGGCGAGGAGGTGTTCGTCGCCCACGTCCCCGAGCGGATCGCCGCCGGGCGCTTCCTGGCCGAGATCGACACGCTGCCATGCATCGTCGGCGGCGTCGGCGAGCGCTCTGGCGATGTGGCGGCCGAGCTCTTTGAGAATTTCTCGGCGCCGATCGTGAAGACCACCCCGGTGCAGGCCGAGCTGGCGAAGATCTGGGCCAACATCCTGCGCTACACGCACTTCGCGCTGCCCAACCTGCTGATGATGGACTGCGAGCGCTACGGCGCCAACGTCTTTACGGTGATCGACCTGATCAACCGCGACTACCCGCGCGGTGGCATCGCCAAGCCGGGCCTGACGGCCGGCACCTGCCTGCGCAAGGACTTCGCCTTCTCCGAGGAGCGCTCCAACGCGCCCGGAATGCTGCTCGCCGTCTCGCGCGTGAACGAGTCGGTGCCGCTGTTCCTGCTGGAAGGCGCAAAGCGGCGTCTGGGCACGCTCGCGGGGCGCAGAGTTGCGGTGCTCGGCCTGGCCTTCAAGGCCGACACCGACGACGAGCGCGACTCGCTCTCGCACAAGCTGATCCGCATGCTGGAGCGCGAGCTGGCCGACGTTGCCGTCCATGATCCCCACGTCGAGAGCCCCACCGTGACCCTGGATGCCGCGCTGCAGGACGCCGAGGCCGTCTTCCTGGCGACCAACCACTCCGAGTTTCGCGACGCGGGCCTGCTGGAGCGGATGGCGCAGGAGTGCTCCAAGCATTGCCTGGTGATCGACCCCTGGGACTGCTGGGGAGCGGGGCAGGTCTTCGGCTACGCCTCCGAGCTGGTCACGCTGTCGGGAGCGGCATCGTGAGCCGGGTCCTGGTCACCGGCGGCGTGGGCACGATCGGCGGTGCTGTGGTCAGGCGCCTGCTGGCCGACCCCGATTACGAGGTGCGTGTCTCAGACCAGCGCCAGGCGCCGACGTGGATGCGCGAGGGCTGCGAGGTCCACACCGGAGATCTGCGCGAGTTGGCGCAGGCGCGCGCAGCGACCAAGGGCTGCACCCACGTGATCCACCTCGCCGCGATCGTCGGCGGGATCGCCAACTTCCATCGCCTGCCCCACACGCTGACCGAGGTCAACTCCGCGCTCTACAACGCCGTCGTGCGCGCCGCGATCGAGGAGCAGGTGCAGCGCTTCACATACGTCTCCTCCTCGATGGTCTTCGAGCGCGCCACCCAGTTCCCCACCACCGAGGATCACATCGAGCACTGCCCGCCGCCGCACTCCGCCTACGGCTTCTCCAAGCTCACGGGCGAGATCTACTGCCGCGCCGCCCACGAAGAGCACGGCCTGCCCTTCACGATCTGCCGCCCGTTCAATGCCTACGGCCCCGGCGAGATGCCCGAGAACGAGCCCGGCATCGCCCACGCCGTCCCTGACCTGATCCGCAAGGTGCTCTCCGGCCAGCGCCCGCTGCAGATCTTCGGCGACGGCACCCAGACCCGCACGCTCACGCATGTCGACGACATCGCCGACGGCATCGTCACCGCGATGGGCTCACCCGCCGGCCTGGGCGAGACCTTCAACATCTCCGCCTCCAACGAGCTCACCGTCAAGCAGATCGCGGAGATCGTCTGGGTCGCCTGCGGGCAGGACCCCGACGAGCTTGAGCTGGCGCACCTGCCGAGCTTCACCGTGGACGTCCAGCGCCGCTGGCCATCTGTGGAGAAGGCAAAGACGCTGCTTGGCTGGGAGGCGAAGATCGGCGTGGAGGAGGGCATCGCCGCAACCGTCGCATGGCTGCGGGAGCGGCTGGGGGCGGATGTGCGGATGCCCTCTTTGTGACCGAGCCGACCGACGTCAACGCCGATATCGGCTGCTCAGATATTCATCGACCCAGGCGCGGGTGCTGCGCCAGGTCCCGTCGGCGCCCTTGGAAGCACGTAGGCGCCCACGGGTAGCCGCAACTCGTAGCGCGTTAGCCGATATCTCAGAGCTCGCCAAGGCAGGGAGCGGCACAAGCCGCGCGGGGCCGGCGACCGCAGGAACAACGAACTTGTGCAGGCTGTCCAGCACGGCGCGCGCGAGCATCTCGCCCAGTGGACCGGCGTCACCATCATCCGCGCGACGCAGCGCCGCGAGGTAGCGCCCACGATCGCGCTTGTGGATGAGCGCGGGCGGGTAGCCCAGGCGCACCAGCAGCAGGTTCAGCGCCAGGCGCCCTGCGCGGCCGTTGCCGTCCAGAAACGGGTGGATCCGCTCAAAGCGCTCGTGCAGGCGTGCCAGGGCCTCGGGTTCGATCGTTGCCTTGCGGCCGCCCAGCGAGTTGGCTTCGGAGATCCAATCCGCAATCTGCACCGGCACTTCTGGCCAGGACGGAGGGCGCATCCCGCCCGGGAAAGGCTGGATGTCGTGCGCACGAAACGAGCCCGGGTGCTCGCTCTCGCTCGCGCTCGGATGCGGCGCCACGCCCCATACCGGCGTGAGCGCAAGACGGTGCATGTGACGCAGCTCGGTGAGCGAGATCAGGGCGCCGTCGGTCCAGTGGCCAGGCTCGATCCCGTGGGCATAGACCCAGTCGGCTGCAGCCGCGTAACCCTGCACCTCAAGATACTCGCGCAGCTCCTTGTTGCCGACGGCGCGCCCCTCGGCGAGCAACTGCTCGACTTGGCGCAGCACCAGCGTATTGCCCTCGATCGCAGTCGAGTGATGAGCCTCCTCCAGCCATATGCCACGCCAGACGCCGTGCGCCTCGGTCGGCGAGGGAAGTCCGCCCATCCGCTCCTGGAGCTCTGCGATCTGGACGCGCAGCCGCTCGTATACGGCTGCGCGCGATGGACGTCCTCGAGGGTTGTTTGGTTGCAGCACAAACTAATTGTACCGAACACATTTGTTTTTGTTCGGTTTGGGGCAAGAAAAATGAACCGAACACTTTCTGCGGTCGATCAGCGCCAGCGCTCCAGCAGGTCCTCCTCGCCCACCTCGCGCACGACCCGCGCCGGCACGCCCATCGCGACTGCGCGCGGGGGCAGGTCCCTGGTCAGCACCGCGCCGGCGGCCAGAAACGACTCCTCACCCACTTCCACGCCGGGTGTGAGCACGGTGCCGCCGCCGATGCGGCAGGCGCGCCGCAGGATCGCGCCGCGCAGCGGCATCTCCAGACCGTGGCGGGACATCGTGTCGTCGTTGGTGGTGGTGGCGCCCGGGCCGACGAACACGTCGTCCTCCACCAATGTGAACGCCGTCAGATAGACGCTGGTCTGCACCCGCACGCGTTGCCCGATCTGCACGTCGCTCTCCACGACGCTGCCGCGACCGATGACCGAGCCGGCGCCCACACTGGAGCGCTCGCGCACGAAGGACTGATCGCCGATGATGGCTTCCGCACCGATGCTCGCACCGGCGAAGATCACGGCGCCGCAGCAGACGGTCACGCGCTCGGCGATCCGCAGGGCACCGACTTCGCCCTTGGCCGAGGAGCCCCGAGCCAGTCGCGGGCGCTTGCCGAGCACCGCCTGGTCCTCGATCACGCAGCCGTCGCCGATCGTGGTGGCGTCGTGGATGACCACGTAGGCGCCGAAGCTCACGTCGCGGCCGATCTGCACGTCCTGGCCGACCAGCAGCCCAGGCCCGCGGTCGTCCGGCCTCAGCGCCATTGCGCCGTCTCGATCGCCGCGCGCAATCTCACAGCCGTATCACGTTGGCAGGAGCGTTTGGATTCCCGCGCGTCACGCCGCGCAGGTCGAGCACAACCTTCGCGCTGCGCAGCGCCAGATCGTGGTCGACGCCCGGGTGGACGGTGACGATCAGCGCGAGATCGGCCTCGGCGAGCGCCTCCTGCAGCGGCACGCTGGCGAGACCAAGCTCGGGCAGCGAGGGCACGTGTGGGTCGTGGTAACGGATCTGCCCACCCAGGGTGCGCAGCAACTCGATGATCTTCAGCGCAGGCGACTCGCGCGTGTCGCCGACGCCGGCCTTGTAGCTGACCCCGAGCACTGCGATCTTGGCGCCGTTGACCGGCAGCCCAGCGTCGTTAAGCGCCCGCTGGGCCTTGGCCACGCAGTGGTAGGGCATCTGCTGGTTGATCTTGCCCGCAAGCTCGATGAACTCGACGCTCATGTCGAACTCGCGCGCCCGCCAGGCCAGATAGAAGGGGTCGACGGGCAGGCAGTGGCCACCCATTCCCGGCCCGGGCTCGAAGCGCATGAAGCCGTAGGGCTTGGTAGCGGCCGCGTCGACCACCTCCCAGATGTCGATCCCCATGCGGTCGGTCAGCATCGCCATCTCGTTGACCAGCGCGATGTTCACCGAGCGGAAGATGTTCTCCAGCAGCTTGGTCAGCTCCGCCGCCTCGGGACTGGAGACCTCGACGATCTGATCGCAGATCAGGCTGTAAAGCTCCCGCGCCCGCTGCGCGCAGGCGGGCGTGAGCCCGCCGAGCACCTTGGGCGTGTTGCGCAGCGTGTAGTCGGTGCGGCCGGGGTCCACCCGCTCGGGGCTGAAGGCGAGGTTGAAGTCGCGACCGGCGGCCAGGCCCGACTCCTCCAGCACCGGCGCCAGCCGCTCCCTGGTCGTGCCGGGGTAGGTCGTGGACTCGATCACCACGAGCTGCCCCTTTCTCAGCACGCCCGAGAGTGCTCGCGCCGCGTCCACCAGCGGACCCAGCTCCGGCTCGCGGTTGGCGCTCAGGGGGGTGGGCACGCACACGATCACCGCGTCGGCGTCCGCGAGTGCTGCGGGACTGGTGCTGGCGCTGATCTGGCCGCTGACGGCGGCCAGCCGCTGCGAGGGAACATCCTCGATGTAAGAGCGCCCGGCGGCGATCATCTCCACCTTGCGGTGGTCGACGTCGAGGGCGACGATCTCGCAGCCCTGCTCCGCGAAAGCGACCGCCAGTGGCAGCCCGACATAGCCGAGCCCGATGATGCCAACCGTGGTCATAGCCGGCCCAGTCTACGCGGCCGCGAGACCGTCATAGACCTCGGCAAGCGCCCTGGCAACCACCGCGGGGTCGCAGATCCCGCCCACCCGGCTGCGATTGCGCGCCCCCGCATCCAGGTCGCCCCACAGCGCCTGCATCCTCTCCGCAAGCGCAACCGGATCGCCGGCAGGGACGAGCGCAGCGGGCTCGAGCAGCTCTGAGAGCGCACCCACGTCGCTTGCAATCACCGGCCGGCCCGCGGCCATCGCCTCCGCCGCCGCGATCCCGAAGGTCTCATCGGTGCGCGAGGGCACGAGCGCGACCGCGGCGCCGGCGCGCAGCCGGGAAAGCTCGGGCTGGGAGATCGCACCGAGCAACTCGATCTGGCCGGCGGGGGCGCGAGCGGCCAGATGTGCAAGCCGCTCCCGCTCGGGACCCTCGCCGGCGACCAGCAGTCGCCGGCCGGCGGCGATGCAGGCTTCGATTGCAACGTCGATGCCCTTCTCAGGCGCGAGTCGCGAGGCGATCAGCGCGTAATGGCCGGCCCGCGAGGCGCCTGCCCCCGATCCCTCTCCTGGTCCGACGGGGCCTGGCTCGACAAGACCCCGCAGCGGCGGGGCGAGCACGCGCACACGATCGAATCGCAGCGGCGCCCCGAGCTCGCGCAGGTGCCGCGAGGCGAAGGCGCTGGGGACGATCACCGCGTCGGCGAGCTCGGCGATGCGGCTCTGCCAGAGCGAGAGCGCCGCCGCGTAGGAGACCGCCTCGGCGGCGCTGCCGCGGCAGTTGCGCCGCAGTCCGGGCAGCGTGTTGCGCCCGTGGCAGCGGGTGCAACGCTCACCGTCGGTAAAGCAAACCCCCACGGCACAGACGAGCCGGTACTGATGCAGGTGCAGCACGACCTTCGCGCCCGCCTCGCGTGCAGCAGCGAGCGCGCGCCAGCCAAACAGTGGGTTCAGGTTGTGGGCATGCACGATCCGGGCGCCGCTCTCCCGCACGGCCGCGGTCACCTCCGCCGGATGCTCCCCGCCCCGCAGCAGCGCGATCGCTGCACGCGCTCTGGGCAGCGAGGCCGAGTCGCGGCCGAGCAGCCTCGCCGGCTCACCCAGCCGGTCCTGGACAAGCCAAATCAGGTCCTCGACGGCGCGCTCCTCGCCACCGGCTGTGCGGTAGCGGTTGTGCAGGAAGAGGATCATCGATGCCCGAAACCTAGACTCTCCATCTGTCATGAGCGCCAACGACGCAGGCAGGGATGAGCAGATCGCGCCCGAGAGCCCCAAAGCGGGCCGGGCGACGCCTGCTGCGGCGTCAATCGTGATCCCCACCCGGGACCGGCCGCAATATCTTGGTGGGACGCTGGCATCGATCCTCCCACAAGCGCATGCCGAGGGCTGCGAGGTGCTCGTGATCGACGACTCCGCCGCCCAGACCGCGAAGGAGACCGCGATGCGATGCGGCGCACGCTACATCGCCCACGACCGGCCGCTCGGCGCAAACGCGGCCCGCAATACCGGCCTGCGGATGAGCTCCAGCGAGCTGATCGTGTTCACCGACGATGACGTGATCGCATGCCATGGATGGCTGCAGGCGCTGCTGGCCGCGGCGCAGGCGCATCCGGAGGTCGAGGTCTTCGCCGGCGCGATCGACCCGCTGTTGGAAGGCTACCCGCCACGCTCATGCGGCCGCGAGGCGCCCCCGATCACCACCCTGCAGCTGGGAGGTCAGGATGTGCCGACCCGGTTTGCATGGAGCGCGAACATGGCGCTGCGGCGCTCTGCGGTGCAGCGCGCCGGTGAGCTCGACGCCTCGCTGCACGGCCAGGGCGAGGAGCAGGAGTGGCAGGAACGCCTGGAGGCCGTGGGTCCTGCGCAGGTGGGCGCGGCAGGCGCCGGCCACCAAGCGCTCTACGTCGCGGGTGCAAGGGTCGCGCATCGCCGGATGCCAGCAGACTCGCGGCTGCGCGCGCTCGTGCCAGTGGCGCTGCGGCGCGGCGCGGAGAGCCGCCGCTTCGACTCGCGCAGAGATGAGGCCCCCTCGATCGTCCGGGAGGCGTGGACGCTGCTCGGCTGCGCAGGACACGTGATCCGCTACCGCTGCCCCAGCGGGCTGACGATGCTCGCCCACTCGGCCGGCCGGCTGCGGCAGGCGCTCGCCGAGCGGGCGGCCTCCACGCCGGCGGGGCAGGCGAGCGCCGCATCGCCCCTGGCCCAGCGGCCCCCGCCGGACGACTTCCTCTCCGGCGAGAGCGGCACCGTCGGAGGCGTGGACGCCGTGCGCCGCGAGATCGCCGACCGCGCACAGGACGGCTTGGACCTCATCAGCGGGCGCAGAATGCGGCTCGCACGCGCCTCCAGGAGCCTGCCCACGCTCAGCGTGCTTGCCATCGGCGTGACCCGCGAGCAGCACCGCGCGCGAGCGCAGGCGATCCTGGCCGAGTTGCGCAGCTCGCGCCACACGGTCGAGATCGCGACGATCAGCCCAGGGCAGCGCGGCAAGTTCGAGAACCTCAACGTGCTGTTGGCGGAGCACCCGGTCGCCGGGCACGACTGGCTGATCGTCTTCGACGACGACATCCAGCTGCCGCGCGGCTTCCTCGATCGCTTTCTGTTCCTGGCGCAGCGTTTCGGACTGGACCTCGCCCAACCGGCCCACAGACGCGCCTCTCACGCCGCCTGGCAGGTGACCAGGCGCCAAAGGCGCAGCGTCGTGCGCGAGACGCAGTTCGTGGAGACCGGCCCGCTGAGCGCGTTTGCGGGCAGCACCTTCGCCACCTTGCTTCCGTTCCCGCCACTGCGGATGGGATGGGGCCTTGACGCCCACTGGGCGGCGATCGCAAGGCAGCACGGCTGGCGCTGCGGGGTCATCGACGCCGTGCCGATCAAGCACCGCATCGCCCCTGCCGCATCGACGTACTCGCGTCAGCAGACGATCGCCGAGGCGCGCGCCTTCCTTGCGCAGCACCCCTACCTGCCCGCCCACGAGGCGCAGCGGACGCTCGCCGTCCACCGCCGCTGGTGAGCGCATGCGAGTGACCGTTCTCACCATCTCTGGCCCGGCCGGCGAGAACACGATCGTCGAGGTCTGGGCGCGCCGGCAGGCGCTCGCCGCGGGCGCCGCCGGGGTGCAGGTCGACATCGCCACCCCGCGCATGCCGCTCGCACTGACGCTGAGGGCGCTGCGGCGCCGGCGCGACTTCGATCTCCTGCACGTTCACGGCATTCCGGCCGCCGAAGCGCTGCGGCACGCGCGGCTGGATGTGCCGGTCGTCGTCTCGGTCTACGGCCCCGACGTGTTCGGCGCCTCCAAGCGCTCCGATGCATCGGGCGCCGCCAAGGCGGGGGAGCCAGCCCCGCCGCCGCCCTGCCCGGGCCTGAGCTGCGCGCGACTGACGCTTGCCGGCAGCGAGGGCGCGGCAGCGCTGGCCAGTACCCGCGGCGCCAGGGAGACGCGCGTGGTGCACCTCGGCGCCGAGCTGCCCACGCGCACGCCGAGGTCGCTGCTGCGGCAATCCGATCTTGGTCGAACGCCCACGCTGGTGACGGCCGGCCGCCTGTCCGCGCGCAAGCGCCACGCGGACGTGCTGCGCGCGCTGGCGGTGCTTGCGGAGCGGCATCCGGGCCTGCGCTACCTGGTGATCGGCGCCGGACCGGAGCGGATCGCGATCGAAGGGCTCGCGTGCCGGCTGGGAGTCGCCGAGCGGGTGCAGATCACCGGAGCGCTGCCACAAGAGCAGACGATCGAGCGTGTGCGCTCCTGCACCGTGTTCGTGATGCCATCGACCGAGGAGGCCTTCGGCGTCGCCTATCTGGAGGCGATGGCTGCCGGCGTGCCCGCGATCGGCTGCCGGGGAGAGCCGGGGCCAGAGGAGATCGCCGCCGCCGGCGACGGCTTCGTGCTCGTGCCGCCCGGCGACGTCGAGCGGCTCTGCCAGCGCATCGACGAGCTGATCTCCGACCCGCACAGGCTGCGCGAAGCCGGCCAACATGCACGCGAGACAGTCACCGAGCACTTCACCTGGAAGCAGTGCGGCGAGCAGACCGCGCAGGCCTACGAGGACGCGCTGCGTTGAGGGCCCGTCCCCGCCAGATCCTGGAAAGCCGGATGGGCCACTAGATGCGGGTGCTCGTGGTCGCCGAGTGGTACCCCTCGCCGGCCGACCCAGTTCACGGCATCTGGGCGCACCGGCAGGCGCTTGCGAGCCAGGCTGCCGGCGCGCAGGTGCGCGTGCTCGTGCTGCGGCGGCCGGTGCCCCCGCTCTCGGTCGCGCGGGCAGGCCCGGCGGCAGTCGCGCGCTGGGCCAAAACCGTCCCATCGACGCTGCGACCGACGCAGCTCGACGGCCTTGCAATCCAGCCCGTCCCCTTCCTGGCTCCGCCGCGGCCCTGGTCATACGGAAGCTGGGGCGCCTGGATCGCGCCGGCATTGCGTCACGCCCTCGCGCGCGAGCAATTCGACCTGATCCATGCGCACAACGTGCTCCCGACCGGCGAGGCGGTCGCCCGCGCTGCCGGTGGCGTGCCGTTCGTCGTCTCGACCCACGGGCCGGACATCATCCACGTCGCACGGCGCAGCTCGCGCGCGGCTCGCGCCACCTCCAAGACGTTGCGCAGCGCCGCGGTCGTGATCGCCAACAGCCGCTGGGCCGCCGAGCGATGCAGGCAGCTCGCAGGCGCCGCGACTCGCTGCGAGGTGGTCCACCTCGGTGCAGAGGTACCGCCGCAGCGACCGCAGCAACATTCGCGTCCCACGATCGTGACCGTCGCCCACCTGCAAGAGCGCAAGCGCCACGCGGTCGTGATGCGCGCGCTGGCGAGCATGCAGATCTCGCAGCGTCCCGACTATGTGATCGTCGGCGATGGCGAGATGCGCAAGCCACTGGAGCGCCTGCGCGACGAGCTCGGCCTGCGGGACTCGGTGCGCTTCCTGGGGCAGCTGCCCCACGAGCAAGCGCTCACGGAGATGTGGCGTGCTCACGTCTGCGTGATGCCGAGCGTCGAGGAGCCCTTCGGCGTGGCCTACGTTGAGGCGATGGCCGGCGGGGTGCCGGCGATCGGCTGCGAAGGCGAGGGCGGACCGCAGGACATTGCCGCTGCCGGCGCCGGCATGGTGCTCGTGGCACCCGACGATCACCTCGCGCTGGCGGGCGCGATCGAGCGCTGCATGTGCGAATGCGATCGGCTCGGCGCCGCCGCGCGCGAGACCGTGCAGCGCTGCTTCACCTGGGAGCGTTGCGGCCAGCTCACGGTGGCCGCCTGCGAACACGCGCTGCGATGAGCCGGTCTGCGGAGATCCAGCGCGTCGACGTGCTGCTGCTCTCGCTGGGCACGACGATCGGCCTGCGCGCCGGCGACCAGGCGCTGGCGCAGGGCATCCGGCGGGCAGGGGCCTCCGTCGAGGTCGTGCGCGTGCGGATCGGTGCCACGGCAGCGCTGCGACGCGCCTATCCGGTCACGGATCTGGTGGAGGCGCTTGCAGCACGACGTGCGCTGGCTGGCGCACTTGGTCGTCTGTCCCCGCGCGCGGTGATCTTCTCCTCGACCACCTCCTCGCTGCTGGCGAGTCGCATGCGCATCCCATATGCGGTCAGGCTCGACGCGCCCGCGCGCATGAACCGGCCGGGCGCGCGCAACGCCATCCAACACGCGCTGGAGCGCCGCAGGCTGCGCGACGCGACGCTCGTTTTGCCCTTCAGCAGCCTCGCAGCGCAGGCGCTGCCGGCCGGGTCCGCGCCTGTGGTGGTGCTGCCACAGCCGATCGAGACCTCAGGCCCGCTGAGCGAGCAGCGCGAGCGGCTTGCCGTCGCGTACACCCCGGACCCGAAGGCCAAGGGCCTGGACATCGTGATCTCTGCGTGGGCGCAGGCCAATCTGCCCGACGCCCGCCTTGATGTTTTCGGCATCGATCAGGCGCTTGCGCGCAGGCACCTGGCACGACACGGGCTGCACGAGCCTGAGGACGTGACCTGGCGCGGCCGTGTGCCGGCACAGGAGTTTCGCGCGGCGCTGCGCAGCGCCCAGGTCTTCATCACCGGCGCGCGCTGGGAGGACTTCGGCTTTGCTCAGCTTGAGGCGCTGCTCGACGGCGCGCTCCTGGCCTGCGCGGCGACCAGTGGGCCGTTTGAAGCGCTCGCGCTCGCGCACGAGCTCGCGCCGCAGCTGTGCGCGCCTGATATGCGCCCCGAGTCGCTCGCCGGCGTACTCAGGCTCGCCTTCTCAATGCCCGAGCAGGATCTGGCGCGCTACCGTCTGGCGGCCGCAGAGCGCATGGCTGCCTGCCGGCCGTCAGCGGTCGACGCACTGATCCGTGAGCGCGTGCTGCCGGTGCTGCTGCGCTGAGCGCACTTACGGCCTCAGCCCGCCCTGCCACCCCGTGCCGCGGCCTGCCGGATCATCGCGGCGAATGCCTCGACATCGCCCTGCAACGGATGCTGCCGCGCCACACGGACGCTCGCAGACGCCATCGCCTCGCGCAACGCAGCGTCCCGGCAGACGCGCGCAAGCGCTTCGCTCAGGGCGCCCACGTCGCCAGGCGCCACCAGGATCGCGTTGTCACCGCAGAGCGCCAGGTCGCCGGCAGCGCCCACGGCGGTGCTGCACACGACGGGCAGTCCCGCGACGACCGCCTCCCGCAACGCAACCCCGAAGGGCTCATACAGCGAGGGCAACACGAAAAGGCCCGCCTGCGCATAGCGTGCGGGCAGCTCGCCGGCGGGCCTGGCACCAAGGAATCTCGCAGGTACGCCAAGCCTCTGAGCACGCTTGCGCAGCTGATCCTCAAGCGGCCCCCCGCCGACAATGCACAGCCTCGCCTGCTCCTCTCTCAGGCCAGCCCGCGAGAAGGCATCCAGCAGCACGTCGATCCCCTTGTCAGGCACAAGACGGGCCACAGTGAGCACCTCGACCGGCAAAGCCGGCGGGCGCGGTCGCGCGGCGGTCGCTGCCTGCAGCGCATCCTCGTCCACCGGCTGCAGGCTCACGATCACCCGGTCCTGCTGGACGCCCAGCTCCAGAAGCCGCTCACGCGCAGCGGTGCTCACCGCGATCAGCCCGTCAACCCGCCGAGCGAGTAGGCCGTGAAGAGCGCGCTGGGGCGCGCTCAGGGTGCGCTGCGCATCGCGCGTGACCTCGCTCAGCACGACCACGGCTCGCCGGCGCGCTCTGCACCAAGCCAGCGCCCGCAGGCTCGCCGGCCCGAACTCAGAGACCACCACCACATCCGGGGCGAATTGCGAGAGCGCACGCTCCAGGCCGCGCGGCCAAGTGATCGGGCTACGGCCGCTGCGCGCGATGTGCAGCGGCCGCAGATGCACGGCTTCGTAGCCGTGGTCGACCGGAAACCAGCCTGCAGCCTGGTCCCAGCTGCGCTGGGAGGACGCCTGGTAGATCACTGCGATCGTCAGCTCAGGCCGCTGCGAGAGGCGTTGGAAGAGCGGCTCCCTGTAGGGAACCGGCACGGGCGGGACGATCGCGCACCTGAGCATCAACCGGCAAGTCTTCCGCACCGGCGTCAAAGAGACCTCCGCGCCCGGCGCGTTTGGGGATGCTCAATCCGGGGAATAGGCACCCAGGGCGCTGGTCGAGGCCTGGCAGCTGCCAGGCCTTGGAGCGCTTACCGCCGCGCTCGTCCTCGTCGGCGTGGGGCCCGCCCCCCCTTGGGTCCCCGCCGGCGGCGCGGTGGCAGGCAGATCTTCCGCGTCGCACCCGCCAAAGACCTTCTAAGGCGCCAGCGCAACCTTTCTGGCCCTGGCCGGGGTTTTAGGCTCTATGCAAGCGGCTGAGACCCCCGAAATGCAGCGTCAACGTCTCCCGGGGGCGCTGGTAGGTTGATGATCGCTCGATGATTGCGAACTTTGCACCCCGCAGATCCAGCGGCGCGCGCGCGATTGCCGCCGCGATCTTCGCCTGCCTCTGCCTCGCGGGCACCTTGCCCGCCAGCGCCCGCGCCGATACCAGCACGAAGATCTACGAACTCTGCGGGCAGGGGAAGTCGCTTGCGGGCTTCAGCGTCGAGCAGTATCAGCACGCGCTGGAAAACCCGCCCACGGAAATTGTCGAGTACAAAGCCGAATGCCTCGAAGAAATCCAGAAGGCCGAGATCGCGGCTCACAAAGGTGGCACGAGCCGCGACCAAGGCGGCGGCGGGTCATCCTCGGCCGCTGGAGCGCCTGGCGTGGGGCAGACAGTCGAACCCACGCAGGCTCAGCAGCGGATCCTGAAACAGACGCGCAAGAGCGGCGTGGGGCCGGTGCACCTCGGCGGCGGCAGTGAAGGATCGGTGACGCCCGGCGTCGTGCACCCGGATCTAGCCTCGGCGGCGAGCGACCTGCCCACGCCGGTGCTGGCGGTGATTGCGGCGGTGATCGCCGGAATCGCGCTGCTCGCCGGCAAGGAGATCAACACGCGTATGCAGCGCTCGCGGCGCGGCTGAGGGATCTCGTGTCGACCTACGCGCCGGCGCCCCGATCGAAGGAGCCGATGTCTGCGGCCGCCCCCGCCAGCGGTGCGCAGCAACGCCCGAGAGATCGCTCCACGTTGCGCAGATCGGCCAATGGCGCGGCCGCGGCGTTGACCGCAGGGCTGATCTGCGCTTGCACTTTCATCGCCACCGGCGGCCTGACACCGGGACCCAGGACCACCGTCGAGCTGCTGCTCACGCTGCTTGCCGGAGCGGCCGCCGCGGCGGCGATCCTGCTCGCACCTCGCGGCAAGCGCTTCAGCGGCGCCTGGCCCACCGCCCTGCTGTTCGGCTTCACCGCGCTGACTGCGATCTCCGTCGCCTGGTCGGTCGCACCGGACACAAGCTGGCAGGAAGCGGGGCAGCTGCTCGCCTACAGCGCCCTGTTCGGGGCGGTGGTCCTGCTCGCAAGAGCCACGCCCGACAACTGGAGCGGAGTCCTCGGCGGGATCGTGATCGCGACGGTTGTCATATGCGGCTGCGCGCTGCTGAGCAAGGTGTTCCCCGCCGACCTTGCCGCCGGCGAATCGATTGCGCGGCTGCGAGCGCCATTCGGCTACTGGAACGCGACCGGACTCTGCGCCGCGATCGGCATCGTCGGATGCCTGTGGCTTGGCACCAGACGCTCCGGACACGCGCTGATCGGCGCGCTCGCCTACCCGGCGATGAGTCTGTTGATGGTGGCGCTGATGCTCGCCTACTCGCGCGGGTCGCTTGCCGTCGCCCTGATCGGCGCAGCCGCCTGGCTGTGCCTTGTCCCCCTGCGCCTGCGCGGCGCACTGATGCTGATCGTCTGTGGCGCGTTCGCCGCAATCCCGGTTGCGTTCGACTTCTCAAGCGCAGCGCTCAGCTCCGAAGGCGCCGAACTGCCCGCGCGTGTGAGCGCCGGGCACCAGCTGGGGCTGTTGCTGGCGGCGATCGCAATCGCGCTGCTCGCCATCGGGATCGGGATCGGCTTTGCTCTGGCGCGGCGGCCACCCTCTGCGCAGACTCGCCGACGCGCCGCCACCGCGCTGCTGGCGGCCCTTGCGCTCCTCGTGCTGGCGGGAGTCGCCGCTCTGGCTCACAGCCCGCGCGGCTTCACGGGCACCATCTCCCACCAGGTCTCCACGCTCACCAACCCCAACATCTCGATCCCCAACACCCCCAACAGGCTCACCGCGATCGCCAGCGTCCGCGCCAGATACTGGAAGCAGGCGCTCCAGATCTTTGAAGCGCATCCTGCGCTCGGCGTCGGCGGCGGCGGCTACGCCACCGCCCGCAAGCAGTACGAAACGGGGACGCTGGAAGTCACCCACGCCCACGGCTACATAGTCCAGACGCTGGCCGACCTCGGACTGGCTGGCATCGCGGTCACGATCGCGTTGCTGATCGGCTGGATGATTGCCGCCGGCAACGCGACCCACCCGTTCAACCGGCGCTGGTCGCGCGGGCGCTGGCGCTCGATCGATCTGCCCTGCACGCCCGAGCGGCACGGCCTGCTGAGCATGCTCTGCATCGTGATCACCTTCGGCGTTCACTCCTTCGTGGACTGGACCTGGTACGTGCCCGGCACCGCCTGCATCGCCCTGATATGCGCCGGCTGGCTGGCTGGCCGCGGGCCGATCGAGCAACCCACGACCGCGTCCGCCGGGCCCTGGCGTCACCTGCTGCCGTGGCGAGTCAGCCCGATGCGCGCCGGCGCCGCCGCCGCCGTGGTGGTGCTCGCGCTGCTTGCGGCATGGAGCGAGTGGCAGCCACAGCGCTCCACCGAAGCCTCCGAAGAAGCGTTGCGGCTCTCCGGCGGCGGCGCGCTCACGGCTGCACAGACCGGCGTAAGCCGCGACCCGCTCTCGGCAGGCGCGCTGCGCACGCTGGCCGCCGTCCAGGAATCGCTCGGGCAGACCGGCCCGGCCCGCGCGACGCGGCTGCGTGCCGTGCACCAGCAGCCGGCCAATCCGGCCACTTGGGAAGACCTGGGCGAACACGATTTGGCCACAGATCCTCGCGCCGCGCTTGCCGAGCTGCGCGCCGCCTACTACCTGTACCCGAGCGCCAAAAACCGCGAGAGCTACGTGATCGCGCTGAATGAGGTCGCGGCGCTCAAAACCGCGCCCGCCGCGCACACGCCAGCAGGCAGGCGCGCGCACCGGGGATCCCTCCCGCGCGGTCGATCTTGACCTCCTCGAAGCGGAAGTCCTGCAGCAGCGCGCGCAGGCTGGAAACGGTGTAGAAGCGCAGATGATCGCCGCGGGGGTCGAAATGAGCCTCGAAGGCACCTGGCAACAGCGCGAGCCCCAGCCTGCGCAGCAGCCCGTGAGCAGGAGTGCTGAGCAACAGCGTGCCCTCCGGCGCCAACACCCGACGCAGCTCCGAGAGCCAGGCCGCTGTGTCCGCGACGTGCTCGATCACCTCTCCCGCCCATACGGCATCGAACTCGGCAACCGCAAAGGGCCACTGCTCCTCCTGCGTGATCAGCTCCAGGCGCAGGCCGGGATGGTGCGCCCGGGCGCGCCGCAACGGCTCCCCGGCGACGTCCGCACCCACGACCTGCATGCCGCGCTGCGCAAGCTGCTGCGCAAACCAGCCCTCCCCGCAGCCCAGATCCAGTACCCGCCGCCCCGGCGTCAGGTGCTCCAGCAGGTAGGCCAGACGCAAATTGGCAAGCGGCGGCTGCCCCCCCTCTGGGACCGCCTCCCATACAGCTTCGTGAAGATCGCTGCGCGGCATCGCAATTCCGCACGCTAGCCGTGCATGCGGACTTGCATATCTTCGCTTAGACCGAGAAACCTTTGCGTAGATATTGCGTCCCATCCAGCAAAGGCACTATGGTGCGCGTGTGCAACTCCCGGCCGTGAGGCGCCAAGGCAGGTGAGGGTCGCATTCGACAGCCGGCCGTCCTCAGGGGCGGGGGGCGTTGGCCGCTATGCGCGCTGTCTGCTGCGCGCGCTGCGCGACACCAAGGGCGAGCGCTCGGAGATCTTCGAGACGCACCGGCCCCGCCATACGGACGTCTTCCACGCCCCTTGGATGCAGGGTGCAATCCTGCGCAGCCCCTGCCCGATGGTGGTCACTCTGCACGATCTGGCCGCGCTCAAGCGCCGCAGCGAGCACCTGCGAATGGCGTGCGTGCCGTATCTGAAGCATCTCGCAGTGCAGCGGGCGACGAAAGTGATCGTGCCCACGAAGGCGGTCGCAGCCGACGCGGTGAGCCGGCTCGGGCTGGAGGAGGGACGAATCACGATCATCCCCGAGGCGCCAGATCCTGCCTTCTACCCTCGCCATCAGCAGCAGATCCATGCCGTGCGAAAGCGCTTTGGCCTGCCAGAGTCCTATCTGCTCTGGGTCGGCTCGCTGCAGCGCCCCGATCCGCGCCGGCCGCTTGGCAAACTCGCCACCACCCATCGCGAGCTGCCGCTGGTGCTGGTCGGCCCGGCGGGCCCATGGACACGCGAGCTGCCGAACGTGACGCTCACGGGCAAGGTCTCAGACGACGAGCTGGCCGCGATCTACAGTGGCGCCCATGCGCTGCTGCTGCCCTCCGCGGAGGAGGGCTTTGGTCTTCCGGCCGTCGAGGCGCTGGCCTGCGGGGCACCGGTGGCGGCTTTTGACCTGCCGGCGTTGCGAGAGGTGCTCGACGGACGTGCCGCACTCGTGGAGCCAGGCGATCTGGTCGGGCTGGTGCAGGCTGCCCAGCAGTTGACACGCCCCGCCCCAAAGCCGCCGCGCTGGTCCTGGCAGGACGCGGGCAGGGCGACGTGGCAGGTCTACGATCGCGCGATCGCCCGGGGCGATACGGCGTTCATGCCCGCTGGTCCCCGCGCCAGCCGTCGCAGCCAGATGGCCGAGTCCCGGTAGGGATTGCAGACCCCCTTCTCGGCGCGCAGGGCCTACGTCAGAAGGCCCCGCGGCGCGAGAGCACAGCGGGCAGCGTCTTTACGATGATCGCGAAGTCGAGCGCCAGCGACCAGCGCTCCAGATAGACGAAGTCGAGCCGCACCAGATCGTCGAAATCGAGTTCGGAGCGCCCGGAGACCTGCCAGAGTCCCGTCATCCCCGGCAGCACGAGGTAGCGCTTGCGGTGCCAGTCCTCCAGCAGCTCGAAGTCGCGCACCGGCAGCGGGCGCGGTCCGACCAGCGACATCTCGCCCCGCAGCACGTTGATCAGCTGCGGCAGCTCATCCAGCGAGAAGCGGCGCAGAAAGCGTCCCACTCCTGTCAGCCGCGGGTCCTCCCGGATCTTGAACAGGGCGCCGGAGGCCTCGTTGAGCGATTCCAGGTCAGCGAGCCGCTGTTCGGCATCGGTCTGCATCGTCCTGAACTTCAGGCACTGGAACGGCTGCTGGCCGATCCCCGGCCGCACCGAGCCGAACAGTGCCGGACCGCGCGAGGAGAGACGCACCGCCAACGCCAGCACCAACAGCAGTGGGCTGAGCAAAATCAGCAGAAGGCCCGCGCCCACGATGTCGAAGGCCCGCTTCAGCGCGAAGTCGACGCCCTCGAACACCGGCGGGGTCAGCTCGAACAGCGGCACCGACTCACCGGGCACGAACTCGGCGCGATGCATCAAGAGCTCCATCGTGGAAGGGGCGATCTTCACCCGCACGCCGCGTCGGTGGCAGCTGTCCACAAGCTCGACCGCCTGTGCCTCGGGGAAGTCTGGGTCGGCGATGATCACCTCATCCACGTGCTCGGCGGCGAGCACGTCGTCGAGCCGATCCAGCGTGCCCAGCGATCTGAGCCCGTTGGCTGGCAGCGTCTGCGGGGAGAGGAAGCCCACGACGTCGATTGGCGCGGGCGACCTGGAGCCGCCATCGCGCAGCGCATGGGCGACGTCTTTGATCTGCTCGCCGGTGCCGACCAGCACCGCCCTGCGCCGGTAGCCCGCGGCTCGCAGCAAAGCGCCGGTGATCTGCTCGTAGAAGTGCCTGATGCTCGCTACGTAGAGCACGGCGAAGGTGAAGGAGCCGTAGAAGATGTAGTAGCTGGAGAAATGCATGCCATCCACGAGGCCGAGCAGCAGCATCAGCAGCATCACCTGGAAAAGACAAGCAACGATGCGCGTGAGCCCCGGGCGTTGTCCACGATCCGCGTAGAGCCCAGAGCGTGCGAACAGAAGCGCGGTGATCAGGTAAGCGAGCGCCACATATCCTCTCGTGCCCGCGACGACTGCTTGGAAGCTGACGGTGGACAGGAGCACCGCCTTCAGCGCCAGCGCGGTGAAGATCGCCAGTGAGACACCCAGGAAGTCGAGCGCCAACAGCGAGAGCACCCGCGCCGCGCGCCGTCCTGTGTCGAGTCGCAGCACGAAGGAGATGGCCGGCGGGCGCTTGCGGCGCATGTCGTGTCCCGACGGCGCCACCGGGGCGATCACAGCGGAGGCGATCGCCTCCGCGGCCGTCAGTCCCCGTCGTGGCAGACGCTGCTCTCGTGGGGCCACCGCGACGTCCGCATGCGGACCCGCGGCGCGCAGGAGCGCCTCTTTTGCAGCGGACGCCGGCTCTGGCGGCGTATGCAGCGTTGACGTCCCGGGGGAACGTGGTGCCATCTCACTGCTCACAACGCTCAAGGGTTCCATATGTAGCGGTCGGGAAACCGCGGTTTGTCCGCAAAGAGCCGAATTCAAGCACCGCCCCGTCCGCGCCGCGGGGCGAAAGCGCAGCTCTCAGCCGACAAGCGTCTGCACGCCCGCAGAGTCGATCGTGCGCCGCAGACCTTCTTGCAGGGCGACCTCCGGGGACCACCCCAGCAGGTCGCGCGCCAGCCCGATGTCTGGGCGGCGCTGCTTGGGATCATCGACGGGCAACGCCTCGAAGACGATCTCCGACTGCGAGCCGGTCAGCTCCAGAACCATCTTGGCCAGCTCCAGCAACGTGAACTCGTCGGGGTTACCGATGTTGACAGGGTCGTGATAGCCGGACTCGGCCAGCGCGATCATCCCTCTGATCAGGTCGCTGACGTAGCAGAAGGAGCGCGTCTGGCTGCCGTCGCCAAAGACGGTGATCGGTCGGTTGGCCAGCGCCTGGCGCAGGAAGGTGGGGATCGCGCGGCCGTCGTGCGGGCGCATGCGCGCCCCGTAGGTGTTGAAGATCCGGATGATCGCTGTGTCCACACCCTGCTGGCGGTGATAGGCCATCGTCAGCGCCTCCGCATAGCGCTTGGCCTCGTCGTAGACGCCGCGCGGGCCGATCGGGTTGACGTGGCCCCAATAGCTCTCGGGCTGGGGGTGCACGTGGGGATCGCCGTAGACCTCGCTGGTGGAGGCGATCAGGAAACGTGCGCGCTTGGCCTTCGCCAGGCCGAGGGTGTGATGGGTGCCGTAGGAGCCGACCTTCAGCGTGTGCAGCGGCAGACGCAGGTAGTCAATCGGAGACGCCGGCGAGGCGAGGTGGTAGACGAAGTCGACCGGCTCATCGACGTAGTAGGGCTCGATGATGTCGATGTTCAGGTGGACGAATCGCTCGGGGTCGCGGATGTGCTCGATGTTCACGAGCGACCCGGTCTCGAGGTTGTCGACGCAGATCACGCGATGCTCGCGCTTCAGCAACTCGTCGCAGAGATGGGACCCGAGGAATCCGGCGCCGCCGGTGACAAGACAGGTGGGCACAGGGGAAGGATAACCTCTCAGGGAGATGACGCAGAGCAACGAGCACATGACCGTCGCCCCGATCGTCGGTCCCGAGGATCCGCGCCGGTTCACCGACTCGGGCATTGAGATCGAGCCGCTCTACACCGAGGCGGACCTGCCGGCGGAGCTCGACCTCGGCGAGCCCGGCGAGTTTCCCTACGCCAGAGGCGTGCATCGCGAGATGTACCGCAAACAGATCTGGACGATGCGCCAGTACGCCGGATACGCCTCCGCCAAGGAGTCGAACGAACGCTACCGCTACCTGCTCTCCAAGGGCTCGACCGGGCTCTCGATGGCCTTCGATCTGCCGACCCAGCTCGGCCTCGATTCCGACAACCCCCGCTGCCTTGGAGAGGTCGGCCGCACCGGGGTGGCGATCGACACGATCGACGACATGCGCACCGCCTTCGACGGCATCCCGCTGGACCAGGTCTCCACCTCGATGACGATCAACGCGCCGGCGGCCTGCCTGCTGTGCCTCTACGAGCTGGTCGGCGAGGAGCAGGGAGTCCCGAGCGAGAAGCTGCGCGGCACTACCCAGAACGACGTGCTCAAGGAGTACATCGCGCGCGGCAACTACATCTACCCGCCGCAGCCCACGATGCGGCTGACGACCGACATCTTCGAGTACTGCCGCGAACGGGTGCCGCGCTGGAACACGATCTCGATCTCCGGCTACCACTTCCGCGAGAAGGGCTGCTCGGCAGTGCAGGAGGTCGCCTTCACGCTCTCCTCGGGCATCGCCTACGTGCAGGCCGCGATCGAGCGGGGCCTGCCGGTCGACGACTTCGCGCCGCGCCTGGCCTTCTTCTTCAACGGCCACAACAACGTCTTCCAGGAGGTGGCGAAGTTCAGGGCCGCCCGCCGGATGTGGGCGCACATCATGCGCGATCGCTTCGGCGCCACCAATCCGAAGTCGATGATGCTGCGCTTCCACACCCAGACCGGCGGCGTGACGCTGACCGCTCAGCAGCCCGAGAACAACATTGTCCGCGTCGCGCTGCAGGGCTTTGCCGCCGTCTGCGGCGGCACGCAGTCGCTGCACACCAACGGCTTCGACGAGGCGCTGGCGCTGCCCACCGAGCGGGCGGCCAAGATCGCGCTGCGCACCCAGCAGATCCTCGCCAACGAGTCGGGCGCGGCCGACACCGTCGACCCGTTTGCCGGGTCCTATTTCGTGGAGGCGCTGACCGACGAGATCGAAGAGCGCGCGAACGAGCTGATCGCCAAGGTGGATGGGCTCGGCGGGTCGGTCAACGCGATTGAGTTCATCACCGGCGAGATCGACGAGTCTGCGTGGGGCTACCAGGAGCGCTATCGAACGGGTCAGGACATCGTGGTCGGCGTCAACGCCTTCGAGGAGGAGGAGCTCGAGGTCCCCGACCTGCTGCGCGTCGATCCCGAGTCCGAGCGCGAACAGCTGGAGCGGCTGAAGGCGTTCAAGGCGGGCCGGGACCAGGCGCTGGTGGCGACCCGTCTGCAGGAGCTGCGCGACGCGGCGGCCGGCACGCAGAACCTCGTCCCGTTCATCAAGCAGGCGCTGGGCGACCGCTGCTCCCTGGGTGAGGTCTGCGGCGCGATGCAGGACGTCTTCGGCAAGTACGCGCCGACCTTCTGAGCACGGCGTCTCCGGCGCCCAATACGATCCCGCGCGATGGCGATCACCGCCTACAACGTCGTCCTCGCGATCCACATCATGGGCGTCGTGATCGCCTTCGGCGTGACCTTCGCCTACCCGATCATGTTCGCGATCGCCGCCAAGCAGGACCCCCGCAGCCTGCCCGTCATGCACCGGATCGAGCGGACGATCGACCGGGCGCTGATCAACGGAGCTCTGCTGGTCGTGCTCGGCGCCGGTCTCTACCTGGCAGCTGAAGGCAAAGACTTCAAAGAGTTCTTCGTGCAGTGGGGCATCGGCGCGATCGTCGTGATCGGAGCGCTCGTCGGCGCGGTCATGATTCCGACCTCAAAGCGCGCCCAGGAGACGATCGAACGTGACCTGGCCGCGGGCGGCGAGCCCAGCGAGGAGTACCGGCGCCTGACGCGGCGCCTGGGGATCGTCGGCAGCCTGCTCAGCCTGCTCGTGCTCGTGAGCATCTTCATCATGGCCGTCAAGCCGTAGGACGGTTGAGCCGCGCCGTGCCGGCGCGATACGCTGGCGCCATGAGCAGCGAGGGCTACAGAGTCGCGGTCGTCGGCGCCACCGGCCAGGTGGGCACGCTGATGCTGCGCCTGCTCAAGGAGCGGAGTTTCCCCGCGCGCGAGGTCGTGCCATTCGCCTCGGAACGCTCGGTCGGGCGGCAGCTGGAGGACGGGCTGATGGTCCAGGGGCTGACCGAGGAGTCCATCCAGGGCTTCGATATTGCGATCTTCTCCGCCGGCGGCTCAACCTCCGGCGAATGGGCGCCTCGGTTCGCGGCCGCAGGCGCGATCGTGATCGACAACTCCTCGCGCTGGCGGATGAACGACGACGTTCCGCTGGTCGTCGCCGAGGTCAACCCGGACGCGCTCAGCGGCCATCGCGGGATCATCGCCAACCCAAACTGCTCCACGATGCAGATGATGCTCGCGCTGAAGCCGATCCACGAGGCCGCCGGCATCGAGCGGCTGGTGATCTCCACCTACCAGGCGGTCTCGGGCACCGGGCGAGCGGCGGTGGAGGAGCTGGTTGCCCAGTCGCATGCGCTGCTGCATGACCAGGAGCCGCCGGCAGCCGTCGCCTACGCGCACCAGATCGCCTTCAACGCGCTGCCGCACGCCGGCTCCTTCGCGCAGGGAGACGACCACACCGACGAGGAGCGCAAGCTGATCAACGAGACCCGCAAGATCCTCAGCGACCCGAATATCGCGGTCAGCGCGACCTGCGTGCGGGTGCCGGTGATCAACTCCCACTCCGAGGCGGTCAACGTGCAAACGCGGCAGCCGCTCTCTGCGCTGCAGGCGCGTGAGCTGTTGGCCGGCGCCCCCGGCGTCACGGTGCTCGACGACCCCGGCGCCGCGCTCTACCCGCTCGCGATCGACGCCGACGGCTCCGATGAGGTGTTCGTCGGGCGCATCCGCCAGGACGCGGGACACCCGGGCGCAATCGACATGTGGATCGTCGCCGACAACCTGCGCAAGGGCGCGGCCACGAACGCGGTGCAGATCGCGGAGCTCCTGCACGAGCGGGGGATGATCGGCAGCCCCAGCGCCGCGGCCTCCGCTTAAGGCTCGGGCCAGGCGAGCAGGAGCTCGTCCGCCGACAGGCTGATGTCCAGACCGAGTTCGGCGTCGAAGCCGCTGCGAGAGACGCCGATGAGCAGCGCATCCTCTGCGCCCGGCACCTCGTAGCGGTGCGCGACCAGCTCCTGTGCGTCCTTGCGGCTGAAGGGCCGACTCTCTCGCCACTTGATGGAGCCGACGAACGCGATATCCGGCGCCCGCGGATCGCAAGCCCCTACGAGGTCCACCTCGACGGAGCCCGATCTGGTCCAGTACCCGCCGACGTGGCGTGCCTGCCCGAATCGGCGATCTGGCAGCAGGCGCTCGATGGAGCGCCTGACGATCGGCTCGATCGCCATGCCGCGGAATGTGCTCCAGTCACGTTCGATGCGTGCATGGACCAGGTCGGAGCGGCCGCGATCTATCTCGTCCAGGCTGGGACCGATGAACCGCAGCCAGAAGCGCAGATATGGATCGGCCACCACGTAGCGCCTGCTCGGGCGAGAACGCGTGGGGATCGGCACTTCGACGTCGATCACGCTCTTGCGATGCAAGGTCTTCAGCGCGTTGTTGAGGCTGGAGTTGTTGCCCACCCCGCTGTCCGCCGAGATGTTGGTGAATGTCCGCTCGCCGTGACCGATCGCTTCGAGCACGTCTCTGGCTTGCAGCTCCCGTGGCAGCTCTGCCTCCAGAATCCGAAGCCCGTCCACGACGAGCGGGCTGGCGGGATCGCAGAGCGTGCGCTCCAGATAGGCACGCCGAGACATCTCAGGCGGCCACGAACGCGCAAGCTGAGGAAACCCGCCGACGATCAGGAAGCGATCGAATGCGTCCGGCGCGCCCAGCCGCGCGAGAGCTCCGATGTCCCTTGGGGTGAACGGCGCGATCTTCATCTCATGCGTGGGCCTGCCAAAAAGCTCCGCGGGATGCTGCATCAGCGCACGCATCATCCGTATGTCGCTGCCGACGCAGACCAGCATCACCGCACTGCGGCTGAGATGGCGATCCCAGGCCTCCTGGATGTCGGACGCAACGCCAGGATCGAGCTCGATCAGGTAGGGCAGCTCGTCGATCACGATCACCCCGGGTCGATCCGGAGTGAGCTCGCGAGATGCGAGCTCGAGCGCCGCGGTCCACGTTTCGGCGCGCGCGCCGCCGCGGACGATGTCGGCTGCTGGGAGCGTCGAGCCTTCGATCGCCCGCACGAATCGATCGAGCGGGTCTGGATGAGGTCTGCGAGGTGCCTGGAAGAAGAGGCAGGCAACGCCACTGCGCTCGACGAACGCCTCGATGAGTCGGGACTTGCCTACGCGGCGACGGCCGTAGATCCATGCGAAGCAGCCATCCCCGCTCGCGCGCACGCCCTCCAGATCGTCCCCGAGAGCAGACAGCTCGTGCCTACGGCCAACGAATTGAGAATACCCTTTCATCACAAAGTATATTAGCAAATACTATCTTGTCATATACTTAAATGCTCATCTGGGCGCGATCATGCACGGGCCCTGCCGAACAGAAGGAGTCCAACCGGCTCGCTCGAACCTCGTGGCGATGATCTCCTCCGAGGTGCAGCGCACACTCGTCAAGTCTCCGCCCGAGCTGTGGGCGGAGGTAAGCGACCCAACGGCGCTGGCGCGCCACCTGGGCGAGCTGGGAGAAGTCAAGATCACGAAGATCGAGCCCGAGCAGACCGTCGAATGGGAGGCGGAGGCTGCAAAGGGCAAGGTCGAGCTGAAGCCGTCAGGCTGGGGTACGAAGGTGACGTTGAGCGTCACCCAGGAGTTGCCTGACGGCTGCGACAGCGGCGCCGAGGTAGAGCCGGAGGCTGCCGACTGCGCAGCGGAGGCGGTCATTCTTGATGCAGAGGCGGAAGCTCCAGAGGATGCCCAGGCATCGGAGCCACAGGCCACAGGCGTGGCCGAGACAGGCGTGGCCGAGACAGCCGTCTACGAGGCGGCCGCACCCGACGCGGCGGCGCCGGGCGGCGCACCTGAGGAGCAGCAGATGCCACGGCCCGGCTTCTTCGCGCGGCTTTTCCGCCGCAAGGCCAAGGCCGCCGACGCTCTTACGTCTACCACGGAGGATGCCGGAGCCTCGCAGAGCGACGCGGATGAAGCCCCTGCACAGCCGCAGGCCACCACAGTCGCCGCAGTGGCCATCGAGGACCAGGTCACCGCTGCCGCCGATGAAACAGAGCAGCCCGACGAGCAGGCGGAGCAGGACGTCGAGCCCGTCGATCTGGCCGCAGAGCTCCTGGCCGCCGAGGAGGCGCTGGCGGCACAGACGACCGAGATGCTGAGAACCGTGCTCGACCGCCTCGGCGCCGCGCACCACCGGCCCTTTTCGCGCGCCTGAGAGCCCCGACGCCTTGCCGGCGCGAGCGCGGATAACATCCTGCGCCCATGCGCCAGAAGGCCCCTGAGACCTACGAGGAGAAGCTCGAGCAGCTGAAGGAGCTGCGCGCCGCTGCGCTGCACTCAGCGCCTGAGGCCGAGGAGAAGCAGCACGCGCGCGGCAAGTACACCGCCAGGGAGCGGGTGGAGAAGCTGCTTGACGAGGGCTCCTTCCAGGAGCTCGACACCTTCGTGCGCCACCGCACCTACGACTTTGACATGCAGAAGAACCGGCCCTGGGGCGACGCGGTGGTGACCGGCACCGGCACGATCGACGGGCGCACCGTCTGCGTCTTCAGCCAGGACTTCACCGTCTTCGGCGGCTCCCTGGGCGAGGTGATGGGCGAGAAGATGTGCAAGATCATGGATCTGGCCGCCAAGATCGGCTGCCCCGTGATCGGCATCAACGACTCCGGCGGCGCGCGCATCCAGGAGGGCGTGGTCTCGCTGGGCGCCTACGGTGACGTGTTCGTGCGCAACGTGCGCAGCTCAGGCGTAATCCCACAGATCAGCCTCGTGATGGGCCCCTGCGCCGGCGGCGCCGTCTACTCCCCTGCGATCACGGACTTCATCTTCATGGTGAAGGAGACCTCGCACATGTTCATCACGGGCCCTGACGTGATCAAGACCGTGACCGGCGAGGAAGTCGGCTTCGAGGAGCTCGGCGGCGCGATGTCGCACAACACCAAGTCGGGTGTGGCGCAGTTCGCCTCCGAGGACGAGGACGCCTGCCTGGAGGACTGCCGCTACCTGCTGAGCTTCCTGCCCTCCAACAATCTGCAGATCGCTCCGCGGATGAGCAGCGGCGACGACCCGAACAGGATGGACGAGGAGCTCGACCACGTCGTCCCGGACAACCCGAACAAGCCGTATGACATGCGCGACGTCGTCAAGCTGATCGTCGACGACGGCGAGTTCTTCGAGGTCCACGAGCACCACGCCAAGAACATCATCTGCGGCTTCTCGCGTCTGGACGGGTACTCGATCGGGATCGTCGGCAACCAGCCAAACCAGCTTGCGGGCGTGCTCGATATCGCCGCGTCGGCGAAGGCGGCTCGCTTCGTACGCACCTGCGACGCCTTCAACATTCCGATCCTGACCTTCTGCGACGTGCCCGGCTTTTTGCCCGGCACCGCCCAGGAGTGGGGCGGGATCATCCGCCATGGCGCCAAGCTGCTCTACGCCTACGCCGAGGCGACGGTGCCGAAGATCACCGTGATCACGCGCAAGGCCTACGGCGGCGCCTACGACGTGATGGCCTCAAAGCACCTGCTGGCCGACTTCAACTTCGCATGGCCGACTGCCGAGGTCGCGGTGATGGGCCCCGAGGGCGCCGTGAACATCATCTACCGCCGCGACATCGCCGCCAGCCCCACGCCCGACGAGCGCCGCCAGAAGCTGATGGATGACTACAAGGCGCGCTTCGCCAACCCCTACACCGCCGCCGAGCGGGGCTACATCGACGACGTGATCGTCCCGCACGAGACCCGGCCGCGCCTGATCGGCGCCCTGCACACGCTGCACGGCAAGCGCGAACCGGGGCCCAGGCGCAAGCACGGCAACATCCCGCTCTAAGGTCAGACCTCGGCCCGGCTGCGCCCGCGCCTGACTCCCAGGCGCAGCCATAGCGGATAGGTCGTGAAGATCGCAGCCGAGATCAGATGCGTCCTTGCGCCCGCTTTGCGCCAGTCGATCCTCAGCACCCCCGAGTTGAGCATCCAGTCGCGCCCCGATGCGGCTCTGCACGCGCGCCAAATCGGCCTCGTCCAGGGAAGGTCCAGATAGAGCGAGATGCTGGTCGCAAGGAAGGCCCCGATCGTCGCGGTCTCCACCGCCTTTGCCACCTTCTCCTGCTCGGGCATCAGCCGGCCGTAGGCGCGTCCGGTCGCGTACAGCCAGGGCGGGTCTATCAGGAATGACATTCGGTCTCCTCGGTTTTCAGGATGGACAGGGGATATCCACGTGCTCGGGCTCGGCCCTGGACCCAGGCACCGGCGCTCCCAGCAGATGGAAGGCAAGCCTGCTGGCAAGCGCCATGATCGTCAACTGTGGGTTGACGCCGAGCGAGCTCGGCACCACCGACCCATCGGCTACGTGCACGCCCTTCACGCCGTGCAGCGCGAGGTTGGAGTCGACCACGCCCTCCCCGGCGCGGGAATGCGCTCTCGCGGTTCCAAGCGGATGAAAGGCCATCAGCCGTAGGTCACCGCGCCGCGCGCTCGCCGGCGCCACGCCCTCGGGCAGCGGCAGGTAGACCTCGCGCGCGCCGGCCGCATGGAAGAGTTCCTGCAGCCGCTGCAAACCCGACCGAAAGCGGGCGAGATCGGCGTCGTCGAGGTCGTAGCGGATGACCGGCGCCCGACCCAGCCGCGAGACCAGGCGGCCGGCGGCCCCGGGCAGCAGCCGCGCAGCGGCGGCCGGCGCGTGCACGCTGCCGCGCGAGGAGTCGCTGACCATCAGGCCGAACTGGGCAAGGTAGGGGTAGCGCGCCATCGCCTGCGCATGCTTTGCGCCGCTCAGCGGCAGCGACATCGCGGCATAGCTCGGGGGGCCGGCGACCCCCTCGAAGATGATGCCCTGCGCGGCGAACTCGTCGACGTAGAAGCTCTGCGGCACCCCCCGCCCCATGTCGACACGCTCGTCCATCAATGCGAAGCCTGCAGTTGCGGGATGAATCGAGAGATTGCGTCCAAGCTGCCCGGAGGCAAGCCCGAGCCCGCTGGCGGTCAGCAGGCCGGGGGTGTGAATCGTGCCTGCGGCGATCACGGCGTGGTCGGCCTGCACCGCCAGCGCGACGCCGTCTGCCAGCTGGGCCTCCACGTGGGAGAAGCGCCCGCCCCGCGTGGCGATCCGCTGCACGCATGCGCCTGTCAGCACCTGCGCGCCGGCGGCCTTGGCGCGCGGCACGTACGTGATCCCGGTGTGCTGCTTTGCCGACGTGGGGCAGCCGAAGGCGCAGACGCCCGAGCCGACGCAGCCCTTGGCGTTGCGGCGCAGATAGCCGTGGGACCAGCCCAGCCGCTGCGCTCCGCGCCGTGCGACGGCCGCATTGCCGCCGGCCAGCTCGGGCGTGACCTCGGCCACCGAGATCGCCTCTTCCACGCGCGTGAAGCAGCGATCCAGCTCCTGCTCGTCGACCTGCAGGCCAAACTGCTGCCGCCAAGCATCCAGCACGGCCGGCGGAGTCCGAAAGCAGGTGCCCGAGTTGACGAGCGTGGTGCCGCCCAGCCCGCTGCCGAGCGGCAGCAGGATCGGCGGGTTGCCGAGCGTGATCGTCTGGCCGGCATCCCTGTAGAGGCTTGCGAGCATCTGCGGCGGCCGCGCGGTGAAGCTGTCGGCGTCGTGGTGAGGGCCCTGCTCGAGCAGCACGACGCTCGCGCCGCCCTCCGCAAGCTCGGCCGCCACGACGGCGCCGCCCGCGCCGGCGCCGATCACGCACACATCGCACTCCATCGTGCGCCTCACGGGCGCCCCTCCGCGCGCCGCAGCGCACGACCGCGCGCCACGACCTGCTGCGCGTCGAAGCCGAGCGCCGCCGAGAGTTCCGGCTCGTCGTAGCGCTCCATCGCCAGCAGCGACCGCACTACCTGCGAGAGCGCAGGCACGGCAGTCAGAAACGCGGCCCCCCGCGGCCGCCGCCCGATGGCGAGCAGGACTCGCAGACCCAGCCGCTGCGGAAGCGGAGCGGCTGCGAGGAAGCTCTGCAGCGGGCGGGCGGGCTCCGCGTCCACGGACGGCAGTCTATCCGTCACACTGTGGGCCAATGGAGACGGAAACGCACCGGATAGAGCTGCTGGGCGGCAGCGACTCCGCCACGTCGGCGCAGGCCGCGGCTGTCGTCGGGGCTCTGCAGCGCTTCATTGCAGACACGGCGCCATCCGCGCCAGCGCCTCAGGGCAGTCCCGATCGGTGGCGCCAAGCGGCGCTGCTGGAAGGCGTCAGCCGCGAGCCGCACACCGTTGTTCCCGACTCCTGGATAAATGCCTAAAAGTCGCTAGGATTTCCAGGGTCTCGGTTCGGGTCAGCCGGGACGGACTCCAAACCCCTCATCTCGACCAGGTCAAAGCAGCCGGCTGCGACCAGGAGGTTCGCCACATGGAGCCAGTTTCACTGCCAACGCAAAAGGGAACGCTCGAGGATCCGGAGATCCTCCAGCACGTCCCTGGGCACGTGATTCCGATCCTGCAAAGGGAGTACGACGACTTCAAGACAGAGGCGACCAAGTTCCTCGCGGGCGGAACCGAGGAAGACGAGTTCATCAAGTTCCGCCTCAGGCAGGGCGTCTACGGGCAGCGCCAGCCCGACGTGCAGATGATCCGCTGCAAGCTCCCCTTCGGCGGCATCACCCCTGAGCAGCTGGACAAGTTCGCCGACGTGGTGGAGAAGTACGCGCCGCTGCGCAAGGGCCACGTCACGACTCGCCAGAACGTCCAGATCCACCACATCCCGCTGATCGAAGCCGAGAAGGCGATCCGCGAGCTCGGCGAGGCCGGGCTCTCCAGCCGCGAGGGCTGCGGCAACACGGTCCGCAACGTGACCGCCGACCCGTGGGCGGGCGTGGCCAGCGACGAGCTCTACGACCTCACCCCCTACGCGGCCGCCTACGTCCGCTACTTCGTGCGCAACCCGATCACCCAGGGGATGCCGCGCAAGATCAAGACCTCCTTCGACGCCAGCGAGGCGGGCCGAGCGATCAGCGAAATCCACGACATCGCCTATCGGGCGCGCGTCAAGGTGTCTGACGATCCCGCCCACCCCCAACAGGTGCGTGGCGTGCAGATGCTGGTCGGCGGCGGCACTTCGATCATGCCGCGGGTGGCGCCGGTGCTCTACGAGTTCCTGGAGGTCGACAACGGCGAATACCTGAAGGTCGCCGAAGCCGTCTTTCGGATCTTCGACCGCCAGGACTGGCTGCGCGTCAACCGCGCGCGCGCCCGGATCAAGGTCTTCGTCGACAAGTACGGCATCGATGAGCTGCGCACCCAGGTCGAGGAGGAGCTGAAGGGCGACTGGGTCGCAGAACGCGACTTCTCGATCGAGGAGCTGATCTTCGAGTACGACGAGCAGGACGACGCGCCCGGCCCGCGCGAGAGCTACGGCACGCCCAATGGCGACCTATCCGAGTTCGAGCGCTTCCAGGCGGCCAACGTCGCCCCGCAGCGCCAGGACGGCTTCGTCACCGTCGAGATCAAGATCACCCGCGGCGATCTGACCCCCGAGCAGTTCCGCGGCCTGGCGGCGATCATGCGCGAGCACTCCGGTCCCTATGCACGCACGACCGTGCAGCAGAACCTGGTGCTGCGCTGGGTGCGTCCGGAGAGCGTCTATGACATCTGGCGCGCGCTGAAGCAGCTCGATCTGGGAGCCGCGGGCAGCCGCGAAATCGACGACGTGGTCTCCTGCCCCGGCACCGACTCCTGCAAGCTCGGGATCACGAGCTCGATGGGCCTCAACAAGGCGATCCAGGAGCGGATCGAATCGATGCAGCTCACCGACCCGCTGACGCGCAAGATCCACATCAAGATGAGCGGCTGCCCGAACGGCTGCGGCCAGCATCACCTCGGCTCAATCGGCTTCTACGGAGCCTCGATCAAGGTCGGCGAGCACACGATCCCCGCCTACATCCCGCACGTCGGTGGCGTCTTTGAAGGCGAGAAGATTGCCTTCGGCCAGCGCCTGAAGCTGCGCCTGCCGGCCAAGCGCGTGCCCGAGGCGATCGAGCGCTGGGTACGCCACTACGAGAGCAACCGCCAGGAGGGCGAGACCTGGGGCGCCTTCGTGCAGCGCACCGGCACCGGCGAGCTGGAAGGGCTCGTGAAGGAGCTCTCGATGCCAGTCGAGTTCGGTCTGGAGACGATGAGCCAGTTCATTGACTGGAACAGGGACGTTCCATTCCAGGTGATCCGAGGCGAGGGCGAGTGCGCAGTCTGAGCGAAACCAGCACCGATCCGCAAGCGGTCCTCAGCGACACGCTGCGGACCGCCGTGGAGCGCCACGGTGAGCGCACCGTGCTGCTCTGCTCCTTCCAAAAGGAGGAGTCGGTGCTGATCGACGAGCTGCTTGCCATCGGCGAGGGCGTAACGCCGGTGCGCATCGTCACGATCGACACCGGCGTCCTGTTCCCGGAGACCCTGGAGACATGGAAGCGCTTCGAGGAGCGCTTCGGCGTCGCGGTGGAGGTGCAGGACGCAAGCGGGCCGGGTGGACCCTGGACAGGCCCCGAGCACTGCTGCTCGGCGGCCAAGATCGCCGCGCTTGCGCGTGCTCTGGACGGGGCGGAGGCATGGATCACCGGCATCAGGCGCGAGCAAAGCCCCACGCGGGCCACGGCGATGCCGATCGAAGAAGATCCCGCTCGCGGCCTGATCAAGTACAACCCGCTCGCGCACTGGAGCGACAAGGACATCTGGCGCGCGATCCACGAGCGGGAGCTGCCCTACAACCCGCTGCACGACCAAGGATTCGACTCGATCGGCTGCGCCCCGTGCACGCGTCCTGGCAGCGGTCGCGACGGCCGCTGGGCCGGCACAGAGAAGACCGAGTGCGGCCTTCACGTCGACCCCACAGCGCTCTCGGCGGTCACCGCGGGCGAGGGCTCACGGTGAACATCATGCTCCTCCACCACCAGCATTTGCCCTCGGTCGGGGCATATTAACGCTGTGTTAGGGTGATTTGGTGCTTGGCGTCAAACCTGAGGTCGTGGCGTTCGGGCTCGCCGTGGGCGTGCTGATCGGGCTGACCGGAATCGGTGGTGGCTCGCTGATGACGCCGCTGATGATCATCGTGCTGGGCGTCTCTCCCGTGACCGCGATCGGCACCGACATCGCCTACAGCGCGGTCACCAAGACCTTCGGCGGGGTCAACCACTTCCGCAGGGGCAACGCCGATCTCAAAGTCGCGCTCTGGCTGGGCTACGGCGGCGTTCCGGGCACCTTGCTCGGAGCGATCCTCGTCGACCATCTCAAGGTCGCAGACGGCAAGAGCTTCGAGAGCGCTCTGCTGGCCTGCGTCGCCGGGGCGCTGCTGATCGTTGCCGTCGTCGTGCTCGTGCGGGGCCTCGTGCTCACGCATCTGCACAGTCGCGAGCGCGAGAGCTTCGAGTTCACCACCACCCCTCAGAAGGTCGCCGCGGTGGCGCTCGGCTTCGTGCTTGGCGGGATCCTCGGGCTGACCTCTGTCGGCACCGGCGCGCTGATCGGGGTTGCGATGCTCGTGATCTATCGGCTTACGCCCCAGCGCGTCGCGGGCACGAGCGTGTTCCTCGGCGCCGTCCTTCTTTGGTTCGCCGCGGTCGGCTACGCAGCCGGGGCCAACGTGAACTTCGGCCTGGTCGGCAACCTGCTGATCGGCTCAATCCCAGGCGTATGGCTGGGATCGCAGTTTGTAGACCGTGTCCCTGCCCAGGCGTTGCGCGTGACGCTTGGCGTCGTGCTGCTCGGATCGGCGCTGGCGATGGCAAGCAAGGCGGGCCTGAAGCTTCCAGCGGGCGTGATCATCGGCGTGCCGGTTGCAGTTGGACTGCTCGGCTCTCTGCTCTACCGTGTCCGGTCCACCGACCGCAGGCCGGTGGTGAGCGCCGCCAAGCCGGCGGCACCCGCGATCGCAGGCGCTGCGCTGACGGCGGGGAGCACTCGACTGAGGGCCGAGGAGCGATGAGCATCACAGCACGACCAGAGCTGACCCACCTGCAGGCGCTGGAGTCCGAGGCGATCCACGTGATGCGCGAGGTCGCCGCCGAGTTCGAGCGCCCGGTGATGCTCTTCAGCGGAGGCAAGGACTCGATCGTGATGCTGCGGCTGGCCGAGAAGGCGTTTCGGCCCGGGCGCTTCCCGTTCCCGCTGATGCACGTCGACACCGAGCACAACTTCCCCGAGGTGATCGAGTTCCGCGACCGCCGCGTGGCCGAGCTCGGCGAGCGTTTGATCGTCGTCTCCGTCCAGGACTCGATCGACCAGGGCCGCGCAATCGAGGAGACCGGCCCACGCGCCTCCCGCAACCGCCTGCAGACCGTCACGCTGCTAGACGCGATCGCGCAGCACGGCTTCGACGCGGCCTTCGGCGGCGCCCGCCGCGACGAGGAGCGAGCGCGGGCCAAGGAGCGCGTGATGTCCTTCCGCGACGACTTCGGCCAGTGGGACCCCAAGAACCAGCGCCCCGAGCTCTGGAACCTCTACAACGGCCGCATCCACAAGGGCGAGCACGTGCGGGTCTTCCCAATCTCCAACTGGACAGAGCTCGATGTGTGGGAGTACATAGACCGGGAGCAGTTGGAGGTCCCCTCGATCTACTTCGCCCACGAGCGCGAGGTCTTCGAGCGCGACGGCATGCTCTACGCCTACCGCGAGGGCACCGAGCTGATCGACGGCGAGCAGATCTTCTCCGAGACGGTTCGCTACCGGACCGTAGGCGACATGAGCTGCACCGGCGGCGTGCGCTCGCGTGCTGGAACGCTGGCAGAAGTGGTGGCGGAGATCGCCTCGACCAGGATCACCGAGCGAGGTGAGACGCGTGCCGACGATCGGGTGTCGGAGGCCGCTATGGAGGACCGCAAGAAGGCTGGTTACTTCTGATGCGGCATCCAGCCACCTCCTTTGAGACAGAAGGGCGCATCCATGTGCCCTTGACCGCGACAAGGTCGCTCTGATGACCCTCGACCTTCTGCGCTTCACCACCGCCGGCTCAGTCGACGACGGCAAGAGCACGCTGATCGGCCGGCTGCTCTATGACACCAAGCAGGTCTTCGATGACCAGCTCGAACACGTTGCGGAGGCGAGCATCCGCCGCGGCGGCGAGGGCGCGCTGGACCTGGCGCTGATCACTGACGGCCTGCGCGCCGAGCGCGAGCAGGGCATTACGATCGACGTCGCCTACCGCTACTTCTCCACCGTCGGCCGCCAAGGCTCGCCCGGCCGGCGCTTCATCATCGCCGACTGCCCGGGCCATCAGCAATACACGCGCAACATGGTCACCGGCGCCTCGACAGCCGACCTCGCCGTGATCCTGCTGGATGCGCGCCGCGGCGTGCTGGAGCAGTCCAAGCGCCACGCGTTCATCAGCGCGCTGCTCGGCATTCCCCACCTCGTGGTTGCTGTCAACAAGATGGACCTCGTGGACTACTCCCAGGAGCGCTTCGATGAGATCGTCGCGGAGTTCTCGCAGTTCGCAGGCAAGCTCGGCGCGCGAGCCGAGCTGATCTACATCCCAATCTCCGCGCTGATCGGCGATAACGTCGTCGATCGCTCCGAAAACCTCTCCTGGTACGAGGGCCCCACGCTGCTGCAGCTGCTCGATACCGTCGAGGTGGCCTACGACCATCCCTTCCAGACCCCAGCCCGCTTCCCGGTCCAGTGGGTGATCCGGCCCCAGAGAGTCGACGGCGCGCAGGACTACCGCGGCTATGCGGGACAGCTCGCCTCAGGGGCGTTGCGGGTGGGCGAGGAGATCGTCGTGCTGCCCGGCGGCCAGCGTACGAAGATCGCAGCGATCGACACCTACGATGGCGAGCTGGAGGCGGCGCTTGCGCCGATGTCGGTGACGCTGCGCCTTCAGGACGAGATCGACATCTCCCGCGGGGAGATGATCTGCCGTCCCGACGAGGCGCCCGAGCCCGTGCGCGAGCTCGAGGCGGACATCTGCTGGATGACCGATCGGCCGCTCGCCCCCGGCAGCCGCTACCAGCTCAAGCACACGACGCGCTCTGCATCGGCGGTCGTGGACTCGATCGTTGACATGGTTGACGTCCACACTCTGCAACGGGGGCCGGCGCCCCAACAGCTGGTGCTCAACGACATCGGCAGGGTCCGCCTGCGAACCAGCGTGCCGCTGCTCGTCGACCCATACCTCCGCAACCGTCGCACCGGCAGCTTCATCCTGATCGATGAGGCCAGCAACGGCACTGTGGGCGCAGGAATGATCTGCGCGCCCGACGCCTGATACGCGCCGCAGGCTAAGCTTCCCGCCGCATGTTCTCGAAGGTATTGGTAGCCAACCGCGGCGAGATCGCGATCCGCATCATCAGGGCGCTGGAGGAGATGGGCATCGCCTCCGTCGCCGTCTACTCCGAGCTCGACCGCGAGGCGCTGCACGCAAAGCGCGCGCAGGAGTCCTACAACCTAGGCGAGGGCCCAGCCTCTGAGAACTACCTCGACGTCGCCAAGATCCTCGACACCGCCAAGCGCTCCGGCGCAGAGGCGATCCACCCCGGCTACGGGTTCCTGGCCGAGAACGCGGCCTTCGCAAAGGCCTGCGAGGACGCCGGGATCGTCTTCATCGGCCCCCCCGCCTCCGCGATCGACGCGATGGGATCCAAGACCAAGGCGCGCGACCTGATGAAGGCAGCCGGCGTGCCGATCGTGCCGGGCACCACGCAGCCGGTCGCAAATCCCAAGGACGCGCTGAAGATCATCAAGGCCGACATCGGCTTCCCCGTAGCGGTCAAGGCCGCGGGCGGCGGCGGCGGCAAGGGCTTCCGGGTCGCGCTCTCGCAGGACGAGCTCGAGGGCGCCTTCGAGGGTGCGAGCCGTGAAGGCGAGAAGTTCTTCTCCGACGGCACCGTCTACATCGAGCGCTACCTGCCCGACCCTCGCCACGTCGAGGTCCAGGTGCTCGCCGACAGACATGGCAACGTGATCCACCTCGGCGAGCGAGACTGTTCGATCCAGCGCCGCCACCAGAAGCTGATCGAGGAGTCCCCGGCGCCGATCGTCGACGAGGCGCTGCGCGCGCACATCGGCAGCATCGGCGTAGAGGCGGCCAGGGCGGTCGACTACGTCGGCGCCGGCACGATCGAGGGCCTGCTGCAGGACGGCGAGTACTTCTTCCTTGAGATGAACACGCGCGTCCAGGTCGAGCATTGCGTGACCGAGATGACGACGGGGATAGACATTGTCAAGGAAGGGATACGCGCGGCGGCAGGTGAGGCGCTGTCGGTCTCCCAGGAGCAGGTTGTGCTCCGCGGCCACGCGATCGAGTGCCGCATCAACGCCGAGGACGCCTCCAAGAACTTCGCTCCCGCGCCGGGGAAGATCGGTCGCTACCGCGAGCCCTCGGGCCCCGGCGTGCGCGTCGACTCGGGCGTGGGCGAGTACGGCGAAGTCTCGCCCATGTACGACCCGATGGTCGCCAAGCTGATCGTCTGGGACGCCGACCGCGAGCAGGCCACCAAGCGCATGCTCAGGGCGCTGGAGGAATACGAGATCGAGGAGCTGAAGACCCTCATACCCTTCCACAAGGCGCTGCTCGGCACCGAACAGTGGGCACGCGGCGAGACCTGCAGGGACCTCGTGGAGGACCGCAAGTGGCTAAAGCAGCTCGCGTTCGAGCCGGCGGAGCGGGTGGGTCCGACACAAGAGGACGAGCAGGAGACCAAGGTCGAGCACTCCTACACGGTCGAGGTCTCCGGCCAGCGCTTCGACGTGCGCGTGATCGGCCCACCTGCCCCGCAGCTCTCAGGCCCCGCGCTCGGCACCAACGGCAGCGCCCCTGCGGCCGCCGGCCGCGGCAAGCCCAGGCGCGCGCAGCGCGGCTCCTCCAGCGCGGGTGGGCCCGACACGCTTGCTTCACCACTGCAGGGCAACATGTGGAAGGTGCTCGTCAGCAAGGGCGACACCGTGCAGGAGGGCCAGCTGCTCTGCATCATCGAGGCGATGAAGATGGAGAACGAGATCACCGCTCACAAGTCGGGCGTGATCGTCGAGCTGCCGATCACCGAGGGCGCGCCGATAGCGGCGGGCGCCCCGATCGTCACTATCTCTTCTGCGGCGGCCGAGTAGCCCGCCGCGGCGATCCGGCGCCCGAGGCGCCGATTTACGCCTCTTCGATCAGCTTGACCGCCTCGCGGAGGCTGCTCGCTTCCGCGGTCGGCTTCTTCTGCGAGCTCTCGAGCGGCTGCTTTGAGCGATTGATGAAGACCACCGGCACCCGCTGCTTGAGGCACGGGACCACGTCGTGGTGGTGGCTGGCGGTGACGTGCACCCAGCCCTTCTTGCCGCCGATGCGGCGCGCGAACTCCGTGAAGTGAGCCGGTTCTGGCTTGTAGGCGCGCACCTGCTGGGCGGTGACGACGAGATCGAAGTCGGTCTGGATGTGCCGGCGGGTGAGGCCGAGCAGCTTGTCGTCGACGTTGGCGATCAGCCCGAGCTGATGCTTCTTGGCGATCTTCTGCAGCTGGGGAGCGGTTTCCTTGAACGGCAGCCAGCGCGGGATCGAGTCGGGCAGGAAGCCCGAGCGCGAGGGTTCGAGGTCCCACTCCATGCGGCTTGCCATCTCCAGCGCGGTGCGGCGCAGGACCTCGGCGTAGAGCTCGTAGGAGCCGGCCTCGATCTCGCGCGAGACCTCGTGGAACATCGCGATCACCTCCGCGCGATCGGGCAGCTGGAAGCCGTCGCGCTGCGCCTCGCGCTCGAACGCGTCGTAGATCCCTGTCTCCCAGTCGATCAGGGTGCCGTAGACGTCGAAGGTGACCCAGGTGAGATTCTTCGGAATGGGCATGGACCGGGGCATTATGCCTTCCTACGGCGACGGCTGCCTCCGCCAGGCTCGCTTGGCTTGAGCCCGTCACGCCGCCACAGCCCATGGGCTAGAGTTCCGCGCCACATGGACCTACTTGAGTATCAGGGCAAGCAGCTGTTCGCCCGCCACGGGCTGGCGGTCTCCGACGGCAGGCCGGTCACCACCGTGGAGGAAGCGGTCTCGGCTGCTGAGCAGATCGGCTATCCGGTCGTCGTGAAGGCGCAGGTGCTGATCGGCGGTCGCGGCAAGGCCGGCGGCGTCAAGCTCGCAAACAACGCCGATGAGGCGCGCGAGCACGCAAGCAAAATTCTCGGCCTGGACATCCGCGGCCACATCGTCCATAAGCTCTGGATCGAGCACGCCTCCGACATCGCCACCGAGTACTACGCCTCGGTGCTGCTTGACCGCTCCGCCAAGCAGCCGCTGGTGATCTTCAGCACGGAGGGCGGCGTGGAGATCGAGCAGATCGCGGAGGAGAGCCCCGAGAAGCTCGTTCGCCACCACGTCGACTCGCTGAAGGGCCTCTCCCGCGAGGAGGCACTGCAGATCGCCACCCAGGGCGGCGCTGATGAGGACGTGCGCGAGGGCGTCGCCGACGCGCTCCTAGCCCTCTATGAGGTTTGGGATAAGGAGGATGCGACGCTCGCTGAGATCAACCCGCTGATCGTCACGCCAGATCGCGAGGTCAAGGCGCTCGACGCGAAGGTCTCACTCGACGGCAACGCGCTCTACCGCCACCCTGAGAACCAGGATCTCTCGGACACCGAGAACGAAGATCCGATCGAGCGCCGGGCCAAAGAGCAGGGCGTCCAGTACGTAAAGCTCGACGGCAACATCGGGATTCTCGGCAATGGCGCAGGGCTAGTGATGTCGACGCTCGACGTCGTCGCCCAGGCGGGCGGGCAGCCGGCCAACTTCCTTGACGCCGGCGGCGGCTCTGACGCCGAGAAGGTCAAGCAGGCTGTTGAGCTGATCCTCGCCAACGACTCCGTGAAGGCTGTGCTCTTCAACATCTTCGGCGGGATCACCCGCTGCGACGAGGTCGCCAAGGGCCTGATCGCCGCCTTCGGAGAGATCAAGCCTGCGGTCCCGTTCGTGGTGCGGCTCGACGGGACCAACGACGTGCAGGGCAGGGCGCTGCTGGAGGAGGCGAAACTGCCGAACGTCCATGCGGCCAAGACGATGAACGAGGCCGCCGAGAAGGTCGTGGAGCTTGCACGGCAAAGCGAAGGAGCGGGCGCCTGATGGCCGTACTGGTCGACACGAACACACGGCTGGCGGTCGCAGGCATCACCGGCCGCGAGGGCTCCTTTCATGCACTTAACAACCGTCGTTACGGCACCAACGTCGTCGGCGGGGTCACGCCCGGCAAGGGCGGACAGGACGTGGAGGGCATCCCCGTATTTGACAGCTGGGCAGACGCGGTGCGCGAGACCCAGCCCAACACGGCGATGATCTTCGTCCCGCCGCGGTTCGCTGCCGACTCGATCCTGGAGGCAGCCGCCGCGGGCGTGCAGCTGATCATCGCGATCACCGAGGGCATCCCTGCGCACGACGAGCTTCAGGTCTATAACACCCTCAAGCGCGACGGGGCGGGCGGGAAACCGGTCCGCCTAGTGGGGCCGAACTGCCCGGGCATCCTCTCGCCCGGCAAGGCGAGCGTGGGCATCATCCCCGCCTCCTTCTTCACGGCCGGCAATGTCGGCGTTGTCTCGCGCTCGGGCACGCTCACCTACCAGATCGGCAACGAGATCGCCCAGGCCGGCTTCGGCTGCAGCTCGATCGTCGGCATCGGCGGCGATCCCGTGCCCGGCTCCTCCTTTGTGGACATCCTGGAGCTCTTTCAGGCAGACGATGAGACCGAGCTGATCGTGCTCTCCGGCGAGATCGGCGGCTCCGCCGAGGAGGAGGCGGCCGACTACATCGCAGAGTCGGTGACCAAGCCGGTCGTGGCCTACATCGCGGGCTTCACCGCGCCGCCCGGCAAGCAGATGGGTCACGCCGGCGCGATCGTCTCCGGCTCGGCCGGCACCGCCGCCGCGAAGGCGCAGGCGCTCGAAGCCAAGGGCGTGCGCGTAGGGCGCACCCCAACCGAAGTGGCGCAGATCGCAGTGCAGACGCTGGGCGCTTCGCCTTCCCCGTCTGTACGCTAAGGCGTGTGGACAGCGAGGTCGCAAGGACCCTTGCCGAGCTGGAGCGCAAGCTGCAGGATCTGGAGCGCGCGCTAGGCGCCGGCGGCCGCGAACATCGGCCGCAGGAGGCACCAGCCTACGAGCCCGCGCCTGCGAGCGGCACGATGGGCACGTTCACGGGCTCGGGCGCGCGGTTGGTGGACGAGCGCCTGGAGAGCGCCTCCTCAGTTCCAGGCCCACTGCAAACCTACGCCGAGAGCCAGGCCCCGAGTGCGCCCGCGCCGCCGCGCCACTTCGAGGACTCGATCGATCTGGTCGAGCTGGCCCGCTTTCGCGATCGCCTTGAGCAGACGATGCGCGATCTGCTGGCCGACTATGAGCGCATCATTCGCCTGCGCAGCGTCTCCGAGGACCGCGACCCGGTCGAGTAGACCTGGGCCTTCGGGCTCGTCCTTATAAGCTTGCAGCCGATGGCCGTCTTGACCACGATCTCATTTGCGCGCGGCGCCCCCTCTCTCGACATCGTTGACGTCGAGGGCCTGAAGGCGGCCGCCGCACGCGCCTTCGACAGCGATCCGGCCGGCGCCACCGCTTACGGTACGGCGGTCGGCTATCCCCGCCTGCGCGCCTGGATCGCGGACAAGCACGGCGTCGAGCCGGAGCGTGTGCTGGTGACCAACGGCTCGATGCAGGCCGACGCCTTCCTGTTCGAGCACCTCGTCAAGCCGCAGGACGACGTGATCGTCGAGCGGCCGACGTACGACCGCACGCTGCTCTCGCTGCGCACGCGCGGCGCCAACATCCATGCTGTGGAGCTGCAGGACGACGGGATCGACACGGCCGCGCTCTCAGCACTGCTGAGCGGGCAGGACGCGGCGCCTGTCAAGCCGAAGCTCGCACACATCATCCCCAACTTCCAGAACCCCGCCGGATACACGCTCTGCGAGGCCAAGCGCCGCGAGCTGGTCGCACTGGCCTCCACGCACGACTTCACGATCTTCGAGGATGACCCCTACGTAGAGCTGCGCTTCAGCGGACAGGCGTTGCCGACCATGCTCTCGCTCGACCCCGAGCACGTGATCTACGCCTCCTCGTTCTCAAAGACCGTCTGCCCGGGCATCCGCGTCGGCTACCTCGTCGGCCCGCCACAGGACATCGCCGCGATCGCCCGGCTGGCCACCAACACCTACATCTCCCCCAACATGGTCGCCCAGGCGATCGTGTACGAGTTCTGCGCCTCCGGCGCCGTCGAGCGCTCGATCGAGACTGTGAAGGCGGCGCTGGCGCAGCGCGCCAGCGCGCTGGGTGAGGCGCTGCGCAGGGAGCTGCCTGAGGCACAGTTCATCGCACCGGAGGGCGGCTACTTCATGTGGGTGACCTTGCCGCGGGGCACCGACGTGGATGCGCTCTTCAGCGCTGCGGCGAACCTTGGCGTCGCGTTCGTGAAGGGCACCGACTTCCTGCTGCAGGGCGGAGAGAACACGCTGCGGCTCGCCTACTCCGGCGTCACCGTCGAGCAGATCGACGAGGGCGTGGAGCGCCTCGCCGAGGCGTACCGCTCGCTCTGAGGTTCGATAGGCGGCGCGCTGCTGCGTCCTCGCTCGCTCATGTGCTGTTCGCACACTTCGCTCACTGCGTCCTTGCATCGCTTGCCTCTCGAACCTCAGAGGCGCCTTATCTCCCGTAGCGCTGTCCAAGCACAAGCTGCTCCGGCAGCGCAGTGCGCGGCGCCGGCGATGGATCGGCGATCACCGAGACGGTCTCGGCGACGCTCGGGGTCAGCTCGCAGCGGGCTCCCTCCGCGGTCTCGATCAGGACGTGCTCCTCGTCGCGCTCGATCAGCTTGCCCGCCAGGCCCGGCTCGATCCCTGAGTCCTTGAGGTAGCGCAGCAGATCCTCCGCCTCGTTCTCAAAGCGCAGGATCCTGACCGACGCGCCCACCTCAACGTCGGCGAGCGGCACGCCCGCGATCCGCGCGCCGGCGACGATCGGGTGGCCATGCGGGCACGTCTTGGCGTCGCCGATCGCCGCGAGCATCCGCTCTTCGAGCACCGGTGACATCGCGTGCTCCAGTCGCTCGGCCTCCTCGTGCACCTCGTCCCAGGGAATGCCGAGCACGTCGGTCAGAAAGCGCTCGATCAGGCGGTGGCGGCGCACAATCGCCTCGGCGTGAGCGGCGCCCGACTGCGTGAAGGAGATCATCCGGTTCGCGCTCCGGGTGATGTAGCCGTCGCGCTCCAGCCGGCCAATCATCTCGTGGACGGTCGGGGCCGAGAGCTGCATCGCCCGAGCGACATTTGCGCCAGTCATCGACAGACCGGCCTCATACAGCCAGAAGAGGCTCTGCAGGTACTCCTCCTCCGCGACCGTGGCTTCCTGTCCCGCCATGGTCGCTGATGCTAGTGGTTCAGGACGGGCCGCTATTGGACGGCAACCGCATCAAGGCCGGCGGCGGCCCGCTCGAACGCGGTCGCAAACGCCTCCGCGCGGCTGCGAGGGACGTTCCTGGCTCGCCACGCAAGATGCACCGCCACGGGCTCCAGCCCGGTGAGCGGTATCCAGCACAGGTCTGCGCGGGCGAAGCGGCGCTGGGCGCCGTCGGGAGCGAGGATGATGCCGTGGCCGGCAGCCACGAGGTCGAACGCCTCGGAGAGCAGCGTGAAGTCGCCACCCCGGACCACGGACTCCCCAGTCAGGCTCGCGATCGACCACTGCATCGTCCACTCGGGACAGGCTCCGCGGGCGCGCAGCTCGGGCTCTCCCCGCAGCTCAGGCAGTGAGAGCAAGGCACAGTCGGCCAGAGGATGGTCTACCGCTGCCACGACGAAGCGCCGGCAGCGACCGACGATCACCGAACGCATGCCCGGATCCTCCAAGGGCGCCACTCCCACGAGCGCGAAGTCGGCACTGCCGTCGGCCAGCAGCTCAGCCGCCCCCGCGCCATAGGGCGCGCTGCGAATGCGCACCTCGGCATCGGGCGCAAGCTCACGGTACTCGCGTATCGCGGTGGCGAGCAGCAGGCCGGCAAATCCGTCGTCCGCCGCGATAGTCACGGAGGTTGGGTGCTGCCTGCCGAGCCGGCGGATCTCCTGCACGACCGCCTCGTGGCGGCTCAGCAACTCGACGCTGCGCGCGAGCATCGCCTCGCCGGTCGGCGTCAGCTGCAACTGCGTGGCGCCCCTGGCCAGCAGGTCCACGCCAAGCCGACGCTCGAGCTGGCTGACGCTGCGGCTGAGCGCCGACTGGCCAATGCCCAGCCTCTGCGCCGCACGAGCGAGATGCCGTTCCTCCGCGAGCGCGACAAAGCACTCCAGCAGCCGCAACTCGGTGATCGAGGCGGCCGCCGGCGCAGGCGCGGCTCCCGGCCGCTCAGCGGGCAACGGAGTTCGAGCTCCAGCTCATCCGCAGGCGCTGCAACCCGCGGCTGACGCGCTTTCTCACGACAGCCTTGGAGATCTGCAGCTCAGCGGCAATCTCGTCGTAGTCGCGCTCGTCGAGCACGTGAGCCTTAATCGCCGAGAGCTGCTCGGCGGGCAGCAGGTCGAGCAGTCGTGGCAGATCCTGCGTCTGCGCGGTCATCCGCTCAACCGCCTCCAGATCCTCGTCTGTGAGCTCGAGCCGCTCCAGGTGCAGCCTGGACCTCGCCGCGTCCTCCACGCGGCCGCGACGCAGACTGTCGATCAGCTTGTTGCGCGCGATCGTCAGCAGCCAGGCGATCGCGCTCGGGGGGAGCGCGCCGCCCGACTGTAGGTAGCTGAGCGCCGCGACGAACGTCTCCGCGGCAAGATCCGCCGCCACCTCGGCCGTCGCGGTGTGGCGGCGTAGAAAACCGACAACGATGGGCAGGCGCCGCCGGTAGAGCTCGGCGAATGCCTCCCCGTCCCCGGCGGCGGCCAGACGCAGCAACGACTCGTCACTTGCGCCGGCGGGTGCGCGACGCAGCGCGCAGCGAAGCGAAAGACCCTCTCTCATGGCTGTCCGCCACCCAAAAGCGGCTTTTCGCGCTCGCAGGGCTCGGCCGAGCTGCGCTGAGGACCGCTCCTCTGCTGGGCTTCCTCGTCGATGAACCGATCGGTCGCGCCGCGCGCCGGCAGGCTGAGCGCGCCCGGGCACCTGGGTCGGCCGCGGTTGCTTTCCCTGCGGGCGGCGGCCTGGCTGACACAGACAAGTTCTTGACGACGCCCACCGTCCGCGTCGATGAAGTGTCGACCCCCGATCGCGTTCGACTCTGCCACCGGCATGCTGTGGCCGCAGGATGCCGCGGGTGGTGCGATCCGACTCAGATCGGCGGTCCCGCCGCCCGGCAGCGCGACATCGAGCGAGTGTGAGTGTGAGATCGGTGCCACGCTGGTTCGCATCGCGGCAAGCAGCGAGCTTTTCGCGCTCGCCGCATCGTCGACGAGATGTGGAAGCAGCAAGCTGCCCGCCACACACGCGGTCAGACAGAGCACGGTGACGGTGCCGACCGCGACTCTGCGCCTGGCCCGCACACGCGGGGTCATGCGCGGCGTTTGCATCGACAGCGCTACGAGCTGGCGTTCGAGCGCGTCGAAGAACTGGGTCATCTCATCGACTTAAACGAACGTGGAGACATTTTGTGACAGCGATCGACCTGGGATGATGCAGGCCGATGCAGACAACGGCCTCCCAGCGCGATCGACTGCCGGTCGGGATCAGCCTGACCGTGCTGCTCGCCGCCCAAGATCTCGGGCCCAGATTGAGCGCTCACGCGGCCGCTGAGGCGATTGGCAAGGGGCTCACCGAGGTCGGGCTTCTGCGCCCGGATCCATACCCGCTGGGCAGCGGGTTGAGTGCGGACTTCGACGCGCGGATGAAGGCCGCGCGAGCCGTCGTGATCATCGCGCCGCGGCTGGATGAGCAGACTCTGCTCGGCAACCTGCCGTTCGAGATCGCGACACGGGCGCGCCAGTCGGGCGTGCCCGCCTACGCGATCACGCGCGAGAACGAGCTGAGCGCCTTCGACGCACGCATCCTCGACCTGCAGCTGGTGATCCAGGCACGATCGGCGCGGTCGTTGACCCAGGCCGGCGTGCGTCTGGCAGAGGTGATCTGAGGGACAACCGGGCCGCTACAGGAAGCAGCGACCCTCGCCTCTGTAAGTGGGCAGCTCGTCGACCACGCTGTCCGCCTCGATTGCGAGCAGCGTGTTGAAGCGCTCACAGAGCTCACCCGCCTTGGCGTGCCGAAACCAGACACGATCGCCGATGCGCAGGCCGGCGGCGGCCGAGCCGAGCAGCGGCGTCTGCACCTCGCCCGCGCCCTCCATCCCGTCCAGCCGCAGCCCGCGCGGCAGATGCGGCCGCGGCAGTCGCGCGGAGTCCGCCGGCCCGGAGGCCAGATAGCCCCCGCCGAGCGCCGTGGCGATCCCCGCGGCGGGCTTGCGTACGACCGGCAGTGCGAACATCGCGGCCGGGCGTGGCCGGAAGGCCCTGTAGGCATCAAAGAGTGTCGGGCCATAGAGACCCGAGCCCGCACCGAGCTCGGTGATCGCGGGCTCTGAGGCGGTCGCCGAGAGGCTGCCCGTGCCGCCACCGTTGACGAACTGCAGCGCAGCCACCTCGCGCACCGCGGCGACGATTTCCGCGCGCCGCTGCGCGAGCTCCCGCCTGGAGCGCGCTTGCAGCGCCTGAATCGCCAGCGCCCGCAGCGGTCTGCCGGGTGGCTCGTCGCCGAGGCCCGCGATCTGCGCCTCGTAGGCCATCAGGCCAACCAGCTTCACGGCGGGCCTGGCGGCGATCTCCTGCGCAAGTGCGCGTGCCTGAGCGGCAGTGTGGATGGGAGAGCGCTTGGCGCCGATCTTGAGCCTGCCGCGCAGCGCCCACCAGGCCGCGTCGATGTCGATGCAGACGCGCAGCGGCGTCTGCTCGCTTGCGCCCGCGGCTTGCAGCGCAGCGACATGCTCGACGCAGTCGACCATCACCGTGACCCGCGCCTCGGGCCGCTCGGCGGTGATCCGCGCAAGCTCGCTCAGGGCGCCCGCATCGGCGGTGGGGTAGGCGACGAGGATGTCCTGAAAACCTTCGCCGGCCAGCCACAGTGCCTCCGGCAGGGTGTAGGCAAGCGTTCCGGCGAAGCCAGCGCGCGCGAGGACCTGCGCCTGCAGGGGCCGGCAGCGCACGGACTTGCTCGCAAGCCGGATCGGCTTCCCGCCAGCCAGCCGTTCCATGCTCTGCGCGTTGGCCCACAGCGCGTCGAGGTCGAGCACCGCAAACGGCGGTTGCAAGCCGGCAGTGGCGCGTTCCAGGCGTTGCAGTTGCTGCTCCGCCGCAGCCGCGTCGGAGGTGGTGGCGACGCTCACGGCGCCTGCTCCGAGGAAGGTGCTCCTACTGGCCCAAGCACGCGGTCGGTCCACGCGTTTGAGAACAGGCCGTGGGGGTCAAGCCGTGCGCGCACAGCCTGAAAGCGATCCCAGTCGGGGTAGCGCGGGCGCAAAGTCTGCGCAGTCTGGAAGTGGCGCTTGCCCCAGTGCGGCCTGCCATCCAGCTCGTCCATGATCGCCTCGACTGCGCGGAAGTAGGTCTCGAAGGACATCCCCTCGAACATGTGCACCGCCACAAACCCGCTGTCGCGCCCCGCTGCGGTGGAGAGGAAAGCGTCGTCGGCGGCGACCGTGCGAACCTCGATCGGGAAAGGCACAGGCAGCCGCTCGCGCTGCACCATCGCAAGCACCCGCCGCACAGCCTCGGGCACGTTGGCACGCGGCAGCGCGTACTCCATCTCGGTGAACCTCACAAGCCGCGGAGTGGCGAACACGCGGTCGGATCGGTCCACCCGCACGCGACCACCCGCCAGCTTCGTGACAAGCCTGTTGATGCGCGGGATCTGCGAGGGCAGGCCCCGGCCGATCCGGCAGAAGAGGCCGAAGGCGCCGTTGACCAGCAGCACGTCGTTGAGATAGGCGCTGCGTGCGCTCGGCGGCCGCGGCGGCTCATCTGTGCGGTTGTTGGTCCTGGTGAGCGCGGTCTGCGCGTAGGGGAAGACGTAGAATTCGAAATGGTCGTTGGCCTGGGAGAGCTCCTCAAAGCGCTCCAGCGTGGGCTCAAGCGGCGCTGAGCCGTCGACGCCACGCAGACAGAACTCCGGCACGCAGCGCAGCGTGACCTCCGCGATCACGCCCAGCACGCCGAGCCCGACGCGCGCCGCGCGAAAGATCTCCGAGTTGCTGGCGGCCGAGCAGCGCAGCACACCGCCGTCGGCGAGCACGAGCGTGATCTCCTCCAACTGCGCGGGGATGTTCGGCAGCCGCGCCCCGGTGCCGTGGGTAGCCGTGGAGATCGCGCCCGAGATCGTCTGCGCATCGATGTCGCCGAGGTTCTGCAACGCCAGGCCGTGCTGCGCCAAGCGCCGATTGAGCTCGCGGATCGTGATCCCGCCCTGCACCCGCACGAGACCGGAGTCGCGGTCAACGTCGAGCACGTCGCAGAGCCGATCGAGCTGCAGCTGCATCCCATCGGTGCACGCGATGTCACTGAAGGAGTGCCCCGATCCGGCCACTCTCGCCCTCATCCCTGACGCGGCGGCGCGGCTCAGTGCAGCGGAGATCTCCTCGATGCTCCGTGGCCGCTCGATCGCTGCGGGAGCGCAGCGCTGATCACCGGCCCAATTGCGCCACGAGAAGGCGCCTACAGTTGGACCCGGTGGGCGGGTCTTCTTGCATCGTTGATCGCTAGGGTCGTGCACCGAATGCCCGATCCTCAGCCTACCCTCTCGCGTGCGCGCTCGCTGCCGACCCCCGGAGCGCCACGCGCGAGCGTGATCGGCGCCGGATCATTCGGAACGGCGCTTGCGGTGCTGCTCTCGCGCGGCGGGCTGCGCACCACGTTGCAGGCGCGCACGCAAGAGCAGGCGCAGGCGCTCGACTCCAAGCGCGAAAACGTCACCTACCTGCCGGGTGTCGAGCTGCCGCCACAGCTTCGCATCGAGCCGATGTCGGCGGGAGTCGCCAGGGCCGACTACGTGTTTCTGGCCGTTCCCTCCAAGGAGATCGGCAGCGCGCTGCAGACGCTCGACCATTCTGGGCTCGGCAAGAGAACCGCCGTCGTCTCCGTCGCCAAGGGGCTCGTGCCGCCCAGGGGCGACGCCCCGACCACCGTGCTCGCCCTCACGCTGGAGGGACACAGGATCGCGTGCATCGGCGGTCCCGCGCACGCGCAGGAGATGGTCCGCTCCGGCGCGGGACTGGTCGTGGCCTCCCGCAGCGAAGACCTGGCGCGCGAGCTGGCGCAGGTGTTCACGCGCGCCGGCGTGGTCTGCGAGGTCTCAGACGACCCGATCGGCGTCGAGCTCGCGGGAGCCGCAAAGAACGCGGCCGCGCTTGCGACCGGCGCCACCGAAGCACAGGGACCAAACGCGGCCGGCGCCGCGGCGGGGCACATCTTTGCCGAGGTCTGGCGCTACGCCGAGCACCTTGGCGCGCGGCCCGAGTCGATGATCGGGCTCGCCGGCACCGGCGATCTGGTCGCCACCGCGCTCGCACGTGAGAGCCGCAATCGGCGGGCCGGCGAGTTGCTCGCGCAGGGTGTGCCGGCGGCAGAGATTCCGGAGCGGATCGGACAGGCGGTCGAGGCGCTGGAGTCGGTGCCGCTGCTTGCGCAGACGCTCGAGCGCGCAGGGGTGCCCTCGCCGGTCACCAGCGCGCTGGGACGCCTGATCTCCGGGGAGCTGCCGCTGCAGGAGTGGGTCGCGCTGGTGCGGGCGACGGTCCCGCCGCCGGCCCGTTGGCGCCGGCCGCAGCCGGGCTTCTGGCGGCGGGTGTGGCGCTACCTCTCCAATCGCTGAGCGCTACTCAGCGGGCCATCAGCGTGCTCACAACGGCCTCGTAGACGCCGGAGCCGTGCGACGCCTGCGCAACCTTCACGTTGTCCGTCCCGGCGATCGCCTCGCGCATGCTCGGGTCGCGCTCGAGCGCGTTGGCCACCAGCCAGAAGGCGTCGACATGTTGGGCGCACGCCAGATCCTCGCGGGAGTCGCCGACCGCGAAGAGCTGGTCACGTCCGTAGCCGCGCATGCGCGCATGGGCTGCCACGGCCGCTGCCTTGGAGGCGCTTCCGGCCACCAGGTGGTAGCCGCGCACGTGTGGCAGCTCCGCCAACGCGGGCGATCGGCGGCTGACCACGCCGTTGTCAACGAGCCGCAGCGCACCGTGGCCGTGCCGGGCGAGCGCGGCGTCAACCTCGGCCGAGTCCACCAGACCCCTGAACAGGTGCGAGGCATCCCGTTCCAAATGCCACGGCTCGTGGTACTCAAGCCGTCCCGGGTAGAGCTCGAGCAGCAGCTCAGGCGCCCCTGAGCGGCCGATCTGCTCAAACACGTTCAGCCGCCCCGGCACCATTTCGCCTGTCAGCCAGTGCTCCTCGCCGTCGAATACCAGGCAGGAGCCAGCCTCGTAGATGAAACACCGCTGGCCGAAAAGGCGAGCATCCTCGGCCACCTGTGCGCGCCGGCGGCCTGACATCAGGACAATCTCCACATCTGCGCGCAGGCAGGCCTGCAGCGCGCGGACGCCGTCGATGCTCACCGAGCCCTCGCCATCGTGCAGCAGCGATGCGCCCTGTCCGAGCAGGGTTCCGTCGAGATCGAGGTAGAGGCAGCGGATCGACATTGCCGGCTCTACTATCGCAATCCGTGGCAACGAAGCAGCCAACCGCGCCGGTGCCGTCGCCCAAGGACCGCTGGCGCGAGATCCTCGCCGAAGGCCGAGCGGACGGACGGCTTGTGGGCGAGGCCCACAACGGCCGCGGCGAGCCGCGCTTCACGCCACCGCCCGACTACTTGCATCAGGACCTGCGCGGCGCGCTCTCGCGCCTTGGCATCGAGCAGCTCTACTCCCACCAGGCACAGGCGCTGGCGGCCGCCTGGGAGCACCCGGTGATCATCACCACCGGCACCGCGTCGGGCAAGTCGATGTGCTTCAACCTGCCCACGATCGAGGTGCTCTGCCGGGACGCGCGGGCGCGGGCGCTCTACCTCTACCCGACCAAGGCGCTGGCCCAGGATCAGGCCAGGGCGCTGAACGCCTTCGGGCTGCCGCAGCGCATAAGGCCGGCGATCTACGACGGCGACACGCCCCGTGAGGCGCGCAGCGAGATCAGGCGCAAAGCCAACGTCGTGCTCACCAACCCCGACATGCTGCACGTGGGCATCCTGCCCAACCATCAAGCGTGGAGGGAGCTGTTCGCCAACCTCGCCTTCGTGGTGATCGACGAGGCCCACGTCTACCGGGGCGTCTTCGGCTCCCACGTCGCCAACGTTCTGCGGCGTCTGCGCCGGATCGCGGCCGCGTACGGCACCACTCCCCGCTTCCTGCTCACCTCCGCCACGATCGCCAACCCCGTGGAGCTTGCGCAACGGCTGACGGGCCTGGATGACTTCACGCTGATCGATCGGGATGGCTCGCCCACGCCCGCCAGGCAGATCGCGATGTGGAACCCTCCGCTGATCGACGAGCAGCTTGGCAGCAGGCTGCCCGCGGCGGCAGAGGGATCAGAGCTGCTCGGAAAGCTCGTGATCGCGGGCGCCAGGTCGATCTGCTTCGTGCGCTCAAGGCGCGGCGTGGAGCTGCTGACACGGCTGACCAGGCAGCGCCTGCAGGCGCACGACCCCGAGCTCGCCGAGCTGGTGGCGCCCTACAGAGCCGGCTACACCGCTCAGCAGCGCCGCGATCTGGAGGCGCGCCTTCTCAGCGGAGAGCTGCGCGCCGTGATCACGACCGACGCACTGGAGCTGGGCATCGACATCGGCAAGCTCGACGCCGCGATCGTGGTGACCTTCCCCGGCACCGTCGCCTCGCTGAAGCAGATGTGGGGCAGGGCCGGCCGCCGCGGAGATGGCCTTGCCGTCTACATAGCCGGCGAGGACGCGCTCGACCAGTTCTTCTGCCGGCACCCCGAGGACTTCCTGGAGCGTCCGGTTGAGGCCGCGATCCTCGACCACGAGAACCTGCAGATCCATCTCTCACACCTGCTCTGCGCGGCGCACGAGGGCCCGCTGTCGGCGACCGATGCAGAGATCCTTGGCCCGCGCTGGGAGGCATACGCGGAGATGCTGGTGGGCAGCGGCGCGCTGCGCGCCAGGCAGATGCGGGTGCCCGCGTCGGGGTCTGCGGCGGGCGCGATCGCGCCGGTCAGCTACGTGCCAAGGCGCCCGGGCTCGTACCCGGCCGGCGAGCTCTCGCTGCGCTCCGCCTCCGCGGAGCGCTTCGCGATCGTTGAGATGGACTCGGGCGAGATGCTCGGCACCGCCGAGGCGGCACGGGCGCACTGCACCGTCCACCAGGGCGCGATCTACCTGCACCTGGGCAACGCCTACGAAGTGCTGGAGCTCGATCTGGAGCGCCGCCGGGCGCTCGTGCGCGCCTTCGAGGGCGACTGGTACACCCAGCCAAAGACCGAGACCGACACGAACATCGAGCGGCTGCTGGACCGCCGCACCGCGCTTGGCGTCATGGTCTCCTTCGGTCAGGTCTCTGTCACCGAGACGGTCATCGCCTACCAGCGCAAGCGGATCAGCGACCACGCCCAGATCGACCTGGTCGCACTGGATCTCCCGGAAACCACGTTCGCCACCCAGGCGCTGTGGTTCGAGCCGAGCCCAGCGCTTGGCGGCCTCGGCGAGGCGGAGATCCCCTTGGAGGCGCTGCTGGGCGCCCTGCACGCCACCGAGCACGCCCAGATCGCTGTGCTGCCGCTGATCGCGATGTGCGACCGCTGGGACATCGGCGGCCTCTCCACCAACCTGCACCCCCAGACGGGAGGCCCGGTCATCTTCATCTACGACGGCCACCCCGGCGGCGTCGGCATCGCCCGCACCGCGTTTGCGCGCTTCGAGGAGCTCTGCGGGGACGCTCATCGGTTGATTGCCGGCTGCAAGTGCAGCCGCGGCTGCCCTTCCTGCGTGCAGTCGCCGAAGTGCGGCAACCTCAACGAGCCGCTCTCCAAGGCAGGGGCGAGGATGCTGTTGGAGGGAATGATTGAAAGATAGATACTTTCTATCATAGACTATTTTGCCTAACCAAACAAGGCATCCGTTCGACGCCATGAATGCTATTTTCAATCTATCATGAGCCTGAAAACCTTCGCTACACCGACATTGGACGCCACCGACAGGGCGGTCATGAGGCTGATAGACGAGCTCCGCGATGAGCTTCGTCACCTGGTTGCCGCTCCCCAGCGCTGGTATGGCGGCCTGCGCCGCATGGCCTTCGCCAGAGCCGTGCAGGCGTCGAACAGCATCGAGGGCTACGACGCGAGCCTGGACGACGTCATCGCCGCGGTCGACAGCGAGCCTTCCTTCGACGCAACCGAGGAGACCCAGCACGCGCTGGCGGGCTACCGAGACGCGATGACCTACGTGCTCCAACTGGCCAAGGAGCCCACCATCGACGTCGACGAAGGGCTGCTGAAGGCGCTCCATTTCATGATGCTCAAGCACGATCTGGCAAAGAGCCCGGGCCGATGGCGTCCCGGAGCGATCTTCGTCCGTCGCGAACAGACAGGCGAGATCGTCTATGAAGGCCCCGAGGCCGAGCTCGTGCCCGGCATGGTCGCGGCAATGCTCGACCAGCTGCGGGCAGACTCCTCGTCGGTGCTCGTGAAGGCCGCGATGGCACATCTCAACCTGGTGATGATCCACCCGTTCCGCGACGGCAACGGGCGCATGGCCCGCTGCCTTCAGACTCTTGTGCTTGCACGCGAGCAGATCGTCTCCCCTGTGTTCTCGAGCATCGAGGAGTACCTCGGCCGCAACACGCAGTCCTATTACGACATCCTCGCCGAGGTGGGCGCTGGCGCTTGGCATCCCGCGCGAGATGCGCGCCCATGGGTGCGCTATTGCCTCACGGCCCATTACCGCCAAGCACAGACCCACCTGCGACGCATCGAGGAGGCTGAGACGCTTTGGAGCTCGTGCGGCGATCTCGCGCTCGCCCACGGGCTGCCCGAGCGGTCCGCCGCCGCCCTCTATGACGCCGCGTTCGGCCTGCGTCTTCGCAACGCCGGCTACCGAGCGCTCGTGGAGCAGACGATGGGCGAGGAGATCTCAGCGCTGAGCGCAAGCCGCGATCTGGCTGCGCTCGTGCAATCAGGGCTGCTGCTCGCCCGCGGCGAGCGCCGGGGCCGCCACTACGTGGGCAGCCCCGGCGTCAGAGAGCTCCGGGAGCGGATACGAGCCTCGCGTGCGCCGCGCGACGAGACCGACCCGTTCGCGATCGCACACGATCAGCTTCAGCTCTCGCTGGAGTAAGAAGCCCTAACCCGCGGCGTTCCCCGCCGCGATCTTGCGCAGGTCGATCGTCTCGTCGTAGAGCTTGGCGTCCACGCCTTCCTCCAGAGCGATCTCGCGCAGCGGACGGCCGGACTCGGTGGCCCTTTTGACGATCGCGGTCGCCTTGTCGTAGCCGATCGCCGAGTTCAGGGCGGTGGCGACCGCGAGCGTCGCGGCCGCGGAGGCGTCGGTGCCGGCCTTGTTGGCCTTGATCCCGTCGATGCACTTGCTTGCGAACGCCGCCGAGGCGGTGCTCAGCAGGTGGATCGACTGGATCAGGTTGCGAGCGATCAGCGGGATACGGACGTTGAGCTCGAACTGGCCCTGCATGCCGCCGATCGTGATCGCGGTGTCGTTGCCGATCACCTGTGCGGAGACCTGCAGCACGACCTCGGGCAGCACGGGGTTGACCTTGCCGGGCATGATCGATGAGCCCTTCTGCAGCTCAGGCAGATAGAGCTCGCCGATGCCGGCGCGCGGACCGGAGCCCATCAGCGCGATGTCGTTCGCAATCTTGGTCAACGAGACGGCGATCACCTTCAGCGCTCCGGAGAGCTCGACCAGCGCATCCCTGGCGGCCTGCGCCTCGAAACGGTCGGCGGGCGCAGCGATCTGGCGCAGGCCCGAGTCCTTCTTCAGCCGTGCACGCACCTTCTCGGCGAACTTCGGGTGGGTGTTCAGACCGGTGCCGGTCGCGGTGCCGCCGAGCGGGATCTGGCCGACGTGCACCAGCGCGTCCCTGACGCGCTCCTGGCCGAGCGCGATCTGCGCCGCGTAGCCGGCGAACTCCTGGCCCAGCGTGACGGGCACCGCGTCCATCAGATGCGTGCGGCCCGACTTGACGACGTTCTGAAAGCTCTTGGCCTTGCGCGCGAGCGAGCGCTCCAGCGTCTTCAAGGCCGGCAGCAACTCGTTGGACGCCAGGTCGAGCGCGGCCAGGTGCACGGCGGAGGGGAACACGTCGTTGGAGGACTGGCCCATGTTGACGTGATCGTTGGGATGCACGGCCTCGCCCGCGAGGGTCGCGATCACCTCGTTGGCGTTCATGTTGGTCGAGGTTCCCGACCCGGTCTGGAAGACGTCGATCGGGAACTGCCCGTCGTGCTTGCCGGCTGCGATCTCCGCGGCGGCTTTCTCGATCTTGCCCGCCCGGCGCTTGTCCAGGCCGCCCAGCTCGGCGTTGACGGCGGCCGCCGCGCCCTTGATGCGCGCAAGCCAGTGGACGACCGCGATCGGCACCGTCTCGCCCGAGATCGGAAAGTTCTCAACGGCCTTGGCGGTCTCCCCGCCCCATAGCTGCGTCTCTGTCATCGAGTCTCCTTGTTGCGTTTGCGCGCCTGGGACGTTATCCGGCGGATCGCGCAGGGCGCCTCACCGCCACTCGCTGCTTTCCCTGCACCTCAGCCGCAGAAGGCCGATATCTCCCGTGCCACCCCTACCGGGTCGTCGTAGGCGATCAGGAATCCGGTGGTCTGAAGCACCCGCAGCTGGGCATCTGGAAGCAGGTCGAGCGCCTCTTCGGCGATCGCCAGCGGGTGCATGCGGTCGCGATCGGCCCACAGCAGCAGCACGGGCATCGTGAGCTTTGGGTAGAGCGCAAGCAGGTGGTCCTGGGGCCCGTCCGGCCAGCGCCGCGCGCACTTCGACCACGCCCGCGCGAGGTTCGCATTGCCGCCCACGTCGGCGAACGACTGTCGCACCAGAGCGCTCACCCCGGGGTCCGCTCGCGCGGAGAGGCGCATTCCCCGCTGGGGCGTCATCACCGCCTTCACGGCGTGGGTGAGCATCCGGTCGACCCCAGGGATCGCGCCGGTGCTTGCCGCCAGCCGCCACGCTCGCAGCGCCTGCCGCCGCTGCGGCGCACGGTGCATCCTGCTCGGCATCAGCACGAGCTTGCTCGGCGTGAGTCTCCCTCGCTGCAGCGCGTGCAGCAGGATCTCCGCACCTGCGCCATGGCCGCCGATCATTGGACGCGGGCCAAGCACATCGGTCGCAAAGCCCGCCACGACGTCCGCGAACCAGTCCAGCGTGTAGGGGTGGAAGGGCCTGTCCTCGGAGTCCCCATGCAGGGGCAGGTCGGGCAGCACGACCCTGAAGCGCTCAGCGAGAGCGCCCACGACCGGGGCCCACTCCTGATGGGTGAGCATCGCGGAATGCAGCAGCGCGATCGGCGGGCCCGAGCCGAGCTCCCTGTAGGCGATGCGAGCGCCGTCGGAGTGGTGGTAGAGGCGCAGCCGCATGCATGGATTCTTGCGAGATGCAGCCTCACTTGCAGAGCTTGCCAACGGCCCTCATCAAACCTCAACATCTCTGCAGTGAGCCCTCGATGCATCTCGCGCGCCGGAGCACGCGTGCCATGAGCCAGGTCCGCACCAATGCGGCCGCCGCGATCATCGGCGTCAGCGCCAACACCCTGCGCAGCTGGGAGCAGCGCTTCGGCCATCCCCTGCCGCGTCGCACCGAGGGAGGGCACAGGATCTTCGAGCTGGGCGAGATCGAAGCGCTCAGAGACGCGCTCAGCGAGACGGGTGAGATCGCCGCCGCCGTCTCGATCGTGCGCGAACGCGGCGAGAGCCCATGCAGCGCTCAGCGCCTGCGGCTCGCATTCGACGACTTCAACGAGGCCAAGGTGGACAGGCTGCTGGAGGAGAGCATGCTCACGCGCTCGCTGGAGCGCACGGTGGGAGACGTGCTGCTCCCTGGCGTGGAGCTGGTCGGCGATGACACCCCCGAGCGCTGCTTCGCCTGGCGCTACGCGACCGGCTGGCTCGCGGCCGCCAAGCGCCTGGCCCCTCCCGCCGTCAGGGACGAGGGCGTGATGATCTTCGACGCGAGCACGCCGGGGTCGCTCGACGCACTCCACGCGCAGGCATTGGAGCTGCTGCTGCGCCGGGCCGGCCTGCGCACCCTCTCGCTCCCGGTCTGCATGCGTCAGGATCGGATCGGCAACGCGCTGCGTGCCCTTGGACCGGCCGCGATCGTGCTCGCAGGTTCAAGCAGCGACCTGCACGCGGTGAGCCGGCTCGTCTACGCCACTCGCCAGAGCTGCGGCCAGATCGCCGTCTACGACTTCAGGGGCGCGGTGCCCGACACCGGCGCGAGCACCGTGACGCGGCTGGGTGAGAGGCCGCTTGTGGCGGTGCAGGCGATCAGGGAGCGGATGCAGGCGAGTCCTCAGACGAGCTTTGCGAGCGCAATGGACAGCTCCAGCCCGTCGATGCTTGCGCTCTCCCGGTAGGGACTTTCGCCTACGCCTCCGTTGCTCGACGGCTCAGAGTCTCCCTGTGCCTCCCCGGCGAGGTCCAGCTCGATCGTCAGGGTCTCCCCCTTCAGATAATCGCGGTGAGCATCAGCGGCGCTGAGCAGCTGCCGATCGCCCGAGAGCGCGAGCGAGATCCTGTCCTCCACCTCGAGCCCCGCGTTCTTGCGCGCGTTCTGGACGGCGTGGACGATCTCGCGGGCCTGGCCCTCGCGGCGCAAGTCGTCGTCGATTACAAGGTCCAGCGCGACCGCGTGGGCGCCCTCGCGCTCGACGGAGTAGCCGTCGGGTGCAGACATCGTGAGGATCACGTCCTCCGCGTTGAGCGTGTGCTCCCTGCCGGCAACCGAGATGCCGAGCGCTCCTCCGTTTTCGCCGGAGAGCACCACACCTGCGACGCGCTGCGGGTCGAGCGCCGCGATCGCATCCGCCGCCAGCGGCATCTCTTTGCCGAAGATCGGACCCAAGCGACGGTAGTTGGCCTTCACCTCGTAGCGCCCGAGCTCCTCCGCGCCATCCACGAAGCGTACGCGGCGCACGTTGAGCTCCTCTCTGACGATCTCGGAGAGTCGTTCAATCGCCGCTCGCTCGCGGCCGTCGGCGACCACCACCGCCTCCGCCAGCGGCTGGCGCACCTTCGCCTTCGCCTTCGCGCGGGCGCCGAGGCCGAGCCTTACCGTCTGGCGCGCCGTGGCCATCGCCTCCTCCAGCTCGATGTCGCGGGCGGGCAACTCGTCGCCAATGGGAAAGTCACAGAGGTGGACACTCGGCAGCCTCCCATCGAGGTTGTCGTAGACCTCGTCTGCGATGAACGGACAGAAGGGCGCAAGCAGCTTGCTGACGATCAGCAGACACTGGCGCAGCGTCGCAAACGCCGCCGGCTCCCCATCCCAGAAGCGCCGCCGCGAGCGCCGCACGTACCAGTTGGAGAGATCGTCGAGCAGTTCCGCGATCGCCCTGCCGGCCGCGGTGGCGTCGTAGTCGTCGAGCTTCTGTGCGACCAGCTCCGCGGTGCCGGCCGTGCGTGAGAGCGCCCAGCGGTCGAGCTCTGCGCCGTGGTCCCCGCCGAAGGAGCCGGCGCCCTGACCGTTCCCGGCGACCAGGTCGAGGTCGTGGGGCGCCGCTTCCAGCCGCGGAGCGTTGGCATTCGCGTAGAGGACGTAGAAGAAGTAGGTCGACCACAGCTGCTTGAGGAACAGGCGCACCCCCTCGCCGATCGCCTCCTGAGAGAAGCGGTAGCCGTCCCACGGCTGCTTGGAGGTGAAGAAGTACCAGCGGAAGGCATCGGCGCCGTGCTCGTCGAGCACCCGCCAGGGCTCGACCGTGTTGCCCTTGCTCTTGCTCATCTTCTGACCTTCGGCGTCGAGGATCAGGCCGAGGCAAACGACGTTGCGATAAGGCGCCTGCTCGAAGAGCAGCGTTGAGACTGCAAGCAACGAGTAGAACCAGCCGCGAGTCTGGTCCAACGCCTCGCATACGAAGTCGGCCGGGAAGTGCTCCTGGAAGACGTCCTCCCGCTCGAAGGGCGCATGGTGCTGAGCAAACGGCATCGCGCCCGAGTCAAACCAGACGTCGATCACCTCCGGCACGCGCCGCATCGGCTCGCCGCAGGACTCGCAGGGAATCTCGATCTCGTCCACGTATGGACGGTGATGATCATCCAGCGCCTTGCCCGAAAGACGCGCAAGATCCGCGAAGGAGCCGATCACCTTCAGATGCCCGGCGGCGCAGCGCCACACCGGCAGCGGCGTGCCCCAGTAACGCTCACGCGAAAGCGCCCAGTCGACGTTGCCCTTCAGCCACTCGCCGAAGCGGCCGTGCTTGATGTGGGACGGATGCCATGAAACCGTCTCGTTGCCTGCCAGCATCCCCTCTTTGACCGCAGTGGTCCGGATGTACCAGGAGGCCTTGGCGTAGTAGATCAACGGTGTGCCGCAGCGCCAGCAGTGCGGATATGAGTGCTCGTAGTCGGTCCGCCGCAAGAGCAGCCCGCGGGCCTTCAGATCGGCGATCAGCTCGTCGGTCAGAGCCAGGTCCTTGACGAAGCGGCCCTCGTAGCCGACCACGCGATCGGTGTAGGTCCCGTCCAGAGCGACCGGATTGAACAGCGTGCTTGGATCGGTCGCGTCGATCAGCCCGGCGGCACCGGCAGCGTCGAAGTCGTCCTCCCCGAAGGCGGGCGCAATGTGAACAAGGCCCGTGCCATCCTCGGTGGTCACGAAATCCCCAGCGATGACCGGCAGGCCGCCGCGCGGGCCGGTGTCGAATATCGGCCCTTCGTAGGTCTGCCCGATCAGGTCGGCGCCAGTCAGCCGCTCGATCACCTCCGCCTGATCGCCGAGCACCTTCTCGACCAGCGCGGCGGCGAGGATGAAGGTCTCATCGCCGAAGCCAACCTTTGCGTAGTCGATCTCCGGGCCCACCGCGACCGCGACGTTTCCAGGCAGCGTCCAGGGCGTCGTGGTCCAGATCAGCAGGCTCTCATCACTGTCGGTGAGCCGCAGCTTCACGTAGACGCTTGGATCGACCACATCCTTGTAGCCGAGCGCCACCTCATGCGAGGAGAGGGCGGTGCCGCAGCGTGGGCAGTAGGGCACCACCTTGTGCCCCTCGTAGAGCAGCCCCTTGGCGTCGATCTGCGCAAGCGCCCACCACACCGACTCGATGTAGCTCTCATCGAGGGTCCTGTAGGCGTCGTCCAGGTCGATCCAGAAGCCGATCCGCTCCGTCAGCCGATCCCACTCCTGCAGGTAGGTGAAGACCGATTCGCGGCACTTGGCGTTGAACGCCTCGATGCCGTACTCCTCGACCTCCTTCTTGGACCTCAGCCCGAGCTGCTCTTCGACGCCGATCTCGACCGGCAGCCCATGGCAATCCCAGCCGCCCTTGCGGTCGACCCTGCAGCCCCGCATCGTCTTGTAGCGGGGATAGATGTCCTTGAAGACCCGCGAGAGGACGTGGTGGGAGCCCGGTCTTCCATTCGCCGTCGGCGGCCCCTCATAGAAGACCCAGGGCTGCGCCCCCTCGCGCGCCTGCAGCGAGCGCTTGAACACCTCACGATCGCGCCAGCGCTGCATCACCTCCAGCTCCAGGTCGGGCAGCTCACGGCGCGCGTCGACCGGGCGCGGGGGAACCAGGGGATGTTTGCGGCTGCTGCTCACGGGGCGGCCAATTCTAGGACCGCCCCGTCGTTACCGCACGCTCCTGAGCAGCGATTGCTGGCGGCTGAGAAGGACGCAGGGAGCGAAGTGTGCGATGGCACATGAGCGACCGAGGACGCCCTCGGCCGCCAGCAGGCGCGCTCAGGCCGCCAGGGCCGGCTCCAGCTCGGCCTCTAGGCGCTTCTTTGGATAGGCACCAACGACGGTCTTCACCGGCGCGCCGTTCTTGAAGAGGATCATCGTCGGGATCGAGAGCACCTGGTAGGCCGCGGCCGTCTGCTGGTTCTCGTCCACGTTGAGCTTCACGATCCGCAGCTCGGGCCGCTCGCCGGCGATCTCCTCCAGCACGGGGGCGAGCACCCTGCAGGGGCCGCACCAGGGCGCCCAGAAGTCGACCAGCACGGGCTTGTCGGACTCGATCACCTCTGCCTGGAAGTTGACGTCTGTGACTTCGTTGAGGTTGCCTGCCATCGGGGGTCTCCTGTCGTGCGCGTTGCCTGCCACTTACTATACAAAGTGAAGCAAGGCGCGCGGCAAGGCCGCTTCACTTCACCCGGTCCTGGACGATCATGCCTCCCACTTCCCGCACGATCGGCGGATGGATGCCGGTCAGCGTCGTGAAGAGGTGCGGCGAGACGTAGACCTCGATCAGGGCCGCGACCAGAAGCAGCGGAACCGCGATCGCGACTGTCACGAGCGTCGCGGCCAGCAGCTCGTCCCACTGACCCCTGCGGCTGGCCAGGATCCATGCCGCAAGCGGCAGGAACAGCGCGATCAGCTCGGGCACGGCGTGGGGCAACACCCCCACCAGCAGCATCTCCGGCGAGACGCGCAGGAAGTGCGCGACCCCGGCGAGCGTGTGCCCGAGCACGTAGGCCTGGATCGAGAGCGAGAACGCCGTCGCGCAGGCGACGAAGCCGATCGCGATCTTCCCGCCGTGCTCGTGGATCCAGCGCGAGAGGCCGCTGTGGGAGGAAGCTTGCAGCGGCAGCTCGCTGCCGGCGATGAAGCCGGCCACGCACGCCAGCGCGTGCAACGCCAGCACGAGCAGATTGCTCTTCAGCACCTCCCCGACCGAGCCCCAGTCGCCGAGAGCGAACGGTGGCTGCAGGGTGATGATCTGCGTGTAGCCGCCTGACAGCGCCGCGACCGCAAGCACCGCGAGCAGCAGGCCGGTGGCCGCCACCGCCGAGCCGGCGACCCAGCGCCCGATCACCGGCAGCGGATGCCGGCTCCAGCGGGAAAGCGCCGAGCGGGTGTGGCGGACGCCGTGGTAGAAGGCGTAGGCGGATGCGTCCACCCGCACTGGATCGGCTTTCAGGCCCCGTGACGTGAGCGCAAGCGCGCTCACGCGGGCGCGATCTCTCAGCGCAACGCCGCGCTCTTGCTCTCCGTCTCGTTGGAGGCGGAGCGGCGGTGGCGAGAGAAGCGCAGTCCCGGCACCAGCCACATCGCCTCCACCGTGATCCGCCAGGACATCTTGCTGGCGCCGTGTTCGCGGTCGCGGAAGATGATCGGAACCTCCTTCACCGCAAACCCGCGGCGCACCGCCCTGTAGGTCAGCTCAACCTGAAAGGCGTAGCCCTGGGCGCGCACGCTGTCGAGGTCGATCGCCTCGAGCACCTCGCGTCTGAAGCACTTGAAGCCGCCCGTGAGGTCCTTGATTTTCAGACCCAGGATGAGGCGGGCGTAGGTTGAGCCGCCGTAGCTGATGAAGCGGCGCAGCAGACCCCAATCGGTGACCCCACCGCCGGGCGTGTAGCGCGAGCCGAGCGCCAGGTCGGCCTCGCCGCCGGCGCTGCGGTCGACCGCCGCCAGCAGGCGGGCCAGATCGGCCGGGTCGTGGGAGAAGTCGCAGTCCATCTCCATCACGTAGTCGGCGCCATGGGCGAGCGCGTACTTGAAGCCGGCGATGTACGCCGGGCCGATACCTTCCTTTTTTGTGCGGTGCAGCACGTGCACCCACTCGTGCTCTGCGGCGAGCCGATCGGCGATCTGTCCGGTGCCATCGGGCGAGCTGTCGTCCGCGACCAGGATCGCAAAGCTCTCGCTCGCGGCGCTCTCCAGCACGCTGCCGGCGGCAGCGATCATCTTCTCCAGGTTCTCTGCCTCGTTGTAGGTGGGCAGCACAAGCCAAGGCACTCCGCTCATCGCCGACGTACCCTAGAGCAGATGGCCGCCACGGAACTCCAGAACTCGGTCATCGCCGACGCCCTCGACGAGCTCGCGGACCTCAACGAGCTCGACGGCGCGATCGTGCACCGGGTGCTCGCGTACCGCAACGCAGCACGCAGAGTGCGCGAATCTCCGGTGTCCGTCGCCTCGCTCGCGCAGGCCGGCAAGGCGACCGAGCTGCCGGGAGTCGGCGCCACGATCCAGGGAAAGATCGTTGCGTTGCAACAAACCGGGACGATCCCGGCGCTGACGCGTCTGCGCGAGCGCTTTCCGCCCGGGCTGCTGGCGATCATGCGCCTGCCCGGAATCGGCGCCAAGCGGGCGCGACTGCTCCACGACCAGCTCGGCGTCGACTCGCCGGAGGCACTGCGGCAAGCGGCGCTTGATCAGCGCGTCCGGGGCGTCAAGGGTCTTGGCCCGAAGTTCGAGCAGACGATCCTGGAGGCGCTGGCAGCCGACACTTCGGTGCAGGCCAAGCGCCGCGTGACGCTGCCCGCCGCCCTGCAGATCGCCCAGGAGATCGCGGAGGAGTTGGTGGCGCTCGGGCCATCGGACGCGCAGGTGGAGATCGCCGGCTCGATCAGGCGCACGGTGGATGCCGTCAAGGACATCGACCTGGTCGCCGTCACCTCGCAGCCGCAGCAACTCAGCGACGCCGTTGAAGGACTGGAGCGGATCGAGGTCGTCAGCTCTTCCAGCCCTACCGGCGTCAGGGGCCACTCGCACGCCGGGCTCGCGATCGACCTGCGCATCGCGGCCCCAGACCAACTCGGCAACCTGCTCCAGCACTTCACGGGCTCCGGCGCGCACAATGCTGCGCTGCGCGAAGCCGCCGTGCGCAATGGCCTGCACGTCAGCGAGTACGGGGTCGAGGACGAACGCAGCGGACGCACGCTTCGCTGCGCTGACGAGCAGGCCGTCTATGAGGCGCTTGGGCTTGCATGGATCCCACCTGAGCTGCGCGAGGATCGTGGCGAGTTGGCAGCGGCGGCACTTGACGGCGGGCCGGGCCTCCCCGAACTGGTCACAGAGCATGACATTCGGGGCGACCTGCACTGCCACACCACCGCCTCCGACGGACAGGCCAGCATCCAGGAGATGGCCGCCGCCGCGATCCAGCGCGGCTACGGCTACCTGGCGATCACCGACCACTCCGCCTCGCATGGCTTCGGCAACGACGTCTCTCCAGATGAGCTGCGCCGCCAGATCGAGCGCGTGCGGGAGTGCAATGCGCAACTGGACGGCATCGAGCTGCTGGCCGGCAGCGAGGTCAACGTGTTGGGCGACGGCTCGCTGGACTACGAGGACGATCTGCTGGAGCAGTTGGACTGGGTGGTGGCCAGCGTCCACACCTCCTTCGGGATGGGCAGGGAGCAGATGACCAAGCGGATGGTGTCAGCGATCGAGCACCCCCTGGTCGATGCGATCGGCCATCCCACCGGCAGGCTGATCGAACGCCGTGAGCCCTATGCGCTCGACCTTGACGAGGTCTTCGAGGCTGCCGCGCGCACGGGCACGCTGCTCGAGATCAACGGCAACCCCGACCGGCGCGACCTGCCGGACACAGCTGCGCGGGCAGCGGCCGCCATGGGTGTGCGGCTCGTGATCGACTCAGACGCCCACCGGGTGGCGACGCTCGCCAACGTGCGCTGGGGAGTTGCGACCGCAAGACGCGCCTGGCTGACAAAGCACGACGTGGCCAATACGCTTGAGTGGCCGCAGCTGAAGGCGCTGCGCAAGCGGGCGCGGTAGGAGGCCGCTCAGACCGGGAGGTACTCCGCCCGCACCGCCCTGAAACCCGGCGTGCGCAGCAGCTCCATCGGCCTGATCGGCGAGGTGTGCTTTACGTAGAAGCGCACCCCGTCACGATCCTCGATCGCAGCCACGGCGCCGTGCTGGCGGCGCCAGGCCAGCGTCCAGATCAGCGCGAAACCCGCGCCTATGCCGGGGATCTGAGGGGCGAGGAAGCCAAGACCGCCCGCGATGATCGCGAAAGCGAGCAGCGGCCAGAGTCTGTTGATCAGCGTCAGGCCGGGCCGCTGCTGCGGCAGCGCCGTGCTCGACTTCGCGCCGGCGAGCAGGCCCCCGATCGAGGCGCTGACCCCGGCGCGGCGACCGAGCCAAAACCCAATCGCAGTCGAGATCGCCCACCAGCCCACCATCAAGCCAACAAAGTCGGTCCTGCTCTTCACCGCGGCGGAGAGGACCGCTATCGCCGCCAGCGCTGAAGCCGCGCCGGCGCTCAGCAGGACGGTGCTCTTGAGGAAGTCGACGAAGCGCACCCTGCTTAGATCAATGCCTCGAGCAGACCCCGCACGCCGCTCTGCCCGTCCACCACCAGATCGGCCTGCTCGACGAGCTCTGGCGGCGCCTCCTCCGAACTCACAGCGACGCAGACCGCTGTCTTCAGCTCGGTCCGCGCAGCCAGCTCGCGCAGGCCGCGAAACGCGTCCAGATCGGTGACGTCGTCGCCCACGTACACCGCCCCAGACAGCGGCTCGTCGCCGCCCTCCGCGCTTTGCCGCAGCAGCTGCTCGATGCCAACGCTCTTGTCAAAGCTGACCGGTGGGCGCACCTCCAGGACCTTGCGGCCCCAGTGGACTGCGAAGCCCTCCTGCTCGGCGGTCCGCGCCAGCTCGGCGACCGCAGCCGCAGCCGCAGCCTCGTCAGGCACCCCGCGCCAGTGCAGCGCCATGATCGCGCCCTTATCCTCCATCCTGATCCGCAGCCGCATCCGCTCCTGCGTGTACGCGCTCCTGGCGAATCGCTGCACGCGCTCGGTCCACTGCGCGAGCTCGGGCGCCACAATCGCGCTCGTCGCGCCAGGGGCCAGCAGCTCGCCGCCGTGGTTGCCAACATAGGCGATGCTGCCGATCGCCACGATCTGGCGCGCGGTGCTCGCGCGCCGCCCGCTGATGCATCCGACGACTCCGTAGCGCTTGGCAATCTCGATCAGCAGCGTCCGCGTGGCCTCCGGCACGTGGGCATCCTCGGCATGGCGCACGATCGGCGCCAGCGTTCCGTCTATGTCGAGCAGCACCGCGGAGTGCAGCGGGTCTGAGCGCAGAGGCTCAAGCGCCTCCATGAGCGTCGCGGCGGGGGACACGCCTCTTAGTATGCCCACGTTTCGCATCCCCAGCGCACGGTCTACCGCGCTGGGCGGCATATCCCAAGCGCGTTCCCGCGCCCTCAGGAGCCCGTGACCGGAGGCAGCACCTGCGTGACCTGCTCCGGGCGCGCCTCGTGCTGCAACCCCGCGCCGCAGTGCCAACAGAAGGAGGCGCCGCGGCTGTAGACGGCCCCGCAGGAGCGGCACTGGCCGTCAATGCCGGCCTGAGCGTCGGAGAGCAGCCGTTCCAGCGCGCCGAGCTCGGCGTCGGCCTGCTGCAGCTCCGCCGCGCGGCGCGAGAGCACGTCGAGACGGTAGTGGTCGCGGATCGCCATCTCGTAGGTCAGCCCGCCCAGGTCGACCGTCAGCGCTGCGACCCGCTTGGCCAGCTCTATGTAGCGCTCGCGCATCTGCGCCCGCGTCGCGGCGGAGCCGGCGAGATCAGCGCCCTGGGCGCCGCCGCTTCCGTTCAGCACTTGCAACCTCTGTCTCATCTGGTCCTCGAGCACTCACATTCCGCAGCTTGACAGGATCAGCCGCCGGTTTCGATCGGGGCTGGGCTGTTGGCGAGTTCGTTGATTTTTTCCTCGTACTTCTTGCCGGTCTCTTTGCTCAATTCTTTGATCGCCGAGGAATCTTTTTTCGGCGGCGGGAGTTTGGCTTCTTTGGTTTCTTTTGCTTCCTGTTTGGTTTCGTGTTCGGAGGACTTCGCTTCGGAGCCATTCGAGGCGCTGGTGGTGGCGCTGGTGGTCGTTTCCGCGGTGCCGCCACTCTGCGTGCCGGTGCCTGCCAGACCTTCGATCTTGACCACCTGGGGGCCGTTGCCGGTGCCGCTGCTTGAGCCGAACGCCCAGTGTCCGATCAGCAGGCCGATCACCGCAGTCAGAAGCAGCACGCCGATCAGCGTGAAGAGCCCGGTGTAGCGCTGCAATGGGCCGCCGGGGCTGCTCTGCGGAAGCGGCGGCAGGTAGCCGCTGCCGGCATACCCCGATCCCTGCACCTGCTGCCCCGGAGGTCCGCTCTGCAACACCTCAAGGAACGGCAGTCGCAGCGGCGAGCACGGCCGACCGCAGTTCAGGCAGTAATGCTGATCGGGGGCGACCGCTGCCCCGCAGTTGGGGCAGCTTGCTTGCACAGGGTCGTTCTGCTGGATCGGGACGATGCTCAACTTGGCCTCCTGTTCAGGCAACCGGAGCAGCGGTCGCCTGGATGCTCGTGCCGGCCGGGTTGCCGACGAGGAAAATCTGGACGGGAACGCCGCTTGCGTGCGCGGCAAGCGAGGAGACGATCGCGCGGCCGGCAGCCCGCACGCGGCCGCCGGACAAGCCAACTGCGAACACAGCGACCTTGCCGAGCGGCTTGGCGGAGCGGTTGGCAAGGACGCCACTGGCTGCCTCCAGGGCACCCTGCTGGGAGACGTGCACGCCGCTGAGAGATATCGCGCCGGTGCCGGCAGCGTCAGCGCTCGCCTTGCCCGAGCTTCCGACGCGCACGCCGACGCGTGCCGGCTTGCCGGAGAAGGTGACCTGGTCATCCACCCACCACAGCGTCGCGTGCGCAGGCAGCGAGGGCAGGCGTTGCAGCGCCGGTTCCAGGCCGCCTGTGGAGTTGGTGTAGAGCACCTTGCCGCCGGCGTCGTGGACTTCGAGCAGCAGCGGCGCGCCTCCCTTGGCCGCGCCCGAGGTGTTGGTCAGGTGCACGACGACCGCGTCTTTTTCAGAGCCCTGCAACAGCGTGACATCGGAAACGCGCACGCTCCTGTCGATCGCCCCGACGTGAAGGTTCTGCGCGGCGGCGACCGTTTTGGCCTGCCTGCCGATGCGGGCGCTTTCTTCCTGCGTGCTCTCGCAAGCACTCACGCTCACCGCCAGCAGGCCGCCGCCGAGCAGCGCCATCAGCGTGCGCGCGGCGGGCGGCATACCAGCGATGCTGACACGGGGGCTCTGAGGCGCCTGCCTCATCCGAAGGTCCCCATCACGTAATCGCGCGTGCGCGTGGCCCGCGGCGCCTCGAAGACCTCCTCGGCGGTCCCGTACTCGATCAGGTCGCCGAGGTACATGAAGGCGACCTTGTCGGCGACCCGTCGCGCCTGGGCGAGGTTGTGGGTCACGATCACGACCGCCAGATCGCGCCGCAGCTCGTGGATCAGCTCCTCGATCACGCCGGTGGAGATCGGGTCAAGGGCGGAGCAGGGCTCGTCCATCAGCAGCACCTCGGGCCGTGAGGCGATCGCGCGGGCGATGCACAGCCGCTGCTGCTGGCCGCCGGAGAGGCGCAGCGCCGGCTTGTGCAGGTCCTCTGCCACCTCGTCGTGCAGGCCGGCACGGCGCAGCGCGTCCAGCACCTGCGGTTCGAGCTCTTTGCGGCGGGGCCGCTTGCGCGCCTGTTCGCGCAGCGCGAAGGCGACGTTGTCGAAGATCGACATCGGGAAGGGATTCGGCTGCTGGAAAACCATCGCCACGCGCGAGCGCAGAACCGTGTCCTCAATCTCATGGATGTCTGTCCCATCGAGCAGGATCTCACCGCTGCGAGCTGAGCCCGGCGTCAACTCGGTGAGGCGATTGAGCGTCCGCAGCAGCGAGGTCTTGCCGCAGCCGGAGGGCCCGATCAGAGCCAGCACCTCGCCCTCGTGGATCGAAAGCGAGACGGACTTCACGGCCAGCTTGGCGCCGTATGCGACGCTCAGATCGCTCACCTGCAAACGCTGCGGGCCCGCGGCGGCCAGACTCCTGCGCACGGCCTCGCGCTCGGGGACCGGACGTACAGGGACGGGCTCGCGGTCGAGCACGATCGTGCGCACCGGAGGCACCGGCGAGCCGAGCCGCCCATCTGAGGAGTCCGAGGCGTCGGAGAGCAGTCGTCGAGCCTCGCGGTCGACGTGCTCGGCGCCGATGCGCGTGGTGTCCTCGCTTCCAATGGGAAAGCCGCCGCTGCTCATACGTACGCTCCTGTGATCGTGTGCGCGTTCCCCTTGCCGATCCTGTTGACGACCGCGTTCAGCAGCAGAATCAGGATCAGCAGCACGAACGCGGCTGCGTAAGCCTTCTGCGGCGCCTCTCCTTCGCCGGCCGGGGAGTTGTCGAATACGTAGCTGGTCAGGGTCGAGCCGGTGCCGCGCAGCAGGCCGAGCACGGGCGTGGAGCTCTGAGTTTCGATGTGGAGCGTCCCGCCCAGCACCAGCAGCACGATCGCGGTATCTCCGATGATGCGGCTGACGCCGAGCGTGACGCCGGTGGCGATGTTGGCGCGCACGCGCGGGATCAGCACCCTGCGGATCGTCGCGATCCGAGTCTTGCCCAGCGCAAAGGCCGCCTCGCGCATGTGCCGGGGCACAGCCTGCAGCCCGTCGCGAGTTGCAGTGAAGATCGGCGGAAGCGCGATCAGCGACATCATCGCCCCTGCAGCGATGAAGGAACGACCCACCACGCCGCCCCCTTCGCCGGTGGCCGAGAAAGGAGCCATCAGGTGCAACTGGAAGAGCGCGAGGCCGAAGACGGCAATCAGGATGTCAGGGGTTCCAGCGACGATCTCGATCGTCGATTCCACGACCCGCGCAAGCCACGAAGGCCGCCCGTACTCCACGATCCAGACGGCCGTTGCGATCGACAGGGGCAAAGCGAGCAGGACCCCGATCGCAGTCAGCAGGGCGGTGCCCTCGATCGGGTCGAGGAAGCCGCCGCTGCCCGCCTGGCTGGTGGCGGCCTGGGGGCGGCTCACGAGCATCGAGGGCTTCAGGTATTGGATGCCCCTGACCGCCAGGTAGACGACGATCCCGGCCGCGATCAGACACAGGCCAAGACCCGCCGCCCAGGCGCCGAGGAACACGAGCCGGTCAACCCAGCGCCACGTGCGCAGCGACGAGCGCTTGCCATGACGCCGCGGCTGCCGACCCGCGATCAGGCCAGTGCCCGCAGTCGCACTCATGCGCGCACCTCGTACTTGCGCAGCGGCAGCTTCACCAGGTAGCCGGCCACGGACAGCGTGAACGCAGAGAAGAGCAGCAGCAGCGCGAACGCGTAGGCCGCCGCGTGCAGGGCCGGCGCGCCGAGGCCTTCGGCGGATTCGACGATCGAGGACGCGAGCGTCTTCAGCGGCTCGAAGAAGAATGTCACCCCGTCCACCGGCTTCGGCGCAAAGCCAACCGATCCGGCGACCATGTAGAGCATCACGGCCTCGCCGAGAGCACGCGCGGTCGCGAGCACCGCTGCGGCCACGATCGCCGGCCTGATCGCGCGCACACTCACTGCGAGCGTCGCCCGCAACGGGTTGAGGCCCAGCGCCACGGCTCCCTCGCGCCATGCTCGCGGCACCGTGTTCAGCGCATCGGTGATAAGCGCGACCATGATCGGCGTGATCATCACCGCCAGCACGACCGCCGCCACGCCGAGTCCGGCGCCCGTCAGCTCGACGACATTCTGGACTGAGGTCTTCTCCGAGGCCGTGATCAGGTCGTTGCCCGCGAAGGGCACGAGCACGAGGATTCCGATCAACCCGTAGATCACGGAGGGCACGGAGGCCAGCAGCCGGATCACCGGGATCATCACTCGACGCAGGAAGGCAGGCGCGAACTCCACGATGAATATCGATGAGAGCAGCGCCGTGGGCAGCGCCAGCGCGAGCGCGATGCCTGTGGTCAGCAGCGTGCCGTAGATCAGCGGCCAGGCGCGCAGGTAGTAGCCAGAGGCGGATGGATGCGCGCCCGCGTGTTCCAGGTTGCCGAGCTGCGAGTCGACGTTGCCGCCGGAGCCGAGCCAGGACAGCCCTTGATGCTGGAACATCGGCCAGGCCTGCACGGCGACGAACACGAGCATCCCCACCACGCAGACGCCCACAAGCAGACTGGCCGCGCCGAGCGTTCGCTCGGCGCGGCTGTCAGGCCAGGGCTGCAAGGCGCGTTTGATCACGCGCCCGGGAACTGGGTGGCGGTGGACTGGGTCATTCGTTCAGCGGCACCCACTCGGATGCGATGATCGACTGAGCCGCTTTGGCTTTATCGATCCAGGAGATGAATGAGGCGGCAGCGCCTTTCGCTGTTCCGTTGGTCACCTCGTAGAAATGCGCGATGCCCGCGTACTGGCCGGAGGCGGCGTTGGCCCTTGTGCAGCCGATGCCGTTGTAGGCGACGGAGTTGACCCCGCCGCTGTCGGCGTTGTAGTTGGACAGGAAGCCGATCGAGTTCTGGTCGGCTTGCACCGCCTGCTTGAGCAGACCCTCGGAGGTCTTCTGAGCGGCCAGCGTGGAGACTTTCTTGCCGCCGTTGAGCAGCGTTTCGAAGCTGCTCAACACGCCTGCCGATGAGGTGCGGCTGATCAGGTCGATCGTGCCGCTGGCTTTCGCCCCCGGCACTTCGGACCAGTTGCGCGTCTTGCCGGTGAAGATCGCGAGCACCTGCGCCGCGGTCAGGTTTGAGATCGGGTTGGAATCGTTGGTCACCACGCAAACCGCGTACTTGGCGATCGGGTAGAAGTCGAGGCCTTTCGGATCGGTCGACTTCGGGTCGCGCGAGACGTCGGCGATGCTCACGCGGCCGAAGGAGACGTCGTTGATGCCCGCCTGTGAACCGCCCTGCGCGATTTTGAACTTGACTTTGTTTTTCTCGACCTTGCGGTACTTGTTCGCGAGCAGCGAGACGAGGGGATAGGAGGCTGTCGACCCGCTGATCGTGATCAGGCTTGTTGCAAGAGCGGCCGCTGGCGTTGCGACCCCAAGCACACCGACCACCGCAAAGGCGACCGCTATACGGCGTATTCGACTCATGTGCAGAGGACTCCGTTGTCTGGTTTGACTTGCGTTTGGACTTGCTGGAGGCGGGCAGATTAGCAGATTCCCCACAACATCGATCGACTTTAGATATTTTATGAGCGATGTGGGATTTCTTCCATCGCTCGCGCTCTCATGCACAGGACGGCGGCACGGCGTCCGCGCACGACTCGGAAGCCGCGCCGCCTTCGGACCAGACGCAGGCCGGGCCGCGGCTGCCATCGCGCCGGAGCACCGCGGCGATCGCAAGCGTCGTGCTGCTGGCGAGCATCGGCCTTGGCGCCGCGCTGCCTGGCGGAAGAGCCGCCGGCGCGAGGTCTCCGCTGAGCGCCTCGCTGCTTGCCGCGCTCGCAGCACAGCGGGACCAGAAAGGCGGCGCGCCCTCAAACAAACCGTCCGGCACCGCCAGCACCGAACCGGAAAGCGGCAGCGGCCAGGAAGAAACGTCCGGCAAAGAATCCTCGCCGGCCGCCATCGACAAATCCTCCAGCGGCAAAGAAACATCGGGAGCGAGCCCGGAAACAAATGAAGGCGGCTCCTCAGGGGGCTCCGGCAAAAGCGAAGCGGGCTCGGGCTCGGGCTCCAAAGGCACCGTCGCTCCCGTCCCCGCCTCGCTGCTGGCCCAGATCCAGCACGTGTGGGTGATCTCGCTCTCGGGCGACAGCTTCGCCGCCGCGCTGGCCAGCCAGTCGAGCGCCCCCTACCTCACGAAGCAACTGATCCCGCGGGGCACGCTGCTGGCCCACTACTCGTTGGTGGCTGCCAGTCCGGCCGCCAACGACATTGCGCTGCTCTCAGGGCAGGGGCCAAACCCCGAAACCGAAAAGGGCTGCCCCACCTACACGGCGCTCACGCCGGCGACCTTCGACTCCAAAGGCCTCGCAGAGGGCTCCGGGTGTCTCTATCCCTCAGCCGCCCACACGTTCGCCGACCAGGCCGCCGAAGCGGCGCTGACCTGGCGCGCCTATATCCAGGACATGGCTCCCGCCGCGTCGGGCTCACAGTCGGCAGCCGCCGGGTCGACGTGCAGACACCCCGTCCTCGGCGGCTCCGAACCGGCGTCGTCGAGCCTCAGTCCCGGCAACGACTACCAGCTCGCCCGCAACCCCTTTGTCTTCTTCGACTCGCTGATTGAAAGTCAGGCGTGTACCAAGGACGACGTCGACCTGACCCAGCTGAGCGCCGACCTCGCAAGCTCCGCGAATACGCCCAACCTCAGCTGGATCGTGCCCGCCGCCTGCGATGACGGCGCCGCGGCCAACTGCGGCGAAGGCGTGCAGAGCGGCCTGGCTGGCGCTGACGCCTTCCTGAAGCAGGTCGTGCCGGAGATCACGGCCACCGCCGACTACAAGCAGCACGGCCTGATCCTGATCTCCTTCGACTCGGACACGACCTCCTCGCAGGTCGGCGCGCTCGTCGTCTCCCCGTTCGTCAACGCCGGCAAGCGCAACGAAGAAGCTTTCAACACTTACTCCCTGCTGAAGAGCCTAGATCGGCTCTTTGGGGTGCCCCTGTTGGGCCATGCTGCCGACCAAGGTGTCAGCGAACTGAACACCGAGGTCTACCGCAGCGCCACCAACACGACCCTCGCCCGGACCGCTCTTGCCAGGACCGCGCCCGGGCGAGGGACCGCTAAGGCGGGCGGCTGAGAGGCCAACCGTCTCGCAATCAATAACCGAAAGGATCGGAGACCGCGTTGCACATCAACCCACCCGCCCAAAGGCTAACGCTGCGCCTGCTCGCGGCGATCCTGAGCGTGATGGCGCTCAGCCTCGCCACGGCAGTCGTAAGCCACGCCGAAGAATTCAGCGGGACAGACAACCCGAACAACTACCAATGCCAAGGCCACGTCGAAGCCGGCCAGCCAGAAATCCCAGGCGAAGAAGAACACCAGGTGAAGTATCGGTTTGCCTGCGACGGTCCGATCACCGGTTACCAACTCGAGAGCAATGACGAAGTGACGGGTATCGGGGCTTCGCCGCTGGTTACCTTCTACCTCAAAGAAGAACCGCTGAGCGACACCTTCAGCTGCGGTGGGGAAATCACCGGCTGGGCCGTCAACTGCGTCGGCTCGACCAAAGGCGCCGGCGAGTACATCACCGGCCAGTTCTCAATCGAAACACCGATCTGCACCGAGCCGCGGGTCAACCCGCTGCTCACGGTGACCTACGCCTACGTGGAAAAGGAAGTCGTGACGCAGGCGATCTCCGGGCCGTTTGAACTCGGCCGGCCGTGGCACTGCAAGGCCGACAAGTACGGCAAAGATCCCAGACTTGTTCCCCAGACACTGCCGGGCGAAAAGGCCGGTAAGGGCAAGGGCAAGAAGAAAGGCAAGAAGGGCAAGGGCGGCAAAGCCAAAGCTAAGACCAAGGCAAAGGCGAAAAAGTCCTGACCGACAGACCGTGAAGGTCTGAGAAGCCAGGAGGCGCGCGCCGGCGGACTAGGGGCCGCCGGCGCGCCTCTTGCCAGGGCCCTACCCCTACCATGCCTGCGGTGCCAGGCAACCGATCCCTGCGACTGATGGCGATCGGGACCGCGGCGGGGCTCTTCAGCGGCCTCTTCGGCGTGGGTGGCGGCTCAGTGATCGTGCCACTGCTCGTGCTCTGGCTGGGCTACGAGACACGCGAAGCAACCGGTACCTCACTGGCGGCGATCGTCTTCGTCGCGGCCTTTGCGTCCGCGCTCCAGGCCGCCTATGGCAATGTCAACGTCGAGGACGCGGCGCTGATCGGCCTGCCTGCCGTCGGCGGCGTGCTGCTTGGCACCTGGTTGCAGCAGCGCGCGCAAACCAGAGCGATCGCGCTCATGTTCGCCGCGCTGCTGATCGCAAGCGCCGTGGAGCTGATCCTTCAATGAGCGCCGGCAGCATCGCGGCGCTTGTCCTCGTCGGCCTGCTCGCCGGGGTGATCGCGGGGCTGCTCGGCGTCGGCGGCGGAATCGTATTCATACCCGGCCTCGTGCTGGTGCTCGGCGTAAGCCAGCACGTCGCGGAGGGCACCTCGCTGCTGGCGATCCTGCCCGTCGTGATCGTTGGCGCCGCCAGCCAGCGCCGCTACGGCAACGTCCGGCGGGCAGACGCGCTACTCATAGGCGTGCTTTCGCTCGGCGGCGCAGCGGGAGGAGTCGCGCTCGCCAATGCCCTCTCTGGAAAGGCCCTGCAGATCGCCTTCGCCGCACTGATGCTGCTGATCGCCGCCCAACTTCTGCGACGCGCGCTACGTGAGCGCTAACATCGGTCTCAATGGGACTCGATAACCCAATTCACATTCTGCTTCTGCTTGTGGTCGTGCTGCTGCTCTTCGGCGCGAGACGGCTGCCTGAGATAGGCCGCTCGCTGGGTACCGGCCTGCGCGAGTTCAAGCAGTCAGTCACTGGCGATCATCCTCAGCAACAGCAGACATTGACCGCCGCCCAGCCGCCCGCGCAGCCGCAGCCGACGCAGCAGCCGCCCACGCAGCAGGCGCCGACTCCGCCACCGGCTGGTTAGACTGCTCGCGCCAGCGAGGAGTAGGGCGCAAGCGCGCCCGCTCGATGCGCGCCCCAAACCGCCACGGCCGGGTCAGAGCACGCTGGCCGTGATTCGCTCGATCTCCGCGATCGATGTCAGGCCCGCGCGCACCTTCGCCAATCCGTCGTCGCGCAGACGGTGCATGCCACGCTGCTGCGCGACGCGCCCGATCTCCTCCACCCGCGCACGCTCCAGGACCATGGCCTTCAGCTCCTGGCTCATGCTCATCACCTCATAGACGCCGATCCGGCCGCGGTAGCCAGTACTGGAGCAGCGCTGGCAGCCGGCCGGCTCGAACACCTCGGCGCCCTGCAGGCCGTAGCGCTCCGCGAGCTGATCGGCGAGTTGCATCGGCCGCTTGCAGTGCGCGCAGAGCAGCCGCACGAGCCGCTGGGCGACGATGCAGTCAACCGCCGCGGAGACCAGGAATGGCTCGATTCCCATGTCGATCAGACGGCTGAGCGCGCTCGGCGCGTCGCGCGTGTGCAGCGTTGAAAGCAGCAGATGCCCCGTAAGCGCGGCCTCGACGGAGATCTGAGCGGTCGCCGCGTCCCTGATCTCGCCCACCATGATCACATCCGGGTCGGCGCGCAGCATCGAACGCAGACCCGTCGCGAAGGTCATGCCCGCACGCGGGGCGACCTGGATCTGCTTGGTTCCGGGCAGCCGCGACTCGACCGGATCCTCGATCGTGATCACGCTGCGCTCGCCCCCGGCCAGCGCGCCAAGCGCCGCATACAGCGTGGTCGACTTGCCGGATCCGGTCGGCCCGGTCACAAGCACCGCGCCGTGGGGCCGAGCGAGCGCGCTCTGCAGGATCTCCAGCTCGCCGGGAGCGATCCCGAGTGTGGAGAGCTCGCGCACCACGGCGCCGCCGTCGAGGATCCGCATCACCGCCCCCTCGCCGCCGACCAGCGGCAGCGTCACCACGCGGATGTCAACCCGAGAGGAGTCGATCGTCAACGCAAGCCTTCCGTCCTGCGGGATGCGGCGCTCGGAGATGTCGAGGTCGGCCATGATCTTGATCCGGGAGATCACCCCTGGGGTCATCCGCCGCCTGATCGTCGCCGTGCGGTGCAGGACGCCATCCACTCGCAGCTCCACCGCGGTGTCGCCCTCCTGGGGAGTGATGTGGATGTCGGAGGCGCCCTGGGCGACGGCCTGGGCGATCAGCGAGTGCACGAGCTTGATGATCGGCGCGTCCTCGTCGGCGGACTGTGCAAGCGTCTCCTCCTGCTCCTCCTGCTCGTCTTGGGAGATGTCCTCGATCGACTCGGCGATGCCCTCGAAGCGACTTGCGATCTGGAGCACGTCCTCGGCGGAGGCGGCCAGCACCCTCACTCTGCGCGCGGTGATCATTGCCACGTCGTCCGCGGTCAGGACGTTGGCGGGGTCGGCCATCGCCAGCAGCAGCGCCCCGTCCGATGCGAGGCCGATCGGTATCGCCTGGTAGCGCCTGATCGCCTCCGGGCTGAGCATGCTCGCCACGCCCATGTCGATCTCGACCGCGGATAGGTCGATGTAATCCACCCCGAACCGCTCCGCCAGCACCTTGGCCAACTGGTCGTGGCGCAGCACCTTGCGCTCCACGAGCACCTGCCCGGTCGGCATGCCGCGCTCGCGCGCTGCCAGTGCCGCCGCCTCGACCTGCTCTCGCGTCGCGAACCCCATATCCACGGCGACGTCGCCGAGCAGGCGCCCCGGTCGGCGGGTCAGCGCAGTGGCGCCGTACGCGCTCGAGGACTCCATAGATCATGGATCGGCATGCGGCGAAGACGACTTGATCGCGGCAGCCGTCCTCGCGCCGCCGAGTCTCTGTTGCTGCGCGCCCTGGCCCCGCTCCAACATGCCCTTGACGTGCGCGTCGAGCGCATTGACGCGGTAGAGCGCCGCCGCCTCCGCGGAGACGAAACGCACCTCCGAGCCCGAATCGGGCCCATGGTGCAGCGCCACGCAGTGCTCCAGCGCGAGCCTGCGCCGCTGATCGAGGCTGCTCGGGGCCGCCCTGCCGATCAGGCGCAGCCCAAGCTCCACGTGACCGAGCATCCTGCCCTGCTCGGTGCGCTCGATCTGCGCGCCGTAGGAGAACTCCTGCGTCTTGCCGATGTCGTGCAGCACCGCCGCGCACAGCAGCAGATCGCGGTCGAGGCGGACATGGACGGCGCAGAGCTCCAGGGCCATGCTGCAGACCGCCACGGTGTGCTCGAGCAGGCCGCCGAGGTAGGCGTGGTGGCGGCCGGCGCGCGGCCCGTCCTGCCCCGGCAGCGAGCAGGGTGCGCGCCGCAGCTGCGCCCGCAGGGCCTTGTCGGTGAGCAGCCGATCGCAGAGCCCGCGCAGACCAGGGTCGTAGATCTCTCTGACCAGGTGCTCGAGGAATCCCTCCAGCTCCTCCATATCCAGCTTGGAGCTCGGCAGGAAGCGCGCCAGCTCCTGCTCGGGCAGATCGGCGCGCTCGATCTGCGTGAGCTCCAGCTGCAGCTCCTCTTTGAAGCTGCCTACCTTGCCCTTGACGCGGACGAGGTCCCCGCGCTCGAAACGGCCGGCGAGCAGGTCCGCTTCGTTGAAGGCGCGCGCCAGCACGCTGCCCGTGCTGTCGCGCAGCTCCAGCGTCAGGTAGGGATTGCCGGTGCGCGCGAGCAGTCGCTCCTTGCGCACGCACGCGAAGACGCCCTCCACCTGCTCACCCTGCCTGAGCGTCGCAACCGTGCTCTCACCGGACATAGGCCGTCCATGATGTACGGTGGTTCGGATGCAGCCATTGATATGGGATCACCGGCCCAGCGGCCTGCGCGACCCTGCAATGGTGTGTGCCTTCCAGGGCTGGAACGACGCCGGCGACGCGGCCTCGGGGGCGACCTCCTATCTCACCACGGAGCTCGACGCCAAGCGTTTCGCCAGCGTGGACATTGAGGAGTTCTACGACTTCCAGGCCAACCGTCCGCGGATCGCACTCTCCGGCGAGCACGGCCGCAAGATCAGCTGGCCTGCGATCGAGGTCTTCGAGGCACGCTCGCCAACCGGCTCGCGCGATCTGGTGCTCGTGCAGGGCGTGGAGCCCTCGCTGCGCTGGAAGACCTTCAGCTCGTTGATCGTCGACCTCGCGGACGCGCTCGGCGTGCAGCTCGTGATCACGCTGGGCGCGCTGCTGGCGGACGTGCCCCACTCGCGACCGGTGAGCATGACCGGGAGCGCGTCGGACCCCGCGATCATGGACCGCCTCGGGCTGCACACCTCAAGCTACGAGGGCATGACCGGAATCATCGGCGTGCTGCACGCCGCCTGCACCGAGGCCGGACTGCGCACGGCGAGCATCTGGGCCAGCGTGCCTCACTACGTTGCCGCGGCCGCGAACCCGAAGGCCACGCTCGCGCTGCTGCGCAAGGTGGAGATGATCGCCGGCCCCTCGGTCGAGCTCTCCGAGCTGGAGCTGGCGGCCGCCGAGTACGAGCGCCAGGTCGGCCTGGCGGTCCAGAGCGACCCGGACATCCAGGCGTTCGTCGAGCGCCTTGAACGCGACAGCGACACCGAGAATGAAGATCTCGGTCCCGAAGATCTGCCTTCAGGCGAGTCGCTGGCGCGCGAATTCCAGCGCTTCCTGCGCCAGCGCGGCGACGACCGCTGAGCCGGATACTCAGCCTTCGGCGACGGGGCAGACGATCCGGAAGTCGCACATGCCGCAGGCTGTGGGCGAGGGGGTGGGCTCGAAGCGTTCCTGCAGGATCGCCTCGGCGATTTCAATTGCTGTCTGGCGCACCCATTCAGACTCTCCACCGCCGCTCGGCAGCGGCATCTTGACGTCGTCGAGCAGGTAGTAGTAAGCCTGGCTTGCGGCCTCCAGCTGCCAGGACTCCTTTGCCGCGATCGCGTACAGCGACAGCTGTATGTCCTGCTGCAGCTGCTGCTCACTCTTGGGTCGGCCGGTCTTGTAGTCGATCAGCTCGTAGCCGCCGTCGGGCAGCCGGTCGACGCGATCGACGCGGCCGCGCACGTGATGGCGGCCGAGGCTGAATGAGAATGCGCGCTCGAACCAGACCGGCTGCGAGCGCTGCTGCGCGAGCCGCTCGTGGTAGCGGCGCAGGGCCGCGGTTGCCTTCTCGTGCAGATCCCGATCGTCCTCGTGCAAGCCGAAGCCCGCCCGACGCCAGGATTCCTCAAGCAGGCTGAGCAGCTGCTCCAGCGTGCCCCCGCCCTGTGCGTGGTAGCGCTCAAGCACCTGGTGCACCGCGATCCCGAAGCGCTGGTGGCGAGTGATCTGCGTGGGAATTCGCAGCACCCGTCCGAACTTGTAGCGCAGCGGGCAGCTGCGGTAGGTCTCGATGTCGGAGGCGGAGAGCAGCAGCCCATCGCCACGCCGCGGCAGGAAGCGTTGCAGCGACGGCGCACCAGCCTGCGCCCGGCCGAGCGCGGGCGCGGCCTGCGCCAGCCCACGGCCGGCCAGCAGTTCCTCGTCCAAGCTCGAGCTTTCCAGGATCTCCCGCTGCAGCGGCGTGACCGCGGCGCTCAGACGCGCGTTCACGTCCGCGAGCGCCTCGGCGATGCTCTGGCCCGATGGCCGTTCCAGCAACGCGGCCAGCTTGACCAGCTCCAGATAGCGCACGATTCCGTGCGAGACGTCGATGTCCGTGTCCAGCCGCAGCTCGCGCAGGCGCCCGCCGATGCTCGCCACGCCGTCGAGCAGCTCCTGGCGCATGGCCCGCAGCGCCGCTTCGATCGCCTGGTCGGGGTCGGCGGCAGCGGCCTGCATCTCCTCCCACTGCGCGCCGATCGCGCTGCGCATGCGCTCGATCGCCGGCGCTGGCGCGCAGGCGCCTCCGCCCCGTCGGTCCACCGAATAGGAGAGCACCACGCCGCGAGCGCCGATCTCCACCAGCCGCGCCAGCGCCGCATCGGTGGCGATCGCCGAAGGCCCTTCGGGGTCCTGCGCGCACAGCCCTACGAGGTAGGCGTGGTCGACCTCGCCGCCCAGCCGTGAGTCGACTCGCATCAGCCGCACGAGCCCCTCGCCCTGCTGCGCATGTGCCGGCGCCTGATCGTGCCCCTCCATCTGCGAGTGCTCCTGACCCGACTCGGCCGCCTGCAACAGATGCAGGACCATCTCCCGCCCGTCCGCCCAGGGATAGCGGCGGCAGAACGCGCGCGCCTGCGCCTGCAGCCAGGCGAGGCTCGCGCTGCGCTCCGCCACCTGAGAGGAGGCGCTCAGCGGCCCTTCGCGGGCGGCACCGAGCCGGTCCAGAAGCTGATCGAGGAACCGCTGGGGCTCCATCTCGGCCAGCGCGATCGCCGCCTCGCTGTGCAGCTCCAGGAAGCGATGGATCCGTTCGCGTGCCTGCGGCGGCACCTGCGGGGACTCCACCGCGGCAGGCAGCGCCGCGACCACGTCCAGGCGGCGACGGCGGGCGATCTGCACGACCTGAGCGAGGTCCACGTGCGGCATCTCGATCGGGGGCCTGATCAGCGCCCTCACCGCGGCGCCCGCATCGCCCGGATCGATCAGCAGCCGCATCCATGCCAACGCGTCTCTGACCTCGGCGCGCGCCAGCATCGCCCCGGCGCCGTGCGGGCGGTGTGGGATCGCACGCTCCTGCAGCGCGCTCAGCAGCTCGCGCTCCTGCCCGTCGCCGTCGGGCAGCAGAACCGCGATCCGACGTGGCGAGACCTGCTCGTGGAAGACAAGCCGCTCGATGTCGGCCGCGACCGCCAGCGCCTGCACGCGCTCCTCAGCGCACCGCCAGAAGCGGATCTGCCCGCCGGTGCGGCGGAGATCCTCGACCACGGATGCGACCGTTGACACAGACCTACGATACGACCGTCTCCCGCTGCGCGCAGGCCGCTGTGCGGCGCCTTCGTGGCGGCGCCGTCCTACGCTCTGTGCATGGGCACGATCGACTGGCGACTGGCACAACACGTCGGCGAGCTCGTCTCCGGCATCTCCGGACGCGGCTCGGCCACACCACCGCCGCCGGCGGGCGCCGACCTCGGCATCGACCCCGAGGCGTTGCACGCCCCCGAGCTCGCGGGCCGGATCACCTCCTACACGGGCCTTGCGCCGAGCACCGCCGTGCCGACACTGGAGCTGGTCGACCGTCCGCGCTGGATCGCCGCCAACCTGGCCACGATGCGCCCGCTGCTGGAGCCGCTGAGCGAGCGGATGGGAAGCGGCCTCGGGCCGCTCGCGGGCATGGCGCGATCGGCCTCCGGGGCGCTGATCGGCGTCCAGATCGGCGTGCTGACCGGCATGCTTTCCCAGCGGGTGCTGGGCCAGTACGACATCGCGCTGCTCGACCCCACCCCCGAGCCGCGACTGCTGCTGGTCTCCCCGAACCTGGCGCAGGCGGCGCAGAACCTGCGCGTGGACCGCGAGGAGCTCGTGCGGTGGGTGACCATCCACGAGGTCACGCACGCGGTCCAGTTCGGCGGCGCCCCCTGGCTGCGCGAGCACCTGGCCGGGATCATCCGCGAACTGATGGACAGCATGCAGCTGGACGTCGAGAAGAGCGGCATGGGGCTGCGCGACCTGCTCGCGCTCGGCGATGCGGCCAGCAGGCCGGATGTTGCCGCGATGCGCAAGCAGATCTCGGACATGCTCGCCAAGGCACGCAGCGGAGAGCTGTTGCGGATCACCCTCGGCGAGGACCGCTGGCGATTGATCGACCGGATGCAGGCGACGATGTCGCTGATCGAGGGGCACGCCGAGCACGTGATGGACGCAGTCGGCGCCGAGCTTCTGCCCTCGTTGCCGCGCCTGCGCTCCGCAATGACGCGCAGGCGTCAGATGAGGCCACTGCCCTGGAGGGTGCTCGAGCGCCTGCTCGGGCTGGAGCTGAAGATGCGCCAGTATGAGGTCGGCAGGCGCTTCTGCGACACGGTCGTCAGCGAGGCCGGCCCTGCGGCGCTGGCTCCCGCATGGCGCTCGCCGGAAGGGCTGCCCACCAGCGCGGAGCTGGAGAGCCCGCTCTCCTGGCTGGCACGCACCGCCTGAGCGCGCCAGAGCACAAACCCCGCAAAGTCGGACATATGGATCGGCGGGCCGCTGCGAACGACTCGAACGCATGTTCCTGGTGTCACAATCTCCTGGGCCACCTGTCCAGATTTCACCGCACGTTCACGTGATCTGACAGGCCAGGTGTAACAATCTCTCCCGCGGGGTTTACAAACAGATGTTCGGTGCTACGCTCAGACCGACACCAAAGCGAAGAAGAGACCGACCATCAGAGAGCAGGAGAACTCTTCAGAAATCATGAGTCCCACCGCAAACACATCCCCCAGCAAGCCAACCACCGTCAAGAAGCCCGCCACCAAGGCGAGCGGCACCAAGCGGGCGAGCACGGCCGGTAAGCCGGCTGGCACCCGCAGCACCACCACTGCCAAGGCTCGCCCCAACGCAGGCACGATTGGGACGGTCGGCAGCTACGCAGAACGTGCGGTGCTGATCCCCGTCGGCGCGGCGCTGATCGCACGCGACAAACTGGCCGCGGGCGTCAGCGATCTACCGCGTGACCCCGCAACCGCAAACGCCAAGGCTGCCGCCCAGCTGCGCAAGTTCGAGCGCCGCGGCACGAGCGCCCGCAACGGCCTGGAGCGCGAGGCGCGCAGGACAAGGGTTCGGCTCGAGCGCGAGTTGCGCAAGCGCCGTGGCGATCTCGACCGCACCGTCAGCGACCTCGACAAGCGCCGCAACTCGCTCACGGGCAAGGTCCAAGACCGGCTCCCGGGGGTCCGCAAGGACCGCGCCGCCTGAGCGACCGATCTTCCCCCGCGCCCTGGATCGGAGAGACTGGACGCGGGAAGGTCTACCGGCCCATACCCCCTGCCGGTGGAAAGCAGGACCCTCTCCTCCCTCATGCCAGCGGGGCGGCCCAACCGCCCCGCTGGTTTTTTGTGGAGCCTTTCAACACAGCCAGATCAGCCCTCTGCCATGGTGTAGACTGAGGATCTACATGGCAAGTGTCGCGACCACAACCATTCGTGTATCCAGCGAGACTCGCAACCGTCTGAAGGCTCTCAGCGCACGTGAGGGCAGGCCCGCCGGCGAGATCGTGGCCGAGCTGGTCAGTGCCGCCGACGACGAGCGGCTGCTGCGAGATGCCGAGTCGGCGTTTGCCTTGATGGAGCCTGCGGCGCTGGCCGCATATCGCAGGGAAGCGCAGGGGATCGAGACCGGCTTCGGAGATCCCGCACCGCCATGGTGATCGCCGCGGATCGCTCAGCAGTGGGCTTTGACCACGCCTGAGCAGGGCGATGTCTATTGGGCCGACCCAGATCCGACGAGGGGGTCTGAGCAGGCGAAGCCGCGCCCGTTCGTCGTCGTGTCCGTGAACCAGCTGAACCGGTCGCCGCTGCAGGTATCGCTTGCCGCGCCGCTGACGCGCACGAATTGGGGAAATCCGCTGCATGTGCCGGTATCGCCTCCGGAGGGCGGGCTCCGCGAGCAAAGCTACGCCATGCCGGAGCAACTCCGTGCCCTCGCTCACGAGCGCTTCACGCGGCGGCTGGGTAGCCTGCGACCCACGACGATGGATGAACTGCTGCGACGCTGTCGGCTGCTCTTGCGCTGAGGCAAGACCCGCTTCTGCCAGAATGACCCCATGAGCAGCGAAGCAGCCATCAGGGACGCCCTGCGCTCGGTGATCGACCCCGAGCTTCGGCGATCCATCGTCGAGCTCGACATGGTGCGCGAGATCAAGATCGGCGCAAACGGCGTCGTTGACGTGACCGTGTCGCTGACCACTCCCAGATGCCCGATCAAGGGTCATTTCCAGACATCGGTGGCCGAGGCGGTCTCGGCGCTTGAGGGCGTCAGCCACGTCAACGTCTACTTCGACGTGCTCGACGACACGCAGAAGGCGGCGCTGCGCCAGAAGCTCGGCCGCGGCAGCCTGCCGGACGGTGCGCTGGCGCAGGTCGGTGCGATCACGTGCGTCGGCTCCGGCAAGGGCGGCGTGGGCAAGTCGACCTTGACCGCGAACCTGGCCGCTGCGCTTGCAGGCGAAGGCAAGCAGGTGGGCATCCTCGACGCGGACGTGTGGGGCTACTCGATCCCGCGCATGTACGGCCTGGGCGCCACCAGGCCCTCCGTCTCCGCGGCCAGAAAGATCATCCCGCTGGAAGCGCACGGCGTGAAGGTGATGTCGATCGGCTTCTTCGTGGAGGAGGACTCGGCGGTCGTCTGGCGCGGCCCGATGCTGCACAAGGCGCTGACCCAGTTCCTGCAGGACGTGGAGTGGGGCGCGATCGACCATCTGCTGATCGACCTGCCGCCGGGCACCGGCGACGTCTCGATGACGCTCGCCCAGCTGCTGCCCCAGGCGTGCTTTGTGATCGTCACCACGCCACAGCCGACAGCGCAGAAGGTCGCCCGCCGCTCGGCCGAGATGGCGCGCAAGCTCTCCCTGGAGATCTCCGGCGTGATCGAGAACATGTCGGGCTTTACGACGCCCTCCGGCGAGCGCTTTCAGATCTTCGGGCAGGGCGGCGGCCAGGAGCTGGCCGACGAGCTCGACGTGCCGTTGCTTGGCAAGGTGCCGCTGACGATGCCGCTGCGCGAGCATGCGGACGGTGGCGTGCCGCTCGTGCTCGAGAACCCCGACGATCCGGCCGCCCAGGCGATCCGCCACGCGGCACGAGGCCTGATCGCGCTCACCCCCGCCGCTCCCGCCTCCCTGCCGGTGCTCCCCGTGCAGCAGGTTCCCGCAGCGTCTGCCTCACCCAAACCGGTGGGGATGTCGCTGCCGATGGCCTGAGCAGGCCAGGCGCGCATCCCCGCCCCACCGCGAGCGCGCCGGCGCAAGCCGCCTCAGACGGAAACACGCCTGACCGGCTTCTCTGCACGGCCGCCCTCGCACCCGGCAGCCCGCTTGCAGCACAGGCGCCAGACTTGCAAATGGGCCACCGACTGGTGAGAGTACGCCCGTCCTGCAGGCGGCAAGAAATTCGAGAACGGACCGAATACACGATTGACATGTCAGGCACACCAGCAGACACAGACAGCCTCGACTCCAACGCCCCCGCCGAAGAGGCGCTGCAGGCCGGCACCGACGAACGGCTGGCCAAGATGCAGCGGCTGCGCGCCGAAGGGGTCGAGCCGTTCCCATACGCCGAGGTGCAACAGCGCACGCCGGTGCAGGCGATCGCCGCCGCCCACGACCCCGCGCAACTGGCCCACGGCGAGCACGAGGACATCACCTACACGGTCGCCGGCCGACTCGTGGGACGGCGCGGACACGGCAAGAAGACCTTCCTGGACCTCCAGGACGGATCGGGCCAAGTCCAGCTCTACGCCAGCCTCGACGCCCTCGGCGAGGAGGTATACGCGCGCGTGCTGGATCTGGACATCGGAGACATCGTCAGCACGAGTGGCTGTCTGTACGTGACCCAGCGCGGCCAGCTCGCGCTCAGCGTGCGCGCGATCACATTGCTGACCAAGTCGCTGCGCACTCCGCCGGCCCGCTTTCACGGCGTGCAGGACGACGGCACCCGCCACCGCTATCGCGAGCTGGACCTGATGGCCAACCAGGAGACGCGCGACCTGTTCCTGCTGCGCACCAGGATCGTCGAGGCGCTGCGCGCCTTCCTGCACGAGCAGGGCTTCATCGAGGTCGAAACGCCGGTGCTGCAGAGCCTCGCCGGCGGCGCCTCGGCGCGACCCTTCACCACACATCACAACGCGCTGGACAGCGATCTCTCGCTGCGGATCTCCGTCGAGCTCTACCTCAACCGCTGCCTGATCGGGGGCTTGGAGAACGTCTACGACCTGGGCAAGTGCTTTCGCAACGAGGGCATCTCCTACCGGCACAGCCCCGAGTTCACGATGCTCGAGTGGCTGCAGAGCTACTCCGACTACCGTGACGTCGCCCGCCTGACGCAGGAGATGGTCGCCGACGTCGCCCGCAGGGTGCTCGGCACCACGAAGGTGATGCGCGGCGGGCAGGAGATCGACCTGGCGGTCTGGAAGCACACGACCATGCAGGATGAGGTCGAGCGGGTCACCGGCGTGGACATCCTAGCCAGCGACCGCGAGCGCCTGATCGAGCTGCTGCGTGAGCACGACGAGAAGATCCACCCGGAGGCGAGTTGGGCGCAGGCAGTCCACGTGATCTACACCAAGCTCGTCGAGCAGACGATTCTCGCCCCCACGATCGTCTTCGACTTTCCCGTCGAGCCGTTCGTGATCACCAAGAGCAATGCAGAGCATCCGCAGCTGGCCGAGCACTTCGACGCAGTGATCGGCGGCATCGAGCTGGTCAGCGGCGATAGCGAGCTGACCGACCCCGTCGAGCAACACCGACGCTTCGTCGAGCAGCGACGCGGGCGAGGCGATGAGGCCGACGAGGCTCACCCCCACGACGAGGAGTACGTCAAGTCGCTCGAATACGGCCTCGCGCCCTCGGCCAGCGGCGGGATGGGCGTTGACCGGCTGATCATGATCCTCAGCGGGCACGAGACGCTGCGCGAGGTGCTTCCCTTCCCCACGATGAAGGAGCTGCGATGAGCACAACCGAGGATCATGTGGCGATGAGGCAGGCGGCAACCGAAGCGGAGCTCGCAAGCCTGCACTTCGATCCTGCACCAGCGGTCACCGGCGAGGTGCCGGGTCCACGCTCACGCGAGCTGCTGGCGCGCCAGGCGGAATTGGAGAGCAACGCGCGCTCCTACCCGCGCAGCGTGCCGATCGCGATCGAGGAGGGCTTCGGCGCGACCATGAAGGATGCCGACGGCAACACATTCCTGGACTTCTTCGGCGGCGCAGGGGTGCTGAACTTCGGCCATGGCAACCCGGAGGTGATCGCGGCGGCCGGCGAGCAGCAGCGCAAGCTCGTGCATGCGCTCGACTTTCCCACCAGGACCAAGCTCGACCTGATGGCCAAGCTCAAGCGACTGCTGCCGGGTCGCCTGCGCGACAGCGCTCGCTTCCACTTCGGTGGGCCGACCGGATCGGACGCGGTCGAGGCGGCGATCAAGCTCACCCGCTCCCATACGGGCCGCACGCCGGTGATCGCCTTCCAGGGCTCCTACCACGGCATGACCTCCGAAGCGCTCGCTCTCACCAGCGATGTCGACTGCGGCGGGCCGCTCAGCAGCCCGGTGCACTTCATGCCCTACCCGTACTGCTACCGCTGCCCGCTCGGCCTCCAGAGCGACAGCTGCGGCATGGCCTGCGCGAAGCTGCTGGAGAGCAGCCTGCAGGACCCCCACAGCGGCATCCCAAAGCCCGCGGCCGTGATCATCGAGCCGATTCAGGGAGAGGGTGGCACGATCGTGCCACCGCCGGGCTATCTGACCGAGGTGCGCCGGATCACCCGTGAGCAGGGGGTGCCAATGATCGTCGATGAGATCCAGTCCGGCTTCGGCCGCACAGGGCGCATGTTCGCCTGCGAACACGACGAGGTCGTCCCCGACGTGATCACGATGTCCAAGGCACTCGGCGGGGCCGGCTTCCCGCTCTCCTGCATCGCCTACGACTCCGAGCTGGACACATGGGGCCCCGGCTCGCACATCGGCACCTTCCGCGGCCACCAGGTCGCGATGGCCGCCGGCTCGGCCGCGATCGACTTCATGCAGCGGACCGATCTGGTCGCCCACGCCGATAGCCTCGGCGAGCTGGCGCTCGCGACGCTGCGCGAGGCAGCCCTCGGCATGCCCTCGATCGGCGAGGTCCGCGGACGCGGTCTGATGATCGGGATCGAGCTCGTGTCAGATCGCGCCGCCAAGACCCCGTGGCCCGAGCTGGCCGCCGGCCTGCGCCGGGCGTGCTGCGAGCGCGGCCTGATCATCGAGGTGGGAGGCCACTACCGCAACGTCGCCCGCTTCCTGCCGCCGCTGGTCATCACCCGGCAACTGCTGAGCAGCGGCATCGAAATCTTCCTGCAGACGCTGCACGAGCTCGAAGGCGTGCTCTCGCCGGCGAGCACGGGGCCCGCGGACTGATCTCTGCGGCCCCCGCCGGCGGCGGCAAGCCACAGGCGTGGTCTTGCCCCCCACCCGAGGCTACTTGCTAGTCGTGAAGTACTCGGCGTTGATCTGCGCGAACTTCTGCCACTCGTCGGGCAGCTGATCCTCCGCGAAGCAGGCGTCGACCGGGCACGCCTCCACGCATGCGTCGCAGTCGATGCACTCCTCCGGATCGATGTAGAGCTGCTCGGCGGGGTCGTAGCCGGGCTCGTCAGGCGTCGGATGGATGCAGTCAACGGGGCAGACCTCGACACAGGAGTTGTCCTTGGTGCCGATGCAAGGCTCAGCTATCACGTAGGCCATACGGTTGTTCCCTGGTTCCTATCTCAGTTCGTGTCGTCGGCTTCTCTTGGGGGAGGAAGCGCACATTTTAGGGCGAGAGCGGGCAGCGCCCCCACGGGCGGCGCGATGGCATGCTCCCCACGCCTTCGCGGCCGAAGGTCCGATCCTATCGAGCCGCGACCGGGAAGCATGGCTTCGGTAGGGTCAGGCCATGCTGTTGCTGACCGGTGCTACCGGCCAGGTCGGGTCCGCGCTGCTTGGGCGTCTGCTTGCCAATGGCGTCCAGGTGCGCTGCCTGGTGCGCGATCCGCGCCGCCTGGGCGCCCAGCGGGTGCGGGTCCAGATCGCGCTCGGCGACCTCGCCGACCCTCCGTCCTTCCGCAACGCCATGCGGGGTGTGGACACGGTGGTGCATCTCGCCGCCGCGATCAGAGACCAGCCTCAGGGCTCAATCGAGGAGCTGAACGCGATCGCGACCTGGCGGATGGTCCAGGCCGCCCGCCAGGCGGGCGTGCAGCGTTTCCTGTTCTTCTCGGTGATCGGCGCAAGCCCGCACCACAGATGCCGCTTCTTCAGGGCGAAGGCGCTCGCGGAGCGGGCGGTGATCGAGGCCGGCATCGACTGCGTCATATTCGCGCCATCGATCGTTTACGCCCCAGCCGATCACTGGCTCACGTTGATCGAGCGGCTCTCGCTGCTGGGACTCACTGCCGTCCCTGGCAACGGCAGGGCCACCTTTCAGCCGATCTGGACCGAGGACGTCGCTGACTGCGTGATGGCCTCGCTCAGGGCCGGCGTCCCACATGGCACGCCAGGCGGGCACCCGGTCGCGACTGGCGACGCGCACCTTCGCTACGAACTAGCCGGCCCGCAGACGCTCAGCCATGACGACATCATTCGCCTTGTGCTGCGGTCGCGCGGACGGCGCACGACACCCCTGCACGTTCCATCGGGCGTGGTTGCGGCAGCGCTGCGCACGCTGGAGCGGGCGATGGGCGAGAGGGCTCCCGTCACCTGGGATGAGGCCGAGCTGATGCAAGTGCCGATGTTGGCGGCGCGGGGGGCGGCCGACTGCGAAGCGCTGGGGGTGCTGCCCCAACATATGCAGGCGGTGCTGGGAGCGAGCTGAAAAGGCAGATTTGCGCTCTTTGCCTGCGGAAGGTAGCGTCATCGGACGTTTCGTCGTGGGTCCTCGCCGGCGGCTCGCCTTCATGCATATCGACACGACACGCCTACCGAGCAGAGCAACTATGACGGCAGAAGTCGCTGTCGTCGGCGCCGGCCCGGCGGGCATAACGCTCGCGCTCGAGCTTGCAGACGCCGGCCACCAGGTTCTGCTGATCGAGAGCGGAAGCGACTCCTACAGCCGTGACATCCAGCGTCTCGGCGACACCGTCGGAAACGACGCTTCACATGCGCCGATGTCAATGGCGACACGCCGCCAGATCGGGGGCACCTCCAATCTGTGGTCCGGGCGCTGCGTGCCCTTCGACCCGGTGGACTTTCAACACCGCGAGGTCGTTGGAGATGCTCGCTGGCCGGTCGGCTATGCCGAGCTGGAACGGTATTTCGCGCGAGCCTGCAGGTGGTTCAAGTGCGGAGCGCCGGTGTTCGACGCCGGCCAGGTGCCAAATCTGGCCGGGAGCAGCCTGATCCCGGGCTGGCCCGATGGCGAGGTTCGTGCCAGCTCGCTGGAGCGTTGGTCATTGCCCACGAACTTCGGTCGCGCCTATGGAGCAAGGCTCGAGTGCTCGCCGCTGCTCACGCTTCTGAGCGGCCTGACGTGCACAGAGATCGTCTGCCGTCCCGACGGCAGCAGCGTCGAGCACTTGGCCGCACGAACGCTGAGCGGCAATGAGGTGCAGATACGCGCGCAGCGGTACGTGCTCGCGGCCGGTGGAGTCGAATCCACCCGTCTGCTCTTTGCCTCCACCCGCCATCACCCTGGCGGCATAGGCAATCACTCCGGTCATCTCGGCCGCTGGTATATGAGCCACGTGCGCGCCTCCATTGCGCGCGCGCACTTCAACACCCCACCGCAAGCGACGATCTACGGCTTCGAGCGAGACGCCGAAGGTGTCTACGTACGTCGACGCTTCACTTTCTCGCAGGACTTCCTGATCGAACACGATCTGCCGAATGTCGCGATGTGGCTTGAAAATCCGGATATGAGCGACCCCTCCCATCGCAATGAGATCCTGTCGGCGATCTATCTGATCCTGGCCTCACCGCTCGGGCCTCACGTCATCAGCGAAGGCGTCCGGCAAAGCAAGATCGACACCGGCAGATCGGCCTCGACGTGGCTGCACCTCCGCAACGTCGTGCGTCACCTTCCGCGAGCGAGCAGGTTCGCCTTGACATTCGGGTACGAGCGCTTTCTCAGGCCGGGTCGCAAGGTGCCTGGGTTCGTCGTGCCCAGCGCCGCAAACGTCTACCCGCTCTACTACCACGGCGAGCATCTGCCAAGCCGCGAGAGCTACATCGCGCCTACAAGCGAGACGGATGCGCTCGGGATGCCCCGCATGAGAACCAAACTGCATTTTGCGGAGAAGGACATTCGAAACGCCATCCGCGCCCATGAGCACCTCGATCGTTATCTCCGCCGATCTGGCCTTGGACGTTTGGAATACCTGTTCGAAGACTCGGCGGATGGCCTTCGCAAAGAGCTGATCGACGGATACCACCAAGCCGGCACGACACGCATGTCGGACCGACCCGAGGACGGGGTGCTGGATTCGGATCTTGCGGTACACGGGTTCGAAGATCTGTTCGTGGCCAGCAGCTCCGCGTTCGTGACCTCGGGACAGGCCAACTCGACATTTATGATCGTCGTGTTCGCACTGCGGCTGGCCGACCATCTGCACTGCGGCCTGCGTCCATATGCCGAGGCGCCAGCTTCGGTGGCGTAGTGGAGCCGCAAACCAGATCGATGCCGGGCATCTGCGCGATCACGGGCGCCGGCGGATATGTCGGCTCTTGCGTCGCAAGCAGGCTGGCGGCCGCCGGATGGGAGGTGAGAGCGCTCTGCAGGCCCCGGCCCGGTCACAGTCAAGCTACGTTTGCGCAGGCAGACTTCGAGCTCGGCCAACGAGTCGATCCGCAGGCGCTGGCGGGCGCCGACGCGCTCGTGCACCTGGCCTACGACTTCAGCCTGAACCGCTGGATCGACATCGAGCGCGTCAACGTGGAGGGATCGAGACGGCTGTTCGTGTCCGCACGGGAGGCTGGAGTCGATCGTATCGTCCATGTGAGCAGTGTCGCGGCATTCCCAGGAGCAAGATCGCTGTACGGCCGCGCCAAGCTCGCCATCGAGGAGGCAGCGCTAGCAGCCAGCGCGGCGATCGTCCGCCCCGGACGCGTATGGGGCCCACAGGGCGCCGCGACCTTCGGTCCGCTGCAAAGAGCAGCGCAACGCCTGCCCGTCGTTCCGGTGCCCGTGCCCAGAGAGCTCAGGTTATTCCTCACGCACGAGGACGATCTCGCAGCGCTCGTGGAAGGCCTGCTCGACCTCTGGCCGGCGGGCAGCGGGCAGCTGTATGTGGCCACATCTGCGGACTGGCTCCAGTTCGGAGAGCTGCTGCGTTCGCTGGCGCTGAAGGCCGGCAAGCGACCTCGCCTGCTGCAGCTTCCCTGGAGACCATTCCGGATCGGGCTGAGAATCCTCGAAGACATCGGAGCCAAACCGCCATTCCGCAGCGACGGCATCCTGAGCCTGGCCGAGAGCGATAGGCAGCCGCTGGCCCACGCCACGGACCACACCGACCGCTACGGCGTGACCTTCCGCCCCTACACGCTCACATGAGCGCTCTTGGCGGGCTCAAACGATCGGCGGGCGCCGCTCATGCCACGGATGCGCCGCCTCGATCTGCGCCGCCAGGGACAGCAGCTGCGCCTCCTGTGCCGGCCTGGCGACGAGCTGGACGCCAAGCGGCAGGCCGTCGTCGCCCTGGAAGAGCGGCAACGATATCCCCGGCTGCCCGGTCGCGTTGAAGATCGGGGTGAACGGCGTGAACAGCCCCGAGCGGGTGAAGGTCTGCATCGGCTGCTCTGCGGCGCTGTCGAGCGTGCCGAGCGGCAGCGGCCGCTCGGCAAGCGAGGGCGTGAGCAGTGCGTCGTAGGGGTCAAGGAAGGAGATCAGCGCACGCGCGAACGCCTGCAGCTGCGTCGTGGCCGCGAGCCCTTCGATCGCACCCATCCCCTGCACCATCGAGTAGATCGCCCAGCTGAGCGGCTCCATCTCCCCGGCAGCGGGCTCTCTGCCCGCGACAGAGGCCGAGAAGGCGATGGAGAGCGCGAGATGGACACAGAAGACCGAACCGAACAGCTCAGAGAGACCCGCGACCTGCCAGGGCGGGTCGACCTCCTCGACGACGTGTCCGAGCCCCCGCAGCAGCTCCACGGCGTCTACGACCGCCCGCTTGCACGCCGGGTCAACGACGGCGTCCGGGACCGGCGGCAGCGTGGTGCACGCGATCCTCAGCGGCTGCGGATGGCGCGCGGCAGCCCGCGCGAACGGCTCGCTCGGAGGCGGCGCCCAGGTTGCGTCGCCGAGCTCGTAGCCGGCCAGCACGTCCAGCGCGGCGGCAGTGTCGGCGACGGTGCGCGTCAGCATGCCGTCGGCCACCAGCAGCGAGTCACCCAGTTCAGGCGCGTTGGAGGTGCGGCCGCGCTGAGGCTTCAGTCCCACCAGGCCGCAGCAGGCCGCGGGGATCCGGAGCGAGCCGCCGCCGTCGTTTCCGTGGGCAATCGGCAGCATTCCCGCCGCAACCGCGGCGGCCGCGCCGCCGGATGAGCCGCCGGGCGTGCGTTCCAGGTCCCACGGGTTGCGGGTTGGCCCGAAAACGTGCGCCTCGGAGGTCGGCAAGATCCCGTACTCGGGCATCGTCGTGGTGCCCACGATCACGAAGCCGGCGTCTCTGATCCGCCGTACGAGCGAATGGTCATAGACCGCGACGTGCTCGGCCATCAGCTTGCAGCCCAGGCTCCAGCGCAGTCCCTGCACTGGCCGGTTGTCCTTGATCGCGATCGGCACGCCTGCGAAAGGACGCTCATCGCCCGCCGAAATCTCTGCCGCGGTGGCAAGCGCGCGCTCCTCGTCGATCTCCACGAACGCGTTGATCTGCGGGTTGAGCTCCTCGATGCGCCGCAGCGACACTTCGACCAGCTCGCGCGCCGATATCTCGCCGCAGCGGACCATATGCGCCAGCTGCAGCGCGGGCTTGAACATCAGATCGGCGTCAGACATCAGACCCTCCTCAGGGGACACGATGCCGCAGCGATCCGCCGCGCCGGCGCGGCGGAACTGCGGCGGGACCCGGCGGAGCCTATCGGCCCCGTTCTTGCGACGATATGAGCCTGCCCACAAGGCAGCCGGGTCGACCAGGCTGAGATCCAGCCACATCGACTCATGCCCGGTCATCAGCGAGAAAGCGAGTCCAATGAGCGAGGTTTCATCCCCTCCGCAGCCCCCGGTCGCAGGCGCCGCAGGAGCCGCCCCACACCCCGAGGTGCAGTCCGGCCTGGAGGGCGTCGTCGCGTTCGCGACCGAGATCGCCGAGCCTGACAGGGCCGGCGGCTCCCTGCGCTACCGCGGAGTCGACATCGAGGAACTGGTAGGCAAAGTCGGATACGAGAAGGTCTGGGGCCTGCTCGTGGACGATCATTTCGAGCCGGGTCTGCCCCCCGCCGAACCCCACCCGCTCACGGTCCGCTCCGGCGACCCACGAGTGGACGTGCAGTCCGCACTGGCGATGCTCGCCCCCGAGTGGGGTTTTGGCCAGCTGATCGACATCAGCGACGAGCAGGCCCGCGAGGACCTCGCCCGCGCGTCGGTGATGGCGCTCTCCTTCGTGGCCCAGTCTGCGCGCGGAGCCGGGCAGCCGCCGGTCCCGCAGGAGGAGATCGATAAGGCCACTTCGATTCCCGGGCGCTTCGTGATGCGCTGGCGGGGCGAGGCCAACCCCGATCACGTGCGTGCGATCGACGCCTACTGGACCTCGGCGGCCGAGCACGGCATGAACGCCTCCACGTTCACGGCAAGGGTCGTCGCCTCCACCGGCGCAGACGGCGCGGCCGCGCTCTCCTCAGCCGTGGGCGCGCTCTCGGGCCCACTGCACGGCGGCGCGCCCTCGCGCGTGCTGAAGATGATCGACGAAGTCGAAGCCACCGGCGACGCAGAGGGCTGGGTCAAGGATGCGCTCGACCGCGGCGAGCGGCTGATGGGCTTCGGGCATCGCGTCTATCGCGCCGAAGATCCCCGGGCGCGGGTGCTGCGGCGCACCTGCCGCGAGCTCGGCTCACCCCGCTTCGAGGTGGCCGAAGCGCTGGAGAAGGCAGCGCTGGCCGAGCTGCAGGCACGCCGGCCAGACCGCGTGCTGGCCACGAACGTCGAGTTCTGGTCGGCCGTGATCCTCGATCTCGCCGAAGTGCCAGCGGAGCTGTTCACCTCGATGTTCACCTGCGCGAGGGTTGCCGGCTGGTCGGCGCACATCCTCGAGCAGAAGCGCGAGAAAAGGCTGATCAGGCCAACCGCGAAGTACGTGGGGCACCCGCCCCGACCCCTCAGCGCCGTGTCCTGAAACCGCGGGACAAACGGCAAGCGCCGCAAGAGGCAGCGCGCGCTTGCCGCCGAATGGGGGACACGCCGGCCCGAAAACGGCCCGAAAACGAAAGAGGGCCCGGCATCCATGCCAGGCCCTCTCCCCCGCAATGCGTCGCAGAGACGCAGTCAGATCACTCTGACTACATCATCCCGCTCATGTCGGGCATGCCGCCACCGCCGCCGCCCATGCCTTCCTTCTCGGGCACCTCGGCGACGATCGCCTCGGTGGTGAGGATGTTCTTGGCGATCGAGGCCGCGTTCTGCAGCGCCGAGCGGGTCACCATCGCCGGGTCGATCACGCCGGCCGCGACGAGATCTACGATCTCGTTGCTCGCGGCGTTCAGCCCTTCGCCCGCCTTGGCCTTGCGGACGTCGTTGACGACGACCGAGCCCTCCAGGCCCGCGTTCTCGGCGATCTGGCGAAGCGGCTCCTCCAACGCGCGCAGCACGATGCGAGCGCCCGTCTTCTCGTCGTCGTCGAGCTCGTCGAACTTCACCGTCGTGGAGGCCTGCAGCAGCGCCACACCACCGCCGGGGACGATGCCCTCCTCCAGAGCGGCCCTGGTTGCCTGCAGCGCGTCCTCGACGCGGTGCTTCTTCTCCTTCATCTCGGTCTCGGTCGCAGCGCCGACCTTCACGACGGCAACTCCACCAGAGAGCTTTGCGAGCCGCTCCTGGAGCTTTTCGCGATCGAAGTCCGAGTCGGTGTTCTCGATCTCGTTCTTGATCTGGGTGATGCGGCCCTTGATCGCATCCGCCTCGCCGGCGCCGTCGACCACCGTGGTGGTGTCCTTGCCGACCACCACGCGCCGAGCGCGGCCGAGCTGAGAGACCTGGGTGTTCTCCAGCTTGAGGCCCATCTCCTCGGTGATCACCTCGGCTTTGGTGAGGATCGCGATGTCCTCCAGCATCCGCTTGCGGCGGTCGCCGAAGCCGGGGGCCTTGACCGCGACGCCGGTGAAGGTGCCGCGCAGCTTGTTGACTACGAGGGTCGCAAGCGACTCGCCCTCGACGTCCTCGGCAATGATCAGCAGCGGCTTGCCGCTCTGGATCACCTGCTCGAGCACCGGCAGGATGTCCCGCACGGAGCCGATCTTCTGGTTGGCGATCAGGATGTAGGGGTCCTCGAGGACTGCCTCCATCCGATCCTGGTCGGTGACCATGTAGGGCGAGATGTAGCCCTTGTCGAACTGCATGCCCTCGGTGAACTCGAGGTCCATGCCGAACGTCTGGCCCTCCTCGACGTTCACGACGCCGTCCTTGCCGACCTTCTCGATCGCGTCGGCGATCACGTCGCCGATCTCCTCGTCACCGGCGGAGATGGTCGCCACGCGGGCGATCTGGTCCTTGCCGGAGACCTCCTTGGACTGGGCGCCGATGTTGGCGACGACCTGGTCGACCGCCTTCTCGATGCCGCGCTTGAGCGCCAGCGGGTTCGCGCCCGCCGCCACGTTCTTCAGGCCCTGCTTGACGATCGCCTGCGCAAGCACGGTCGCAGTGGTGGTGCCGTCGCCGGCGACGTCGTTGGTCGCCGTGGCAACCTCGCGCACCAACTGGGCGCCCTGGTTCTCGAAGACGTCCTCGACCTCGATCTCACGAGCGATCGTGACGCCGTCGTTGGTGATGGTCGGCGCGCCGAACTTCTTGTCGAGCACGACGTAGCGACCCTTGGGGCCGAGCGTCACCTTCACCGCGTTGGCCACGGCGTCGACGCCCACCTCCAGCGCCTTGCGCGCCTCGGCGCTGTACTTCAGCTCCTTATGTGCCATATCTCCTTCAATCTCCTTCGCGTATCGGGCTTAGGGCTGCCTATGCGACCTTCGCGAGCACGTCGGACTCGCGCAGGACGAGCAGCTCCTCGCCGTCGACCTTGATCTCGGTGCCGCCGTACTTGCTGTAAAGGACCTCGTCGCCCTCGGCAACGTCGAGCGGGATCCGCTTGCCGTTGTCGTCGAGCTTGCCGTCGCCGACGGCCAGGACCTTGCCCTTCTGGGGCTTCTCCTTCGCGGTGTCGGGAAGGACGAGGCCGCTCGCGGTCGTCTCCTCCTCGTCGACTGCCCGCACGATCAGACGATCGCCCAGGGGCTTCAGTTTCATCTTGTGACCTCCGCTTCTCGAAGAGTGCTCTCGCGCCTGCGGAGCCCTTCGATCGGGTCCCCGCAGTGTCGGCACTCTCCCGTTGAGAGTGCCAGCGCTCGCCTCAATATATACGAGGCGGGGCGAAGATCAAGAATTTGTTGGCACTCTTCACAAGAGAGTGCCAACAAGGCCGACTCAGTTCTGAGCGCCCCCGAAGCCCTTCATGGCCTCGGTCATGCCGGAAGGCTGATCGACGATCTGCGAGAAGCGCACCACCGTGACCGTGTCCTCCATCGAGACTTTGCGCCCGTAGATCTGCTCCAGGAAGCTGGTCAGCTCCTCGTGGCGGCGAAACTCGGGGTTGTCGTGCTTGATGTCCCGCGGCGAGAGATCGGAGACCCGCGTCACCTCGACGTGATCGATCACCGCCTCGAAGATGCGTTCCCGCGGCGAGTACTGGTAGCCGATCGTGACCAGCACGAGCTGGTTCTTGCGGTACTTGCCCGACTTGTCGCCGAGCCGGATCGTCGCCGTCTTGCGGCCCCGCTTGAGCTCGTCGGCGAAGATCGTGGAGTAGAAGTTGAGGACCTGCACCGCAGGAGAGGCTACCGGTCTTTGCGGGCGAGCAGCGCTATCGCGCGCCCAACCATCTCGCGTTCTCCAGGGTAGGAGAGGGTCTGTCGCGCCTCGCCGAGGGGGATCCAGCGCACCTCCTGCACCTCCTCGTCGTGATCGGCGATGTCCCCCCGCACATACCCGAAGAGGAAGAACTGCACCGCCTTGGCGATCCGCTGCCCTTTGCGCGTGTACCAGTAGCGCACCTCACCAAGATCGGCGAGGTGCTCGACCACCACTCCGGCCTCCTCGCGCACCTCGCGAATCGCAGCCTGCAGCGGCGTCTCACCCTCGTCGACATGCCCCTTCGGCAGCGCCAGCACGCTGCTGCCGTCGGCCGCCCGGCGGGTGGGCACGATCGCAATCACCTCCTGGCCGCACACGACGACGCCTCCGGCGGAGACCTCCGACGGCGCACGCGGCTGGGGGCGGCGCTCAGTAGACATAGGAATCCAGCGCATCGGGGTCGTGCACCACCAGCCGCCCGCGCCCCTGAGAGATCACGCCGGCACGCTCCAGGACCGCAAGGAAGCGGCTCGCCGACTCGCGCGAGGAGCCCGCCAACTGGGCGATGTCCGCCTGGGTTGTGACGACGGTCACCTCGCTGGAGGCCGAGCCCTCGGCGACCTCGCGCGCGACCATCTCGCTGAGCACGACAGCGACGCGACTCTGGACCGTCTGGAAGGATTGCCGCGCAAGCCGCTCGTTGGTTTCCCTCAGGCGCCTGCCGAGCGCGATCGCAAGCCGCATTGAGATCTGCGGATGGATCGACATCAGCCGCCGCATGTCAGGGCCCAGCACCGCCACAGCGCTGGTCTGCTCGATCGCCTCCACGGTCGCCGAGCGGCGCTCGTCCTCGAACATCGCAAGCTCTCCGAAGATGTCCCCGGGGCCAAACGTCGCCAGCGTGATGGTGCGGCCATCCGGATGCTCCCGCACAGCTCTGGCGTGTCCTGCGCGAACGATGTAACAGGTGTCGCTCTGATCGCCCTTGCGGAAGACGACCTGGCCGGGCTCGAACTGGCGCGGGACCGCCAGCGGCGCGATCCGCTGCAGGTCATCGCGCTCGAGCGTGGCGAAGACCGGTACTCGCGTCAGCAGCTCCACCACCTCGCCGGATGTGAGAGCGCTCGACATCTGTGAGGAGATATCACACCCAACCCATCGCTATCGTCTGGTTACGTGCGCCGAGAGAATTCGCGCGCAGGAGAGATGAAGCGCACACAGATATCCGTCAAGCACACCGCGATCGGACTCGCGACCCCGCTGCTTGCGCTGCTTGCCGGATGGGGGCTTGCTTCCGTGAGCCTCGCGGCCGGCACGGCTACGCCAACGACTACGACGGGAGCTGGCCCCTCACAGCCTCCGGCGCTGCGCAACGGCCATGAACTTTGGGCGACCGTAGACGTGTGCGCCTCCAAGCCGCACCCGCAGGTGGGCATCCGCGGATCGATGCCCCCAGACGGCCGTGCGCAGGAAACGATGTACATGAGCTTTCGGGTCCAGTACATGGACGCCAAGACCAAGCAGTGGACCAATCTGCCCAAAGGCGGGCAGTCGGAACCGGTGAAGGTGGGTTCCGCCGGCGCAACCCGTCAGGCGGGCAGGACCTTCGAGCTGGCCAGTCCGCCGCACGGCGGCTCCTTCCAGCTGCGCGGGATCGTGGAATTCCAGTGGCGGCAAGGCACGAAGGTGACCTTGTCGGCGACGCGCCCCACAAGTGGCAGGCACCCGAGCGTGGCAGGCTCGGTGCCGCGTGGCTTCAGCTCCGCGACCTGCACCGTCGACTAAGAGCGCCCATCGCGCAGGCAGCCGCGTACGTGACTCAGGGCGCCGTGGCGCGGTCTGCGAACAGACGCGGGTCGTTGGTGATGATCCCGTCCACGCCCATCTCGATCAGCCGATCGATCAGCGGAGCCTCGTCCACCGTCCACGCGTAGAGCTCCCCGCCGCCTTTCCGCACGGCGCTCACCAGTGCGTCGCTCACCAGGCGCCAGTGCGCCATCACGGCATCGAAGCGGCCAGCCCGCAGCGCGGTGCCAGCCGCCACGGGCAGCCATGCGCGCAGCCCCTGCAGCAGCACCAGCGCCGGCAGCGCGGTCAGCGAGTGGGCGGTGTAGTCGCGGCGTGCCCGAGGCACCGACCAGCCCACCTGGATCTCCGGCGCCTGGCGTTTGACGAGATCGAGCTCGCGCCTGTAGGTGGCGCTGATCAGCGTGCGCTGCGTCAAGCCCGCCTCGCGCAGCGCCTCAACCACCTTGCTCGCATAGCCCGGCAGCTTCACGTCGACATCCAACCGCACGGCGGAGAACTCATGCTGGGCCATGTGAGCCAGTGCAGCCTGGAGCGTAAGGGGCTCCTGCGCCTGCTGCAGCGCCTCGTAGTCGTGGGCGACCAGCAGCCTTCCGCCGCCGTCGCGGCGCTCGCTGAGCACGTCGAACTCGATCATGTCCACGCCCGCCTGCAATGCGGCGTCGAAGGCGGCCAGCGTATTGCCGGGGGCAAGCAGCGCAGCGCCCTTGTGACCGACACGCTGTATCCGACGTCCCCGCGTGCTGGAGCGCTTGGCCGCTGCGGTACTCATCTCAACACTCAAGATGCCACAGCTTCGGCCGGGTGACTGCGTTCAGAGCCCCCCAGGCGGCCTCAAGCGCTCTCGGGCACGCCCTCACCGAGCTCCGCGTCTTCCTGCATCTCCGGCTCTGGAGCGTGCTCGCGGACAAGCGAGCGCAGCGGCGGCGATGGCAGTGAGGGCTGTTGCGCCGGCGAGCGCGATGCAGCAGCGCCGCCACCGACCGTACGCGCACCTGTCTTGCCGGCCGCCTCTTCGATCGCCTCGATGGCCGCGCGTGGACCCGTGTAGGGAGCCAGCACGGTAAAGGTGAGGTGGTCAAGCGTCGCGGGCAGGAACCGCAGCCGGCCACTGGCCACCGAGCTTCCCACCACGGCCCACAGCGCCCCGGTGAGCGCCTCCAGCGCAACGGTCGGAGCACGCTGCGGTGTGGCACCCGAGTCGGCGAGGAAGTCCGTGAACGCCTCGCTGACCGAAGCCTGATGGTTGGCCGCGCCGGCGCCCACGCCGAAGAGCTCGACGAACGCCACGCGCGATACCCCTGGGTGGCGCGCGATGCAATCTATGTAGGCAGCCATGCCGAGCCTGACGCCCTCGGTCCAGGAGGAGCCCTGACTGGCAGCCCGCACCACAGCGGAGCGCAGTTCGGCGCAGAATTCCTCGACCACCGCCAGCAGCGCTTGTTCCTTGGTGCGGAACTGCTTGTGGAACGCTTCGGTGGTCATGCCTGCCCGGTGGGCGACCTGCGGGTCGGTCAGCTCCTCGAATCCGTGCTCGAGCGTGAGCTCGATGATCGCCCTCATCGCGCAGGCCCGCCTGCTGTCACCGGTCAAGAAGCGCGGCGGGTGGCCGAGCTGCTCGCGCGGCAGCGGCGGCTGCTGAGGGAGGCCGCCGAGCCGCTCGACCGCGGGCGTGCGGCAACATGCGATCCAGTCGAGCAGTTCGTCGGTCAGACCGGGGATCCGCTTCCAGCGAGTCGTGTCGATGCGTGCGCCCAGGACGTGGCGCACACCGCCGACGATCGCGCGCGGCGCCACCGGCGAGCACATCGCGCCGTCGGGCGAGAGCACGAAGCCGGTCACCAGCGAGCGTTCGAAGAGGGCGTTGTAAGCGCGCACACAGTCATAGGCCTTGCGCCCCAGGCCGAGCACGTCCACCATCACCAGGTGCGAGCTCTTGGGGTGAGACTCGATGTCGGTGAGCATCGCCCGGCAGGCGGCGTGCAGCCGGTTGGCCCATCCGCGCTCGGACTCCCAGCCGTGCAGCATCGCCTTGCTCGTGCGTCGGGCAGCGATGTTGTGCGTGGCGATGACGCACGCCTCCTTGTTGGCGAAGTGTTCGTAGAAGGCGCGCCTGGAGACGCCCGCCAGTGCGATCACGTCGGCCACGGAGGTCTTTGCGTAACCCTTGCCGGCGACGGACTCGATCATCGCCCCGTACATGCGCACGCGCTGGTTGCGCGCAACTGCGCTGCGGTCCATCCCATGCGGACCGTGGGGAAGCTTTTTGTAGAGCGCAGCTCCCCTGGCGCGACATCGTGCCTGCTCGTCCTGCGCGGTGCTCACACCGTCGCGGACTTTGATCTCAACGACCTCGCCAGCGGGGAGTCCGGGTGCACATGCACCCTCCAAGTCGGACCCCTCCCCGATGCGTGCCGTTGGTTGCCTGTCAGCCTCCATCCTGGCCTCGCTCCCGATTCGGCTTATCCCGACAATTCCACCTTAACGCATTCGCCCGGCCGAGTCAAGATCTGCGAAGAGGTCGCGTCCAATGTTTCCGACTTGCCTCTGCGCTGGAAACGCCTCTCGCTGTTTCCGACTCCGACGGCCCGTCGCCCGCTCTGTGGAGCGATCCGACGGGGCAGTTCTGCGCGTTTGCAGGACTTTCATCTCCTTGTCACATATTCGGATTTGCTGCTCACATGCAGTCTGCCACGAATACGCGCAGCGTGCGTTAAGAATTGTCGATAGGCAGCACATGTTCGAGGAGACGGTCGCCGCCCGACTTGTCTTGCGCTGAGAGGTGTGTTGATCTACGTGCCTGCACGCAGGGTCAGCCTCCGCGGGCCGGCACTGAAGCCGAGCTCGGTGAGGGCGCTCTCGATCGGTGAGCCGAGCACGGACTCGCCATCGACCCGCTCAATCGCCAGCTTGCCCGTGCGTCCCTCGCGGACCGCGCTCGCCAGCGCAGCCAGGGCGAGACGGATGCGCGGTGCAAGCGCCCCTGGCGTCTGCTCACGCTGCGCGGGCAGGATCAGCAGGCCGCGGCCGCCCCGCTCCACATACAGCGCGGGCTCCCAATCGACGAGCACCACATAGGCGCCGGGCACTCTTGCCGGACCACGCCCGCCCTTGCCGGAGCGACGAGCGCCGGCCGGCCACGCGAGCGCGGCGCCGTAGGGCTGGGCCGGATCGGTCGCGGCCAGCACGAGTGCGCGGGATGCCTGCGAGCCGCCATCGGCCCCCACCTCACCGCGCTCACCCGTGCCGGTGTACGTGTACTCCTGGCGTGCCTCTCGCAGCCGCTCGACCGCGCCGGGAAGCGCGAACTGAGCCCCGCCGAGCCCCTCGACGAAGTAGCCACGACGTACGGCGCCGACGGTCTCCAGACGACCCAACTGGTCATAGAGCGCGGCAAAGCCACCCTCAACCCCCTCGCTGAGCACCAGCTCCCTGCTGAGCACGCCGTATCGCTCCAGCAGCAGCTCGGCGTTGGCCCTGCGCCTGGTGCTCGGATCGGCGGACAGCGGGCCCGCGAAGAGCGCCTGCGTCAGCGACCAGCGCCCGGGCGGGTGCGCCGCGCCGCCGTTGCCGCGCCGCGCCGCAAACCGCCCGCCGGAGCGCCGATTGCGCGCGGCGTGAGAGATCGCCTGTGAGGCGGGAGTCAGTCGGGGGCTCCGGAGCACCGCGAAGGCGTCGTTGGTCACCACACCTGCCCACGCCAGATCCCACAGCGCGTCCTGAATCTCCTGTGGCCTTGCCGGCTCGCCGGCATCGCCGCTGCTCAGCGCCACCAACAGGTCGGTGAAGAAGCAGGCCCCCATTTGCAGGTGCTCGCAGATCGCATCGTGCAGCCCTCCCTCCGGGGGCGCCGGCCGACCGGGCGGCGGGCCGAGCGCCTGCACGTCCTCGCGAAAATAAAGGGCGACGCGGCCATCAGAGCGGCCGAGCGCGCCCGCGCCGACCCAGACCAGCTCTCCGCTGACGCACAGCGCGTCCATCCATGTCGGCGAGTAGGCGCCAAGACGGCGTGGCAGCACGTCACGCTCCCAGGTGGCGGCGGTGAGCGGCAGCCCCTGCAAGCAGATCAGCACCTCGCGCAGGCGCTCGACCCCGGCGCCCGTGGCGGGCTTTGCGTCGATGCCCTGCCAGGAGGCCTGGAAGGCCGCGAAGGCACGCGCGTCCACCGGCTCGATCTCCTTGCGCAGAGCAGCCAGCGAGGCACGACGCAGCCGGCGCAGGACGCCCACCTCGCACCACTCGCGCTCGCCCGGCACTCCGCCCGGGCGCAGCTCTCCCCGCACGAGCTCGCCGGCGTCCTGCAGCTCACCCAGCGCGCTCTCCACCACCGCCCGCCCGAGCCGGTAGCGCTGTGCCGGCGCCGCCGAGGCGAATGGTCCGTTGCTGGCGGCATATCGGCGCAGCAGCAGCTTCATGGCGTCGGGCCGCTCTGTGAGGAAGGCGGCGGGCAGGCCGCCGGGCGGAGCTGCGCCCAGCGCGTCGCGGTAGAGCCCCGCGTCGGCGGCATCTATCCAGCGCTCCTCACCGCCGATCCGCAGCGATATCGCCCGCCGCTGCCGGCGCAGCGCGCGCAGCAGCGCCGGCGGATCGAGGTCTGCTGCCAGGCGCCGTACGACCTCTGCGACGCTGAGGTCACCGATCTGCCGCAGCAGGTCGTGCAGCTCATCTGCGTTCCGCGCGGCCTGCTCGGGTCGCTCGCGCTGCAGGCTCGCCTCCACCTCGGCGAGCGCGCCCGGGTCGATCAGCTCGCGCAGCTCCTCCTGGCCAAGCAGCTCGCGCAGCAGGTCGCGGTCGAGCGAGAGCGCGGCGGCGCGGCGCTCCGCGCTCGGCGTGTCGCCCTCGTACATGTGCGTGGCCAGGAAGTCGAACAGCAAGCCGGAGGCAAACGGAGAGGCGGTCGGGGTCTCCACCTCGACCAGCGAGATCTCGCGCCGGTGCAGCTTGGCAAGCAGCTCGCGCAGCCCGGCGAGATCGAGCACGTCGCTCAGGCACTCCCTGTAGGTCTCCAGGATGATCGGGAACTGGCTGTAGCGCTGGGCGACTTGAAGCAGTGACTGGGCCTTCAGCCGCTGCTGCCACAGCGGCGTGCGCCGGCCCGGCATCGCGCGCGGAATCAGCAGCGCTCTGGCCGCGCTCTCGCGAAAGCGCGCGCCGAACAACGCCGAGCCGGAAAGCTCGGCGACGATCAGTTCCTCGATCTGATCGGGCTCGGGCAGCGCCAGCTCCGCACGCGGCGGCTCCTCGGTGTCGGGCAGGTGGATCACGATGCCGTCGTCGGAAGCGATCGCGTCGCACTCCAGGCCGAGCTGAGCGCGGATCTGCGCTGAGAGCGCCAGGCCCCAGGCGGTGTGGATGCGGCCGCCGTAGGGAGAGAGCACGCACAGCCGCCAATCGCCGATCTCATCGCGGAAGCGCTCGACCACGATCGTGCGATCGCTCGGGATCACGCCCGTCGCCTCGCGCTGCTCGCGCAGCAGCTCCAGCAGGTTGGCCGCCGCATGGGCGTCGAGGTCGTAGTCGCGCTCCAGCACCTCCGCGGGCTGGTCGACCGCCCAACGCGAGAAGGCGCCGATCGCCTCGCCGAGCTGCTTGGGCCGCCCGACCCCGTCTCCCTTCCAAAACGGGACTGCGCCCGGCGCCCCCGGCGCGGGGGTGACGATCACACGATCGCGGCCGATTTCCTCGATTCGCCAGGTGGAGGCGCCGAGCAGGAACGCCTGTCCCGGGCGCGCCTCGTAGACCATCTCCTCGTCGAGCTCGCCGACGCGGCGGCCGTCCGGCAGCGTGACCAGGTAGAGGCCGCGATCGGGGATCGTGCCGGCGTTGGTGGCAGCCAGCCGGCCGGCGCCCTGCCGCGGCGTGACCGTGCCGTCGAGACGATCCCAGACCACCCGCGGCCGCAGCTCCGCAAACTCGCTGGAGGGATAGCGCCCGTCGAGCATGTCGAGCACGTTCTCCAGTTGGGCGAGCGAGAGCTTCGCGTAGCTGTGGGTGCGCTGCGCCCTGCGGTGCAGCTCGGCCACGCTCACGCTGCCCTCGATCGCCACGCTGGCCACGATCTGCTGCGCCAGCACATCGAGCGCGTTGCGCGGCACGACCGTGGGCTCGATCTCACCTTCGCGCATCCGCTTGGCCAGCACCACGCACTCCAGCAGGTCACCGCGGAAGCGGGGAAAGATGCGTCCCTTGGACGGCTCGCCGACGGAGTGGCCCGCCCGTCCGATCCGTTGCAGGCCGGAGGCGACGGACTTCGGCGAGGAGATCTGGATCACGAGGTCGACGGCGCCCATGTCGATCCCCAGCTCCAGGCTGGAGGTCGCCACCAGGCACGGCAGCTCGCCGGCCTTCAGCATCTCCTCCACCAGCGTGCGCTCCTCACGGGAGAGCGAGCCGTGGTGGGCACGTGCGATCTCGCCGGACCCCGCGGACTCGCGATTGCCTGTGGGCTCCTCCTGCGCCGCCGCATCGCCCTGCCCCGCAAGCTCGTTCAGCCGCGTGGCGACCCGCTCGGCCGTACGCCTGCTGTTCACGAAGACGATCGTCGAGCGGTGCTCCTGCACCAACGCCAGCAGGCGCGGGTAGATCGCCGGCCAGATCGAGCCGGTCAGCGACTCGCCGCCGGCGAGCGGCACAAGACCATCGGCGCCGGCGAGCAGCGGGTCCTGCGGCTGCTCGGGCGCGCGCATCGACTCGACCGGCACTTCGATGCGCAGGTCCAACTCCTTGCGCGTGCCCGCGTCGAGGATCGTGCACTTGCGCTTTGGCCCGACCAGGAAGCGGGCGACCTCCTCCAGCGGCCGCTGGGTGGCCGAGAGGCCGATCCGCTGCACGTCAGAGCCGACCAGCGCATCCAGGCGCTCGAGCGTGAGCGCCAGATGGGCGCCGCGCTTGGTCGATGCCATCGCGTGGATCTCATCGACGATCACGCTCTGCACACCGCCGAGCATCTTGCGCGCCTGCGAGGTGAGCAGCAGAAACAGCGACTCCGGAGTGGTGATGAGGATGTCCGGCGGCCGGCGCACCATCGCTGCGCGCTCGCGCTGCGGCGTATCGCCCGTCCTGATCGCAACCCGCAGATCTGCCCCGACGCCGCGCAGCGGCGTGCGCAGGTTGCGCTCGATGTCGTAGGAGAGTGCCTTCAGCGGAGATACGTAGAGCAGGCGGGTGCGATCGGCTGCCGGCTGCCGGTTGAGGGCGTCGATGCCCCAGAGGAAGGCCGCGAGCGTCTTGCCGGAGCCGGTCGGCGCGCACAGCAGCACGTGCTCGCCCGCCGCGATCGCCGGCCATGCCTGCGCCTGCGCCGGCGTGGGAGCCGCGAAGGCGCCGGTGAACCAGCTGCGCACCGGCTCGCTGAAGTCGACAAGCGGATCGGCCTTGCTCTTGCTCACCCGATCGAGGCTAGCGTCGGCTCAGCTCAGGCGGGGCGAGTCCCGCCAGCTCGCGGGCGGCAAGCAGCACCTGATCCAGCATCGCCTCGGTCAGGCGGCCGGTGAAGGTGTTCTGCTGGCTGGGGTGATAGCAGCCGAGCAGCGAGAGTCGCGCGCCCTGCGCTACAGCGCCATGCGCGAACTTCGGACGCCCGCGGGCTGCACCCCGAGCCGGCCCGCCGCCGCCCGGCCCGTCCGTTTGCACTTCGACCTGGGCGCGCAGCCGCAGCGCGGCGTCCCAGGCAAAAGCGCCGAGGCAGAGCAGCACCCTTGCCTGCCCGAGCAGCCGCAGCTCGCGAACACTCCAGGGCAGGCACTGGTCTCTCTCCTGCGTGGTGGGCTTGTTCGCAGGCGGTGCGCAGCGCACCGCCGCCGTCACCCAGGCGTCGCGCAGCCGCAGCCCGTCGTCGCGGCCGACGGAGTTGGGCGCGTTGGCAAAGCCCGTCCGCCAGAGCGCGGCGAAGAGGAAGTCTCCAGAGCGATCGCCGGTGAATATGCGGCCGGTGCGGTTGCCGCCATGCGCGGCCGGTGCAAGCCCGAGCAGCACTACTCGTGCGCGCGGATCCCCGAACCCCGCCACGGGTCGGCCCCAGTAGGTCTGATCGCGGTATGCGGCCCTACGCTCGCGCGCGACCTGCTCGCGCCATGAGACCAGCCGGGGACAGCGTCTGCATGCGGTGACCTCGGCGGCAAGTGCTTGCAGGCTGTCGGGCACGCGCGCACGGTAGCGCAGGGCGCCGCACGTGCGAGGGCCGCGGCCCGCTGCCTAGGCGTGGACCGCGGCCCCCTGGGGAGCCTCGGCACGTGGAAGAGGAGAGTCACGCGCCGGGGCCTCCTTGAGCGTCGCTGGAGAGGTGAGGGCGACGCTCAAGGAGAAGCTGTATGAAGTTCCATAAATCAGGCCGATATCTGGTCGCGGGACGATACCAGGATCGGCCAGATGCGCGAATGGATTTGGCGATCGAACTATCGCATTCGCTTACAGACGGGAGTCTGTAGACATGTCGTCAGCAGTCTGCGACAGTTGCCTTCATGAGTTACGCGGGTCCTGAGCAAGCCATGTCGGCGGAGCAGGTGCGTCGCCAGTTTGCATACAACCTCCGTCTCCTGCGCGAGCGCGCCGGAATATCTCAGGAGGGCCTTGCGAAGGCATGCGATCTGCATCGCACCGAGGTGAGTCTGCTGGAGCGCTGCCTACGCTCGCCAAGACTCGACACGATGATCATCATCGCGGAGGGTCTGCAGTTGAAATCGCTTGCAGATCTGGTGGAGGGAATCGAGTAGCGCCCTGCCGCGTGGGCGCGTGCAGCTGCTCGGCGGCGTGCAGCGCCCAGTAGGGATTGCGCAGCAGCGGCCTGCCGACGGTCAGGAGGCTTGCGCCCGCCGCCTGCAGCAGATGCTGCGCGGACGGGCCGCCGTCCACGCCTCCGCCGATCGCGGTGGCGATACGCGGCGCACTGCAACTCAGCGTCCGCGCAAAGGCAAGCATCGTCTGCGAGTCCACGTGCGGCCCCCGGAACAAGGGCGAGCCGCCAGAGATGTCGATCAGGTCCGCGCCGCCCCTCGCGCAGCCAAGCGCAACCTCCGCCATCTCCTGCAGCGTGCTCCCGCCCTGCATCCCGTCGCCCGCGGGCAGCCTCACCAGCAGTGGTCGCTCTGGCGGCCAGTTCTGACGCACCGCCTCCACCACGTCCAGCAGCAGTCGCGCCCTGCGGGCCGGCGATCCTCCGTACCCGTCTTCTCGTGTATTCACCAACGGCGAAAGGAACTGATGCAGCAGAAAGCCATGACCGGCGTGCACCTCGACCGTGTCGAAGCCGGCATCGGCGGCCAGCCGGGCCGCGCGGGCAAAGCTGCAGAGCACATCGGCGATCGCCGACTCGTCCGCCGGCTGCGGCACACGCCAGCCGTCCGCAAATCGCTCGGCGGTGGGAGCAAGCATCTCGGCCGCGCCGCGCGTGTCGGCAAGGGCCTTGCGGCCGGCGTGGGCAAGCTGAATGCCGACAGCCGCTCCCTGTTGCTGACAAAATGTGACAATCCGAGCCAGCGCATCCGCTTGCGCGCGCTCGTAGAGCCCAAGTGAAGCGGTGTCTGCGCGCCCCTGCGGGCAAACCGCCGTGTCCTCGAGCATCACCAGCCCGCAGCCGCCAACCGCCCGCGAGCCGTAGTGGACCAGATGCCAGTCGGTCGGCAGCGCCGCCGCAGTCGCCCTGCGCTGGGTCATGGGAGACATCGCGATCCGGTTTGGCAAGCGGCAGGAGCGCAGCTCGAAGGGCTCAAAGACGATCATGCAGCGTCCGAATTAGTGGATTCGCAACTATTTATATAGACAGTCGTGAATCTCCGCGGGTCCCAGCGAGATCCCGAGAAGACGATTGCTCGGACGTAGCGTCGATCTTCGATATGCCGCATCGTCAAGCCACTTTCGAGCGCTCCGACTACGTCGATCATCGCGCACGATGTTCTATCGCGATGCGCGTCCGGGCGCGTCGCGATGCGCCTGCGGCGGCAGCCTTGCATGGACCTACCCCCAAACCTCGTGGCAACCGTGTCTATAATCGCCGTCGTTGCCACTGCATAACCGTTTTGGCTACTGGTTGCGACTGTAGATGGCGGCAATGTCAAGACTCCGAGTACGGAGCAACAGCACCTACGGATGAGGCCGCACAAATGCCAAGAATGAGCTCTAAACCCCTAAAGCGCCGAGGCATAGACGGGGAGGAATTATGGTCGGTGCCGAGCCTGCGAGAGCCACGCTATTCGCAGTCGCTGGAGCGTGGCCTGGCGATCCTCGGCTGTTTCACCCCTGAGCGTCCTGTGCTCGGTATCGCGGATATCGCGGACGAGTTGGGCATGAGCCGCAGCACGACGCACCGCTATGTGATCACGCTGGTGGCACTCGGATATCTCGAACAGGGCGCCTCGCGCAAGTACCGTCTCGGGCTGCGCGTCACCGACCTCGGGATGTCTGCGCTCTCCTCGACCGGCCTGCGGGAGCATTCGCACGCCTACATCGAAGAGCTGCGTCAGCAGACCTCCTATACGGTCAATCTCGCGATCCTGGACGGGGTCGAGATCCTCTATGTCGACCGCGCCCGCAGCTTCAGGCGTGGCCAGAGCAAGATCGATCTCAGCCTCCGGCCCGGCTCGCGTCTGCCTGCCTACTGCACTGCAATGGGCAAGGTCCTGCTCGCCTACCTGCCGGACGAGGACCAGCGCGATCTGATCGCCAAGATGCAGCTGACCAAGCATGCGCCAAACACGATCACAAGCAAGAAGGGCCTGCGCGCCGAGCTGGAGCAGGTTCGCGAGGAGAGCTTCGCCGTCAACGACGAAGAGCTGGCTCCCGAACTGATCTCAATCGCAGCGCCGGTGCGCGCCGAGAGCGGCGACGTGATCGCGGCGGTCAACATGGCCGCGCACACCTCGATGATCCCGCTCGAAGAGCTCGTCGGGGCGCTCGGCCCGCATCTCGTGGCGACAGCCGACCGGATCTCCGCCCGGCTTGGCTTCCGCCGCCAGGACGAGCGCGACCAGATCGTGCAGCCGGCGGTGCTGCAGGTTTAGGGCCTTTGGAGAGGTCGGGGGCGCACGCCAAGCGCACATCGGATCCTGCGCCAGACGCACTGGATGGCGCGGGATCCGACGTGCCGCCGCGAGGTTCCGATCTCGCATAACCTGACGCCGATGAAGCTGAGATGCAAAGCCCCGATCGCTGCGCTGGGCGCGCTTTGCGTTGCCGCTGCCATCGCCGGCTGCGGCACGACCACGTCGACCGGCAGCTACAAAGGCGAAAGCAAGAAGGTCGCGCAGACGATCAGCAACTTGCAGAGCGATGCGACCAGCGCCAACGCGAACAAGGTCTGCAGCCGGGATCTGGCGGCGAGCGTACTCAAGCGCCTGGAAGCGAGTGGCACCAATTGCAAGAAGGCGCTCGAAGGCCAGCTCAAGGAGATCGACACCTACGCGCTGAGCGTCGAATCGATCTCGGTGCAGGGGCAAGACGCCACCGCGAAGGTCAAGAGCACCTGGTCGGGCAAGGAAAGCATCCATGAGCTCTCCTTCGTCAGGGAAGGCGGCGCCTGGAAGGTCTCCGACCTGCAGTGAGGGCCTGGGGCCTAAGGCCGAATGCCCCGGCCGGTTCTCAGCGCAACGCGCTTCCGTACTGCCGCTCGTAGTAGTCAAGGTACTCCCCCGAGCGAATCGGCTGCCACCACCACTCGTTGTCCCGATACCAGTCGACCGTCGCGGCGATGCCGTCCGCGAAGCGCACCTGCGGTTCCCAGCCAAGCCCCCTGACGCGATCGGAGGAAAGCGAGTAGCGGCGGTCGTGGCCGGGTCTGTCCCTCACGTGCTCGATCAGCTCATCGCTTGCCCCCGTGAGCTCGATGATCCGCCGCACCACCTCGATGTTCGGACACTCGTCTGGCCCGCCGGCGTTGTAGACCTCACCGGCAGGGTGGAGGGCCTCGGTCAACACGCAGCCGATCGCCCGCGCGAAGTCGGTGACGTGAATCCAGTTGCGGACCTGGAGGCCATCTCCGTAGACGGGCAGCCGCTGCCCGTGCATCGCGTTCAGGATCATCAGCGGGATCAGCTTCTCCGGGTACTGGTAGGGCCCGTAGTTGTTGGAGCCGCGAACGATGCTCGCGCTCAGCCCATGCGTGTGCGCATAGCTCGCCACCAACAGATCGGCCGCCGCCTTGCTCGCCGAGTAGGGCGATGAGGGTGCAAGCGGCGAGTCCTCGGTGAAGGTGCCCTGCTCGATCGAACCGTAGACCTCGTCGGTGGAGACCTGGACGTAGCGCAGCTTGTGCGCAAGCGCGGCGTCGAGCAGCACGCTGGTGCCGACGATGTTGGTGGCTACGAAGTCTTGCGAGGAGGAGATCGAGCGATCGACGTGAGTCTCGGCTGCGAAGTTGACGATCGCCTCCGCGTCGGCGCTGTCGATCGTCGCGCGCACCGCCTCGGCATCCTCGATCGCCGCGTGGACGAAGTTGAACCCGGAGTCCCCCGCGAGATCTCGAAGGTTCTCCTCACGGCCCGCATATGTGAGCTTGTCGAGCACGGTCACCTGATCGCCGTGCTCGCGCAGGCGAATGCGCGTGAAGTGCGAGCCGATGAAGCCGGCGCCGCCGCAAACCAAGATCCTCATGCCCTCATCATCCCATCCCGGGCCGCAAGGTACCCCGCCAGCCCGTCGCGCCAGTCGGGCAGGGGCAGGAGATCGTCGCGCTCGCTGCCAAGCACCGACCACGCGGGCCGCGGGGCCGGCCGCGCCATCTGCGCACTGCCGATCGCCTGCACGTCGCAGTCCGTCTCGGCCTGCCGGAAGATCTCCTCAGCGAAGGCGTTCCAGGTCACCTCACCGCTGCCCGCGAGGTGCGCCAGCCCGCTCACCTCACGTTCAATCAGACCGATCAGTGCCGGCGCGAGATGCCCTGTCCAGGTCGGACAGCCGGTCTGGTCCTCGACGACCTGCACCGTGTCGCGCTCTCCCGCCAGCCGCAGCATCGTTGCCACGAAGTTTTTTTCTCCGCCGACGCCGAAGAGCCAAGCCGTCCTGACAACCAGGTGCCTCGGGGAGGCGGCGAGCACGAGACGCTCTCCCTGAAGCTTCGTGGCGCCATATACCGACAGCGGCGCGGTCGGGTCGGACTCGAAGTAGGGACGCGGGCAGCCATGTGCATCGAGCGGCGCGCTGCCGTTGAAGACGTAGTCAGTGGAGACGTGCACGAGCGCAACCGCCGCATCCGCGGCTGCCTGGGCGAGGTTGCCGGCGCCCGCCGCGTTGACCGCGGCGGCCTGCTGCTGGTGCGACTGCGCGCCGTCCACGTCGGTCCACGCCGCGCAGTTGATCACCGCATCGGGGTTGGCCTGCGCAATCGCGCGAGCAACCGAGCTCGGATCGACCACGTCCAGCTGCGCCCTGCCCATCGCAATCGGCCGATGCCCAGCCCGCTGCGCGGCGCGAACGACGTCACGCCCGAGCATGCCCTCTCCGCCCGCGATCAGTACGTTCACTACAGGATCGAGATGTCCGAGTTGTCGCCGACCATGAAGCGGTAGGCACGCGGCTGCCGCTCCCCACGCCGGACTGTCACGTTGCGCCCGAGCAGCGAGGACTCCATCCGACCGTCGAGGTCGCAGACCGAGGAGCCCGCGAGCAGGATCGAATGCTCGACCTCGGCGCCGATCACGGTGCAGTCCTCGCCGATCGCGGTGTAGGGGCCGATGTAGCAGTCGCGCAGCCTCGAGCCCGGCCCGATGATCGCGGGGCCCCGCACGGTCGCGCGCTCCAGCCTCGCGCCCCGCTCGATCACCACACGCCCTTCGACCTGCGAGTCGATCAGCTCGCCATCCGCGCGCGCATCGAGGTTGTCGAGGATCAGGCGGTTGGCTTCCAACATGTCCTGCAGGCGGCCGGTGTCCTTCCACCAGCCTTGCACGATGTGGGGCTCAACCCGCATGCCGGCGTCCACCAGGTGCTGGATCGCGTCGGTGATCTCCAGCTCGCCGCGGCCGGAGGGCTCGATCGCCCTTGCGGCGTCGTGGATCTGAGAGGTGAACATGTAGACGCCGACCAGCGCGAGATCGCTTCTGGGCTGGCTTGGCTTCTCGACCAGACGCACGACCCTGCCGGGCAGCTCGGCGCCCTCGATCGGGCCATCGAGCTCGGCGATCCCGTAGCTCTGCGGGTCCTTCACCGGCGTGAGCAGGATCAATGCGTCCGGCTCGCGCTCGCGGAAGGACTGCACCAGCTCGACGATCCCGCCCTGGAGCAGATTGTCGCCGAGGTACATCACGAACGGGCTCCCGCCGAGGAAGGGCTCCGCGGTCAGCACCGCGTGCGCCAGGCCAAGCGGCTCGTCCTGGACGATGTACTGAATGCTGATGCCGAAGCGGGAGCCGTCGCCGGCGGCCGCCCTGATCTCATCGCCGGTCTCGGGCGCGATGATGATCCCGACCTGCTCGATGCCCGCCTGCGCCATCGCCTCGATCCCATAGAAGAGGACCGGCTTGTTGGCGACGGGAACGAGCTGCTTGGCGCTCGTGTGAGTGATCGGACGCAGGCGCGTGCCCTTGCCCCCCGAGAGAATGAGTCCCTTCAATGGCTCCATCTGAAGGAGAGGAGACTAGTAGACGCCGCCGAGCTTGCGGTGATCCCAGGTTGCGCGGCGGCGCTCGACGAACTGCAAGCCCACGCGCTTTGGCGCCTGTGCGGCGATGGCCGCCGCGGCCTGCGGGGGCAGCTGCGCGATCGGCGGCTGACCTGGCGGCACCGCGTTGCGCGTGAGGATCTCCACACCGAGCGCCGCCACGACCTCCTGCTCGCGGTGAATCACCGTCTGGCACTCCAGCACCACACCTCGCAGCTCCTGATAGGCGTGGCCCGTCTCGATCTGCAGGCTCGCCCGCGAGTCGCGTTCCAGGTTTGTTACCTTCTGGGAGGCGCGATAGGTCCAGGCCCAGATCTCCGGTCCGCCACCGGCAGCCTCCCGCACGACGTACCAAAGCGGCATCAGATGCGGCCATCCGCGCGGCCCGATCGTGCCGCATGTGACCGTCCGCTCCTGCTCCAGGAACGCGGCAACCTCCGCGGCGTTCATCTTGATCTGCTCACGTCTGCTCACGAGAAGGCACTCAGGAGACGGCGAGGATCGCGTCCTTGCGATCGGCGAGCCTGGCCGCCAAGGCATGGACCGCGTCGCGTGCGTCCTGTGGCTCCAGCACGACCGCGTCGCCTGCTTCCTTGAGGATCTCGCGTACGAGCCAGTCCGTTCCGGCGAAGCCGAGCGCGACCACGACCGAGCCGTCCTTGCGCTCCTCAACCACGTTGCGCGACTCGCGCGCCCACCTGGCCCGCGCAGGCGAGATCCACACGCGCGCGGTGCGCGAAGCCGGCACTTCGCCTGTGCGCATCCAGCCGTCGATGTCGGCAGCTGGGTCGACCTCTGGGCGCGGCGTGAATCTCTGCTCGCTGATTTGGGCGCGCCTGATGCGGTCGAGCCTGAAGTGCCTCATCGCGTCCTTTTCGGGATCGAATGAGGCCACGTACCAGCCCTCGCGGCCGTTGACCAGCGCGTATGGCTCCACACGCCTGTGCGAGAACTCGTCTTCGCTCTCCTTGTAGTAGTCGATCTCCACCAGCTTGTGCTCGACGATCGCCGTGGAGATCGAGCGTGCCAGCTCGGCGTCATCGCCGCCGCCATGGGCGACCTGCAGGCCCTGCTCCATCGGATCCTCACCGAGCGCTTGGACGATCCGCTTGCGCGCGGAGGCCAGCGAGCCCTCGGGGATATGCTCGCCGACCAGGTCGATCGCCGCGATCAGCGCCTTGGCCTCCACCGGCAGCAGCCGCGCAGGACGATCGAAGTTATCGCTGTAGGGCTCGGGGTCAATCTCGATCTCGCCCTCATCCTCGAGGATCTCGGCGTAGAGCACGTAGGAGCCGCCGCCGAAGTTGACGACGTTCAGCACTGCGATGTCCTCGCGCAGCTCCTCCTCTGAGATCTGCAGGCGTTCGCAGACGTCCACGACCGCGAGCCGCCGCGCGGCGCGGCCGGCGTCGATCAGGATGCCGGCCAGCGTGACCAGGCGGGCGAAGCGCTCGGGCCTGATCACCGTGTCCGCCCGGCTCTCGCTCTCGCCGCCGCGGCGCGAGGCCGAGTGGCGCGGCCTGCCATGCTCACCGGCACGCACAGCGGCAATGCGTGGCGCGAGATCGGGCACCTCTGCGTGACGGTCGCGCACGAGCACGATCCGGCGCTGCATCTCCTCCAGCAGGCTGGGCGGCCCGAGCAGCTGCGCCTGCTCCCCGAGGCCGAGCACCCAGGCGATGATCAGCCGCGGGTTGGCGTAGGGGGTGAGGAAGATCCGCTGCTCGCGATCGCCGTCGTGCGGCGTCCTCATCTCCCCGTAGCGTCCGAAGTGGCGTTCTATCTGCCAGGCGATGCGGCTCGAGAGCAGGATCTCTGCGGTGCCCTGCTCCTCTCCGAGCTGCCAACCGGCTCTGTCGGCGTAGGCGCGCGGGTCGAAGTCGACGGGCCGCCTGAAGTCGTGCTCGGCCTTGGTGGCGTAGGAGACCTTGCCCTGGATCCGCGAGAGCCTGAAGACCCTCACCGCCTCACGCTCGTGCGCGTGGCCAAGCAGGTAGAACTGCCCGCCCTGAAAGAGCAGGTGGTAGGGATCCACCTTGCGCGCGCCGACCTCGTCGCGCTCCATCGTGTAGTAGTCGAAGGTGATCGTCTTGTTGCGGAAGATCGCGGTCTCGATCTTCGCGAGGCGCGCGGAGAGCTCGTGGCCACCGGCCGAGGCGGTGATGCCGAGCGCGACGGTCTGCTGCTCGGGCGCCTGCAACGGCGAGGGGCGCCCCCAGGTGATCTGCTGCAGCGCCAGCCGCAGCGGCTCGGCGTAGGCGAACTCTCCGTCGAGCAGGTGCAGGGCGGTGCGCAGCGCCGCAAGCTCCTGGTCGGTGAACGCGATCGGCGGCAGATGGAAGCTCTCCGAGCGCAGCGAGTAGTTCTCCTGCTCGGCGGCGCCTTCGGCGGCCCGCTCGACCGTGAGGCGGATGCCAAGCGACTCGAGCTCTGCCCGGTCGGCATAGAAGCGCCGCGCGAACGCGTCCTCGTTCATCCCGCTGTAGCCCTCGACGTCGCGCCTTATCTCCATCGCGGTGACCGGACGGCGCTCGGCCATCAGGTATGAGATCAGCGAGAGCTGTCGGATCAGCTTCTCTGTGTCCTTTGCCATCGCGCCACAAGATAGAACGCCGACACTGTCGGCCTGCGGCGTGCGGCGCGACGCGCTCGCTATTTGCGGACTGCCTGGGACGTTGGCGGCTTTGCGACCGAGCGCGCCCGGCCGCCCTACGCGGCTCGCCGCTGCGCTGCCGGTGCGCCCGCTGCCTCCTGGCCGCGGGCGAAGTAGGCGCTTGCGCGCAGGGCGCGATCGAAGGCGGCCCAGCGCTGCCCTGGGTGCAGATCGCGCTGCACGCGGTCGAAGCTGCCCAGGCGCCCACCAAGGTTGTCGATCATGTGCACCAGCGTCGCCTCTCTGGTGCACGGGACGACCGGGCTGCCGTGCTCCAGCGAACCGTGGTGGGAGAGCACGATGTGCAGCACCTCCCATGCCAGCTCCTGCGAGAAGCCCTCGATCTGCTCGATCTCGCGGCGGACTATGTAATAGCCGAGCGCGATCTCGCCCTGCAGGCGGCCGACGTCGGTGAGATCGATCGCCGCAGCGTCGTCGCTGTAAGCCTCCAGCTTTCCGATGTCGTGCAGCAACGCGCCGGTGACCGCAACGTCGTGGTCGACCTCCGGGAACGTGGCTGCGACGGCGCTGACAGCTTCGGCGACCGTGAGGCTGTGCTCCAGCAGCCCGTGCCTGTAGGCCTGGTGGTATCGCTTGGCGGCCGGAGCGACCCTGTAGCGCGCCCACAGCGAGGAGGCATCTCCGAACACGCGGGCAAGCAGCAGCGCGAGATGCGGCTCCTCGATGCCGGCCAGCAGCACGCGCAGATCGGCCTCCATCGCGTGAATCGACCGCGCCGGCCCGTGCAACTGCTCCTCCACGTCGCTGGTGCCTGCACTCGCGCTCATCAGGGCAGGAAGCTAGAACCGACCCCGGACGTCATACACCCCTGCAATGCGCCGGTTGGCGTGCTAGAGGAGAGGTTGGAAGCTAAGGCTCGAGCCGGTTTGGCCCGCGGTAGAGGAAGGTCACCTCGCGCACGTTCTCCTGGCCGAGCATCTGCATCAGCAGCCGCGTGAGCCCGAAGCCGAAGCCGCCGTGCGGGGGCGCGCCGTAGCGGAAGAAGTCCAGGTAGTAGCCGATCGGACCGATCTCCACGTCCTTCTGCCGCGCCTGCTCAAGCAGCTGCTCGTAGCGATGCTCGCGCTGTGCGCCGGTGGTGATCTCGATTCCGCGCCAGAGCAGATCGAAGCTCCTGGTCAGATCCTGATTCTCATGGTGACGCATGTGGTAGAAGGGCCGCACGGCGACCGGATAGTCGGTCACGAACGCGAACTCGTGGCCCTGCTCGCGCTTGACGATCGCCGAGAGAGCGCGCTCGCTGCCGGGGTCAAGATCGTCTCCGGGCCCTGGCGGCTCGTGGTCGTGCGCGCGCAGCAGATCCTTCGCATCTTCCAGCGTGATCCGGGGAAACGGCAGGCTCGGAACCACCACCTCCACGCCGAAGGTCTCCTCGATGTCCTTCCCGTGACGCTCGGCGACCACCTTGAAGACCTCGTGCAGCCATCGCTCCTCGAAGGCCATCACGTCCTCGTGGGAGTCCACCCAGGCGATCTCGACGTCGACGCTCGTGAACTCGGTGTCGTGCCTGGAGGTGAACGACGGGTTGGCCCTGAACACCGGGGCGATCTCGAACACCTTTTCAAAGCCGCCCGACATCGCCATCTGCTTGTAGAACTGCGGCGACTGGGCCAGGTATGCGGTCGTGTCGAAGTACTCCACGCGGAAGAGCTCAGCGCCGGACTCGCTGGCCGAGCCCATGAACTTCGGCGTGTGGATCTCGATAAAGCCCTCGCGGCGCCAGTGCTCGCGCATCCCATGCTCGACCGTGGTCTGGACTTCGAAGATCAGCCGGCGGTCCGGCCTGCGCAGATCGAGGTAGCGCCAGTCCATCCGCTTCTCCAGGGATGAATCCGCGGCCACTGGCAGCTCCGGCTGCGCCGCCGAGACCACCTGCAACTCCTGCAAGCGCACCTCCACCCCGCCGAGCTTCACTCGCGGATCGGCAACCGCCTCGCCCTCCAGCGTGATCGCTGACTCCGGCGTCAGCGCCGAGACCGCCTCGTTGAGGTCGCTCGGCTGCTCCGACTTCTCCAGCACCACCTGGGCCAGCCCGGTTCTATCTCTGAGGATCACGAACTGGACCCGCTTCTGGTCGCGCACCGAATGCACCCATCCCTGCAGCTGGACCGTCTGGCCAACGTGATCACCGAGCTGCGAGATGTGGACGCGCTTCACGGCTGTGAGCCTATCTGAGGCGCGAGGGCCGCGGCCACGCGCCGGGGGCGCAAGGGTTTGCTATGCAGCTTCGGGCGAACTTCGCTGCGCGACTTCCTGCAGCTCACCGGGCGGCGAGCCGTGCAGCAGCCACCCTTCGCGGGTGCGCTCCATCATCCCCATGCGCTCCAGGGAGCCGACGGCGGAGCTGACGGTCGGGCGCCGCGCCGCAAGCAGCTCTGCCAGCGTCTCGTGGGTGAGCCTTACCGGCATCATCACGCCGTCGGAGCGAACCGTGCCCCAGCGGTCGGCGAGGTGCCAGAGCAACATGTGCAGCCTCGCCTCCACCTTCGGCTGGTGCACGATCGCGATGTGCAGCGCAAGCCGGCGCGAGCGCCGCAGCGCTCTGGCCACCAGCCGGCTCTGGATCTCGGGATAGTCCGCGATCCGGCGCATCAGATCTACGTCCAGAACCGCCACCCGGGCAGCATCGAGCACCTGCCAGCACAGTTTGGGTGGCAGGGAGCTACCCGAGTCTTCGTGCTGCCACGGCCGCATCAGGTCGCCGGCCGCCAGCAGCTCCGCGCCGAAGCGACCCTCCACGCCCACACGGCGCAGCACCATCCCGTCCAGGACCAAGAGCCCTGGGCCCAGGCGCACCGACCGCGGCCACTCGGGCGGCCGCCAGGAACCCCGCGGCAGGATGATCGTTTGGGTTCTGGCCCGCTCGGTGGCGAGCGCAAGCCTTGCGGGGTCGAGATCCTCGCCGAGCTCGCGGTCCCTCTCCAGCAACCTGACGACCGCATCCGACATCTCATCGATTGTGGCACCACTCATGCGTTCACCTCGATCCGGCCGGCTCGCGCCACATCGGCCACATCGGAGGCCCCCCTCCGGGCAGCTGCAGCTCTTCAGTCACCCTGAACCCGAAGCGGGCATAGAAGTCGAGGTTGCGTTCCTTCGAGGACTCAAGGAAAGCGGGCAGGCCTTCGGCGTCGGCGAACTCAAGCCCCGGGGCGATGGCAGCGGAGCCAAACCCACCGCCCTGTGCCTCGGGCTCGCAGCCGAGCACGCTCAGGTACATGTGCGGCGCCCGCGGGTGCTTGCGCTCGAGCATCATGATCGAGGCAGTTACCCGCGGCAGGCGCCTGGCCACCGCCGGCAGCATCTGCAGCGCGAGACTGAGCCCCTCGCCCGGGGTCTCGCGCCAGCGGCTGGGCAGGGCCCAGATCGCCGCTGCGCGGCCCTCGCCGGCGACGTGCACCTGCTCTCCGGGCAACAGTCGCCGCAGCTGCCAGGCGAAGAAGCGGCGCGCATAGTGGTCGCGACGCCGCGGGCTAGACAGCATGAAGCGCAGCACCGGATCGTCCTCAAACGCACGCGCGAGCATCGCCGCGAGCGGATCGACATCGGCCGGCACGGCCGTTGCAGCCTTGATCGGCTCCATCGAACTGAGTATTCCAGCCTTCGCGCCAAGCGCGTCTCAGCGGGACAAGGCGACGGTTGCATCTGTCATAAGGCTGTGGGACCATCCACCGCGATGGCGACCAAGCCTGAGCACGAGCACGGCACACCATCCAACCTCCCGCGCGGCGCTTGGCGCACCGAAGTGGATCTGCGAGTGCGGGAACTGCGCTCGCGGCTGAAGGCGGCGGAAGCCGGAGAAGGAACAGAAGGCGTCGAGCGTCAGAACGCCGGCGCTCCCGCCAATAGCGCTCCTGCCAGTGACTCCGAAAACGCTCCAGCAACCGCGCAGCATCTGCAGACGAGTACCCGCAGCGCCCTGGTCACAGTCGACGTCCACGAGGTCGCCATCGAGCCGCCGCCTCCGCTGCCACAGAAGGTCCACGAGGCACGCATCGCCGCGATCGAGGAAGCGATCGAGCATGCCACGGAAGCGATCAGGGACGCGTCGATAACCCAACGCCTCGCCGAGTGGTGGACGGGCTCCGCGATCACAGCCGGCTGGGAATCGGTCCACACCGCCGAAGCCGAACTGGTCGACGTCGAGAGCGAAGCCGACGTGCGGGCTTCCCTGCCGCACCTGGTCGCCTGGCTTTCGCAGGTGATGCCGACCGGCGAACCGCGCAAGCGCTACGAAGGCGAGCTTAGCTCCTACGTCGAAGCGTCCAAGCCGCTCGATCGCACCACTGTGCGACTCATCTACAAGGACGTCGTCAAAGCCAACAACGAATCCAAGGCGAACCTGCGGGCCTTCAGGAATCTGCTTACCGTGCTCACTGGCGTGCTTGCACTCCTGCTCGTCGTGGTCGCCGTCTGGCACGCGATCAACCCGGAATTCGTCTCGCTCTGCAGCACCACCGGCAGCGGCGCAAGCAGCGCCACCACCTGCATCAGCGGCTCAAGCCCGCGCGGCCAGGACGTGCTGGCGGTCGAGCTGCTGGGTGCGATCGGCGGCCTGCTCAGCCTCGCCGTGGCCTTCAGCGGCAGCACCGAAACGCCACCGTCCCGCTACAACGTGCGCCCCCAGCAGGCGGCCCTGAAGGTGGTCGCAGGCGGCGCCACCGGCCTGATCGGCGTGCTCATCGTCCAGTCGGGGATCATCGTCTCACCTGCCACCCAGACCAGTTCGGAGGCGCTGTTCCTGGTCTATGCGGCCGTCTTCGGCTTCTCCCAACAGCTGTTCACGAAGTTCGTGGACAAGCGTGCCGAATCGCTGCTTGGCGAATCCGAAGAAAAAAAGGAAACGAAGGGCTCCTCCAGCTCCACTGCCGCAAAGGCCTGAGCTTCGCTCACCCCCGCGCTGGCATACGATCGCCTGCGACAGGCGCGCCGGCGCAGAGCAGATCCGAGGAGGCAACCTTGAAGGCGATTCAGATCGTGCAGGAGACCGGGCCGCAGGAGGCGCTGCAAGCCGCCGAGCTGCCGCAGCCGAGCGCAGGCGCGGCGGGGGTCCTGATCGAGGTTCACGCAGCGGGCGTCTCCTTCCCGGAGCTGCTGCAGACCAGAGGTCTCTACCAGATCAAACCTCCGCTGCCGTTCGTCCCCGGCAGTGAGGTGGCCGGCGTGGTGATCAGGGCGCCCGAGCACCTGGGGCTTGCGCCGGGCGATAGGGCGTTCGGCTTCTGCGGCCTCGGCGGCTTCGCCGAGACCGCGGTCTGCCTGCCGCATCTGACCTTCCCGCTCTCTTCGCGCCTGGACTACGCGCAGGGCGCCAGCATCGTCCTCAATTACCACACCGCCTACTTTGCGCTTGCGGTGCGTGGCCGGCTGCATGCGGGGGAGACCGTCATGATCCAGGGCGCCGCGGGCGGCGTGGGCACGGCCAGCATCCAGGTCGCCAAGGCCATGGGGGCGAGAACTCTCGCGCTGGTCTCCAGTGAGCGTAAGCGCGAGGTTGCTCTGCAGGCCGGGGCGGACGAGGTGCTGATCGCCGGCGAGAGCTGGAAGGACGAGGTCAAGCGGGTCTCAGATGGCGGCGTGGATCTCGTGCTCGACCCGGTTGGCGGGGAGCGCTTCCTCGACAGCCTGCGCAGCCTGCGCGAGGACGGGCGCCTGGTGGTGGTGGGATTTACCGGCGGCTCGATCCCGGAGCTGCGCGTCAACAGGCTGCTGCTGAAGAACACCGAGGTGATCGGCGCCGGCTGGGGCGCCTACGCGCTCTCAAAGCCCGAGCTCTGCCGCGAGATCCAGGACGCGCTTGATCCGATGATCGAGCAGGGCATCGTCGACCCGATCGTCGGCGCGCGCTATCCACTGGAGCGGGCTGCGGAGGCGGTCACGAGCCTGGAAACACGTGAGGCGGTGGGCAAGGTCGTGCTGGAGCTACGCCCGTCGAGCGGCGGTTGAGGCGTCCGGCCAGATGCAGGTGAGGATCATCGATGGAAGGGAGCGAGCGGCTTGAACTTCGCGATCGACGTGGTGGAGAAAGCTGAGCCCGCGGCGCGGGCTTTGCTGGAGCTGGCGGCCGACGGCGCCCGCCGCGAATGGAGCTTCGGCGCGGTGGGGCAGCGCAGCGGCGCTCTGGCCGGCACGCTCGCCGATCATGGCGTGCAGCGCGGCGATGTCGTGATGACGTTGATCGGCAACCGCCCTGAGTGGGTCTTTGCGATGGTCGCCTGCTTTCGCATCGGCGCGGTCGTGCTGCCCTGCACCGAGCAGTTGCGCGCCGCTGACCTGCGGCTTCGCATAGATGCGGTGAGCCCTGCGGTGGTGCTCGTCGACGAGCGCAACCTCGCTGTGCTCTCCGAGGCTCTGCGCGATCGCGAGCAGGTCGCGGTGTTGCCGATCCCGGACGAGTCGCTGTTCGCCTCGCCGGCCGCCCCAGCAGCAGACCTGGAGGCGCAGGACCCCTGTCTGATCACGTTCACGAGCGGCACCTCCGGCAAGCCCAAGCCGGTGCTTCACGCCCAGAGGTACCTGACCGGACAGGCGCTGCAGGCACAACACTGGCTGGGAGCCGCGCCCGGCGAGCTGGTCTGGTGCACGGCCTCCAGCGGCTGGTCGAAGTCCGCCCGCAATGTCTTCATCGCGCCGTGGCTGACCGGAGCCGCGGGGCTGCTCCACGACGGTCGCTTTGATACCTCAGAGCGTCTGGAGATCCTCGCCTGCGAGCAGGTCAACGTGCTCTGCATGGCGCCAACGGAGTACCGGATGATCGCCAAGCGCGAGACCCTGCGCCCTCCGCGCGCACTGCGCGACCTGGTCGCGGCGGGCGAGGCGCTTGGAGCCGACGCGCTGGCTGCCTGGCGGGAGGGCACCGGTCTGTCCGTGCGCGACGGCTACGGACAGACGGAGACCGGCCAGATGACGGGCAACCCACCCGATCGCCCACCCCGCCCAGGCTCGATGGGACTGCCGCTCCCGGGCGTCCATATGTGGGTGCAAGACGGCGAGCTCCTCGTCGACCCCTCCACCGTGCCAACGTTCTTCCTCGGCTACATGAACGAGTCGCCGCACAGCCGCGCCGAGCCGTGGCATACGGGAGACCGCGTCTCCCAAGACGAAGATGGCTACCTCTTCTTCGAGGGCAGAGCGGACGACGTGATCATCAGCTCGGGCTACCGGATCGGCCCCTTCGAGGTCGAGTCGGCGCTCGCCTCCCACCCCGCGGTCGCCGAGGCCGCAGTGGTGGCCGCGCCCGATCAGGAACGCGGATCGATCGTGCGCGCGGTCGTCGTGCTGCGCGATGGCTTTACGGCCGGAGAGCCTCTTGCGAGCGAGCTGCAGGAGCACGTGAAGGGGACGACCGCCCCGTACAAGTACCCGCGAATCGTCGAGTTCCGGGACGTGCTGCCGAAGACCTCCAGCGGCAAGATCCAGCGGGCGAGCCTGCGTGCGGAGAGCGCCGATTAAAGCCGGCGGTCAGGCTGCACGGATCCCGCCTAGCAGCATGTCGCAGTAGAGATCCGCAATCTGCTCTGGGGAGAGCCTGCCTTTGAGCGCGAACCACTGGGACGTGTAGTTGACCGCGCCCAGCAGCATCAGCATTGCCAATTGGGGGTCGGCCATCCGGAAGCTGCCCTCTTCGACACCGCGGTCCATCACTTCCGCGAGCATCCGCTCGAAGCGCCTGCGCGCCTCTCGAACCTCGCTCCAGCCGGGACCGCGCGAGAGCGTGCGCCGCTCCTGGCTGAAGACGATCATGTGGTTGCGGTGTGTGGCGACATGCGCCAGCCACAGGCGCATCAGCTGCCGCAGGTGGACCTCCGCGGGCTGCGGCCGCTCGACCAGCTCGCGAGCCTGGCTCAGCAGCGGCTGCATCAGCTCGTCGATCACCGCCAAGAGCAGGTCGCGCTTGCTAGCGGTGTAGTGGTAGAGCCCGCCACGGGTCATGCCGCTCGCCGCAATCAGATCCTCGATCGTGGTCTCGTGGTAGCCGCGCTGCGCGAAGACCTTTGCCGCCGCTTCGATCACTTCGAGTCTGCGCCGCTCGTAGCGCTCGCGCAGCACCGGGCGCGTGGGCGGAGTGGCCATCTTCGGCAAGCTAGCACACACAAATACCGTCCGTCCGGTATAACTTTTGCCATGGACTTCGCCCTCTCACCCGACCACCAGCTGATCCAGCGCACCGTGCGCGAGTTTGCCGAAGGCGAGATCGCGCCGGTCGCCGAGGAGCTCGACCGCACCAAATCATTCCCTTACGAGATCGTGTCCAAGCTCGCCGCGCTCGGGCTGATGGGCATCCCCTTCCCGCAGAGCTACGGCGGCGGGGGCGGCGACACGCTCGCCTACGTGCTGGCCGTCGAAGAGCTCGCGCGCGTGGACTCCTCGGTGGCGATCACGCTCTGCGCCCACACCTCGCTTGGCACTCAGCCGATCTACCTGTTCGGCGGCGAGCAGCAGAAGCAGGAGTGGCTGCCCAGGCTCTGCGCCGGCGAGATCCTCGGCGCTTTCGGCCTGACTGAGCCTGAGGCCGGCTCCGATGCCGGCAACGTTCGCACTCGGGCACGCCTGGACGGCAGCGAGTGGGTGATAGACGGCGCCAAGCAGTTCATCACCAACGCCGGCACCGAGATCTCCGGCGTGGTCTGCATCACTGCGCTCACGGGCGAGCAGGGCGACGCCAAGGAGATCTCCAACCTGATCGTCGCCAACGGCACCTCTGGCTACGAGCAGGGTCAGCCGTACCGCAAGATGGGCTGGAACGCCTCTGACACCAGGCCGCTCACCTTCACCGACTGCCGCGTGCCGCAGGAGAGCCTGCTCGGTCCTCGCGGGCAGGGCCTTCGTCAGTTCCTGAAGGTGCTGGACATCGGCCGCATCGGCGTGGCAGCGATGGGCGTGGGCCTGGCCCAGGGCGCGCTCGACCAGGCGCTTGCCTACGCCAAACAGCGCCGCGCCTTCGGTCAGCCGATCTCCAAGTATCAGGCGATCGCAGCCAAGCTCGCCGACATGTCGACCGAGATCGCCGCCGGCCGCCTGCTCGTGCACAAGGCCGCACTGGAGAAGGACGCGGGCGAGAACTTCACGCTCACCGCCGCGCAAGCGAAGCTGAAGACTGGCCGTCTGGCGGTTCGCTGCTCCGAGGAGGCCGTACAGATACACGGCGGCTACGGCTACATCGAGGAGTACCCCGTCTGCCGCTTCTACCGCGACGCGAAGATCCTCACAATCGGCGAGGGTACAGATGAGATTCAGCAGATGGTGATCGCGAGGGCGCTCGGCGCCTAAGGGGCGGCAGCCCGCCATGTTCGAGCGCGTCTTGATCGCAAACCGGGGCGAGATCGCCGTGCGCATCCAGCGCACGCTGCATCGACTCGGGATCGAGTCGGTCGCGGTCTTCAGCGACGCCGACAAGGATGCGCCGCACGTGCGCGGCGCCAAGATGGCGGTGCGGATCGGGCCCGCCCCCGCCGCAGAGTCGTATCTGAATATCGAGCGGATCATCGCCGCCGCCAAGACCACCGGCGCGCAAGCGGTGCATCCCGGCTACGGCTTCCTCTCCGAGCGCGCCGACTTCGCGCGCGCATGCGCAGGAGCCGGGCTCGCGTTCATCGGGCCGACCCCGGAGGCGATCGCGCTGCTGGGTGATAAGGCGGCGGCAAAGCAAGCCGCGCGGGACGCCGGCGTGCCGGTCGTGCCGGGGCTCAGCGGCGAGCGTCTCAGCGACGATGAGATCACGGGCTGGGCGGAAGATCAGCAACTGCCCGTCCTGCTGAAGGCTGCCGGCGGAGGAGGAGGCAAGGGCATGCGCGTCGTGCGCAGCCTCCAAGAGTTGCCCGATGCGCTCATGGCCGCACGCCGCGAGGCGCGCTCTGCCTTCGGCGACGAACGGCTGATCGTCGAGCTCTGCATCGAGCGCGCAAGGCACATCGAGGTGCAGGTGATCGCCGACGCGCACGGGACGGTGCTGCATCTCGGCGAGCGCGAGTGCAGCCTCCAGCGCCGTCATCAGAAGGTGATCGAGGAGTCTCCCTCGCCGGTCGTCGACGAGCAGTTGCGGCAGCGGCTCGGCTCCGCCGCGGTCGCACTCGCGCAGGCGTGCGGGTACCTCGGTGCCGGAACCGTCGAGCTGATCGCGGACCGGGAGCATCCGCAGAGCTTCTACTTCTTGGAGATGAACGCCCGCCTGCAGGTCGAGCACCCAGTCACTGAGGCGGTGACGGGCCTGGACCTGGTCGAGCTGCAGCTGCGCATCGCCGCAGGCGAGCCGCTTAGCCTGAGCCAGGAGGATGTGAAGCTGACCGGGCATGCGGTCGAGGCCCGGATCTATGCCGAGGACCCGGCAAACGGCTTTCTGCCCAGCACCGGCAGGGTCGGGCTCTACCGCGAGCCGAGCGAGCTCCGCTTCGACAGCGGCATCGCCGCCGGCAGCGAGATCGGCACCCACTACGACCCGATGTTGGCAAAGGCGATCGCCCACGCAGGCGACCGCGCCGCCGCGCTGCGCCGCCTTGCAGGCGGTCTGCGCCAGACCCGCATCCTCGGCGAGTCGGATCTGGCCACCAATCTCGGCTGGCTGCTGGCGCTGCTCGACCGGCCCGAGGTGCAGACGGGCAAGATCGACACCACGCTGCTTGAACGGATCGGGCCCGAGCTCGCGCAGCCGCCGCAGGATCGGGAGCTGGCCGCCGGCCTTGCCGCGGCTGCGCTGCTCGGCCCGACCTGTGGCGGGGATCCCTGGGACGCGCGCGACGGCTTCAGCCTGTCAGGCCGCACCGAGGTATTCATGCGCCTGGCATGCCATGGCGAAGAGAGCGAGGTACGCCTGACACCTGAGGGCGAGAGCGCCTGGCGCCTCGGCGCAGCGATCGTTGACACAGCCGATGGCCTGCTGCGCGTCAACCAATCGGATGGCCTGGCGCGCATCGTCGAGGCGCACCGGTTCGGCGAGGGCATCTGGATCGTCGACGAAGGCAATCCCTCGTACTCCATCGAGCCCCAGGAGCGTTCCGTGCGCCACGCGGGCACCGACTCCCTGCAGGCTCCGATGCCAGGCGTGGTGCTGGAGGTGCGCACCCAGCAGGGCAATGAGGTCGGCGAGGGCGATGTGCTGGTCGTGCTCGAGTCGATGAAGATGGAGTTGAGCGTCTCAAGCCCCGAGGACGGCGTTATCGGCGCGGTCCATGTCAGCGTTGGCGACCGCGTCGCCCAGGGACAGGCGCTGCTGGAGATGGAGGGCGCGTGAGTCTTCTCCAAAGCCACGTAGGTCCTGGCAACCCCGAGTTCCAGGCCAACGAGTCCCAGCATCGCATGCTCGTCGCCGACCTGCGCGATCGCATGCAGCGGGTCGCACTGGGAGGAGGAGATCGGGCGCGCGAGCGCCACTTGGCCCGCGGCAAGCTCCTGCCCCGTGAGCGCGTGAGTCGCCTCTGCGACCCGGGCGCGCCATTTCTGGAGCTCTGCCCGCTGGCCGCGGAGGATCTCTACGACGGAGATGCCGCCGGCGCCGGGGTGATCGCCGGCATCGGCCTGATCGGCGGCAGGCACGCGCTGATCATCGCCAACGACGCGACCGTCAAGGGCGGCACCTACTACCCCGAGACGGTCAAGAAGCATCTGCGCGCCCAGCGTGTGGCGCTGGAGAACCGCCTGCCCTGCATCTACCTCGTCGACTCCGGCGGCGCCTTCCTGCCGTGCCAGGACGAGGTCTTCCCCGACCGCGAGCACTTCGGGCGGATCTTCTTCAACCAGGCCAACATGTCGGCGGCGGGCATCCCTCAGATCGCGGCCGTGATGGGCTCCTGCACCGCAGGCGGCGCCTACGTCCCGGCGATGAGCGACGAGACGGTGATCGTCGCGCAGCAGGGCACGATCTTTCTCGGCGGCCCGCCGCTGGTGAAGGCCGCCACGGGCGAGATCGTCAGCGCCGAGGAGCTCGGCGGCGGCGAGCTGCACGCAAAGCGCTCCGGCGTCGTGGACCACCTCGCACGCGACGACGAGCACGCGCTGGCGATCGTGCGCTCGATCGTGGCCACGCTCGGCCCCGCGCCCAAGCCGGCGTGGGAGCGGATCGCCACACACGAGCCGGCGGTAGGCGTGGAGAGCCTCTACGGCGCGATCCCGCCGGACAGCAGGACGCCCTACGACCCGCGGGAGCTGCTGGCGCGTCTGCTCGATGCCAGCGAGATGCACGAGTTCAAGGCCGCCTACGGCGCCACCGTGGTCTGCGGCTTTGGGCACATCCACGGCCACCCGGTCGGCGTGATCGCAAACCACGGCATCCTCTTCAGCGAGAGCGCGCTGAAGGCCGCGCACTTCGTCGAGCTCTGCGACCAGCGCGGCGTGCCGCTTCTCTTCCTGCAGAACATCAGCGGGTTCATGGTCGGCCGCGATTACGAGGCGGGCGGGATCGCCAAGGACGGCGCCAAGATGGTCGCGGCCGTCTCCACCACCCGGATGCCGAAGCTGACCGTGATCGTAGGCGGCTCCTTCGGCGCCGGCAACTACGGGATGTGCGGGCGCGCGTATGACCCGCGCTTTCTATGGATCTGGCCGAACGCCCGGATCTCGGTGATGGGGGGCGAGCAGGCGGCAACTGTGCTCTCCACAGTGCGCGCCGACCAGGCGGCAGCGGCCGGTGAGCAGGTTCCCGAGCAGGAGCTCGAGGCGATGCGCGCGCAGCTGCGAGAGCAGTACGAGCGTCAGGGCCACCCCTACTACGCCACCGCACGGCTCTGGGACGACGGCGTGATTGACCCGATGGACACGCGGCGGGTGCTGGGGTTGGCGCTCAGCGTCTGCGCAAACGCGCCGTTGGCACAGCGGCAGGCGCCGGTCTTTCGGATGTAGCACAGCGGAAGGAGCCGCCGCATCTGGGATGCTGCCGGCTCCGGCGATGTTGGGATTCGATCCGATAGCGGAGGCCGCGAGGCAGTGGCGCAGGCACTGGGGTGCGAGCCCCGTGCCGGCGATGTCCGCAGTGACCTCGGTGATGCGAACCCACCAGATCCTGATCGCGCGACTCAACGAGGCGCTCGCGCCATACGAGCTCTCCTTTGCCCGCTACGAGGCTCTGATGCTGCTCTTCTTCAGCGGCAAGGGGTCGCTTCCGCTCGGCAAGATGGGCGTGCGATTGCAGGTCCATCCCGCCAGCGTGACCAACCTGATCGACGGCCTGGAGAAGCTCGGGTACGCGACACGCAAACCACACCCCACCGATCGCCGCACGACCCTCGCGGCGATCACTCCCCGCGGTCGCGAGGTGGCGCAGCAGGCAACCCGAGCGCTGCACGAGATCAAGTTCGGCACCGCCCCGCTGCGGCGCGGCGAGCTCGATGCGATCACGCAGACGTTGTGCCGCCTGCGGGAAGGCGCGGGCGACTTCAGTTCGCCCGATCAGGCCTGAGTGAGCGCGCCCTTTAAAAATACTTTGATCTCCAACTATCGCATGCCATATCCTTCAACTTGCCATGACGACGATCAAGCTGCCCCTGACTGAGCGGGAGTGGCGGCAGGCCTACGCCGCCGCCCCCGAGCGAGACGTGCCGTTCACCACCCTCTCGGGCGAGCCGGTCGAGCCGCTCTATACGGCCACGGATCTGCCTGAGGACCAGGACGCGATTGGCCTGCCGGGTCAATTCCCCTTCACGCGCGGCGTTTATCCCTCGATGTACAGGGGCCGACTCTGGACCATGCGGCAGTTCGCCGGCTTCGGCACCCCCGAGGAGACCAACGAGCGCTTCCGCTACCTGATCGACCATGGCCAAACCGGGCTATCGACCGCCTTTGACATGCCCTCGCTGATGGGCCACGACTCCGACCACCCGCGCAGCCTCGGCGAGGTCGGACGCGAGGGCGTAGCTGTGGACACCGTCGAGGACATGAAGACGCTGTTTACCGGCATCGACCTCGGGCAGGCAACGGTCTCGATGACGATCAACGCGCCGGCGCCGATCATGCTCGCCTTCTATGTCGTCGCGGCCCAGGCCGCGGGCGTGCCGGCGGAGCGCCTCGGCGGCACGATCCAGGCAGACATCCTCAAGGAGTACATCGCCCAGAAGGAGTGGTGCTTCCCGATCGACCCCGCGATGCGTTTCCTCGGCGACATGATCGAGTGGTGCTCGGGCCACATGCCCCGCTGGCACCCTGTCTCGATCTCCGGCTACCACATCAGGGAGGCGGGGGCCACGGCCGCCCAGGAGCTCGCGTTCACGCTCAAGGACGGGCTCACCTATGTCGAGCAGGCGGTGCAAAGAGGGCTCGACGTCGACGACTTCGCGCCCCGCCTCTCCTTCTTCTTCAACGCCCAGATCGACTTCTTTGAGGAGATCGCCAAGTACAGGGCCGCACGCCGCATCTGGGCACGCGAGCTGCGCGAGACCTTCGGCGCCAAGGACCCGCGCAGCTGGCTGATGCGCTTCCACACCCAGACCGCGGGGGTGTCGCTGACCGCCCAGCAGCCCCTGAACAACATCGTGCGAACCGCGATCGAGGCCTTGGCCGGCGTGCTCGGCGGCACCCAGTCGCTGCACACCAACAGCTATGACGAGGCGCTCGCGCTGCCGACGGAGGAGGCGGTGCGGATTGCGCTTCGCACCCAACAGATCATCGCGCAGGAGACCGGCGTGACCAACACGATCGATCCGCTCGGCGGCTCCTACTTCGTCGAGGCGCTGACCGACAGGATGGAGCAGCACGCGTACGAGTACTTCGCCAAGATCGACGAGCTCGGCGGGATGGTCGCCGCCGTCAAGGAAAGCTACCCCCAGCGCGAGATCGCCGACGCCAGCTTTACGTTGCAGTCGGAGATCGACTCCGGCCGGCGGATCGTCGTGGGCGTCAACGCCTTCACCGAGGGTGACGATAACCAGACCCCCATTCTGCGGATCGACCCGGCGCTGGAACGCAAGCAGATCGCGCGCCTGCAGTCCGCGCGTGCCGGCCGTGACGCCGATGCGGTGCAGCGGAGCCTGACCGCGCTCAGCGAGGCTGCCGCCAAGCCGGAGGTGAACCTGATGCCGTCGTTGCTGGAGTCCGCGGCGGCCTGCGCCAGCGAGGGCGAGATCATCGAGGCGCTGCAGCGGGTCTGGGGCTCCTATACCGAGACGCCGGTGTACTGATCAGCGAAGCGAGTGCGCTCGTGCTCGAACGCGCCCGCCATCCGCTCGATTTCACCGCGTGGGAGGCCGAGCGCCGCGGCACGCATCCGCCACCGTGAGGTAGCTTCGCGCACCTCCACGATCGCAGCGCTTGCTTCCTGGCGCGTGAGCCTGAAGAGCTCGGCGACTTCGAGCGCCACGGCGATCTCGTTCCCTGCATCGCTACCGTCGATCGTCGTGCTGAAGCTCACGCGACGCGGATTTGGGTTCAGGTCGAATGCCGGAGAGAGCAACCATCCTGCAGTGCTTGCTCGCAAGAACCCGTGGTTTCGCAGATGATCATCGGTGTTGGAGATCAAACGCGAAAAGACGATCCGACGCCAGAGCTGTCGCAGGTCGGCAGTCGCAGCACAGGAGCGCTCTTCGATCGTCTCCGCGATCTCCAGATAGCTGCTTGGGTCGCGCTCCGCAGCCTCGAGCATGGTCATCGCACTCACGTAGCCGACTCGCCTCCTGGCGTCACGGTCGAATCGCCGGATGATCAGCACTGGCTTGCCGCCTACCCGATGGAGAGAAAACTCGGGCACCTGCACACCGGCATCGCGAGCGAGCATGAGCGCCACCGCCTCCCAGCGAACCACATCCCACTCGTCCCCGCTGGGCGCCGGAAACTTGGCAATGCCAAGCCTCCTTTGCGGATCGACTACATGCGCCTTCGGCCGCGCGCCGCCTAGGGAGCTGCCGCCATCCAACAGAAGCCGCAAGCCCTCATCACTCACGTCGTCGTGTTCCAGCTGCTCCGCCGCCGCCAGCAATGCGCCGAGGTCGATCATGTGCGGCACGCCGGCGTGATCCTCCGCCAGATAGGTGCCGGTGCCTGGATCTCGGAAGCGCAGCGCTCCTTGGCGGAGGTCGTCGCGCACCCCGAGCAGGTAGTCGATCTCCGCGACTTCGCGCTCCGCAGCGCCAAGCGCATGTGCGCGCGCTCTCTCGTTGCGCTGGATAAGCCGGCGCCCCCAGCCATCTGGGGCGGCATCGGAAAAGGCTCCGAAGAGGGCCCACCCCACCGGCGTCTGCTGCTGTCCCGCACGCTTGACCAGCACCGGATCAAGCTCGTAGCTCTCGGCATGGGACAGGTACTCAGCGAAATATTCGAAGGTCGCCGAGCCTAGGCGACCGTGTCGATGTGCCCACATGCGGCCCGCTGGCAGATCCTCCCCAGCAATCTGCACGACGACGTCTACAACGGTGTCAGCCATCCAGATCGCTCAGCTTTCTCGGCCTCACACGCATGGGCAGGCGTTCGTCCGCACGCAGACGACCCACATCGCTTGCGAACGGATCCAACGCGTCGGGGATCGCATCGAGCAGGCCCAGCGCGCGCAGCACTCGCAAGAGGTTCTCGAGGCTGACTCCCATGTCGCCCGCCTCGATGCGCTGGACGGTACCGCGGGCGAGTCCGGAGCGATCGGCCAGCTGCACCTGCGTGAGACCGCGCAGCTTGCGCCACGTAAGAACGTGCTCAGCTATCTCCCGCGCCGCGCGGCGCACAGGAAATGGCATTTGCTTGACTCTATTAGGACTCATATGTTGATCATTATAGATGGTTACGATCGATATATGAATCACTATTTTTCACTCCCAACTCTCCACCGCCAGCAGGCCTCGGACTGCAGGGCCACGATCGGAGGTGGCACAACGCCGTAATCTTGGGAGCCGTGAACACCACATGAGCTTTCTCACCGTTGCGCAGCGACCAGCCTCGGGGCAGGCCCAGGGCCTGCTCGTGCTGCATCACGGACGCGGCTCTAATGAGCATGACCTGATCGGATTGGCCGACGTGCTCGACCCTCAGCGCCGCCTGCACGTCGCCGCCCCGCGCGCCCCGCTGCAGCGCTCCGGCTGGCCCGGCTACCACTGGTACCTCGTTCCGCGCGTGGGCCATCCGGACCACGACACGTTTCACGCCGCCCGGACCGCACTTGCGCAACTGCACGACGAGCTCTGGCAGCGCACCGGGATCTCGCCCGCCCAGACTGTGCTCGGCGGCTTCTCGATGGGATCGGCGATGAGCTATGCGCTCGGCCTCTCCGCAGAGAGGCCTGCCCCCGCCGGCGTGCTGATCTTCTCTGGCTTCATTCCCGCCGTTGATGACTGGCAGCCATCAATCGCCGACCGCCAGGAGATGCGCGCGTTCATCGCACACGGACGCCAGGACCAGGTGATCAGCGTCGAGCTGGCGCGCAGCGCAAGGGACCGCCTTGCGCTGGGAGGTATCGAGGTCTCCTACCACGAGTCCGACGTGGCGCACCAGATCGATCCAACCCACTTGCCGCTCGCAGCCGATTGGCTGGCGGCAACGATCCCGGCTTAGCGGAGCGCCAACCGGGCTCGCATCCAGATAACGCTCGTTATGATAACGTCCGTTATCTGATGTCAGCCCCTCCTCTCAAAGGAGTGCTCGATGGACGCTGAGCACGTCGATGTTCTGATCGTAGGTGCCGGCCTCTCAGGGGTCGGGGTCGCTTGCCATCTCAAGCGCCAGTGCCCAGGGAAGACATTCGCGATCCTCGAGGCGCGCGATTCGATCGGAGGCACGTGGGATCTGTTCCGCTATCCCGGCATCCGCTCGGACTCCGACATGTTCACGCTCGGCTACTCGTTTGCGCCCTGGCGCGAGGCCAAGGCGATCGCCGACGGCCACTCGATCCTTGCCTACGTCAAGGAGACCGCCCGCGAACACGGCGTGGAGCAGGCGATCCGCTACGGGCACAGGGTGATCGGCGCCCAATGGGCGACCGAGCAGGCGTGTTGGACCGTACAGGCGCAGCGCGTCGACACCGGCGAGACGGTGCAGCTGACCTGCGATTTCCTCTACGCCTGCACCGGTTACTACCGCTACGACGAAGGCCATACGCCCCACTTCGAGGGCCAGGAGAGCTTCGGCGGCCAGATCATCCACCCCCAGCATTGGCCGGAGGACCTCGACTGGTCCGGTAAGCGCGTGGTGGTGATCGGCAGCGGCGCGACCGCGGTCACGCTCGTACCCGCGCTGGCCCAGACGGCACAGCACGTCACGATGCTGCAGCGCTCCCCCACCTACATCCTCTCGCTGCCTGCCCGCGACCCAATCGCCGACGCGCTGCGGCGCAGGCTGCCCGCCAAGCTCGCCTACTCGATCGTGAGATGGAAGAACGTGCTGCTGGCGATGACCAACTTCCAGCTCAGCCGCCGCGCGCCGCGCCAGATGCGCAATCTGATCCGTCGGCTAGTGGCCAAGCAGCTCCCCGAGGGCTACGACGTGCAGCAACACTTCAGCCCCACCTACGACCCGTGGGACCAGCGCCTGTGCCTGGTGCCCGACGGCGACCTCTTCAAGGCGCTCTCGGGCGGCTCGGCCTCCGTTGCCACGGGCAAGATCAGCCACATCGATCAGACCGGCGTCACGCTGTCCACCGGCGAGCATCTGGACGCGGAGATCATCGTCACCGCGACCGGACTGAACCTACTGCTACTCGGCGGCATCGAGCTGAGCGTCGACGGGCGCAAGATCGACACCGGCGACACGGTCGCCTACAAGGGCATGATGCTCTGCGGCGTGCCGAACATGGCGATGACGCTCGGCTACACCAACGCCTCCTGGACGCTGAAGGCCGATCTCGTCGCCCAGTACGTCTGCCGGGTGCTCAACTACATGGACGCGCAGGTCGTATCTATCTGCACGCCGCAGGCGCCGCACCCTGCGCTGCCGACCGACCCGATCATCGATCTGCAGTCCGGCTATGTGTTGCGCTCGATCGAGAAGCTGCCCAAGCAGGGCCCAAGCGCCCCCTGGCGTCTGCATCAGAACTACGTCAAGGACGTGCGCCTGCTGCGGCGCGGGCCGATCGACGACGCGATGGCCTTCTCAAACCCACCATCACGACCCACGTCAACCGCCCCGGACTCCGGCAGCAACACAGACAGGGTCGCCGTCCCCGCCTAGCCGGCGGTGACCCCAAAGCGATCGAGGAGCTGACATGAGCACATCTCTCGCCGACCCACCAGCCGCCATCGGCCAGCGCCCCGCCACAGCGATCGAGGGCATTCCTCCCGGACCCAAGCCGCCGGTCGCACTGCAAACGCTTGCGATGCGCACCCGTCAGCGGCCCTACCTGGAGCGCGCCCGACGCCGCTACGGGCAGATGTTCTCGATCAAAGTGGTCGGGCTGGGCACCACCGTGATCATCTCCGACCCGGCGCTGATCAAGCAGGCCTTCCGCGCCGACCCGACCGTGCTGCATGCCGGCACCGGCAGCCCGATACGCACCGTGCTCGGCAACAACTCGCTACTCAGCATCGACGAGGACCAGCACATGCAGCAGCGCAAGCTGCTGCTACCGCCCTTCAAGGGACAGCGGATGAAGAGCTACGAGTCGCTGATCGCCGAGATCGCGGCGGAGGAGATCGACCGCTGGCCGCGCGGCGTGGAGTTCGAGACCACGCGCTCGATGCAGCGCATCACGCTGCGCGCGATCCTGCGCGCAGTCTTCGGCGCCGAGGGCGCGCAGCTGCACGAGCTGGAAGAGCTGCTACCCCCATGGACGGTGCTGGGCACGCGGCTGGTGCTGACGCCGTGGCTCCAGCACGACCTCGGTCGCCTCTCTCCGTGGAACAAGTTCCAGCGGATGCGAGCAAGGATCGATGAGATCCTCGCGCAGATGATCGCCGCCGCGAAGGCGGATCCGCATCTGGAGGACCGCACCGACGTGCTCGCGCTGATGGTCCAGGCCCGCCACGAGGACGGCAGCCCGATGAGCAACCCCGAGATCTGCGACCAGCTGGTGACGATGCTCGTGGCCGGGCACGAGACCACCGCGAACACGCTCTCCTGGGCGGTGGAGCGCCTGCGCCGGCATCCCGAGGTGCTGGAGCGCCTTGCGCAAGAGGCCGACGAAGGCGGCAAGGCGCTGCGCGAAGCGACGATCCGCGAGGTCCAGCGCATGCGCCCGGTGATCGCATTCGCCGGCAGGGTCGTGCGCAAGCAGCCCTACGAGATAGGCGGCTATCGCCTGCCCGTGGGTACGCGCATGCTGCTCGCGGCCTGCCTGACCCACTTCGATCCCAATCTCTTCCCGCATCCCGACCGCTTCGACCCCGACCGCTTTCTGGACACCATGCCTGACACCTACTCCTGGATCCCCTTCGGCGGAGGCATCCGCCGCTGCATCGGCGCGACCTTCGCCCACATGGAGATGGACGTGGTGCTGCGGGTGATGCTCGAACGCGTGCAGCTGCTGCCGACGGAGGAGCCGGATGAGCCATGGGCTTTCCGCGGCATCGTTTGGGCGGCGGGACGCAACGGCAGGGCCGCGGTTGCGCCTCGCCACGGTGCTCGCGAGCCGGCGCTCGCGAGCGCCGCGCAGGGCTAGCCGCCCCCGCGGCACGCCGGCACCGTGGCGCCGGCGCTCGGCCGCCTCAGTGTTTGTGTTTGGCTGGGCTGATTTTGATCGTCTTGGTGGTCTGCAGCGTGTGGCCGTGGAGCTTCTCCGCTGCCACCAGGGAGGCGGTCAGCCGGCCATGATGGCGACCAAGCAGCTTGCGGCCTTCTTTGGTTAGGTGCACCGACAGCCGCTGCGCGCCGGATTTGCGGATCGTGAACGTGCCGCCGGCGAGCGTGATCTTGTGGGGTTTGCCGTGGCCCTTGCGCGCGGAGCTCGCTCCGCTGATGGTGATTGTGATCGTGACGGTGCAGGGAACCGACGTGCAGGTGATCGTCACTGTCACGCTCGTAGAGGTGCTGGTGGCCGCGCCTTCGACGTGCGGCGCGCTGGCGGCTGCAGTCGCTTGCGCCGCGTCGAAGGGCTGCGCGTAGACCGAGCCGTTGTCACTCCAGGCCGCCCATCCCTGGCCCGCCGCGTTGACCGAGCTCACCAGTTCGGATACGCCGCCATCGCTGTCTGAGTTGAGCACCGCAGGGCCAGCCCAGGTTTTGCCGCCGTCTTTGCTGTAGGCGAGGCTGACTGGCCCACCGACGCCCCCGCCGAGGAAGGTGGCGTAGATGCCGCCGGCGCCGTCCTGGGAAAGCGCGGGCTGCTCCTCGAATGCGTTTGCAACCGTCACCTTGGGCGTGTCGAAGCTGTGCGTAGCTTCGTCGAAAGCGTGGTAGACGGTGTGATTGGTGGCCAGTTCGTCCTCCAGCACGCCGAAGCCGCTGGGACCGCCGGCCACCGCCGGATACTCGACGTTGCAGTCGGCCTGCGTGACCGGGGTGACCCAGGCACTGCCGGACTTGCCGGGAGAGACGTTGTAGCTGTTGGTGGCGCTCTGCGCGCCGGCGCCGTATGCGAAGGCGGTGCCGAAACTGGCAGTGCCGCTGCCGGAGCAGCCCAGCGGACCGTTGGTGAAATCGGTGTTGAAGACGCCGATGATGCCCGGATGGGACCCGGACTGGGAGGCGAGCTGGCCGCCGGCGTTGCTGATCTGGTCGGGATTGGTGTTCGGCTCTAGTTCGGCGAAGCCAGCCGGGCAGCTTTCGGTCGAGCACACGGGCGGTGAGCTGAGCGGGAATGAGTTGAAGGTCGGCGGCGAGCCACCGGCTGTGTTCCAGCCGTAGCCGAGCACGCCGGTGCCAGGCACGATCACCGCACTCAGCGGCGCCGTGTCGGCGTTGAGGATGCCGTTGGCCACCGACTTGCCTGCGTTCGGGGTGACGAACGTCGCCCCTTCATCTGTCGACTGCCACTCCTGCTCGGGCTCATATTCGCGCGCGCTTTCGCCGGCGGCGCCGTACACATCGGCGAGTATCACCACGGTGGAATCCGTCGCTCAGAACCTGCACGTCGTCGATGTAGGCGGCCGAATCCAGCGGCGTTAGGGTGCCGCTGTGCGAGCACGCAGTCGCGCCAAGCGGCAGCACGCAGTACTGCACGAAGTTACTTGCGCCGGCCAGGTCCTTGGTGTTCGCCCACGCCACGACCGCCGTGCCCGCGGAGGTGACCGCGACCGCCTGACCGCCGCTCTCAAACGGTTCTCCCACCTTCACTGTGGCCCCGGCTGCCGCCGCGCCATCGGCCAGCACCAACGCCAGCATGGCTGCCAGCGCACCGGCCAGCAGCGCCTGCCACAGCGCGCAACCGCCGATCCCGTGAGTCCCCTGCCGGCCCCTGCGCATAACCACGGCCTCCGCTTCGTCGGTTCCCAGACTGCAAGCAATCAAAGCAGACCGTCGGAGATCTGACAACGCTACTCATTCCTAGGCGACTCTCATGCGCTGGACCTCTGACCATGCGGCGGCTTGCGAATCCTGGACTTTTGGCTCAAGCGCGGCGGCCGCAGCGGTGGGAATGTTCAATCTGCGAACCGGGCCGACGCGGGCGGTCTGCTGAGGCGTCGCGACACGACCGGGCTGCCGGGGCTGGCACTGCCATCCCCGGCGTGCCTGACCCACAGCCACGCAGACTTTCTCGGACCTTCTAAGTTGCGGGTGAGCTCCAGCGGACGCTGGAGGAACGCCCGCCAAAGGAGAGCCCCATGTCGCGATTTGCCAGCGTGAACCTGCTCGAGGTCGAGAACGCCGTCGGGGACCGCGCCCCGGGCATCGAAGGCCGCTTTGGGCGCAAACACCTCGACTCGCGCGATCTCGGCGTCAGCCTCTTTCGCTACGCACCGAACGTGCGCAGCCCTTTCGCGCACAGCCATCGCGAGCAGGAGGAGGCATACCTCGTCGTATCCGGTTCCGGTCGCGTGCTGCTCGATGACGAGGTCCACGAGCTGCGCCAGTGGGATCTCATGCGCGTCTCACCCGAGGTCGTGCGCGCCTTCGAGGCGGGCCCGGACGGTCTCGACCTAGTCGCGGTTGGTGGCCCGCGGCCGGAGGACGGCGACGGCGACGGCGTGATGGCCACCGCCAACTGGCCCGACGCGTCTTAGCGAAGCCCACGGGGCCGCTGCAGCCCCAGCCGCTCCCACGCATCCGGGAGCTCGAGCGCAAGTTGTTCGAGCTTCTGTGCGGTCGGCCACTTCTCTGCGGGCGCGCACGCTGCGCACCCGCAGACCGAACACCGCCCTCAGGCGGCGCTCGGCGTGTGATAGGCCGCCAGGTCGAGCCACTCCAGGCGGCTTGGCGGCCCGGAGACGCCACTCTGCTGAAGCGCCCTTCCGAGACGATCCTGCATGAAACGCTCCTGGTCCTCGTGCGACTCCCAGATCTCCATCACAACCCACCCGCCCGGCTTCGGGCCACCGGCATGCGAGATCAACCCCGGCGGCCAAACCCCCTGCCCGGTGACCATGTCGATGCCCATCTGCTCGTTGACCGCTTCGTAGGTGTCTCGGCCAAAGCCGTCGAACTCCAAGATCAGTCCCTGCGCCATCTCACACCTCAATCGTCGCTGTTGCTCTCCTCATCGACGATTCTTCTTGCCAGAGTTGGGGGCTTCAACCGTCAGAACCCGCAGAGAGAACGCGGCTCGCCGGTTGACCGACGCAGCCAGAGCGTCCGTCGAAGGATCTCGTGCGGCGCGACTCTGGCTTGCAGCCATGAGCGCAGTATCGCAGTGTCGCGCCGCGATACGGAGGCGCTGGCGCTGCGCTCAGGCGGCAGCCGCTCTGGCCGCGGCAAGCGCGATGAACGGCGCCAGCGCATCCGGATCGGCCAGCGATTCGCGGCTGGCCGCCCGCTCCGGGTCGGCGCCCAGCAGGATCCGCTTCACAGGCACCTCCAGCACCTTGCCGGTGCGCGTGCGCGGGATCGCCGGCACGGCGAAGATCTCGTTTGGGACGTGCCGGGGAGAGCACTCTTCGCGCACGCGCCGCTTGATCTCGCTCTGCAGCCGATCGTCCAGACTCGCGCCGTCGCGCAGCTTCACGAACAGCGGCATCCAGCCGTCGACGTCGACGACCAGCGCGTCCTCGATCTGTGGCAGCGCCAGCACGGAGCGGTAGATCTCGCTGCTGCCCATGCGAATCCCGCCCCGGTTGATGGTCGCGTCGCTGCGCCCGTGCAGCACCGCGGCGCCATCGGCGAAGAGTTCCAGCCAGTCGCCGTGGCGCCAGATGCCTTGGTAGAGCGAGAAGTAGCTTTCGCGGTAGCGCTCTCCGTCGGGGTCGTTCCAGAAATAGAGCGGCATCGATGGCATCGGCTCGGTGATGACAAGCTCACCGAGCTCTTCGATCACCGGGTGCCCGTCCTCGTCGAATGCCTGCACGTTTGCCCCCAGCGCCCTGCATTGCAGCTCGCCGCGGCGCACCGGCAGCAGCGGGCAGCCGCCGATGAACGCAGTGCACACGTCGGTCCCGCCGCTGGTCGAGAATAGCCAGGTGTCGTCTGCCAGCTGCTCATAGATCCAGTCAAAGCCCTCCGGCGCGAGCGTGGAGCCGGTCGAGCCGACGCTGCGCAGCGCGCTGAGATCGCGGCCCTCCGCGGGCCGTACACCCTCCTTCATGCAACTCGCGATGTAGCTGGCGCTGGTGCCAAAGCAGGTGACGCCCAGCTCGGCGGCCAGATCCCACAGCGCATTCATGTCGGGGAAGGCGGGGTTTCCGTCGTAGAGCACGATCGTGGCCGGGCTCAGCAGCGCACCCATCAGGAAATTCCACATCATCCAGCCGGTCGTGGTGAACCAGAACAGACGGTCCCCGTCGTGCAGGTCCACCTGGAGGTTGAGTTTCTTCATGTGCTCCATCAGGATGCCGCCCTGACCCTGCACGATCGCCTTCGGCAGCCCCGTCGTGCCGGAGGAGTAGAGCACCCACAGCGGGTGATCGAAGGGCAACTGCTCGAAAACCAGAGCGGCCTCGCCTACGCGCAACTGCTCCCAGTCCAGTGCGCCCTGTACACCCGCATCCTCGTCCAGATACCGGAGCAGCACCGTGTGGGCAAGCGAGCCCATCTCATCCATCAGGGTCTCCACCACCCCGCGGCGGTCGTGCTCACGACCCTGGTAGGCGTAGCCGTCCACTGCCAGCAGCACCTTTGGTTCTATCTGGGCGAAGCGGTCGAGCACCCCGCGGGTGCCGAAGTCCGGTGAGCAGCTCGACCACACAGCGCCGATCGACGCGCATGCCAGGAATGCGGCCGCGGTCTCCGGCGCGTTTGGCATGTAAGCCGCCACGCGATCGCCGGGACCGACGCCGAGGTTGCGCAATCCGGTTGCGATTCGCGCGGTCTCGGAGCGGAGAATGCCCCAGGCCCACTCCCGCCGTCGCCCACGCTCATCGGCGAACACGAGCGCCAGGTCGCCATCCACCTTGCCCGCGAACACGTTCTCGGCGTAATTCAGCCGCGCACCGGGAAACCACTGCGCGCCTGGCATCTCACGGCGGCCCAGTACACGCTCGTAAGGCTGCGAGGAGCGCACGTCGAAGTAGTCCCAGATCGAAGCCCAGAACGCGTCCAGCTCATCGACGGACCAGCGCCACAACGCGTCATAGTCGGCCAGATCCAAACCACGCTGCTCATCAAGCCAGCGCATGTAGGCGGTCAGGTTCGCGCGGTGGATGCGCTGCTGCGATGGCGTCCAAAGTAGCTCCCGTGCCCCCATGGCCCAAGGCTACATCACATCCATCAAGCCTCGACCTAGTGTCCTGAGTCTGAAATTCGTTCGCAATATGCTGCGAGTGTGTTGAGTATTTGCTCGGCGGTCTTGGTCCAGACGTAGGGGCGGGGGTTCTCGTTCCAGTGGTCCATCCAGTCGCGGATGTCGTGGTTGAGTTCGCGGACGGAGCGGTGTGTGCCGCGTCGGAGCTTGCGTGAGGTGAGCTCGCCGAACCAGCGCTCGACGAGGTTCAGCCACGATGAGCCGGTCGGGGTGAAGTGCAAATGGAACCGGGGGTGGGCCGCGAGCCAGCGCTTGATGGCGGGGGTCTTGTGCGTTGAGTAGTTATCGAGGATGAGGTGCACGTCCAGGTCGGCGGGTACCTCGTCGTCGATCTTCTGAAGGAATTTCTTGAACTCGATCGCGCGGTGGCGCGAGTGCAGCGACCCGATCACCTTGCCCGAAGCCACATTCAACGCTGCGAATAGGCTGCTCGTGCCGTGACGCTTATAGTCGTGAGTGGCGCGCTCGGGGACACCGGGCATGATCGGGAGGATCGGCTGAGTGCGGTCCAGTGCTTGTATTTGACTCTTCTCGTCCACGCACAAGACCAGTGCTCGCTCAGGCGGATCCAGGTAGAGCCCGACGATGTCCCTGACCTTTTCGACGAACAACGGGTCCTTGGAGAGCTTCCAGTGCTCCACTCGGTGAGGCTGCAGCCCAAACGCCCGCCACACACGCGAGATCGTCGACTGCGAGAGCCCGGTCTTGGCGGCCATCTGGCGTGTGGACCAGTGCGTTCCTCCATCCGGCGGCGCGGTCTCCAATGTTTTGACGATCACATCCTCGACGCGCTCATCAGCGACCGTCCTGGGACGCCCAGACCGCGGCTCGTCCACGAGCCCATCGAGCCTGTCGGCGAGAAACCGCCGCCGCCACTTCCCGACCGTCGCCGCGCTCACTGAAAGCCGGGCCGCGACCTCCTTGTTGGAGTGCCCATTCGCGCACGCAAGCACGATCTGCGAGCGCAACGCCAACCCCTGCGCGGTACGACGCCTACGAGTCCACCCCTGCAACTGCGCACACTCACCGTCAGTGAGCTCCAAAACCGCCTTCGGACGACCGAGAGTAGTAGCCATACGGCATAATACCACACTTACTCCCCGAACTTAAGACTCAGGACACTAGCGCGGCAAGCTCGAAGTCATTGTCAGCCACCAGAGCATCGCAGCCAGCAACAAGCTAGAACGCAGGCCCGCCAACGGTTACCAATCCCTCAGCGATCTGGCCAAACGAGATACCATCGGCCACAAGTTCCACGGCAAACGGCAGTCGCCGACCTGACTCGGACGGCGTTATCTGTAGTGTGCATTCGACCTCGGCCCTTGCCTTCGCGCTGCAGGTCACGGGAGGCCCAGCCAACCAGCCGGCCGGTACCGCCGCAGAGAGCCGCAATCGCGCGTCGTGGGGCAAAGGGTTCCGCGCAACAACCCGTACCGCGAACATCTCCGGTCCCGCCAGATGCGTGCGATAAGGGAACACGGCGCCACCTGTCGCGTCGACGCCAAAGTGCGCATCGGTGGGACCAAGAGCCGCGGCCCTCTCGTATACGCTCATCGCGTGCTCAGCCCACTCCCCGATCCTCTGAAAGAATGAATCATTGGTGTGAATAGGAGGATGATGCCCGGAAAGCACTATGTCAGGGTGCCAATCGAGCAGCCAATCTATGCTGCGCGCATACCCGTCCCACGTGACTTTTGACCGGAACATCTCGTTGCGCCAGATGCGTTCAGCGCTCCAATCCTGAGGCGCCGTTTCACCTGTCTCGCCCGACCAGAAGTAGAGCTCGTCTCCGGTATGCGCGTAGCGAAGCCCATCACATTCGAAGCCAAGGAGCACTCCCAGTCGGGTATGAGCGCCTGTCTGGGGGCCAACCTCAATTGTGATCTCGTCAAACTGAATCTGTTTGTTCGCCCGCAGACGACGGGTGACGTCGATGGAAGTCGGGCACACTGCTGTGAGCGCCAGCTCCTCGGGACGCTCGAGCGCCTCGGCGAAGAAGTCCGGGACCCAGCATTCCGTCCCGAAAAGGCGCTGAAGCGCGGGGATGCCAGCAACGTGGTCGTCGTGGTAGTGCGTCACAAGCACACAGCGCACACCCATCGTGCCGGTCAATCGTGCGAGAGCGTCCAGGCTATGAAGCACTGCGCGCCGCCGTCCGGGCCGCGCAGTGAAATGGCCCTCGAAGACTTGGCCTGTCAGGGCGTCGTAGCCATAGTCGATCGCCAGCACATCGCCTGAGCGAGAGACCAAGAACGTGCTTACGGCGTTTGCGTTCGTGGACTGCCATACGTGATCGCTGATCTTGGCAAGGTCATCCTCGCCAGATTTCACGATCAGATCGTGAACAGTCCTGAGCGGTGAAGACGATAGCTGGCGATCCGTCGCGAGCTCCTGGAGGTTGCTTTGCAAGTCAGCCAGCGCGTCGTCCACCCCAGAGAGGATGGGCGCGCCCATGCTTGGCAGGAGACCGTCGGGCCGCAGCAATCGCAGTCTACGTGCTGCACCCCAGGCGCCGGCGGCGCCGTCGAGGTCGGTAAGCCCATACTGGAGTGGTGCAATCCGTGCCAGCCGGCCGCGAGAGTGGATGGCCTCGCCACAGAAGACAAGTTTGCGATTCGCCTTATCCGTGACGACTTCGATGCCAATCTGTCCCACCGTAACGCCTGGAAGGGGGATCACCCGGAGCGTGAGCCCAGCGAGCTGGTACTCAGCATAGTCAAGAAGCGGGATGGCTTCTGGAACACCTTCGATCGGAGCAAAGTGGTCCCAGTAGTGGGAGTACACGTCATACGTTTCGCGCCCGAGGAAATGCAGCCTTGGATCTGTGAAGATGGCGCGCTCCGCCTCGGGGACGTAGACAGGGAGACCAAGCTCCGAGGCACGCCTCGCCCCGGCGCTGTGATCTCGGAAGAAGTGTGTGCAGACAAGCGCAGCGGGGCGCCCGGGCAACTGAGCCAAACGGTCGAGCCAACCTCCACTGCCTGGGTTGACAATCAGGATGCCCCCTGGCCCACCGATCGCGTACACATTGCAGCTGTCTTCGAATAGATGGACCCCTGGGAGAACGTCTTGCCAGGAACCGCGACCGGGCATCACGCTTGAGCCCTCGTCGCTTGCCCTACTGCAGACATGTAATCACTGTACTACACATAGGCCGTAGCTCTCGCTGGCGAGCTGTTGCCGGTGATGCTGACCGAGATGAAGCGCTGCCTGAGGCTCACCGAGCCAGAGAGCGGGTCGGATGCCGGCGCGACGAAGGGGGCGCAAAGCACGTTTCCAAAGAGACGGCGCTTGCACGACAAGAAGACCTCCATCGTCGGTCTACCGCCGGCGCACATGGCGTCGTATGTACCGTCAGCGAAACCCCAGTGTTTGCCTAGGTTTGCGGCGTATGGCGAGACCCGGACTCGAACCGGGGACACCACGATTTTCAGTCGTGTGATTTCAATACCGAGGGTGCTTCGGGCGGCCGATCTGCTGAGCGCGATGCCTTGAAAAATCCGCATGGGCAAGCCAAATAAGAGCGCATCGATAGTCCGCGAAGCTCCGCTCTGTGGCAAGCATGGCGCGGCCCGGCGCAGCGAGATACCGGCGGTTGCCTGCGGATACCGCGGGGTTTTGGACGGAGGACCGCGTCTTTCGTCCAAAACGCTTTGAGCCCTGAGCGCGGTTATTTGCGAGACCCAGATTCGAGCTGGGGACACCACAATTTTCAGCAGTGGGGCAACCCCCTCGAATCGCCATGAGTTCTGCGCGGGACCAATCAGACCGTCGACCTTTGGGCCGAGATACCCGCGGATACCCGCAAATTCCTGTCGGTTTGTGCCGCAGTGCTGGGATTCGGCGACACAAACCCAGCCGGGACTCGGGCTGATAAGCCGTGGGGTCGGCGGGCCTGTCACGATGGGCCATCCTTGGGCACTCAGGAAGACATCGAACAGCTCGCGCGCGCCTTCATCGCGGAAGCATTCAGCGCACTGGAGCGAGAGCACATCATCCCGACCCCTGTCTACCACCCCTACGTGTCCGTGGGCCGCGACTACTACGGCGAGACGCTGCGGGGCGTCGAGGGTTATCGGCCCCTGGAGGAAGCGCTCGAGCGTGCCTACCCGACCCGCTTCACGGATCCACTAAAGCATCGTTATCCCGAGTTCGCTACTCATTACATCTTCGCGCTGTTGGAGGCATGCGTGGCGCGCTGCGGCCTCGAAGACAGTTTCCAGATCGACGGCATCCCGATAACCGCCTCGATCAGGGAGCTGATCGCGACTCTCGACTCGGACACGTATGAGGTCGTTTGCATCCGCCACGCGAGCAACCTGGGCACACGCTACCTTGAGGAGGTGACGCTCGGAAAGGTCACGGCCATCCCAGAGCGCAGCGACCGCGAGTCTCTGGAGATGCGTGTGCAGCGCGAGATTCCTGGCGCCGCGCAGACGTGGAACCGTGAGGAACCGCGTCCGTACGCCCCTCCCCACAGCTTGCTGGTCACTCGCGAGCGCACCGGAGATCCCGACGTCGAGGCGGTGGCGAGCAGGCTCTCTGCACGCCTCAGTCAGTTCATACTCGTGACCAGGCTGCTTACGGCATCCACCGCACACTTCAACTATGAGGTCATCGGCTCTACGACTCGTGTCGCACGCTTGGCGCCGCGGTTCGGCCAGTGGCAGCAGGGTCTACTCGGTCTCCCGTTGCGGCGAACCGAGCGCCTTGACTGCGAGTTTGAGCCCGCGTTTGCGGCACTCGGTGAGCGCCTGGACAGGCTGGACCCCGGACCAGAGGGCACCATCGCGACGTCCTTTGGGGTCGCCCTCTCGATGTTCAGCCGCTCCTACCGCAACGACAGCGAGTACGAGCACATCGTCGACCTTGCGACTGGCCTTGAGGCCGCGCTGATCGGCTCGCAGAAGAGCACCGAGTCGGTGACGCTCCGGCTCAGGAGTCGATCAGCAGCGCTACTCGCGACAGACGCAGACCCAGCGGGTGTGATCTTCAAGGACGTAGGCTTGCTGTATGACCTGAGATCCAAACTCGTCCACGGCGGACGGCTGCAAGAACGCGAGATCGCAAAGCTGATGCGCGGCATCTCAACGGTGCATGATGGAGAAGGGTGGCTGTTCACGCTTGCGTCAAGCGCCGATCGGCTACGCGATCTGCTGCGACGCGCGATCCTCGCGCGGCTGATGCTTGCGGACGAGCCAGAAGTGATCTGGGCGCTGGATGAAGACAGCGGTGTCGATGCCGCGCTCTCCGATGACCAACTGCGTTCAAACTGGCGTCAAGGCTGGCACATGCGACTCGACGCCATCGAGGCGGGCTTTGCGGCCGAGCGGGCCCGTCCCGCGGTTAGCTCGATCTCACAGGACGACCAATGAGTGTTACATCTCGCGCTTGGTCAGGATCATCTGCCGCGGGCTGGGTGGCGACCGCCACCGGAGCTTCTGGATCGTGTGTCAGGAGGGCACGATCTCGATCCATGGGTCACCAACACCGAAGCCGCCAGCACGAGCCGTCGGCGTCCTCAAGAACCGTGCAAGGCGAGACGACGCTGGACGGCTTTGCGTTGAGACCATCATGACGTCGCTTTCTACGCATAACACGCTTCAATGCAAACGCTTGATTTGGATCCGACCTCGACATCGCCATTAGGAGAGCAGTCGAATGGAGCAGCTTGTCCCTGGCGCCCCAGCGAGTCTGCGATCGCCTGTCAGCAACTCGCACCTGAGCAACTCAGCCAGAGCTACGTAGACCGCGTCGTAAACGGTGACGTTGGCACGCAACTCGAAAGCGCGGCGCATCAGGGGCAGGGCGGGGTAGCGGTCGAGCTCCAGGTCTTCGAGATCCTCGATGGCAACGGCGAACCGCTGCTCAGAGAGGGTGCCGGCCAGCCAGCGCTTGCGTAGCACAGCAGTCGTCTCGATATCGATCAGATCAGGTGCTGCCAGCCCTTCTGCGGCGCGCATCTCGTCTCGTGCGCGATGCCCGTCGGCGCCGTCATCAGCGATCGCGTTCGCGAGCACGCTCGCGTCGAGGACGATCAACGCCGCGAGCGCTCCTCGGCGAGATCCTTGGCGGCACGCTCGAGCCCGACCGCGCCGCCTGCATGCCGCTCTATTCGGTCCAGCACCTCGCCCAGACTCGGCCGCTGAGCGATCCTCATCAGCTCCTGCGTGAGGTACTGCTGAAGCGACTGCCCCTGCCGTCTAGCTCTCTGCTGAAGAGCAGCATGCACATCATCTGGGAGGTCACGGACGAGCAAGTTGGCCATTGCTTGCAAAATGATAGCAATATCGCAGGCTGGCCCAGTCAACCACGCGAGCGTGACGACTGGGACGAAGCTATGAGGTCATGCGGCCTTCAAAAATCGCCGCAGCGCCTCCCGGATGACCTCTGAGGTCGTAGTGTCCTCAGCCTTCGCCCGCGCGAGCAGCTGGTCACGAAGCTCGGGGTCTAGCCTGACGGACTCGACGCTCGCGGGCGCCGAACCCAGCGCGGGTCGTCCGCGCTTGCCCCTGCGGGCAAGCAACGTATCCACGCCGTAGCCCGACTCGGCCTCTGCCGCCAGCGCCTGGATCTCCTTATCGGTGAGTGGCTTGCCCGAGGGAGTGTGGCCATAAACACGGTCGCTTGTCATAGTTCGATCAATCTCCTGAACTTAGCGCGCATGCCCATTGCGTGGATCGCCAGCTGCGCGCCCTCGTTGGTGACGAGAACCACCACCTCAAGCAAGTTGCCTGCACGATCCGGCCCAATGACGAGCCAACGGTCTGGGTCCTCTCCGGCATCCTCGATGGCGAGCGCATGATCAACAGCGTGGCGAATGTCTTCGTCGGCAACGCCGTGCTTGCGAGCCGACGGATGATCTCCACAACGCTTAATGTACTACGAAATCGCTACCGAGCACGCCACGCCCCTTCCCGAGCCATATCCTCCAACGACCGTCCCTCCAGCGTTTATGGTTCGCGGGGAGATGTCGGCCGCAATGACCGCGATCGATCCAACGGCGGCGAATCTTCCGCAGCTGCGGCTCAACACCGTCTGCCCGTACTACACGATGTATCCGCTCGCTTTCCCCTACCGGGAGCTTGCCGACGCCAAGCCCGGGGACATCGTCCTCGATCCATTCTGCGGACGTGGAACGACGCTGTTTGCCGCTCGCCTTCGAGGCCTCGATGTCACCGGGATCGATCTGAATCCGGTAGCCGTCGCCATCGCCAAGGCCAAGCTTGCTTCCACGACCGTGGGGCGCGTGATAAAGCTCGTTGACGAGCTCCTCGCCGCGAATGCCGAAACGGATGTCCCCAAGGGCCGGTTTTGGACGCTCGCATTCGAGACGCAGACGCTGCGTGAGGTCGCCGCGCTTCGGGCCGGACTACTCACTGCTGGGGAAGGGCACACCGCAGCGCTTCTACGTGCAGTCTTTATCGGTGTGCTCCATGGGCCGCGCAACAAGGGCGAGCCGTCGTACCTGTCCAACCAGATGCCGCGCTCGTACGCGACAAAGCCGGGGCCAGCGATTCGCTTCTGGGAGAAGAACGAGTTGCTGCCGGAACGTGTCGACACCCGGGAGTTGCTTCGTCGACGGGTGACACGCATCCTGGAGTCTACGATTCCGCCGGTGTCCGGACGCGTGATTCTCGGCGATGCGCGGACTGCACTGCACGGGACGCAGCGTCGATACGCACACGTCATCACATCGCCGCCATACCTCGGGATGCGCACCTACCTCCCCGACCAGTGGCTGCGGCACTGGAGTATCGGCGGTGCCTCGGACCCAACATACGCCCTACCCGGACAGATCTCGTCCCAGCACCCGGAGGTCTTCGCTTCGGAGTTGGCCGACGTCTGGACCGCTGTCGGCCGGCGGTGCGAGGTGGGTGCTCGAATGACGATCCGATTCGGGGCGCTGCCGAGCGTTCCGGTGGAGCCCTCCGACGTGATCGCCGAGAGCCTGCGGAAGGCGAAGGCCGCGTGGCGGATTTGCGAAGAGCGCCCGGCTGGTATGGCGCGAGACGGCCGCCGTCAAGCTGACCAGTTCGGCCGAGACGGCTCTGAACCTGTAGCCGAGATCGACGTCGTCGCGGTGCTGGACATGTAGGAACCGACCACGAGTCGTCGGCCCCCGAAAGTATCGTGGCAGTGTCATGCTTCAGATCGAAACGCTTGATGCACTGCGCATCTCAATGGAGCAAACTGTGCAGGACAACCGCACGGTCCTGGAGAAAGCGATGGATCAGGTGCGGGGGCTCAACAACGACTTTCGCATCCTGAAACCTCGGACGATCACGTCCTTCTCGATGGTCGCCTCGGACGGTGGCCATAACAAGATCGAGTTCAACCCGTTCTCGCTGACGGTCGTGCGGGTCGTCGACAGCAAGGGAAAGGAGCTATTCGTCGACTGCGTATCGCCATCGACCGACATCGATGCGCTGGCCAAGCACAACCTGGACGCTGACACCAAGGTCGGTCGCCTAATGAAGGGGCTCGGCGTGACGCGCCTGCCCGATCTGAGCACTGCGCTGAATCCGAAGGAGAACAGCACCGGCTGGGTGACGGTCTATCGGGACATATGCGAGTGGGCGGCGCTCTACGACCTGATCGTCAACCGCGACCACGCCAACAGCACGATCTTCGTCCGCGACGGCATGCTGCGGACTAAGGTGTTCAGAAGCGATCTGTTCATCCAGATGTACCAGCAGATCCTCGTCGCGATCGAACGCAACCGCCGCGAGGAGAAGGTCGACATCTTCCTTGTCGGAGTCGCCAAGCACTCCGAGGTCCACAGCTACTACGAGCTGGCGATGACCGCCGTCGGGCGTCTGCCCGACGGCTACCCCTGCTACGCCCCAATCCCGGATGAGATGCAGGAAACAGTCTACAAGTGGCCGGAGTATCTCCGAGCGCCCGACGACTCGCTACCTGGCGAGGCACCGAAGTACAACGCCGGGTCGATGCATTTCGTCCGTTTCGGTCCGAGCCGAGGCGATCGGATCTGGACGGTGGATGTGCTCTACGATCAGCGCGACCGGGCTGAGGAGGTCTTGGCCTGCCTTGTCGGCGACGCGCGTGACGGCTTCCCGATCCCCCACTACCCGCTCTGTTTGCAAAGGGCTGACGCCAACGCGCAGGTCGCCGGCTTCGATCGCAGCATACTGGCGGACTACCTTGAGGACGCAGTCCGCGGCCTGTTGCCCGACGGCTCGGAGCACGCCGTCGACGCCATGCGCCTCAATGTCGACCCGACCGCCCGCCGCTACGCATGACTATGAAGGAGTCGGAGTGAAGCTGTTTGATAGGACCCGCTTCATGGGCACGTTCGCCGGCCTGTCGGAGCGTGACAAGGAGTTCCATGCCCAGATCGTTGTCCCTTATAAGACCGTGCCGGCGCAGATGCCGCTGCATGGGCAATTCGTGCTCGTGCAGCTGGAGAGTGACGACGAGGCGATCCTCGGCCGTATCACGACCGTAGCGAGCGAGGGCAGGCTGACTTCGTCGGACGGCGATGACTACGTGACGCGCGCCGCGCTGGAGGATCGCGAGGTGCCCGATGACCTGCGAGCCCGGTACCTCAAGTACCGCATCGACATTCGCAACCTCGGTATCCTTCGGCTGCGGGATGGATCGCTGATGTTCAGCCCGTCGCACCGCCGGATGCCGCACGTTGGCTCGAAGGTCGCGCTGCTACCCGACGACATATTGCGGTTCGTCGCTCAGGCCAGCCCGATCGAGGGCGACGCGACCGCAGCCGAGATCGGCTTCCTGGCGTTCGGTGAGTACGTCTACGCGCGCGGCGACAAGCGCATCGGCACACACACCGAAGACCTTCAGGTGCTACAGCCGGCGGTACCGGTCAAGTTTCCGATCAGCGCGCTTATCAGCCGCAGGTCGATGGTATTCGCGCGAGCAGGATTCGGTAAGTCCAACCTCATGAAGGTATTGCTCAGCACGCTCTATAAGACCGATCCGCACGACATCATCCGCGACAGGAAGGTGCCGGTCGGCACGGTCGTCTTCGATCCTGAGGGCGAGTACTTCTGGCCCGACAACCGCGGCCGCCCTGCGCTCGCCGATGTGCCCGACCTCAAGGACCGTCTAGTCGTCTTCACAGATAAGGCGCCCCCGTCAGCCGCCTACGGCTCGTTTGTTGCTGGTCCCGTGCGCATCGACTGCCGCAAGGTCAACCCGGCCAAGCTGGCGCAGATCGCCTTTACTGCCGAGCGCCAGGACCAGTCCAACGTGCAGATCATCAACCGGACCTGGCCGACCGACTGGGCGGACTTGGTCGACAAGGCCGCGGCGACCGACCGTAACGGCATGGAGGCGATCATCACCGCGCATGCCGGGAACAGCCCGAGCGCGGTTGTGGTGAACGCTGCTGTCGAGAACGTCCTGCGCATAGTACGCCCGCTACACAGCCCGGACAGCAACCTGCTCGACGACCTCAAGCGGGCGCTGGTCGACGGCAAGCTCTGCGTCGTCGACCTTTCGCTGACGCGCGGCAAGGCTGGCAACAACCTCGCCGGCCTGATCCTCGACCACTTCTTCGAGCACAATGTCCGCGAGTTCACGAACAAGGATTCCAAAGCGATCCCAATCATCGCCGTGATCGAGGAGGCACAGTCGGTCCTGAGCAACGACTCCCGAACTGGCGACTCCGGGCCGTTAGTCACCTGGACGAAGGAGGGCCGGAAGTTCGGGCTCGGCTCCGTACTCGTCACGCAGCAGCCGCGCAGCATCCCGGAGGAGTTGCTGTCCCAGGCCGACAACTGGTTTGTGTTTCACTTGCTCTCCAACGGCGACCTCGGTGCCCTACGTTCGGCCAACGGGCACTTCTCCAACGACCTGCTCTCCAGCTTGCTCAACGAGCCGCTGCCTGGGCATGGACTTGCCTGGTCGTCCGTCAACCGGAAGCCATACCCGGTGTCGGTGCGGATCGTAGACTTCTAGGCCCTCGTGCCGAAGCTGCTCGACGGTGAGCACACCGGTGCCGCTATCGACACGGCCGCAACCGCGATCGGAGCCGAACGCGCGCGGACGCTCGCGCAGGCGCGCGACCTTGCCGGCGACAGCGACGAGTCCCTGGCGCTCAACGACGCCGTGATGGCAGCTATGGTCAAGCGCGTCGACGAGAAGGTCGGCAACGCGCTCCGCCGGGGCGACGAAATTAAGTGGGGTCGCGTGCAGCATCTCCAGAAGGAGGTGTTGATTGAGCTGGCTATCGAGACCGACGCGGACGCCGCCTTCGAGCGGATCCGTCAGGAACGCCAGACGAAGAGCATCGTCGAGCAGATCGTTGGTCGCACGATCGAGAAGAGTGAGGTTGTGAACGCGAGTAACGGCGGGCGCGCGTTCAAGATTGAGGCGCAGTAGGCCGACAATTCGACGTGAAGTGGGTCGTGGGCAGGTCGGGATCGCCAGCCCGAACATCACGATGGACGCCTACGCGCAGCTTGGGCAGCGCGTCGATCGCGGCCCCGGCGAGAGGCCACAAAGCGCGAGAACGGCGCCTCAGAGGATGACCACGGCTAGTTCCCAGACACAGGGTTCCGCACGGCCGAGAGCGCGCGCTTCCATGTCAAATTGACGAAGGCGAAACCTAGACTCGAACTCAGCACCACACGACAGGAAGTCGTGGTCTCTTGAATCCGAATTCAAGGACCCAGCCCCGGAATCCCTGCAGCCAAGCCATTTGACCACGCGGCAGGCGAGCAAATCCCAGCCAAAGGCGCGCATAGTGACACGCCGGCAGCAGGGGTTTTGGACGGAAGACCCGTAATTCCGTCCAAAACCCCGCCCTATGACCCCGTCAAAGCGCCTCTCAACGACGCACAAAAACCGCACCAGCAAGCCAAATCCGGTCGATGGCGAGACCCAGACTCGAACTGGGGACACCACGATTTTCAGTCGTGTGATCTCAATACCGAAGGTGCTGTGGGCAGCAGATCTACCGGGCGCCATGCCTTGAGAAAATCCGCATGGGCAAGCGAATCTGGCCGGCCGATCGTCCGCTCGGCCCGTCGCGCCGCAGGTCGCTCCTACCGACTGGCGCAGCCGAGATACCGGCGGTTGCTCGCGGATACCGCTGGGTTTTGGGCGGAAGCACCGTTTTCCGTCCAAAACGCCGCGAGCCGCCGGTTGCCGACGCTCCACCTATTTCTCGGTGAGCGCGAGCACGAGCTGCGACACCTCGTATCGGTCGCCGGGATTGCACTTCGCGACGCGCTGCTCCACCTCGTCGAGGGCCTTTACGAACGCGTAGCGCGCACGGACGTTGGCGAGCCATACCTCCGGCTCGACTGGCCGCGTCAGGAGGCCGATGTCCTCTGGCGGCAGCGATCGTGCGTCGGTGTCCGCAACGATTTCCGCCGGATCGAATGGGCGCGTGCCAAGCCCGTCATTGACGGCGTCGTGCCAGACCTTGAGGACCAGGAGCCGGCGGATTAGCACCTCGTTGAGGCCACCACGACCGAAGAGATCGAGGTCGTAGAGGTCCCTGAGCTTGCGTCGCCGCCGCCACGCGGCGAGCTTCTCGGACAGCGCCTCTTCGAGCGCAGGTACCGGAATGGCCGGAGGCGTGAACTCGTATCCCGTGTGCACCGGGAGCTCGATAGGCGTCGTCAGCTCCGTCGGTAGCCACAGACCGCGCGGCGAGATCTCAACTACTGCAGGAATCGTCGGCTGGCCGAGCGGGTGTCGACCACGAGCTTTGCGCGCGTCGCCTCGCGCTGTTCGAGTGTGAACCGCACGTCGAACAGTTCGGCGCCATCGAGCGTGTCGAGGAGGAGCTCGGCGGTGTCCAAGTCCGGCGTGGCGAAGTCGAGATCCGTGGAGAAGCGGCCTGCGTTGCCGGCACGCAGCTTCCGCAATGACGTGCCGCCCTTGAGGACGATGCCCAGCTCGAACACGCCCTCGTCGTGGAGGTACTTGAGGGCGTAGTCCTGAGCGACATCGAGCAGAGCGGGGTCGGCCATCCCGCGACGACCTGGAAGTGGCGTGCGAGGTAGCCCTGTGTGATCATCTGCGCGGCAGCAACGCGTCGTAAACGTGCCAGCGCCGGCTCCACCTGTCCCGGCGCGTGCGAGGTCCGAGGAACGTCACTGGGAGCCGAGACGGGAGCAGCGCCTCGATCGTGTCCGCGATGTCCTCGCGACCCGCCCATTCTGCGAGGTAGCCGAGACGGGTGAGCGTCGAGATCCGGCGACCCTCTGCTTCGGTGAGAATGTCGTCGCTGATGACGGCGCGGCAGGTCTCCGGAAGCCAGTCGTCCGCGTTCCCCCAGTTGCCTTGTGCTGACGGACGCTCGGCTGCAGCAACGAGGATGGTCGCCTCCGTCCACACCGGTAGTCCACGGACCTGCCTGGTCGGGAGGCGCCAGTCGAACGTGACGGCGCGCGCGTCGAGCGCTGGGGGTGGTCTCCATCCGGGCCGGTGTGCGAGCACGGGACGGGTGGGCTGATGGGAGGCGCGCCCCAGCTCCCAGACCGCCGACTCGAAGGCGACCGCCACCGGAGCCTCTGGATCGTGCACCAGCAGAGCGCGGAGCTCGATCCATGGGTCACCACCGCTGAAGCGGCCGGCACGCGCGGCCGGCGCGAACTCCCAAGCGTCCCGCTTCCGAAGCGGCAGAAGCCAGCCGAGCCGGACGAGGCGCTCCGCCACCACATCCGAAGCCAGCGGTGTCTCCACCAGCGTCAAGATCTCGGACAGCAGCGCCCGAGTCACGACAGCCGGCTGACGCAGCTCCAGCTCCTCAAGCACGGGAGCAAGGCGAGACGGCACAGAACGTGCTTGCATTGGGGCAGCCATGACGTCACCATTATACGTATAATGCGCGTGGACGCAAACATGGACGTCGCGGCGATCGCCCAGACATACTGGGTCAGCGACGCTGCTCGCCCTACGCCGAGAGCGCACCGCGAACTAGTGAACATCGACGGGATCGAGGTCATGCTCGACAAGGCCTGGGCCGGCCCGTCAGTCAGAGCTGCACTCCGCTCCGGATCGTACGAGCGGGCGGAGCGCGGGGTTCTTGCTGCGAAGCTCTCGCCGGACGACACCTACCTTGAACTCGGCTCTGGAATCGTGGTCCTGGCCACGCTGGCTGCAGGGCGCGTGGGCGATGGGAACGTAGTCGCCGTCGAGGCGGATCCGGTCATCGCAGCCGTGGCCCGGGAAACCGCTTTGCGTAACGGGCACGTGATCGACGTTCGCAACGTCGTCCTGCTCACACTTCACGGCGGGGGTTCACCGCAGAAGCCGGTTACGGCATTATCAGCTGGGCACACGACGACGCGGCCTGGCAGCAGACGGTCATCGATTTCGTTTACAGGCTGCGCGCGCAGGGGATAGACGCCGATGTGGACCTGTTCGGGCAACACAACCTCGATGTGAACTGGTTGACCTACGGACCCAACGCGATACAGACGAAGGAGTTCGTGCTGTTCGTTGTGAGGCCCGCACGCTGCGGCGCACTTAGGACTCACGACTTTATGAGTTGGTGGGTTGTGTCGGTTTGATGGTGTAGTTCCAGTCGCCGTGGAAGTCGTGGCGGTGGAGGTTGACGGCGGCCATCTGTTTGGTGGTGATTTTGATGCCCTTTTCGTAGGTGCCTTCGTCGAGGCGGGAGTAGACCTTCAGACCTGTGCTGGTGCTCGTGGCGGCGATCAGGCTGATGATCGTCTGGTAGCTGGTCAGTGGCCGTCCGCGCCAGTTGATGCTGATCTGGTTGAACAGCTTGTGCTCGATCCGGTTCCACTTGCTGGTCCCGGGCGGGTAGTGCAGCACGCAGATATCAAGACCGGTGAGGTCAGCCAGGCGCTGCAGCTCGGTCTTCCAGAGTCTGCCGCGGGCGCTGTTGGAACCCCCGGAGTCTGCGGTGATCGTCAAGGTGCTGGCGTGCGGGTAGCGCTCGACGCCGAGCTGCTCCCACCACGCGAGGATGCTCGCCGCCGCGAACTGCGCGGTATCGGCGCTGACCCCAACCGACACGTAACCCTCGTCGAGGGCTATGTCAAGCACGCCGTAGGGGACGGCCTTCCCGACCGCGTGACTGGGGAAATCATGCGTGTTGACCTTGACCGGCTGGCCCGTGCGTGTCCGCTCACGGCCGACCGCCTTGAAGTTTCCGACCAGCTCCTTCTTCTTGGTATCGACCGAGATCACGGGCTCTTTGGCCGCCAGCGCGGCCTTCACGATCTGATCGATGTAACGGAACTGCGCATCGCGGTCGGGGTGATCAGCACCCTCGCGCGTCTTGCGGTTCGCTTGCATCGTGAACCCCAGTCGATCAGCCAAACGCAGCACCGAGCGGTCAACGATCTCGTGCCCCAGCGCCTGCAACTCTCGCGCGAGCGTCGCGGCGCTCTTGTTCGTCCACTTCAGCGTGCTCTCCGGATCCCCGCGCGTCGCCGGCTCAAGCAGCCCCTCGAGATCCTCGATCAACGTCTCATCACCATCCACCAATGACGGGCGGCCCGCTCCCGACCGTCGCTGTGCCCCGGCCTCCCACTCCTCATCGCTGCGGAGGTCCTTGATCCCCTGGCGCACCGTCGACTGCGCCATGCCCGTCGCACGAGCGACCGCCGCGATCCCACCACGCCCATACGAGACCGCCTCCGACGCCCCCCACAACCGCCGCTGACGCTCATCCAAACACGCGCGGCCGATCATGTGCCCCCACCGCTCAGCGATCGCGTTCTCGTCGATATCGGCCACAGCCGTCAATTCAACATAATAACGCCCAATCCTTCACTAGAACGACAAGCCATCACAGGACTAATAAAGTCGTGAGTCCTTATATCTCGATTGCGCTGCCGGCCAACAGCTTCGACGTGAAGTGGGTGATGGCGCATGGCGAGACCCGGACTCGAACCGGGGACACCACGATTTTCAGGGACGCTGAGCGGTTGCGGCGACAGCGCGAATGTCCTGCAAATGGCGGGTTCTCGCGTGCCACCGCAAAGGGCGGATATGCGCAGTTTGCGGCGGCGCCGGGTGCCTTTGGGACGTGGCGGCGCCGCCACGTCCCAATCTATGGCGACCGTAACGGACATACGGCGTGTACGCACCCTCTGCGATGGGTGCGATACAGGAGCTCGCCACTGGTCTGCACGCGCATGAGGGCACGCTCCGCCGTGCGGCGCCCAAGGCGCCATGCATGCCAGGCGGACCGCGAAGGTTTCAGCTGGCGGACGGTGGGATGGAACACTTCCGTGCGCGGCCGAATTCGCGCAGTCAGGTCGCCGCGATACTCAGTGAGCGCAGCCGCTCTGCCGCCGACTGGCTGACTCGCGTTCTCGCCTACCTATGCTCCTTCAGGTTTGCATCGCCTGGTCAGGGCTCTCCTGCGGTGTGCCCGTTTAGATCCGTCTAAGCGCGTTCGCAATCACGCGGATGCGATGCCGATGCCGCGGCGCTGAGACGCGTGCGATTCCGCGGCACGCTTGCACCGATTGGGCAGCCGCGGCAAAAAGGAGCGATGAGCTCGCTGCACATGAAGTCAATGATCGTGTACCGTTGGATGCCCACAAATGACAAACGACCTTGGACCTATGACCAAAAGCGTAGATCATGGCTCGGACGTGTCTTTGCGCGCGATGCGCGCTCTGTCGAAGGTCGTCTTCGGCGGCGCGCAGTACCGGATAGAGATCGGTGCGGCGATCGACGATCGCGGCGACTTCAACCACTTCAGTGCGAGCGAGATCTCCGAGCAGACGGGCATCTCGAAGCAGTCGGTCAGCCACGAGTTGCAGATGCTCGAGCAGGCGGGGCTGATCGAGCGCATCGCCCCTGCTGAGGACAGCGCGCGCAAGGTCTATTACAACCGCATCGACTCCGCCTACTGGGGTTGGTGTCAGGAGGGCGCCCTCGCCGCCGTCGAGATGCTCGAGAAAGGCACGCTACTGAGCCACTCCAGCCCCCAAGCGGACCTGACTGCGATCGGCGTCGGCCTGTTCTCAGCTGCGTTTGGCGTTGCGCTCCACGCCAGCGGGCTACAGGGATGGCTTGTCGCCGCAAGCTCATGGTCGACCGTCGGACTCGGCGGCGCGATGATCTTCCTCGGGGCGATCCGCGGACGCCGGCGCCGCGTAACTGCCAACAGGCGCAATCGCGGAAGGCAGAGTCGCTCGATCGGGCACCATGCAAGGCGCGCCGGTCGCGAAGTGCTCGACTTCAAGCGCGGTCGCGACGCCGAGGAGCCACGCTCCCTCTCAACACAGGCTGGATGGCGCTCGCTGCTTCCCCACAGCAGTCGGCGGCGGCCCTCGCAGGCCCTGCGGGACTACTGGCATGAGACGATCTCCCTATACATGCGCGAACTTGGTGCCGACGTGCGCGCGATCGTTAGGGCGCTGCGCGATGGCGGCATGCTGACCGAGGCCGAGGCGGCGCACCTCTGCAACCCATGCCACCCCGAGGACATCGAAGCCATCGGCATGAGGCTGATCGAGATCGGCGAGGAGCTACGCGGCCGCCGCGAGGCAGCCTGAGGCTGTCGCTACCGGCAAAGGTCTGCGTCGCCTGCGGGGTGACGTCGGACACATACCGCTCAAACCTGCGCGCGATGGCGGTGGTGTCCAGCGCACCGCATCCCAATGCTTAAGGGGACCGGCGCGACTGCCGACATACGGGCGCGGTAATATCATTGACTAGTTATTGACTTTCCCACCAATCAGGAGGACGCTAGGCGCCCAATCCGACCGCAGGGTCGGAAGCCCCATGTGAAAGGAGCCACCCTTGACCGCCTTGACCGATGAGCGCGTCGCCGCTCGTCACGTCCAGTCCGCCGAGCCCTCCGACGAGGCCCCCGCGCGCGCGCATGGCAAGCGCACCAAGGCATCCGGAGCAGAGCGGGTTGCGCGCGAGCGCGCTGAGATAGCGAGCATCGAGAAGCAGGTGCCGCTGCGCCGACGGCTGCTCGAGGAGCTTGCACAAGGTCCACGCACCCCAAAGGCACTCACCCAGGCAACGCAAGCAGCGACAGAGTCCGTTAGCCGGCAGTTGAAAGAGTTGCAAGCCCAGGCGCTCGTGCAGATGGCCGCCTCCGAAGGAGATCGCCGGCTGCGGCCCTACGCGCTCACACGCGCAGGCGAAGTGCAGCTCAGTCGGCATCGTGCCTTCGGGAGCCCCAAGCCACTGCCTCCGAAACCAACCGACAAAGACGCATACCAGTTTCTCTGCGGGGCACTGCTCAACGCCGTCCGCATGCGCCGTCACGCGAATCGCCTATCTGAGGCGGGTGAGCGCCTGGAAATAGTGCTGAAGGAGGCCGAGAGCATTGACCATCCAGAGTTGGCACTCGAAGCCACCGTCGAGCTTGCGACTACGCTGCGCCAGAACCGCCTCCTGCAGCAGGTAAGGGAGATCGTCAATCGACTGAACGAGGTAGCGCTCGGCCGCAACCCTCATTGCGGGCCCGCACTTGCGCTGCCGGCAGCCGCTCATCTGGCCTACACGCTTGGCAGGCTGCCTGGAGAAGGAAACCTGGAGGACCTCAGAGAGGCGCGAGGAATTTCTCACCGCAGCAAGGCAGTTCTATGCTCAGATCGCCTCCGCCTCGCCTGCGAAGGATAGCGGGCTGATGAGTTGGAGGCATCGTGAGGCATGGAGCGTCGTAAGCCGCGCGAGCAACCTGCGAGCACAGTCGCGGTTCGAGTCGGCACTCAAGAGTACCGATGAAGCAGCGACGATCTTCGAGGAGCTCGATGACGCCTACGGGATCGCTCGCTGCCTGTTCATGCGCGGCTTCTGCCTGCGATTGATCGGAGACTTCGGAGCGTCTTGGCAACAACTGCAAGCGGCCTGCGAGCTAGCCAAGGCGCAGAAATTCGAACGCTTCGTGACCGACGCCCTCACGCAGATGGGGGAGGTGCGGCGCTGTCAGGGCCTGACCAGCGAAGCCCACGAGATCCTCACCGACGCCTTGAAGCGGGCCGCCAGCATGAAGATGGTCGTCGCAGAGGCGTTTGCACAGTCGGCAATCGGCGCAGTCGAATACCAGGCCGACCACCCCGAAGAGGCACGTGCAGCGCTACGACTCGCCGACGGGCTCTTCGTCGAGTGCGACAACCATGAGGGGCTTGCGCTGAATGCCCGCCGCCAGGCAGTTGTCGCGCGGGCGCTCGCGCGAGAGCAGCGAGGGGGCGAACTCTCCGCGGCGCGAAGGTTTGCGGCGCAAGCGTTGCGGCGCTATCTCGGCCTGCGCAGCCCCGCAGGAGTCGCGGCATGTGAGATCGAGCGCGCTCGCATCTCGATCATGCACGGGCAGAAGCCCACAGGGCTTCAACAACTGGTCAAGCTGCTGGGCCGCACGAGAGAGCGCGAGTTGGTCGAGCGCGACCCATGGGTGCCGACCGTGTTGCTTGCCTTCGCCGAGGAAGCCGGCGATGACGGGCTACAGGATCAAGCGCAACGGATTGCTGCCGCATCCAAGCAACTTCAAGTCGACTGGCGCAGGCGCGAGGCGCGCGCTGCCTCGAGCGCCCAAAATCGGCCCAAGCGCCGCCGCCTGCCGCAGGCGAGCTTCGAGATGGGTGGCGAGACGCGGCGCGAACTCCAGCCAGCTTGAGATCGCTCGCGGGAAGCATCAGACCCAGCGCATCGCGCTCGCCAACTCCGTGTTGGGATCGAAAAGGCCACAAAACGGCTGCGGTACTGGGCACGTGTATTCGTGCGACTGCTCATTGGCGTGCTCCCGCGGCACGCCCACCATCACGTGGAATGGTCGCTCTGGCGGCTTTCCGTTGAGGCTGACGGGGTCAAGATCGGCGTTTACGACAACGCTCACCCCCTGACAACGGGATGCGAGGCTGCACACGTCGCCGTTGAACACGCCAGGATGGTAGGTGAACGAGGGTACGAACAGGAGGTTTACGCCCGCATCCTCGAGCACCCTGCCCACCACCTTCGCGTTCAAGTCGGAGCAGATCACGACCGCAAGTCGCGTATGCGTGCCGGCGAGGATCTTGATTTGCTGCGGCTCGGTTGTGATGTCCTCGGTAAGCGGAGCCGGGAGGGGCTTGCCATGGAGATGTTTGGCCACGAAGGGGCGGACCTTCTGACGCACGAGCACCCGCTGTCCATCCATATAGGCCTGCGACTCGTTGGCGCGCACTTCCCTGAGGCCATCGTGCCTGCGCACGTGCGCGCTGCCTGCGATCACCAGCGGCGGATAGTCTTCAGGCGCCTTTGCCAATTCAGCCTCCAACGCGTCAGGGCAGGGAAGGCACAACTCGGGCAGCACGGCGACCTCGACCTTGTGCTTCGACTTGAGGGCCTTCAACTGATTCAGCATTGCTTGGACCGCGGGTGGCTTTGGCTGCACGTCGAAGAACCTCATAGGCGAGGATTCGGGGGAGGTGCTGAAGTCGAGGTGGCCGCTGCCCATCTGTGGGTGCAGGGTCGCAATCAAGGGCAGACGCCCGTTTGCCGTCCATGCCAATTCGTCGAGACGGTTGCGCACGCTGAAGTCGAGGACTACGCTGAGATCGCCCGCTTGGCGGGCGATGCCCGGGAACAGGTCGTAGCCGGTGCCCGGTAGCAGCAACTCGTGATCGCCGAGCGTCTCCTGAAAGGGAGTCGTCGTGCGGCCATAGGCGTCGTTCACTGGCCTAACTGCGAACGGCAACGGCATTCCGTACTTGAGCTCGATCGTCGTCTCGACTCGCGTATAGAAGTCAGTCAGCGCCCCATCGCAGAGCCCGCGCAGAGCCGCAACGCAGTCGAGCGGGTGCTGCGAAGACAGCCGTGTTGCGAGTTCCAGCGCCTCTTGGCCAAGTAGGGCCACGAAGCCGCGCGTGCTATGCGGCTTTTGCCAGGCCGTCACGTCGATCGACCCAATCAGTCCCGCGAGGCGGTCCATGTTCGCCTCTTTGCGTGCCTGTCCAGTGAGCGCTATCTTTGCTAGTTCGAACGAGTCCAGACAGCAGGCGCCAAGGCGACGACTGAGGTCGAGCAGAGAATCGGCTTCGGCGAAGTGTTGATCCAGCGTAGTCACGCGTACCTCTCCCCCTCCACTTGGAGACTCATGTCGGCACGCGCGAACCTGGACCCGGCCCCACCGACCCTTTCACCGAATCTTACCCGATAGCTTCGTCCTCCCAAAGGCTTCGCCTCATCGTTTGCACCGAGGTGGGGCACAGCGCATTCTAGATGTTCGCAATCGCCGCGATGCTAGATTTGCACTGCGGATTTGATTCCGCGATGCTCTTCGGTGGTCAGCAAATTCGCACTCGAGGCAGCTTTGCCCGCCCTGCCAGCGCGTCATCGAAGACGACGCCCGCCTGCGCCAACTCGTCGCGAATCCAGACCGTGAAGCTGTCCTTGCCCATCATGAGGTCGAGAATCGCCGTTTCCGGCTGCGAGGGCACCGGCCTGTCCGTCCTGCAAGGCGGTGCGGGTGTCTACCCGTCCAGGTCGACCGTCACGTCTTACCGCACACCTGCCGATCGGTCAACCAGCTTTGGTCTGTAGATGTATGCACGCTCTCCGTTTCGCGCACTGACTAGCACCAATGAGCAGCCCCAACCGTGGCGAACACAACCGCTGGGCGCGCGAACTCCGCGGCCAACACCGGCAACGACGCTCCTCCTGGAGCGCCATTGGGACGTGAAAAGGACGTGGCGCGCAAGACAGGCCTCCACAAGCCCTCCCATCACGGGCTCCGGGACCCGCCAGAAACCGCATAACAGCGCCAAATACCGACGATGGCGAGACCCAGACTCGAACTGGGGACACCACGATTTTCAGTGGTGGCGCCCGCCGACCGACCCGCCGTGCGAATCGTAGCTGAAAGCCCGAGTTTGCAGGTGTTTCGCATCGTCTGTAGCGACGCCGGCCGGTCACCCTACCTGCCGAGATACCCGAAGTTACCCACAGCTACCGGGGGGTTTGTGCCGCGGGTCGGGGTTCGTCGGCACAAACCCCCGCGGCGGAATGGCGAGAGGCGGACTTGAACACCGACACCGCGATTTTCAGGGGCGCCGAGCCGAGACCTCAATCGGGGCGAAGACTACACGCCTTGCGTTCGCTAGTTTCGAAGTTTCGGGATCGCCACGCGCCAGAAGGTCATGTCCTTCTTTGTGGCTTCGAGGTACTCGTCCTGAGGCGCCGTGAGATGGCTGTAGTCGATTCCGGCGATGTTCATGCCTGGGTCGTTATCCAGCGGTGGCGCGTCCCAAGCCTCGTGCATGTAGGTGCCGGCAGTCAGGCGTGTCTCATGTACCAGCGCCGTGTACCTCGTTGAGACGACTGTCGATTCTGTGCTGATCTGGGCGAGATAGTTGTTCAGTGCCTGCTGGATGGTGTGGAGGGCATCCGAGATCCGCTGGCGTTCTTCGCCCCCGATCTCCTCGTGGCTGGGTGTCGGCGCCCGTCGGCGGCGGATGATGTAGGGGAACTCCTGGTAGGAGATGACCGCCGAGTAGGCGTCGGCGTAAAGCTTCTGGAGCCGCGTACGCTCAGCACGGACGCCATTGACGAACCAGGTCACCGCGCCCGCACCGGCTGTGAGCGCGCCGACAACGATAGGCACGATCGTCCACACGCTGGTGGCGATAATCATGCAGCCTCCTTCGCTTCGCCCTCGCCGTGGGGTGCCTCGGGTCCCGGCCATTCGCCGTAGCGGCGCCAGAACGCCTCTTGGAACAGGTGCAACTCGGCGTACCGGATGAGCCCGAGTAGCCCCTCCTCGGGCTGCCATATGAGATCGGGTCCGTCTCCTGGGTACCACATGCAGAGGCGCCCGCTGCCGTAGCGGTGGGGAGAGTGGGGCGATCCGTCCGCCGTCACCGATTCGACGTAAGGCCGCCTCCAGTTCTTCAGCGTGATCTTGATCAGGCGCGGATCGTCGAACTCCGGGACGGTCACGCGCATGGAGTAGATGACGACCCCCGTCTTGATGCCTTTGCCTGTCCTCGACACTCGCATCGAGGGGAACGCCCTGCGGGCCTCTCTCTCGAAGTGGATCCGGGAGGGGAAGTCGTCGTACCAGCCGCCGGGTTTAGCGCGCCTCATCGCCGAACGCCCTCGACGGCTTGAGGTCTGCCGCGCCACTCCCGAAGGCTGCGCCTATCTGCGCTCGCTTTTGTCTCCTCAGCGCCTCGCCGAGGCTGCGGATGCCCGCGCCCGACTCCACGTAATCCGGGTACGCGTCTGATAGGGCTTCTTCGGCCTCTTCGAGGTTGTCGGCCTCGATCGCTCGCGAGATCGCGCTTCCGAGTTCTCGCAGCCTGGCGATTGCAGTGCTGCGCGAAACACCGCCGGGAAGCTTGATCGGGTCGGATACCCCGGCGGGGTCATCAGTGAGGCCTTTGTCTAGAGCATCGGCGCCGTCGAGGAGAAGGTCGCGAAGGCTCTCCGCGATCGTGTTATCGGAGTCCACGTGCTCGAGTGCGAGCGCCTCCACATTGAAGGAGCTGACCACGGGCGTCGTGTCTTGCTTGACGGTGGCCTTCGCGAGCCTGATCACGCGGGCACGGTGAACGCGCGTGGCGATGTCCGGGCCGTTCAGCAGCCGGGTGTGCTCCTCAGGGTCTGAGGCGTCCCAGTCTTCGGCCTCGGTGTTCGGGATCCAGCGCCCATCGCCGTCAGCTCTCGTGAGCGCGACGATCAGGTCGACGCTCGGGTCCTGCTCGTCCGCGACCGGCTCGGCGAACTCAAACAGGATGGCCCGCTTGCAAACCTCAAAGGTCGCTTCGGGGTACTCCTCGAGCACGCCCGCGAGCACGTGTACCGCCATGCCCCAGACGACGTCGTTCGGCGAGACGCCTTCGCCGTCGGGACCGAGCTCGGGGTATACACGCCGGTCTAGCACGACGCCACAGTCGGCGTCAGAGACAGGCTTGTTGACCGTGCCGTGCGCCACACTGCCCGAGTCAAAGATTTTCAGCGCCCCTGGGAAGCTCCGCGCGTGGCGCTTGACGAGGTTCCGTCGATCCTTCGTCTCACTGAGGACGTCATCGTCCACGGCTATCTGCCGGCGGACGTCAGTCAACACCTGCCCTGCATAGTCGATCGTTGTCGTAGCCATACCGGCTCCTTCGCTTATCCACATTTCGCCTGTACTGAGGTGCCTTGACGATCAGCCATCACACCGATCAGAACCTCACAGGGAATGCTCGCATTCGATCCGGACGGGTTCCCGGCCCGAAAGATGTCCCCGCCGGACCGAGGTGATGAAGCCCGGTCCAGCGGGGACAGGCGTTGTCGTGGAAGCGGTACGACAGCGAGATTTCTATACGACAACGCCGACGGACGTTGGCCTTGAGCTTGTCCTCTTGTCCGATAGTCGACCGCATAGCGAGGCCGTCCCGAGATCTCATCCGCTCTACAGGCTGTTGTGCGCCGGTGTCATTGCAGCTTTGGCAGATTGCTCGACTGGTAGTCGGAATGGCTCGCGACGGAAGTTAGGCGCTTCGGCGTCTTTGCCGGTCCTGACGGGCGGCTATTGCCTTTGCGATGGAAGACTTCGCCGATGATCTGCTCGTCGAAGTCGGAGTCGATGATGAAGTCGGTGAGCTCATGAAGGTCGAGGCGGTCGAGCTGGCGGGCCGAGTCGGCGCAGTAGCGGCTACTGCTTCCACGAGTTTTCTGGGTGTTGCCCAGATCAGCGTCCGCTACGGGCTTGCATCGGGCGACGGGCCCCTCGAATGTCGAGAATAATCCGGGCATGGAGCCGCAACCGTTCGCGCTCGTGATCGCGCAGGGCACCAGGCGTGGCTAGGAGGGGCGCTGCCCGCCGCGCGTCGGTTCGCCGAGATCGAGAGCGCGAGAGACGGCGCAGAGCCGTGCGGTCGACGTTGCGTCGCCGTCGGGTGCTGGGGGCCGCTTTCCTGGCAACCGTTGGGCTTGTCGGCGTGCTAATCGTGCTGCTTCTTGGCCACGACCAGCTGGTGCGTGTTACCGGCCGCTTGTTCGGCGTCCGCGACGTCTCGTTCGTCGCAGCTACCCAATCCGAAGGCGGGATCAGCCCGGTCTGTGGGTGCGAGCATCCGCACGTCGACGCATGGCGCGGCGTCTCATTTGCCAGCCGCGAAGTCACCCTAGAACGAGCCGGTCAGTCGCCGTGGACCGAGTGGGTGCTGTCGAGCGCCGACCCCGGCCCAATCGAACTGCAGGGAGGAACGGACGTCTCGACCATCGAAGCGGTCCGCCTGAGGCCCCACAAGCCGTTCAATCCCCGCTGGCTACTCGATGGCGACCTTGCTCGGGATAGCCAAGTGGTGAGCCGATCTACGTTCAGCGGCTATCGGCTGACGCTCCTGACGCACCAGCCGTTGCGGCTCGCGCTGCTCGGGCATGTGCCGATCGGTGCCTGGATGCCGTTCCCCGGCTCGCACGTGAGCCTCGGACAAGTGCGCTCGCAGTTTCCCCAGGAACACCAGCAACCTCAGCTGTTAGAAGACTACCCAGCCTCGATTGGCCCTTCGTCGAGGTCTAGCGGCAAGGCTGCGCAGCTGCAGGCTTACCCAATCGGTGACTTCCTTGGACCAGACCTCGTTATCTGGACCGATGATCCGACGGCGCAGATGCCAGCCACGCCGCTCGAAGACCCGACAGAACCTGGAGTAATCACAGCGTTGCTGATAAAGGGCAACACCTTCAGCACGCGTATCGGCGTCGTCCCGCTCGCTGACAGGGAGCTAGCGAACCGCCGCAGACTCGATGCCGAAAAGCCGCAGCTAGCCCAACAGAATGTGTTCTTCGGCGGCTACGACAGCGGTCACGTAACGCTGACCATCAACGATCCGCTGAGCAGCGTCGCCTACGATCGGGTCCGCGGATGGGTAACGCATCATCCGACTGTCTGGATTCATACTCTCGCAAACCCTTTTGAAGTCGCACCGGAAGGGGCGCCGGTGCCCGAACCTTCGTCCTCTGGCGTACCGCCGCCGCCGGAGCCCTATAGCGAGCAAGAGCGGTATCCCCCGATGCCGTCTTATGCTGGATTCAACGTGTTCGGGCCGCTTGAGAGGGTCATGTTTGCCAGCGTGTGGGGAGACGTATCCGCGGGAGCCGAGCCAATCGATCTCAACGGATCAGGGAACCTCCTTTTGGAAGATGTTCACGGCTTGCGTAACGCGGACAACGAAGAACTTCTATCCTCACCGCTCGCGACATCTAACGAATCGGCGGATCTAGAGTTTCGTGCAGTGGGCCGTGTCAAGGTCAACGGCCAAGCCCAGGGTACGTTCCTGCAGCAGCACAGCGAATTGCTCACCGCAATCACTATCGCCCTTGCGGTCCTCGGCGGCCTGTTTAGCCTCTTCGCTTTCTTTACAGGGCTGAAGAGGCCCGACCAGGTCTCATAGAGCACATGGTGCAGCGACGAAACGACAACGAGACTCGCCGTGCCCGGCTTAGACGGTTGCAACGTCGCGAGGCGCGTCGCGCCGACGCTAGGCGTCGCGTTGGCGCGGCATGTCGCCTTCCAGCACCTGCCGTTGGCTGGGCTTCGCGACGACTACTTCGTGCGCTTGGGTGGTTTGTCTGTCAGCTGCGCTCTCCACTGAGAGCGGGGGCGGTTGCTGCTCTCGTTATCAGCATGGCCGCCACAGGGCTCATCATCTGGATGCATGAGCCGCGCCGGACTGCACTGCGCGGCCATCTCACCGAGTTCGGAACGACTTCGATGAGGTTCGGCATTCAGTCAGACGGTGGCATGAGCCCGGCGTGTGGCTGCATGATCCCACCGTTTAATGATTGGCGGGGGATCACATTCGCAAGCCACGCAGTCACGATCACACAACGCAGCGCCGCGCCGTGGACCGCTTACCAGATAACGCTTGCAGAACCAGAGCCGATTATCGCGTTCTATCAAGGCACGTTCCTACAAGGAACTGTTATCCGAGCGCAGGTCTCCGGGAGTCCCTCCGCCGCAGCTTTGGGCGCATCACTGCTGAGCGGCAGCAGTAGCGTCAAGGTCCTTTCACGCCGTAGTGTCGTGACGAACCTGGCACAGATAATGACCCGCCAGCCTCTGCAGGTCGCTCTACTTGGCCGCGTGCCGGTCGGTGCTTGGATACCCCTGCCCGGTAGTCGTGTAGTCCTGAGCTCGCAGGAAAACGTTTTCGATGACGAAGCCCCAGCTGCGCGACTTACCGAAAGCTACACGTCCCAGGAGGGGATAGACGCCAAGAATCCTCGAGCGCAGCTGCAGGGGTATCCGCTGGGTGATTTTCTTGGGCCGGAGATTGTGTTCTGGACCACGGACCCGATGGCGAGCATCCCTGTTGGCGGCCTCGTTCCGCCGCGTTCTATGCCACCAAAGTCAGAAGACGTTGTAACCGCACTTGTGATTCACAGCGGCGACTACGCGGCACGGGTCGCCGCCACTGCTGTGACAGCAAATATCTACAACAAACTACTTCCGAGCCTGAGAGGCCGCGAGGGCGCATCCGGTAAGTATATCATCACCCCTCCGCTTGATAGTGGCACAGTTGAACTATCCGATGATGCTCCGCTTAGTGCATCCGAATACCAGCACATGCGTGCATACGTGCAGCGCAATCCGGTGACGGCGGCAACGCTCCGCAGCGACGTAGTAATGGGTAACGAACCCATCGACCGCTACAGCCCCGAAGATGACCTGAAGGAGTCGTTCTCCTATCCCCCTTTGCCGCCCGAGGATGGCTTCAACGTATTTGGACCTCTTAGCGAACTTGACTTTTCAAGCGCACGCGGGGCGATTTCCGCGTCCGGACGCGAAATCGCTCTAAACGCCCCAGGCGACGTTGCGATCACCGACCTTAGACGCTTGACAGATTCGCGCAACGGTCAGCAGCTGGTGCCGGTTCCGCTCTACACCACACAAGCGAACGCCGACATTAAACTTTAGCGGCGTCGGCCAGCTCAGCGTTGACGGGGCGCAGGAGACCCTGCGGGCGAACAACTACACCGGAATTCTCTCCGGTCTTATTGATGCCATCGCGGTCCTGTCGCTGCTGATCGGCGTGATTGGGCTTTGGTACGCAGCAAGAGGCGACGCGCACACACGGCAAACAGGCAAAGCGACCGCGACGGAGCACAGCGCCACGGATACCTGACGGCCACCCCGGCAAGGGACCTCTTACCGTACCTCCTCGAGCACCGCGTCGCTGCTTTGGTGGGCCGACAACGAACACCCAAGCAGGTGGTTCGAATCGCCACCACACACGATCTCCGGCGCAATCTCATTCGCCTTGCGCCTCACGCGCGCCTGCGCATGGACTGCGTGGCGCGGCAGGGATGGGGCGGCCTCCCCCAAGGGTCCGCCCAGCGGCGTAACAAGCGAGCGACCTGACCGTAACGCCGCGCGTTGCCTACCCTACTCGGGTGGGTCAAAGGATCAAACGGCGCCTGGCGCCCGTTTGCTTGAAGCTGAGGCCAGAATACGACTAACACCCCGTTCTCCGATCGAGGCGAGCACGATGCTCGCGTTCAGCCGATGCTGAATCGGCGATAGGCGGATTACGCAGCCTCTCCCCGTGGCTCGTCGCGGTCCACAGTGCCAGTTACAAGCGCCTCGAGAAGGAGGCCCACTGCAGCCGAAATCAAAATGCCGGCGAAGAACACGCGTCGATTCAGATTGTCAGCGGCATCGCTGGATCGGAATGTCTGCACGCTGGCACATGAAGGCTCTAGGGGTAGTTCCCGCGTATAGAAGAAAGAGTCTTCCGTTTGCGCGCTTGGCGGTTCGGGCAGGTACGCGCTGCAGCTAAGAACAATGTCACCACGTTTTACGTGGGCGCCGGAGTCGAGCAGTGTCCGATCCGGTTGCTCGCCCGGCACGGACATAGTGACGGTAGCATCCGTCAAGAGTCCACTGCCGAGATTGCCGTCGCGATGGTGTTCCTGCAGGTAGATCGTTCTGTTGCTGTCAGCGTCCGTCCATATCTGTTCGTCGCCTTGAAATTCGAACAGCGCCGGACTCGTCATATAGCAGGACTCGTATCCGGCTGAGCGCGTAGCCAGCAGGACCAGCTGGAATTCAGCCGCCGCTCCTTCTGTCCAGTCGTTGATACGTCCCGCGGCGACGTAGGTGTCTTCACGTTTGCCGAGAAGCGCCGGATGCCAACTCTCGTTTGGGCCACGGATCTCTGCGTGGAGAACCGGAATGCCCGCAATCCCGAGGGCGAGTTCCGTCGGGGCGCGCAGTAGCGGACCGTAGTGCTTGCCCGTTGTCCAGCTCACTTCCCCAGTCGCGATAGTTGGATGTCCGCACCCCTTTTTCGAGGACATGGTCAGATTCATGAACCACCCCGTCGCGAGTCTAGTTCGGGACTGCACTGGGTTCGCAGCCACAGAGAGACCCCACGGTTGGGGCGGTTCGGGCGTTGAGCTAAACGTCGGTGCGATCAGTAGATATCCACCTGCGAGCCCGAGAAGACCGATAGCGGCCCACATCACGCGTACCCATCGCGCACCAAAAGTCACCGTGCGGAGCCGGCGCCGCTTGCGCGGGGTCGAAGTTGCAACTTTGGCGGGGTCGTCGGGCATACGGGCGGTGCGTGTGTTGATCTGCGATCTTGCTCATCATGACCAAGATCGGGGCGCGAGCGACTCGTGGCTCCTGGGCGTGGTTGCCGGCGGTTTTGGACAACGGATAGGGGTCGTTGTCCAAAACCCTGGCGCCTCAGTGCGCGTGAGCGCGACGGCTTCCTCAGACCAGTTCGTGCCAGTCGCGCGCAAGCACGGCCACAACCGCCAAAGCGCCCGCACGTGCTCCGTCGGTCTCTTGGGACGCGACCGCAGCGCTGATCGCCGGCTCGAGCTCCGCTATGACTCGCGCCACCACCGGCGCGACGGGATCGTCCAGGTCACCACCCAGGATGCGCTTGGCCAACGCCATACGCACCTGCGCGATCGGGTGGGTCGGCGAGGTCGTCCACGGCTGCTCGCCCAGGCTGCTTCGGTAGAAGGCCTCTTGTTGGTCGACGGACAGGCGGTAGAGCTCGACAGGGAAGTCATCGTTGGCCGGCTCAGCAGCATGCTCCATGCAAGTTATGCGGACATCCTCCAGCCAGTTGAAGACCTGCTCCCCAAGCGTCGTTAGATAGGACGTGTACAGCGTCAGCCGACCAGACATCGCGACGGCGCCCGTGTCATCGGAATACACGCGATGGAGCACCTCGTGGTGAGCCATCGCGGCATTGATCAGGATCGAGTCGTATCCCGGCAGCTCGACCGGAGGCTCGATCGAGAGCACCCCTCCGGACGCGAACGCGCGCTGTTCGGACTGGCCCCAGCGCACGACGGTGCCGGGCGCTCGCTCGGCAGCGAACTCCTCCAACAATTCGAGGTTGCGTTCAGAACCCAGCCACGTGGGGTCCTCCTCCGCGGCGGCGCGCATCCTGTCTACGAGCTCGCTGACCAGCACAGCTAAATGGTATGGCCCGCTCCGCAAGGGGGCCTGCACCGAGCACCTCCGCTCTTGCCTGTGTGCGTGATGGCGTGCCGTAAACGGTGCCTTCGCGCACGTTGCGGATGAACTCCTACCGGCTCTGGATCAGGAGGAAGTGACGCGTCCGATGTGCGAGATCAGGAGCTTGGTGAGGTTTAGCGCGAACCGCGCGTCGTGGTGGTCTACGGGGAATCGTCCGTCCTGCTCGCCGTCATCGGCAACGTGCCGGCCACGGTGCAAGTACTGCCCAGCTTGGCGCGTCAGATCATCAAGCAGTCGCGCCTCGTCGCGGTCGGTAAGGGATGCGAAGATCTCTTGCTTGGCACCTGGCAGTGCGTCGATCGCTCCGCGGCAGTAGAGAAAGACGGCGGGGTCATCGTGTGTGGCGTAGGCGCTCTCTGCGCGGCGGAGCTGGTTGATCGCGGCCTTCAGCGAATCGTCGCCCCGCGGCAGGACGATCTCGGTAGAGACATAGTCGACAGTGCCGATCGGCTCAAGCACGTTGGAGAACCAGTCGCTGCGCGCGACTTCGAACCTGAGAAGCGCCTGGTTGGCCTGGCCAAAGCTCTGGAAGATTGACTCGCCGGGTAGTGGGTCGCTCGTGAAGCGATGGGAATCCTCGTTGTCGTCGCGCGCTCGCAGCCAACCTGTCAGCTTGAGCTCCAAGTCAATTCTGTTCTCCGGCGAAGCTACCTCCAGGTAGCTGACTGCACGTCGGCTGACGGGAATCTCCATAGTGATCGGCCTGGCACCGTGCGACAGCGGAATTCCGGTGAGGAATCCCGTGCCCAGCAGCTCGTCACGCACTCTCAGCTCGGCCTGCATCAGATGCAGCTCAACATGCATCCGTTCACGCGGCGTCCGAGCCTGCATTTCGAAGGACAGGCGCGGGGCGACCTGGCCGTGACCAGTGACCCGTCCGGCCTCTACGAGTGCCCAGTTGGTTGGGCCGTGACCGAGGCTGACTTGCTGCATCGCGGCAACAGTAGAGCAGCAGCGCCGGGAGGGGTCAACGGAACGCCTCGTCGAGCCGGTAGACGAGTCGCCTCGCGGCCGGCCACCCTGCGGTGACGAAGAACTCGAGCGACTGCAGCAGGCTCGTGCGGCACTCGACGTCTGTGAGGAGCTCTCGATGCTCGGCCAGGTAGCGCTGTGTGATGTTGATAAATAGGGTGAGAGCCATCTGGTCGTGCGCGTAGTGCCATACGTGCGCGGCTTGCAGCACTCGGCCGGTGCGTAGCAGCACGCCGCGGGGGTCCAGCTCGATCGACCGCTCGAGTGTTTGCATCACGTGGTGTGCGGCCCGCGGGAGTGGTGCGTCGCAGAGTGTGTCGATCAGCTCCGGGGCCTCATTGTAGAACCGCTCGCGTTGGGCCTCGCTCACGCGTGGCTGCTTGCCGTTCCCGGAGCTTTGGTAGGCGCCGGAGGCGAAGTACAGCTCGGTGCAGGCGTGGTCAACAAGGTTGCCCGCGGCCTTGAGCGGCTTCTCATCCACCGGGCCGCCAGCAGCGGCCGTCGCCTGGTACGCATCGAGCTCAGCCTGGAATGCCGTGAGCCCGGCCCGTGCGAGGCTCGTGAAAGCGCCGATCGCCCTGGCGCGCACAGCGTCGGCATTAGGGTCCTCGGCGCCCACCTCACCGTGGGTGGTGGGGTTTCGCAACGCGAAGGTCAGACGGGGCGCAATCTCGGCATACGCGCTGAGGTCGCCGACAATCTCCTCCAGCAGAGTGCGTCCTTGAGGCGCTCCCTGCCAGACCCAGCATCCGATCAGTAGACACGCGGCAGCGGTCAGCAAGCCCTCCTGCGGCGCGGCTCGTGTGGACTCCTCGCGAAACAGCCGGACGACCAGCTCAAGCGCACGGTCGCGGTCATCCGCTGCCAGCCCGGCGAACGAGCCGAGCAGCGCCTGTCTGACGGCTGCGCTTGGGTCTCCGGCAAGCTGGTCAGCGAACTGCCACGCGAGATCCGCCTGGGTCGAGGCGAGCACTCCGAGGTGCTCCGCGACGCGTAGTCGCACGGCCGCAGCGCGGTCCCCTGCCAGCGTCTGCAGCGCGTGCAGCGCACCGTCCGGGAGCCGGCTCGGCTCGCGCGCGAGCGCGATCAGCCCACGGGCTGCATCGACGCGGCCGGCCGGGAATCCCCACGAAGGGAACTGGTCGAAGCTCTCCAGATCATCTTCTCGGTCGGGCCGGGGGTCAGTTGCGGCGGCGAGCAGAAGCTCTGCCGCGAGCGCGGTCGCATCATCAGCAGGCAGCGGGCTACGCGCGGCTACGCGCACGCTCGCCAACGTGAGCCACCCTTCGGCTTCTTCTCGCTGCTGCCCGTCGACGTGCAACGTGGCGATTCCGGCCTGCAGCGCCCGCACGTCCTCTGCCGCTCTCATCCAATCGATGCCGCTGCGCTCGGTGTCCTGCGCGAGCGCCTGTACCGGCGCGGTGAGTGTTGCCAGGGCGGTCTGGTCGTCGTTCTGATTGCCGTCGGGCTCAGCGCGTGGGTCCCCGCCGGGGTCTCCGAGCGGCGGAGGCTCCCAGTCATCATCCTCGCGCTCGACGAGAGTGCTCGGCCGCTGCTCGCGCGCCGCATCGGTCACGATCAGATGTTCAGGCAAGGCGGTCAGCAAGCGCTCTCGTCGGCGCCGCGCGAACTCATCATCGGCAGGGAGTTCTAGGATCGCCTGCTCGACCTGTTTGCGCTCGTTCTCGCTGAGAAACTGAAAGCACGCCGTAAGCGCGGTCGCAGCAGGCCCGTTTGTGTTCATCGCGGAGAGGATCGCCTGTGAGGCGAGCACCTCCGCGAGCAGCGGCCCCAACTGCTGCGGATGCCGAGCGGCGACGTTGAGGATCCGCCGCCAGATGACGGCTGGAACATCACGCCCCGCCAGCGGGTAGAGCAGCGCCTCGACACCCCCGGTGTCCGCAGCGGCTGAAAGCTCCTCCAGCCGCTGCTGGTAGGCGTTGAGCATCGTCTCCTCGTCGCGGTAGGCCATGCCCGCGCTTCCCTGGTCCCATGAGAGGCTGTAGTCATCGATCACCCGCCCGACCTGCCCTCGCCAGCGCAGCACGCGCTCGCTCGTCTCCGGGGCAGGCCAAGGGCGGCGCTCGGCGAAGCTCACACACACGTCGATCAGGGCACCGACAGCGGCGCCGGTTGCGGCCTCGAGGAAGGCCCCGTAACGTTCGCCGAGTGAGTAGAGCGCGACCCCGAAATCCTGCGATTGGGTCGAGTTCAGCGGCATCACGGGGCCACCGATCGGCACTGTCGTATCGCCGGGTGGTGTCGCACCAAACGCGTTCGCATATAGCTCGCCTATGAGGTCGGGGACCTCGGCGATCACGCCGAATAGCACCTCGATGATCCAGTGCAGCTCCTCCCATCCGCGGTCGCTGATCCGCTCGCGCGTGACGAACTCGGCGAGTAGCTCGCGTGATTCAGCCGGGTCCGTGTCGAACGTGCCTGCCACCGCATTCAATCCGACGTACACGAGGTCGCCGCGCAAGATTTCCTCGTGCAGCGCTCGCCGCAGCAAGCGCCGTCCGACGCGGCCAATCGCCGCGCGTTCCTGATCGCCGAGGCGTTCACGCTCATCGAGCAACCCCCAGGTGAGGATCCGCACGTTCGTGACGATGTGCTCATCCGGTTGCTCTGAGAGCTGATCCGCGAACTCCGACCACACGTCCACACGCGCGTTCTGCAGCGGACGCTGCTGGCTTCCGCCAGCGAGTGCCGCACCGATCACATGCACGAGCGCTGCTCGCGCACCGTCGGGGCTGGGTTCCGCGAGCGCCTGCGTGAGGGGACGTAGCTCGCTGGCTGCGGTGGCCTGTGCTGCTACGGCGGGGGCGACGAGCCGCCCGAGCAGCGGAAGGCTGACATCTGCGGCGAGGTCGAAAGTGAGGCGCCAGAACATCTCCCGGTCGCGCTCCCAGCACCACTGAAAGTGCAGCGTGAGGCTCGGCCGTGCGATCAGGGGGAGCTCCGGACGCTCGCGCAGCAGCCCGGCGAGCTCGGTGTCCCCGACGCGCAGCATCAGCCGCGCGAGCGCGTAGTCGAACAGCACATGATGGGAGAACGCAAGCGTCTCGGTCCCGCTCGGCCCCTGGGCCTCTACCAGCACTCCAGCGCTCAACAGCTCGGCGATCGCTTGATCTGTCGGGGCATCGGAGGCGAGCTGCTCACGTAGCGCGAAAAGGGCGAGCGCGCCGACGGCCTTCTCGCACAGCCTTCGCGCCAGCCGCTCGCGTGCGTCAGAGCCAACATTCGGGGAGCGCACGCGGCGTTGCCAGTAGACCTCAAGTAGCTCGAGCTGGGTGCGCAGCGGGCGAAGCTCGGCCGCCGGTGCGCCGGCCTCAACGAGCTCGGCCAACCGCGCGAGGTTAAAGGGGTTTCGGACCAGCTCACGCAGCGCGTCGGGAGCAGCATCGAGCAGTTGTCCGAGATGCGGTAGCTGCTCAGCCACCTGTGCAAGCTCCCCGTCGTCCAGCCTCGGCACCTGCAGGTGATGGACCGACGGGAACTCCAGATCGATCAGTTCCTCGGTGCTCGCGCCCCGTCTGAAGGCTTTCTGCAGCCGCGGGTTATAGCGGAGGTCGAACGTACGGATCGAGGCCAGCACGGTCCAGCGTCCTCCATATGCGGCCACGTCCTCGATGAGCGAGGTGAAAGCCGCGAGCGCGTCGCCGCCGCGAGCGGCGTCGAGCCCGTCGATCACGAGCACGCCCTTGCGCTCACCAGGCCATGCTGCGAGCACGTCCGCGAGCCTGTGCTCCAGACCAAGCCGAGCCGAGAGCTCGGCTTCGTCGGCCACCGTGTAGCGGTCTGCGAGCAGCGCCACAACGTCGCGCGCCTCGTCCACCAGCTCACCGATCACATCGCTCACCACGCCGCTCTTGCCGCCCCCGGGCTCGGCGATCAGAAGACACGGTGCCTCATCCGCACGAGTGAGTGCCGCGCCAGCCGCCGAGCGCGCGATCTTCACCTGCGTGGACGGTAGCCGGATCTCGCTCAGCGCCCCCAGCAACCGCCGACTGCGCCGGGTCTCCTCGCGCAGACGCTCCACATCCGCCCGGTAGCTCGGCGCGGCGAGCATCGAGAGGCCAGCGACAGCCAAGAGCTGGGCGAGGCTCCCCCGGCGCAGTCCACTCTGGCCTGACGCGGCGCTCAGCATCAAGCCCACGATCTGTCCCCACGCCGCGCCCGCCTGCGCGGGCTGCGCGAGCACGGCTTGGGCGAGCATAGCCTTGGCCTGCTCGATGTCGCGCTCCGAGCCCTCGAACTCGAACTCGCGCACCCTGATCAGCGAGAGCAGCGCGGTCAGCTCCTCCGCCTCCGGGGCGTGACCGTCTCGCTCCTCGAACACCCGACGCAGGTGACCCAGCACCAACGGCCAGATCTTGCGCTGGTCCGTGTTGGTAAGACGAAGGTGATCCGGATTGTCGGGCGGGTCATCGCGTAGGCGTTTCAGCAGCATCGGCAGTGCGAGCCTCACCGACTTGGAGCTGTTCGGTCCACACGCCAATAGCAGCCGGTCACGGTTGGAGCGCATCGGTCCGCGAGCGTCCACGCGATCTCGCGAATCAATCCATGCGTGTGCAAACTGCGCGAGCGCGGAGCCAAGGTGCGACTTTTCACGCGGGCTCGCATTGACGGTGTGCTTTGCCTGGATCAACACTCGTCGGTCGGCCGAGAGGATGATGTGCACGTCATCGACGGCTGCGTCGAGCTCGCAGCGCACGGCATCGATCGCGCCACCGCCACCAAGATCAAGCGGTGCCGGTGCAAGCTCCTCACAGAGCATCGCGACGCCGTAGAACGCCGCCACCTGCGCCTGAAACTCCACGCCGCCAGATGTGCGTGCGCCTCCTCCTGATCGTCTCCTAGGAGCCCGGGTCAGTAACCGTCGCGGTGGCGTCCGGCGGATTTAAGACGATTCCGTTGTTCTCGACGCGGAGGTTGTCATGTCGGCGGTGACGCAGGAGCGGCTGGTGGAGGTGCAGGCGTCGGCGGTAGTTGGCGAGCGCCGGGCGGCGGGCGAAGAGAAGACCTTCCGGGCGTATGACCCCGATCAGGTGCTGTTGATGGCGCCGGTGCTCTCTGAGTGGGTGCCGGAGGGCGATCTGGCGCACTTCGTCTCAGATCTGGTGGAGTCGGCGCTGGACCTCTCGCCGATCTATGCGGCCTATGAGGAGGAGCGGGGCTACCCGCCATATGACCCGCGACTGATGCTCAAGCTGTTGATCTACGGCTACGCGGGCGGGGTGGCCTCCTCGCGCAAGCTGGAGGCGGCGAGCTATCGCGATGTGGCGGCGCGGATGCTGTGCGCCGGCCAGCACCCGGATTATCGTTCGATCGCGCGGTTTCGGGCACGTCACTTGGAGGCGCTCTCAGAGCTGTTCGTGCAGGCGTTGAGGCTGTGCAAGCAGGCACGGCTCATCGGGCTGGGAACACTCGCTTTGGATGGCACCAAGCTGCGCGCGAACGCGTCTCGGCACAAGGCGATGAGCTACGAGCGGATGGTCAAGAAGGAGGTCCAGCTCGAGGGCGAGATCGCCGCGCTGCGCAAGAACGTCGACGCGCTGCTGGCCGAGGCCGAGCGCACCGACGCCGAGGAGGACGAGCGCTTCGGTCCTGAGCATCGCGGCGATGAGCTGCCGCGGGAGCTGCGTCGGCGCGAGCAGCGCCTCGAGGTGATCCGCGAGGCCAAGGCGGCGCTTGAGGCTGAGGCCGCCGAGCGCGAGAAGGCGCGCCGCGCTGAGATGCGGGCACAGGGCAAGAAGCCCCGGCGCCCGCCGAGCGGACGCGATCCATTCGCGCCGAAGCCCAAAGCGCAGCGCAACTTCACCGATCCCGAGTCAAAGATCATGAAGACCTCTGACGGTTCTTTTCACCAGTGCTACAACGGCCAGGCGCTCGTGGACTCCCAGACGCAGGTGATCCTCGCGGCCGAGCTCTGCGATCAGGCGCCCGATGCCGAGCAGCTCGAGCCGGCGCTTGACCAGCTCGCCGAGAACCTCGACGCGGTCGGTGGCGAGCTACCGGAGGGTGCGGCGCTGACCGCGGATGCCGGCTACTTCTCCCAGGAGAACGTCACGATCACCGCCGCTCACGGCCTTGATCCGTTCATCGCGACCGGCCGCTTCAAGCGCTCAGAGCCGCCCGCGCCCGCGCCACGCGGGCCGATACCGAAGAACGCGACCCCCAAGCAGCGCATGGCACGCAAGCTGAAAACCAAGGACGGGCACGCCGTCTACGCCCGACGCAAGGCGATCGTCGAGCCGGTGTTCGGCCAGATGCACACCGTCCAGGACGCGCGGCGGCTGCTGCTGCGTGGCAAGCACGCAGCCCGCGCCCAATGGCGCTTCCACTGCGCGATCCACAACCTGCTCAAGCTCCACCGCGCCGGCGGACTCGCCCTGGTCGGCGCAACCTGAGCGCGAGCGGCGAAAAGCAGCAGCCAGCAGGCTCGCGGGACACTCTAAATGAGGACCGGACACCCGACGCTCACCCGGGAGCCGGGAGGCGTAGTCCTCATCGCTCCCGTGCCGCGCCGTTAGTCGACGGCGAGGACGCGTTACTGACCCGGGCTCCTAGCAGCCATGTCAGGTTAGGAGTCTGACGTTCTAGGAGAGCGCTGTCACGGGCTACACGCCCGACTCCTGCCTCGCCCTCATCAGTCTCGGGTCCTCGGGTCCGACGACGCTGAAGCTGCGCGCTGCGTGGGCTCCGGCGTCAGGTCGCTGACTGCTCGCGCGGCAGGAAGGATCTCCGAGATTCGAGTCACGTTCGCGCCCGCGTAGAGCAGGACCCCGTCAGCATGACTCGCACCCACGCCGGACGCGCGGTGGCTCCCGGACTGCAATGAGCCTGAGCGCGGCCAAGATCGTGGGAAGCTCGTCGTGCCTGAACGCCTCCAACTGCTGCTCGGCGGCCACCACGGCCTGTGCGTAGGGCGACGCCGTCTCGTATACCGCCGCCATCAGGCCATCCACTCGCTGCGTGTACAGGTCGGCGCGCTCGTTCCACTGAGGTACCGTCTCGCCGTCTAGTGGCCGGAGCGATATCCAGTCTGGACCGCCGTTAGGTCTCAGTTGGCCCTCCGGGGGACCAGTAACCTGACCGCCTGCGGTGGGCGGTGCGTTGGTGAAGCCGGCCCACGTGAGATGCGGCACCTCCTGGACCTGACCGCGTGCGCGCGCCAAAGCGAGCCCGCGAGCGTACTTCGTGATCTCCGGGATGTTGTAGCCGACCACCATCTCCGCATCCGTCACGCCCCCCTCGGCCATCATCGTGTCGATCTGCCGTTCGAGAGCACCTTGCGCCTGGGCGGGCGCGGCCACCAGCCCGTCCCAGGCCGTCAGCCGCTCCCCCAGCTTCGGGAAGTGTGTATGAAAAGCCTGGTCCGGCCGATACCCCTCGCCGTAGTCGCAGGCACGATCGCCCTGGATGCTCCGAGCTACGCTCAGAGCCGATGCCTTGAGGGTGGCGCAGTGGCTATCGGACACAGGCTGCGTGACGAACGCCCCAACGCCAGCGACCACGGCCACCGCCGCTGCTACAGCCGTAACTACGATCACTGCCACGAGTGCGACCGTCCACAGCGTGCTGTGCGTTTCCGGGTGCGTCGCGGCGAGCAACGCGCCACCAGGTAGCCCTATACCTACCACGAACGCACCGCCCAGTGCCGACGCCCGGAACCAGCGGCGATGCCACCGCGAGCGTGTCCAGCGAAGCAGCGAGGGGGGCCTACCCATGCGCGCAGCCTATTCCCGCTCGGGCGGATGAGGTTTGAAGCGAGCCACGCGTTCCACTGCGCTTCGGGCTCAAGATACGTCCCGAATTGCACCGCCTGAACAGCAGATTGCCACGCTCACGGGCCGTTGAGCCACCTCTAATCGAATCTAAAAACTCTAAAAACCTCTAAAGGGATCGGGTATGGTGGTCGGATGAGCAACCCCTTCCACGCGAGCTTCGGTGTCAGCCCGCCGCTGCTGGTCGGCCGCGACGACCTGCTCGATGACTTCGCCGAGGCACTTGAAGATGGCCCGGGATCGGCGGGCCGTGCGACTCTCTACACCGGCGCTCGCGGCGCTGGCAAGACGGTCATGCTCAACGCCGTCGAGGACCGCGCACGCCAGCGCGGCTGGCTCATCGTCAGCGAGACCGCCACCCCCGGCTTCGTCTCCAGGATGACCCAACAGCACCTCCCGCGGCTGCTGCGCGACTTCGACCCCAAGGCGGTGCAGCGCCGCATCAGCGGCGTGAGCGCTCCACTTAATCTCGGCTCTCTCGCCTGGAGCACGATCGAGGCGCACGTCGTCCAAGCAGGTCTGCGTAACCAGCTCGAGATGCTCACCGACCTGCTGGCCGAGCAGAGCACCGGGGTCCTGATCACGCTTGACGAGATCCACCACAACCAAATCGAAGAGCTACGCGAGCTAGCGACCGTCGTGCAGCATGCGTTCCGCGAGAATCGGGAGCTGGCGTTCGCCGGTGCTGGCCTAGCTGCAAGCGTCAGCGACGTCGTCAACGACGACGTGCTCACTTTCCTGCGCCGCGCCGAACGGCACACGCTGGGCTCGGTGGCGACCGGCGAGGTTGAACGCGCGCTGCGCGAACCGATCCAGACAGCCGGTCGCAGCATCGGCGAGGAGGGCCTGCAGATCATGGTCGACGGAGCCCGTGGCTACCCCTTCCTGCTGCAGCTAGTCGGCACCCAGGTTTGGCGGGTGAACCCGACCGCACCGGAGATCACGGCCGCCGACGCCACCCAAGGGGTTGCCCGAGCGCGGCGCAGGCTCGGTGCGCTCATCCACGAGCCGGCGCTGAGCGCCGCCTCAGACATCGACAAGTCATTCCTGCTCGCGATGGCCCAGGACGACGGCCCGTCCAGGATGGCCGACATCCAGGAGCGCCTCGGTGTCGACGTGAACTACGCGAGCCAGTACCGCCTACGGCTGATCGCAGCCGAGCTGATCCACCCCACCCGCCACGGGTACGTCGACTTCGCGCTGCCCTATCTCCGCGAGTACCTCCGCCAGCACTCAGCCATCGACGCCTGATCGGCGCCGTGAGGCTTTCTCGCCCAGCCCGCTGACGCTTTCAATCCTGCGACTGCACAACCCCTCGATGAGCCCCGTCCGACCGGCCATAAGCGTTTATCGAGATCGCGTAAACCCTGTAAAACTTTGTACAACTCGATATGAGCCGGGGCATCGCAGTCTGGTTCTCGTTGCGCCCCGTCACGCACAGAGCTTGACATCCGCAGTAGACGATCATCTGTCCTCTTTTGCTTTAGAGCTTGTGCGCTCATGTCGGGACACTCGAACAGCTCAAAACTCGTTCTCAGGGCATCACGATTCCAACTCATGTTGTCTTTGATTCGAGGCTCGCCATGAAGTTCGGTTCTCCATGTCGATACCGCATGGATAAGCCATTTGTCGCCCGAACATGCCGCCTCGTAAGGCTTCTCGAGACGCGGCAGCAGGCTCAGAACAGGGCACTATTGTCAAGGGTTTGTGCCGCGGTTTGTGCCGCGACGACCAAACGTGGGCGGCCGAGATAGCGATCACTATCTCAAAAACATGCCCATTTGCAGCGCCTTCTTGATGGCGAGAGGCGGACTCGAACCGCCGACACCTCGATTTTCAGCCGTGGCGCCCGCCTACCGACCCGTCGTGCAAATCGTAGCGAAAAGCCCTAGTTTGCAGGTGCTTCGTACCGTCTGTAGCGAGGCCTGGCGGTCGCCCTACCTGCCGAGATACCCGAAGTTACCGGCAGTTACCGGGGGGTTTGTGCCGCGGGTGGGGGTCGGTCGGCACAAACCCCCGCGGCGGGATGGCGAGAGGCAGCGCCGCAGTCGAGTCGCTTAGCCCGCCGAGGCGCGCAGGCCGGAGCTACACCCCTTCGAGCAAGGGCTCGCTCATGCGCTCGACGGTACGCGGCAGCTCCTCGCCCATGAGTTCCACGAGGACTGAGCGCGCGGAGAGGCCCATGAAGGCATCAACCCAGCCGCTCACGGCGACCACGGCGAGGAGCGCCTGCCGGCGCTCGCCTTCACCGGCGTCACCGTGGCGGAAGGCGTTCCCGCCAGTGCCGAACACGCAACGGTAGAGGAATGTCCGGTACTCCTGGTCGAGCTGCATCTCGCGCACGACCATCTCGACGCTGCCCACCCGCTTGCTCGGGTTGCTCAGCAGACGACGGTCAGCGTCGATGATCGAGCGGGCTCGGGCGACGCTGTACATCGCGCCCTCCAGCCCGTGCATGAGGTTCGGGATGGCGATCACGTACTCGCCGAGGTGCGCGAGGACAAGTGCAGCGGATGCCTCGAAAGCTGGGCGACGAATGAGGACGCCGGGAAGGCATCAGCGAGGCCGCCTGCGAACTTGTTGACTGCCGCGATGTCGGCCATCATCTTGTTTGCAGCCAGGATGTCCTGGAGGACGTTTTTGGCGCCGAGCGTCGTGGCGAAGATGCCGGTGGGGCCGCTGATGCCCTGGTACTGGCGAGCGAGATTCAGGACAGGCAGCGTGTCGCGCTGGAGGGCGAGGCGCGATGACGAACCCGTGACGAAGCTCAGCGGCAGCGATCAGCGAGGAGGAGACAGAGCTCCAGGGCGCGATCCATCCCGCCCGTGGTCGCGCTCGCGACGCCCCGATCGCTGCGGGTGCGGTCCTCGTCGTGGTGGGCGCGAGCATCGCGATGGAGCGAGCAGCCTCGCAGCTGGGTAGCCGCCACGCCGTCCCTCAGATCGTCATCGGCGCCCTCGTCCTCGCCGCCGTCACAAGCCTCCCGAACGCTGTCGCGGCGATCTACCTGGCCGCACGCGGGAAGGGAGCAGCGGTGCTCAGCACGGGGCTGACCAGCAACCTGTTCAACATCCTCGCCGGGCTCCTGATCCCTACGACGATCTTCGGCCTGGGCGAGCCGTCGGGTGAGACGACGTTCGTCGCCGCGTCCTACATGGCGATGACAGTGCTCACGCTTCTGTGCGCATACATCTATCGCGGCCTGCGACGCAGCACGGGCATTGCCACTGTCGGTGCCTATCTCCTATTCGCGGGGGTGCTCATCGTGACGGCGGTCTGAGCAGCTACTTGTGCTTTTTCGCCTTGGCCTCGCTGATGGTCACCTTCTGTGCGCGGATCGCCTTGCCTGCGACGCTCACGGTGACCAAGGCCTGCAGCTTGTGATGCGCCTCGAGCAGTTTGGCGCCCGTCGCGTTGAGCGCCAGGGTGAGGCCGGCGGTCTTGCCGGCGGCCAGGGTCGCGCTGCCGGCGGCTATCACGACGATCTTCGTCTTGCTCTTGGCTTTGCCGCGCCGCTTGGCGCTCAGGGCCGTGACCCGACCGCCCACCAGGCGCTCGGTCACGGTCACCTTCACGAGGGCGCTCGCGCAGGCGCTCCCTCCGGCGGGGCAGGAGAGCGACACGAGCACCTTGCCGCCCGCGCTTGCGATCTTCGTCACCTGTACGGTTGCCGCAGTCGCCGGCGGGGTGACTGATTTCGGGTTGGGGGCCGGTGCGGTGCCGTAGACGACGCCCACGTAGGGCGGGCTCGCGCTCTCGTGGGAGTAGTCGCCAGAGAAGCCGCCGGAGACGGCGGCGAAGGTGCCCTTGACGGCGCCTTCGAAGACGTCGAACTCCTCGCCGGCGGTGGGCGTGAAGCCGCTCGCGAGGGTCGGCGCGAGCGTGCCGGCGGCTTCGACCGTCGCGCCCGAGAGCAGCTCGATCTTCCCGAACGTGCTCGCGCCGGAGATCTGGGGTGCGATCGTGCCCGCGTTTGTGAGCGTAGCGGCGACGATTTCGAGGACCGAGCCGGAAGCGATTTCCAGGAGCCCGTCATTGGTGATGGCGCGGTTGTCAAACAGCGTCCCGCTGCTCGCGGCGAGGATCGCCCCGGGTTCGTTGGTCAGCGCCACGTCGATCACGTTTTTGGCGTTGGCGCCCTCGACGGTCCCATAGATCGTGCCCTTGTTCACGATGCTGCCTTCTTCGATGTTCGTGTTGCTTTCATCTCCCGCGGGCAGATCGAGGTGCAGGGTGCCTTCGTTGACGAGCGTGCCGTTCCCAAGGAAGAGGGTGGTCTGACCGGTCGCGTCCGCGAACGTGATCGTCTGACCCTTGGGAATCGTCCCGAGCAGGTAGGCGCCGCCGTTGGCGCCCATGTCGAAGTTGCCGGGACCGCTTGCGGCGCTCTCTTCGAGGCCGCCGCCCGCTTCGATCATGACCGGGTTGCCGGCGATCGACCCTTTGGTGCCCTGGATCCACTTGTTTTTGCTGTTGTAGCCGGTGAGGATCGTGGTGCCACCGTTGTTGACGGGCCCTTCGTTGGTGAAGTTACCGCTGCGTTCCTGAAGCAGCGTGGCCCCCGCGCCGACCGTGATCGATCCGGTACTGATCCCGGCTTCTTCGTTGTAGAGCTTCAGCGTCCCCGAGGCCACCTGCAGGCTGCCGCTGCTCGTCAGCGAGTGCGAATGGATTTCATCGTCATATTTGGAGCTGCTGGTCTGCGTGAGGAGCGCTCCTTCGACGACAAATGGATCCCCGGGCTGTCCGCTCGTGTCAGTTTCGAGCAGGACGCTGCCGCCGTTGGCTCCGCCGGGGGTTTGGTTGGGGGCGTCCGATTCGGTAGCTTCCAGCACTAGCACACCATGGGTGCCGACCGTCACGCCGTCCCCGACTTGCAGGGTGGTGGAGGGGTACCAGTTGCCTTCGAAGCCGTGCGCCTCGCCCAATACCTTCAGTGTCTGGGTGCCGCTGGCTGCGCCGATCGTGAGCTTTTCGGCCGCGCCGCCGTCGTCGCCCGCGTAGTGAATGTCGGGATAGGGGGTCAGCGTGACCGTGTAGGTCCCTGGAACGGTGATGCATACCTGGGTTTGTGCCACCGGCACTGTGTCGGTCGACCAGTTCGACTTTTCGCCCCATTCCCCGGATTTCGCCGCAGAGCTGTTGCCTCCCGGCCCATACCACGTGTCGCCGCTGCAACCGGCCGCCTGCGCGGCCGCCGTCGAGCCGAGCAGCGTCAGCAGCGAGAACGTCAGCGTTAGCAGAAGGCGTCTTGCGGTCATTGCCAGAGGTCCTTTCCGTTCGAGGCGTCCGTGCTCTGCCTGACGCTCCAAGATGGTGGTCGTCCACACGAGAACTCCCGTGCGCTCGATATGATCACAGATCGGGAGGAATGTACATACGATCGCCAGCAGCAAAAGGCCGTCTCCGGCCCCCAAAAACGTCGGTATTCGGACAGGAGGCGAGTCTTCTGTTGCCCTCGGCGCCTTGGCTGCGGGCGTCCGCCGGGGCACCGCGATCCTCGCGCCGGCGTCTGCTGGGGCTGGCGGCGCCGATTGCGCTGGTGCTCGCTTTGTGCCTTGCCCTCGGCTTGTTCTCAAGCGGTCAGGCGACGCCGTCGCGCCAGCCGGCGCCGCGGACCAGGTCGCTTGCCTCCGCGCGTGTGGGGACCCTTTCGATGGCCGCTCTACCGGCGGCCGCTCGCGGCCCGATCTCGCGCTCGATCGGCGCCCGCGACGACGCGTTCGCGGTCCACGGGATGCGCGCGAGCAACGCCGCCCAGGGCTTCTCAGCGAGCTTCGCGGCGGGCGGGGTCAGCGTCGCCGCCGGCGCCGCGCGGCTGTCGCTCGCGGTCGCCGCCTACGGCCGCGCCGGCGCGATGCAGAAGCTCGGGTCTGCCGCCCCGCACGTCCATCGCAACGAAGTCGGCTACTCCTACGGCTCGCTGTCGGAGTCCTTCGCGAACGGACCGCTCGGACTCGAGCAGAGCTTCGAGATCGCGGCGCCTCCGCGCCGGGGATCGGGCTGGCTCGCGATTCGCCTGCGGCTCGGCGGCGGGCTCTCCGCGCGCATACGCCACGGCGCGCTGCTGCTCGCCGGCCACGGCGCGAAGCTACGTTACGGCGACCTCGTCGTCACTGACGCGACGGGCCGCAGGCTCCCCGCTTCGCTCGTGCTCGTCCGCGACGGCGCCGCGATCCACCTCGACGCTCGCGGCGCGGCCTATCCGCTGCACGTCGATCCGCTGCTGCAGGAGGCTGTGCTCAGACAACCGGTCGAAACGCCTGACGGCGGGTTTGGCGAGGCGGTTGCGGTCTCGGGCAAGACGATCGCGGTTGGCGACGACTATTCGGAAGATCTCACCGGAGAGGTGTACGTCTTCGAAGAACCCGCCGGGGGGTGGGCCGAAGTCGCCGCGCCCGTCACGACGCTCCAGGCGGGCGACCACGAAAAGGAATCGTTCTTCGGGGATTCGGTCGCGCTGTCCGGCGACGAGCTCGTCGTCGGCGCGGCCAGTCAGCGGGACGTAGCAGCATCGAAAGAATATGCGGGAGCTGCGTACGTCTTCGAAGCTCCGAGCTCGACGCGCTGGAAAGAAGCGCAGCAGATCGCCAAGCTCGAAAGCAAGACCGGATACGCGCTGTTCGGTGAGTCGGTCGCGATGTCCGGTAAGACGATCGTCGTCGGCGCGTCGGGTCTGAGCTCGAATCTCGGCGCTCTGTTCGTCTTCGAGGAACCCGTCAGCGGCGGATGGCAGAGCACCAGCAATTACGCGGCGAAGCTGCACGGTCCGAATCTCGCCGAGGTCAAAATCGGAGAATCCTGCACGCAACTCGGCGTCGCCGTCGCCGTGATCGAACACGAATCGAAGATCACGGTCGCCGGCAGCGCCCCCGGCGTCTACGACGGCCCGCCAACGGAATACAACGGATGCACGAAGCAGATCGCCGGGCAGGTCGACGTGTTCACCGCCAACGTCGGTGAATGGACAGCAGGGAGCGAATACCCACCGACCGCGACGCTCGAAGCGCCGGTCAGCGAAGTTGGCAATCACTTTGGTTACGGGGTCGGTCTCTCCGAGGACGGTTCGATTCTGCTCGCCGGCGCGCCGGGCGAGGCGGTATCGGGCGTCAAGGAAGCGGGAGCGGCCTACGTCTTCACGCGCCCCGGCGGCGGCTGGGGAACGGCCGCGGCGCCGGTGGCGACGCTCATGAGCCCCGATTCCTTTGAAGACGCGGACTTTGGCTACAGCGCCGCCCTCGCCGCGAACGGATCGAAGGTCGTCGTCGGGCAGCCCTCGTTCAGCCAGACCGCGCGCCAGAATGGCCATGACTTCGTTTTCGAACGTCCGCCGGGCGGCTGGGCGAGCACGAGTACCGCAGGCGAAGAGCTCACGGCCGACAACGAAGAAGGCCTCAACCTCGACGGCGGTGCGATTGCGCTCGAAGGCGAAACGCTCGTCACGGACGCTGACGGGGCGGTGCTCGTCTTCGCGCCCTCGGCGCTGAACGTCGAAATCTCCTCGCCCGCGAACGGCGCCGAATACGCGCTCGGGCAGAGCGTGATCGCTAGCTACAAGTGCGTCCCGCCTCCAGAAACTGTGATCACTGAATGCAAAGGGCCCGTGGCCGACGGGGCGCAGATCGACACGAGCTCAGAAGGCAACTATTCCTTCACCGTCACCACGAAGGACAGCGCCGGTGCAAGCTTCTCGAGGACGAGCTACTTCCGCGTTGCCGCATCCGCGCAGAAAGCCGGCAACGAACCCGTCTCCAAAGAAGGCGCGCAGCAGACGAAAACGAAAGCGCAGATAGAAGCCGAAGAAGCGGCGCACAAGGTCCAGGTCGCCAAGGAACTGAAGGAATTCGCCGTCTACGTCGCCTACATCCTCGAACACCCGGCGCCACTCGGGCTCTGCTTCAACGAAAACGGCTTCCAGGAGAACGGTTCGGTCGTGCCGCTCGCCAGCTGGATCAGCGCCCACGGTACGACGGCGCCCACCGGAGTGTCCTCAGCGGGTGCGGCGTCGATCGCCAGCGCGGGCAAACGGCACAAGCCCAAGAAGCCCAAGCAGGTCGCTGTCTTCTCGACGAGAGTGCATGTGAACGCCGGCAAGGTCTCTTTCAAGATCCCCTTCACGAAGGCGGGACGCAAGTTGGCCAAGCAGGACATCGCGAAGCACCGCTCGTTGAAGGTGAGGTGGACGGTGACGATCGAACCGGCGGGACTGCCGAAGATCACCAAGACCTTCACCGTCACGCTCAAGCCGGAACTCAAGAAGCACAAGTGAGGGTGGATTGACGGAAGACGCTCTGCGCAAGTTGTCTATTGCATAGTGCAATAATCGCATTATGCATCGGATGGCTGTGTCCGGGAAGATCGTTGAACGGCCTGTAGATGGCGAGGAGCTCGTCGACGCGGTGCTGGGCGCGAGTCGTGCGTTGGTGGCGGTCGCTGCGCGTTCGTTGGCGGATCTGGCGGAGGACGTGACTTTGGCGCAGTACCGCGCGCTTGTGGAACTGGCGGCTCGCGGTCCGCAGCGCCCGGCCGATTTGGCGAGCGCGCTGGGGGTGGATCGTTCGACGGCTACGCGGATGTGCGACCGCCTCGTGCGCAAGGGGCTCGTGCAGCGCAGGCGGATCAGCAGCGATCGCCGCGGCGTGCGTATCTCGTTGACCGGGGCGGGGCGCGCCCTGGTGCAGGAGGTGACCCGTCGGCGGCGTGTCGAGATCGCGCAGATCCTGCGGCGGATGCCGCGCGCGGACCGGGCCTCGGCGCTGATGGCGTTGCGGGTCTTCGCCGATGCGGCGGGCGAGGTGCCCGAGCAGGACTGGTCGCTGGGCTGGGGCCAGTGAGGAGCGGGCGCGCTCTCTCGACGTGGCTGGGGGGCTCGCGGCCGGGGCTGGTCGCGATGGCGCTGCTCGTCGGCGGGGGGCGGGGTTGGGCGCGGTCATCTTTCGAGAGCTGGTGTATGCGGTGACGTGGGCCGCGACCGGGCACGAGCAGTTTGGGCAGCAGGGCCGCGTAGCGAGCTCGCATCTGGTGTGGCTTGGTATCGGGTTCTTCCTGGTGATCCCGGTGCTCGGCGGTTTGCTCTATGGGCCGCTGATCCAGCGCTTCGCACGCGAGGCCCGCGGGCACGGGGTGCCGGAGGTGATGCTCGCGGTCGCCGAGAACGGCGGGCGGATCCGCCCGCAGGTGACCGTCGTCAAGGCGCTCGCCTCGGCGCTCTGTATCGGCACGGGCGGGTCGGTCGGGCGCGAGGGGCCGATCGTGCAGATCGGCTCGGCGTTCGCCTCGACCGTCGGCCAGTGGGTGCGGATGTCCGAGCGCAACCTGCGCATCATCGTCGCGTGCGGCGCCGCCGGCGGGATCGCGGGCACATTCAACGCGCCGCTCACGGGTCTGTTCTTCGCTTTTGAGATCGTGCTGCGCGAATTCTCACTCGACGCGCTCTTCGGCACGGCGCTCTCGGCCGTGACCGCCGATCTGATCAGCCGTGCGTTCTTCGGCTCCGCACCATTCTTCTCGAGCTTCCCGCATAACCTGCTCGCGCCGCCCGACGCGACCTACCTGCTGATCGCCGCGCTCGGGCTCGCCGCCGGCCTGCTCGGCGTGGGCTTCAAGACCGTGCTGTACGGCATGGAGGATTATCTCGATCGCGTGTGGAAGGGTCGCCCGGAGTGGGCGCGCCCCGCGGTCGGCGGTATTGCGCTCGGCGTGCTGCTGCTCGCGCTACCGCAGATGTACGGGGTCGGCTACCCCGTGATGGACAACATCGTCGCCGGCCACGAAGCGCTCTGGCTGATCGTGATCCTGATGCTCGGCAAGATCGCCGCGTCGAGCCTGACCCTCTCGATCGGCGGGTCCGGCGGCGTGTTCGCGCCATCGCTGTTCACCGGCGCAGCGGGCGGCATGGCGTTCGGCCTCACCGCCCGCCACATCTTCGGCACCGACGTCGGCCCGGCCGCGATGTACGCGGTGATCGCGATGGGAGGCGTCTTCGCAGGCGCAACCCAGGCACCGCTGACGGCGATCGCGAGCGTCCTCGAGATGACGGGCAACTTCACGCTGACGCTCCCCGTGATGCTCGCCTGCGGGATCGCCGCGGCCACCAGCAAGCAGCTCGCCTACGGCTCGATCTATACGACCAAGCTGCTACGCCGTGGCATCGACATCGAGCAGCCGAAAGCCACCAGCGCGCTCGCGACGCTCACCATCGCCGAGGTCATGCAGCCCGTCGCAGACGAGGATGGGGCGACTCGCCTGCTCGCGCCGCCAGAGCTCGAGGCAGAGCCCGCTGCGGTCTCGCGCGAGCTGTGGGCCAAGCTCGCCGGTCCCGTGAGCGACGTACGCGACCCGCAGGTACTCTTCGGCGAGGAGGATCTCGAGCACGCGCTGCGTCAACTCGTGCTCTACGGCCACGACGGGCTGCCCGTCCTCTCCCACGACGAGCACACCCTACAAGGGTGGGTCACACGCGAAGACATCACGCACGCGCTGACCAGCCGCATTCACGCGTCGGTAGCCGAGATCGAGCAAGGCGCCGAAGCCGCCGAGTTCGCAGCCGAGGAACCACACAAGCAAGTCCACATCCCCAGCACACCGCTGGCTGGCTATCGGATCCTCGAGCTCACGATCAGCCCACAAGCGACCGCCTGCGGACGCCGCCTCGGCGAGCAGCACTGGCCGGCAGGCACCCGCGTGCTCGCCGCCAGCGAAGGACACAAACTCATCGCACCCCGCGCAGACATCAAGCTGCGCCCCGGCCAACGGATCGTACTGCTCACCCCCGCCGAAGGCTCTCCGCACGAGACGCGGCAGGGAACCGTCGTGTAGCAGCGCTGAGCCCCCGCCGTAGGAACACACCCTTTGCGCGCGATCCGCAGCGGCGCCTGCCAAACCACGTCGACGGCCTACGTTCCAACTCGCGCCCGGAGATGCGGACGCTACAGGTGGCGGGTCACCAAGGGCAGGCCGAGTCCGCGCCCAACATCGAGCGGCACGGCGAGGAGCTCTCCCAGGCCGACGAGTCGGCTCTCTACCACCACTACGAGTCAACTACGCGCCGCCCGACACCAAGAGCGGACGCCGGCTAGCGCGCCGCTGACGCGCCTCAGCGCCGGCACCCGAGTGAGCGTCAGGGTTGCGATGGCGCCTCGGGGTTTCGGGGTAGGAGGCGGTAGCCGTCGACGACTGCCGTGGCGAGGTCGATGAGCTTGCGATTATCGACGCGGGATTGCTCGCGCAGCATCTCGAAGGCGCTTGCCTCGTTGATGCCGTGGCGCTCCATGAGGATTCCCTTGGCGCGCTCGGTGAGGGCACGGCGTCCGAATGCGCCTTGGAGGTCGTGGTACTCGGCGAAGCGTCGCAGGACGATGTCGATCGCGCTTTGCCAGTCCTCGACGTCGGCGTCGCTGATGTGAGCGAAGACGCCTCGCTTGGAGGCCTCGTTGATGAACTCTGGGTCGCGGGCGTGCAGCAGGACGGCCACTGGGCAGGCGGCTTCCTGCACGATCTTGTCGATCAGCTCGAGCGCGTGCTCCGAGCTGTCGCCTAGTTGTAGTTCCCAGGCACGTTGGTCAGTTGATGTAGACGTGCTCCGGGCGGCTTGTGGCCCAGGAAATCGAACTGAGGACATCACGATTCCAACTGATGTTGTCTTTGATTCGAGGCTCGCCCATAAGTTCGGTTCTCCATGTCGATACCGCATAGATAAGCCATTTGCCGCCCAGACACGCCCCTCGTAAGGCTTCTCGAGACGGCCGATTGGGCCCGGAACGGGGCCTATTGTCAAGGGTTTGTGCCGAGGTTTGTGCCGCGACGACCAAACGTGGGCGGCCGAGATAGCGATCACTATCTCAAAAACATGCCCATTTGCAGCGCCTTCTTGATGGCGAGACCCAGACTCGAACTGGGGACACCACGATTTTCAGTGGTGGGGCCCGCGCCACGGCTATAGATCGCGGGCGAAGCGATCGAACGGCTTGGCACCCGTTCGCGCGGCGAACAGGTGTGGTGTACCCCGAGTTTCGTGGAGTCGGTGGTCTCGAATCGGTTGGCGGTCGTCTTTGGTCGTGGTTGTGGTCCCTGGGTTATGTAGGCAACCCCGACGGGCTACCCGAGCCGCAGATTGCCACGCTCACGGGCCGTTGAGCCACCTCTAACCGAATCTAAAAACTCTAAAAACCTCTAAAGGGATCGGGTATGGTGGTCGGATGAGCAACCCCTTCCACGCGAGCTTCGGTGTCAGCCCGCCGCTGCTGGTCGGCCGCGACGACCTGCTCGATGACTTCGCCGAGGCACTTGAAGATGGCCCGGGATCGGCGGGCCGTGCGACTCTCTACACCGGCGCTCGCGGCGCTGGCAAGACGGTCATGCTCAACGCCGTCGAGGACCGCGCACGCCAGCGCGGCTGGCTCATCGTCAGCGAGACCGCCACCCCCGGCTTCGTCTCCAGGATGACCCAACAGCACCTCCCGCGGCTGCTGCGCGACTTCGACCCCAAGGCGGTGCAGCGCCGCATCAGCGGCGTGAGCGCTCCACTTAATCTCGGCTCTCTCGCCTGGAGCACGATCGAGGCGCACGTCGTCCAAGCAGGTCTGCGTAACCAGCTCGAGATGCTCACCGACCTGCTGGCCGAGCAGAGCACCGGGGTCCTGATCACGCTTGACGAGATCCACCACAACCAAATCGAAGAGCTACGCGAGCTAGCGACCGTCGTGCAGCATGCGTTCCGCGAGAATCGGGAGCTGGCGTTCGCCGGTGCTGGCCTAGCTGCAAGCGTCAGCGACGTCGTCAACGACGACGTGCTCACTTTCCTGCGCCGCGCCGAACGGCACACGCTGGGCTCGGTGGCGACCGGCGAGGTTGAACGCGCGCTGCGCGAACCGATCCAGACAGCCGGTCGCAGCATCGGCGAGGAGGGCCTGCAGATCATGGTCGACGGAGCCCGTGGCTACCCCTTCCTGCTGCAGCTAGTCGGCACCCAGGTTTGGCGGGTGAACCCGACCGCACCGGAGATCACGGCCGCCGACGCCACCCAAGGGGTTGCCCGAGCGCGGCGCAGGCTCGGTGCGCTCATCCACGAGCCGGCGCTGAGCGCCGCCTCAGACATCGACAAGTCATTCCTGCTCGCGATGGCCCAGGACGACGGCCCGTCCAGGATGGCCGACATCCAGGAGCGCCTCGGTGTCGACGTGAACTACGCGAGCCAGTACCGCCTACGGCTGATCGCAGCCGAGCTGATCCACCCCACCCGCCACGGGTACGTCGACTTCGCGCTGCCCTATCTCCGCGAGTACCTCCGCCAGCACTCAGCCATCGACGCCTGATCGGCGCCGTGAGGCTTTCTCGCCCAGCCCGCTGACGCTTTCAATCCTGCGACTGCACAACCCCTCGATGAGCCCCGTCCGACCGGCCATAAGCGTTTATCGAGATCGCGTAAACCCTGTAAAACTTTGTACAACTCGATATGAGCCGGGGCATCGCAGTCTGGTTCTCGTTGCGCCCCGTCACGCACAGAGCTTGACATCCGCAGTAGACGATCATCTGTCCTCTTTTGCTTTAGAGCTTGTGCGCTCATGTCGGGACACTCGAACAGCTCAAAACTCGTTCTCAGGGCATCACGATTCCAACTCATGTTGTCTTTGATTCGAGGCTCGCCCATAAGTTCGGTTCTCCATGTCGATACCGCATAGATAAGCCATTTGCCGCCCAGACACGCCCCTCGTAAGGCTTCTCGAGACGGCCGATTGGGCCCGGAACGGGGCCTATTGTCAAGGGTTTGTGCCGAGGTTTGTGCCGCGACGACCAAACGTGGGCGGCCGAGATAGCGATCACTATCTCAAAAACATGCCCATTTGCAGCGCCTTCTTGATGGCGAGACCCAGACTCGAACTGGGGACACCACGATTTTCAGAGGACCCTGAGGATGGCGCCTAATGTGCGGATTTGCTCGGGGTCTCGATCCGACGTGCCGCGGCGGATACATGCGGATTTGCGGGGATTTGCGGGGGTTGTGGTCACCAGCGAGGCGACGGTGACCTAAACAATGCCGGCCTCGGCGTCGCGCGCACGGCGACGCGAGGATGGCATGAGCGGTGGGCGCGAGCGCAACGCCGTGCTGCTCCAAGCGTTCGAGCGCCTGCGCTAGCGCGGGGGCTCAAGCTCGGATCACGAGCGGACTTTGATGGAGCACCTGCGGGTCTTGAAGCCATCCGCTCCAAAGCGCTACTGCACCTGCGAGCGACAGTGGTCGCTCCGCGGTGATGGGCGACCCGGCAACGGCGTCGGGGAGCAGGCCTGAGAACGCCGCGACAGCGATCGCGGCATCATCGACATGGGTCTTTCCCTTGGCGGTCGCGCTGACAAACGCCTCCCAAAGCAGCAGGCCGCGAGATGCGGCGGCGAAGGCCGGCCACTCAAGATGGAGCACATCGTCCGGGCACCGCGTCCTGATCGCAGCGAGGACCCAGGCTGCCTGACGAGACCCGTAGCGAGGGTCTCCACACCAGCCCCGGCAGACCACGGGCGATTGCCCTCGCCACCGCGGCCGGCACCGAGGGCTGCCGCGTTGGCTGGGACCGGCACGAACAGAGGGCACTCGAACCCGAGCGCGACAGGGCGTCCCGCCTGCAACTCGTCCGCGACGGCAGCGACGAGGTGGACGGGGCTTGAGCTGTCGTACTCGGCAACCGCGTCCCGCGGCTCGGTGCGTGCCCAACCGAAGTTCCCCGCCCTGACCGATCCAACGTCCGCGCAGAAGACAGCGAGACCGTACATGAGACGCACACGATCACAGAAAGCTGCCCGCGATCGCGTGCGTCGGTGCCTCGTCCGCTCCGGGAGCCGGGGACATTCCATCGGTCGGACTCGCACTCGTCCTGCCGAGCGGTCAAGATACGGTCGTGGCGCCACCGCCCACGACCGCTTATGAGATCGGAGATGACAGCTGACGCCATCAAGCTCGCCCGACCGTCGCGTACGGCGGTGAGGTCCTATCGGGGACCTCGCTTGAGGCTTCCGCCGCACCCCGACGCCCCCGATCCCCTGGACCTGATGGCGGTCCGACGGTGGGTCCGTGCGGAGGCAACTCGCGGTCTCACAGCGCTCGATCTCTTCTGCGGGGCGGGCGGCCTCAGCCTCGGCCTTGAGGACGCAGGGTTCAGGGTGCTTGTGGGTGCTGATTCTGACGCTGCGGCCGTGGAGACGCATGTTTCAAATATCGGAGGGCTCGGCTATTGCGGTGACCTCGCCGACCCCGAGGACTTTCTCGACCATCTCAGCGCATGGGGGATTCGTAAGGTCGATCTCATCGCCGGAGGCGTGCCCTGTCAGCCATTCTCCAGGGCAGGGCGATCCAAGATTCGCAGCCTTATTGAGACCGGCCAACGCTCGGCTGACGATCCACGAGCGCAGATGTGGCGGAGCTTCATCGAGGTGGTTGAGAAGATGAGACCGGGCGCTGTCCTCTTGGAGAACGTCCCGGACTTGGCCGTGTGGGATGAGGGTGGTGTCCTCGTGGGCTTCTGCGAGTCTCTGCGTGACCTCGGCTACAGACCGCGTGCGACGATCCTCAACGCATACGAGCACGGGGTCCCGCAGCATCGCAGCCGGCTATTCATTGTGGCTCTCGCCCCTGGGGCGCAGTTCGAGTGGCCGCAGCCTCAGTCACGTCCGCCCACCGTTCGGCAGGCGATCGGTGACCTTCCCGTCGTGCCTCCCGCCCAGCGCGAGGAGACGCTTCCCTATGGTGGACCACGCACCAAACTACAGAGACTCCTCCGCGGTGGCGTCTCGGCCGCGGAGCGGGGGATCGTCCACGACCACATCACCCGTGACGTGCGCAAGGATGACGCGGAAGCGTTCGCGCTGATGCCCGAGGGTGGCACCTACGAGGACCTGCCGGCGCGCCTCCAGCGCTATCGCGTAGACATCTTCTCAGACAAGTACAAGCGATTGGAATGGGATGGCCTCAGTCGGTCAATCACCGCGCACATCGCACGGGATGGCTATTGGTACATACACCCAGACCAAGATCGAACGCTGTCAGTACGCGAGGCGGCGCGGATTCAGACCTTCCCCGACTGGTTTCGGTTCTCCGGGCAGCCGAGCCTCCGCTATCGACAGATCGGGAACGCAGTCCCGCCCCTGCTGGCTAGAACGATCGCCACGTCGGTCCATCGCGCCCTGACACTCCCTGCGCAACGTGGTCGCCCACGCGCCAATGGCGAGGCGTTCCGCGCCGGGCTCATCGCCTGGCACACGGAGAATGGACGCGACTACCCTTGGCGGGAGCAGGTCGACGCTTGGCACGTTCTCATGGCAGAGGTATGCCTCCATCGCACACGCGCAGATCAGGTTCGGCCGGTGTACGAAGCTCTCGAAGAACTGGCGCCCACACCCGCAGCGATGGTCGAAAATGCCGATGAGGCGATCCGCGTCATGCGCTCCCTCGGCCTGCGCTGGCGGGCCGAGAACATGCTCCGCATCGCCCAAGCCCTCGTTGACGAACACGATGGCGAGGTTCCGTCCGAGGAGCTTGAATTGCGCCGGCTTCCAGGGGTCGGGGATTACGTCGCCAACGCCGTGCTCACCTTCGGCTTTGGTCGGCGCGCGGTCATTGTCGATACCAACACTGAGCGGATCGTCGGCCGTGTGTGTGGTCGTGAAAAGACACCGCGATGGCAACTGCGGCTGGACCTACACGAGCTCGCCGGCCGGGCGGGGCCGGATGCAGCCTTTAACTACGCCCTGCTTGACCTTGGTGCCCTCGTATGCCGCGCGGGGGCGCCCCTCTGCGATGAGTGCCCCGTCGGCGATCGGCACTGTGCGACCCGTCGCATGGCATTGATGACGACGTGAGCCGCTAGTCGGTAACTACCTTGTCCCAGAGCCTGACCATCATCCCCTCAGCGCGTAGGCTCATGGAGTCTCTGCGAGACATCGGCTACGAACTGCCCGCCGCTGTCGCCGATCTCGTGGATAACAGCATCGACGCTGAGGCCACAAGAGTTGACGTGACCGTCACCTTCGATGGCGAGCAGTCATGGATTCGAGTGGCTGACAACGGGATCGGGATGCCCACGCACCGCATGAATGAGGCGATGCGATACGGCACCGATCGCAACTACGGTGAGACCGACCTTGGCAAGTTTGGCCTCGGCCTAAAGACCGCTTCGCTCAGCCAGTGCCGGCGTCTGACCGTAGCGACCCGAACCAATCCTCAACGCCGCGAGATTGAGATTCGCCAGTGGGACCTCGACCACGTTATGGACGAAGATCGCTGGCAGCTTCTCAGACTTGGCACCTCGGAGGTCCGTGACGAGGTGATTACGCCCCTCCAGGATGAGCCCGGCACGGTCGTCATGTGGGAGATGCTCGACCGCGTGCTCGATTACAAGCTCCCCTCCGGGATCGCTGCACAACACGGACTATCAACAGTCTGCCGAGATATCGAGGCGCATCTTGCGATGGTCTTTCACCGCTTCCTCGCGCAGCAGGCACGCCGCGCCCTGCCTCTGACGATCACCCTCCAAGGCCACGAAATCGACCCATGGGACCCGTTCGCACGCAGCGAGACAGCGACCCAGCGCCTCGACCGGCAGGCCATTTCGCTGCGACATGATGGGCGCACGCACACGATTCGCGTCCAGCCATACGTGCTGCCCAACCAGGTCCAGTTCTCCACGGCGCGAGCCTGGGAGATCACGAGCGGACCGAAGAAGTGGAACCGGCAGCAGGGGTTTTACATCTACCGTGGCGGGCGCATGATCCAGAGCGGAGGGTGGAACCGCCTGCGCACGCCGGACGAGCACACCAAGCTCGCGCGTATCGCGATCGACATTCCACGCGGCGCTGACACCGCGTTTGGAATCAACGTCTCGAAGATGCGCGTTCTCGTTCCAACCGATGTGCGCGCAGAACTCAAGGCCATCGCCAGTGCCGTGGCGAACCGCGCCCAAGCAGCGTATCGACAGAGCGGCAACCGTCAGCCTGAATCAGCCGGGTCGAGGGGGCGACCAGCTGCGCGCACCGCGGGACCAGCAGGTGGATCAAGCGCCGCATCGGCAGGAGCGAACGGGTCTTCGACCGCGACCGGCGCCGACTCGGAGCCGCTGGTGCCGTGGCATGTCATTTATGACGTGCTTCGCGGTGAGCTTTCCGATCGTCCGAGCCTGCTCCAGCAGATACTCGATGCGCTGAGCGACGCTGTGGACGGACGAGCAACCACAAAGGGAAGGACCGCGCGGTGAACTTTGAGAACGCTCTCGGGCTCGCACGAACAGCGATGCACCTTGCCAATCTTGATCCAGCGTCAGCGGTTGCAAGTCAGCCCCTCATCCCGGAGGGTATGCGAGATGACGTGCGTGCCGCGTTGGAACGCGAGGTGCAGGCGCATAGCACCATTCGCATTCAGGACCTGCGGATGATCGAGGACGCCCAGGGACACCAGGAATGGCTCCGAGACGCTGATCGACAGCATTGGAGCTACTGGCCGCGATTGCGCCAGCACCTGCTCGGGCCCAGAGAATGGAGCCGCCCAGCGGTGCAATCCATTGACGACGCGACTGACCGCATTCTCGCCGTGCTCGAGGACCCTCAGGGCGAGCGCGACTTCGACCGCCGAGGCTTGGTGGTCGGCTATGTGCAGAGCGGCAAGACCGCGAATTACAGTGCGCTCATCGCCAAGGCGGCGGACACAGGATACCGCCTTTTCATCATCCTTACCGGCATACACAATCAACTCCGCCAGCAGACCCAGCGCCGCCTCAACGCCGAGCTGGTCGGGAGCGAGCCCGACGGCGTGGCGCCACCCACAGACGATCGACGCCAATGGGTCACGTTCACAACGACAGACCTTCACGGTGACTTCAATCCGGGTGCCGTGAACACCGCAGCGCTTGCAGGAGGCCAGCCCGCACTGATCGTCGCCAAGAAGAACGCAACGGTCCTGCGGCGTCTCACCAGTTGGTTGGCGGACCTTCCCCGCTCCACGCGCGAGACCATCCCCGTCATTGTCATCGACGACGAGGCCGACCAAGCGTCGCCGAACACACGGAGCAATCGGCCATTCCCCGACGTGAACGAGGACGGCGACGAGGAAGACCTCGCACAGCTCGCTGACTCCGCGCCAAGCACCATCAACGGGCTCATTCGCACGCTGCTCCACGGCTTTCCCCGAGTTGCATACGTCGCATACACCGCAACGCCATTCGCCAACGTACTCATCGACCACCAAGCGGAGGATCGCCACGCGGGCGCAGACATCTACCCACGATCATTCATCGTTGACCTGCCGCGGCCACACGACTACTACGGCCCCGAGCGCATCTTTGGTTCTGATGATGATGCCGACAGCCAGGGCTTGGACGTCATCCGGCACGTCCCGGACGATGACCTTTACCTCCTCACCCCGCAGGGGCGCGATGAGGTCGAAGACTTCGCGCCAGCGCTACCTCAGAGCTTGCGCGACGCGATCGACGACTTCGTGCTCGCCGCGGCCGCCCGCTACCAGCGCGGCGACGGCGAGAAGCCGGCGACGATGCTGATACACACCACTCACTACACGCGCATCCAACAGCGCCTCCACGAGGCCGTCGCCAAATACATCACCGAGCTACGCGACGAGTGGCGATACAACTGGCAGCAGGGACTTGAGGAGCGGCTGCGCGACCGCTGGGAGAACGACTTTCGCCGCGTGACCCGTACCGAGAACGTCAGCCTCGATGTTGGCTTTGGCGAGATACGCGAGCACATCGGCGTCCTGCTGGAGCACCCAATCGAAGCGCTCCAGCTCAACTCAGCCTCAGAAGACATACTCGACTACAGCCGCGACACGTCCCTAAAGGTTGTGGTCGTTGGCGGCAACCGCCTATCGCGCGGACTCACCCTGGAGGGCCTGCTCGTCAGCTACTACGTGCGCCGCGCCAACGCCTACGACACGCTCATGCAGATGGGCCGCTGGTTCGGCTACCGCAGCGGATACGCCGACCTGACGCGCATCTACACGACACCCGAGCTTGAGCAATGGTTCCGCGACCTCGTGAGCGTCGAGGCCGAGGTGCGACAGGACATCCGCAGATACGCCGAGGAGGGCCTGACGCCACTTGACTTCGGCGTTCGGATTCGCCTCCACCCCGCCCTCCTCGTAACGGACAGGCTCAAGATGCGGTCCGCTCACCTTGAGCATATGTCGTTCGCCGGGCAACTCGTTCAGACGATCGTGTTTCCCTTCCAGGACCGTGATTGGCTCAGAGCCAACATCGACGCTACCGGCGACTTCCTCGCGCGCCTCGGTACGCCGAGCGACGGTGTGGATACAGCGCAGCCGATGTGGCGCGGTGTGCCATGGGATCAGATCATCAGCTTTCTGGAGTCGTATGAGACCGACCCGACAGCCGTCCGCGTGAACCGCCCGTTGCTCATCAGTTTCCTTCGCCGCCAAGCAGAGCAGGGCGAGCTGATCGAGTGGGTGGTCGGAGTCATGGGGCAGGAGCGTCGCGTTGACCGTCTCGGGACAATCGACCTCCGCGTCGATGGTGTCCCCGCTATCAACCTCATCGAGCGGACCCGGCTGCGCGATGCTCGCTCGCTGGGCGTCATCACATCGCCAAGACATCTCGGTCTGGGACTCTCGCCCGAGCAGCTTGAGAGCGCACGGACCGAGAGTGGAGCACCATCCGGTGACCGGCTCCGCAAGGTCCGTAATCCGCGTGAGGGCCTTCTGCTCGTGTATCCCATCAGCCGCATGTCCGGCTGGGACGGCGAGGAGAACGTCGCAAAAAACGAACGCCAGCCGATCTACGCCGATCCCGCACAGGCGCGAGACATGGCCGACATCATCGGCATCGCAGTTGCAATGCCCCCGTCGAATACCGCAGCGACAGTTGAGTACATGGTTGGGACAGTCGGCATCGGGGATAGCTGATGCTCCCGGTCACGCCGGAGAGCTGGCGCACACTTCCCTCACGGTCAGACGCTCACGCCGAACTCGCTGCCGAGACACTCCAAGACATCAGCGACGCCTTCTTGGCCGTCGATCACGAAGGGGCACATCACCTGCTCCTCGCCGTTGAAGGCGACATAGAACCGATCACCGACGAGCGCAGCCGTGGCATCCATGCTGTCACGCGACAACTCTCCGTGCAAGGACAGCCGGAGCGACACTTCATCGACGTACTCTGTGCCGTTGGCGCCGGCCAGGACGTGTTCAATCTAGTGGCGACAGCGATCCTCGAACACAAGCAGCGGAGCGGGAACGCACCTGAAGCTGTGCTCAGTACCCTTGCTCGCTGGCGTCGCTTCTGGAATCCATCCGCGGAGAGCGGTCTGACAAGCCAGGAGATTCGCGGCCTCTTCGGCGAGTTGTGGTTCCTCGCCTTCTGGCTAATACCCCGCGGACACGATCAGGTCGCGCACTGGCTTGGACCCACGGGAGCGCGCCACGACTTCCAGTGGCCGACGCTCGCAATCGAGGCGAAGGCGACCGCATCCGTGCGAGGCCAAGTCCATCGCATCAACGGCCTCGACCAGCTTGAGCCTCCAGCCACAGGGGACCTCTATCTATTCAGTCTCCGCCTGCGGGAGGAGCCGACAGCCTCAAACTCGCTCGTCACACTCATTGAGCACATCACATCGACGCTCAACGACGACAGCGACGCACTGGACGGCTTCGAGACGCGACTCATGCAAGCCGGTTACTCCCCCGTTGAAATAGACCGTTACGCCGACTTGCGCTTTCGAGTCATCAGTGAGCGCCTTTATGGAGTCGCCGAGAACTTTCCGCGCATATCCGCGGCATCCTTCGCAGATGGTCTGCCAGAGGGCGTCGAGCGTGTGGAGTACGAGATCAACCTGGACGCCTGCCCGAGTGCGATGATCGCCGACTCGCCGTCAGGCTTTGCACCACCCTCCTGACCTGTGCGAGTCCATCGCGATTGGTAGCCAGGGAGCCGGGCGAGTTCGTCGTATCGGCGAGCGACCGACTCGCATAGCCCGAGGGAGTGTTCAGCTTGGAGCCCGAGGCGCCAGCTTGGCCCGTGCAGTCCGTCGGCTCCTTCAACCATGGGTGCGCGCGACGCGGCACGCTTGGACCGTCGTTGATCGTTGCAGGTCGTCATTGAGAAGTCAATTCGTATTCCTGGGCCATCGCCGGCCCGCGGTCACGGTCCCAAACGGTGCCGCCGAGCAGGATCGGGTGCGCTGGGGCCGAGGTCCGACGCGCGGCGGGCATCAGAACGCGACAGCGGGCCGGACGCTCTGCTCCTGATGACCATTGCGCGCCAACTTTCGCGTACGCGATGACGAGACTTTGGCTCTGCCAGGCCAAACAGCCGGCTTCTACAGACCAATGCTGCTTGACAGGCGGGCGGGATGTGCGGTAAAACCCGTGGCGTCTACCTAAACGGGTAGACCCCCGCGCCGCCTTGCAGGGCGGCCGGGGGCATGGCACCGAAAAGAGGTCTTTCGATGCAGTACCAAGGTACAGAGCCTGCCCGTGAGGACAGGCCCAAACTCTCCCAGCAGCAGATGGAAACAGCGATCCTCGACCTGTTGATGGGCGAGGACAGCTTCACGGTCTGGATTCGCGACGAGCTGGCGCACGAGTTCCCGCACGCGGGCGTCGCCTTCGAGGATGCGCTCGCCAGCCTGGCGTGTGCCGATGTGATCCATACCTATGGCCCGTGGGTCAAGCTCTCGCGGGCCGCCGCACGAACAGCCGTGATCGTGGAGATCACCGAGAGCAAGCACCCGCACATCCACTGACCCCCCAAGGATCATCAGTGGGGACGGGCCGACCTTACCGGCCCGCCCCCGGCACCAAGGAGCAAGCCCTTTGATGCGGAGCGCAGCCTACAGGCCCACACCCAACCTCAATACAGCGCAGCCGGCAGGGCTCTCCGCAACTCGCCTCCTCGGCGCCTCCAACCCACCCATACCGGAGGAACCGACAGATGCAAAAGAAGATCGAGATCACGCTGAACGATGAGGCGGTCGTGCCGCTTCGCCACGCGCTCTACGGGCGCATGGAGCTCGACGCAGAGCAGCTCTTGCGAGCGCTTGAGGACGGGGCACCGCAGCACAGCCGCCAGGCGATGGCTGCTAACGATCGCCTGCAGCGCACAGCCGGGCTGCTGAACCGGATCGGCTGGACCCACGACGACTACCGCCACGAGATCACCGTCGAGCAGCACGCCGACCTCGACCTCGCGATCGACGCGCTACGCGAAGAGGCCGCCGCCGAGAGCGCCACCAGAACCGCCGCGCTGGAAGACAACGCCTCCGAGGAGGCAGAGCGCGCCACCAAACGCGAGCTGCGGGTCCACGACATCCTCGCGGGGCTCGAAGCCACCCAAGCCGCAGCGATCATCGGCAGAGCCGCCGCCACGATCACACAGCGGCCACCAGCCGCATAGCAGACGACCGCGAGGGCGCCGTCCGGGATGCCGGCCCGGACAGGCGCCCCAGACCTACGACGACCAACCCGAGCTTGAGTCGGCGACCGACCGGCCCGCGACTTCAGTCGCAGAGGCCAGGCTGCAGGGTCGGATGTGAACGCAACAAACCTGCCGACCCGCGAAGCGGCCGACTGTCTCGGGTTCCAGCGTAAGCCTCGCCGCGGCGGACAGCCTGAAACGGCGCTCGCCAGAGGCGGCCTGATCCATCGCCTCAACGGCTTCGTCTTCGCCTCGCGCGCCGCGCAAGTCGCGGAGGAAATCAGGCAATAGCCCTTGCGAAAGTTGGCGGCCCGGGCGGTCAACCGGGCCGCCAACGCTGGTAGGAGAGCGTCTGGCTCAGCCCAGGGAGGGAGAGAACCGGACGTTGGGCGAACCCGGCGTTTCTGGCTCCAGCACGAAATATCTCTGCTAGGCGCCCACAGCGAGGAGACGCGCCGAGGCCGAAAGCCCGACGGCGGAAGGCGTCCACCGCGTGGGCCTCGGCCCGGGGTGCATCGTCGATCAATTAGTGCTGCTCACGGAACCTCTTTGGCTCCAGCCTGAACCTTTTTTGTTGGGATTCGACGAATGCCCTCAACTCGTCGTCGCGTGCGGTGGCCATGCTGTCAAGAAGGTCTGGGTTGCGTCGGTAGGCGCGAGTAGCCGCTACGGCCGCAAACCAGCGGACCAGCCTATCTTCACTTGCGAGCCTGTGTGCGATCTCTACATCGCTCGCCGCCTCCGCGGCTTCAACGTCGATCAGCCATCCCAATCCGTCAACAAATCTAGTGTCAGTGAGGTGAGGCAATGCGGCCGCGAGTTGTTCTTGATCCGCTCGTGCGAGGAAATCCAACGCCTTCTTTCTTACGGCCCGCTCCGAATCATCTACTAGCATGATCGCGCGCGCGACCGCGTCTCCATCTGTGCCGGTTGCCGCACAAAGAATAGCGCTGAGGGTGTCATATCGCACTGCCTTGTTTGGATGTGCTAGCAGTGGGGTAAGCTCTGGCATCAGCGGGCGGGCTTGCACGCCAAGCTCCCCGGCTATCGACGCGCCAATCTTTGCTGTCTCCACATCTTCGCTACGCAGAAACGGCACTAGCTTCTCAAGGGGATAGCCGTCGAAGAACTCGTTGAGCAACGCGTTTGACAGGCGTCCATCGTCGCCATCCTTCATGATGCTCTCTATGAGTACGTCGCCGCGCGGCCGGCCATCTGTCATGATCCACCCAGCTTTTTCTTGATTTGACGCAGGAACTTTTCCTCTTCGCGTAGTCTATCGCGGTGTTTGCTCTCCTCGCCTAGATCGTCCATTTGCTCGCGGCGCTTGCTGATACTCGCCCTCAGGTCTTCCTCTGCCTGCTCTAGCTCTTCGTCGGTCCAATCTGCTGGTGGGTAGCTTGGTAGCTTTCCTTTGGTCCTTCCGTCGCGGTCTAGTTCGACTAGCTTGCAAGCGGCTTCTTTTGCTATCGCTTCGGCTTTGTGTAGTGCTTCTTCGCCTTCGTCTTCGCTGGCGTTTGCGGTTACGTATTTGCTGGCGGCGTTGGCGCTTTCTTCGATGCCTTTGCCGATTGCTTCTTTTACGGCTGGCGGGAGCAGGGGTATTGTCCCGCACCACCAGCATGGTCCGTTGATTTCTTCGAGTGAGAGTCCGCTGCGGTCGGTGTAGGTTGTCGGGTTGTCGTTGGTGTAGCTGTATGGGGCGCCGGTTTCCGCGACGGCTGGGTCCACAGTTAGAAACTGTGCTGTGCTGGGGTCGTAGGTTCTGGCGCGTAGGTAGATCAGTCCGGTGTCTGGGCTTGTGTATTGGGCGTCGTAGCCGAGTGGGGTGATAGCGGTGCCGGTGTGTCCGGTCGTTTCGCCGTATGGCCCGTAGGTGTAGGCGCCGGTCGTTTCGCCTGTTTCGTTGGTCAGCAGGCGGGTGCTGCCCTGCTGGTCGTGGTGTAGGTAGGTGGCGTGTTCTTCGGTGTTGATTTGCTCGGCTGGGCCTTCGGGACCGTAGATGTAGCTGTTGGTGCCGTCGCTTAGCAGCTGCGGGGTCGTGCTCGTGAGCTGCCAGGCTAGATACTTTGTGGTGCCGTTGATCGTTTCGCTGGCGCGGAGGTTGTTGCCGTTGTAGGTGTAGGCGTCTTCGATTTTGGCGGTTTCGCCTTCTTCGGGTCGTTTGACGGAGATTAGGTTGCCTGCTTGGTCGTAGGCGTAGGTGGTGGCGGGTCCGGATTCAGGGGTTGTTTTGGTACGTTGCCCGACTTCGTTGTAGGAGTAGGTGGTGCTGCCGGCTTTTGTCAGCTCGTCCGCTGCATTGAATGTGCTCGTGACGGTGCCGAGCTTGGTCGGGTTGCCAGCCGAGTCGTATTCGTAGCCGGTGCCGCTGGCTTTTTCTAGCCGCTCGTTGCTGGTGTAGCCGTATTCGGTGGTCGCTTCGCCGGGTAGACCGCTTTGAGTTTCCTTGGTGACCTGCCCGTCGTGGTCGCGTTCGTAGGCGACTTTGGCGAGCGTTTCGCTACCCTTGAGCATCCTTGCTTCTGTGACCTGCCCGGTGCGGTTGTAGGCATAGTGGTCGCTCTCGCCCGCTTCTTCAGGGAAGCTGATGGCTTCTGGCTGGGAGCCGGCCGTGTAGGAGAAGCCGATCGTGTGCCCGAGCCAGTCGGTCAAGCTGCTCAGCCGGCTAGCTTTATCGTAGTTGTCTTTCACAGCCTTGCCGTTGGGGTAGGTGATCTGCGTGATATCGCCAGCGAGATTGTAGGCGTAGGCGGCTTTGTTACCGTGGCCGTCTTTGGTTTCAGTCAGCTCGCCAAGCTGGTTGTAGCTATAGCTGGTGGTGCCGGTGCCATCGTGCATCGCCAGCACTTGCCCGTTTGTGTTGTATTCGTATTCGACGCTGTGCGTTGCTTCTTCGGAGTAGCCGATCTTGGTTGGCTGGTCCTGCTTGTTGTAGCTGTAGGTCGTCGTGCGTCCTAGTGCGTCGGTGACGGTGGCTAGGTTGCCATCAGCATCGTAGTTCTCTTTGATTTTCTTTTCGAGCGGGTTGATGACTTCGGTGACCTCGCCGAGCACGTTGCGCACGTATTTGGTGGTGTGTTTGTTGCCGTCGATCTGCGCGGTGATCTGCCCTTCGCCGTTGTATTCGGTTTCCTGCTTGGCGCCGCTGGGTTCAGTGATCTTGATCGGCTGATCTTCGCTGTTATAGGTCGTCGTCGTTTTGTGCCCGTTGGCGTCGGTGACGCTGGTTTGGTCACCATCAGGGTTATATGCGTAGAGCGTTTCCTGGCCTTCGGGCTGGGTGATCTTGACCGGCTCGCCCAGCGCGTTTAGTTCGGTGCTGGTCGTGTATTTGCTTGGTTCGGCGCCTTCGACGTTGCCGGCCGGTGCGACTTCGCTGGTCTGCTGGGAGTCTTCGTTATAACCCCAGGTCGTCTTGTCGCCTTCGGGGTCGGTTTCGCTTGTGCGGTTTCCGGCTTCGTCGTAGCCGTAGCTCCATTTATGTTCCAGCGGGTCGATCATCGCGGTCATCTCGCCGTGCCCGTTGTATTCGTATTTGGTGATCTGGGTTTTTTCTTCTGGTGCTGGCCGGGAGACCTTGATCGGGTTGCCGTGTTCGTCGTATTCGATCGTCGTTTTCTCGCCGCTCGGCGACGTTTCCGAGGTCACCTGATGATGCGAGTTGTACGCCCATTTCGTTTCGTGGCCTTCGGGGTCCGTTTCAGTCGTCTTGTCCCCCGCCGCGTTGTATTCGTAGGTTGTGGTGTAGCCGTTGCCATCAGTGTGGGTTAGCGGCTCGCCATGTTCGTTGTAGGTCCACGATTCGGTTGTGGCATGTTCGGTGCCGTAGCCATGCGTGATCGCACTGAGCTGGTATTCGCTGGTGTATTCGTCCAGCGTCACGCTGCCGGTCGCTTCGTTGGTGATCTTCGTCGCGAACGGTTCGTATTCCCATTTGATCGTGGCGCCCGACGGGTCGGTCTGTTCAGTCACCCGATTTTCGCTGTCGTAGGTATTTTTCGTTTCGCCCCCGACGCCGTTGGTCATGCTCGTCATGCGGTGCGAGCCGTCATATTTGAAGTGCCACGACGGCGAGGATTCACCCGGCATCGTGACGCTGGCCAGGTTCCCTGATTCGTAAGCGTATTTGACGACATGGCCCATCGGATCGGTTGCGCTTTCCACCAGACCTTCGCCGTTATACGCCAGTTTGATTTTCCGGCCCGCTGGGTCGGTGATCGTTGCGACCTGACCTTTTTCGTTGTAGCTCAAGCTGGTTTTGTTGCCATTGGCGTCGGTCACGCTTTCGAGCACGCCGGCCCCAGAGAACTTGTAGACCATTTGGTTGCTCATCGTCAGTGTGTAGCCTGTTTCGCTGCTGCCCGTCAGTTCGTCTTGGGTCCATCCGGGCGCCACGAGTTTGCCGCCTTCTTCAGTAAAGGTGACAGCGCTGCCTTCTTCCTGCACAACGGTCACCGTGTGCGCTTCGGTATTGAACGTCAGATGCTCACCGAATGAGCTAGTCCAACCGTAGCCAAACGTGCCATGTTCGCCAGCCGCCGCAGCTTGCGCGTTATACGTACGTGTCAGGTTTAGGCCAACACCACGACCACCAACGGCAATATCCGTCTGCGACTCGTAGAAGTTCCCTGTCTGGCAGTTGACAGGATCGGCACAATTAGCTTCCAACGCCGACAGCGCTGACTTGTTGCGCTTGCCGTCTTTTGTGTTCTTAGAAAAGTTGTGCTCGTGCGGTATATCGAATTTCCCGGTAGCAGCGTGGATCCGGCCGTAGTTCGAAACACTAACTTCAATAGCTGTTTTGCCTGTGCCTTTTGTCTTTTGTATCGTCCCGTGATTGATTAGCTGGCTGCTTCCGTAGAAGCCGACAATTCCGTGATTTTCGGCTGCGGTTTCGCCGTTGACGGTCAAGGTACCATCATTGATGATCTCGCTACCCGCGCTGCCGACGATCCCAGCATCCTGGTTGATTTCTAGGCTGCCTTCGTTCTGGAGCGTATATTCTTCCATCGGAAGCTGCGCGCCTTCTTCTTCATATGGTGAAGCAATGGTGCCCGACGCGCCATGCTCGATCAGCATGGTCCCTTTGCCATACATGCCTACGGCCCCAGCCACCAGCGTATGCGTGACCTTAAGCGTCCCGGAGCCCTGTATAGACGGACTCCACCCACGGTCATTTTCTAGTTTCTCGACAGTCAAGTCGCGAATCTTCGATGGTTCGCTGCCGCTTACCATCAATGTGGTGTTGGTCGAGCAGCAAGCGGGATTAGTGACGTTGACGTTTGCGTTTTCCGCATGGAGACCGTCTACCGTCAAGGTTTTCGCGACGGCGTCGATGTCTCCCACGAATGTAGCTCCGCGACCAACTTCATTGCTGCCGCTGAAAACTATGTTTGCGCCAGATTCCGCCGTCCAAGTACCACCGGAACCTCCCGTTGTTGAACCTCCACCCATGAATGCTAGGGTGCCCACCGCGTCGGTAATGTCACCGTGGTTATCGATCGGAAAATATATTTCAGTAGAACCACCCGCTTCTGTACGCTCAATCGTTCCCGTATTGATGAGCTGTGATTCTTTCGACGCGTTCAAGAAATGGTTTTCGCCGCTATTGTCCGCGTTGACGATCAAGGTACCGGCGTTTTCCAAGATAGCGTGTTCCCCATCGATGCCGCTATTCTGGCCGACAGTGAACGTACCTTCATTCCTGAACGTCGCGCTTAGGATGTCAAAGACACCAACCGTCCAGGCCGTCGCAGAAGAACCTACAACCAGCGATCCGCCACCAGTGACATACCCTTCCCCAACAAGTTCATGCGTCACAACCATTTCGGCGGTAGTACTCACTTCATGGTTTTTTTCGATCGTGAGATTGGCAACCGTGGAAGGTTCCGCCAGCAATCCCCCAACTTCAAAGTGGCTCGAAACCAGCAAATGACCGGCATCTTGCACAACCGCCGCCGTCCCGCTTCCCGTCCAGACCGTAGTGCCCGACCCAAGGCACGCCACCGACGACGACGTAGGCGTACCCGCCGACCAATCCGAAGACGTTGCCCACGAGCCTTCCGCCGGCCCCGTCCACGTATCCGTGCACAACGATTCCGCCGCCGCAGTCGATGCAGCCACCGCGCTCACAGCCAACAACCCAACAAGACAAACGAACACCCAGACAGCCTTCAGCCTCATCCCGCTACCAGCCTCTCCTTGTTGGGTTGTCCGATCCGGCGGACTCCGCGACCGAGGCCCGACGGAAGTCGCAGACTACAAGATCCAAAAGACGGATCAAGCGCCGGAACGCAAGCCATTGCCAGCCCCGCGCGCCCTACTGCAACGTCATCAGTGCTAACCGTACCGGCCCGTCTACTCAAATGTCGTACGCTCGACACCTCCGCCGCCGCGACGCCTTGCAAACGCTAGCGACATGGCCTACCACCACGCTCGCACAGCCCACCAAAAATCACCGCCAGCTTGGTCGGCCACAGCTCGCCGATCTTCTCGACCGCGTCGACCATCGGCTCGCCATCCAGGCCGTTCCAGCCGATCAGGCCGTTGGAGACCAACCAGACTGGCGTGATCTTGGCTGACGGGAGGTGGGGATGCTCCACTGCCCAAGCTCCCAGGCAGCGCGCGTCACCTGCCGCCAGCCGAAGCGGTCTTCGAGTCGTGGCACTCTTGCGACATCGTAGGTGAGGCTATGCATCCCCGACTGCTGTGGGTCCATGTGCTCCAGCCGCGTGAGTACCGCTGGGATCAGAGCGCGGAGCTCGCGTTTCGATCAACCGGCAGCCCTTGGCCTCCCGTCTCGCGGGGGGACGGCTACAACGCCCACGCTCGTGTGGCCCGTCAGGCGAACGTGGCGTTGAGCGTCGTGTGTGTGATGGGCACACCGAGTGCAGACCTGTCGTGCGTCGGGCATGTGGCCACCGGAAATTGGTGGGGGGTGCATCGCGCGTGGCGTTCGACACATCTACGCAAAGCAGTAGTGGAACTCGACGGCAAGGAGGCCACCGCGTGACCACGAGGATCGCAGATACCGACTGGCGAAGGCTGGATGAGCACACTGACGGCCGTGATGCGCGGCCCGGCTGCCTAGACGATCGACATCTACGTTACTGGCCGAGGCATCGTCTCCGGCGCGAGCGCTGCTCGGCGGTGATCGCTGAGCATGCGCGGATGGCGTGGAAAGTACGGCGGCCGTGAGGCCTCGGGGAGATCGCTGGCGTGCCATGGAGCGTGTGTCGCGAGCGCATGAGCCTCGGAAGGTGGACGTCGCGCGAATCGATCCGTCCAGTCGTGGCATCCGGGCACGGGCGGGTGCGGTGTGCGCATTGGTGGCTGTCGTAGCGATCGTCGCCCTGCTGTTGGCTGGAGGAAGCTCTCGTGGCGGGGGCGCCGATGGTCCCGGGATGGCCGGTCGGCTTGCGCACTCGGCGGCGCGGTCGAGTGGGCGGCGCCATACGCGAAGGTCGGCATCGCAAGCTCCGCAGTCTGCGCGCAGCCATCGAGGCCGGCGGCATGCGCGGGTATGGAGCGCCGGGTGCCGGCGATGCGCCTCTCGCCCGCGTCTCGGTATGCGCGTCGAGAGAGCTGCCCCGCGGGCGGTGGCGGCGCCTGCGGTGTCTTCTGAAGGTGGTGGGTCGCCGGGGGGCGCGTCGGCGGAGTTTGGGTTGGAACGGTGATGTGTGATGGCTGAGAGCGTGGTCGGGGATCGGCTGGTGGGTTTGGTTGGCCGGCGGATGCATCTGTTGGCCGATCCGATGCGTATCCGCGTGATTTTTGCTCTGAGGGGTGGGGAGGCGTCGGTGGGGCAGCTTGCGGATTTGGTGGGGCGTACGCCGAGGGTGATCTCTCATCACTTGAATGCGCTGTATCGGGAGGGGATTCTTGACCGGCGCGGCGAGGGCACCACCGTGTTCTATTGCCTGGCGGATTATTCGGCGTGCAAGGTGTTGCAGCTTGCGGGCGAGGGAGTGAACGCGCGGATCGAAGAGCTCAGCGATATCGCCGGCGAGCGGCAGCCCGCTCAGTGGTTCACCTGAGAAAACTGGAGCCGGGAAGCCTGGTGGGGATGCCGGGTTTTGTTTTGCCGGTTATTTACATGGTCGTGTAAATACGTGCTCTTTGGAGTGCGTATGGTGTTTTGGGTCATGTGCGCTTACTGTCGCCGCATGACCTTTTTTCTCTCTCATATGAATCCGCGGCGGGTGCTGTGCGCTGGTGTGTTCGCTGCTTGTTGTGGGCTGCTTTTGGTGGTGCCGGATGCGTTTGCTGCTGGTGGCGGTAACAGTGTTGGCAGCAAAGTCGGTGAACTTTTGAAGGGGTATGCGGGCGAGGTGTATGGTGGGCTGGCGGGCGTGTCGAGCCTGGTGTTTTTGTGGAATCGCCGTTACACCGAGCTCGCGACGTTTCTGGTCGCGGCGATCATGGTCGGCTGGCTTGTGTTTGCGCCGGGCTCGGTTGGTAGCGCGGCTGGGTCGATCGCGAAACAGATCTTTGAATAGGAGACGGTTGCGGTGAGTGATGAGTTTTCGCCGATTCGCTCCTATCAGCGGATCTTTCGTCCGGACCGGCGGATCTACCAGATCGACGGGCGGCGGCTGCCGGTGCCGGGCGGCGTGCCGCTTGCGTGGCTTGCCTGGGCGCTCGGCAGTGTGCTCGCGGTCCTTGTCGTCAGCGGCCGTTCGCTGTTGTTCAGCGGGATGGTCGCGCTGGCCGCCGGGGGTATGGGCAGCTTGCGGTCGTGGCGTGCGGCGTTGGCGTTCGGCTGCGTGGCGATGGTGGGCATGCAGGCGGCGGGGCTGCTGTTGGGCTGGGTCGATTGGCCGTTGCGGCTGCTGGTGCTGCCGGCGGCGATCGCAACGGGCGCCTGCCAGGTTTCCCTGGACGGCCGCGCACCGCATCGTTATCTGATCTCGCATGTGCTGTGGCGGCTGCGCGCGACACGCCGTTCGCTTGAGCGACCGCTTCCGGCAATGGAGGAGCGGCCGACGGATTGGGCGCCGCGAGTATGGATCTCCCCCGATCTCGATGCGGTGGTGCTGCGGCATGGCCGTGTGCATGGGCCGGCGCGCCTTGACTTCGCCGAGCAGGTGCTGTTGACCAGGCGCCGCGGCCGGCATGTCGCGCGGCCCGCCGCCGCTCACCGCGCAAGACCGGGCGACCTGCTGACCTCGGCGGTGGAGCTGGCCGAGGGCCAGGTAGTGGAGGTGCGGCCATGACCCGGGCACGATTCCCGTTGCGGGCCGTACACATGAACATCCTGGTCGGCCCGGCCGGGGAAGCGGCGGCGCTTTACCGGCTGCGGATGGTCTCCTACCGTTTCCTGCCGGTCGCAGGGAAGTGGCGGCTGCAGGCCCAGCTTGAACGGCTCGCCTCGACGCTGGCGGCGGACTTCAGCCTCTGGAGGATCTGCCGCGGTTATCCGGCGGAGCGCTATATCGCCGCGACCGAACGGCTGCTTGACCGCGAACACGGCGAGCTCGAGCGGTGGCGGGCGCTGCTTGCCGGCCATCAGGAGCGTCTTTATGAGCTTGCCTCGCATGTTCCGGAGGTGTACGTGGCGGTCAGCTTGGCGCAGCGCAAGCGGCCGTCCGGGTTGGGCGCGGGGCTGATCGCCGCCAGCGACCGTGTCAGCGAGGCCGTGCGCGGCGCATTTCACCTTTACCGGCGTGAGCCGGTCAGCGGCGCGCGGCTGGCTGAACTTGCCGCAGCGGAGCAGCGCATGTTTGAGCGGCTCGGCACGCTGCTTCCGGGGGTGCGGCGGGCGCGGACCGTCGAGTTGCAGTGGCTGATCGGCCGCTGCGCGTGCCGCGGGGTCGCAGAGCCGGCAGTGGATGTCCGGTGGCGGCCGCAGGCGTTGCGGGTCGATACGCCGGACGGCAGGGGCGCCTATGAGCCGCTTGAGCAGGTGCTGTTTCGCCCCGCGAACGCGCCGGTGAGCGAGCACAAGCGGCACCTGCTGGTTGAGAGTGAGCAGGGCGATAGTCACCAGGCGCTGCTGACGGTCGGCGCGCTGCCGGATGAGCCGCTGTTTCCCGGCGCGGCCGCCGAGCTGCTGTTCGCCCCGTTGGAGGGTTGCGGGTTCCCCGTCGACGCGGTTCTGCACGCACGCTGGGTCGGCAACCGTCAGGCGCTTGGCGAGGTGCGCAAGAGGATCGCGGACGTCGAGAATGCCTACAGCGAGCAGCTTGCCGGCGCGTCGCATGGGCCGAGCTTGATGGCCGGCCAGGACCGGGTGCTGGCACGCGAGTACGAGGCGCAGCTGGAGTCCGGCGGCCGGCCGGCGATGCTTTACGGCACGCTCTCGCTCGCAGTCGGCGCACCGGACGAGAGTGAGCTGCAGCGGCGTGTGGATGTGCTGCGCGAGCAGTACGGAGACACGCTGCTTCACCAGCCCGCCGGGCTGCAGGCCGCGCTGTGGGCCGACCATCTCCCCCGCGCCGACGGCGGCAGCGTCAGCGACTACCGCCAGCAGGTAAGCGTGGAGCAGTTCGGCGCGATGGTCGCGACCGGCACGCATGCGGTCGGCTCCGCCGGCGGGGTGTATCTCGGGTACACGCCGACCGGGGTGCCGCGGCCCGTGCGGTTTGACGTGACCGCCCCGTCGCGTGAGAACCGTGCCTCAACCGTGCTGCTGGCAGGCACCCTCGGCTCGGGTAAGACGGTCGCGGCGCAGCTGATCGCGCACGCCGCCGCGCTCCGCGGGAGCCGGGTGATCGACATCGACCCCAAGCCCGACCACGGCCTGGACCGCGCTCCAGGGCTGCAGGGGATGGTGGAGGTGCTGGAGCTCTCCGGCGCCGCCGAGCAGCAGGGGCGCCTCGACCCGCTGCTGATCGGGATGGAGGACCTCCGCCAGGAACTAGCGGTCTCCTATCTGCTGGAGCTGCTGCGGGATCCGAGTGCCGTATGGGAGAACGCGATCGGCCGCGCCGTCAAGCAGGCCACGCACGAGGAGCAGCGCAGTTGCATGGGCGTGATCGAACTGCTTACGGCCAGCGAGGATTACGCGGCGCGTGAAGCCGGCGAGGCGCTGGAAGTGGTCTGCGATCTCGGTCTCGCCCGTCTCGGGTTCGCCGCCTCACCTGTGCGGGAAGATGCTCAGGCGGACGCGGCGGGGGTGTTGTGCATTCGCACTCCGGGGCTGCTGTTGCCTGACCCGTCGGCGGCGAGGGAGACCTACACGCGGCAGGAGCGGATCTCCGCCGCGACGCTTTCGCTGCTGGCTGCATATGTGATCCGGCTGATCTCCGCCGACAGGCACATGCACAAGCTGGTGCTGCTGGATGAGGCGCACAGCTTTCTGGCTACCCGGCAGGGCCGCGCGGTGGTTTCCCGGCTGGTGAAGATGGGCCGCGCCTGCAACACGACAGTGCTGCTCGCGACTCAGCTGATCGGCGATCTCGGCGAGCTCGCGGAGCTGATCGGCACCTGGCTGATCTTCGGCCAAGACTCCGACAGCGAGGCAGCACACGCCCTCACGCGGCTCGGCCTGGACGGCGAGGACGAGGCGCTGGTGGAGATGCTGCGCGAAGCGCGCACCGGCCACGGGCTAATGCGCGACCTGCACGGCCGCGTCGGCGAGATCCAGGTCGACGCCGTAGACGCCGACCTGCTTACCGCGCTGGCTACCACCCCGCAGACCGGCCGGGGGCACGCATGAGACGCGCAGTCACCAGACGCCGCACACTGCTTGCTGCCGTGGCGATTCTCGCGCTGGCGGTACTCGCGATCGTGCTGCTTTCCCCGGCGGCGGGTGTGGCGGACACGCTGGCGAACATCAGCCCAGCATCGCCGGGCCCGGCCGGCGGATGGATGAGCCGATATCCGGTTGGCCGCTACCAGATCGACCAGTATTTCCCGGCGATCTCGGTGAGCCTGATCGGCGGCGTGAACGTCTCGGGGCTGATGCCGATGGTCGCCTACGCCGCCGCACAGGTGATCTGGCTGGTGACCGCGTTTATCTCTTACGCGGTGATCCTCATCTTCCAGTTCGCGTTCAGCCTGAACCTGCTGACAGGCGAATCCGGGGCGCTGGCGCCGATCGCGCAAGCCATTCACAACATTTACGCCAGTACGTTCGGGCAGCCCTGGCTGATCGCGGCGATCACCGCGGTTGGGGTGTGGGCGATGTGGAAAGCGCTGGTGCAGCGCCGCTACACCCAGACCGCCACGACGCTTGCCACCTCGCTGGTGTACTGCGTGGTGGCGCTCGTGATCGTTGCAAGGCCGGCGCAGACGATCACACCACTGGTCGACATCAGCAACGAAATGTCGCGGGGATTCCTCTCGCTCACCAGTACGGGGACGGTCAGTGAAGGCGGCGCGGCGGAGCAGGCGGACAGCGGCCGGCTTTTCCAGACGTTGATCGTGGACCCGTGGACGGTGCTGGAGTTCGGCGGCACCGACCACTGCGTCAACAGCGCTGGCAGCTCGGTGCCGGTACAGCCGCTATCCCGCAACCCCGGGGAGAACGCGAAGCTCGCCGGCCGCCTTGAAGAAACCAGCGAAGTGCAGGCCGAAAACAAGCGGTGTGTGAATAACCGTGAAAAGTACGCGCCGCACATCCTCGCCTACCCGTACCAGAGCCCAGGACGCAACGCCGAGTACCAAGCGATCAAGACTGGCGAAACCGGCAAGCTGCCGTCGTCGGACCCCGGCAAGAACAACGGCAGCTACACGCTCGGGAACGCGGATGAGCCAGCCGCGGAAGCCGCCGGTGAGGGAGGCCAGTACGAGCGGCTGCTGATCGCGATCGTTCTCTTCCCCGCAGAGCTCGGCATCTGGGTTCTTCTCGGGGCGCTCTCAGCGGGGGTGATCTTGGCGCAGATCGTGCTTCTGCTGCTGCTTGCGTTCGCGCCGGTTGCGCTGATCGCCGCGGTGATTCCGCGTCACGGTCACGCCAGTTTCGTCGGATGGATTAACAAGATGCTCAGCTATCTGGCGCGGAAGGCCGTCTACTCGCTGCTGCTGGCGATCCTGCTCGCGGTCTGCGGCGCATTGCAGGAGGCGACGAGCAGCCTCGGCTGGCTGATGAGCTTCCTCATGCAGGCGATCTTCTGCTGGACGGTAGTTCTCCAGCGCCACAAGTTGACGACTGGGCTGGCGAGCGCGCTGACCGGCAGCAGCACCGCCGGGGAGGGTAGCGGCACGGGGCGCCTGCAGACCCTCTACTACGCGACCCGGATGGCGCAGATCGCCGGGGTCGGCCGCAAAACGCCGCCGCCACCTTCAGGGAAGCCAGCGAAGCCAAAGGCCAGCCAGCCAGCGGCGGGCCACGGCACCACTACGCCGACCAGCATTGTCTCGCGGTCCGGCACGACCGCGAAGACAACCCAGACCTCCACGCCAGCCTCAAGCAGCTCGGCCGGGCAAGCCGCCAACGTGGGCACCCGCACCCCCACGACGCCATCCGCGCCCTCGTCGGCAGCGACCAGGCCGGCCGCGGCATCCGAGCGACCCGCGATTACGCCAGCACGGCCGCTCGCGCTGCCGCAGTCGATCGACCGTGCCGGCGCCGGGCCGCAGAAGCGTGCGGCGGCGACACCCAGCAGCCGCGTGTCGCGGCCAGCAGCAGCGACACCGACAAGCCAAGCGCCGCCGCGCCGCGCCATCGGCACCCCAACCAGCGGCGGCCGGCGAGGGGCGGGGTCGAGCAGCGCGACAAGCCAGCCCGGGCGGCCGGCGACCCAGACCCGTACCGCACCGACGACCCAGCCGAGCAGCCGCCCGCCACGACAGCCACCAAAGACGACAGGGACGGGACGGCCGGCGACCAAGACGGCCAGCAGCTCTGGCTCGCGCGGCGCCTCGACATCCACGACCACCCCCGCCCCGCGGAAGGCGGGCGAACCAAAAGGAGAGATCAAGTGATCCGCATCGAACGATCAGACCCGCTGAGCCTGCTGCGGGAGCTCCCGAAAGGGTGGGCGCAAAGCGTGATCACCGGCCCGCCGCATCGCGGCGGCCTCGACGATCACGCCGACGCGCTGTTTGAGGTGCTCTTCGAGCTTGCTCGCGTGACCCGAACCGACGCGACGTTGTTGTGGAACGTCGAGCGTGAGCAGCCGCTACCGCTTCGCGAGCTGGCATGGGAGTTTCTGTTCGCGGGCTGGCATCTGCAAAAGAGCGAGATGGCGGCCCGCAACGGGCACCTGCTGTTCGCGAAGCGACCACGGTTTTACTGGCAGCCCGGCCGCCAGCCACGACCGTCGCGCATCACGACCGTGCAGACCCGGCGTGCATGGTGCATACCCGCAGAAGACGACGCCGCCCGGCAGAGGCTGGAGCGGCTGTTGCTGGCGGCGACAAGCCGTTCCGCGTGCGGCACGTGCGGCACACCGAGAACACGCGCCGCGGTCAGCGCGCGGCCGGGCGTCGCGGCGCGCTGCGGGCACCGCGACCCGCAAGGCCGCTGCCTGGTGATCGACCCGTTCCATCTCCCCGGCAGCCCGCTCGCCGCGCTGGCCGTCTCGCACGGCCGCAGCTACCTCGGCATCCTGGCGCCACTGCGTGCCGTCCCGGAGCGCACGCGGTGAACACCACTGCTACAGCATCACGCAGCGTCCTGGCGTTCCTTGCATGCGTCGGCGTGCTGGCCACGATCGCCGCCGCCCTCGCAGACGGCCAGGCGGCCGCGCACGCCCGTCCCCGCCGGCCAGCGGGCGCGATCGGCGTGCCGGGGCCGCCGGCGCGAGCGATAGGAGCAGCGCGCCGGTTCACCGACGGCTACCTGCGGTATCTCGCCGGCTCTCGCCAGATCCCGGTCTGTGCGACATACGGGTTGGCGCGGCGGCTGCGCGCCGACCGGCCGGTTCTCTCCCCAGCCGAGGAGAAGCGCACCCAGCGGCTGCTCGCACTGACTGTTTCCCGTGGTTCTGGCATGCGGGCGAGCGTGCTAGTCGGCGATGGCGAAGGCGTCCAGTACCGGCTGCTGCTGGCGCTCGCCGAATCCCACCGTCGGCTGCTCGTCTCACAGGTGCAGGCGGCCGCATGGTGAAACAGGCCGTAACGGGTGTGCTGAGGTTGCGCGCGGGATGGATGCGGCTCTATCTCCTGGCCGCACTGTTCGTGGGTGGGCTGCTGGCGCTGTTGCTGGGCGGCATGGTCGCAGCGGTTCTCGGCGCAAGCGTGGCAAGCTGCGGCCCCGGCATCGCGCAAGCCGAAAGCGGCGAATCCGCCACCACGGCGGCCGTCCAGCAGATCCCGCCCGAACGCCTCGCGTTCTACCGGCAGGCCGGCAAACGGTTCGACATCGACTGGACGTTCCTGGCCAGCATTGGAACGCAGGAGTGCGGCTCCGGCAACTGCGCGGGAGTGAACTCGTCGGGTTGTGCGGGGCCGATGCAGATCGCCTACGTCCCTGGCAGCGAATGCAGCCCCGGAGCGGGGGCGACGTTGTGGGAACGCTATGCCGTCTCCGCGTACCCCGGCCAGCCGCCGAACATCAACGATCCGGCAGACGCGATCTACACCGCCGCCCGGATACTCAGGCAAGACATGGGCGCCCCCGCCGCGGGCGGCAGCTACAACGCCTACTACCAGACCGCGTGCCGCTACTACGGCGCGTGCTCCGACGCGACCGTCTCCTACGCCAGCGAGGTGATGGCCCGCGCCGTCGCCTACGGGTTCACCGGACCCGGCGCCCCCACCGACAACAGCCCGGCAGCACAGCCCGCCGCCACGCAACCATCGACCGGCTGCGCGAGCGTCATCTTCACCGGCGGCAGCAGAGGCGATCAGCGGATCGTGAAGATCGCCGAGAGCCAGGTCGGCCAGAGCGAGCACGGCAAGAACTGCACGATCTACGGCCCTTGCGAGGAGTGGTGCAGCCTGTTCGCCTCCTGGGTCTGGCAGCACGCCGGTATCCCCTTGGAAGGACCGACCGCGACCTACGGGTACTCGGGCAGCCTCTACACCTGGACCGCCGATCACGGCGGCCGGGTGCTGCCGGCCTCGGCGACCCCGTCGCCGGGGGATCTCGTCTTCTACGGCCAAGGCCCCTCTGAAAGCCTGCACGTCGGCATCGTCGTTGACGTCCTGCCCGACGGGCGGATCGAAACGGTCGAGGGCAACTACGACAACCACGTCGCCCGCGTCGGCCCATTCAACCCCGCCGAAGCAGTCAAAGCGGGAGAGGCGGGGCCGGTCTACGGGTACGCGCAGCCGCCGTCTGCCGGCCAGGCCGGGAGCGCTGCGGGATGACCGCGCAGCTTTTCACGTCAATCGCGGCGCGGGTGGTCTCGTGTCGCCATGCGAGAAGGGAGCCTCGATGACACAGGAAACGAACACCTCGCGCGAGCCTGCCGGGCCGCAGCCGGGGAGGGTTCTCGACCTGTTCGCCGGTGCCGGCGGGTGGGACGAGGGGCTGCGGCCGCTCGGGCTGCAAGCGCTCGGCTTGGAGCTTGACCCGTGGGCGTGCCGCACCGCGACCGCGTCCGGGCATGAGCGGCTGCAGGCCGACGTCGCCGCGCTTGACCCGTTGGAGCTCGGGCCGGTATGGGGGCTGGTCGGCTCCCCGCCGTGCCAGGCGTACTCCACAGCGGGGAAGGGCCTCGGCCGCGCCGATCAGCCGCTCGTGGTCGCCTGCGCGCACGAGCTCGCGGCGGGCAACGACAGCCGGCGGGCGTGGCGTGAGGGCTGCCGGGACGAGCGGTCGCTGCTGACGGTCGAGCCGCTTAGGTACGCGCTCGCGCTGCGACCCCGCTGGATCGCGTTGGAGCAGGTGCCGGCAGTGCTTGAGCTTTGGAGCCTGTTCGCCGCGTTGCTCGCCACACACGGCTATCAGACGGCGGTCGGGGTGCTGCGCGCCGAGTGCTATGGGGTGCCGCAAACGCGCCGCCGCGCGTTCCTGATCGCCTCCCTCGACGGGCCAGTCAGGCTGCCTGAGCCGACGCACCGCTCCTACGACGCGCGGCGGCGACACCTCCCGGACGCCGAGCGTCACCTGCGGCCCTGGGTGAGCATGGCAAGCGCGCTCGGCTGCCCCGCACAAGGCAGAGTGCACACCAACAACCAGACCCACGGAGGCCGCCGCCCCCAGGGGCTGTGCCGGCCGCTGGACGCACCCGCGCACACGCTCGACACAGCATCCCGCTCGTGGACCTTTCACGGCAGGGAGTGGGCGTTCCGCAACCGGCCACGTCACCCCGAGGTGCTGCGCGACCCGGACACGCCCGCGCCGACGATCATCGCGCGCGGCCACCAAAGCTGGGTGCACCGCCGGCCCGCCACGACAGTCGCGTGCGACCCGCGGATCGCGCGGCCCGGCGGCAAGCGCAACGCGCGCGACCCGCACGCTCCCGGACGCAGCCAGGACGCGATCCGAGTCACCGTGACACAGGCAGCGATCCTGCAAGGGTTCCCCGCCGGCTACCCGTGGCAGGGCTCCCGCAGCCGGCAGTTCGCGCAGGTCGGCAACGCCGTGCCGCCGCCGCTCGCAAGGCGCGTCGTCGAAGAGGCGACACGACCGGGTGGCCGCTCATGAGCGCCGCCGCGACAAGGCGCGCTGTGCGGCCGGCCAGTTCGCTCATTGGTTCGCCTGTCTGTTCGCCTATCGGTTCGCTCATTGGTTCGCTGATCGGTTCGTTTGCCGTGTGGGGTCGCGGGGGCGTGATCGCGCTTGGGGCCTGCGATCCGGCCGGGTGTGGTTTTGGCGAGATCTATCTCTCAGGAGTAGCTATATGAGGAGCACTACACCGAAGGACCAGGCTGCCGCGCTCGGCATGGGTGCGCTGATCGTGGCTGGGCTGGCTCACCTGGCGGCCAAGGGCATCCCTGGACCCGTTGGGATTGGCTCGACACCGATTCGAAGCGATCTCCCACCGCTTGCCGCGGGCATCGTGCTCGCTGCTGTTCTGGTGGCGTCTCTGCGTTTCGTGTTCACACGGCGGGCTCTCGCCCACCGTGTGCAGTTGGAGCTTTTGCCGGCAGACGATTTCGACCCGCCGCTGGAGTCGATCCGCCGCTTCGCATCCCAACTGGCACATGCACGCCGCGGGTTCCTGACGGGCTGGCTTGAACGCCCGGGCAGCGCGATTCGGGTGCTGCTGGCCCCGGACGAGCAGGGGGTGCTCGGCTACCGGCTGGAAGTCCCCGCGCGCGCCCGGAGGTCGCTGGAAGCGGCGCTGACGGCCTACAGCGGCTGGACGTCAGAGGATGCGAGCCGGTGCCGGTGACCGGCGGTGCGGCGAGGGTGAGGGTCGAGTTGCGTCTCGCCGGCCCTGCGTCGCGGCCGCTGGGGGATCCCGGTCTTGACCCCGACCCGTTGCAGGGCATCGCCGCCGCGCTCGGCCGCCTGCACGGACAGCACGATGGTGCGATCGTGGCGGTCGACCTGCTGCCGAAGACCGCCGCGCAGGCCCGCCGGTTCCGCTCCGGGCTGCTCAAGCGTGCCGCGCAGGACGCCGGGCTGCAGACCCCAGGTGCGTTCGCCGGCCTGTCTGACAGGCAGCAGCGGGGGGCGGGGCGGCTGCCGGCGCAGACGGTGGACCGGCTGCTGGCAACGCGCGCGTTGCAGCGCAAGCTCGACGCCAGCGACCCGCTGTTCACGGTTCAGATCCTGCTCTGCGCGCAGGCTCCGCGAGCGCGCGTTCGCGCGATCGGCTGATGCAGGCGTTGCTGTCGTGCTTTGAGATGTTCACCGGGGAGAACCATCTCCGCGCCGCCGGGCTGCGGTTCGGCGGCCTCGGGTTCCTCGGCGCCGACGCGCCTTGGCGGCGCAAGGGCTTCGACCGGCGGCTACGCACCGGACGGTTCGCGCCGGCTGGCGGGGCGAGCGTGCTTTGCGCATCGGAGATCGCCGGCCTGCTCAAGCCTCCGACAGTCAACTGCCAGGTGGAGAACGTGACGCGCTCCGGCGGCGCGATCCCGCCACCCCCGCCAGGGCTGCCGACCTACAGGGGGCAGAAGGGCCTGATCCCGCTCGGCCGGATAGCCGAGCGAGGCAGCGAGCGGTCGTCGGCGTCCCGTCGCGGGGACGTTCTTCTCCTACATGGCCGGCCGCTCGCGATATGGGAAGACGGAGACCGCGATCGGCCAGTTCGTCGCGCTAGCCCGCGCCGGCTCACGGCGGCCTGTTCCTGGACCCTCACGCCGACGCGATCAGGGACATCAAGCCTTATCTCACCGACCCCGGCATCCGCGAGCGAGTCGTGGAGATCGACCTCTCAAACAGCGAGACACGCCACGCACATCCCCGCGTGGAACCTGTTCGCGCTCGACCGGCGCACCCCCGCCGAGGCGGCCGGGAAGGTCGAGGCGTTCGTGGACGCGCTCGCCGCAGCGCTGCGGCTGGGACGAGCGCAACACCCGCGCGCTGAACCTCGCAACCCAAGCCGCCCAAGCACTCGTCGAGCTCGCCATGACACTGCCGGCCGAGCTCGCGCCGACGATCTTCCAGATCCCCACGCTGCTATCCGACGACGATTGGCGGCACGCGATCATGCCAGCGCTCTCGCCGGGCACCCGCGGGTTCTTCCAAGACCGCTTCCCCCGGCTGCCAGGGGAGGCGATCACGGCGGTCACGAACCTGATCGACCGGCTCCGCGCCGCCGCGCCGGTCGCCGAGTTCCTTGGCTCCCCCGTCTCCACCTACGACGCGGCGCGCGCGATGCGCGACGGGCTGATCGTGCTCGCCTGCCCCGGCTCCGGGTCAACCCGCGACCGACTCGTCGCCAACCTATTGGTCTACGACGTGCTCCACGCCGCGAAGGCAAGAGCATCGATCGCGCCGGACCGGCGCCGCACGTTCTGGCTCTTCTGCGACGAGCTTCAGACCTACGACGGGCCGAACCTCCCCGTCGCTGCTGGAGCAGTCCGCGAAGTACGGCGGCCGGGCGTTCCTGTTCAACCAAAACCCTGAGCGGCTCAGCCGAGGCGACATGGAACGCCGTCACCACCAACCGCTCCCACCTGCTCCTCAAGCACCGTCAACGCGAAGGCCGCCAGCATGATCGCCAAAGAGTGGGCCGGGCAGCTCGACGCGAAGACCATCACCGGCCTCGCCCGTTACACCTACCTGGCGTCGATCACCCACGGGCCACGCGCCAGCAAGCCATTCCTGGTGCACGGCCTCACCACCCACGAGCTGCACGGAGAGCACCACCACCCCGAGCAGGTCGCGGATCTCGACGCGCTGATCCAGCAGACCACCAAAGGTGACACGAGCACGGTTGACGGCCAAGCGCACGAGCAGAACATCCGGCAAGCGATCGAAGCAACTCACAGCGGCCGTGCGCGTGAAGCGGTCTCGCGCGGACACACCATCCAACCGGCATCGGACGAGGAGGACGAATGGGAGCTCTGACACCGGCCGCGGCGATGCTGCCCGCAGTCTCGACCGAGATCCTCACAAGCCTCCACCAGCACCGGCTGCTCACCACCGCACAGGTACAGCAGATGCACCTACCCGGCCGCAGCCGCCGTTGGACAGAGCGAGTCCTAGCGCAACTCGCCGCACGCGGGCTCACCACGTTCGTCCGGCCAGGCAGACGCGGCCCGCGCCTCTACTTCCTCACCTCCACGGGTGCGGAAGCCGTCGAGCAGATCCCCACCCGTGCCGAGACACGCCGCAAGCTCATCACCCCCGAGCAAGCCGCCGGGCCGCTCTGGAAGCACACCCTCGCCGTCAACCAGGCCGGGATCGCGTTCATCCACGCCGCACGAGAACGCGGCGACGACTTCGGCCCGTTCGGCTGGCGACACGAGATCGCCCACACAGCACCGACCGCTGGCCACAATCCCGGCGAGAAGCTGATCTCAGATGCCCAGCTCACCTATCTGCAGCATGCGCCAGGCGGGCGGCTCACCTTCCACTACCGGCTCCTAGAGCTCGATCGCGCGACCGTCCCCACAGACACCCTCGCCTCGAAGCTCGCACGCTACGCCGACCTCTACCGCCACACCCCCACCGGCACGAGCAAGCCGGCATGGAAAGCGCGCTACCCGATCTTCCCCGACATCCTCTGCGTCCTGGCAGGCAAGCCCCGCGCCGCGCTTCAGCGTCGCGCGCAAACCGTCCTTGCGCTCTGCCAAACCAACCCCCGCCTGCAGACCACACCCGAGGTCCGGATCTCCCTCGCGCTGCTCGAAGACCTCCAAGCCCACGGGCCTTATGCCCCGATCTGGCGGCAACCCGGCAACCCGACTCTGACCCTCGACTGGCTTGGCGACCTGCCGGGCGGTGCACGATGAAGCTGGACGAAGACGATATCCAGCTGATCGCCGAGCGGGTCGTGGCGCTGCTCACTCGTGAGCACAGCACGGGCGGACAGCGCTCGGTTCTGCCGCGCGAGGCAGCACCGGCTCCTTCCGGACTGGTCGACGCGGCGATGGTCGCCCGGACGCTTGGCGTCGATCGCAACTGGGTCTATGCGCACGCAAAGCAGCTCGGTGGCGTTCGCCTCGGGGGACCACAAGGACGGCTGCGCTTCGATCTCGCGCAGCTCAGCGATCGGCTTGCTCCGCAAGCAGCCGGCGCTTCCCTCCAGCCCCGGACTCCAGCCGGACGGCGCTCCCCGCGCCGCCCGTCGGCGGCACATCGCCGTCAGGCCTGTACTCCCGGTCGCGCACGGCCTAAAATCGCTCTACAGACCAATACGGCCGGGCGACGCGCCAACGCCCCCGGCCCGACAACGAGAGGCTAGGTCCCGATGCAAGACCAACGTACCAGGGGCCTCATCTGATGCCCCGCCCAGTCAAAGGGCATATCCACACCAGGACACTTTCGGACGGCACCCGCGCGTTCCATCTGCGCGTCCCCTACCAGGGCGAGCGGGTGCGGGTGATCCTGCACGAGCGCGAGGGCTGTGACTGCGGGTGCGGCGGCGGCTGGGATGAGCCGGCGGCGCGCACCGAGCTTGGCAACATCCTCGCGCGCATCCGCGTCGGTGTGTGGGTGCCACCCGAGCCGCCCGACGCGATCATCGAAGCCAGGCAGCCGAACGGGATGCCGACGTTCGCCGAGTACGCAGAGTGGTGGCTACAAGCCAAGGTCGACGGTCTGCTCGGCGGCAAGCCGATCAGCGAGAACACGATCCGCGACTACCACTGGCGGCTGAACATCCACCTGCTGCCGTTCTTCGGCCGCTACCAGCTGGACGAAATCGACCGCGAGCTATGCCTGCAGTTCAAGGCGCTCAAGCTCCGCGAAGCCAACGAGCAACGCAACGCCCTCCTGGCGGGCGCCGACCTGCGCGACCATCGCGGCCGCGGCCTTGTACCTCTCGGGCCGGCGTCGCTACGCAAGCTGACCGGCGGACTAGCGTCGATCCTCGATGACGCGGTCGAGGACGGACACATCGCACACCATCCCGCGCGCGGCAAGCGGATGCGCGTCCACGTGCCCAAGCCCAACCGCACGTTCCTCGAGATGGACGAGCTGGCATGTCTGCTCGACACCGCCGCACAGCAGGACCGCACGCTCGACCAGGCCGCCGCACCCTCCAAACTGGGCCCAACGGCGGCGCTCGTGGCGCACATGCTCTCCCAGGGCAAGCGGCCTGAGCAGATCGCGCGTGAGCTTGGAGTCGCGAAGTCGACCGTCTCCTACCACCTGCGCCGCGCGGGCGCGAACGTCGGCCGCGGCTACGTTGGGCGGCGCGTCGTCTGCGAGATCCTAGGGCGCTCCGGCGTCAGGGTCAGCGAGCTTTGCGAGATCCGCATCGGCCAGGTCCGCCTCCACGACGCCGACGGCGCACGCTTCCGCATCCCCGACTCCAAGACCGAAACCGGCATCCGCGAGGTCCAGATGAGCCCCGACCTCGTGGAGGCCGCGATCGAGCACATCGACCAGCTGCGCCGCTGCGGCCGCTGCACCGCACCAACCGATCATCTCGTGCAGAACCTCCACGGCGGCCGGCTGAGCCGCCAGCGCGCAGCCCAGATCGTCAGCGAAGCCGCCGGCCAAGCGACCAAGACGCTCACCAGCAAGGGCCTACCTCCCCTCCCGCACATCACCCCGCACAGCCTGCGCCGCACCTACATCTCGATCGCGCTGCTCGCCAACAACTTCGACGTGAAGTGGGTGATGGGACAGGTCGGACACGCCGACAGCAAGATGACCCTCGACGTCTACGCCCAACTGGAGCAGCGCGTCGACCGCAGCCACGGCAAGAGCTTCGACGGCCTGGTCCGCAAGGCCCGCGAGCAGGTCACAGGGCTCCAAGCGCCCGCCCCCGAGCCGGAGTTTAGGTCACGAAAAGGTCACCAAGCCCAAAACACGCTCTCCAAGACCCCCAAATCGCCCCGGAAGCGAAAGCAAAAACCCGCCAGTTTGCAGCGGATTCGCGGAATGGCGAGACCCAGACTCGAACTGGGGACACCACGATTTTCAGTCGTGTGCTCTACCAACTGAGCTATCTCGCCGCGAGCCCTTGATGGTACCGTCTGCTTAGCGCGCTGCGCACGCCAGCGCAGCAGGCAAACCCCGATGCGACCGAGCACGCACGCCCGCTGCCCATGCCTCTCAGGCCGGCTAATCGCCGCGAAATTCGCTGACCAGCGCCTCGTAGGTCCTACGCAGCCCCTCCTGGATGCTGACCTGGGGGCGCCAGCCAAGCTCGCTTGCCGCGTGGCTGATATCGAGTCTGCTTTTCTGCAGCTCCCCCGGGCGCAACTCGGCGAGCTCCGGCTCCAGGTCCGAGCCCGAGAACTGCTTGAGCTCCACCCAGAGGGTGGCGACATCCGTCTCCACTCCGGTCGCAATGTTGTAGGTGTCCCTGCGGCCGGAGCTCGCGATCAGGGCGCTCACGACATCCTGCACGTAGACGTAGTCCCGCGTGGGCTTGCCATGCCCGAAGATCTTCGGCGCCCGTCCCTCGTGGATGGCGCCTGAGAAGATCGCGACGACTCCGGCCTCGCCGTGCGGGCTTTGCCGGGGGCCGTAGACGTTGCCCAGGCGGCAGATCGCGTTCGGTATGCCGCAGGAGAGCGACCAGGTGTTGACGTATGCCTCGGCTGCCCACTTCGAGGCGCCATAGGGCGCGAGCGGGGCCGGGATCCAGCTCTCCGCGGTGGGCAGTGGCGCCGCATCGCCATAGAGCGCACCGCCCGTCGAGGTGAACACGACCGGAGCGCCAGCCGCAACCGCGGCATCGAGCACGTTCAGCGTGCCGGCGACGTTGACCTGAAGATCGCGCAGCGGATCCTTTACCGAAGCCGTCACACTCGCTTGAGCTGCCAAATGGAAGACCGCGTCGGGGCTGGCCGCAGAGATCGCCTCCAGGAGGGCCTCCCGGTCGACGATGTCGATCTGCAGCAGCTTGGCCGCAGGAGCTACCCGGCTCTCCTTCCCAGAGGAGAGATCGTCGATCACGGTCACCTGCCGGCCTTCGGCCAGCAGGGCGTCCACGAGATGGGAGCCGATGAAGCCAGCCCCGCCGGTGACTATCGCGCTACCTGACACGCCAGGGAATCTAGCCGAGTGTGCGCGCCCGGGCAGCGAGCAACTGCTCGACCGTCGGCACCGCCTCATCGACGCGACGCAGGAACCGCACGTCACCACGCTCGCGCAGCGAGGTCGGGATCGCCGAGCCGCCAAGCAGGACGGGTATCGAGGGGTGCCGGCGTCGCAGCTCCTGCACGAGCTGCTCGGCTGCCTCGGCGGCCGAGGCGACGTTGGCGCCCAGCACGACCACCTCGGGCGCCTGGCTCTGGATCGCCGCCTCCAGGGCATCGAGACCCAGCTCCAGGTCGAGCGTGGTCTGGAAGCCGGCCGCGGCGAGCTGGTCGTGGACCATCTGCAGCGAGAGCGTGTGGTCGTCGTCCTCCAGACCGGCGATCAGGACGCGCTCCCGGTCAGGCTCGGCGTGTTTGAGCATGTACCTGTGCATCGTGGCGAGGATCCGCCGGCTGATCCCGGTCGCCAGCTGTTGGGAGCCGGCATCGATCTCGCCCTGCTCCCAGAGCTCGCCGATCCGCCGCATCGAGGCGCCGATCACCTCCTCGTGGATCATCGAGGGCGGGATGCCGTCCTCGATCGCCTGTGCGATCACGCCCTCGGCGGTCTCAGCGTCTCCGCGCTCGATCGCGGCGCAGAAGCGCAGGAAAACGTCTCCGACCAGTTCCGTCGGCTCGGCGTCGGGCCGCATTCGAGCCTGTGGTCCGGTGCTGCCCAGGACTTCAAGGAAGGCGTCGAGCAGCGTGGGGTCGAAGTGCTTGCCGCGCTGGGCGACCATCATCGCGACGGCCTCGTCAACCGAGAAGGCGAGCCGATAGACCCGATCGGAGGTGAGCGCGTCAAAGACATCGGCGATTGCCACGATTCGGCCCTCGATCGGGATCGTCTCGCCGCCCAGCCCGCGCGGGTAGCCGCTGCCGTCCCACTTCTCGTGGTGGCTGAGCGCAATCGAGGCTGCGAGGTCGAGAATCGAGGATGAGGAGCCGCGCAACAGCCTGTGCCCCTCCTCGGTGTGGGTCTCGACGATCGAGCGCTCCTGCTCGGTCAGCGGCCCCGGCTTGAGCAGGATCGCGTCGGGGATCGCCACCTTGCCGACATCGTGCAGCGGAGCGGCGTGGCTGATGCGCTCGCAGAACTCCGGGTTCATTCCCAGTTGGGCCGAGAGGAGCGCAGAGAAGCGTCCAATTCGCTCGATGTGGGCGCCCGTGTCCTCGTCCCGGAACTCGACAGCCATAGAGAGGCGCCTAACCGTCTCGGCCTGAGCGACCTCGAGCTCGGAAAGCGCTCTGCCCAACTCGCTGGTCCTGTGCTCGATCTCCCGCTGAAGTCCCGCCCGCCGCTGCTCACCCGCAAACCAGCCAAGCAACCCCGTCAGACCGGCAAGCAGCACCGCCACGGCGGCGACCACAGGTGCCGAAGGTCTGGACACCAGGATCGCTATCGCGGCCGCCGCAACGAGCAGGCCGAGTGGGCCCGTCCATCTCAGAGCAGCAGGCAGGACCAGCCTGAAGCTGCCCAGATGGGCGAACAGGCGCCTAAGCCAGACGGGTGGAAAGCTTGGGCCTCCCGAGCCCTGCGGTCCTGCGCCGCCGGCCGGCCCGTCGCCGCTTGGCGGGAGTCCGCCGCCCGAGTCGCTGCCCTGGCCCCCGGAGCCACGCCCACCGGCACCAGATGAGCCGCCGGACCAGGCGCCGCCCTGCCCCCCGCCAGAGCCACCCGCGGACCCGTTGGAGCCACCCAGGAAAAGTCGCAGCAGACGACCGCCGGCCAGATCTCGCCCAGCAAGCTCGGTCGATACCAGGTGGGTCAATCCGCGGCCCGACAATCTCCGTCCTTCTTGGCTCTCGCTTTCTCGACGACGAGGCCCTCACGAGGAGGTCCTCCCGACTGCTTCGGCTTTTGCGCCCGCGCCCGGAGGACCACGTGCGCAACTCCACCGCTTCGATCGACAGATCCCGGAAAAACTTGAGCAGGGCAGGCGGCAAGCCACCGATCGACTCGATCGCGTCGTCAGACGAGGCGCAATGCTGCGATCCGAACCGTCGGTTACGATCGCCCGCATGCACACCCGCAAGCTGCTTACCACGCTCACCGCGATCGCCCTGGCAGGCGGCACACTCGCCGGCTGCGGCGGCTCCTCGACCAACGGCGTCGAATCCAAGAGCCCGACGGAAATCATCTCGGCTGCCCAGAAAGCCGCAGAAGGCGCGAAATCCGTGAAAGTCGCCGGCTCGGTCAGCAGTGCCGGGACAGCGCTCACGCTCAACCTGCAGATTGCGCATGGCCAGGGAGCGAAGGGCACCATCTCCGAGGGGCCGCTGAGCTTCGAACTGATACGCGTGGGCAGCAGCGTCTACATCAAGGGCAGTGCCGCCTTCTACGAACACTTCGCCGGCAGCGAAGCCGCGAAGCTGCTGCAGGGCAAGTGGCTGCAGGCGCCCGCCACGAGCGGCGAATTTGCCCAGCTGGGCAGCCTTACCAACATGAGCCAGCTGCTGAGCACCGTACTCGGCCAGCACGGCTCCCTCACAAAGACCGGCACCAGCACCGTAGAGGGCAAGAAGGTCGTGGGCGTCAAGGACGCCTCTACGGGCGGCGTGCTCTATGTCGCCACGGCAGGCAAGCCCTATCCGGTGCAGATCTCAAAGACCGGCAGCACCGGCGGCCAGGTCACCTTCCAGGACTGGAACGCGTCGCTGACGATCACCGCGCCATCGGGCGCGATCAACATCGAAAAGCTGAAGTCGGCGGGCTGAGGTCAGTCCTCATTCGCCTCGCGTTCGTTAGGCTCGGCGCGTAGGCTGGCGCCCGAGCGCCAACAGACTGCAACCCGAGGCGTGCAGTCCAGTCAGAAACGATGCTCTCTCTGGAGATTCAGCCTGCGCGCGGGATTTCAAGGCCCATAGCACGACAAGTCAAGCGCTTTGGCTAGCATCGCTCGCCGTGTTGGTTCGTAGGCTTCCAAGCGCATGCATAGCTGTGGCAACGATTGCCGTCGCTCTGGCGGGCTGCGGAGGCGACCAGTCGAGCACCAGCAACGCGCAGAGCCCCGCCGCGATCGTGGCAGCTTCCAAGCGGGCCGCCGAACGCTACACGTCTGTCCTGGCCGCCGGCGTGGTGCCAGGAACCGAAATCCGCGTGGATCTGCGCATCTTGCGGGGCAAGGGAGTGGTGGGCCACATCACCGACAGCCCGTATAGCCTCGAGGTCGTCAAGATCGGCGAAAACCTCTACTTGAAGGGACACCTCAACTTCTACGAACAGATCACCAGCCACAAGCTCGCGACGCAACTGCAGGAAAAATGGATACTCACTTCAGCCAACGGGCCAAGCCTGGTCCGGAGAATGAACGCGTTTACCGAACTACGGACCCTCATTGATGGCTTCTTTGATCAACGCGGGAAACTGTCGCTGGAGGGCACGGCTGGAGTCGAGGGCATGATGACTAGGGAAGTCAAGAATGACGCAACGGGTGAGGTACTTTATATTTACACTTCAGGCAAGCCGTACCCAGCCCAGATCTTGCGGAGCGGTGCGATACCCGTAGATGGGATCGCCTTCGACCACTGGGGTCGCCCCGTGACGCTCATCGCTCCATCCAAAGCAGTAGATATCGAAAAGCTGGACGCAAAGACCTGATCGTGCTTTGCCGAGGGTAGGCAAAAACACCTAAAGCGCAAGCGCCACGTACTTCGTCTCGAGGTACTCCTCGATGCCCTCGAAGCCGCCCTCACGGCCGAACCCTGACTGCTTGACGCCGCCGAAGGGCGCGGCGGGGTTGGACACGATGCCCTGGTTGAGGCCGACCATCCCAAACTCGATCGTCTCGCTGACACGGAAGGCACGCCTCAGATCGTTGGTGTAGAGATAGGCAACGAGACCGTACTCGGTCGCGTTGGCAATCTCGATCGCCTCCTGCTCGCTACCGAAGGTCACGATCGGCGCAACCGGGCCAAAGATCTCCTCGCCGAGCACCCTCGCGTGCGGCGGGACCTGCGAGAGCACGGTGGGTTCGTAGAACCAGCCGGGCCCGTCGATCGCCCTGCCACCAGCCAATGCCTTAGCGCCGCCACCGAGCGCGTCATCCACAAGCTCCTGCACCTTCTCCCGTGCGGCGCTGTCAATCAGCGGGCCGACCTGGGCGTCATCTGCCGTGCCCCGCCCCACCTTCTGCGCCGCCATCCGCTGTGCAAGCCGCGCTCCGAACTCATCCGCAAGCGGCTCCGCGACCAGGAACCTGTTGGCCGCCGTGCAGGCCTCGCCCACGTTTCGCATCTTCGCGAGCATTGCGCCCTCGATCGCATCGTCGAGATTGGCGTCCTCGAAGACAATAAACGGCGCGTTGCCGCCGAGCTCCATCGAGACGCGCAGCACCTGCTGTGCGGACTGTTCGATCAGCGCCCGCCCAACCTCCGTCGATCCGGTGAAGGAGAGCTTGCGGGTACGCGGATCCTTCAACAGCGGCTCCACCACGGCGCCGGCTTTACTCGCGCAGATCACGTTCAGCACGCCGTCTGGCAGCCCCGCCTGCTGCAGGATCTGAGCCAGCGCGAACATCGACAGAGGGGTCTGCTTGGCGGGCTTTACGACCATCGTGCAGCCCGCTGCCACGGCCGGCGCGATCTTGCGCGCGCCCATCGCCGCGGGGAAGTTCCACGGCGTGACAAAGACGCAGGGCCCGACCGGCCGGTGCATCGTCAGCAGCCGCCCGCTGCCGTTCGGACTGGTCATGTAGCGACCGTGGATGCGCACCGACTCCTCTGAGAACCAGCGGAAGAACTCGGCTGCATAGGCGATCTCGGCACGCGACTCGGCCAGCGCCTTGCCCATCTCCAGGGTCATCAGCAGCGCGAGCTCGTCGATCCGCTCGCTGAGCTGCTCGTAGACGCGCCGCAGGATCTCACCCCGCTCCCGCGGCGGATGCTGCGCCCATGTGGTCTGCGCCTCGGCGGCCGCGCTCAGCGCATCCAGCGCGTCTTGGGCCTGCGCGTCCGCGACCTCGGCGATCGTCTCCCCGGTCGACGGATCTTCCACTTGCAGCGTCCCGCCGCCTCGCGCAGGACGCCACGTCCCTCCGATCAGCAGGTCCTTGGGTACCTGCTCAAGAACCGTAATCTCTCTCGTCTCTAGAGTGGCCATAGCCCGAAACTGCCGCCCTCATCTGCTGTTGCACGGCTCATAGGAATTCGTTCCGGCTCCGATGCAGAGTCGGTCAAGGTCATGAGGTCAACTTACCACCGGACATCGATGGTGCTCCGGCGCCCGACCGGCGCCCTGGCCAGCACGCTTGCGCTGCTGTCCGGCGTGGGCATGCTCGCGCCGCTCGCTTGCGCGAAGAGCCCAACCGGCAAGCGCACACAAGCGACGCTGCTGATCGAAGGAGGCGGGGACGGACACGGGATCGGCATGAGCCAGTGGGGAGCGCTGGGATATGCCGAACATGGCTTCGACTATCAGTCGATCCTCGCCCATTACTTCAGCGGCACCACGCTGGGGGAGACCTCACAGAAGCGCGTCGTGAAGGTGCTCATGGCCGGCGGCGTGCGCAAGGTACCAATCGAAGCCTACGTGCGCGGTGTGGTCGCGGCAGAGATGCCCTCCAGCTGGCCCGAGGCGGCGCTGGAGGCACAGGCGATCGCCAGCAGGACCTTCGCGATCACAGACCACGCGGGAGGCGCCAGCTTCGACGTCTATTCGGACACGCGCTCGCAGGTCTACCTCGGCAAAGCGGCTGAAACGACCGCCTCCAACGAAGCCGTGAAGGCGACCGCCGGACAGGTGGTCACCTACCAAGGAAAGCCTGTGATCACATACTTCTTCTCCAGCTCCGGCGGCCGCACCGAGAGCATCCAGAACTCGTTCATCGGCGCCTCGCCGGAGCCATGGCTGCAGGGAGTCCTCGACCCATACGACAGCGGGCCCCTGCACCACTGGACGATGAGGCTCTCTTTTGCTCAGGCCGCAAGCGACCTGCAAGGGCTCGTGAAGGGCGCCTTCGACGGCATCGAAGTGCTAAAGCGCGGCTTCTCGCCCCGGATCGTCCAGGCTGAGGTGCTCGGCTCCAAAGGCAAGACGCAAGTCGACGGTCCGGAACTCGCAGCCCGCCTTGGCCTTTACGACGCCTGGGCTTATTTCAGCGTGCAGCGTGGTGGCAAGGTGCTCAAGGAGCCGGAACGCAGCGGCCCGCTGCCCAGCGCGGGCGAAGAATCCTCCGCGCCCACGCCGCCCGCTACGGGCAGCGAAGGCGGGGTCGAGGCGCCTTAGAGTCTGTCCGGAAACATGCCTGCCGTCAGACCACTGCTGATCGCCGACGTCCCTTGGCTGCTCTACCGCTCCTTCTTCGGACTGCCGAAGTCGATCAAGGGCGCCGATGGAGAGCCGGTCAACGCGCTGCTTGGCACGGTCAACGCGCTGCTCGCAGCAATCGACGCTCACCGCCCTAGAGCTATCGCCGCCTGCACGGGCGCCGAGGAGGCACGCTACCGGGTGCAGCTGTATCCGCGATATCACGCTCACCGCGACCCGATGCCGGCCCAGCTTGCGACCCAGTGGCGGCAGGCGCCCGGGCTGCTTGCGAGCTTCGGCTGGACCGTGTTCGACGCGGGCGATCTGGAGGCCGACGACGCGATGGGCTCCTATGCGCGAGAGGAGGCGGATGCGGGCGGGCGGGCGCTTCTGCTGACCGCCGACCGCGATCTGCATCAGGCCGTCGGCGACCGGGTCCAAGCGCTCGACCTGAAAAGCGGCGCATTCACTGTTATCGGCCCGGACCAGGTACGCGAACGCGTGGGCGTGGAGCCCGCGCTCGTGCCCGACCTGATCGCGCTGCGCGGGGATCCATCCGACGGGCTGCCTGGGGCGCCAGGCATAGGCGCGAAGACAGCCGCCGCACTGCTGTCCGACTACGGGTCGCTTGAGCGGGTACTCGCCGCCGCAGAGCGGGACGACCCCGGCATGAGCATGAAGACCGCGGTAAAGCTGCGCGACAGCGCCGCGCAGCTGCGTGACTTCAAGGAGATCGCAACGCTGGTAAGTATCGACGTCGAGCGCCCCGAGGATGGCGAGACCGACTTCGCGGCTGGTGCCGCGACGGCGCAGGCGCTGGGCATGCAGGCTCTCGCCAAGCGGCTGCGCGAACGCGCCGAGGCACGCCCTTAGGGTGTGAACTTCACCGTGATCACGTCGCCGTCGCGCATCGCGTAGTCGCGTCCCTCAAGGCGCAGCACGCCGCGCTCGCGCGCGCCGGCGTAACCGCCCGCGTCCACCAGGTCCTTCCAGCCGATCACTTCGGCGCGCACGAACCCTTTCTGGATGTCGCTGTGGATCTCGCCGGCGGCGTGCCAGGCGGTGAGTCCATCGCGCAGGTGCCAGGACTGGGCCGGCTTGCCCTCACCGGCGGTGAAGAACGCAATCAGGTGCAGCAGGCCAAAGGCGCCCGCGACCACGCGTTGCAGGCCCGATTCGCTGAGGCCGAGCTCCTGACGCATCGCGGCGGCCTCCTCCTCATCGAGCGCGGCAAGCTCCGCCTCCAGACGGGCGGACACCGCAACGGCCTTGGCTCCCACGGACTCGGCATGCGCAGCAATCTCCGGCGGCACCTCGTCTGCGCCTTCGTCGACGTTTGCCACGAACAGCACAGGCTTGCCTGTGAGCGCGCCGAGGTCCCGCGCCGCGTTCGGGGCGTCCTGCGGCGCAGGCACGTTCCTGGCCGGCTCCCCGCGCTGCAGCACGGCGATCACCTCCGTCAGCCACACCTCTTCGGCCGCGGCGACCCTGTCTCCTGACTTCGCGACGCGCGATACGCGCTGCAGCCGACGTTCGGCCTGCTCCAGGTCGGCGAGCGCAAGCTCGGCCTCGATCGTCTCGATGTCGCGCAGTGGGCCGACCTCGCCCTCGGGGTGGATTACGCCGTCGTCGGTGTGAGCCCTGACCACGTGGACGATCGCGTCGGTCTCACGAATGTTGGCCAGGAACTTGTTGCCCAGGCCCTCGCCCTGATGTGCACCGGCGACCAGGCCCGCGATGTCATGGAAATCGATCGTGTCGTAGACGATGTCCGATGCGCCGACGGTCGCCACGACTTCGTCCAGGCGCCTGTCCACCACGGGCACGACGGCGACGTTGGGCTCGATCGTGGTGAAGGGATAGTTCGCTGCCTCCGCGCCGGCCTTGGTCAGCGCGTTGAAGAGCGATGACTTGCCCGCGTTGGGCATGCCCACGATCCCGATTCGAGTGCTCACGCAATCCCTTCGAGCGCCGCTGCGACCGCCGTCCCGAGGGCTGCGCCCGCGATCACGTCAGAGGGATAGTGCAGCCCTAGATAGGGCCGCGAGACCGCCGTGGCCACCGCCAGGCCGTACAGCGGCCCCGCAGGCAGGCCAAGCCGCGAGTATGAGAGCGCACCCGCGAATGCCGTCGCAGTGTGAGCACTCGGGAAGCTCAGCTTCGTCGGTGTGTGCGCAAGCGGCGGCAGCCCATCGAGTTGCGGCCGCCGGCGCCGGCACACGAACTTGATCGCCGTGTTGAGCGCGTAGGCATCGGCGACACAGACCAGCGCCCGCGCCCAGCGCGAGCGCCGCGACGGGTCCGCAGCCCACCCGCAAGCCCCGATTGCCAGCCAAAGAGCACCGTGCTCGCCGAGCCGAGAGAACCGAGCCACCGCCCGCTCTGCGGCCGGTGCATGCCCAGTGGTGCGCATGAAGCGAAGTAGCCGCTCGTCCATATCGGCAAAGGACATCAACGTCGCGTAGGGGTCGAAGACCAAGCAGGACAAGGACACAGCAAGCGTGGCGTACTCCGTACGCGAGCGAGCGAGGACGCCGTCATGCGCCGGTCAGCGGCCCCTACGCGCGGAAGCCGACGCGGTGCTCGCCATCATCGCCACGCACGAAGGCGACCTGGGCGAGATCGATACGCACCGAACCATCCTCGGCGTCCAGGACATGCCACCCGCTGGAGCCAAGCATTTGGTAGAGCCCCTCGACCTGCTTCTCCTCGACGCGAACAGCGATCACCTGGCCGCCGTTGAAGCCGATGCTGAGGCTGCGCGTTGCCATCAGGTGTGTCCTCCTGGTTGGACGATCTCGGTGAGCACCCCGCCTGTGCCCTTGGGATGCAGGAAGGCGACCCGCGAGCCGCGGATGCCGGTACGCGGCTGCTGGTCGATCAGCGGCACGCCGGCCGCGGTCAGGCTAGCCAGAGTCTCGTCTATGTCACTCACCTGATAGGCGACGTGATGCAGGCCGGGGCCACGCTTGGCTAGGAACTTACCGACCGGTGTGTCCGGGCCAAGCGGATAGAGCAACTCGACGTGCCCCTCGCCGACGTCGAGCAGCGCCGCCTCCACGCCCTGCTCCTGCACAACCTCGCGATGGGCGAGCCGCATCTCCATGCGCTCGCCCCAGACCTGAAGCGAAGACTCCAAATCCTCCACCGCAATGCCGACGTGATCTATCCGCGTAAACACGCCGCGAAGTCTAGACGGCCGATAGCCGGCGCGATGCTGCGTCCTCGCTCGCTCGCGTATGCCGAATACACCACGCTCACTGCGTCCTTGCCTCGCTTGGCGCTCGACCGTCTTACAGCCCAGCGTCCGAGGTGGCGACCACCCGCAGCCCGACGCCCGGTGCGCGCTCCAGCCGCGGCACACCCGCCATGATCCGCTCGATTGCCTCCCGGTCGAGCACCTCGCCCTCCAGCAGCTCGCCGGCGAGCGCATCCAGCTGGGCGCGGTGCGTGACGATCAGGCGCTGCGCGGCCCTCCTTGCCTCCTCCACCAGATCGTGGCGCTCCTCGTCGCGCAGCCGCAGCGAGCTCTCCGAGAGCTGCAGGTCGCCGCCGGGCGCGCGGCCGGCCCCGGAGGTGCCCATCGCGTAGTCCTCGAGCATCGCCCTGGAGATGTCGGTCACGCGTTTGAGGTCATCGGCGGCACCGGTGGTCACCTGGCCGAAGACGATCTGCTCGGCAGCGCGCCCGCCCATCAGGACGGTTATGTAGTCGATCAGCTCCTCGCGGGTCTTCAGGTAGCGATCCTCGGCGGGCAGGTTGAGCGTGTAGCCAAGCGCGCGCCCGCGCGGCACGATCGAAATCCTGTGCACTCGGTCCACCGAGGGCAGCAACTCGCCGCAGAGCGCGTGCCCCGCCTCGTGGTAGGCGACCACGCGCTTCTCATGCCCGGTCAGTACCCGGCGGGACTGAACGCCTGCAATCACGCGCTCCAGCGCCTGGTCGAAGTCGGCGCCTTCAATGTGTCCGGCGTCGCGGCGGGCGGCGAAGATCGCGGCCTCGTTGCAGATGTTCGCCAGGTCAGCCCCGGTCAGCCCGCTGGTCTGCTGCGCCACGAGCGAGAGGTCGACGTTCTTCAGCGGCTTGCCCTTAGTGTGCACCGCGAGCACGCCCTGGCGGCCCTTGACGTCCGGCGGCGCGACGAAGACCTGGCGGTCGAAGCGGCCGGGGCGAAGCAGCGCCGGGTCGAGCTTCTCAAGCAGGTTTGAGGCGGCAATCACGACCAGGCGCCCGCCCTGGCTCCTGAAACCGTCCATCTCGACCAGCAGCTGGTTGAGCGTCTGGTCCTTCTCGCCGGAGATGTCCGCGCCGCGGCGACCGCCGACGGCGTCGAGCTCGTCGATGAAGATGATCGCCGGTTCGTGCTTGCGCGCCACGGCGAACAGCCGTCTGATGCGTGCGGCGCCCAGCCCCGCGAACATCTCCACGAACGAGGCTGCGGACTGCGCGAAGAACTGCGCGCCGGACTCGTGCGCGACCGCCTTGGCCAGCAGCGTCTTGCCTGTGCCTGGCGGCCCGTGCAGCAGGATGCCCTTGGGCACCTTGGCGCCCATCTTCGCGAAGCGCGCGGGGTCGCGCAGAAACTCGACTATCTCCTGCAGCTCGGCCTTGGCCTCATCCACGCCCGCGATCTCGTTCCAGCCCACCGCCTGTTTTGAGGCCGGCTTGATCTGCTGCGGCTTGACGCGCGGCATCGCTTTGACGGTGCGCCACATCAGGTAGATCAGCGCCGCGAAGAACAGGATCATCACGACGCTCGACCACTGCAGGGACCAGTTCTGGATGTCCTGCACGATCGAGGTGGCAGGGGTCAGCGTCCCACCGGGCATCTCAGACCCCACCCTGCTTGGCCGTCCGTGGCCTCATGCCTTGGAGTATGCCGATTATCGGTGGCGCGTGTCGAGCGGATGGTGTCGCGCCTGTCGCAATAAGCGGGCAGCAGGCGTCGGCCGAAACGGGCAGGGCCGCCGATGAAGCACCCGCCGCTCAGCCGAGCAGTCTCACCACCAAGTCGCGGTAGCACTGCGTGGCGAGCTCAAGATCCCTCACGTCGATGCGCTCGTTTGCGCTGTGGATTAGCGGCCACGCCTCAAGCAGCGACTGGTGGCGCTGCGGAAAGAAGCCGTAGGCGACGCACTCGGGGAAAGCTGCCCTGAAGTGCCGGGAGTCGGTGAATCCGGGCATGGCCGTGGGCACCGTGCTCGCGCCCGGATCGTGCTCTGCGATCCACCCTGAGATCGTGTCCATCAGCGGCGAGGTGGTGGGAGAGCTGTTTCCCTCCACCTGCTCGGTGAACTCGATCTGAAAGCCCTCCTGCTGCTCGTCCCCCAACACCTCGGCGATCGCGGCTCGGACCGCCTGCTCGCCGAAGCCAGGCGGCACCCGGCAGTCGATCCGCAGGCGCGCCGCGCTGGGAATGACGTTGATCTTCTCCGAGGCGGAGATCCGCGTAGGCGAGAGCGTCACGCCCAGGATCGGCTCGATCAGCGGCAGCAGGCGGGCGTCCTCTGCGCCGATATGGCGCACGGCCGCGATCGGATCCTGCGGATCCTCGCCCAGCCCGACAAGCAGCGCCCGAGCCTGGTCGCTGAGCAGATAGGAGGGGTTGCGTTGTGCCAGGCGCCCCAGCAACGGCGCCATCTTCAGCAGCGCGTTCTCTCCCATCCGCGGCGTGGAGGCGTGAGCCGCGACGCCGCGTGTGGTGAGAGTGAAGCGAAAGACGCCCTTCTCAGCGCAGCAGACGCCGTAGCGACGCCGCCCACCATAGGAGAAGCATTGGCCGGCGCCCTCGTTGAGCAGCATGTCGCAGCGGACCTTCTCCGGATGTGTCTCGGTCAGCCACTTGGCGCCCAGCTCACCGCCGGTCTCCTCGTCGGCAACCGCGACGATCAGCAGCGCACCACGCGCCGGGCGCCATCCCGCTGCGGCCAACGATGCGCCGGCGATGACCTCCGCAGCGACCTGAGACTTCATGTCAATCGCGCCCCGGCCCCAGATGAAGCCGTCGGCGAGATCTCCTGACCAGGGGTCGTGACTCCACTCATCCGGGTCCGCGAGCACGGTGTCGGTGTGCCCGAGCAGACAGAGCGTGGGCCCCGGCTCGACGCCGTCCAGACGCGCAATGAGGTTGGGGCGCTCAGGCTCTGCGCTCAGCAGCTCGCATGCAAACCCGGCGTCCGCAAGCATCTGCGCCAGCAGCTCCTGCGCCGGGCGCTCGTGGCCGGGCGGGTTGACCGTGTCGATACGCACGAGTCGCCCCAGCAGCGCGCTCGCCTGCTCGCCGAGGGATGGCAAGGTTGCGGTTCTCTGCACCCGGAGGATGGTACGCAAGCCCGGCCGCGGTAAGCACCTCAGACGGCGGCGTGCGTTTGCGGCGCCGCGCTGAGCGGGCTGGCCGGCGAGACCTCCGCGGCAACGGCCTGCGCCTCGTTCACTCCCAGCGGATGGTGGCACGCGGCGAGCCGGCCGTCGGGATAACGCACCAACGGCGGCTCGACCGCGGCGCAAACCTCGCTCGCGTGCGGGCAGCGCGGATGAAAGCGGCAACCGCTCGGCGGTGTAGTCGCGCTCGGCGGCTCGCCCGCCAGCTGCGCGTCGGGCAGTACGGCTCCGGGGTCCGCCGTGGGCACAGCCGATAGCAGAGCCTGCGTGTAGGGATGGATCGGCGTGCGGCACAGTTGCTCGGCAGGGCCGCTCTCCACGATCTTGCCGAGGTACATCACCGCGATCCGGTCGCTGACCTGACGCACGATCGCAAGGTCGTGGGCGACGAACAGCATCGCCAGCGGCACGGCGCGGCGCAACCTGCTCGCGCAGGTCCGCCAGCAGGTTGACGATCTGGGCCCGCACCGAGACATCCAGCGCGGAGACCGGCTCGTCGAGCAGCAGCAGACGCGGCTGCATCGCAAGCGCGCGTGCGATCCCGACCCGCTGGCGCTGCCCGCCGGAGAGCTCGTGCGGATGGCTGTGCATGTGCTCACGCTCCAGGCCGACTTCGCTGAGCAGCGCCACTGCCTCCGCCTCCAGCCGGGCCCGCTCCACGCCGCGCAGGCACAACGGGGTGGCAAGGATCTGCCCCACGCTGCGGCGCGGGTTCAACGAGGCCTCGGGGTCCTGGAAGACCATCTGCATACGCCGGCGTACCGGCGCGAGCGCCCGCCGCGAGGCGCGTGTGATCTCGCTGCCTTCGAAGCGAATGCTGCCAGCTGTCGCGTCCACGAGCCGCGCGGCGCAACGGATCAGGGTGCTCTTGCCGCAGCCCGACTCGCCGACGATGCCAAGCGACTCGCCGGGAGCGACCGCGATCGTGACGTCGTCGAGCGCGTGGACGACCTCACGTGCACCTCGTCCGAAGCCCCGCCCGACCGGAAGCCGGACACTCAGATGCGAGATCTCCAGCAGTGGGGTCTGGTCCGCGCCAACTTGCTCACGGCTTGGGCGGCCGATGCCCACCGCACCCGCGGCGAGCCCGTCCTCCGGCTCCGCCGGCCGACCGCTCACAGCCCGATCCCTCCCTCACGCATGCGCAGGGAGCGCTTGGCGTCGACCTCCAGCAGGCAGCGGTCGAGATGCTCGCCGTCCCTCACACGGGAAGCAGCTCGACGTCCGCAAGGCAAGCCTCATGCGCGTGGGGACAGCGCGGATGGAAGCGGCACCCCGACGGAGGGCGCTGCAGCGACGGCGGCGCGCCCGAGATCGCGGGCAGCCGCCGCGGACGCTCTGCGGTCATGTCGGCGATCGAGCCGAGCAGTCCCAGGTGCGCGGATGCCGCGGATCCTCGAATATCTCGCTCACGCTGCCCTGCTCGACGATCTGGCCGGCGTACATCACGAGCACCCGGTCGGCGAAGCCCGCGACCACGCCGAGATCGTGCGTGACGAGATCACCGCCATCCCCGTCTGCTCCCGCAGTCGCGAGCTCGGCCAGGATCTGGGCCTGGACGGTCACGTCGAGCGCGGTCGTCGGCTCGTCGGCCACGAGCAGCCGAGGTGAGCAGGAAGCGCCATCGCGATCATCGCGCGCTGGCGCATTCCACCGGAGAGCTCGTGCGGATAGACCGCGAGCGCAGCTGCGGCTCGGGCACGCCCGCCGCCTGCAGCGCCGCCACCGCCCGTTCGCCGGCCTGTGCCTTGGAGATGTCCCCATGCGCGCGCACCTGCTCTGCGATCTGGCTGCCGATCCGTTGAACTGGGTTCAGCGCGCTCATCGGGTCTTGGAAGACCATTGCGATCCCCGCACCGCGGACCTGCCGCAGCTGCGTCTGCGAGGCGCCCATCAGATCGGCCCCCTCGAACTCGATGCTGCCGCGCAGCTGCGCGCCCGCCTCGCGCGTCAGGCCGGTGAGGCTGAGCGCCGTCGCCGACTTGCCCGACCCGGACTCGCCGACGATCGCGAGCGCTTCCCCCGGCGCCACCGAGAAGGAGACGCCGGCGACGGCCTGCACGACACCACGGCCGCCGTGGAAGGTGACGCTCAGATCCCGCACGCTCAGCAGCGGCGCCCCCTGCGCGGGCGTAGAGGGCTCCGTGTGCGCTGCGCTCACGGGCTGCGCTTCAGTCGACGCCTGCATCAGCGGAGCCTCACCCGCGGGTCCAGCGCCGCCTGCAGCAGGTCGGTGAGAGCGCTCAGCACCACGACCAGGAACGCGGTCAGCAGCGTGATCACGAGGATCGGCGGGATGTCCAGGCGCTGGGTCGATTCGGCCGCATACTGCCCTACCCCGTGGAGGTTGAAAACGGTCTCGGTCAGCAGCGCACCGCCGCCGAGCACGGCCGCGAAGTCAAGGCCCCACAGCGAAACGATCGGCAGCAGGCTGTTGCGCAGCACGTGCGCGAACATCACCCGCCGGGAGGAGATGCCCTTCGCGCGCGCGGTGCGCACGTAGCTCTCGCCCATAGTGTCAAGGATGCTCGCGCGCAGGACCCTGGAGTAGAAGCCGGCGAAGAGCACCGTCAGCGAGAGCCAGGGCAGGATCATGTGGGTAAGCCACTGCCACGGGTCTTCTGTCAGCGGCACGTAGCCGCCCAGAGGGAAGAGGCGCAGCTTGTAGCCCAGGTAGAAGAGCAGCAGATCACCGACCAGGAAGGCGGGCATCGAGATGCCCGTCATCGCCAGCGCGCCGAGCGCGCGGTCGCCAATGCGCGCAAGGCGCCCACCGCGCGCCAGCAGCGCGCCCACCAGACCGAGGCCGACGCCCAGCATCAGCCACAGCACGCTGGCCCCTACGGTCAGGGAGATCGTCGCCGGCAGGGCTTCGCCCACCTCATCGATCACGTTCACCCGCTGTGTGTAGGAGATCACTTTGCCGGTGAAGATCTGTTCCATCATCCGCAGGTACTGCACCCAGATCGGCTTGTCGAACCCCCACTGGATGCGGATGTCCTTGATCTCCTGCCGGCTCGCCAGACGGCCGGCCAGCCGCAGCGCCGGATCGCCGTTGGGAATCACCTGGAAGATCAGGAAGGTCAGCAGCGAGATCGCAAACAGCACGAGCACCATCGCGGCCAAGCGGCGGACCGCGAAGGCCAACAACGGATGCCCACCCCCGCGTGCCGGCAGCGCGCGCGCCTGCGCCACGGCGCTCATGCCGCCTGCCCTTCGATCAACGTCGGGGCGCCGTCCTGCGCGCCCTCGGGAGCGCCTCTATCAAGGCCGCCCGCCGTCGGGCGCACCTGCAAACGCTGCGAGCGCGGGTCCAGCGCGTCGCGCGTCGCCTCTGCCAGCACGTTCGCGCTGACGACGGCGGCGAGCAGCATCAGGCCGGGCGCGAGCACCAGGTGGATCGCTTCAGGCATCAGGCGCGTGCCTTCGGCGATCATCGTGCCCCAGGAGGGGGCGGGCGCCTGGACGCCGGCGCCGAGGAAGGAGAGCCCGGACTCCAGCAGGATCGCGTTGGCCAGCAGCAGCGGGGTGAAGACGAGGATGCTGCTGGCGAGGTTGGGCAGGATCTCGCCGAGCATGATCCTCAGCCCGGAGAGGCCCTGCTGGCGGGCGGCGTCGATGAACTCGCGGCGACGCAGCTCGATCGTCTGGGCGCGCAGCGGCCGGGCCATGTAGGGGACGTAGACCACGCCGATGATCAGCGCCGGCAACAGCAGCGAGCCGCCACGCAACGTCGTGAAGCCGAGATCTATGCCCGAGACAGCGAGCGTGACGCCGAGCGCCACCCCGAGCAGCAGCACCGGGTAGGACCAGATCAGGTCCATGGCGCGCGAGAGCAACGTGTCCAGCAGACCGCCGAACCACCCTGCCAGCAGCGCCACCACCACCGCCAGCACGATCGTCAGCACCGTGGCGATCGCCGCGATCTCAAGCGAGTTGCGCCCGCCGTAGAGCAGCCGCACCGCCACGTCGCGGCCGTTGGGGTCGGCGCCGAGCAGGAAGCGTCCGGTCCAAGTCGGCCCGATCGGCACGCCCGTGGGGGAGACGACTTCCAGCCGCTTGCCGGAGACGGCGATCTTCTCGGTTATATGGTTGGCGTCCGGGCCCGTGTGGGCGATGTCGCTCGCGTAGACGGGCGCCAGCAGGCAGGCGAGCACGATCGCGGCCAGGACGGTGCCCGCGATCACGGCGGAGCGCTCGTGCAGCAGCCGCCTCAGTGCGCCGCGCTGACCCAAGCCACTCCCTTACTTCAGTTTCAGGGTGGTCCAGTCGGGTCCGTAGACGGGACTGAAGACCAGTGCCCCAAAGTCGACGCGGTCTGAGGTGAGCTTCGGCGCCTCTTGATAGCCGATCACCGCGACGTAGGCATTGTGGGAGATGTGATCGGTCAGTGCTTCGGCCCGCGCCGCCACCGAGGGCAGCTGCGAGGCGGGCACCTTGCCGAGCGCTTCGATTTCGGAGTCGATGAAGCTATCGCGTGCCAGGCTGAAGTCGTGGTTTGCTTCCGGCTGAATCGAGCTGCCGTCGACCAGCTGGTCGAAGTCGACCGGGTTGGGGAAGTCCTGGGTGTATTCGGCGAAGCCCGCCTGGGCCTTGGTGGCAACTTTGGCCACCGTCGGGTAATAGGTGGACGGCGAGATCACGCGCTCGCTGGCCTTGTAGCCGATCGCGTCGAGCATCTGCGTGAAGTTGTCGACGAATTCGCGGTGCGGAGAGTCGCTTGGACCCCAAACGGTGACGGACTGTCCCGCCGTGCCCGATTCGCGCACCATCTGCTTCGCCTTGGCGATATCGCCTTCCCCGGTCGGTTCCCCGCCCGGGCAGGAGGAGTGGGAGTACCCGATGATCTGCGGCGGCACCAGGTAGCAGCCCGGCCGCAGGTAGCCGGAGGCAAGCCGCACATAAGCAGCGCGGTTGAGCGCCGTCTCCACTGCCATGCGCGCCGACAGGCTGTTGAATGGCGCAACCGAAGTGTTCAAGAAGAAGAAGCTGACCTGCGCGACCGGTTCCACGCTGTAACGGTCAGAGGCTTCCTGCTTGGCCTGCCGTACGGACGTGGGCGGCAGCGGCGTGTTCCAGTCGAACAGGTCCGCGGAGTTGGAGAGCACTTCGTCGGCCTGCGAGCCGGGGTTGCTCTGGACCTTCACCTGAATCGCGACGCTCGGCGTGGGAATCCCGGGGATCGCCTGCGCAGCCCAGTGCGGGTTGATCTGCTCTTCGAAGGAGCGCCCGGGCAACACGTGCGAGATCACATAGGGACCGACGCCCGGCGGCGGATCGTTCGGCAGCGCCTTGATCGGCGTGGTCGACGGGATCAGCCCCGCGGCCGGAAATGCGAGCACATTCAGAAACGGCCCGTACGGCGCGGTCAGCTTGATCTGAATCGCTCCGGTGGCGTCGTCGGTGCTGATCCCGGAGATCGAGCTGGCCTTGCCCTGGTCGTAGGCTTCGGCGCCAGCGATGTGTTCGGTGAGAAAGCTCTTGTTTTCCCAGTTGAGCTTGATCGCGCGCTCGATCGCGTAGGCGAAGTCGCTCGCCTTCACCAGGGTCCCGTTGGAGAACACGAGCCCTTTGCGCAGGGTCGTGCTGTAGAGGGTGCCGCTGTCGGTGATGCGCGGCAGGCCGGCGGCAAGCGCCGGGATCACCTTCGTACCCGCGGTGCCATTGGCGTGCGCGTAGGTGTAAAGACCGAGATAGACGTTCCAGGTCGCCTCGGTGGAGGACGTCGTCACGCCGACCTGCGGGTCAAGCGAATCCGGCGCGCTGGCGGCCACAACCGTGGCCGGGCCAACCGCAGAGCTGGTTTTGCCGGTTCCGCCGCTGCCCCCACAAGCAGCAAGGCCGATCGCAGCAGCGCACCCCAGCGCCGCTATTGCCAGCCGTTGAGTCCTGCCAAACAATTGAGCCTCCTCTTCCGCGTGCCGCGACCTGGCAGCACCTCCGCAACCTGTCGCATACGTCTTCGACCCTCCTCCTCGGCAACCTGCCAAGAAAACTGAAGCGCTGGCCGTCTTTGACCGCGCCGGTGCAGGCGGAATAATCGACTCATGGCGCAGGCGCAATCCGCCGGGCCGGCGCAGGTCGGGTCCGTCAGACAGGAGCAGATCGAGTCCCGCAGCCCCGCAACCGGGAGGCTGCTGGGGACGGTGATGGCTACAGCAGCGGAGTGCGTGACCGCCGAGGTCGCGGCCGCAAGGGAGGTGCAGCCGCTTTGGGCGCTGCTGCGTATCTCCGACCGAGCCCGCTATGTACGGGCGATGGCGCAGGCGATCATCGACGAGTTGGACGAGATCGTGGAGACGCTCTGCGTCGAGCAGGGCCGCCCGGCGGCCGAGGTCGCGGCACTCGAGGCGCTGGCCGCCGTCGACGCGCTGATCTGGATCGCCGACAGCGGCGCGCGGGCGCTCACTGGTCGCAGAGTGCCCGTGCACCGCTCGATCGCCCCCGCCAAGCGCGCCCGCGTGGAGCAGGAGCCCTTCGGGGTGATCGCGGTGATCGGCGCCGGCAGCGCACCGCTGGCCCAGCCGCTCGGACAGATCGCCGGTGCGCTGCTGGCCGGCAACGGCGTGATCTTCAAGCCGGCCAGACGAGCGTGCATGACGGCGCAGCGAATCGCGGCGATCGTGCGCAGAGCCGGCTTGCCGGAGGGGCTCGTGCGAGTGCTGCACGGCGATGCCGACGTCGGCGTCGCGCTCACCCAGGCGCCCGTGGATAAGGTCCTCTTCACCGGCTCGCCGGCGACCGGCCGGATGCTCGCGCGCGAATGCGTTGCGCGCGAGACAGAGGTCACGCTCGAGCTCGGCGGCAAGGACGCGATGCTCGTGTTGGCAGACGCCGACGTGGACCGTGCGGTCGCCGGCGCGCTGTGGGCGGGCACCGCCGGCGCTGGTCAGGCGCGCGGCTGCGTCGAGCGCATCTACGTCGCGCGCGAGCTGCAGGCGCGATTCCTGGATCGCCTGGTCGCGGGCGCCGGCGCGATGCGAGTCGGTGATCCGGCCAACCCGCGCACCCAGGTCGGCCCGCTGGCATCCCAACGACGGCTGCAGCGGGTGCAGGAGCTGGTCGACGGCGCGCTCGCCGAAGGCGCGCGAATGTTGTGCGGCGGTCCGCTGCCGCAGATGCCACCCGGCTGCGACGGCGCCTTCTACGGGCCCGCCGTGCTCGTGGACGTGACCCCGCAGATGCAGCTGATGCAGACCGCGATCGACGGGCCGGTTATCGCTCTCACGCCAGTCGAGTCGGTGCAGGAGGCAATCACCCTGGCAAACATGGGCGATCCGGGACTGGGCGCCTCGGTATGGAGCGCCGACAAGCACGGCGCACTGCGAATCGCCCGCGAGCTGCGCGCCGGAATGGTGTGGCTGAACGACCATCTCCCCAGCCCGATGGTCACGGGCGGGCCCTGGGGCGCCGCAGCCGGCGGCGGCCTCGGCCGCACGCTCGGTCAGGCGGGGCTGCGAGCCTGCGCCCAGGAAAAGCTGATCACCTGGGACCCGCCGCGGCTGCGCGGGCTGTGGTGGGGGCCCTACGGCAGCAGCCTGGAGCAGGCGGCCAAGACGGCGGTGCGGCTGCGCTCGGCGCGGGAATCCGATCGCAGCATGGCGTGGCGCGGTGGAGCGATCGCGCTGGCGCGAGCGGGGGCTCGCACATTCGTGCGGCGCTGAGGGCCAACCGCACCCATCCGGGCGTGCGGGCCTGACGGGATAGCCCCTAATCTGTAAGCGATGCCAGCCCAGGCCTATGCAGGTAAGGAGTGCGTCTGTCAGCTGCGCAGAGGGATCTGCGACCAGAGCTGCGTGGCGGACATGCTGCAGACTCCGTTCTACATCGCCTGCCTGAAGCTCACGGACAGGCGCTGCGTTGTGGTCGGCGGTGGCGAGATCGGCCTGGAGAAGGTCGAGGGACTGCTTGCCTGTTCGGCGCACGTCACGCTGATCGCACCGGACGCCAACCAAGAGCTGCAGCAGCTTGCAGCCGAGGGCTCTATCTCCTGGGAGCAGCGCGCCTACCAGGGCCCCACGGACCTGGAGGGCGTCTTCCTGGCGATTGCGGCCACGGACGACACCGACGTCAACATCGCCGTCTACGATGACGCCGAGCGCCGGGCGATGCTCGTCAACGTCGTCGATGTGCCACCGCTGTGCAACTTCATTCTGCCGGCGATCGTGCGCACCGGCCCGCTGGCGATCGCGATTTCCACAGCAGGAGCCTCGCCCGCGCTGGCCAAGCGCATGAAGCGGGAGATCTCGCAGATGTTCGGTGAGCACTATGCGCAGCTGGCGGTGATGCTCAACGACGTGCGCGGATGGGCGAAGGCGACGTTGCCCACCTACCAGGAGCGCAGAGACTTCTTCGAGGGGATCGTGGGCGGCGACCCCGATCCGGTGCAGCTGCTGGCAGCCGGCGAGACAGCGCGCGTGCGGGAGCTGATCGCCGCCGCGCAGGAGGCGCAGGAGTCGCGCCTGTCCCGCGCTTAAGTGGTCCACTAGCGTGCTGGCACTGAAGCTCGACCGGGTCGTCCGCCGCTACGGCGAACGCGAGGCGCTCGCAGGTGTCTCGCTGGAGCTCATGCAGGGGCAGACGCTCGGTGTGCTGGGCGCAAACGGCGCCGGCAAGACCACGCTGCTGCGGCTGCTGGCGACGCTGCTTCGCCCGCACGAAGGCGGCGTGCAGGTGCTGGGGGTGAGCCTGCCCGATCAGGCGTGGGCGGTCCGCGGCCGGATCGGGCTGCTCACGCACGAGCCGCTGCTCTACCGGGAGCTGACGGCACGCGAGAACCTCACCTTCCACGCGCGCCTGCACGGCGTGGGCGCGCAGCGAGTGCAGGAGGTGCTCGATGCGGTGGGGATGAGCAGGCGTGCGGAGGAGCCCGTGCGGACCCTCTCGCGTGGCATGGTCCAGCGCGTGGCAGTCGCAAGGACAGTGCTGCACGATCCGGAGCTGCTGCTGCTCGATGAGCCGCGCGCGAACCTCGACCCGGCCGCTGCCGAGCTGGTCGAGCCGCTGATCGGCCGTGGAACCGACCCCGATCGACCCCGCACCCGCGTGATCGTCAGCCACGACCCGCGCAGCGCGATCGCCGAGGCCGACGTGGTACTCGGCCTGCGTGGTGGGCGCATGGCTCTGATCGCACCCGCCGAGCAGGTGCATCAGGAGGAGCTGATGGAGCTATATCGATGAGTGTCCAGGCCGCTCAACGGCAGGGCACCGAGGCTCCTGCCGCCCAGCCCAGGCATCCTCCGCGCCTGAGAGCAGTCGTGCTCGCCCTGCTGCGCAAGGAGCTGCTGGTCGAGCTGCGCACGCTGGAGTCGGTGCCGGGCATGGCGCTGTTCTCGCTGAGCACGTTCGTGGTCTTCCACTTCGCGCTGAACCGCAATTCGGTCGAAGGCGACCTGGCGGCGGGCATCCTGCTGGTCACGCTGCTTTTTGCCGGCATGCTCGGGATCAACCGGCTGTTCGTGGCAGACGAGGAGCAGGGCGGCTTCGACGCGCTGCTGCTTGCCCCCGTGGACCGCTCGGCGCTGCTGATCGCCAAGGTCTGTGCACTTGGCATCTACCTGGTCGTGCTGGAGATCGTTGCGGTGCCGGCTTTCGCGCTGCTGCTGCTCGGCTCCTCGCTGGCAAACGCGCTGCCCGATCTGATCGGGGTGCTGGCGCTGGTGGATCTCGGCCTCGCGGTGATCGGCACGTTCGTGGCCGCACTTGCAGTCAGAACGCGAGCGCGGGACCTGATCGGCCCGTTGATCGCGCTGCCGCTGCTGGTCCCGATCGCGATCGGCGGCTCGCGCGCATGCTCGCCGCTGCTCTCAAGCGGCCACCACGGCGGGGTGGGCGGGGCTCCCGGTCTACGATGGCTGTTGCTGATCGGCCTCTATGATCTTGTGTTCGGGCTGATCGCCTATGCAGTGTTCGACTTCCTCCTGGAGGATTAGTGAGTACGAGCAGCCGGCAGAGCGCCGGCTCCACTGAGATGCGGCGGCGCCGGGATGAGCGGAGCCGCCAGCCAGATCGCAGGCCAACGCTCTACGGCGGCAGCTTGCGCACCCTGGCCATCGTCACGGTGGTGATGATCGGTCTGGCCCTTGGACTCGCGTTCTTCTACGCGCCCGAAGAAGCCACCGAAGGCTTCCTGCAGCGGATCTTCTACCTGCACGTGCCACTGGCGATCGTCTGCCTGGCCGGCTTCGTGGCAGCCGGGGCGATGGCGATCATGCATCTGCGCACGCGCGACCCGCGCTGGGATCTGCGCTCATACGTGGCGATCCACATGAGCCTGATCTTCGGCATCGGCGTGCTGATCTGCGGCTCGATCTGGGCAAAGGGCTCCTGGGGGCACTGGTGGGTCTGGAGCGAGCCGACGCTCGTCTCCTTCCTGATCGTGATCCTGCTCTACGCCACCTACCAGCCACTGCGCTTCTCGATCGAGGACCCTGAGCGCCAGGCCCGCTATGCCTCGGTGTTCGCGATCACCGCCGGCGCGTTCGTGCCGCTGAACTTCATCGCGGTGCGGCTCTCCACCGCCTACCTGCACCCGCGCGTGCTGGGCAGCTCCAAACTGCCGGGGCCGATGGCCTTCACGTTCCTGATCTCGCTGATCGCCTTCGCGCTGCTGTACATAACGCTCTGGCGCTTTGAGATGACCGCCAAGCACGCCCGCTGGCAGCTCAAGGCCCTGCGCCGCAAGCTCTCCGGCGAAGAGATTCCGGCCAGGCGCCGCAGCGCCGAGCCTGAGCTCGGCGCGAGCTCCGGATCTTCCAGCGCGCCCTTGGGAGAGCCGGCGCTGACCACGCCGATGATCGGAAGGCAGGCCCCCTGATGCCGCTCAAAGAAGCCGTCGGCTACGTCGCCGCCGCATACATCGCCGTGTTCCTGATCGTGCTGATCTACGTGGCGATCATGTCGGTGCGTGTCCGCCGCGTCGAGCGCGAGCTGGCCGACCTGCTGGAGAGCGCAGACGCGCGCGAGGAGGCGTCGTGACCTCCGAGCTGCTCGCATTGGGCGTCTCGCACAAGACCGCGCCGGTGGCGCTGCGCGAACGGCTGGCCTTCACCGAGGCGCACGCCACCGACTTCGCAAGGCAGGCGATCGGCAGCGAGCACGTGCACGAGGCGGTGCTGATCTGCACCTGCAACCGCACCGAGATCTACCTCGTCGTCGGCGATCCGGTCAAGGCGGAGGCGGAGGTGCTCTGCCTGCTCTGCGAGCGCGCCGGCATCCGTCCCACGGAGCTGGCCGACGCGATCTACTCCCCGCGCAACTGCGATGCCGCCCGCCAGCTCTACCGGGTCGCCTCGGGTCTTGAGTCAATGGTGATCGGCGAGGCCGAGATCCAGGGCCAGATCCGCCGCGCACACGAGCTGGCAAGCCAGGCAGGCACAGCCGGCCCATTGACAAACAGGCTCTTCGCCGCGGCGCTTACAACCGGCAAGCGAGTGCGCTCGGAAACGAAGATCGGCGAGCGCCGCGTGAGCGTCCCCTCGGTCGCAGTCGACCTGGCGACCGGCGTGCTGGGAGCTCTGCAGGAGCGCCACGTGGTGATCATCGGCGCCGGCGAGACCAGCGAGCTGACCGCCCAGGCGCTGGCCGACCAGGGCGCGGGCACCGTGTTCGTGGCCAACCGCCACGCCGACCGCGCGCTTGGCATCGCCAACCGCTTCGGCGGCTCGGTGGTCGGTCTGGACCGGCTGCCCGAGCAGCTGGCAAAGGCCGACATCGTCGTCTCCTCCACCTCCTCGCCGCACCCGATCGTGGGGGAGGAGGAGCTCTCGCAGGTGATGACCGGTCGCACAGGGCGGCCGCTGCTTTTGATCGACATCGCCGTGCCGCGCGACGTGGACCCGCGCTGCGCGCAGATCGACGGCGTGATCCTCTACGACATCGACGACCTGCAGGCGGTGATCGCGCGCAATCTGGGCGCGCGCGCAGAGATCCTTCCGCAAGCGGAAGAGATAGTCGAGGAGGAGATCAGGCGCTTCGCGCGCTGGCTGGGCCACCAGGACGCGCTGCCGACCGTAAGCGCGCTGCACGAGCAGGCCGACAGCCTCGTCGCCCAGATCCTGGCCGAGAACTCCGGCCGCTGGGAGAGCGCATCGCAGCGGGATCTCGCGCGCGTGGAGGCGATCGCCAAAGCGGTTGCCAACCGGCTGCTGCACGAGCCCACGCTGAGGCTGCGCAGCCTCTCAGAGCGCCGCAGCCACGCCGGCCTGCAACTGGTCAGGGAGCTGTTCGGCCTCGACGACGCCCAGGAGGCACCGTCCGCGGCGGAGGATCAGCCGTCCTCGACACTGGCGGAAGTGCGGCCGCTGCGTTCAGGTCGCAAACGCGGATGAGGATCGGCTCGCGCGGGAGCAGCCTCGCGCGCGTCCAGGCAGATCACGTCGCGAAGCTGCTTGGGGGAGCAGAGGTCGTGGTGATCAGGACGAGCGGCGACGAGCGCTCAGGTGCCGGCGGCGACAAGTCGCGCTGGGTGGACAGGATCGAGCAGGCGCTGCTGGAGGGCGAGATCGACCTCGCGGTGCACTCGGCCAAGGATGTCCCGGGCGAGCTTGCCTCTGGGCTCGCTCTGCTCGGCGTGCCAGAGCGAGCCCCCGTGGAAGATGTGATCTGCGGCGCAGGCAGCCTCACTGAGCTGCCCGCAGGCGCAACGGTCGGCACGAGCAGCGTGAGACGTGCCGCACAGCTCTTGGCCGCGCGCCCGGACCTCCAGGTCCGCGAACTCAACGGCAATGTCGACACGCGGCTGGCCAAGCTCTCCAGTCACTTCGACGCGATCGTGCTCGCCCGCGCAGGCCTGGAGCGCCTGCAGCGTGAGCAGGAGATCGGCGCCCTGCTGGACCCTGAGACTTTCGTGCCCTCTCCAGGCCAGGGAGCGCTTGCACTCGAGGGACGCGCCGATGATCAGCGCGCCGCTGCAGCCGCCGAGGCGATCACCGACACCACCGCGTTGCCCTGCCTGCAGGCCGAGCGTGAGCTTGCACGGACGTTGCAGGCCAGCTGCAACACCCCGCTGGGCGCATGGTGCACTCCAGATGGCGCGGACATGCTGCGGCTGCGCGGATGGGTGGGCCTGCCGGATGGCTCGGCCTGGATCGCAGACGAGCTGGAGGGCGAGGACCCAGTGCAGCTGGCGCAGGCGCTCGCCGGGCGGATGATCTCGGTCGGCGCGAAGGAGATGCTCGCCCAGGCGGAGGCAACGGCGCCGTGAGCGACGCCACGCAACAGCCGGGCCGCGTGTACCTGGTCGGGGCCGGCCCCGGCGACCCCGGGCTGCTGACGGCCAGAGCGCTGGAGCTGATCGCCACGGCAGACGTGATCCTCTACGACCGCCTGATCCCGTCCAGTGCCCTTGATGGTGCAAGGCCCGACGCCGAGCTGCTGTTCGTCGGCAAGCAGGGCGGCGGCCCCTCTGTGCCGCAGGATCAGACGCAGGCGTTGATGATCGATCGCGCCAAGCAGGGCCGCAGCGTGCTGCGCCTGAAGGGCGGCGACCCGTTCGTTTTCGGCCGCGGTGGCGAGGAGGCCCTTGCGCTGCGCGGGCTTGGCATCCCGTTCGAGATCGTCCCGGGCGTGACCGCCGGCGTCGCCGCCCCCGCCTACGCAGGCATCCCCGTCACCCATCGCGGGCTCTCGACCGCGGTCGCACTGATCACTGGGGCGACAGAAAAACAGACCGAGCTCGACTGGCCGGCGCTCGCCGCCTTCCCAGGCACGCTCGTCTTCTACATGGGGATCGCCTCGCTACCGCAGATTACGGCGGGCCTGATCGCCGCAGGCCGTACCGCCCAGCAGCCGGTCGCGGTGATCGAACGCGGGACGCTCCCCCAGCAGCGTGTCGTCACCGGCACCCTTTCGGACATCGCAGAACGCGTCGAGCGCGAGCAAATCAAAGCGCCGGCAATCACGCTCGTCGGGGAGGTCGCGGCGCTCAGCGAACAGCTGGCCTGGCGCGAGGCCCTGCCGCTTGGCGGCATCACCATCGCTGTCACCCGAGCGCGCACGCAGGCGAGCGGGCTCGCCCAGCGCCTGACCGAGCTTGGCGCCGAGGTGATCCAGGCACCCGCGATCAGGATCGCACCGCTGCCCGGCCCGCCGCTCGATCCTGCCCCCTACGACCTCATCTGCCTGACCAGCCCCAACGGCGCAGAGTTGCTCTTCGAGCGGCTGGCGGCGGGTGGGCGCGACGCGCGGTCGCTCGCCCGGGCACAGATCGCCGCGATCGGCCCTGGCACCGCCGCGGCGCTTGCCGCACACGGCATCACACCCGACGTCGTGCCACCGCGGTTCGTGGCCGAGTCGCTCGCAGAGTCGCTTCGCGAGATGAAAATCGGCAGGGCTCTGATCGCCCGCGCCGCGGAGGCCCGCGACGTGCTGCCGGACGCACTGCGAGCTCAGGGCGCGGAGGTCGACGTGCTGGCGTTGTATGAGACCGTCGCAGAACCGCTTTCGCAACCGGCGCTGAGCGCCGCGAGGAGCGCCGACTACATCACCTTCACCTCGTCATCGACGGTGCGCTTCTTCCTGGAGTCGGTGCAACGCAGTGGTGTGATCGCGGACGGCACCCCCCTGCTGTCCGCGTCTACGCGGGTCATCTCGATCGGCCCAGTCACGAGTCGGACACTGCGCGAGCATGGTCTGCCTCCGCACGTGGAGGCAGACCAGCACGATGTCGACGGCCTGATCGACGCCCTGCTGGCGGAGGCCGTCGTCCTCCCGCGCCACCACTGAACCGCGTACCGTGCATCGCGTGAGCGATGGCAACCCGTTCATCAGCTTCCTCTCCGACTACGGCCTGCAGGATGAGTTCGTCGGCATCTGCCACGGCGTGATCGCCCGGCGCTGCCCGCGGGCGCGCGTGATCGACATCACTCACGAGATCCCACCCCAGGACGTGCTGGTCGGCGCCCGCACGCTGCGCGACAGTGTGCGCTTCATGCCGGCCGGCGTGCACCTCGCGGTCGTGGACCCCGGCGTGGGCGCAGGCGGCGCAATGGCACGCAGGGCAGTGGCACTACGGACCCGACACGAGGAGCGCTGGCTCGTGGGCCCCGACAACGGGCTGCTGGCTCCTGCCGCAGGCGTGTTGGGCGGCGTCAGCGAGGCGTTTGATCTCGGCGCCTCGCCTGAGCGGCTGCTACCGGTGTCCGATACCTTCCACGGCCGGGACCTCTTCGCCCCGGTCGCTGCCGCGCTCGCGGACGGCGCCCAGCCGGAGTCGGTCGGAGAGCCTCTCGATCCCACCGTGTTGAAGGGTCTCCTGCTGCCAGCGGCCCGAACCTTGGGTGGGACTCTGCACGCGCACGTGGTGAACGTCGACCACTTCGGAAACGTCGCGCTGGACGGCACCGCAGAGCAGCTGGAGTCGATCGGCCTGCGACTGGCATCAGAGGTGCAGATCGAGGCGCATGGGCAGCTCGGTGCAGCGATCCACGCCCGTACCTTCGCCGACGTGCCTCCGGGTGCCCTGCTGCTCTACCTGGATGCACGCGAGATGGTTGCGCTCGCGGTCAACGAAGGCTCGGCCGCGCAAACGCTCGGCCTCTGCCACGGCGACACCGTCGAGGTGCGGCCGCGATGAGATGCACGCTGCCAGCCAGCACCGAGCACTGGACACCCGGCCCCCGCAACCGGCTGGGCCATCCCCGCGTCCACCTGCGCAGGACCGACTCAACCAACGACCGCGCACGCGAGCTGGCGCAGCGTGGCGCTCCACACGGAACGCTCGTGACCGCGGAGGAGCAGACGACAGGCCGCGGGCGCCACGGCCGCAGGTGGGCGGCTACGCCACGCAGCGCGCTGTTGATGTCCCTGCTACTGCGCTGGAGCGCGTCGGAGCGGGAGCCCGCGTTGCTGCCGCTCGCAGCCGCAGTGGCGGTGTGCGACATCGTCGGCCCACAGGCGCTTGTGAAGTGGCCAAATGACGTGGTGCTCCGAAGAGGAGCCACCGACGCACCGACACGCGCCACCGGGGGCGGATCGGTGACATCGGGCAACTATGCAGATCTTGCCAAGCTGGCCGGCATCCTGATCGAGGGGCGCCCCCAGGAGCGCTGGCTCGTGCTCGGCATCGGCGTAAACGTGGCGGTGGATCTCGCAGGCCTGCCCCAGGAGGTCCGAGGCACCGCGGCCACGCTGGGCAAGCCTTCAGATGAGATCGAGCCAACGCTGGCTGCTCTGCTGCAGGCGTTGGAAGAACGCCTGGCCGCCCCTGTAGCGCAGACCCTCGCCGCCTGGCGCAGCCGCGACGCGCTGATCGGCAGCCAGGTCGCCTGGCAGCACGGCGTGGGACACGCCGAAGGAGTCAGCGATCGCGGCGGATTGCTACTCAGAACGCAGGATGGGTCGACTGTGGAGCTCGATTCGGGAGAGGTCACGCCGGCGAACCCAGCACGCGTGTCGGAGCGCCGCGGCTAGACAGTCTCGAGCGCGTCCGGATCCGCTGAGGAATCGGAGCCGTTCTCTGCGCCTGCGGCGCTCGGCTTGACAGCCTTCGTCCGCGGTTTGGCTGTCCGCCGCCGCGCCGGCTTGGCTGCATCCGCGGCCGCCTGCGCATCTTCGACCTCTCCATTCGCGGATGCAGCCGCCTTGACGGCCCTTGCCCTCGACCGCGTCTTGGCGGGAGCTGTCTTCTCGCTCGCGCCCTCGCTCGTCGCGGGCTTCCTGGCGCTCGTGCGCCTGCGGGGCGTTGCCGGCTGTGCCTCCCCCTTCTCCGCAGGCTCCCCTGCGACCTGCTCCGCGACCGCCTCGCCGGCGGCCGAGCCCACATTGACCTTCCGCGTCCGCCTGGCAGACCTGGGCTTCTCCCGGACCGTCTCGCGCGCCTCTTCTGCGCCGTTCACGCTCGCAACTTCGGCCTCCAGACCGTCGGCCACAGACTCACGCGACGGCGCGCCATCCGACTCGCCTCCATGCTCTGTGGGTGCCTGTCCCACGGTTGCCTGCACCGCGACCTGGCCCGCGGCGCCCCTGCCCTGCGCGCCGTCCTCGATCCGGCGCCGTTTGCGCCGCGCCCCCTTGCCGCGCCGCTTGGGGAAATTGCGCAGCAGCTCGCGTGCAAGCGCCTGCGGCTTGCGCGACATGCGCGTGCGCGCCCCGCGCAGCACCTCCTCGGCCTCGGGCGTGTGCGCGAGCGCCGCGGCCAGCAGCGCGGCAGCCAGGCGCCGGTCCTCCTTGCGGGAAGCCTGCACGAGCCGGCGCGCGTTGCGGGCGTGCGCGGCACCGGAGGAGTTGACGAGCAGTCCCAGCAGCCGCTTGGTCTCCGGCCAGCGCTGCACGGCGTACTCCTCGTGGACCTCGCGCGTGTACTCGGCCATCCGCCAGATCCAGGCGTTGGCCTGGTCGCGGCGGCCGATCCGCCGCTCGGCCAGCGCCGCAGCATGCACCTTCACGCCCTCGCGGCGCTCGTCGCGTGGCCAGCCGCCGATGATGTCCACAGCGGTGTCGAAGGCGTCGGCGTTGCGCAGCGTGGCCACTCCTCAGCGCTCGCAGCCGCAGCTGGGCGTTCCTGTTGCGCTGCACCGCGGTGATCAGGAACCGGCTCTTCAGCTCGCCGGCTTGTCGAAGTGCAGCATCGCCTTGCGCGCCTTGCGCCAGCCGCCGGGCGCCACGCGCGCGCCCGCCAGCGCCGCCCACACGTGCTGCTCGCCGCAGTCGAGGTTCTCGACCGCGATCCGCCAGAGCTCGCGCTCGAAGACCTCGGCGCGCCGCTCCGCATCGGCGCATGACCGGCAGCACACGGCGCTCGACCCGCATCCGCCGGCCCCGGCCGCGGCGCACCGGCCCGACGACGATCGCGCCGCCGCGGTAGACGTCGCGGTCGAGCAGCGAGTGCAGCGTGACGACCGGGTCGTCGTGCTTGGTGGCCGGGTGCACGAAGTCGACCACGATCCCGGCCTCCTTGCCCGGGTGGCGGCGTGTGACGCGGCCCGACGCGCTGCTGATAGATGCGCTTGGAGGCGGTCGGCGCCAGGTGCATGCAGAGCGTCGCGCGCGGGCTGTTCCATCCCTCGGCCAGCAGCTGCGCGTTGATCAGGACGTCGACCTCGCCGTTCTCATACCGGGCGAGGATCGAGGCCAGCTCGCGCTTGGGCGTCTCGCCGGAGACCGCCTTAGCCTTGATGCCTTCGGCCCTGAAGGCCTCGGCCAGGTTGTAGGCGTGTTTGACGCCGGCGGCGTAGACGACGCCCGGCACGTTGTTGAAGCGGGTCTTGTAGAGGTCGGCTGTAGCCAGGTTGAAGGGCTGCTGGTCGAGCAGCTGCGCCAGCTCCTCCTGGTCGAACTCGGTGTCCACCTCGCCGCGCCGCAGCGGCACCTTCGCGATCGTGCGCACGCCCACGCCCGGCGGGATCCGCATGCACCGCAGCGGCGAGATCACGCCGCGCCGCGCCGCCTGCGCGAGGTCGAAGCGGGATGTCTGGGTGGGGAAGAGATCGGTGACGTGGCGGGCGATCAGCGCACCGGTCGCGGTCATGCCGATGAAGATCGGCCCCGTCCACTCCCTAATCGCGGCGCTCGTCTTATCGCCCAGGGCGGTGTGCGCCTCGTCGCAGATCACGATCGTGTAGGCGGAGGAGATGCGGCCCGCGTTGCGCACGAACCACTGGTAGGTCTCGACGGTCACCGGGCCCTTGGTGGAGTCCTCACCGACGTAAAGCGGCCGCGAGATCCGCTTGGAGTAGCCCCGGTCTTTGAGCTCGCCGATGAACTGGTCGACGAGGTTGCGGCGGTGGGTGAGGATCAGGATGCCGCCGGTCTGTGAAGCCTCCACGAAGCCAAGCGCGGCCACGGTCTTGCCGGCGCCGGTCGCGTGCTCGAACCAGAAGCGCTTGGCCGCGTTGGGGTCCTCGGGCTGCTCGGCGACGATCTCCTCCTCGTCCTCCTCGACCCAATCCTGCGGCTCCTCCTCGGCGTCGGCAGAGACGTCCTCGGGCTCCTCTTCCTCTTCCTCTTCTTCGTCTTCGTCCTCGTCATCTTCGTCCTCGTCGAGGTCGACCGCGGGCTCCTCGTCGTCCTCCTCTTCATCCTCCTCGTCGTCTTCCGGCTCCTCATCCACGGCCTTGGACTCAATGCCTGCGCCGTTCATCGGACCCGGGACGGTGTCGGCGACAGAGATCAGCTCCGCGGCCTCCTCAGCCAGCGCCCGGCTGCCGTTGCCCTGCGCGTCGATAGCGCGCTGCGCCTCGGCCAGCAGCGCCGTCAGCGTGCCAGAGAGCGCGTCGACCTGGTGTGCGGAGAGGACAGTCCCGTCGGCTAGCTTCGGCTCCTCCTGGGAGAGCAGCCGTTCCAGCCCCAGCATCAGCGAGTAGCGCCGCCGCCATTTGGTGGATGGGTGCTTGGCGCCCTGCTCGAGCTCCGCCAGCGCACCGTCCAGCGCCCTGCGCCGTGGCGTGCCGGGGGCCAGCGCGACGGCGGGATCCTCGCCCTCGTGCACGAAGTCCTCGCGCACGAGCTTCTGTGCGCGCTTTATCTCAGCGGTGCTTGGAATGGGCGCGGCCGCAAGGGCCACTGACGTGGACTCGGCCATGGATGGCTCTAAGGCTTCGAGATGGAGTCGCCGAAGGAAGCAGGGTTCGGCTGGACTCGGAACGCCGGCTCCCACCGGCATGCTCACCGGATGCGGACGCATCACGTCTGCGAGCTAGCCCCAGGATATAGCAGGTCGAGGCGGCAGGGGAGAGCGCCTGTCTCTCTGCGAATCTTCAGCTCCCCGCCCGCCCCCTCAAAGAGGAGCCATCAGGATTGCCTGAGATCCGCATCGACCCGCTCAGCGGCGACCGTGTAATCGTCGCCGGCGAGCGTTCCAGGCGCCCCGGAGGCGCCCCCGGCTGCACGCCGCCGCAGCCGATCGATTCTGAGTCCGACCCCTTCGCCGAGGGACACGAGCAGCAAACGCCGCCCGAGCTCTTCGCGCTGCGATCCCCGCAGTCCGTTCCCGACTCCCATGGCTGGAGCGTGCGAGTCGTGCCAAACCTCTACCCGGCGCTGACGCCACAGGGAGCGCCGGCTGTCGGCCTTGCGCAGGAACCCGGCCAGCGCCACACCGGCAGGGTCGCCCCTGCGGCCGCCGAGCTTTTCAGCAGCCTGCCAGCCGCCGGCGCACACGAGGTGATCGTCAACGCGCCGACACCGGTGCTGAGCCTTGCGCAGCTAAGCGCCGAGCAGGTGCAGTTGGCGATGGAGGCATGGCGGGAGCGGATGCGGCTGCACGCCAAGGACGCCGCCTACGTGCAGCTGATCGTCAACGAGCGCCGCGAGGCCGGCGCCTCCCTGCCACACACCCATGCCCAGCTCTACGCGCTGCCGTTCGTGCCTGCAAATGTGGCTCGTGAGCGCGAGCGTTTCGGCGCTTACGCCGACCGTGCGATGGGCCAGAACCTGCTCGGCGACCTGCTCCAGGAGGAGGTCAGGCGCAAGGAGCGGATCGTCGCGATCGACCAGGAGGCGGTCCTGATCGCCCCCTACGCCTCCAAGCTGCCCTTCCAGCTGATGCTCATCCCGCGCCGTCCGCGCCCGCGCTTTGAGGAAGACGGCCCGCTGGGCGCAAAGCTCCTACACGACGGGCTCACGCGGCTGGCGCGCCACCTGGGCTCCAGTCCCCCGCTGAACATGTGGGTCAGGACGGCGCCGCGGGGAGCGGAGCACTTCTGCTGGCGCATCGACGTGGTGCCGCGCCTGACACACCTCGCGGGCCTGGAGCTATCGACCGGGCTGAGCGTGAATATCGTCGCGCCGGAGGACGCCGCACGGCTATTGCGGGATGAGTGAGCTCGCAGCAGCCGCTACGAGTCTGCGAGCACGAGCTCGGCACCGGGGTGGCTGCGAGCAAGTCGTGCGTCGGTGGTGAGCAGCAGAGCCGGAGCGAGGCCGCTGGCAAGCTCGACGTATAGCGCGTCTACGAGGCGCAGACGATCGCGTCGCGCCCATGCACCTGCCAGCAGGCTTGGCAGGGGATGCCTCTGGATCGGGGCCGCGGCGAGCCGGCTCAGCGCTCTCTCGACCGTCTCCTCCTGTACTTCGCCGGCACGCTGGATGCGCCCGATCACAGAGAGCACCTCAGCATCGAGATGAGCCGGAGCGTGCAGGCGATGCCCACGCATGCGCTCGCGGACTCGGATGCCGATTTCGGTGCCGAGCAGCGCTTCCACCACTGCGGAGGCATCGAGCACGAGTGCCTCGGTGGACGGCTCAGCCGCCGATCTCGGCACGCGCCTCGTCAATCGCCTCGATCACACGCTGGTGGGCCACCTGCGTTCTCGGCAGACCATCCAACTCGTGCAACCAGCGATCCGTCTCGCGACGTGCAAGCACACCGCTCACGGCGTCCTGAGTGACATGAGAGATGTTCAAGCCGGCCGCCTTGGCCTGTCTGGCCAGCTCATCAGGAAGGTAAACATTGACCCTTGCCATGCGCACATTATACACACTAGGGCGCGTTCTGTTGGCCATAGAGTGCCGAGCAGATGAGGGCTCTGGTCCAGCGCGTCAGCCGAGCGGCGGTGCGAGTCGACGGGAAGCAGATCTCGGCGATCGGCCCTGGACTGCTCGTGCTGCTCGGGATCGCTCCGCAGGACACCGAGGCACAGGTCGACAAGCTCGCCGCGAAGGTGCTCGCGCTGCGCATCTTCGCGGACGGGCAGGGCCGCATGAACGAGCCGCTTGGCGATCGCCAGATCCTCTGCGTCAGCCAATTCACGCTCTACGGAGATGCCGGCAAGGGCAACCGCCCGAGCTTCATCGGCGCGGCCTCCCCTGAGCACGCAGAGCCGCTCTACCGCCGCTTCTGCGAGCGCACCGAGGCGGCGATGGGGACCTTCGGCGCGCACATGGAGGTCGAGCTCCTAAACGACGGGCCGGTCACTCTCCTGCTGGAGACATAGACTCCAGCGCCGATGCCGCCCAACGACCGCTTCATCCCCCGCTTCGTGGCCGAGCCGCCGCAGGAGGGATTGCCATACGGGCGCTGGGCCGACAGGCTGGCCGAGGAGTTTCTGGCCGCGTGCGCGCAAGCCACCGACGGCGAGAGCGAAGTGGGAGCACCCGGAGATATCGCCTGGTACCCGGACAGGACCTGGAACGGGCTCACATACGTGCCTGCAAGCGCGCTCACTGACCGCGAGCACGAGCTCTTTGGCTACGTGCGCTTCACCCCCACAGAGCAGGAGGGCGGCGAGCCGGAGCGCTTTGCGGCGCTCGCCGACTACACCGAGGAGACCGCCGAGCGCAATCCCGACTGGAAGCTTGACGTCTGCGACGAGGTGATCGGCTCATGGCGCGGGCATAGCGGCCGCCAGGCGCAGATGACGCTCGTCTGGGGACGGGCGCTTACGCCAGGCGGCCGCATCGCGACAGCCGAGCTCGGTGGGGTCGTGGTTGACCAGTGCGATCTCGATCAGGAGCGCTTCACGCTGATCGCCCCCGACGACTACGGATCGGATCTGCTCAAGATCGCGCTCTTCGACGGCCGCGGTCGCGAGCTTGCACGGGAGTCGCTCTACGCGCAGGACGAGGAGCAAGAGCACGACTAAACGGTTTCGCACCGATCCCACCTGCGGCGGGCAACATGAGCAAAGTCGGAGACGATCAGCTCAGAGCCAGCAGCGCAGACAAGCTCAGACCGACAGACGCCACATGCGCTAGATCGCGGCAGGCAACGTGATCTTTTGTCATCAACCTAACATTCTGATCCTCGGCGGGCTAACGGAAGCAAGCAAAGTAGTGGTTACGGTACGCATGCCGGGGCTTCACACGTAACAATTCAGGCATGCCGGCCGGAACATCGAAGCCACGTACTGCCAACCGTCCAGGCGCCCGCGGCGCCAAGAGCGGTGGCGACCCCCGGTCGCGGATCTGCGCCGCAATGCTCAAGCTCGTCTCCAAGCAGGGCTATGAGACCAGCACCGTCTCGGATGTGATCACGCTGATCGGGATGTCGCGCAAGACCTTTTATGAACACTTCGAGGATCGCCGGGGCTGCTTTATGTGGGTCGCAGAGACTGTGGGCTCGCAGTGGCTGGCGCAGGCAGAGGAGGCCGTGCAGGCCACGCCGGAGGGAGAGTCTCGCTCGCTCGCGCTGATGAGCGCGCTCTTTGAGCGCGCGATCGATCAGCCTGGCGCGCTTCGCGCCGTCATGCTCGAGCCCGCGGTCGTGCGGCCCGGTGGCCCCGAGCTGCGCGAGCGCACGATCAGAAACTGGTCGGCGTTGTTCGCGCGTACGCTGCGCGACGACGACCCCGCGGCAGCGCAGCTGAGCCCGGAGCTAGCCACGGCAATCTTCGGCGGTCTAGTCAGGGTGCTGCAGGTCCTGCTGCCAGCCGGTGTCAAGCCGCGCGCCCCGCGGCGGCGCCAGCTGATGGATTTGGTTCCGCAGCTGATCTCCTGGGCAAGCGCCTACGTCGATCACCCTCCCCCCGCGCGGCCCCTGCCCAGCCATGAGACAGGCGCGCCGAGCCCGCTGCTCTTCGGCGGGCGCGCGCCAGGCAGCCTTGCGCTCAGCTCACGGTCCAACGCGCGACGCGGGCTGCCTCGCGGCGAGAACCCGATCTCACGTAGCTTCGTGGTCCATAGTCAGCGCGAGCGGATCCTCGACGCCGTCGCAAACCTCGCCGCCGCGAAGGGCTACGCCGACCTGACGATCCCCGAGATCGTGCAGGAGGCGGCCGTCTCAGTGCAGGCTTTCTACGAGCATTTCTCCGGCAAGGAAGATGCGTTCCTGGTCGCCTACGAGGTCGGGCACCGCCGCTCCCTGGTGGCCTTCGAGCGAGCTTTCGACTCCCAGCAGGACTGGCCCAACGCAATCCATGCCGGCCTGCAGGCTCTCTTCGGCTTCTTTGCGGCCGAGCCTGCCTTCGCCCACTGCGCGCTGGTCGACGCGCCGAGCGCAAGCGAGCGCGCTGCGGCGCTGCTGCTGCAGGGCATAGCCAACTACGTGCCCATGTTTGCCGAAGGCTTCGAGGAGGCCGACGCCGAGCACCCGCCGCCGGCGATATCCGCGCAGGCGGTCGTTGCTGCGCTGCATGAGCTTTGCTTCGCCCACGTCGCCAAAGAACGCGCGCGCGAGCTTGCGGATCTGGTACCGGAGGGAACCTTCATAGCGCTTGCGCCCTTCATCGGCGGCGAAGCCGCCGCGGAGATCATTAGCGCCGCCGGCGAGCCGACATCGAACGGCAACTCACACAAGGCGTCTGCCGCCAAGAAACGTAATAGTCGATCTCGATAGCGGAGCTCAAGGCTCCCTCGCAGCCTGAGGAGATCGCAGTCGCGGCTGCCATCCGCCTCTCTGGCGGAATCAGGGACGACCACGCTCAACCCGCCGACGCCGCGACTCGGCGAGCACCCCGCTCGGGCCACGCCGGCGGGCCGGACCGTTTTCTCTGGCTCTAGCGCGCCGGATGATCGGCATACACAACGGCTAGGCACAGCCGCCCAGTTACAAAGTCAGTGTATGTTTACGAGTGTTATGCGCCCGGCTTCTCGCCAGGACGTAGATGCTCAACAATCTGATGACCACCGGCTGGTCAGAACTTTGACGAGCGCCTGCTTCCTGATGTACACTTCCTTACTCGATCCGCATTGCAGCAGATTGGAGTCGCGACGCTGATGTCGACATCCAACAGCAGCCGCGGATGTCGCGGCCTTCCGCGCGGACCTCACGGCCTCACGCCGAGCGAGGTTGCCCGCAATCAGCGCGAGCGACTGATCGCGGCTATGACAGAGGCTGTTGCCGAGCGCGGCTACGTCGCCACGCCGGTCTCTGAGGTAATCGAGCGCGCCGGTGTCTCGCGCAAGACCTTCTACGTCCACTTCAAGGATCGGCGCGACTGCCTGATGGCCGCATACGAGGTCGCTGCCGAGAACACCCTCGGCCGGCTCGAAGCTGCAAAGCACAGCAGGGAGGCTCCGCGCAACAAGCTGAGCGCGACGGTCACGGCGCTCTGCGAAGCCGCGGCGGAGAACCCGGGCGCATGGCGCCTGCAGGTGAGCGAGATCGCCGCTGCCGGCCAGCAAGCCCTGCTCGCTCGCGAGCAGCTAATCCTCACACTCAGCGGGCAACTTCGCGATGGGCTCTCGCCTTCAGCCAGCGCGCCGCCGATCCCGCTGCTGGGCCCGATCTCGAGCGCTTTGCTGCAGGTCATCGAACAGCGCGCCCTTACGGGACAGCTCGAGCAATCCGCAGATCTCGTAAGCGAACTGACCCGTTGGGTTCGCAGCTACCATCCCGCTCCAGCCGTGATCGCAAGCGCTGACGGGCACAGCGATCAGACTGCCCAGTCGACGCACGGCTGGAGTGCGCTGATCGGCGGCCGCGCCCCGGGCACGCTCTCGCTGACATCACGGCGGCCGAGCGATGGCGGCCGCAGCGTCTCCGTGAGCTTCACCGCCCATAGCCAGCGCGAGCGAATACTCGACGCCGTCGCGAACCTGTGTGCGAGCAAAGGGTATGTCGCGCTCACGGTGGATGAGATCGTCGCGGTCGCGGGCGTTTCATTGAACACCTTCTACGAACACTTCAAGGACAAGGATGACGCCTTCTTGGTCGCCAACGAGCTCGGGCATCTGCGAGGCACCGCGATCCTGCAGCAGACGCTTGACGGCGCAAGCAGCTGGGACGCAGCGGTCCGAGAAGGGCTCGCGGCGCTGCTCGGCTTCTTCTTCTCCGAGCCCGCTTTTGCGCGCATGGCCGCGATCGATGCGCCGATCGCCTCACCGCAGATCGCGGCGCGCGTGCGCGCCCACCTTGCCACCTATGCGGAACTGCTGTTCGACGGCGCGCCGCGCTCGCGCAGGCCTCCGCCCGTGGCCCGGGAGGCGATCGCCTCCGCGCTTCACGCTGCCGTCTTCACCTACGCCGTGCGCGGTGTCATCCGCCATCCAGCCCGAGCTCACAGCTACGCGACCTACCTGGTCCTCGCCCCCTTCCTCGGGCCTCAGAAGGCATTCGCGGAGCACTCGCCGAGCCGGCGGCAGGCAGCACGCCGGCGCAGCTGAGCTCTGCGAACGTCCCGCGCGCACGCCCCCGGTCGGATAAAGGAGCGTGCCCTTCACAGGGAGCAAGCCCACAGCGCCCGAGCAAACCTTCGGCGAGTTCGCGTGGCATTGGTTTGAGGCCAGCAAGCTCGAATGGCGCCCCAAGACCCAGCTCGACTATTCCTGGCAGCTGCGCTGCCACCTGGTGCCCTTTTTCGGCCAGCACACGCTCTCGCAGATCACGATCGCAGAGGTCGACCGCTATAGACACAGCCTGCTGGCCACCGGTCAGCTGTCAGCCAGCTCGATTAACAAGACGATCACCCGTCTAGCCCAGATCCTCGAGGTCGCGCTGGAGTACGGCCTGATCGAGCGAAATCCAGCCAGAGGACGCAGAAGGAAGCTGCGCGCCGCGCGCCCGCCTGCGATCTGGCTCGATCGCGCCGAGCAGATCGAGGCGCTGCTGAGCGCCGCCGCCGAGCTCGATAGACGCGCCGCTGAGCAGGGCGGACGCGAGCATCGCGGCGGCCCTGTCTACCGGCACACGCTGCTGAGCACGCTCGTGCTGGCGGGTCTGCGCATGGGGGAGCTGATCGAGCTACGCTGGCGCGATCTCGACTTCGCCGGCAAGCGGATCGCTGTACAGGCGGCCAAGACGGACGCCGGGATCCGCCACGTCGATATGCTGCCCGCGCTGCAAGCTGAGCTCGAAGAGCGCAGGGCGCGTCGAGCCGATGCAGGCCCTGAGGACTTCGTGTTTGCCAGCGCTCGTGGCTCCCGCGCGATCCACGGCAACATCCGCCGGCGCGCGTTTGACCCAGTGGTTCAGCTTGCCAACCGCAATCTGGTGCAGGCTGGCGAGGTACCGCTGCCGCAGGGCCTCACCCCCCACAAGCTGCGCCACACCTTCGCCTCGATCCTGATCGCGATCGGCGTCGACCCTGGCAGCGTGATGGAACAGCTCGGGCACGCCGACCCCGGCTTCACGCTGCGCGTCTACAGGCATGGCATGCGCCGAGACGAGGCGTCTCGCGAGCGGCTGGCGCGGTTGGTTGGGGTTGGTTAGAGGGATCGTTAGCGTGCAATGGTGGATTACAGGGGTGCCTATACAGCCATGACCTGCCCGTCGTTGCCCTAAACTTAACGATATGGACAGTGCGCTTTCCGCTTCAGCAGTCGCCGAAGAGCTGGGTACCAGCGTGCCCAGAATTGCTCGCGCTGCACGTCGTTTGGGGCTGGATACCCGCTCAGGACGGGGGCGGTTCGCGTTCGATCCGGACGCCGTGCGGCGCTTGCGCGAGGAGCTGGGACGCCACAAGCATCTCGCCGGGCTCACTCGTCCTCAGGTCGCCGTACTCGCGGCGCTCTTCCGTTCTCCGCTGGGCATTCCCTCCGCCCGGGCCGTGGCCCTCAGGGCGGGCATCTCTCCGACATCGGCGTCGCGAGCGGTGCGATCTCTACTCGACCTGGGGCTCATCCGGCAACGGCCAGAGGTCATCGCTGCCGGAGCACCACGCCACGTGCTCATGCTCTACGCCAACCGCGAGCACCCGCGATGGAGAGAGCTTGTCCCGTACCTGCGCCGCGTCACGGCGCCCAAGGCCCAGCGGGATGAACGCGTGCCCGCTCGCCTTAACCATCTCTTCTGGAACAGCAGTCCAACACAGCTGGAGGTAGCCCGAGGCGGGCCTTATATCGCTCGTCGCCTGCTGCGGACGCTCGACCCTGCTGGACTCTCGTGGGGTGCCCGAAATCTCGATGCTGAAGACTGGCTCCAAGCGGCGCATGCCCGTGGCCTTGACCCGGCCACCAAGATGCTGGCTCGCAATCTTGCTGCGGAGGGCCAGACATAGTGCGCCGCGGAGGACAAGACCAAGCCAACGGGACGCCCGCGAAGCCCAGCCCCAGGCTCCCAAAGGAGGTTCAGGATGCTCTCTCCCCAGCAGTCGAGCGCGCTTGGCGGCGAATAGTCCCCCACCTGCCGGCACAGGTGTATCTGGGCGGTGGAACCGCAGTCGCAATCTACCTGCACCACCGCGTCAGCCGCGACCTTGACTTCTTCTATCACGATGACTCGCTTGACCTGGGTGCGCTGGAGCGCGAGCTGAAGAGCATTGGCGCGGTGGTCACGCTGAGGGCGCCAGGCACGTTGCGTGTTCAGATCGGTGAGGCGAAGGTGGAGTTCCTGCATGCCGACGAGAAGGCGCCCCAGCACCAGATCGAGAAGCCGAAAGAGGTCGGCGGAGTGCCATTGGCCAGCCTCCGCGACATCATGGCGATGAAGCTCAAGGTGCTCGCAGAGCGCGGCGAGCTCCGCGACTATTACGACGTGATGCAGATCGACGAACGCGGTGGCGTCTCCGTCGAGGATGGGATAGCGCTCTTTCTCGAGCGCTACGGGCTTGACTCAGTCAGCGAACCGCTGCATCACCTCATACGTTCGCTCGGCTACCTCGACGACTGTGAGGATGACGAGGCGGTTCCGATGAGCAAGCACGACCTCGCTGCCTGGTGGCGCAAACGCCAGGCCCAGGTCATCCGCAACCTTTAGCGATGCCCCCGCCAGGAGTCGAACCTGGATCTACCGCTTAGGAGGCGGTCGTCTTATCCATTGGACTACGAGGGCTCGGGCAGAAGGCTACCCACCAGGGGCGCCGCGAGGCGTGGCCGTCCTCAGGGTCCCGAGATCGGCTCTAGGACCCTTTCAACCGTGGCGTGGGCCACATCGGTCGGGAACCGCTGATATAGACTCAGCCCGCGGTTCCAGGGGATCGCGGGGAGGCATCGAAACCGGGGGGCGGGTGAGCTGTGTGAGCGTGCTGGCATTGGTGCTCTTGGGTTCTGCGCTTGCGCTCGTGACGATCAAGAGCTTCGGCGCAAGCGTCGGATTGGTGCGCCAGATCCATGACGGAGGCGCAACGGCGGAGAAGCTGCGTCAAGGCAAGCTCACCAAGCGGGAGCTTCGCGATTTCATCCTCAGCTCCGGGGTCTTCATGAAGAAGATCTACGGGCTCAAAGAGGGCCGCGGCAGGCAGTTCCTGCTGACACTCATGCGCGGGTGGATGACGGTGTCGATCGGCGCGCTTGTGACTCTCCTGGTCGCGCCGTACGCTCACTCGCGTGGCTGGCCAAGCGCTACGGTTTGGCTCTCATTGGCGCTTGGCATCGTGACGGCGCTCAACGCGATGATCCTCGTCGTCACGGCCGTGGTGAGGCGACTGATCTTCGGCGCGGCAGACGCGCACAGCCCAGATGTTCAGCTTCCTGGATCGGGGCCCACGCATCGCTGGGCGGTGACCCACGAGCAGGGAAGCAACCTTCCCGTCTACTTCCTGGTGCTCGTCTACATGGTTGCCGTGGGCTTTGCCGCTCTTTATGAGGGCCTCACAGCATGGAACGGGCACTCATTCGCCCATGGCCATCTTGGCCCTTCGATCCTCGTATGGATCTATTTCAGCCTGAGCACGGTGGCCACCGTGGGCCTCGGCGACATTCATCCGCTGACCACCGCGGCCACGGTAGCCGTGACCGCGGAGATCGCCGCCGGGCCGCTTCTGCTGTCGTGGCTGCTTGCAGTGTTCATGGGTGGGCAGCCGGCGGTCTTCGCGCATGCCGAGAATCACGAACCCGACGAGCCAGAGAGCTGACGCGAGCGGCACCTTTCGTGGTCGACGCGCCGAGGCGGGGCGAGCTGTTCCAGCGCTATCTCCCCTATGGGAGATTGCTCTGTGCCGCATCCGCCGCCGGCCCACCCGGCCCGATCAGCCCGATCCGCTTGGCCGCCAGCACCAGCAGCCAGATGCACACCAGCGAGCCGACGAGCAGCAGCGGGATCTGCCAGCCCCATTCTTCGATCTCCCCGAAGGCGAGGCAGTTGTTCAGCGCGTGCAGCGCGATGCAGGGGTAGATCGATCCGGTCGCCCTGTAGAGCAGGCAGAGCACGAACCCGAGCCCCGCCAGCGGCAGCAGGTCTTCGGCCGGCGCGGAGGTCGCGTGCACGGCCCCGAAGATCAGCGCGGTCAGCACCGCCCCCACCCATGGCCCCTTCCAGTTGCGAAGGGAGGTGAAGATGAAGCCGCGGAAGAGCAGCTCCTCGCAGATCGGCGCGATCACGCAGGTCAGGACCGCGCTTGCGATCAGCAGCCCCGAGCCTTCCTTGCTGCCGAGTTTTTCCAGCACCTTGTCGGTTTCGCTGTGGATCAGCGTCGACCAGATCGCCGCGAAGACGATGAACGCCACGAAGGCGAGTGCCACCAGGCCCACGGCGCGGCGCGGCGGCGTGCCGCGCAGCCCGAACTGCCAGGAGTAGACCTTGCGCGCGCCGGTGCCCGCCAGCACCACCGCCGTGGCGACGAAGATCGCGTCCTGCAACACGGTATCGAGGATCAGCACCCCGCCCGGGGGTTTGGTGCCGGTGGCGTGGACGCCGAGCGCGCTCAGCGGCAGGGAGATGATCACACCCGCAAAGACGGCGATCACGAGTGCGAGCACGAGCCCCGCGGGCCCAAGCCACGGCTGCCAGTCGGTTACGGGAGAGTCGAAGCGCCGAGGTGTATCGACGCCGCGCCCAGCCGGCGAGGTCAGCGAAGAACTCTGCTGCATGCGGACATGATCGCGGGAGCGGGGCCGGAGCGGCGCCAGGTCGGCGCGGGCAAGCCGCGGCTAGCGCAGCGAGACGGCCCAGACCCCGTGCTCCTTGTCAGCATGGCCCACGCGGGAAAATCCAGCCAGCTGCGCAAGTCGCAGACCCTTATTGTCAGCATGGGCGATATGGGTCGCCATACGCTTGTAGCCGCTCCCTATGGCAAAGCGCATCGTCGCCTCCAGCACGACAACGCACAAAGGCTGCCTAGGCGCCTCGCGAAGATGGCAGCCGCGCATTTCCCGGTGCAAGAGCAGCGTAATCAGCTGTGCAAGCTCTGGCTCCATGGCGCGCCTCAGCGCCGAGACAGCGACGATCTCGCGTTCGATCTCGAAGACCAGCACTCGCATCTCGCGCGCTTCCGCCTGATCGCTGCCGAGCCCAAGAGCGGCCGCGCGCAGAGCGCTGGAGGCCTCCTTGACATGCCGCCAGCGGCCCGCCGAGGGCATCGCGCAGATCGTCGTCGCATCACCCGGCTCGGCGAGCCGCATGTTCGGCGTGGAAAGCAGCCGATGGTGAGGCATACTCTACCCCGCCGTGGCGTCTAGCGACGCCTGCACCATGTCGCTCATCCCTGTTTCCCGAGCCTCCAACTCTTCTGCGGTGCCGGGCCGGGCACACGTGCGCCACATCTCCAGAGCCTGCCAGCGTCGCAGCTACTACGCCGGTCCACGGGCCGAGACGCTACCAGAGCAGTCAGGCGGTGCAAGCCATGTTTCCCATTCGGATGGCCTGTATCATGCGAACGTTACGGATGAATGTCAAATCGCGGAGCGCGTTGCATGGGATCGTGCAAGAGTTCCTGTTGGGCGTCGGTGACGACGAGCTAAAGCGCAGGCGTTTGGGCTTGTGCCTGCCGCGTTGCTTGCCGTTTTGACGGCTTTGAAGATGCGTGCCCATGTGTCGCGCCGGCGCCTGTTTTCGCTGGTCTGGTTGCCTTCCAGTCGGCGATCAGACGCCGGTAGGCCGCCTCGGCCTGCCCTATGAGCTCGCGCTCGGCGTCTCTTTCGGCGGGGGTTGCAGAGATCCGTTGGCCGCCGTGGCGTGTCTGGAGGGGTGGCGCCCCGGCGTCGAGCTGGACGCGGCGTACCTTGGCGCGCACGCGGGAGGGTTGCGCGAAGGCGTAGTCCTCGCCCTTGGTAAGCAGCTCCCAGGCAAGGCAGGCGAGCTTGCGAGCGACCGCGACCGCGGCGACCTGTGAGCCCTTGCGCGCGCGGATACGCTCGCCGAAGGCGTGCAGCGGGCCGGGCTGGCGTACCGCGACCCAGGCGGCCTCGACCAGCACCGAGCGCGCCTGGGCGTTACCGCGCTTTGAGATCCTCCCGTGACGGGCTGGCTCATCGCCGGACTGGCGCACCTTGGGGTCCAGGCCGAGGTAGGCGACGAGCTGGCGCGACGAGGAGAAGCGGGAGATATCACCGATCGCTGCCATCAACGTGACGGCTACGCCCGCGCCAACCCCAGGGATGCTCATCAGTCTGTGGGCGTCCTGTGAGCCGGCTGCCCACTGTGCGAGCTTTTGGTCGACCTGAGCGACCTCGGCGTCCAGGAAGTCGATCTGGCGCAGACAGCCCGCGACCGTCTCTGCCTCCTCCTCGCCGAGCTGTTGTTCGTCAAGCCACGCGCGTCCAGCCTTGCCGAACAGGTCGCTGACAGGCGAGCGGCCGAGCAGGCAACGAGCGAGTGTCGCGTGGATCTCGTTCTTGGCACGCGTGCGCTGACGCACCAGCGCCGCGCGGCGCGCGACCCGCCGGCGCAGCCCCGAGGTCACAGTGTCTGGAACCCAGACTGACTCGAGCATCCCAGCCGAGAGCAACTCCGCGAGCGTGCGCGCGTCGAAACGATCGGACTTCACCCGCGCGTGAGAGATAGCCCGCACATCCTGAGCGTTGGCGACCACCACCCGCGCGACATGGGGCTCGATGATCCTGGCGATCTCCATCGCCGGACCCGTCGCCTCCATCACCACCTCATCACTCCGGGACAGGCTCCCAGCGAACAGCTTGAGCTTGGCGCGATCGGTCGCGACACGGCCTGCCGAGCGCGTCTTGCCGTCCTCACGTATCGCCACCTCGCAGAAGCCCTGGTGAACATCGAGTGCTATCTGGCGCATCTGAACTCCTTGTGATCGTTGACAACAGGGGGAGCAGTCGCAGGGCAAACGACAACTACGGATTCGCGCTCGCAGCGCAACCGGGCAAGTCGCAGGGGCGGCCAACTAGCTCTTCGGGCTCTCAGCCCATAACGTGTGACGGCCTGCCCTCACGTCTGCTCCAGGAAGCCCCTGTCCCGATCAGCCGAAGCTACGACCAGGACCGGACGGCGACCCTCACGCAGTTTCATGCCAGTAGCTCTTCCGCGCCAACGCACGCCAATGCAGAAGAACAGTGGGCCGGGAACGGCGGTCAGCCCCAAACCTGCAGGCTGGCCGTCATTCCCTTGCGAACGCCTTATTCGTGCGCGCGCACCGCTGCTGCCGACGTGATTTCCTGACTGCCGTTCAGGATCGCTGTGTTGTGGCCGCTGGCCGACGGCAGACCGAGCTCCGAGTCGACCGCCGGGTCGATCAGGAAGGAGAAGAACCCGCCGCACCCTTCGGCTTCGGGCGCCGAAAAGGTATTGTTCACGAGCGAGTTTTTCGTGATCGAGATAATCGCGCCTTCGCCACGGAATCCGACTTCACCGAGCAAGCCTTTGATCGGCGTATTTGGCGGCGGCGGGCTCGTAGTGCCCGTCGTGAAGTCCACCACGATCGGTTTGGAGGCGGAGCCCACATAGCAGCTACCACCCAGGAACAGGTTTTCAAGGTGCACTCGCGTGGGCAGTTCCAGCGCCGTGCCCGATCCTGCAAAGGCATCGCCGACGCTCAGACGGGCTTTACCCACCAGTTCGGTGGTCGCCGTCACGCCGGTGATACCTTTGTTGATGAATTCGTTGAAAAGCGTCTGCAGGAAGCCCGGCAGGAACGACGGGGCTATGATTTTCAAGAGGCCGCCGGGTACGGTCTGTGGCGTCTTGGACAACGTTTCGCCATTCGCCGCCGGAAGAATTTCACTGAAGCCTTCTTTTTCGACGGTCAGACCACCCTGCAGCGTGGTCGCTCTGATCAGCGGCACTTTGGTCGACCCAATGTCGAATTCGCCGCTGGTGCTCTGCGCGTAGAGGCAGCCGCCCGCTGACGGGTTGGTCACCGGGCATTGCGCAAAGTTCGCGAATTCACCGGTGGGGATCGCAGAGGCACTTGCGGCCACGCCGAGTGAGGCACAGATCGCTCCCGCAGCCACAAGCGTCTGCAGGCGCGCGATCCTCCAGGTGCATCTCATATCGATACTCCTCCTAGAGTTCTGGTGTTGTTTGTGCGCGGACCAGCTAGCCCGCGTCTGCGACGCTACCGGCCCACTGGCACCTCCGTTAGCGCAATGTGCCGCAGAAAAGGCGCCGGCGCCGCGCGGCGTGGCAAAACGCCTGCAAAGATGCCTGTTTTGGACACAGTTACCGTTCCGCGAATCGGAAACATCGATCTGCTGCTGGGATTAGGTCGCCCTATTGACGAGCAGCTCGAGTTGCGGCTGGGCGCCCCATCGCCATCTCCAGCCCGATAGTTGCTGCCGCTACACCTTCCCCGGCATTCCAGAACTGCTTGAAACCCCGCGTGCGTTCGTCTGCTTCGAACTGCGTCGGCTCTGACACACGGATTTTGCCCTGCACGCTGCGCAGCGCTTGTGTATCGCCCTCAGTCGCTCGCGCTTGAGGTGTCCGCCTCGGTGGCGGTTGCCCCACGGAATTCAGGGTCGACAAACGGCGAAGAAGTGTTAATCGAAGGAAAGCAAACGACACAAACCGACATTAAAATCAGCGGTCCACCTCGCGATCGCCCTGGTCTTCAGCGGGTTGGATACCACGACCCGCGCAACCCGCTGCTCCAACAGCCGCACGATCGCATGCGTGTTGCACGTCGCCTCGATCGCGACCTCATCCGTTGGCGCCAGGCTGTCCGTGAAGATCCGCAGCATCTCAGGCGTCGTCTTGATCTGGCCGGCCTGCCGCACACGACCGGCCTGCCAGACAGCTACCTGCGCGAACTCGCGGTGCACATCCAGCCCGATACACCTTCGCTCCACTACGCTCACCTCCTCATTGTTCTTGATCGAGTGGGAAGCCAGGCGGGGCACAACGACACTTAAGGATTCGCGATCGCAGCGCATCCGGGCAAGTCGAAGGGGCGACCACCCATTAACACGGGCTCGAAGCCAACGTATAAAAACAGTCTACCCAACCTGCATTGCTCCCGCGTTCGGGACTTCACAGGCACGACAGCTAGGCGGCCTCCGAGGCACTCAAAAGCAAAGCCCCCGGAGGCGCCATGGCTCTGGAAGCTACCCTTTGCCACCTTTCTTAATGACCACCAAGGGCCTCCTTTGAGCATCCTTCGACCGCGATCTTAGTGATTTGTTTTATTACGGCGCCATTTTGCCCCGTAATAGTGTCCGGGATATCCAGCGTTCTCTTGATGCGGACCCCACGTGTACGGTATGCCACTCGCCCGTCGTGTTTTGTCCTCACACGCCTAATGACTGTCTGGCGGCACAAGTTGCCTGTAGCCGTAAGCGCAGAATATGGGCCCTGCGGCAGCACCAATTCGACGGTGCTCAAAGGCAGATCGGGCACCGCCTTGAAGTCGGAGCTCGTCACGCGCTTGACGATGTCGGTGACCCCTTCTTGCACGATTGTAACGCCGTCGCCTTGGAGTACCAGCGCCAAATCCGGGAATGCTGCGCCGCCGCGAGAGACGAAGATCGCTGGTCCAGTCAATGGCACGGGCAACACGGGAGTGTGTACCGTGACCGTCCCGACGTGCGAATCCGCGGGGCATCCCGCCGGGTTCTGCGTGAACTGAGCCTCGCTGCAGGCCGCTTTGAGCGTTTCCTCTCGTGACGGCAGTATTTTCGGCAATTCGACAAAGACACTCTTTATATTCGCTTGACCCGTGCCTGAAGTCAAGTTCACTCGTAGGTATGCGCCATTCCGGCGCGTGTGCCCAGCATGTGTTGTCACGGCAAACTTGGGCGCAAATGGCAAGGTCGCACAATTGACTGCTTGATATGGATAGTCAACGTTTGCCGCCGTGCCCGTCGAACTGTAGACCGTGCCCGTAATTTTCATTGCTTCGCAGTTCGTTGCGTTGAATATGAACCCTTTACGGTTGATGTTTACGATCTCTTGCCGGAGCTCGAGCGGAATCCCATCTAGAGCGACCGGCAGACTTCCGCTCGCAATCGTGACGGCTCCGGTCTCCGGGTCTACCTCGACGGATGCTCGCACCACCACGTTGCCATCGCCAGCCAGCCCGTTACCGGTGAGTCCGACGAGATGGTACGGACCGGCCTGCGCGGGAGTAACAATAGAGAGTCCAAACGGTGCCCCACCGTAGGATCCCGTAAGGTACACCCTGCCGCCTGGAATTGAGTAGGGAAGGCTCCCAGGCCCGACCACCGCCGTGGCTTCGCCAATTTGCGATGCCTCTGAGCACGTACCTTCATTTGCTTGCGGTTCCGCACAGAGCGGCACCGATGCGATGGCGGCCGCGAGGCCAGGAGGCATGTGGACGGTCACCGACCCAAGCGTCTGTTCGCCATCTTCACGCGCCAAATCCACCGCCAACCCACTGAAACTGCCTCCGTTGGCGGACGCCGTCATTCCCGCCTTGAGCGACGGCGCAAACCTGGATGTTGTGGAACATCCTTCGATCGGAATTGCCGGTGCCGCCACTTCGGTCGCGGTGGAGCTGCTCCAGGGCGTAAGCGTCGCGGTAGCAACCACTGGCCCGCACCTGCTCGGATTGACAAGCGGCGCATCTGCACCTCCATTCAGCTGCAGCTGCAGCTTACTGAAGGGCTGTTGAGGGTTACCTTCAAACACCGTCGTCAGCTGTCCAGTAGCTTGGTTGATCTTTGTGCGCCCCGCCAACTTGATCAGCACGCCAGCTTCTTCGGCATTTGCTTCGACCAGCAGTCGGACCATCTTGCCTTCTTGAGCGTCCGCGGCGCTGCAGGGCGCGCATTCCGGTTCGCCGACGTAAACGTTGCCGGTAAGTTGTTCATGCAGCAGAGGCGTCGTAATCGTGACCGTGCCCACCTTCGCTTCGTTCGGGCAGCTCCCTCGGTTTTCGCTCGTCAAGCTAAACTCCGTTTGGGTACACGCCTTCAAGCCGTTGGCCGACGACGGCGAGATCACGGTGCCGCTTGGCATCGCCACTTCAACATTCCGCACGTCGGGGGTGGCAACGCCTTCGGGCGCTTCGTCCTGCGGCACATTTATTTCCTCTTCATAGCCCGCCGGTGTGCCAGCCTGAAACGTTTCAGGTCTGACCACGATAGCCGGATTGAACGATAGCACATTGCAGCCCGTCATCTCGGGCAGCGGTGCGGGCAGCGGCGCGCCGAACTCTCCTGGCGCTTGCCAGGAATCAAGAGATACTTCCAGCGCCGTGTGTTCCGTACATTGCGTCGCATTTGTCAAAAACGGTCGTTCTTCGCCACCGCCCAGCCCGCCGTACGTGCGGTCTGTACCCTGGCCAGCGGTATTGTCCGGCCCGGCGCCGTTATGCTGCCTCGGCACCCCCCACAGCGTGACGCTAGTCGAAAGAACTCGGGCGCGCGCCTGAATATCGTCAATCGACAGGCGGACTTTGTAGTTGCGGCTCGCCGAAACGCTGGTGTCCATCCTCACGCTGACAAGCTTTGCGACGTTGAAAGCAAATGCCGCTGGCTCCCCTCGTTCTGGGACGATATTGTAGACAAGCACGATGTCCGGGTTAGCTTTGGTACTGCCAATTTCGCTGCTGAACACCGTAGCCACCCCGATTGCCGTATCGTTAGGGCATGTCGAAGCGATCACTTGATCCATGCTGCATCGCGGGACCGCGGTTGGATTTCCCACCAAGCCAGCCGGCAATTCGAAGCTCAAGTCCCGGTCACTTCCAATCGAACCGTTGATTTCATTTTGGTTAAAGCTAAAACTTGTGGTTATGTTCGGATGCGCGCCAGCTTGTGTTGTCGAAAGCGCGGTGAAGAGACTCCCTGGCACTATGCCGAAGCCGGCCGGTACGGCACCGACTTCCGAGGCCTCGGTCGTATTCGCTTCGAGCGCACCGCCTCCAGATATTGTGGCCACGTTTTCGACATGCGTCGGCGCGGTAGCTTCAACTTCCACCGTCACCACCATCCTCAGCATCTCGCCCACTCCTACTGGTCCTGTGTACATGCACTTCAACGGCGTACTTTCGCAAGTCATTGCCGGGAACACAAAGAATGTCGAGCTGCCCATATAGTTACCCGTCGGCAGCGCAGTAGCTTTCACGCCGCTCGCTGGCAGCGTATCTGTGATAGTAACAGTACCGCTGGTTGCCTGACCGCCTGTGTTGATCGCAGTAAGAACGTATTGATCCCCGCTGCTGCCTGGCGGCATTACCGTCGGCGTGGGCGCCGCGGTGATCGTCCACTGTGGTCCACCTGCACTCGCCTGGGCTGTCGCGACTCCTAGACCGCCAGTCACCCCTCCGGCTACGATGCAGCATAGGAACGCCCATCGGACCACTCGCCCAGCGTTACCTTTTATGCAATTCATCATTTGGCCCCTTGTTTGCGCGTAACCTCGATCCTGCCGGATGTTACTACCTTTTTCGCGTGCTTCTTTGAGCAACGTGCAAGTGCTCGCCTACGCGCTCGCGCACCTTTCAGTTTTCGTGCCTTTTGAGTGCAACTCGGCTTCGGTTCGACCGGCGGCGGCATGTTGCCAGACGGCCCACTCAGTGCGCTCACCAGTTGCGTGATCAGAGATCCGACCGACGTCGTTATTGGCTGGCAATCGCTTGAGCACGCTGCGGCATGCACTTCGTTTGTGCTGTGCCCGCCGATACGAGCATCGTATACGTCGTAGCTTTCATCGCCGTCACCGGACACGAGACTCGCTTTCGTGGCGAAGAACACGTTTGCGCCGGTGGTATCATTGTCTAGGTAAAACGAGGCTTCTGACGAAGTACCGGACGAAATGAGGTAGATGCATCCGCTTTGCCCTTTGCAACTTCCTTCTTCATTTGCCTCCCACTCGTATACGTCGCGCTGTCCGTTGGTATCTTGCGGTACGAGCGCTTCGGGCGTGTCGAAAAACACCCTGTTGCCATTTTCGGACATGTCCCGACTGCCCACAAGCCGACGCACGATTTCGCTTGTCGACTTGGGCCCGTCGTCATTTGAAAGATGTGCATCTCCCGTAGGAGTCCTTCCGGCTGGTCCGCATGAAAGGCACGCAAGCTGTCCGCTAGACACTTCATAGCGGTACACTTGGTCGTGCGCCGGCGAGTTGTTAAACGCTCCCAGCGTAGTACCAGCCGGCCACAGTTGCGCGTTACTCTCAAACACTATCGTCTGACTGTCCGCAGTCATTCGCACCGGCGCGATTCGCATCTGCGACCCTTCGGGTTCCCATTCGGCGATGGTCGTCGGCGTGCCATTATTCCAAAGCTGTAGCGCGACAGCTTCTTCGAACTCATTGTACTTCACCGACACAAAGCGATCGCCACTGGCACTCGCCGCTAGGATGGCTCCAAACGCAATGAATCCGAATTCACCCGATTCGGCACTTGCAAGATAGTGCAACGAGCCGGTTTCAAGATCGCGCTCGTAAAGCTTTGGCACAGTGTTGGTCGCAGTTCCCAACGCGTCTTCTTCTGTCGGGCCCGGCTCAGGGGCTTCGGCAGTCAGCCTATCTCGGCTGATGAAGAACACATGTGAGCCGTCGGCTGTAGCAAAGAGATATGGGGGGCCTGCTGAGTTGCCTCCAGGTGTCACGGAGTCGTCAAAAGGGGTCACGCCCGTCATTTGTGAGGATGTTTCTTCACCTTCCCTGTACGCTGGCGCGGCGATGCCACCAAGCATTTCGTCCACGGAAACCAACTCAGGTCGGGCTTCGTTTCGGACATACAGCTCCGTCGGGTCCTTGAAGGCTTCGGTTTCGAAGACGGAGCATCCGCTGGCCTCGCAAGCTTGGTATGCGGTTTCCGAGGATTCGTAATCGCAGTGCGGAGTGGTTTGCCATACGCTCGTCTTCTGTTTGCCACAGTACTGCGGTTCCGGACTCAAGAAAAATGCCATAGTACCGTCGGTGGACACCTCCCCTGCCAACTGGTCAGGGGTTATGCGAGAGAGTTCACCCGGCGTCGGATTGCTAAGTGCTGCCGGCACCGCGCCAAATGGGTCGATCGGACCATTTGGTGATCCTTCCGGACGCGTCGCGGCAGAGGTCAGCATACCTTTGTGCCATTCGTAGAAGCCCCGCGGCGATCTAGTGAGTTCCGCGACTTTGATATAGGGAAGACGAGGGGCGTCGTCCGCTGTTAGGGTTCCCATGTACGAGAAGTACACGCGGTCCAGGTCAGGAGAGCCACCAGCCGGGTACATTTCATCGCTAAGGACGCGGCTGCCGGGAGCTGGCTCCGGAGCTGCGATCTGTGGTGCAGTCAGCCATTCAGGTTCGACTGCGGCGTCGGGACCAGCGAGAAAGATACCTTCGGAGCTTGTGCCGTTGCCGGTTATCGGGTCAGCGGCCGCGAACGATCCATCTGCCGTGAAGAGAACATGTGATAGATCGGCCGACGGGTAGATGAATTTGGGCGTCTGCGCCCCGAAGTTGTTTGACTCGACACCGTATCCAGGCGGCAACGCGCCTCGGCTGTGCCAGCCATTAGAATCGTGCGTAGCTACGTAATATTCCTCCGCGCCCGACACCGATTCTGCTCCGCCGAAAGGGCCACTACCCCAATACAAGAGGTTTTCACCGTTGGCCGTAGCGATCGCATACAGATGTTCCGTATTGACGACCTGTTCACCGAAGTTGACTGCCGACCACGCGCCCGCGTCATTGCCGCTCTTGTTCGCGGGTGACACCCGTTCATAGACACGGCCATCGGGTAGCGCATAGCTGTTACTTATGCTGCCGACACCAAAGCTTCCACCGACCACGAACAGTACCGCAAGTAGCCTTTCGACGCGCGACCGCAGCGCCGCCATTCCCGGTTTTGACATATTTCCTCCCCGCACTCGACGGCGCACCCATGTCCTGCGCGCCGGCCACTGCCGTTACTGACATGACGGTTGTATGGTTGCGGAGGGAGGGTCGACGTCGACCCTCCCTCCGCCGCCCGCGTCGCGTGCGCGACTTGGACGTTATTGCGCTATTGCTTCATTATTTTACTTCGATGCCTATTTTGGTTCCAGCTTTATTATGTCCTTCGGCTTCAATTTCGCCAGTGTATTCAGATTCTTCGCCGTCTTTGGGACAGAGAAGCCCGGTTTCGTTACTCTCGTAGGCGACTTTTTTGATTTCAAACTTAGCGTCTATCTTGCCGGCCGCATTTTTGTAGGTGACCGAACTGAGGCCAGTTTGCGGTAACACCTTTAGTTCACATCCGGTGGACGGCGTCTTTATCGTGATGTCGCAGGTTGTACCGGTTGGCTTAATATCTACTGTACCTGCGATCATCACTAAGTATAAGCATGTTTAACATAGTGACTTCCGCTGCGACGAAGCCGAATGCTGTGCATTTGCCGTAAGTTGCATTAAATAAGATTGATGTATTACCCGTTCCTGGTAGGAAATTGGGATTTTCGCTCATGAATGTCGCTTCTCCGCATTGGACAGATGTGCCGCCGACTTTAAAAACGTTTTCGGTCTTTTGCTTTGCTTCCACTAACACTTCTTCACCGTTGGTCGACCTGAATTCGGTGAGCGCGAGCGCCGACGACGCTGACACGCCCAGCCCGATGACGGCCACCAAGGCCATACCGAGCAGCTTGATGCTTCGCATAGGTGTTTCTCCTATCGGTCTGCCAGCACGCGGCCGATCGACTTTGGCACTGTATACGCGGTTTTCGCAGACGTCAAGCAGTGTTTCCCACCCGAAGTGTGGCACTTGCGGCTGCCTGGCCTGGTGCAGATGAAGCTGTTAGGCGTCGGCTGCTGGGCCTCGATGCGCTCCTCTGTCAGTGTTCGACCTGCGCTGGATGGTTGACGTGAGCCGTATGTCCCGGTTATGTGGGGCGACTCATCCACCGTCAAGAGCACTCGTCTCGTGGTCGGCGGACCGCTACATAGTGCAATGACGGGCTTAGAAATGCAAGCGCCGCGTCAGAAGATGTTTGGCGATCAGGGCGAAGAGAGCTGAAAGCGCCTATAAACCAGGGGCAGAAGCGTTATTGGGCGGAAACATGGAAGGCTCGCTGTAGGTGCTGTGGTGTTTCCAGCCGACGGGTTTGACGAACGGTTGCGACGACAGCCGCGGCACTTTCGAGCGCATGCGCTAGCGCTTTCGTCGAACACGGCGAGGACATTCCGTATGAGAGAGCTTATCGCCGCTGCTCTGGGTTGTTGGTGCGTGGCCCCGTCGGGGGCTTTTGCCGCTCGATCAAGCCACCCAATGCCATGTAGCGAACTGCGCGGTGAAGAAAACGAGCGCCATTATTGAGAGCGCGAGCGCGACGATCCGCACCTGCGGACGCGTGGCCAGGTACCCACCCAGCCACATGTTCAGAGGGAACAGCACCAGGACGAAACGCGGGATCGACATCAGCGGCTGCGTGGCGACCGGGTAGGAGAGCGGAAGCGTCAGCGCGGCCATCGTATAGAGCCCGTACGCCAACGGCAACCTGCGCAGCACCCCAACCGTCACCGGCACGGCCAGCGCAAAAAAGGCGAACAGCATAATGTTGTGCCCCGCCTCGATGTCGGGGCTCTTGCCTTCGAGCGGGAAGTAGAGATGCGTGCTCTGCCCCGAGAGGATCTGGCGCGCACCCTCGAACGCCGCTCGCGCCGCGTCCCAGCTGGCAACGAACGGCCCAGCGAACTGCCGCCCCCACAGCCCCTGCGCGTGGAACGGCGCTGTCGGTTCGCCGCCTGCCAGCCAGAACCAGGCCATGAATGCGGCAAGGCCGGCAGGGATCAGCAACAGCCACAGCGCGTCTACGCGCAGCGCGTACCGCCGACTTAGGTGCATCCTGCTCCGGGCAAGCAACCGCGACGTGGCCGACGGCGCGCGAGGGCGAGGCTGCACCTGCCGATCTGGCTTCCGGTCGGTGCGAGGCCCAATCAGGTACAGCACAAGCGCCGGCAGCACGAGCAGCACTCCTGTGCTCCTGGTCGCCGCCGCAAGCCCGCCAAGCACGCCAACCCACATCCAACGCCCGCGCCGTGCCTGCAGGAAGACCCCAATCGAGAGCGCCAGATAGAGCGACTCCGAGTAGTCGGCCGAGAGGAAGAAGGCCATCGGGCCAAAGGCCAAGCTCGCCAGCGCGATGCGCGCCACCTTGCGGTCGAAGATCGTGCTGCGCAGTCGCTGCGCCATCTCGGGCAACAGGTAGCCGGCGGAGAGCTCCAGCGTGGTCAGCCGGTGCAGCGCATACATCGCGCCAAGCAGCGCTGCCAGCGAGACGATCACGCCCGCCAGCGCGCCCGCCAGCCCGACCAGCGAGACCGCCCAGATCAGCAGCGGATACAGCGGGAAGAAGGCGGCCCGCTGCGCGGTGAACGGTCCCAGCTCCGGCAGGTAGCCGTAGTGAGCGATCGTCAGATACCAGGCCGCATCCCAGCGCGCCGCCGGCGCCGCCAGCACGTCCCCGACTGACCCGAAGCCGGCCGTCAGGCCGGGCGGGTGGAAGGCCGAGCGCGTGGGACCGAAGCCGAACAGCAGCACGACCGACACGCCCGCGATCCACACCAGCGCTCGTGAGGAGATCAGCAGCGAGAGGGTGTCGCGGAGCGCCTGCGCCTGCGCCGAGGTCGAGCGCGCACGGGCCAGCAGCTCTCGCCACGAGGGCAGCGGCAGAGACTCGGCGCCGGCCGACGGCGGCAGCGGCACTGAGTGCGACGCAGGCGGCGAGCCGATGCCCGCAGCGCTCGGCAGCAGCCCGTCGGCGGGGACCGCGGCGGCAGGGGAGGCCACCGCCGCCATCTCGGCAGTGTCGGGGCTCATCGCAGACAGAACGGCAGATTCTCGCACGTAGAAAGGCGCAGCGGCCCACGATTCGCGCCACTGGAAGAGCTCCGCACCCGATCCGAGTCGCAGAGGGCGCTAAATGCGAGCTTTTTCGCCCATCAGCGTGCGCAGGCAGCTGTTTTCTCAGTCCCAACTTCGAGGCGGGCAGAGGCTTGCAGATGCCTCTTGGGCACATAAGACCTAAACTGCTCTTGCGCCGACCCCTTTCGGTCGGAGACCATTACATCTGGTGGTGGACGACAAGCGACCCCTTCGAGGACATGGCTGATACAGAAGACGACATCACAGAGCAGGATGGCACCGGGGATCCCAACGATCCCGGGGCGCCAGCAGACCGCGTCAACCTGGGCGCGAGCATCCGCACGATGCGCAGGCGGATCGGAATCACCCAGGAAGCGCTCGCGGACCGGCTGGGCGTGCACACCACGTTCGTTGGGCGCCTAGAGCGCGGCGAGCGGGGAGCGCAGTGGCGGACCGTCAGGCGCGTGCTGCGCGCGCTCGAGCTGACGCCGGCCGACTTCGCGGCCACGCTCGAACAGATCGAGAGCGAACCACAGGTGCCGCCGCGCGGGCGGGCTGCGAACCCGAACGCTCGCTAGGCCAGCGCGGCCCGCGGGCCGCGCGCGCCGTTGCGAAGCGGCCTGCAACTGGAGGAGATCGCCCGCTTTGGCGGTAATCTCGATCGGCGTCCCGCTGCGCGCCCACCGAGGCGCGCAGGCGTCTGGGGCGCTGACCGCAGATCACCTTCGAGATGTCAAGACAGGCACGAAAGCGTCGGAGCAGGCACAACCGCGGCGGCGGCGCGCGGATGGTCGGCGTCGGCTTGATCGTCGCGCTGGTCGGCGCGCTGGCGCTCGCGATCGGCGGCGGTGTCTACGTGCTCGCGGTCGCCTCAACGATCCACAAGCTCGCTGGGCGCAAGGCGATCGTCGCCGGCGCCTCCTCGGAAGTGTTCGCGGCCGAAGGCACCCGCCTTGGCTTCATCCAGTCCGAAGTGCTGCGCACGCCCGTGGGCACCGAAGAGATGCCGAAATACCTGCGGCAAGCGACGATCTCTATCGAGGACCAGCGCTTCTATGAAAACGACGGCGTCGACCTCACCGGCATCTTCCGCAGCGCCGCGCGCGACGCGATCCAGGGGGAAGCGCTGCAGGGCGCCTCCACGATCACGATGCAGCTGGTCCGTAACCTCTACCTCGGCGGCGACGTGAAGTCGATCAAGCAGAAGATCGCTGAGGCCAAGCTTGCGCTCGAATACAACAAAGCCCACAGCAAGCGGGAAATCCTCACGCAGTACCTCAACACGGTCCCCTATACGACCGTTGGCGGGCAGACCGCGCTGGGCGTGCAGGCTGCCTCCAGGATCCTCTTCAACAAGTCGGTCTCGCAGCTCGACCTGGAGCAGTGCGCGCTGCTGGCCGGACTGCCGCAGGCGCCCTCGCAGTACAACCCGTTCCTGGACCCGCAGGAAGCGCGCAAGCGTCGCAACGAGGTGCTCTCCAAGATGGCCGAACTGCACTACATAAGCAAGGCCACCGCCAGGCAGACCAAGGCGATGGGGCTTCAGGTGCAGCGCGGCTACTACTACCAGCGCAGGCGTGAAAACTACTTCTTCGAATACGTGCGCCAGCTACTGATCGAACGCTACGGCCGCGCCACCGTCGACCGCGGCGGGCTGAAGGTCTACACCACGATCAACCTGCACATGCAGGAACTGGCCAAGAAGGCGATTTCCGAAGTGCTGTATGAGCCTGAAGACCCCTCCTCGGCGATTGTGACGATAAACCCGCACAACGGCTACATCGAGGCGATGGCGCAGTCCGGCACCTATGCGCAGTCGCAGTACAACCTCGCCGCCGAAGGGCACCGCCAGGCGGGCTCCACCTTCAAGGCGATCGACCTCGCCGAGGCGCTCTCGCGTGGGGTCGACCCGAACAGCACCTACTACGTCTCCCACACGCTGACCCCTGGCTGGCTGCCGGCCTACCCCACATATGAAGTCAAAACGTTTGAGAACACCTCGCTGAACTCGGCGATCAGCCTCGTCGCAGCGACCCTCACGTCCGACAACACCGTCTATGCCCAGCTGGCCGCGGATCTGGGCGAGGAATCGATCACCGAAATGGCCTACAAGATGGGCGTCAAGGTCCACCTCGACAGCTACCCCTCCGAGGCGCTCGGCGGGCTTACAATCGGGGTCAGCCCGTTGGAAATGGCAGACGTCTACGCCACCCTGGCCGACGGCGGCTACCGCAACAAGCCGATCGCGATCACCAAGGTCGTCTTCCCCGACGGGCACGTCGACTCCAGCTGGGGTAAGCCGCACCGGACCAAGGTGCTGAGCAACGGGGTCACCGCCGAGGAGACCAAGATCCTGGAAGAGAACGTGCAGGCCGGCACCGCGGTGCGCTCGAAAATCTCCTGCCCCACCGCCGCCAAGACCGGCACCACCGAGGAACTGGTCGACGCATGGCTCGACGGATACACACCCGAATACGCCACCGCGGTGTGGATGGGCTACCCGAACAAGCGCGTGCCGATGACCGACGTGCAGGGCGAACCCCAGCAGGGCGGCGCGCTGCCCGCCGAGATCTGGCACACCTACATGGAACCGGTGGTCGACGGCCGCTGCGTGCCCTTCGCCGAACCGACCGAACCGCTCATCTACAAGCCCTTCTATGGCAAGTTCGCGCTGGCCGGGCAGACGGCGGCCTCCACCGCCACGACTGCGCCGGGCGGCAGCGAACATGGACACAAGACCTCTCCAAAGACCGGTGCGGGGCATGAAAATGGGCAGGGGACGGGCGGTGGGGCCGAAGAACCCGAAACGCACACCGAACCGGGCGCGCAGCCGGGGACCGGCACTCCGGGCACCGGCAACACCGGTACGCCCGGCGCGGGCGCGGGCGGCGCCCCGGGGGTCGGCGCGGGCGGCGGAACCGCGCCGGGCCATTGACCCATCATCGCGGCCTGCTCAGGGGCCGAGCAGCGCCGCCGGCACGACGGCTATCCCGTCACGACGCCGGTAGGCAGTCGTCCCGGTGGTGATGACTACCGCGTCGGCAAGGTCATCGCCGAGGCGATCGCGCAGCCACAGCAGGTGGCGTACATCGGAGTCATCCGGCACCCGACCGAGCTTCACCTCGAGCGCGAGTACACGTGTGCCCCGCTCCACGATCAAGTCCACCTCTCGCTCGCCTTTCCAGGTGCGCAGGTGCGCCGTGCGCGCTTGCGCAGCTTGTGCGTATACGCGAACGCAGAGCGTCACCAGCGACTCGAAGAGCGCCCCCAGCAGTGTCCCGTCCCGCGGCATGGTCGGATGCACATGCCGCGCGGCGAGCAGTGTGTCCGCGTCGACGTCAAGCAGCCTGGCCGCAAGCGCAGGATCGGCCAGGTGATGCTTGGCCGGCGCGGCGAGACGGGCAAGATGGTTGTGGCTTGGCAGCCAGGCCGGCAGCGGGTCGAGTATCCAAAGTCGTTCCAGCACGTCCCGGTATGGCAGCGTGGCTGTCTTGGAGGGCTTGTCGGAGACTCCGCTGCTCGCCGCATCGCGGATCTTCTCGTAGGAGGCAGTCGTCGCCGTGGCCGCTGCATAGGCGCGCATCCAGCGCATCAGCGTCCCCGGCCTGCGCACCTGGTGTCCGAGCTCTTCGAAGTCGCGCTCAACTATGCGATCGAGATAGCCGTCGAGCTGTGCGCGCTGCAGGCTTGGAGTCAGCGGCCGGATCGCTGGAAAGCCGGAGCCCAGAATCTCCTGCACATAGCGTCGAAGATCGACCTCCGTGCCGCCGGCGATCGTTCGAGAGCTGCCGTCCAGCAGCGCAGAGAGGCTGACGGTTGGCGAAGCGAGGCCGCGCTCCACAAGCGTCATCGGACGCAGCCGCACACGAACGATCCTTCCGGCGCCGGAATGCGTTGGCAGCTGAGAGAGGGTGGCCGAACCGGTGAGCAGAAAGCTGCCCGGCGCCGCACCCTCGTCGACCGCGCGGCGCACTCGGTCATAGGACTCCGGCAGTCGCTGCCACTCGTCGATCAGTATTGGGATCGCGCCATCGAGCAGCAGCGTCGGATCTGCTGCAGCGATCATCCTCTCGTTCTCATCATCGAGACGGTGGACCGTCGCAGCGCGTTGCAGCGCAGTCTCGGTCTTGCCTACGGCCTTTGGACCCTCGATCGACACTGCGGGTAGACCCCCGAGCAGCTCGTCGAGGCGATCGTCCACAACACGCCTTCGATACGGCCCGCCGCGCAAGGCATTCATTGCCCTAGACTACCATTACGCAGCTTGCTAGAAGTCCATTACGCAGGTACTTACCAGTCCGTTACGCGCCGTCGAAATTGCCAGCCGGCCTCCTGAACGCTGACCCACAATAGCCCCTCACCATCCCGGCTGATAGGTTGATCTGCGCAAAACCGAGACGAGTCGACGGCTGCGCCGTCAGATACGGAATCCGAAAACGTGGCCAAGGAAGACAAGATCGAACTGGAGGGCGAGGTCGTTGAGGCCCTGCCCAACGCGATGTTCAAGGTCAAGCTCGACAACGGGCACGAAGTGCTCGGGCACGTCGCCGGCAAGATGCGCCGTTTCCGGATCAGGATCCTGCCCGGGGACCGTGTGCGCTGCGAGCTCTCCCCCTACGACCTCGATCGCGCCCGCATCACCTACCGCCACCGGTGAGCGTCGATGCACGGCGGGGCTGAGCGCTCGCTGATCGAGGCGCTGGCGCGGCGGCTGCCGGCCTGCGGGCCGCGCGTGCTCACCGGGCCGGGCGACGACACGGCGGTCGTGCTTGCGCGGCCGGTCAGCTTCACTTCGGTGGACGCGGTCGTGGAGGACGTCCATTTTCGCCTTGGCGAGGGCCACTTCAGCCATGCTGACGCGGGATTCAAGGCGCTTGCCAGCGCGCTCTCCGACATGGCTGCGATGGGCGTGCAGGCGGGAGAGGCGTACGTGGTGCTCGGCGCGAGCCCTGGGCTGACGCAGGAGCAGGCACTGAGCCTGATCGACGGGGTGTGCGAGATCGCCACGGAGGCGGCAGTCTGCGTGGCCGGCGGCGATGTGGTGCGCTCGCCCGTGCTCAGCCTCTGCGTCACGGTCGTCGGCTGGGCCGACTCAGCGCAGTCCGCGGTGTATCGCTCGGGTGCCGTCGCGGGCGACTTGGTGGGGGTGACGGGCACGCTCGGTGGTGCGGCCGCCGGCGTGGCGCTGATGGACGGCCGGATCTCGCTGCCGCGGGACCCCGCCGCGCACGTGCTCTCGCGCGCCCGCCGGCCGCGACCGCGCCTCGCTCAGGGGCTTGCGCTGGCCGGCGCGGGCGCGCGAGCGATGATCGACATCTCCGACGGCCTTGCCACCGACGCGGGCCACATCGGCCGCGCCAGCGGGCTGACGCTGGAGATAGACCTCTCGCTGCTGCCGCTGGACGCCGGCGTGGAGCAGGCGGCGGAGCAACTGGATCTCGAGCCCTGGCGGCTCGCGGCCACCGGCGGCGAGGACTACGAGCTCTGCTTCTGCGCCGCCCCGGAGCGGCGCGCCGAGATCGAGCGGGCCCTCGGCGGCGCGGGCGAGGTGGGCGTGAGCTGGATCGGCGAGGTGCTGGCCGCCGGCGAGGGCGGCCCCGGCGCACGCTTCAGGAGCGAGGCAGGGCCCGTGCGGATGAGCGGCTTCGAGCACCGCTGGTGATTTCCGGTTCGCTCTGGCCGGCGGCCAGCTCGGCCGGGGTGAGCGTCTTTGTGAACGCGCCAGTGTGGCTGTGTTCGTGGATCACAGCGGCCCCGCGGGGCTGGATGCTTAGCAGGCGCGCGAAGACGAGGATCCGCTTTTCGGCGCTGAAGAGCGGGTAGCAGGCCGAAAGCACGACGTGCGGGGTGCGGCTGGGCGCGACCACCGCTGCCACGTCCGCTTCGGGCACGATCCGGTCGTGGGTGACGATGTAGGTGAAGCGGCCGTAGGGCATCGTCACGAAGATCCTGTCTCCGCGATGCAGTTCGTTGATGCGCCGAAACGGCGCAAGCCAAGTCGTCCTGTGTCCCGCGATCGCTGTCGTGTTCCCCACCCCCGGAAACGAGGTGGTCGGGAAATCCGTCTTGGAGTAGACGCCAGGGCCGAGCTCCAGTTCGGCCTCGCCGCTGCCCTTGACCATCGCGTAGGAGATGTGGATCTGGGGGATCGTGATCCTGCCCACCGCGCTGCCGGTGGCGGCGCGAGCTTCCAGGCGCTGCGCCAGGAAGCGCACGCGGCGGCGCTCGGCACGCAGGCTCTGCAGCACTTCGCTTTCGCGCTGCGAGGGCGCCTCGCGTTCGACCACCGCCAGCTGGTGTTCTGTGCCTTCCTGGCGGATTGAGGCGATCAGCGCGGTGATCGGCTCACGCCAGGCCAGGGTGACGGCGGCGTCCGCGAGCGCGAGCACGCCGAAGAAGATCAGCAGCCATGAAAGTGCGCGCGCGAACCGCATGCGACGGCGCCTGGGTTTGCGCATGGTGAACAGGATCTCCGACACCCTGCCACCTATCTCAGCACGCTTTCGCGGCCGGACACCCTGCGGCTGTGGAGCACGGGCACGCGGTCCTCGGGCGGCGGGTGCACGCGCGGCGCCGAGCTGGTGGCGCCAAGCGTCGCGATCCCTATCGCCACCAGCAGCCCGAACGCGAGGCTCCACAGCAGCAGGCCACCGATGTTCACATAGCCCCCGCCGACCATCACCATCCCCTCCAGCAGCATCTGCGCGGGGCCGAGGCCAAGCGAGAGGGAGTAGAAGGCCAGCAGCAGCGCCAGCGGAAGCAGCGCCGGAATCAGCAGCAAGGCCAGCTTTGCGGGGCGCTGTTTCGGCGAGAGCTCCGGCGAGATCGCGATCAGCCAGAGATGGAGCGCCGGGATCAGCAGCAGCGCCGCGTAGGGATCGATCAGCCACACAAGCAGCGCGAGCAGGCAGCCGGCGCAGAGCGCCGCCACGCCCGCGAGACCTGAGACCGGCACCTTGCGCGGGCCGCCGGCGCTGCTGAGCCTGTGCCAGCCCCACCAGGATCCGGCAAGCACCGCGAGCGCAAGGATCAGCGCCACGACCGCCCCCGCGTCGAAGCCGAGCGCAGAGGCGCCGACCGGGTTGGGCGGGCTGTGCAGCAGGCCGGCAGCCGAGAGCAGCTTCAGAGCCGTGGCGCAGAGCGCGAACGGCCACGCGCACAGCAGTGGCGCAACCAGCCAACGCCGAACCCGCCGGCGCCGCGCGCGCGCCAACCGCACGAGCGCGTCGCCGGCGGTGAGCGCCGGCCCCAGGATCAGCGTGAACGCAATCAGCGCCGCCGCCCACTCGGGGAGCACGCGCCCTTCGATCCGCAGCCCGGTGCTGTGAGCAGTGCTCACTTCGCCGCTGTGGTCGATCGCGTAGAAGGCGCTCAGCACGCCCCGGCCGGCCGCCTGCAGATGGCTCTCACTGACGCCTTCGCCGGCCCGCGGACCGCGTTCGCCGGCCAGGCTCACGCCCACGGCGGGAATCCCGATCCCGTTCAGCGGCCCCTGTTCCCCGATGCTGATCGGGAACGCCAGGTGCGCCAGCTGCGAGGCGACGCTGGGGGCGCCGGCGCTCGTGCCCATCGCACCCGCGAGCGCCGAGGAGACCGTATCGGTGAGGACTTCGGGAGCCAGGCCAAAGCCGGTTGAGAACGGCTGCACCAGCGGCTTGGCGAGACTCCTTCCGCCGAGGTCGCCGAGCGCGATCGCGGCATCCAGGCGCCCGCCGAGCGCGGACTGCAGCCAGTTCACGATCGCCGCATCGCCGTTGCTGCCGCCGTCGGAGAAGACCACGTACAGCGGGTGCCTGGTCTCACCTTGCGCCAGCACCGAGGCGATTTCCAGCAGCGCGGCGGTGCCCGAGAGCTGTGCCCTGGCCCCGCGCGCCGCCGAGTCGCGCGAGGCGATCAGCGCGATCGGCGCCTGCGTACCGGTGCCTGAACGGTGGCCGATCAGCAGCGTCTGGGGCATCGTCCCCCAGGTCGTCTGCCCGCTGCTGCGCACCACGCTGACCGCGTAGCCGCCGCTGGCGGAGGAGCCCAGCGAAGCCAGCCGCGAGCGGAGATAGGCCAGCAAGCGCGCATCCCCGGCGCTGCCCGGGCGCCTGTTCGGCGCGATCTGCGCCATATGTGAGAGCTCCGAATACGCGCGCGCGCCTTCAAAGGCTTCGGTGACCGCGTTTGAGCTCAGGGGCGGTGCGGCGCTGCCAAGCGAGAAGGAGGCGATCAACACCGCCGCGACCACCGGCGCCAGGCAGACGCGGTAGATGCGCCAGTTCAGCGACGACTGTGGCGGCCGCGAGCGGCCACCAGCCCTCTCCTCCATGGGCTTTGCTGCTGCCATGGACACTGGACGATAATGACCGATGGTGCGGCGGGCCGCATCAGATATCGTGCCCGCGGTGCTCCAGCCCGTCGCCGTAGGCCACAAGCAGCTATCCGATTACACGCACATCTGCGGCCGCGGGCTGATCGACGAGATCAGGGAGCTGGCGGAGCCGCTGAAGGGCAGGCGCGTGGTGCACGTCTCCGCCACCGCGTTCGGCGGCGGCGTCTCGGAGATCCTCTACACGCTGGTGCCGCTGATGCGCGACGCCGGCCTTGACTGCGAGTGGCAGGTGATCTACGGCCGCGAGGAGTTCTTCAACGCCACCAAGCTGATGCACAACGCGCTCCAGGGCGCCCCGCAGGACCTCGACGAGGAGCAATGGGACACCTGGCGGCGCTACAACGAGATGAACGCGCGCGAGCTCTCCGGCGGCTGGGACGTCTGCCTGGTGCACGACCCGCAACCCGCCGCGCTCTACTCGCTGGTGCCGGAGAAGGCGCAGGGGTGGCTGTGGCGCTGCCACATCGACATCTCCACCCCAAACCCCCAGACGATCGAGCGCCTGCTTCCCTACATTCGCGACTATCCGCAGTCGATCTTCCACATGCCGAGCTACGTGCCCGCCGGCATGAACGGCCACGTAAACGTCGTGCCGCCCGCGATCGATCCGCTCACGCCCAAGAACATGGCGCTCTCCCCCGAGGACGCCACCTACGTCTGCGAGCAGTTCGGGATCGACGTCGATCGGCCGCTGCTCTGCCAGGTCTCGCGCTTTGATCCCTGGAAGGACCCGCTCGGCGTGATCGACGCCTACCGCCTGGTCAAGGAGCGGATCCCGGAGGTGCAGCTCGCGCTCGTGGGCTCGATGGCCTCCGACGACCCCGAGGGCTGGGACTACTTCAACTCCACGATCGCGCACGCCGACGGCGACCCCGACGTGCACATCCTCAACAACTTCAACAACGTCGGCGCGATCGAGGTCAACGCCTTCCAGTCCCACGCCGACGTGCTGATCCAGAAGTCCACCCGCGAGGGCTTCGGCCTGACCGTCTCGGAGGCGATCTGGAAGGCCCGCCCGTTCATCGGCGGCGATGTCGGCGGCATCCCGCTGCAGATCGAAGACGGCATCACCGGATTCCTGGTCACCAGCGCCGAGCAGTGCGCGCAGCGCTCCTTGGAGATTCTCGCCGACCCGGCGCTCGGCAAGTCGCTCGGCCGCCGCGGCAAGGAGCACGTGCGGGCTCACTTTCTCACGCCGCGCTACCTGCGCGACTACCTGAGAATCTTCGGCGAACTCCTGCTGGAGAGCTGAAGCGAAGATGGCTCCCGGCACCGCAGAAGACCCGGCGGCGCCACTGCCACAGCGGCCTGCCTCGCCGCTCGTGCTGGTCTCAAACCGCGGTCCCGTCACCTTCCACGAGAACGGCGAGGTGCGGCGCGGCAGCGGCGGCCTGGTGACAGCGCTGACCGGCCTTGCCTCCCACCGGGAGGCAATCTGGATCGCCTCGGCGATGAACGAGCACGACGTCGCGGTCTCCCGCTCCCACGGCGGGCGCGCCTTCCCGGTGCGCTCCCCCGCCGGCGGCGAGTACGAGGTGCGCCTGGTGGCATCCGACCCACAGGCCTACGACCGCTTCTACAACGTCTTTGCCAACCCGATGCTGTGGTTCATCCAACATTACCTTTGGGATCTCTCAAACGCGCCTGACATCCGGCGCGAGGAGATAGAGGCGTTCGAGTTCGGCTACAACGCCGTCAACGAAGACCTCGCCGGCGCGGTGATCGAGGAGATCGAGGGCAAGGAGAGCCCGGTCGTGATGATCCACGACTACCACCTCTACACGCTGCCGCGCATGGTGCGAAGCGCCCGCCCCGACGCCTTCCTGCACCACTTCATCCACATCCCCTGGACCCAGCCCGACGCCTGGCGCGTGCTGCCGGCAAGGATCAGGGAGGAGATCTATGCGGGCATCCTCTGCAACGACATCGTCGGCTTCCACACCCGCTCCTACCGCCGCAACTTCCTGCAGTGCTGCCGCGACCTGATGGACCTAGAGGTCGACTTCGAGCGAGGCCTCGTGGTCTTCGGCGACCGGGAGGTGTGGGTGCGCGCCTACCCGCTGCCGATCGATCACAAGGCCACTCTGCAGATCGCGCAGGGGCCGCGCGTGGCCGCCTTCGAGCGCGAGATTCTGCGCCGGCGCAGGGACTTCCTGATCTTGCGCGTGGACCGTGCCGACCTCTCAAAGAACGTGCTGCGCGGCTTCTCCGCCTTCGACCTGTTCCTGGAGCAGCACCCGGAGTTCAGCGAGCGGGTGACGTTCATGGCCCAGATGATGCCCTCGCGTACCGACGTCCCCCAGTATCAGGAGTACCTGGAGCGGATCGAGGCGCTGGTCGCGGTCGTCAACCACCGCCACGGAACCCCCGACTGGATGCCGATCCAGCTCAAGCTGCGCGACGACATCGACGAGGCGATGGCCGCCTACCGCCACTACGACGTGCTGCTGGTCAACGCGATGTTCGACGGCATGAACCTCGTCGCCAAGGAGGGCCCGATCGTCAACACCCGCGACGGCGTCTGCATCCTCTCCGAGAACACTGGCGCCCACGAGGAGCTCGCCGAGCACGCCCTCTCGGTCAACCCCTTCGACATCCAGGAGCTCGCCAACTGCATCCACGCCGCGCTCTCGATGCCGGCGGCGCAGCGCAGCGCCCGCGCGGCCGGTCTGCGCGAGATCGTGACTTCCCGTGACCCCGGCGACTGGATCGAGACGCAGCTGGCCGACATCGCCGCTAAGCGGTCGGCAGGGTAGCGCTGGTATCATCGGCGGCCGCTTATGAGCAAGGCGCCGATCACATACGACCTCGTCGTGCTGCTGGACCCGCAGGCCGATGAGCCTGCGCGGGCAAAGGTGCTGGCCGATGCGAAGGCGGCCATCGAGGCGCACGGAGAGCTGCTGCGCCAGGATCAGTGGGGTCTGCGCACTCTGACCTACCCGATCGCTCACCGCACCGAGGCCGAGTACCACCTCTTCCAGTTCCACGTCAGCGACAAGAGCGTGCTCGAGTCGCTGGACCGCTCGCTGCACCTATCCGACGAGGTGCTGCGCTTCATGATCAGCAAGCTTGCGCCCGGCACGCCCGAGGCGCCACCGAATCCGGACACGCGGGCGGCGCGGCACGCGCCGGCTGAGCCGGAGCCGGCTGCGGCGGCTTAGCCGGCTGCTTCCATCTCGCTAAACTCGCGCCCATGGCGAGCGGACAGATCGGCGAGCGTTCCGGGGCGGCCGATGCGCAGGGCGTGCGCAGGACCGACGTACTGAAGGCCTCCCCGCCGATGTTCGACTCACGGCTGCTCGACTTCTTCTCGCGCGTGCATCCGTCGGTGCCCGTGATCATCTTTATGCCGGCGATCGTCGCGATGGAGATCTGGAGCCTCTCCAAGACCAGCGTGCTCGCAGGCGTGGGGCTCTTCGCCGGCGGCTACATGCTCTGGACGCTGTTCGAGTACTGGCTGCACCGCCTCGTCTTCCACTTCGAGCCCCAGGACGGGATCGGCGCGCGCCTGCACTGGATCATCCACGGCGTCCACCATGACCACCCCAACGATCCGCTGCGGTTGGTGATGCCTCCGGCGGTCAGCGTGCCGCTGGCGGCGATCGTGTTCGGGGTCATGTGGCTGGCGCTTGGGGACTCCTATGCGCCCGGGCTTGCTGCCGGGTTCTTCGCGGGCTATCTCGTCTACGACATGCTGCACTACGCGCTGCATCACGCAGTGCCCACGAGCCGCTTCGGCAAGGCGCTGCGCGAGCGGCACATGCGCCATCACTTCCAGGACGATACGAAGGGCTTTGGCATCAGCGCGCCCTACTGGGACGAGGTGTTCAGGACCTCGCCGACGGGCAGAGAGCATACGCAGGGCAACGCCGAGCAACGCTGAGCGTTCGTCTCTCCGAGTGTCCGTCTTTTTGACTTAGGCAAGGTCCGCTGCAAGACTCAGCGCGCGCTCGCGGTGCCAGCCGTGTCGTTCTCAGGGCGTATCAGCTTGCACCGTGAGGGCGGCAAGTCATCGATACGAGGAGAATCTCATGCGAATCAGAAGCGTATTGGGCGCGGCCGCGATCGCCGTGCTCGCTCTGGGCATCTCGGTTTCACAAGCGCTCGCAGCCGTCGAATTCAGAGCGAACTTATACCCGACCAAGGTCACCGCGACCCAGAAAACAGCCACTAAGTTCAAAGTCGGCTCCGCTACCGTGGAATGCAAAAAAGGCACATTCACCAGCGCGGAACCGGAATTCATCAACGCATCTTCCACGAGCATATTATTTACAGCAGCATTCACCGAATGCACAGCATTGGGAGTCGCAGCCGAAGTAGCCATAAATGGATGTTTATACTTATTAATGACAGGCACCGCGACCGAAGGCACCCTGGACATCAAGGGCCACGGAGCAACCAAATCATGTGCAGAAAAACCAATCACGATCAAGGTTCCGCTCGTCGGCTGTGAAGTGACCGTCGGCGAACAGAGCGGCCTGAAAACCACTGAATACTCGAACAGCAGCGCGCTTGGCGTAACCGCTAAGTTCAAAGTCAAAACGCTCGCCTACCACAGCAACGAAAAAGGCCTGGGCTGTCCGAAAAACGGCGAAGAAGGCTCCTACGAAGGCGAACTGGAAGCCAAAGGAGCCAACGAAAAAGGCGAAACCGTGGGAATCAGCGTAGGCGAAGGCGCCCCGAAATGGTCGGCAGGCGAATTCGAAGGTTTCCCGATATGGCTGATCAACGGCCTGGAACTGAAAGCGGGCGAAAAAGTGGGCACAAAAGCCACCGCGTTCTCGTTCTTCGTAGAAGTAGAAGGCACCACACTCGTGATCCTCTGCGAAGCGACCGCCAGCGTGGAACTCATTGGCGGAAGGCCGGGGACGGACAAAAGCACGATGAGCTTCACGAAATGCAAAGTAGAAAAACCCGCCGGATGCACGATGGCGGGCGAAGGTGCCGGGAAAGCCGAATTCGATCTGAAATCGAGCAGCAAACTGGTCAGCGAAGGTGGGAAAATCTATGACGTATTTGCCGAAGACGAAGAAGACAAAATCGTCATTGAAGGAGGCGGTTGCGCCTTAGCGGGGACCCTGTCCCTCGTTGGTTCATTCTATGGCGAAGTCACAGGAGAAACAATCAAGTTCGTTAAAGAACGGGGCACGCTGGAAATGGTGCGCAAGCTCGAAGGCAAAGAATTCAAATATCCGGCTGCAGTCGCTGACGGGTCGGGGATGGTACTGAAAATGTGACTCTGACGTAGCGCGCTTCTTTGACTGACTGAGCGCAGCAGACAATCGCTGGGTGGGCTTCGGCATCGGAGCCCACCCGGTGACCCTGAGCACCGATGTGGTGCACGCCACCCCGGCCTGGCCGGACACAGCGCTTGCCCAGGCCCGCAAACAGCGGCTTGCCACGTGGCAGAAGGACACATGCCGCCCGGGTACGCTCTAGACTCGCACGTATCCCGCAGACCGCGGAGATGGGCACAGGGTAGAGACAAGACAAGAGCGCAGAGACAGCAAACCAGAGCAGAGGAGCAGCCGTGGCCGCCACCAACATCAACCGCGTGATCATCACCGGCAACCTGACCAGGGACCCCGAGCTGCGGGCCCTGCCGAGCGGCAGCTCGCTCTGCGAGCTGCGGATCGCCTGCAACACGCGCCGCAAGAACGGCTCGACCGGCGAGTGGGAGGACAAGCCCAACTACTTCAACGTCAAGGTCTGGGGCGCGCAGGGCGAGAACTGCTCGCGATTCCTGGCCAAGGGACGGCCGGTCGCGATCGACGGGCGCCTTGAATGGCGCGAGTGGGAGACCCCTGAGGGCGCAAAGCGGCAGTCGATCGATATAATCGCCGACTCGGTGCAGTTCCTCGGCTCGCGCGATGAAGGCCAGGGCGGCGGATTCGCGGGATCGGGAGGCGGCCGTGGCGGCGAGGTTCCGGTCGACGAGCGGGACTACGAGCCAAGCCCCGTCGGCGCCGTTGCCGACGAGGACATCCCCTTCTAGACCTTTCAGCAAGCGAAACAGCGAGGAATCGACTCCGTATGGCCAAGGCACGCGGACGCAGCAAGCCCAGCAGGCGCAAGGAGAAGCGCGGCCTCCAATCCGGGGGTCGGCGCAAGTCCTGCCCGCAGTGCCGCGACAAGATCGAGCAGGTCGACTACAAGGACATCGCCTCGCTGCGCCGCTTCGTCTCAGACAAGGGCAAGATCCGCTCGCGGCGGATCACCGGCGCCTGCAGGCGCCATCAGAGCCAGATCGCCAAGGCCGTCAAGCGTGCACGCACGCTTGCGCTGCTGCCCTACGTCAACGAGGGCGGTCGTGACGACGCCACCGGCGGCCGTCGCGACCGCGGCGATCGCGAACGCTAGGAACAAGCTGTGCCTGACGCGATTCTGCTCCAAGACGTCGAGCCGCTTGGCACCAAGGGCGCCGTCGTCGACGTCTCCAAGGGCTACCTGCGCAATTTCCTGATCCCCCGCAGGCTCGCCCAGCCGGCGACCAAGGGCGCGATCGAGGACGTCCGCCGCCGCCAGATGGCCGCCGAGCGCGCGGAGCGCTACGCCGAGGAAAAGGCGCAGGAGAACGCCGCGCTGCTGGGCAAGACCGTGATCACGATCTCCGCCCAGGCGGGCCCCGACGGGCGCCTGTTCGGCTCGGTGGGCCCCCAGGACATCTCCGCGGCGATCAAGGACGCGCGCGGCCTGAAGCTTGACCGCAACAAGGTCTTCCTGCCGGAGCCGATCAAGAATCTCGGCACCTACATGGTCGTGGTCGAAGTCGTGGACGGCGTGACCGCCACGGTCAAGACCATGGTGGTCGCGCAGAAATAGGCGACCCCGCCCCGCCGCGGCGAGCAGGAAACAGTCTCCAGCTTTCTTTTGCCCACGAGGTGTCGTGGTGGGAGAATCATGCGCGCAGCGCCAATTCGTGGCGCTCTCATACACAGAAAGGGAGTGTTGTTCGATGCGCATGATACGTATGGCTGGCCTTGCCAGTTGCGCCGTGCTGATGCTCGGCGCCACCTTTGCCAGCTCGGCATTCGCCGGTTTATTCGATGCAAGCAAAGAAGGGAAACTCAAAGGCAAAGCCTTGAGCACGCAGGTATTTACTACCAAAGCCGGGAAAGTGGAATGCACGAAACTTTCGGTCGAAGGCAACGTCACAAAACTGGTGTCAGAAACGCAGGTTGTCACCGTAAAATATGAAAGCTGCACCGCGTTTGGCTTTGTGGCTGCCACTATTTCACCGGCCGAATACTTATTTATGGCTAACGAAACAGTCGATTTGAAGAAAGCCGTCACCATGACGGCCGTGGGTTGCGAAGTCACCATACCGGCTCAAAACGGCCTTGCTACGGTCAAATACGCCAATGTGGGGGCGAATATGGAAATCAAACCCAACGTGACCGGTGTCGAATCCGAAGGAAAAGGGACGACCTGCACATACGCCAAAGAAAAAGCGGGTACCTACACCGGCAACTCAGAAGTAGAACTCGAAGGCGGCAAAATAGAATGGCATGCCGTTGCCGACAAATGGTCCGTCGGGCAGGTGGGAGGAAAACCCATATGGCTGATAAACGGTGCTGAACTGAAAGCTGGGGAAAAACGGATCGCTGAAAGCCCCGCCGGTGGGTTCAGCTTCTTTGTAGGGGTCGAAGGAACGCAGCTGGAAATTCTGTGCAACGACGCGACTGCGCGGGTCGAATTCATCGGCGGCGTGCCTGGCACGGACACAGACAGCATGAAATTCACTGAATGCAAAGTCGTCAAACCAGCCGCATGCACCTTGAAAGAACCGTCGTTCTCGTTCGCCTCCTCCACCGAACTGGCCATCGCAGCTGAAAAATTCTACGACGTGTTCTTTGGCGACGCGGGCGACAAAATTGTGGTCGAAGGGGCTGAATGCTTCTTAAAAGGCACCCTCTCCCTGGCCGGCGCATTCTACGGCGAAGTCGTCGGCGAAACGATCAAGTTCGTAGAAGAACGAGGCACCCTGGAAGTGGTGCGCGTGAACGAAGGTAAAGAATTCAAATATCCAGCCGTGGTCAAGGACGGATCGGGTATGGAATTGAAGCTCTGATCAGACGTGCGGTCGCAGAACTCTCGCATCGCTGAGCGTGAGAGCGCTGCGCTGATTGGGCAGGCGCCGGGCCTGGTCGGGCCGGCGCCTGCCACCGCAATCCGATTCCCCCGGTGGCGACAGGATGGCCGCGATGTTCAGGACGATGATCGCGACGCGGAGGCGGGCCGCTGTAGCTCCGGGGCTGCCTGCAACCTCAGCGCCAGAAGCGGATTGACGACGCTCCAGCGGTCCTCGTGCCGCAGCAGACCCGCAAGCCGCAGTCGCTTAAGCGCCTTGCTCAGCTCCTGTGTGGTGGTCGCCCCCCGCTGGGCAGAGGCATAGGGCCGCTGGCCGAGCGCCGCCTGCATCAGCACCTGCCCGCCGAGGCGATGCAGCGAACGCGCATGCTCCATTGTGCGCGTGGTGAGTCCATCGTCACGCGCCGCCAGCGCGGCCAGCACCTGCTCGGCCGGCAAGGGCGCTTGCTCTCCCGCGATCGCTGCGAGCGCGAGCAGCATCGTGCGCGGATGCCCAGCGGTTAGGCGGGCGAGCTCCTCCGCGCGTGCTTCGGAGACGTCCAGGAGGCCAGCAACTCGTCGCCACGTCGCCGCGGCCGGCGCCTGCAGGGATAGCCAGCGGCCGTCCTTCTCGAATGGGGCACCGGGTCCGTTGACATCGACCCTCGCTGCCTCTCGCCCTGAAAGCAGCAGCCGCAAGCCCTCGCAACGCCCGACGAGATCCCGCAGGCTCCGGAGCAGACGGCGCAACTTCAGCGGATGGCGAAAGCTCAGTGCCGGCGTCTCGAGATGGTCGACCCACAGCAGCGCCTCCCTGCGCCGGGTTAGCGTCTCCAGGCTCTCCAGCGCCGGCGCGAGTCCATATCGTCCCGAGGGCCAGCGTCGCAGCGCCTCCTGCAGGCCGCCGCCGAGCGCTTGCGCCATGCGCTGGCGTGCCTGCTCCACCGATGCGGGCAGGCGCCCGCCGTACGCCAGCCGTGCCGGCTCGAGGCCCGGCACAAGTGCCCGCGCCATCTCTAAGACGAGCAGGAAGGCCGCATGCTCCTCGCTTGCAGCCCATCGCATGTCAAGACGCACCACCCACATTCCGCTCGATGCCAGCGCCTGCTCGATCGTCTTGGTCTTGCCCACCTCGCCCTCACCAAAGACGCCCACCACCCGTCCACGGCGGATCGCGTCGTCGATGGCCCGAGCCTCGGGCGCACGCGCGGAGGCCAGCGCAAACCACGGCGAGGCTGGTGCGGAGGGTGGAGCCATCGCCTCATCGTACACGAACATATGTTCGCCTACAATGGAGCTCCCGGCCTGCTGAGCCTGATCTGCCCCACTTTGCGACAACGGCCGAAGTGGACAGCCGCCGCCGCACCTAGACTCGATGCCAAGTGAGCACCGCGACGACAAACGGAATGCCGCAGGCTGCCAGCGCCGCGATCGTGCCACCCCACAACCTCGACGCGGAGCGGTCGGTGCTGGGCGCGATCCTGCTCTCCGACCGCTCGCTATACGCGCTGGTGATCGAGGAGGGCCTGAAGGCCGAGGACTTCTACCACGAGCGCAACGGCCTGATCTACGCCGCGATGCTCGCGCTCTACAACGAGAACGAGCCGGTGGACGTGCTCACCGTCACCGACCGGCTGCGCCAGGACGGCCAGTTGGATCGGGCCGGTGGGCAGGCAGCTGTGGACGAGCTCACCGCAGCGGTGCCGGCCGCCGGCCACGCCCGCCGCTACGCCCAGATCGTGCGCGAGAACGCGCTGCTGCGGCGCCTGCTCAGCGCCTCCTATGAGATCCAGGGAAGCGTCCTTGGCCACGGCACCGCGCCCCGCGAGTTGGTCGAGCAAGCCGAGAAGGCGATCCTGGAGGTCGCGCGCGACGATCGCCAGCAGGACTTCCGCCGAATCGAGGAAGTGCTGCACGAGGAGCTGGACAAGCTGCACCGGCTCTCCACCGAAGGCACCTCCCTGACGGGCACGCCGTCCGGCTTCAAGGATCTCGACGAGCTCACCGGTGGCTTTCAGCCCGGCAACCTGATCATCATCGCCGCACGCCCTGCGATGGGAAAGAGCGCGCTGGTGTGCAACATCGCCGAGAACGCCGCCGTGGAGCACGGGCGCCCCGTCGCTCTGTTCTCACTTGAGATGGCCGAGGCGGAGCTTGCGCAGCGGTTCGTGGCCTCCCAGGCACGGATCAAGGGCGAGGAGCTGCGCAAGGGCCGCGTCGCCGAGCAGCGCTGGCCGAAGATCCTGAAGGCCTCCGAGCGCTTGGCAGAGTCGCCGCTGTGGGTTGACGACTCAAGCGACGTGGGCATGCTCGAACTGCGGGCCAAGGCGCGGCGGCTGCATACCCAGGCGCCCGGCGGCCTCGGCCTGATCATCATCGACTACCTGCAGTTGATGCGCACAGACAGCCGCTATGACAGCCGGGTCACCGCCGTGGGCGAGCTCTCCCGCGGCCTGAAGATCCTGGCCAGGGAGCTCGGGGTGCCGGTGATCGCGCTCTCCCAGCTCTCCCGGGCGGTAGAGACGCGCCCGGACAAGCGACCGCAGCTCTCCGACCTGCGCGAGTCGGGGAACCTGGAGCAGGATGCCGACCTGGTGATGTTCATTTACAGGGACGAGTACTACGACAAGGAGTCAGAACGTCCCGGCGAGGCCGACCTGATCATCGCCAAGCACAGAAACGGCGCCACCGGCGATGTCACGCTGACCTTCCAGAAGGAGTACCCGAAGTTCATGAACTACGCCGGCGAGCGCTACGCGGCGTGATCGAGCCGGCCGCAAAGCAGGGCGCCGAGCCGGGCGATCCGTGCCCGTTCGGGCTCTGCGACGGCAGCGGCTTCATCGTCGAGGAGCAGACCAACACCGCCTCTGACTGCCGCTGCCGCGCGCGCCGGATCTCGCAGGCGCGGGCGGCGCGGCTGGAGGCGAGGATCCCGCGCCGCTACGTTGGCCTCTCCTTCGAGCAGCTGGAGGGAGACATGCTGGCGGCGTTCCCCGAGCAGATCCGGGTGGTGAGGCGCTTCGCTGGCCACATCTCCGAGAACCTTGAGCAGGGCCAAGGAGTATGGATCATGGGCGACGTCGGCACCGGCAAGACCGCGCTTGCGATGATGATCTCCCGCGCAGCGCTGGAGGCAGGGCACACCGTCGCGATCTACTCCCTGCCGCGGCTGCTCAACCTGATTAGGGAGTCGATCGAGCAGGAGGAGGGGGTGGTCGGCTTCCTGGACAGGCTCTCAACGGTCGATCTGCTGCACATCGACGACGTCGGGGCCGAGAACAGAACTGACTGGGCGCTTGAGCAGCTCTACTCGATCGTCAACACCCGCTACGAGGAGTCCCTTTCGATCGTGGTCACGACCAACCTCGACCCCAGCGAGCTCGGCCAGCAGATCGGGCAGCGCACCGTTTCGCGGTTGGTGGAGATGTGCGGGGATCCATTGCCGCTGTACGGGCAGGACCGGCGGCGGGAGCTGCGGCTGCCTTGAGCAGCCCGGCTAACGCGCCGGCATGATAACGACAGCTCGAAGGCGTCACAGCCACCCACGCCAGTAGATAAGGGAGGGAAGCCACACCGCCACTCAGGGCATCTTCGACACTCTAGTACCTCATCTACGAGCTCGAGCACCGCATCGAAGACACCTTGAGCAACTATAGTCACGTGGCGTCGTCGCGTCGGCGGCGGCGCCGCAATCGGACTACAAGGCGGGCCTAGCGGCAGCCATGAGCATTAGTCTTTCTCAGGGACTCATCCATTCAATTGTGCCACCTAACAGTTCGACAAACGCGTGGCCAGTTAATGTCCCGAGCGTTTCTTTACATATTCGCATGTACTACCTTGGCCTTCGGATTGAATGCCGGTGACGTTCTCTTCTATTTCGATGCCTTTCCCAGAGTTTTTGTAGGTCATAGTCCCAAGGCCATTCTGAGCAGGCATCGTAACCTTGCACAAAGGCGCTTTGCTCGTAACAACTTTAGTGAGATCGGCGGTTCCGTTACTCATGAATAAGTATTCGACGGGGGAAACGGCGACCCCCATGATAAAGCCAAATACGGCGCATTCGGATAGAGTGAGAGTTACTCGCAGAGTTTCGGACGCCGTTTCCGTGACCGTGCCATTGGCTTCTATCCTTTTGCATGCCACACTTCCCGCTTTGAGCATAAATAAGTCGGTATTGAGAGAGTGACCAGATAGGTTACCGGTTTTGCTTGCGTTAAATAAGCTGGCAGATGCAGTGGCAGATGCGCCCAACGCGGCCGCTATCACCGCGACGAACGCCAGGGGCAACCCCTCGAACACTTTCTTGCTAGTCATGTTTGCTTCTTTGCACGGGTTGAGAACGCGGAGCCGCCAAGGCGCCGTATTCCGATAGATCGGCGAAACTACACCGTGCCGCATCATAGCTTTCATCGGCTCATGCGCTAGCGGCGCATCGCGCCGCTAGCGCAGCTGCGATCCAGGTCCCTCCTACGACCTAGTGCCTCGCTAGTAGACTCTAGGCCTCATGCCAGGCATCGTGATCGTAGGCGCCCAGTGGGGCGATGAGGGGAAGGGCAAGATCACCGACCTGCTCGCCGAGCAGGGCGATGCGGTCGTACGCTTCCAAGGGGGCAACAACGCGGGGCACACGATCGTCAGGGACGGCGTGCAGTGGAAGCTGCACTTGATCCCGTCTGGGATCCTACATCCGGGCAAGACCTGTGTGATCGGCAACGGCGTCGTAATCGACCCGAAGGTGCTGATCGATGAGCTCGACACGCTGCGCGCACGCAAGGTCGACGTCTCCGGGCTGCGGATCTCCGCCAACGCGCACCTGATCATGCCCTACCACCTGCTGCTCGACTCGGCCGGCGAGGCCAAGCTGGGAAGCCTGCAGATCGGCACCACAAGGCGCGGGATCGGACCCTGCTACGCCGACAAGGCCGCCCGGCTCGGAATCAGAGTCCAGGATCTGCTGGACGAGAAGATCCTCAAGAAGAAGATCGTCGCCGCGATGGAGCCCAAGCGGCTTTCGCTACGGCCCTTCGAGAAGGACCCGTCGCTCGATCTGAAGGCAATGACCGAGGAATACCTCACCTACGGTCACCAGCTGGAGCGCCACATTGCCGACACGAGCAAGCTGCTGTGGGAGCTGCTGGAGGAAGACGCAACCGTGATTTTCGAGGGCGCCCAAGGCGCGATGCTCGACATCGACCACGGCACTTACCCGTTCGTCACGTCATCCAACCCCATCGCCGGCGCTGCATGCATCGGTGCCGGCGTTGGACCACGGGCGATCGACGAGGTTTGGGGCGTGAGCAAGGCTTACACAACCCGTGTCGGCGCCGGGCCATTCCCCAGTGAGCTGCACGACCAGGTGGGCGATGAGATCAGAACGCGTGGTGGCGAGTTCGGCACCACCACCGGAAGGCCGCGGCGAACGGGGTGGCTGGACCTAGTCGCCTTGCGCTATGCGGCTAGGTTGAACACTCTAACCGCCCTCGCGATCACAAAGCTCGACGTCCTATCAGGCTTCGACAGCATTCAAGTCTGCACCAGCTACAAGGGCAGCGAGGACGCGCGGTTCCGGGATTTTCCATACCACCAAACTGTCCTGCACCATGCCGGAGCCGAGCTCACCGCACTCCCAGGTTGGAGGGAGGATATAAGCGAATGCCGCTCGCCTTTGGACTTGCCAGCGCCGGCCACCGAATACCTCCGATTCATCGAAGAGCACGTCGGGGTGCCGGTAACCCTCATCGGTGTCGGCGCTGGGCGCGAGCAGGTGATCTGGACCGACGCCGGGCAGGCCACCTTGCTCGCCGACGCCACCTCCTCCAAGTGACGCTAAGAGGCCGCGGAACCGGGCCAGGTGCAGTACATCTCAATCCCCCGACTGCCCCGATCGCACGTCAATGCCGCAGCCTCACGCGATAGATGCCAATTGCCGCACGGAGGCACGTGGAATATGACTGCTTGTATTGCTTGGTCGCCGTATTTATCCCGCTAGTCGAAAAGCCCGCTGATGGATTCTGGCGTGGGACCTGTACACCGTGGTCTCGTAGACACCTCACCATACTCCTAGTCGCTGCGATCCGAGCAGCACGCGCACGCGCTTCTGAGGCGGCGGCCGGCGGCGGGTTGGTGCTTTGCGTCTGCGTTGATGAGCTCGTCTGGCTCGTGCTACGCGCTCGCTGGGTGGACGCGCCGCCCTGCGATTCTGTGCTCGATACACGAGTCGTCTGAGAGGTCGCAGCCTGACCGGCCGTTTTCGACGAGCCTCCGCAGGCCGTGACCAGTAGTCCGACAACGACGATGCCAATGGCTCCAGCAAGCTTGCTGTGGGCACATAAGCTACAGCGCATCCCCACTCACCTCCTGTCTATTGCATAATCCACAGATACCTCGTTGCAACAGTTGCACGATCGCACCGCGGAAGCAAGCCGAGACGCCCGCGAAGCCATCTTGCGCCGCATTTGGCCTGCACCGTGTTTCCAAATGCCCATTGGAGCACCGCGGCCGTCGCAGATCAAAGTTGGGTGTAAGTGTCCTATGCAGATACAACACCCGATGCAACCAGCCGCTCGATCCTGTCCGACGGGTGAAAGGAACTTGCGGAAGCGCGAGTGTCCTCACAGGTGAACGTATGTTCAGCTCTTCCTCTTAGCGCCCTTCTTCGAAGGGGTCTTGCGTGTTCCATGTTTGACCATCTTACCGCGACAGCCTTCGACGGCGATCATCGTAACCTTTTTGATCACGGCACCATTCTGAGCTGTAATCGTGGTTGGCATGCTCAGCATGCGCCTTGCGGACATCGCGCGCTTGCGAAATACGACTCGCCCATGTACCTTAGTCTTGACGCGCTTGGTCGTGGTCGTGGTGCAGAGATTCGCGGTAGCTGCGAGCGCCGAGTGGGAATCCTCAGGCAGCGTCAGTTCGAAATCTTCGATCGGAACGTCTGGCACTGCTGCGAAGTCGGAGCTCGTCACGTCTTTGCTGATGTTCGTCGTTCCTGAAAGATCAACGGTCACACCATCACCCTGCAGGACGACGTCAAGGTCTGGGAACCCCGCGCCGCCATGAGAGACAAAGATCGCAGGACCTGTGAGCGGAACCGGCAACACCGGCGTGCGCGCGATCGCGGTGCCCACATGCGATTCTGCCGGACAGCCGGCCGGATTCTCCGCGAATTGGGCCGAAGAGCAGGCCTGTTTGAGCGTTTCATCGCGGGCAGGCAGGATTTTTGGCAGTTCCACGAACACGCTCTTGATGTTCGCCTGGCCGCTGCCAGACGTCACCTTCACGTGCAGGTAGGCGCCGAACCTGCGCGTGTGAGCCGCGTGCGTGGCGACCGAGAACCCCGGTTCGAAGGGCAACGACGCGCAGTTGACCGCCTGAAACGCCTGGCTGACGTTTGCATCCGACCCAGAGCTGCTGCCGATCGTTCCGGTGATGCTCGTTGCGTCGCAGTCGGTAGGGTTGAACATGAACCCTACCTTGTTGATTTCGACAATGACTCGCTGGATGTCGAGTGGGATTCCGTCGAGGCCCGTGGGGATCGGGTTGGTTGTGATCGTCAGCGCTGACGTGGTCGGGTTGACTGCTATCGAGCCGCGCACCACGACGCTTCCGTTGCCTTCCTGCCCAGCGCCCGTCAGTCCCGCGAGATGGAACGGTCCAGCTTCGGCGGGCACGACGATCGACAGCCCAAACGCACCGCCCCCGTAGGCGTTCGTGAGGTAGACCCTGCCGCCGCCGATCGTGTAGGGCTCGGAGCCCGGACCGACCACCGCGGTCGTCGTGCCGATCTGCGACGCGGAGGAGCACGTGCCGTCGTTGGCCTGCGGTTCGCCGCACAACTGCACCTTCGACAGCAGCCCGATCAGGCCCGGAGGCATATGCATCGTCACGGACCCAAGAGTCTGCTGACCGTCAGGACGTCCCAGCGTGACCGCAAAGCTGCTGAACGCGCCTGCACGCTGACTGGTCGTCATCCCAGCGGAGAACGACGGCGAGAAGCCCGAGGGCGAGCACCCTTCGATCACGGCCGGCGAGGAGGCCAGATTTGCTTCGGAGCCTGCATCAGTGATCTTCCCTTCGGCCCCGGTCAACGCACTCCAAGCGGTGAGTCGCGCCGACGCGGCGATGGCGCCACAGGTGGTGGGATTGACCAAAGGTGCATCCGGCCCGTTTTCGAGGTCGAGCTCGAGTTCTTCGAACGGCAACTGCGGATTTTCGCCGAAGATCGTCGTCAGCCTGCCGGTGCTCGGATCTATCTCCGTATGCCCAGCCAGCTTGATGAGCACCGGTGGCCGTTGCGCTTCACGTTCGGCTTGCGTCATTTCGGCTTCCTGCGGATTGGCCAGCTTCGCTTCGATCAACAGACGCACCATCTTGCCTTCGGCGACCTGCTTTTCGCTGCATGGCGAGCATTCCGGTTCACCTACATAGACTTTCCCAGTGATCGGCTGTGCGATCAGCTGGGAAGTGATCTTGACCGTTCCGATGGTCGACTGGGGCGGACATTTGCCCGCCGTTTCGCCACCAAGCCCAAACTGTCCTTCCGGAGCGCCCGGTTCGCTTTTTGTCGTGCAGTCGACGAGGCCGTTTGCGGCTGAAGGAGAGATCACAGTCCCTTCTGGCATCACGACTTCCACGTTGCGTAGATCCGGCGTCGCTGTGCTTTCAGGTTCTTCTCTTTGCGGCACCTGCAGCGCGACGTCATAGCCGGACGGCGAGCCTGCGTGCAGGTTGGTGGGCGCGACCGTGAGCGCTGGCTGGCCAAGGGACAGCGATTCGCAGCCAGTCATCCCGGGTAGAAGCGCTTCGACATCTACAGGTAGCGGCTGCGCGAGCGGCTGCTGCCAGGAGTCCACGCCATACATGACAGACAGGGGCGCGGCCGCACAGTCGGTCGGCATCGTGAGGAACGGAGTGTGTGCAGCGAGGCTAGGGCAGCCCCCGTTAAGGCCTCCCCCAGGGCATTTTTCGATCTCCGATATTCGCATCGGGGTATGCGATGCTTCGGCAGGAACTCCCCAAATGGTCATGGCCACTGTGTGCGAATTCAGAAACTCGGTGATCTGGGGCACATCAGCAGTCAGAGCGTAGCCGCCCCCTGGCTGCGGCCGCACATGGAAAAACAATGCGACATGCCCGATCGTGCTCACCGAAAAGCCAAGCTCGGCGGGCTCACCTGGCGGTGGCGTGACGTTGTATATCGGGACGGTCTGCCCTTCCACAAGGTTGAGCACATCAAAGAAATTGATCTTCATAACGCCGACCTGGGATGGTCCAGGACATTCCGCATATCCGGCTGACTGGAACTGTTGCTGACTGCAATGTGGCAGAGAGTTCGGGTTGCCGACCATCCCGGGAGGCAACGTCACTTCCACGTCTCGTGGCCCGCCGGCCTGCATAGCGCACCCAAAGGTGGGGTGCCCGCCGCTGGCAAATTCGGCGTCGCAGTTTCCTTCCCGGTTGACCGCAGCGCTATTGAAGGCGAGCAGCGTCGTGTACGCGTAAGGGTGCGAGCCCGCCTGCGTGTCGACCGCACCGCCGGCTTCCACCACGTCATTGATGGCTGCTATACCGAAGGGCGCCGTCTGCGCCGTCGGAGTGAGCGGGGTCGAGCTTTCTGTCGTAACCGGGCTCGCGCCGCCACCAGAGATGGTCGCCGAATTGCTGAGTGCTCCGGAAAGACCGGGCGGCACGTTGACCGATATCTTGACCGCGAGCTCGCGGTCTGCGGGCACGCTCCCAGATGTTGTGCAGGTCACACTCACGACGCCTTTGTTGCTTTCTTCCGAGCACGGCACGGTGAGGCTCGGTGCACTCAATTCCTGCGCGACCGCCGCAGTCGCTGTCAGGAACGTGACGCCTTCCGGCAGAGTGTCGGTGACCGTGATGGTGCCACTGGTTGCGGCCGCACCGTCGTTCATCGCGTCTATTTCGTAGAAATCTCCCACGTCGCCGGGATGAAACCATGTAGGCACCGGAACGCTGATCGCCGTCCAGTGCGCTCCGGGCGCCGCGACCGCGCTGGTGGCACCCGTGAAAAGGATTGCCAGAGCCAGTCCTATCGTGATCTTCGTGCGCATCATCGCCCCCGTGCTCATCGTGCTGCGGCTCTTCGAGAGTTACGGCTGCGTCGCGCTTGCGAAGGACGCTTGCTTGCACGGCCACGCCTAGCGGCGCCGGCGCACCGTTTCAACGCTCGGCGGCGCTCTTTGGCGTTCTTAATCCGCCTAGCCTTCGACTGGCATGTTGCCGGACGCGACTTTGGCTTCGTTGAAGATGTCAACACAGCCGGCGCGATGAGATTGCCCGACGCACCCGTCAGATCGCTGAGCAACGCCGGCCCAGCCGGGGGGGCGGCGGGGGCGCCTCGACATCCGCTTTCGCACGCCAGCGAGTCGGTCGATGGAAAGCCACCGCCGATCCGCGCGTCGTATACGTCGATGAGAGCGTCGTGATCGCTGGGCGCAAGCTGGCTGTAACTGGAGAAGAAGACATCTTTGCCTTCCGCGCTCGCGTCTATGAACATGTCATTTGTGGGATTCGTCGCGGCCGAGATGCGGAAGGTGCACCCCGCCGCAACGCTGCAAGTGCCTTCTCCTTCCTGCTCGTACTCGTACACCTTCAGTGCCGACGTCTCTTCCGAGCTCGCGATGGTTTCGCTTGCGAACGGCGGCGCAGTGAAGAACACGCGCGCGCCGCTGTCGCTGACGGCACGCACGTGATAGAACGGGCTGCTCGCACCGTTTGGGTTCACTCCGTTGACTTCCTCACCGGCGCCGGCAATATACGCGCTGCCCGCAGGCCGGGCCCCGGTGGGGTCGCACGAAACGCAGAGAACTTCCCCTATCATGCCTTTTTCTTCTGCTTCCACGCTCGGTGCGCTGTACTCATAGACCTCACTGTCAGGCTTGCCCGTCCTCAGGTCGGTGTTGTCATAGCCGGACGGAAAGTTGCTCGTCGGCACTTTTTCGATCGACATGAAGCCGAGATGTCGGCCATCGGGCGTTACATAGGAGCGCTGCACTTCCTGGTAGGGAAGCCAATCGAGGGAATCTCCCGGTTCGGCTTCTTCCGTTTCGATGTCGGCAGTGTTGGCCACATGCAGCGTCGCGATGAACCTCGGCGAACGGCCGTCGCGCTCCACGTACAGGTTGGGCTCGCCGTCGACGCCCTTGCCGGCCACAAGTTCGCCATCGGCCACGAAGTAGACATATTCGCCATCTTCGGATGCGCCGACGACTCCGAGCACGCCCGGCCCCGTAGAGGCGTCGTTGGGATTGTCATCGACGCTCAGGTCGGTCAGCGTTTCGGTGGCCACGTCATATTCGTACAGGTCTTCGCTGTTATCGGCGATGCCCGTGTTTGACTGGGTGGTCAGCTCCGCCTTACTGGTGAAGAACACGCGTGATCCGTCGGTCGAGGCCGCCCAGAAGGTGGCTTGCTGCGCGGAGACTGTTTTGGGTGCGGCACCCGGTGCGGGTGCGGAAAGCTCGATCGTATGTGCTTCGTCGGTGGTATTCCCGATGCGGTCGTAGATCTCGCTCATTCCCGCCTGACCTTTTTCGTCGGGCCTCCCTTCATCCGACTTCGCCTCGAAAACCACTCTTTCGCCGTCAGCCGAGATGGCATGGTCGACACGTCGCTCGCCTTGCAAGGGCCTGGACCATCCCGGATAGATGGTCAAGCTTCCGGCACCCGCCGATGAGCCGTTGGCGGCAACGTCGCCGTCAGGCAACACGCCGACCAGCCGCACTTCTCCATTGAAGTTTTCGTAAAGCGCTTCAATGCCATTTTTCGGAGCTTCTGCGAGTAGCTGCACTTTGGACTCGAGGAGGACGTGTGTCAGCTGTGGTGTCGCGCCCGCAAAGGCGAGCGCCTCAAAGCAACTCGCTTCGCCAGGCAATCCGCTTCCGACGCGGGCTTCGCACGCTTCGGTCGTTGGTGCCAGCAGGGGCAGGTCGTTAAGCCACCGATATTCTGCGCTCGACCACGAGCTTTCGGTGCTCAGTTCGCGGCTGTAGAGATTGTATGCATAGCGGTTTGCTGTTTCAGTAAGCGCCTCCGGCGCCTTGATGACGACCTGATTGAGTTCTTCGGACAGCGCTTGGTAGAAGATCAAGCCTTCATGCTCTGGGAAGAGCTGCAGATCGCGCGGCGTCAGCTCGATCGTGTGCCAGCCATTGGCAGTCCGGACGCTCACGTGACCTGCGTTTAGTGGCACATTGGTCTGCGCGCCCGGAAACGCGCTCGGCCCCTGATAGAAGACTCGTTCCCCGTCGAGCGCCCCTTGGGACGGCGAAGGCGCGAGCCAGTTGACCGCGTTATAGCCTCCCTTGTCGACGGGCGACACCTGCTCATAGGCGCGGCAGTCGGGCAACGATGCCGATGGGGCCTCGCGCAAAGCGTGATTTGGGCACGGATTCGGCGCCGGCGACGCCGCCGCAGTTCCGACCGTGACGCAGACCGCCAAGACCGCAACCAACGAGACCGTACCTGCGTCTACGACGCTACGCGGCCATCGGCGCCTCGCCAGTGCGCTAGCACGGCTCGCTTGCTGCAGAAATCGATGTCGCATATGGCTCCCAGTTCCCTCTCTCGATCCTCCGTGTATCGCCCTCAAAGCGACACACTAGGGCGACGGCACCGCTTAAACGATGCCGTCGCCCATAGTTTACGACATGCGGCTAGCAAGAGCCGCCAACGCTAACTTGCCCTCAGGTCGACATCCATTCGATTTTGCCGCCTTCGAGTTCGACCTTCGACTGGCCTTTGTACGTGCCAGCTTTTTCTTTTGCGTATGAGCAGGTGCTACCTGTGCCTTCAGATTCAATGCCGGTGACATTTGGTTCGAGTTCGATGCCTTCACCGGAGTCTTTATATGTGATCGTCCCGAGGCCGCTCTGGATGGGAACTGTAACGGTGCAGCCTGGAGCTTCGATTGTCTCTACTGCCTTGAGATCAGCCGTGCCGTTTGACATGAATAAATAGTGGGCCGGTGAAATTTTTGCTTCAAGGAACCCGAACACTGTGCATTCTTCGTATTCAACTACTGCGAGTTGAGTTTCCGAAGCCAGTGGTTCGACCGTCGAAGCTGTTACCTTGATCGCTTTACAGGTAACCGTGCCGGCTTTGGTGATGAACACCTGATTTTTCGTAGCTTTGCCCGTCAGTTTGCCGACCTTGCTTGCGTCGAATAAGCTTGCCGACGCTGACGCGGCCGAAACCGCGACGAGCGCGAGCATAGCGACGAGCGCCAAGCCAAACACCTTAATGGTGCGCATAATGCTTGTTCTCCTTACCCATTGGGGGTTGGTGCCGTCCAGCGCCACTGGCCTTCAGCCGGGCGCTGGCCAGCTCGTTTTGCGTGCGCCCTCTCCCCTTGGCTCCACGTGAGGTGAATTCGAGTGACAGGGCACCACGTCGCCAACTTACTACAGCCGACAGCTCTTGTAAACCACTGTTTCTCATTGTAGGAGTCGCTTTGCGAGAACGTCGGTAGGCTCGTTCGTAAATGCGACCGCTTCAACGCAGAACGGGGAGGGCCGCTTCGCCGATGGGCAGGCGGCCCTCCCCGTTTCGTTGGCTCTGTCCGCAACCGACACGGAGAGACCGGATCTGCTTAGTCGCCGCCCACGGCCCAGGTCCCACTCATTTCCTGGGTCCCTTCACGTTTGGCAACCTTGAATACCAGCACAGCGCCGGTGGTGGCTGCGCCCTGTTCTTTTTCTGTCCGGCCGGCGGTCAGCGGCGGGAAGATGCCGAAGCGATTGATCGTTTCGGTGGTCCCTTCCAGGTGTTCGATAGATTCGAATACACAGAGGTACCCTGCGGCCGCTTCGGGTTTCGCCGCAGTGCCGGCGCAATGGTGTTCTTCAATCGCCCTAGCCTCTTCTTCAGCGCCTTCTGCTTCGTCGGCTGGAATGAAGTTCACGCGTTCATGTTTTTCCGATTCGAACGGTATCGCGCTGGCTAGCTTGACGGGAAAGGAAATCGCGACGTTTTCCTTTTTTTCTGCCGCGGCCGGGACGTAGGACCAGACGCCCGTCTCCTGCGCGCCCGGTTCATGTCCAGGTCCGACCAGGGTGTCGCCTTTTGGCAGTGTGCTGTTCGGCGACCAGGGTTCTCCGGCTTTGCCGGCTGCGCCTTCTTTACCGGCCGCGCCTTCTTTACCGGCTGCGCCTTCTTTGCCAGCCGCGCCTTCTTTGCCAGCAAGCCCTTCCTTGCCCGCTGTGCCTTCCTTGCCAGCAGCCCCTTCTTTGCCGGCCGCGCCTTCTTTGCCCGCGGCCCCTTTGAGCTGAGCCACCACCTGCGGGCTGATCTGGGCCTTAGAAGTGATGACGTAGCTTGGCTTATGCTTCGACTTCCGGGCTTGTCCATGCCCGCTTGCGGCGAGCGCACCGCCGGCCATTGCGAAGACCAAGGCCGCCGTCAGGGCCACGTTGGCGTAGCTCAGCCGTCTCTTGATGAATGAAAGCATTTCTCCCTCCCGTCCTAGCGTTGTGTAGCGCGTGCAGCGCTTCCTTCGTGCGCGGGCTAATCGTGTAGGCAGGGCTGCCCGCAACTACGACGCCGAGTGCTGATCGGCGCCAGATACGTGGCACTCTAGCGGCGCTGATCCTGAGTGCATAGATGTGTTTCTGACTGCGACCTGTCTACGTCGCCGTCGGTTTGGCTTCGCGCGCGGCGCCCTTCTGGGCAATGGCACCGCGCTGCCTGGCAGCGTTTTGTTTCTTTCTTTTGGTCCGGGTCGGCGATCTCGTCATTGTGGCGATTTGCGCGGTATTTGCCGTTGTGATTGGGTGTGCCAGGGCGCGGTCGCAGCGCAAGTGCGAGACGGGCTGGCGAGTTGAGTAGCGTCTAGTGTGGGGAGTGGCGTGCTGCTCCCAGTACGTCGAGAGACTTAGAGGTGGAGATATGTGTTGGGAACAGCGTGAGGGTTGTTGCTATGCATTTTGCGCGGTGAAGTGAGCGAGTATGAAGCTGGGATTCATCCTGGAGCCTGACGCGCCAAATTCCAATTACCGCGCCATCATGCCGATGCTTGCTTTGGAGCGGCGCGGGCACGACGTCGTCTGGCCTGCTGATATTGGAAGGGATGTGCCGCTGCCCGCTCTGATGGGTTGTGATCTGGTGCACTGCTTTCGCCGCCCGGACCGCACCCCTGATCTCAGGCGTCTGGCGGCCAGCGGTGTCGCGGTCAGTTTCGACAACGACGACGATCTGCGCGGGATCGATGTAAGTGTTGATGCCAAACGCAGGCTGTCAGGCGGTCGCGGGCGCTTCCAAAACGTGAAGAAGTTTTCTGACATGCTCAACGTCGCGCGATTTGCCGAGCTGACGACCACGCCGAGCGCAACGCTGGCTGAGGCCTACAGGGCAGGTGGCGCCAAGCACGTGGAGGTAATCGACAATTATCTTGACGATCGCAACATGGCCGGGTACGGCTGCAGGACCGAGCATGACGGCATCGTTGTGGGCTGGGTCGCAGGCAGAGAGCACGAGCTGGATCTGCCGCATTTGTCGGTTGCGGAGGATGTTATGAGTCTGCTCGACAGCCATGACGACGTGCGCGTTCTTACAGTGGGATCGCGTCTGCCGTTGAAATCGCCGCGATATGAGTTTCGCAAGGAGGTGCGGTTTGAGGAGCTCGTGCGTCTGTGTAGCGGATTCGACATTGGCATTGCACCGCTTGCCGACACCCAATTCAACCGCTCTCGCTCGAGTGTCAAGCTGAAGGAGTATGCCGCCGGTGGCGCGGCGTGGCTTGCGTCCGCGGTCGGACCCTACCGTGGGATGGGGAAGCGCGAGGGGGGAATATTGGTCGATAACGGCCGCTGGTTCGACGCGCTTGACGCGCTGGTTCGCAGTGGCCGCCGCCGGCGTGGCCTTTCCCGCAATGCGCTCAAGTGGGCTAGGCAACAGACGATCGACAACAACGCCTTGCTGTGGGAGGAGGCCTTCGGTGCGGCGATTGACCGTGCCCGCAGCGCCCATCGATCAGCCACGGCGCACGGACAGCTCGATCGCTGACAGTCCGGCGGAGCGGTGGGCGCCTCCGGAGTCTTGCGGGAAAGCGCCGGAAGACAGCCATGTGTCCTCTTTGCGTTCGGTCCTGGGGAGACCGCGTGTCGATGACGAACCTTCCGGTTTTAGGCTTGACGGCGTGGTTTCCGTCTGCCAGAGTCCCCACATGCGATCAGGAGACCAGTTCGGCCCGGTTTTGCGCCGCGTCCGCACTGAGCGCGGTCTGACTCAGGAGCAGCTTGCCGAGGTCAGCGGCCTGCACCGGACCGAGATCAGCCTTTTGGAGCGCAGCCAGCGCAAGCCGTTGCTGGAAACAGTCGTCGCGTTGTGCCGCGGGCTGGGCGTGACCCCGGCCGAACTTCTGCACGAAGTCAAGATCTAGGAATGGACGTCGCGGGTCACGACTTGTGCGCAAAGTCTCAAGATCTGCTGTAAGCTGGACCTGATCGTTCAGTGGATCAGCGGATGCTCGTCGGTCGCAAGTTGTTTGCGCCGGCGCCCACCCACCGAGGAGGGATCCAGGCGGTGCGCTACACCGACATCGTGAAGGCAAGGGCACTCAGACGCGCCGGCCGAGCCTGCGAGATGTGCGGGGCGCCGGTGGGCTTTGTGTCCGCGCAGTTTGTCAGCGCGCATCCGATCTTCGGCATCCTCTTCGACCAGGACGACTGCTGCGTGCTCTGCGGCGAGTGCTTGGCCGAACTGGACCCCGACACTCGAGCGGCGGCGCAGCATGGTCCACGCGGTGGCTTCATGGGTCATGAAGTCTGCCCTGAGCCACCCACCCCGATCCCGATCCACAGCGGTTCTGACGCCTCACAAGAGACCGAAGACGCCGAGCATGGTGACGGGCAGCCGCAGCGAGGTGACGTGCCCAGCGCCCGAACGCTGCCCCGCAGCGCCCGTGAGGCTTGGTTTCCCAAGCAGGATCCCGACGGCGGCATGTGTGCCTGAGGTGCACGCCTCTGCGAGGCGCGCGCGTGGTCACAGCTTAAGCCCCTGGACGATCCGCGCACGATCTGCGATCGTTGCCTGTGTGAGACAGATCGACGCGCTCGGGATGCGCTCATCTGGGAAGCCGAGACGGACATGAGGATCTGCGCCTCGGGGAGGCTGCTTGCGCTCGATCGCGACTGCCCGGTGGTCATGGGCATCGTCAACGTCGGCGATGACTCGGTGGCGGATCCGCTGCGGCTTTGGACCCTGGAGGACCAGCTGCGCGTGGCGCGAGCGCAGGTCTCCGCGGGCGCCGCGATCATCGACATAGGCGCCCAGTCCGGTCGCACCGACACGGAGCCGATCTCCGTCGAGCACGAGATCGAGCTGCTGCGACCGCTGGTGGAGGCGCTCGCCCGCGAGGGCGCCATGGTCTCGGTCGACACATGGCGCGCACCGGTTGCGGAGGCGGTCGTGCAGGCCGGCGCCGCAATCATCAACGACGTCAGCGGCCTGGCGGACCCGGATCTCGCGGCGGTTGCGGCGCAGACCGGTGCCGCACTCGTGCTCATGCACACCCGGGCAGCACCCAAGACGGTGAGCTTCCCCGGCTACGAGGACCCCGTCGCCGACGTCAAGAGCACGATGCAAGCCCTGATCGAAAGGGCCCTGGCGGCAGGCGTTCAGCAGGAGCAGCTGATCCTCGATCCAGGCCTGGACTTCGCCAAGACCCCGCAGGAGTCGATCGAGGTGCTACGTCGCCTTCCCGAGCTTCAGAGCTTCGGCCGCCCACTGCTGCTCGCCGTCTCGCGTAAGTACTTCCTGGGCATGCTCACCGGTCGCGGCCCCGTCGACCGTCTCGCCGGCACGCTCGCAGCGCTCTCCTTCGGGGTCGACGCGGGCGCACAGATCGTGCGGGTGCACGACGTTGAGCAGGCCGCCGACTTCCTTGCCGTCCGAGCGGCGCTTGCCGGCCAGGGTCTCGTGGAGATGGCAGGCGACCCCGCCGACCCGGCGTTGAAGTGGCTGCCGCCGAAGCTGGGAGCAATCTGAAAGCGACCTGAGAGGGGGAGCACAGACATGGCGATCAAACCGCAGGCCGCGACAAGGGAATGCTTTGCTCACAACCTCCAGACCGCTCGCCTGCAACTGGGACTCTCCCAGCACCAGCTCGCGCGACGCTGCGGGCTCAGCAGGACGGAGGTCAGCCTCTTCGAGCGACGCGCTCGCTCACCGCGGCTGGAGATGATCGTCGCGCTCTCAAGGGCGCTGGGAGTGGATCCGGGTGAGCTGCTGCAAGGCATGGACTGATGCGCCTGCCCAGGCTCTACCGCCGAGCTGCCCGTAGCTGGGAGGACGTCAAGCGCGAACTGGAAGCGGCAGGGGTGCCACGCGTCGGCGGCGAGCCCGAGCAGGACTCGATCGATTCGTATGACGTGCGGTCGGCTCCGAGCAGGCGCAGCCGAAGGCCGCAGGGCAACACGCCGGTGCGCATAGCGGTGAGCCGGTCATCGACGAGGACGTGATCGAGCAGGTGATCGACGGCGATATGTTCGAGACCGGCCCGGGCGGGAGCTCCTAGCGCCGGCGGCGCGACTCGACTTGCAGGAGCTACTCAGGCTCCGCCGCACGCCCGAGCCATTCCGCGTCGGCCGAAGCGATCACCTCCTCGGCGGCGCGCTCACCGCCGAGGTAGGGCGCAAGCAGGAAGAAGGCAATCTGGTCGGCGAGCGCGGGCAGGCGAGCGAAGCCTCCAGCCGCAACTGTCCAGGTGAGCAGCTCATTCACCGTGCCCGGCAGCGCGTCAGCGACGAGTCGCCCCGCGTGCAGCGGCGCCGGTGCGCCGTCCAGCGCCACCGAGACGATGCCGTCGGCCAGCGCGGCGTGTCGTGCGCTGCAAACCTCGGGCAGAAGCGCAAGCCGCAGCAGCGCGAACATCGAGAGCTCACGGTTGGCGTCGATGTGCGCAAGGCTCTGCACGACCGCGAGCCGTACCGATTCCGGCCAGCTCTTGCCCTGCTGCGCTCCCAATCGCAGTGCTGCGCCATTGGCGCACACGAAGTCGTCGACAACCTGGGTGGCGCAGGTTTGCACTCCGCCATAGTCGGCCTGGAAGCGCGCGGCCGAGATGCCGGCGAAGCGGGCGACCGTCGCGCCGTCGAGCGTCTCGCGGCCCGGCTGGAGCATCAGCTGGGCGACGGTTTCAAGCACACGTGAGCGCTCGTCCTGTACAGGGAGGATCAACTCTGCCTGCGGCTGCGGGGCAGCAGCGCCGCGCCGCCCGTGGCCGCCGGCGGTGAACGGCAGCCGTGCCGCCGCGGTGGAGCGGTGGCATTCGATCCATTCGTGCAGATCGTCGGCAAGTCCCGCGATCTGCCGCTCCCTGCCTTCGCGCATCCTCAGATGCAGGACGTGGCGCATCCCGCCGGTGAGCGCACGCGGGGTCAGACGCGAGGTGGGAAAGCCCTGCGGGTGCAGCTGGAAGGCCATCACCAGCGCGCGCTCGTGGAAGGCGATCGTCTCGCGCACGTGGTCGGCCACCTCGGGGCCGCTGGCAAGCGCCGCGACCAGCACCGCCCGGGCGGCGTCCGGGTGCTCCTCGACATGGGTGAGCAGCGCATAGCAGGCGCGCCGCAGCCGCTCGCTCCAGCCACGTACCGCCAGCCACGCGGCGACCGTCGCCGAACGCGACTCCTGCAGCGAGTAGGAGCAGGCGTCTCGGTAGCAAGCGAGCAGATCCTCGTAGTGACGGTGGAAGGTCTCCTGGGAGCACCCGGAGAGCTCGCTCACCCGCGCGATGGTGATCGTCTCGTAGCCGCCGTCGGCCATCGCCCGCACGAATGCGACGCAGAGCCGCTCACGCTGGCGTTGCTCCCTGTATTCGGAACTGTCGATGTAGTCGTCGCTCACGAGACTCCCCTCCGGGCGCAAGGCCAGCCGCCGAGCATCGCGCTCAGCACGGTGACGCTTGCCTTCCCCGGAACCTCCATCCGATCCAGCCATCCAAAGCTAGGCCATGCCCGCAGGTCCGTCAAGAGTCGGAAACATCGAACTGGATCTAAGTCATGGGCAGCCGACGACGGGCCCGCCGGTGAGCGGCTATTCAGGAGTTACCCGTCTGCGGCCTCGGCCAAATCCGGATGGCCGCCAGGCGGCTCGCTGGCACGCTCCGCTCAACTACAGGAGGTGACGCGGGTGGCGGTGCAGGCGAGCACGCTAGGGGCAGAGCAAGCGGCGACGCTCTCCGGGATGGTGCTCCAGTCCAGCGGACGCCACACCGCCATAAGAGCACTGCACGATCTTGTGATCGAGGCCGATACCCCCGGCGGACGCACCATCTCCTACGAGCTGCTGCGCCGCAGCGCGATCGAGATCGCCGCCGGGCTGATCTCACTCGGGCTGCAGCGCGGCCAGACGGTGGCGATTCTCGCCTCCACCCGTGCGGAGTGGACGATCTTCGACCTGGCGGTGATGTGCGCCGGCGGGGTGCTCACCCCGATCTACCACACGAGCTCGGCGCCGGAGTGCGCATACATAGGACTCACGACTTTATGAGTTGGTGGGTTGTGTCGGTTTGATGGTGTAGTTCCAGTCGCCGTGGAAGTCGTGGCGGTGGAGGTTGACGGCGGCCATCTGTTTGGTGGTGATTTTGATGCCCTTTTCGTAGGTGCCTTCGTCGAGGCGGGAGTAGACCTTCAGACCTGTGCTGGTGCTCGTGGCGGCGATCAGGCTGATGATCGTCTGGTAGCTGGTCAGTGGCCGTCCGCGCCAGTTGATGCTGATCTGGTTGAACAGCTTGTGCTCGATCCGGTTCCACTTGCTGGTCCCGGGCGGGTAGTGCAGCACGCAGATATCAAGACCGGTGAGGTCAGCCAGGCGCTGCAGCTCGGTCTTCCAGAGTCTGCCGCGGGCGCTGTTGGAACCCCCGGAGTCTGCGGTGATCGTCAAGGTGCTGGCGTGCGGGTAGCGCTCGACGCCGAGCTGCTCCCACCACGCGAGGATGCTCGCCGCCGCGAACTGCGCGGTATCGGCGCTGACCCCAACCGACACGTAACCCTCGTCGAGGGCTATGTCAAGCACGCCGTAGGGGACGGCCTTCCCGACCGCGTGACTGGGGAAATCATGCGTGTTGACCTTGACCGGCTGGCCCGTGCGTGTCCGCTCACGGCCGACCGCCTTGAAGTTTCCGACCAGCTCCTTCTTCTTGGTATCGACCGAGATCACGGGCTCTTTGGCCGCCAGCGCGGCCTTCACGATCTGATCGATGTAACGGAACTGCGCATCGCGGTCGGGGTGATCAGCACCCTCGCGCGTCTTGCGGTTCGCTTGCATCGTGAACCCCAGTCGATCAGCCAAACGCAGCACCGAGCGGTCAACGATCTCGTGCCCCAGCGCCTGCAACTCTCGCGCGAGCGTCGCGGCGCTCTTGTTCGTCCACTTCAGCGTGCTCTCCGGATCCCCGCGCGTCGCCGGCTCAAGCAGCCCCTCGAGATCCTCGATCAACGTCTCATCACCATCCACCAATGACGGGCGGCCCGCTCCCGACCGTCGCTGTGCCCCGGCCTCCCACTCCTCATCGCTGCGGAGGTCCTTGATCCCCTGGCGCACCGTCGACTGCGCCATGCCCGTCGCACGAGCGACCGCCGCGATCCCACCACGCCCATACGAGACCGCCTCCGACGCCCCCCACAACCGCCGCTGACGCTCATCCAAACACGCGCGGCCGATCATGTGCCCCCACCGCTCAGCGATCGCGTTCTCGTCGATATCGGCCACAGCCGTCAATTCAACATAATAACGCCCAATCCTTCACTAGAACGACAAGCCATCACAGGACTAATAAAGTCGTGAGTCCATACTCGAGCACTCGCAGGCGCGCATCGTGCTGTGCGAGAGCGTGGAGGACTGCGCCAAGGTGCGCTCGGTCGCCGACCGCTGCCCGGCGCTTGCACACACGCTGATCCTCGAAGGCCTGGCGCCGGATGCGATGCCGCTCGGCGAGCTGATCGCGCACGGCAGACAGAGCGTCTCGCCTTCCGAGGTGGAGGCTCGCGCCGCCACGGTGCAACCGGAGGACCTGGCGAGCATCGTCTACACCTCCGGCACGACCGGCAAGCCGAAGGGCTGCGCGCTCACTCACGCCAACATCATGCAGACGGCGCGCATGTACCGCGAGCGGCTTGGCCTGAGGCAGGGCGAAGCGGTCATATACATGTTCCTACCGCTGGCCCACGTGCTCGCGCGCGTGGCCACGTTCGTGGTTCTCGACACCGGCGGAACGCTCGTCTTCTGGTCTGGCGATCAGCGCCGGATCGTCGATGAGCTCGTACAGGCCCGCCCGACTCACTTTGTGGCGGTGCCACGTATCTACGAGAAGATCCGCGCCTCGGTTCTCGACCGCGTCGAAGGGCGCGGATGGCCTGCGAAGCTCGCATTCGGCTGGGCGCAGGAGGTGGGCAGGCGCGCCTCCGTCAAGAACCGCGCGAGTTCGCACCAAGGCCCGCTCTTCGCGCTGCGCCTTGCGGCTGCCCGCCGGCTTGGCCTGGCGGCGGTGAAGGACGTCTTCGGCGGGCGGCTGGAGCTGGCTCTGGTCGGCGCCGCTCCGTGCGAGGCGCGGCTGCTGCAGTTCTTCGACGCCTGCGGGGTACTCGTGCTGGAGGGCTACGGCATGACAGAGAGCTGCGCGGCCGCGACGCTCAACCCGATCGATCGGCCTCGGTTCGGCACCGCGGGCAGCGCCCTGCCCGGCACGGCGGTGAAGATCGCGCAGGACGGCGAGATCCTGCTGGCCGGGCCGAACGTGTTCGCCGGCTATCACCGCGACCCCGAGGCAACCGCGGCAACGATGCTCGACGGCTGGCTTGCCACTGGGGATCTCGGCCTGCTCACCCCCGAGGGCAATCTGATGGTCACCGGCCGCAAGAAGGAGCTGATCGTCACCTCCAGCGGCAAGAACATCGGGCCGTCGGAGATCGAGAACGGGCTGCGAGAGAGCAAGTGGATCTCCGAGGCCATCGTCTACGGAGACCGGCGACCCTATCTGGTCGCGATGCTCACGCTCGACGGCGACGAGTTGCCGAGTCTGCGCCACCGGCTGGCGCTGGAGGAGATGGAGCTGCCGGCTCTGGCCGGCGATCGGCGCGTGCACCAGCTGCTCTGGGAGGACGTGGCGCGCAACAACGAGCGCTTCGCCCGCATCGAGCAGGTCAAGCGCTTCGGCGTGCTGCCGCATGAGCTCAGCCTGCAGGCGGGAGAGCTGACGCCGACGATGAAGGTCAAGCGCGCGGTCGTCTACGAGCGCTATGCCTCCTTCTTCACGCGGCTCTACGAGCAGGATCCGGAGCCCGCCGGCAGGGTGAGATGACCTCCGCGCTGCACATGGGCAGCGCGGACGCGGCGTGGCTGCGCATGGACGGCCCCGCCAACCCGATGGTGATAAACGCCCTGGTTCGCTTCGATGACCCGCTCGATTTCGATCTGCTGGCGGACGTGTTGCAACGACGACTGGTCGAGCCCTACCCGAAGTTCGGGATGAGTCCGCAACCGGGGCGCCTGCCGCTCTCCGGCTCGCTGCCGAAGCTTGCGCCGCTGCCCGCGATCGGGCCCTGCTGGACGCCTGACCCGAGGTTCTCGATCGCCCGCCATCTGCACCGAGTCGTGCTGCCGAGCCCGGGCACCGACGCAGAGCTGCGCGAGCTGGTCGGCGACCTAGTCTCCACCCCTCTCCCGGATGACCGGCCTCCCTGGCAGGCCCATCTGATCGAAGGCGAGCACGGCACGGCCATGCTCATGCGCATGCACCACTGCATCGCGGACGGCATCGCGCTGGCGCAGGTGCTGCTCTCGCTCACCGACTCCCCGCAGGGGCAGGACGAGCCGTTGGCGAGCGTCCCGCGGCAGACCGGCGCGGCCACGCGCCAGGATGTTGGCATCGCGCATGAAATCTTGGCGCTCGCGCACCACGGCGCAGAGCTCGCACTGCACCCGCGACAGCTGGCCGCGCTTGCGCAGCAGGGCGCCAGCGATGCGCAGACGCTGGCCAGGCTGCTGCTGCTGCCCTCCGAGTCCGGCGGGGTTGCGCTGAGTGGCACCAGGCGGGTGGGCTTCTCGCCGGCGATCGATCTGGACCTCATCAAGACGGTCGCGCATCGGCACGGGGCAACGGTCAACGACGTGCTGCTGGCGGCGGTCGCAGGAGCGATGCGAGGGCGGTCGCCTGGGCCGGCGGCATCGCAGGACCGAATGACCGCGATCGTGCCCTTCAACCTGCGCCCGCCGGATGAGCCGCTGCCGCCGGAGCTCGGCAACCGCTTCGGGCTGGTGTTCCTGGCGCTGCCGGTTGATGAGCGCGATCGCCAGCGACGCCTGTCCATCGTCAAAGACAGGATGGACGAGATCAAGCGCTCGCCGCAAGGGCCGCTCACCTATTCGATCCTGCAGGCGATGGGCGCGGCGCCCGCCGCGCTGGAGCAGCGTCTGGTGGCGCTCTTCTCCGCCAAGGGCACGGCGGTGATCACCAACGTTCCGGGTCCAAGCGCGCTGCGTTTGTTCGCCGGTGCGCGAGTCAAGAGCCTTGCGATCTGGGCGCCGGCGTCGGGGAGCGTGGGCATGAGCGTCAGCCTGTTCAGCTATCGCGGAGAGGTGACGGTGGGGCTGCTTGCCGATACAGCCGTGCTGGCCGACCCGCAGGAGGTGGCTGAGCGGGTCGTCCACGAGATCCAGGCGCTGGCGCCGGCGCGCGCGAGAGCGGCATGAGCACCCCCGGGCAGCCGGGGCCGCTCAGCCTCGCGGGCTCACAGGGCGAGGCAGGCGCACATGGTCGCGTGGCGATCTTTGCGCCCCATCCGATGTTGACCGTGACCATCGAGCCCGAGGGCGCAGAGCGCCACAGCATTCACTTCCACGCCGGCGGCCAGGGCGTTTGGGTGGCAAAGAGCGCCGCTGCGCTGGGCGCGCGGCCCGTGCTCTGCGGCCTGATCGGCGGAGAGACCGGCGGCCTGCTCGCGCCGCTGCTGCAGAGCTTCGTCGGCACAGAGCAGCTGCGCTTGGTCGCCACCGCCACCGCCACCGGCTGCTACGTGACAGACCGGCGCAGCGGCGAGCGCGAGCTGGTCGCGATGAGCGTCAGCGACGCGCCCTCCAGGCACGAGCTCGACGAGCTCTTCTCGCTTGCGTGCGCGGAGGCGATCGACTGCGGCTGGCTGGTGGTGACCAACCCGATGCCCGGCGGCTCGCTTCCGATCGAGCTCTACGGCGACCTGATCGGCGACGTCAAGGCCAACGGAGCCAAGGTGCTCGTGGACCTCTCTTCGCCGCGGCTGGACAGCGCGCTGCGGGGCGAACCAGACCTGGTCAAGCTCAACGACTGGGAGCTCGCCGGCTACGTGCGCGGGCCCGTCGACACCGACGCGCGCCTGCTGGGCGCCGCGAGCCGGATTCAGGAAGCGGGCGCCGCCACGGTGATCGTCACGCGTGGCGAGCAGCCGGCGCTGGTGCTGCACGAGGGCGTGGCCTGGGAGCTGACCCCACCGCACTTTGAAAAGGGCTTCAGGGAGGGGTGCGGCGACACGATGATGGGAGCGATGGCGGCGAGCATGTCTGCGGGCGCGGAGTTCGAGCGCACGCTTGCGATCGGCGCCGCCGCGGGAGCCGCGAACTTCCTGCGCCACGGCCTGGGCAACGTCTCGCGCGAGGTCGTCGAACGGCTGGCGGAGGTGGTGGAGCTGCGGCCGTGGCCGCTTGCGCAGGCTGGGGCGGCGTGAGCCTCCGGACGCGCGGTGCGAGCTTCATAGCGGCAGCGGCGTCACCGCCTCGCCGCGCAGCAGCGCCCACGGGGCTTCGTGGGCGACCCAGTCTGCGAGCTGTGCGCCGCAGCTCTGGCGCAGGAGCTGCGCCGCAGCGCTGAGGTGCACGGGCCGTCCGCCGTGCGAGGAATGGGCGTCGCTGGCGAGCAGGTGCAGCAGGCCCTGCTCTGCGAAGCGCAGGGCGATACGCCCGTGCTCACCCGTGAGAAACGCGGCCGTCCACTGGATCAAGCAACCGGCGGCGACCAACCGACGCAGCGTCTGCTCGAAGCTCTCGTCCACATGCCGCTCTGGGTGGGCGATCAGCACCTGCAGCCCTTCGCCCTGCAGACGCTCGGCGAGTTCCTGCAGATCATGGCCGAGCGGCCCCGGCGCCGGCTCGATCAGCACGCCTGCCTGGCCGGCGAGCGTGACGCCGCGCAGCGCCTCTGCGTCCATGCGCTCTGCGGCGCGCTGGGCGACCTCGCCGCCGGCGGCGACCCGTACCGGGATTCCGGCGGCGTCTATCTGCTCGTTCAGCGCCACGATGCGGCGTGGAAGCTCCTCAATCCGCACGTCGTGGTCATCTCTGATGTGCGGAGTGGCACACACGACTGCGATCCCATCGGACGCCGCCTGACGCGCCATCGCGAGGCTGTCGGCAAGATCCAGCGCGCCATCGTCGAGCGCGGGCAGGATGTGGCAGTGGACGTCCACGAGGCCCTGCGGGTGCAGCTGCAAGGCATTCGATTATGCTTGCCGCCGAGGATGGCTGAGGTCTTGCGCACACCCGAGGAGGTGCTTGAGGGGCTTCCCGACTTCCCGTTCCAGTCGCACTGCCGCCAGGTCGACGGACTTCGCCTGGCACACCTGGACGAGGGACAGGGAGCACCGGTGCTCTTCATGCACGGAGAGCCGACCTGGTCGTTTTTGTGGCGCAAGGTGATTCCGCCGGTGCGGGATGCGGGCTTTCGATGCATCGCCCCCGACCTCGCCGGATTCGGGCGCTCCGATAAGCCGACCGACATCGACTGGTACAGCTACGACAGACACACCCAGCTGGCCTCCACCCTGCTCACTGATCTCGACCTGCGCGGCACGACGATCGTCGTACACGACTGGGGCGGTCCGATCGGGCTGCGAATGGCCATCGAGCACCCCGATCGGATCGAGAAGATCGTAATTCTCGACACGGGTCTCTTCACCGGCCAACAGCGCATGAGCGACGCGTGGGTTGCTTTCCGCGACTTCGTGGAGCGTACCGAGGACCTGCCTGTCGGCTTCCTGGTCAAGGGCGCCTGCAAGCAGGACCCCGGGGATGAGGTGATCGCCGCCTACGACGCCCCGTTCCCCACCGCCGCAAGCAAGGCTGGCGCGCGCGCCTTCCCACTCCTGATCCCGCAGGCGCCGGACGCGCCCGGCGCCGCGGCAGGGCGCGAGGTGCTCCATGCGCTGCGGGACGACAGCCGGCCCACGCTGATGCTCTGGGCCGACTCCGACCCGGTGCTGCCGCTGGCGGTCGGCGAGCAGTTCGCCGCCTCGATCGGCAGGCAGCCGCCGCGCGTGATCCAGGACGCCTCACACTTCTTGCAGGAGGACCAGGGTCCGCAGATCGGCGCGCTGATCGCGCAGTGGCTGACCTGATGAAGATCCGACTTGGCTGAACCTGCAAGAGGCTGTGGCCAGCGTCTTGCCCTCTCGTAAGAGATTTTCCGAGTTGCCGGCACTGATTTTCCGAGTTGCCGGGCGATTGCGCGCGAGACGGGCCTGGACGGGAAGACCGTGAAGTCCTACATCGGCGTGCTCGAGCGGCTGTTCCTCGTGCGAATCAGGAGACCGTGGCACGTCAATCTCGGCCAGAGGCAGGTGAAGGCACCAAAGCTCTACCTCGCAGATCCCGGCATGCTGGGAGCGCTGCTTGGCGCCGACGCAGAACGCGTACGTGACGACGACGGCTTCGCCGGGGCGATATTCGAGACGTTCGTCGCCACCGAGCTGGAGCGGCAGGCATCATGGTCGCCGGAGCCCTTCACGGCGTCGAGGTGAAGGCAAGCGCGACTGTCCGATCACGTGACTTCAAGGGCCTCGCCTACCTGCGAGAGCGGCTTGGACGACGGCTGCTCGCCGGCGTCGTGCTCTATGCAGGCGAGCAGACGTTCCCGTTCGGCGAGCGGCTTTGGGCGCTGCCGCTGAGCTCGCTGTGGGAAGGAGACGCCTGAGACATCTACCCGTCAGAGCTAGTCCCGATCCCGAGTTCCCCAGGCTGCAAGCCTCCGTCCTTCAGGCGCGGCTCCGAAGCGGCTGCACGCACTTCGTAGCCCTGCCGCACCGAGGCATCCGCTCCGGCCAGCACCATGTCGGCCTTCATCGCGCGCGCGATCGCCTCGGAGACACGCCGCGGCAGCAGCGAGCCGAATGTCTGCGTGGCGCGCGCTGACTTCGGCACCCACACGTCGACCACGCGCCGCTGCAGCGCATCGAGGATCGCGTCGGCGACGTCTGAGGGCTGCAGGCTGCTCATCCCGCGCGCCTGGCCAAGGCCCGAGCCGAGCTCGGTGTTCACGACAAAGGGCATCACGTAGCTGACGTCGATGTCCGCCTTCATCAGGCGCAACTCGCCCCTGACCGCCTCGGTCAGGCCGATCACCGCGTGCTTGGTGGCCGAGTAGGTGGCGCCGCCCGGCGCGCCGTACTTGCCCGCCTGGGAGGAGATGTTGACGATGTGGCCGCGGTTGCGCGGCACCATCCGCGCCAGCGCGAGCTTGGTGCCGAGGATCACGCCGCCGAGGTTGATGTCGATCATCCGCTGAGAGGTTGCATCGTCCTCGTCGATGAAGCGGCCCAGCTGCATGATCCCCGCGTTGTTGATCAGCACCTCCAGCGGCCCGAGCTGCTGCTCTGCGCCGTCGAGGAATTCGGTGAAGGAGGCCCTGTCGGTGACGTCGAGCGGCAGCGCTACGGCACTGGGGCCGATCTCCGCGGCAGCCTGCCGGGCGGCATCGATGTCGAGGTCGCCGATCGCGACCCTCATGCCGGCGCCGGCTAGCACGCCCCCGGTGGCACGGCCGATGCCGCGCGCGCCTCCGGTGATAGCGACCGTCTGTCCTGCAAGGACGCGGAGCTGCCTTGCCATCTGGTTCCTCCTCGAAGACGAATCCGGGCGGCAAACGCTACCGCGAAAACGCTTTGTGTGAGACCGCACCTTCTGCGCAGCCGTCGTGTTCTGGCAGTCGAAGGACCTGTGGGAGCAAGGTCCGCTGGAGAGGGGCATCCGCCGCCCGGACGCAACTGGAGGGAGCGTCCGGGCTCGGATGCCGGGGCCATGCGACCCACAGCTGCCGCGGCGCCTTCGCGGCCTGCGACGGTCAGGGCCCCCAGGCTGGTGGCGGCCCGGCCATCGCGGGCGCGATCGCGCGCCATCGCGGACCGGCGCGGCTCACCGGCCCGCTTCAAGGCGCGTGTCTCTCAGTCGAGCCGCAGCTCGACCAGCAACGCCTGCACCACGCCCGAGTCGAGCTGCGCGCCGGCGACGCGCCGCAGCTCGATCGCCGCCTCCCCCGGCTCGCGGCCGGGGCGGTACGGCCGGTCGGTCACGATCGCGTCGAAGGTGTCGCAGGCGGCGATGATCCGAGCCGCAAGCGGGATGCTCTCGCCGGCGATGCCGTCAGGGTAGCCGCCGCCGTCGACCCGCTCGTGGCTGGAGCGCACCGCGGGGGCGAGGTGGGCGAAAGTCTCCACGCGACCGACCAGCTCGCCGCCGACCTCGGCGTGGCGGCGCATCAGAACCCACTCCTCGTCGGTGAGCGGGCCCGGCTTGGTCAGGATCTCGGTCGGGACCGCGATCTTGCCGATGTCGTGCAGCATCGCGGCGTAGCGGACGTCGGCCGCCTCGCGCGGCGCAAGGCCCATCCGCAGTGCCACGCGCTCGGCCAGGTCTGCGACGTCCTGGCCGTGGTTGGCGGTGTAGAGGTCCTTGGCCTCCACGGTGCTGACCAGCACCGAGAGCATCGTGGTGAAGGCGCACTCCAGGTCTGCGAGCAGCGAGACGCGGTGCAGCGCTGTGCCCAGGCTCGCGGCGACCGCCTCGACCAGCACAGCCTCGGCCTCGCCGAAGGCGCCCGGCTCGGCCGCCTCGATGTTCAGCACTCCCCAGACCTTCCCATCGAGCAGGATCGGCACCGCCAACTCGCTGCGTGGGTCGGTGAGCGGGTCTCGCACGACATAGTCGGGCTCCTGCCGCGTGTCGGCAACCAGGGCCGTCTGGCCGGTGCGGGCGACGCGGCCGTTGACGCCTTGCGCGATCGGCTGCTCCACCAGCAGGAACTCGGTCATCACCTCCGCCAGCGGGCCGCGCCCGGCGATCAGGCGCAGCGTATCCCCCTCCAGACGCTGGATCGCCGCCAGATAGAAGGAGAAGGTGCTGTGCAGATCCTGCACGACCACGCGCGCCATCTCGTCCACGTCGCGCATGGACGCCAGCCGCGCGGTCAGGCGCGAGGCCAGGCGCAGTTGGGAGCGCAGGTAGCCGAGCTCGTCGCCGGCCAGGCGCAGGCTCGGGTTTGCGCGGTGGCGGCGCAGCGCCTCGGCACGGCGCTCGCGCTCCCGCACGCTTGCAGGCTGCATCGTGTTGGCCGCGCGCGCAGACATGGCCTGTAAATCGGTCGTTCGATGCACACACTTGAGCGCGGAAAGGGGCCTTCGGCGCAATATGTCCAGATCGGCTGGACGCCGACCGGATGGGCGTCACGCCACCGCCGGCGTCACGCCATCGGCCCGCGCTCTTCACGCGGGCTTATCGTTCGCGTTGCATGCGCGTCGAGATCATCGACCCCTCCGCCTACACCCCGCCCTATGACCATGCGCTCTGCAGCGCGTTGGCCGCAGCCGGCGCGGAGGTCGAGCTGCTCACCAGCCGCTTCCCTTACGGGCCTCTGGCGCCGCCCGACGGATATGCGCGGCGCGAGATCTTCTACCGCCGCTCCCACGCTGCCACCGCAGCCGGCGCTCGCTCTCGTGGTGAGCTTGCACTGAAGCTGGCCGAGCACGTTCCAGGGATGCTGCGCTGCCGCCGTATCGCCGGCAAGGCTGAGGTCGCCCACTTCCAATGGCTGCCGGTTCAGCAGCTCGACGCGCACCTGCTGCCCACGCGGCGGCGTGACGCGGGCCCGCGGCTGGTGATCACCGCGCACGACGTGATGCCGCGCGAGCCGCGCCGGGGGCAGCTGCGGGGGCAGCGGCTTCTGTACGAGCGCTTCAACGCGATCGTCGTGCACTCGCAGCACGGCGCGCGGCGCCTGACCACCGAGCTCGGCGTCGATCCGCGGAAGGTGCACGTGATCCCTCATGGCGCCTTCGCCCACCTCGCCTCGACCCCCGTGGACCCGCCGCCTTTCGGTCAGGAGCCGCCGGGGCCGGTCGTGCTGTTCTTCGGCCTGATCCGGCCTTACAAGGGGCTGGACGTGCTGCTGCGGGCATGGCGATCGCTGGGCGCCGCACAGCGCGGGCAGGCGCAGCTCTGGATAGCGGGCATGCCGCGCATGGATCTCGGCCAGTCCGGGCTTGCCGGTATCGAGACGCCGGCGGGCCGGCGGGCCGCGGCGCAGGAAGGCATCCACGTCGAACCTCGTTTCATCACCGACGCCGAACTGCCTGCCTACTTCGCGCGGGCGGACCTCGTCGTGCTGCCCTACCGCGAGATAGACCAGTCCGGCGTGCTGTTCACGTCGCTCGCGTTCGGCAAGCCGCTGCTGCTCAGCGACGTCGGCGGCTTTCCGGAGATCGCGGCCACCGGCGCCGCCGCGACCGTGCCCGCGGGCGACCCGGAGGCGCTTGCCGGTGCGCTCGCGCAGCTGCTCGGCGATCCGGCTGCGCTTGCGCGAATGGCTGCCGCCGCGCAGGCTGCCGCGGATGGCCCATATTCGTGGCTGGAGGTCGCCCAGGCACACCTGCGCCTATACGAGCGGCTGCTCGACGCCCCGTTGGGCGAGAATGGCGCCGCGACATGGACCTCGCCCTCGAAATCGTCTTCTGGCTCTGCGCCGGACTGATCGTCTGGACGCAGCTCGGCTACGGCCTTGCGCTGTGGCTTGCCGCGTCTGCGCGCGGCCCGCGGCAGGTCGCTGGCACAGGCGCCGCGCAGCTTCCAAGCGTCTGCCTGATCGTCGCGGCCCACGACGAGGAGTCTGTGATCCGGGCCAAGGTGGACAACGCGCTGAGCCTGCACTACCCGCGGCAGCTGCTGGAGATCGTGGTCGCCTGCGACGGCTGCTCAGACCAAACGGCCGTGCGGGCAAGGGCAGCCGGCGCAGACGTCGTGCTGGAGCTGCCCAGAGGGGGCAAGATCAGGGCGCAGGACGCGGCAGTGGAACGCGCCCAAGCGCAGATCGTCGCCTTCTCGGACGCAAACTCGCTCTGGCAGCCCGACGCGTTGCAGCAGCTGATGGGCGCCTTCGCGGACCCCGACGTCGGGTATGCCTGCGGGCAGGTGCGCTTCACTCAGGCCGCCGCTGGCGTGCAGGCGACCAATCAGGAGGGCGCTTACTGGCGATATGAGATGGTGCTGCGTGGCTTCGAGTCCCGCCTGGCCTCGATCACAGCCGGCAACGGCGCGATCTATGCGACCCGGCGCGAGGACTACATCGTCGTTGACCCTGTGATGGGCCATGACCTTTCCTTCCCGTTCAACATGGTCAAGCGGGGCAGGCGCGCCGTGTACGTGCCGAGTGCTCTGGCAAGCGAGAAGATGGTGCCCTCGATCGAGGGCGAGCGTCAGCGCAAGCGGCGGATGATGGCCCACACCTGGGCGATCGTCTTTCGCGGCGGACTGATCTCCCCTCGCGGTTACGGCCCCGGCTACGCGATCATGATCCTCTCCCACAGGCTGCTGCGCTACTTCACCCCCTTTCTGCATCTGCTCGCTCTGGCGAGCAACATTGCGCTGGTGGCGATCTACGCCGGCCAGAGCGGAGCTCAGACGATCCTCTATGTGGTGACGCTGGCCGTCCAGCTCGCGCTGCTTGCGGCCGCGCTGCTCGGCGGCGCGCTGCGCTGGAAGGCGCTGCTGATCGCGCGCTACTACGTGCTGACCACCGCCTCGCTTGCGACTGGGCTCTTCGACTGGTTGCGACACGGTGCCGCAGCATCGTGGGAGGCCGCGGAGGGCACCAGATGATCCGGCGCACGATCGACATCGTCGTCTCCGCGAGCGCGCTGGCGCTTGCCTCCCCGCTGCTGGCCGCAGCGATGCTCGCGATCAGGTTCGAGTCGCCGGGCTCGGCGATCTACCGGCAGCGGCGGGTCGGCAAGGACGGACGCCCTTTCGACATGCTCAAGCTGCGCACGATGGTGCAGGGCGCCGAGCACATCGGCGCCGGGCTGGCTGTGAACGAGAACGACTCTCGCATCACGCGGGTGGGCGCGCTGCTGCGGCGCACCTCGCTCGACGAGCTGCCCAACCTTCTCAACGTGCTGCGCGGCGACATGTCATTGATCGGCCCACGGCCCACGATCCCGGTGCAGGTGCAGCAGTACACGCCGCGCCAGCGGCGCCGGCTGGAGGTCAAGCCCGGCATCACCGGCTGGGCGCAGGTCAACGGCCGCGCCTCGCTGCCGTGGAGCGAGCGGATCGAGCTCGATTTGCACTACATCGAGCACCGCGGCCTGGCCCTGGACCTGCAAATCCTGCTGCGGACGCTGCGGCTCGTGTTCGCAGGCGACGGCCTCTACAAGGGGCAGACGGGAGGGTGGAGATGAAGCCGGCGATCATGCTGACCGGGGTCGGCAAGCGCTACGACATCGTCTCGTGCTTTGCGGCGCTGACGCAAACGATCGCGGTGGACCCGAATCCGCTGGCGCCCGCCCAGTACGCGGCGCAGATCCGCAGCGCCCCGCCGCCGATCAGCGACCCGGGCTACGTGCCGTTTCTGCAGGAGCTCTGCGAGCAGCACTCCGTGGGGGCGGTGCTGCCGCTCACCGACCTCGACATCGAGGTGCTGGCCCTGGCGCGCGAGCAGGGGATACTGCCATCTTTGACCCCGTCCTCGGAGGTCGCATGCGCGACCTATGACAAGTACGAGACGCACCTGATGCTGGGGCGCCTGGGCCTGCCATCGCCGCCGACCGTGCTGCCGCAGCGCGACCTTGACACGCTGCGCTACCCCGTGATGGTCAAGCCCAGGCGCGGCTCGGGAGCACGCTCGATCCACCTCGCGCACACACCCGGCCAGGCCCGCTTCTTCATCGACTACGTGCAGGAGCCGACAATGGTGCAATGGGCTATGGGCGGCGAGGAGATGTCGATCGACTGCCTGGGCGACCTCGACGGCCGCTGCCTGAACGCGATCCCGCGCACGATGCTGGAGTCGCGCGGCGGCGAGTCGATCAAGGGCACGGTCGTCCACGACCAGGAGCTGATCGAGCTGGGCGCCCGCGTGATGGAGGCGCTGGCCGTCCGTGGCCCGGCCACGATTCAGGTCTTCCGCGACCCCGAGATCGGCCTCGGCATCACCGACGTGAACACCCGCTTCGGCGGCGCGTTCCCCGGGCCCACCTACTCGGCGCGTCCCGGCATGAGCTACCCGGAGTTGATCGTCAGGATGGCAGCCGGCGAGCAGATCGAGCCGCATCTCGGCGACTTCATCTCCGGGATGACCTTCACCCGTTACTACTGGCAGCTCGAGCTCGACCCGCAGATGCAGCCGACGGGCAGAGAGCTCGTGGGCAACGGGCCTGCGCCCCCAACCGCCTGAGGCTGCCAGAATGGTTGGGATGAGTGGCGAGCGGACCTGCTCACATTGCGGCACATCGATGCAGGAGGGCCAAGACTGGTGCCTGCAGTGTGGCGCCGGCGCGCCCGGCGGTTCCCGTACCGGGCCGGGCTGGCGCTCGGCCGCGGCCGTGCTCGGCGCCACCGGCGTGCTGGTGCTCGGCGCCGCGGCGGCCGCCTATGCCGCGCTGCAGCAGAGCACGCCGGCCAAGCCGCCTGTGCCGATCGCGCAGACGACGACCACAACGACGACGACCTCTGCGACCACGACGCCTCCACCCGTCACGACGCCTCCACCCGTCACGACGCCCACGCAGACACCGGACGCGAAATCGCCATCGCTGAACACGCCTGCCACGCCACCGAAGATTCCCGGAAGCACCTCGACACCCGGCAGCACGAAATCGACAACGACGTCGACCAGCACGAAATCGAGCAGCACGACCACCACCAGCACCTCCAGCAGCACCTCCTCGACCAGCCAGCCGGTGCTGCTCGACACCAACGCTGCCCAGATCTACAACCCAAGCAATTTCCCCGCAAGCCGTTTCGGCGACCCCAGCCTGGCGATCGACGGCGACACCACCACCGCATGGACGGTGCAGCTGGAAGCAAGCGAAGCCCCATCCGTCGGCGCCGGGCTGACCCTGAACCTCAACGCGCCGCTGAAGATCGCGCAGATGACGCTGATCACCGAAACGACCGGCATCACCGTCCAGATCTATGGCACCAAGTCCAGCAACGTCCCGCAGTCGCTGCACTCCGAAGAATGGGTGCCGCTCAGCCACGCCCATCTCGTCCAGAAGCGCAAGGCGACGATCAAACTGATGGAAGCGAGCAAGAGCTTCCGGCAACTGCTGGTGTGGATCATCAAGGCGCCGACTTCGACCACCGGTCAGTTCGCCGGCACCGAAGCCGCTATCAATGAGATCCAGCTCTACGAACCGAGCGGCAGCGGCTCGCAGGGTTAGGGGTCGGTCCTAAGAGGCCCGCGGGCTGCGGCGAGGCGAGCTCGCGCGGCGGCGGGGACTGCGCGCCGACCAGATCTCGTCGAGGAAACCGGCGATCTCGTTGGTCAGACGCGCCGGTTTGAGCCGCAACTCCACCAGCGAGTTGGCTTCGATCAGGCGTGAGTTGGGGAGCTCTTCGGCGAGCATCCCCGCGTCGGAGAAGGGATGGACCGGGTCGCGCCTGTGGCCGATCACCAGAGTGCGCGTCTGGAAGGCGCGCCGTTCGCTGCGATGCGGGGCGATCCGGCCGAAGAACAGGCCCTGCAGGACCGCGGCGCCCGGCCCCGGATCCTGGCGCACCAGATCGAGCAGGACGTTGCCGTAGTGGGGCAGCAGCCGGCGCGGCACCACGCCGGCGCCGCGCTGCACCAGCTTCATCACCGGCTCGCCGAAGGTGAGCGCCACCAGGATCGGCGTGAAGGCGAGCGCGCTGGAGAGCAGCGCGTTATCCAGCACCGGCATCTCGATCACCATTCCGCGCAGGCGCTGCGGCGCAGCTGCGGCGACCTCCAGGGCAGCATTGGCGCCAAGCGAGGCGCCCATCAGAACCGCTTCCTCGATACCGAGGTGGTCCATCAGCGCGATCAGTTGCGCTCCGAACGCCTGCATCGAGTAGAGCCACATGTCGCGCGGGCGGTCAGATTGCCCGTGCCCAAGCAGATCTACTGTGATCACCCGGTTGCCGCGCGCGGCAAGGTCTTCAGCCAGCCGCTGGTTCATGGTCTGGGAGAGCAGCAGGCCGTGGACCAGGATCAGGGGCCGCCGCAGCGCCTTGGAGGAGCGCGCGGTGCGCCCGCGGGTGCCAGACTCGGTTACCGCCGCAGGGCCGCCGCCGTACTCGGTATAGGCGATCCGGTGCCGGTCCCTGAACTTGAAATAGTCCACGCCTCGCAGGCTACACCCGCCGCTGGAGAAGCGGGCGTGCTACATGCGCAGGCGTACGATCCGGATCAGGAAGCCGACGCCGAATCCGTAGATCAGCAACACCAGGAGCAGGTCCAGGCCGTGGATCACCCAAGGGCTGCGACCCGAGGTCAGGCCCGCAAAGGGGGAGGTCACGACTTTGGCCACCTGGTCGAGCGTCTTGGTGGCGCTGCTCTGCTTTGCGGGCGGCTTGCTCTGCACGTGCTGCGTGGTGCCGGCGAGCTCGCCGAGCTGGTGGTTGGCGGCGACTTTCGACTGGTCGACGGCGAAGACCACGAACCACGCGAGCACGACCAGACAGACGATCCGTGAGGCGAGCAGCGCCAGCCCCGTCAGGCCTGAGAATGCACGAAGCACGAACACGAGATGACGATAATGGACGCTGCGGAGGCTCAAACGGCACTCTCGGCGCATCTTCTAGCAGCGGCACCGAAAGGGAAGGTGCGTGAGCGCAAAACGGTGAATCGGACGAGAACCCTGTGGGCTGCCGGCTGTCCAGCGGATGGTGCCAGACCGTCATCCACCGATCGGCGGTAGCGTGCCCGCGATGAGGGACGTCGAGCTCAGCTTCTGCGTGGTCAACACCGCCCAGCGGGATCTGCTCGTGCACGGGCTGGACGCGGTCGCCGAGCAGCAGCGCGCGCTTGCGTTTCCCACTGAGGCGGTCGTGCTCGACAATTGCTCGCAGGATGGCTCCGTGGAGGCCGCCAAAGCGCACCCCGCCGTTGACCGCGTGATCGCGCTGCCCACGAGGCAGGGCAAGGCGCTCAACGATTCGCTGCTGCTGCAGGAGGCGCACGGCACCTATGCGCTGCTGCTCAACGAGGACGCCGAGCTGCTGCCGGGCGCGACGCTCGCACTCCACGAAGCGCTGCAGCGCGATCCACAGGCAGCGTGCGCGGGCGCCGCGCTGAGACGCCCTGACGGTGCCCCACAGCCGTGCGCATGGCGCTTTCCGACGCTCTGGACAGCGCTCGCGGGCGCGCTGTTCCTGCACCGCCGCTTCACGGTCCAGAGCCGTGGGCAGCGCACGCGCAGGGTCGACTGGTGCCAGTCCTCCGCGCTGCTGGTCAGGCGAGACGCGGCCGCCCAGGTCGGCTACCTGGACCCCGACTTCTTCGTCTACTCCGACGAGGTCGACTTCGCCAAGCGGCTGCATGACGCGGGCTGGCACAGCCTCTACGTGCCAGCGGCGATCGCCGTCCACCACGAGCAGCTTTCGACGGACACGGTGCCGCAGCGCAGGATCGTCGAGTTCTCGCGCAACCGGGATTTGTATATGCGAAAGCACCACGGCGCCGTTGCAGCGCTCGCATTCAGGTGGCTGACCGCGATGCCCTACGCGCTGCGCGCGCTGGCCGCGCTCGTGCTGCCGGGCCACTCGCCACGCCGCTACCTGCGCCACGTGACCGCGACCCTGTTGCCGCAGCATGGCGAGGGGCTGCGGGAGGCAGCCGAGGCGTTCAACCGGGGGCTTGATGCCCACGGCTCGGGTTGATGCGGGCCAGCCATCCCAAGCGACGCTTATCGTCGAGCGGGAATGCAGAACGCCGGTCAAAAGACATCGAAGGCGCAGCGCTACTCTCAAAGCGATGAGAACGCTCTGGCCCGACCCGCCTCCGGCCGAGATCGCGGCCGCTCTGGAGGCCCGACGGCGCTCCGGCCTGCACCGGTTCGACGAGGTGTGGGAGGGGGTGCTGCACGTGGTCCCTGTGCCTCCCGGCGAGCACGCCGACATCGCCCAGCAGCTCGCCGTGATCCTCGATGGCCCTGCTCGCGACGCGGGCCTCTGGCCGACGATCGGCGAGTTCAACCTCGGAGACTCGGAAACCGACTTTCGCGTGCCTGACGGCGGGATTCACGCAAAGCGGCCAAGCGGCACCTGGTTTGCAAGCGCCACGCTGGTGGTCGAGATCGTCTCGCCAGGGGACGAGACGTGGGAGAAGCTGCCCTTCTACGCCGCCCACCAGGTCAAGGAGCTGCTGATCATCGACCCACGCCAGCGCACCGTCGACTGGCTTTCGCTCGCAGATGATGGGAGCTGCCGTCCGATCGAGCGCAGCGCACTGATCGACCTCTCCGCGGCCGATCTGGCGCAGCGGATCGACTGGCCTGCGGCCGCCGCGGACGATCGGTAGCCGCGGGGCGCTCGGCTTTTCATCCGTCCCGCTCTCTCGACTCACTCAAAACATCCCAAGCGCGGAGTAGACCTCAGCGCATGAAGATTCACACCCCGATCGACCCATGCCAAAGCGGTGATGGCATGGCGGTAGCATGATCTCGTGGCCGCCGCACCCGCAACGACGCTGCCGCTGCACCGGCTCGACGTCGAGACCTACAACCGGATCGTGGCCTCCGGCGCGCTGGACGGCCAACACGTCGAGCTGCTTGACGGGACGATCGTCGACATGAGCCCGCAGTCACCGGCACATGCGACCGTGGTCGAGGTGCTCACCAGGCACTTTGCGGGCGCCACGGAGAGGGTCCGGGTGCAACTGCCGCTCGAAGTGAGCGGCGACTCAGAGCCCGAGCCCGATTTGGCGCTCGTGCGAGAGCCGGCACAAGCAGGGCACCACCCCCGCAGCGCTGTGCTGGTAATCGAGGTGGCGGTCAGCTCACAGCCGATCGACCGCAACGTGAAGGCGCGCCTATACGCGCAGTCAGGCATACCCACCTATTGGCTGATCGACGTGCCGGCCCGATCCGTGGAGGTGCGCACCCGGCCTGGCAAGAACGGCTACGAGAGCGTCAAGACATACAAGCTCGGCGAAACAGTGCCCTGCCCGCTCGACGGCGTGCCAGACCTCGACATCGCCGCCCTGCTCGCAAACGTCGCCGACTGACGGCAGGCGTCAGCCGCCGCTGGAACGCAGCGCCTCCAAGCGCATGGCGGCCGGACTCTCGGCGCCTTGAAAGCTGCGCAGCCAACGACTTGCACGGGCCACGTCGAGCGATCCAGCCGCGATCATCTCCTCGATGTCCGCCCAATCCCTTGTGCGATCGAACAGCGCCTTGAACACAGCCAGCGCAGTGCAGTCCACGACCGGGATAGTGCGATCCATGAACGGTCGCTCGCGGACGCCCGCCGCGACCTCGGCGTGGAAGTCGTGGACGTCGAGGAAGATGTCGATCGGCGTGTCCTGCCACCACAGGCGGACCTGCCCGTCGCGCGTGGCTCGCTCCACGTCCGCGGGGCTTACCGTCACGCCCTCTGGCAGCGCGGCGAGCGCCTCGTCAGCCTGTGCGGGAGAGACGAAGATGTTGACGTCGAGGTCGCGCGTGCCGCGCGGCTCCTGGGTGCAGTAGGCGAGCGCTATCGCCCCTCCGAACGCGTGAGGCAGGCCGGCAGACGACAGAGCGTCGTGGATCTCCAGCAGCCGCTCGCCGAGCAGGCTCAAGTCAAGCCGCCCGCCGGCTCAACACGGGGTAGGCGAGCGGGCCACGCCGACGCTGCGGAAGCGCCTCGGCAAGGTCAAGGACCTGAGCCAGGATGCGCCCCGCCCTCTCGAAGTCCACGCGGGGACGCGGTACCGCTCGCAACTCCATGCCGGCTGCGGCGGCAATCCGCGCCAGCGCGTCTGCGCGCGGTTGCCTGGTGCCGCGCTCGTAGGCATTGATCACCGATCGAGGCATGCCGGCCCGCCGCGCAAGCTCGGCCTGGGTGAGGCGCGCATTCGTCCTCATCTCGTGCACGAGCAGCGCACCGGTGCGGTCACCGTCCATGCCAGGATGTTAGCGGATACGCGAACACTATGCGCGTCGCGCCTGCGTCGCTGCCTCCATTCACTCAAAACATCCCAAGCGCGGAGTAAACCTCAGCGCATGAAGATTCACACCCCGATCGACCCATGCCAAAGCGGTGATGGCATGGCGGTAGCATGATCTCGTGGCCGCCGCACCCGCAACGACGCTGCCGCTGCACCGGCTCGACGTCGAGACCTACAACCGGATCGTGGCCTCCGGCGCGCTGGAGGGCCAACACGTCGAGCTGCTCGACGGAACGATCGTCGACATGAGCCCAAAGTCGCCGGCCCACATTTCGGTGGTGAGTGAGCTGATGCGCTACTTCGCCGCCACGCCAAGGTGGTGGATGCAGGTACAGGACCCAATCGAAGTGCGGCCAGACTCCGAGCCAGAGCCCGACCTGGTGCTCGCAGAGCAGCGACCGCCGCGCGGGCAGCTACTGCGCACGGCCGCACTGGTGATCGAGGTGGCGGTCAGCTCACAGCCGATCGACCGCAACGTGAAGGCGCGCCTGTACGCGCATGCGGGCATACCTACCTATTGGCTGATCGACGTACCGAAGCGGGCAGTCGAGGTGCGCACCAAGCCTGGCAAGAACGGCTACGAGAGCGTCAAGACATACAGGCACGGCGAAACAGTGCCCTGCCCGCTCGACGGCGTGCCAGACCTCGACATCGCCGCCCTGCTCGCAAACGTCGTCGACTGACGGCGGCAGAGCCGGCTCAGCGCGCCCGCAGCTGCACCGCAAGCTGGCGCCACCGCCGCGCAGAGCGCAGCAGCAATCGCAGCTGAACCATCTCGCGTGGGGCAAGGAAGCGAGTCAACAGCAGCAGCACCGGGATCAGGCAGAGCCACAGGGCGCGAGCGATGAAGCCTCCGGCGCCCGAGGTGGGCAGGAGCAGATTCCCTGACACCGCCACCCCACCGAGGATCGCCGTCAGGCGCGCAAGGCGCGCCCATTCAAAGGAGATCCGGAAGACCCTGCGCGTGATCGCGTGGATCACGAACAGCATCGCCACGTAGGCGCCGCATAGCGCCATTCCGGCGCCGGCGATGCCGAGGCCGGCTCCGCCGCCGGGCAGCGGTCCTGGGTGGGTGGGACCTGGAACAAGCCACAGTAGAAGCAGCACGTTGACCGCGAGTCCGACGCTCGCGGCGGGGATGTTCCGGCGGGTGACCCCCGCCCTGCCCGTGATCACGATCGCCATCTGGTAGAGGCCGTAGAGCGTCCATCCGAGCGCCAGCCACGGCAGCGCCGAATGCGCGCCGAAGTATTCGGCGGCGGACAGCAGCCGCACCAGCCAGCGCCCAAGCAGCGTCACGCCCGCGACCACAACGCCAGTGGCCAGCACGAACCAGGTCGCCACCAGCGAGTAGAGCCGCGCGACAGCGGCGTCGCTCTTGATCGAGTAGGCGACTGGCGGCCAGGCGTACTGGAACCCGCGCACAGCGACGAACACGACTGTCGCAAGCTGCAGCGCGATCGCGTACTGGCCGGCGGCCGAGGCGCTGTAGAAGCGCAGCAGGTAGAAGCGATCGGCCACCTGCAGGCAGTAGACAATCGCGTCCGCCGGCACGGTGGGCGCGCCGAAGGAGAGCATCGCCTTGAAGTCCGACCACCTCACACGCAGCGAGAAACGGGAGCGCAGCGCGACCCACAGCCCAAGTACCACCAGGCCGGACGCACCGAAGTTGCCAAGCAGCAGGCCCTTGGCGCCAAAGCCGCCGATCACCACCAGGCTGACGGTGATCAGCACCGTCAGCGCGACATTTGTGATCGAGGCGATCAGGTAGGCGCGGGCTCGTTCATCGACCCGCAACTGCGCGTAAGCGATTTCGAGGTTGGTGAACGCCCACAGGCCGAGCACCGCGCAGTCCAGCAGCAGCGGCTCGTGGTGGCCGAGCACCGCTTGCGAGACCGGCCCGGCGAATGCGACAAGCAGCGCCGAGCTGAGCGTCGTGGTCCAGGCGACGGTGGCGATCGTGGTCTTGGCGATCCGCCTGCGCCGCTCCGGATCCTCGTCGTGGTAGTAGAAGCGCACGAACGCCTCTCCCACGCCGAAGCGCACGATGATCGAGGCGAGGATGACCGCGGTCAGCAGCGAGCTGTAGGCGCCGTATTCGCTGCTTGAGACGTGCGCCGTGTAGAGCGGCAGCGTGAAGACGGCGATCCCCTTGGCGAGGATGTCCGCCGCCTGGTAGGCGGCGCCCGTCTTCACCAGCCGCTTGAGATGGTCGAGCACGGGGATCCCGCGGCGGCTACCCGGCGGTGGTCGCCTGGTGGGGCGACCGCGCCGCCGACGCGGGCTCTCTCCCGAGCCTCATCGAAAGCGCGTGCTGCGCGCCGCGCCCGTGGGCCTCGGCGGCGGCCAGCGCCATCCCGATCCCCAGCAGCGCCCAGGTGATCGGGTCTTCCAGAAAGTCGGCGTAGGCCATCGTGTGCACGAGCAGCGCGGTGAAGCAGGCGGCGATCGCAATCCTCGGCGGCGAGCGACCGGCCCAGGTGAACAGCACCGCCAGGCTGCACAGCACGAGCGCCAGGTAGAGGATCAACCCCAGCATGCCCTGCTCGGCGGCGACGGTGATCGGGATCGTGTGGGAGGCTGAGGTTGAGCTCGCGACGCTTGCGGCCTGATGGGATCTGTACTGGCTGGCGAAGGAGCCAGAGCCGAAGCCCTCCAGTGGACGATCGGCGAACAGGTCGATCCCGCCCCGGATCAGATTCGCGCGGCCGCTGGTGGCGTTGTTGACCGAGCCGCCCTTGCCTTTGAGCCCGAAGTGCAGCGAGGAGGGTGCCGCCAGCAGCACGAGCACCGCCACCGCGACCAGAGCCGCTGCCGCATAGGCCGCCCTGCGGGCGCCAAAGCGCCATCCGGCCAGCACCGCCAGGCCGACCAGCAGCGCGACCATGCTCGTCTGGGAGATGCTCGTGATCAGGCCCGCCCACAGCCAGACCAGCGCGCCGGCACAGATCAGCACGTGCCGGCGCTCGCGAGCGCAGAGCACGATGCAGGCCAGCAGCAGCATCACCAGCGCCAGGTAGCGGCCGTAGATGTTGGGGTCGTAGAAGACGGAGTTGACCCTGAAGTAGTTGCCATAGACGTTCGCAGCGACCAGAGAGGCGTTCAGAAGCAGCGATTTGCGCGCATCCTCCACGAAGCCGATCGCCACGAAGACCACCGCCAGCGTGACCGACAACGCCACGCAGCGCAGCAGCAGCTCCCGGCTCCAGCGGACCTGCGCCAGCAGCGCGAGCATCACCGCAAACGGGACGTAGAAGAAGAGCACGTTCTGCAACGCCTTGGAGAAGTCCTCCGAATAGGTGGCCTGGATCGCATAGGCCACCACCGAGGCCATCAGCAGCCATTCCAGGGTGCGCACGGAGACAAGGGCCGAGCGCCAGCCACGACCGTCGCGGCCATCGGCGATGGGCTCGCCCGCCTCTGCGTCCGCCGCAAGCAGGCGTATGGCATGTGCAATCACGCCTGCCGCAACCACCGCGTAGAGCGGCACCAGCAGGTTCGAGGTGTCACCGCCCGAGGTGATCGGGACGCGAAAAGGGAGCGTGAACACGACTGCCAGCGGGAACGCCCACGACCGCCTCAGGAAAATCCCGCTCAGCACGGCGATCAGCGCAATCGCAGCCAGCACCGCCCCGACGGCCAGCGCAGGATGCCCGCGCAGATGACGCATCGGCGAGCTGCCCCAGATGTCGGCCGCGAGCAGCACCGGCGTGAGCAGCACCGCCCCGAGCAGCAGAGCAGCCCTCAGCCAGGCAGGCGCCTGCGTGGGCGCAAGCAGCACCGCCGCCGCGGCCAGCAGGGCCAACGCGATCAGGGCGATCTCATAGCCGGCACCCGAGGCGCCCTGCACGCTGGCCAGAACCGCGGTCATCGCGACCGTCTTTCCAACTGCATCGCAGAAGGGGAGCGAACTTCCACTTTGCGGTGCGCGAGGATCACCTGCACGCGGTATTCCCCGCGTGGCGCAGGCGAGCCGGGGGGCTGGCCCTCCGGCCCCGGCGCTCCGCGCAGCCCGTTCCAGGAGACCGAGTAGGTGGTGTAAGCGGCCAGATGGTGTTCGCTTACCAGCGTGGCGACGAGCGCGCCCTTGGCGCTCAGCACCCTGACCGTGACGCGATCCGCGCGTTCGATCTGAAATGAGATCGGCTCTGCGGCGGGCGTGCCGCCCCCTTCGGGGTAGAACGCGGCATCGAAGCGCAGCTGCTGCACCGCGGTCGGGATGTGCTTCAGGCGTTGGGCGAGAAAGAACGCCGCGAAGCTCGCCAGCACGAGCAGGCCGAAGACGAGCACTCCGAGCGCTCCGGCCGGCGGATTGGCGGAGGCATCCGTGGCGCTGGCGGCGCTCACGAGCCCCGATCGCCGTTGAGGCGCCCGACGGTGTCGGCGCGCAGGCCGAGGCGCAGGGTCTCCAGTGAGAGCACGTCGTCCGGAGCGACGTTGCCGAGGTTGCATTCGCGCCCGAAGTATTCGAGCAGCCACACCTGCTGCTCCTTCTGCGGAGCCTCGAAGATCATGCGCTCGCAGTCGACCACGTGCGCGATCTCGTCGATCAGGCCGCTGCGGACCTCGCCGTCTGCGCGGTAGATCCCGGCGTTGCCCGACTCGCGCGCCTCGGCGATCACCTTCCACGCTCCGGCTGCGAGCTCGCCCTGGATGCGTTCGATCCATACATAGGGCGCCATGATCGCGTGGGCGTCCTTGGAGCCGACCTCCGAGAGCACGGTGAACTCTCGCGACAGACGCTCGATCAGCTCCTGCTTGCGCTGCGGCTCCATCTCGATCGTCCCGTCGGAGACCTCGACGTGCTGCAGGCCGAGCTCGTGCAGCCACGCGACCAGCCCCTCCACGCGCCCCTGCTTGATCGCGATCTCGGTCAGCGTGCCGCCGAGCACGACCGGCACTCCGTAGGCCGCGTAGCGCTGCAGCTTGGGCTTCAGGTTCTCGCTCACCAGCGCCGTGCCCCAGCCGAGCTTGACGATGTCAACGCTGCCGCCGACCGACTCCATCAGGCCCTCCACCGCGGCGATCGAAAGCCCCCTGTCGATCACGTGAGTGATGCCCTGCTGCCGCGGCTTGGCCGACCGTGCGGGTATGTCCAGGAAGTTCACGCGCCCGGTTCGGCGGCCTGGGATTGCGAGCCGACTTCGCCGCCGCCAGCGGTTTCCCCGCCCGCCTGCCCTTCGGTGCTGCCCGTCTTTTCTTCGCTGCCCGAGCCGCCGCCTTCGGCACCGGAGCCGCCGATGACCACGGTCACCGGCGCTCCGCCGGAGAGCGGCGCGACAGACGAGCTGAGCGGTTGGACCTCGGACGCAGGCACTTTCAACGCGCTTGCGACTCCCCTGGCTTCGGCAGCGTGGCCTTCTGCGTACTGCACCGTGGTGCTTGAATAGGAGCCAGATGGCGTGCCGTAGAGTGCGGCCGCCTGGCTGTAGCCGTGGCTCTTGAGCGTGCTTGCGACTTTGCCGGCGAGGCCGTTGGTCTGGGTGGCGTTCAACACGACCACGCGCAGTGAGCGCGGTTCGATCGCGGTCGAGGTCTTGCGTGCGGCATGCGAGGAGCCAGCGCCGTTGCCGGGGCCTGTGCTCGAGCCTTTCGAGAGCACCGATGCGAGCACGACCCCCACGGCGGCGAGCACCACGATCGCGCCGAGCACCACCGCGAGGATCTTGCCGGTCGAGCGCTCGCGTCGATAGATGGTGGGCGAGCGTCCGTCTTCGCTGTCTCGACGGGCCGCGGCCGGCTTCGGCGGGGGCGGCGTGGGCGCGCCGTTGGCGCTCGGTCTTGGGGCGGCGCGCGGTGGCGCCGGTGGAAGCGCGGGACGGGGCGGCGCCCCCCCCGACGGTGCGGGCGGACCTTGGCGTGGCGCGTCGATTGGGGGCGCAGCGCCCCCTGCCGAGGCGGGGCTTGGCGCCCGCGCGCTCGGGACGGCAGCAGGTATGCCAGCTGCCGCCGGCGGCGGAGCGGCAGTCGACGGGGTCAGCGCAGCTGGAGCATCGACGGACGCGTCCACCGGGCTCGCAGCGCGCGAGGCGGCGGCAAGACCGCTTGCGACGGCGGCAGCGGCAGCCACACGCGGCACGGGCCGCCCGTCCGGCCCGGCGGCCAGCGCACCTTCCTGTTGGGGCGGCGCAGAACCCTCGGCAGCCAATGTGACGCCCTGCCCCGCGATCGCTGCCGCGGCAACAGGCGCGAGCTCTCCCGCAACGGGCAGTCCTGCCACCGCGGTCCCAGGGCTGGCCGGCAGCAGCGCCGTGCCGGCGACGGCGGTCGCGGGGCGGGGAATGACCTGGACCGCGCGCGGTCGCGCCGCGCCCTTCGCCGCCTGAGCCTGCGCCTGGCGCTGGGCGAGCTGGTTGGCCCGCATCGCGATCTGGGTCTGTTCGCGCGCGAGCTCGGCGAGCCGGTCGGAGGCTTCGGTGCCCCACTCCCGCAGCCGCTTGACTTCGCGCGCGTGAGCGAAGAACAACAGCGTGAGCACCATCACGCCGAGCAAAGCCGCGGCGGCGGCGATGACGCTGACCTGCGAGACGGAGCCTGAGAGGGAGAGCGCTAGCACCAAGGCCATTGATGCGGGAGTCTACGAGGAGGGCAGACGCACAGGCGCGGCTTCACCGCTCTGTGCGGGGCTCGCCGCCGGGGAGGGCGGCGGCGTGAGCACGCCCGCAGCCCCTCCCGCGGGGCTCGGGCCGGCGTCCTTGGCCGGCAACGCGGCCGGGCTTGCCCAGGGCGAGGTGGCGATGCTCGCCATCCGCGCACAGAGGGTGTCCGCGTCCGCCTCCGCCAGCATCGCCTCAACCGAGCCGAAGGCGGACTCCACGACGGCTGCCGCCGCCCGCCTGCGCTCCACGCGCATGATCTTCTCGGCTTCGGTGGACATCAGGCGCTCGTAATCGGCGACCAGCTCCTCGCTCAGCTTCTCGCCGGGACGGGCGCCGACGATCTCGATCTCGATGTCGCGCTCGGGCGTCGAGCCCGGAGAGCTCGATCATCGCCCGCGCCAGATCGACGATCTTCACCGGCTCGCCCATGTCGAGCACGAACAGCTCCGCGCCCCGCCCGCCGCTGCGAGGCGAGACCAGCGACCCGGAGCGGATGACCAGCTGCACCGCCTCGGGGATCGTCATGAAGTAGCGCGTCATCCGCTCATCGGTGACGCGTCACCGGCCCGCCGCGCTCGATCTGGCGCCGGAAGATCGGCACCACGCTGCCCGAGGAGCCGAGCACGTTGCCGAAGCGCACGCGCCGCGAAGCGGGTGTCGGGATGGGCCGCGGTCGCGGCCTCCACGCCACTCGGCCAGCGCCTTCGAGGCGCCCATCACGGTCGCGGGTGCAACCGCCTTGTCGGTGGAGATCAGCACGAAGCGCTCCACCCCGAGCTCGCCGGCGAGCATCGCCACCAGGCGCGTGGCCAACGCGTTGTTGCGCACCGCCTCGAGCGGGTTGGCCTCCATCAGGCCGACGTGCTTGTAGGCGGCGGCGTGGAAGACGACCGCGGGCGAGTGCTCGGCGAAGCACCTCCTGCATCCGCGTCGGCCTCCTTGCAGTCGGCGAGCACGCGCAATCACGGCAGGCGGCACGTGGCGCTCCTCGATCGAGCTCGCGCGCGATCTCGAACAGGTTGTCCTCGGCGTGGTCGACGCAGCACCAGGCAGCGCGGGCGCGACCCGGGCGATCTGGCGGCAGAGCTCGGAGCCGATCGAGCCGCCGGCACCGGTGACCAGCACGTCTTGCCGCGTCAGATAGGCGCCGACCCGTGTCGAGCTCGACGTGGACCGGCTCGCGGCCGAGCACGTCCTCGACCTGCACCTCGCGCAGCTGCTTGGCGATCGCGCCGCCGCTGGACGTCCTGGTCGCGCAGCAGCTCGAAGACGGTGGGCAGCGTGCGCACCGGGATCGCCGCGCTCGCGACAGGCGGCACGACGCTTGCCCGTGTCGGAGCCGGGCGCGGAGGGGATCGCGATGATCGACCTCGTCGGGCTCGGTCTCATCGAGGACGCGGCCGAGCTCGCCATGCGGTGTCGCCGTGCACCTTCACGCCGTCGATCCGCAGCCCGTGCTTGCGCGGGTCGTCGTCGAGGAAGCCGACGGGCGACAAGACCGCAGCTCGGGGTTGCGCAGGATCTCGCGCACCACCAGCCGGCCGCCGTCGCCGGCGCCGACGATCAGCACGCTGCGCTGCGCTGGTGGAAGCGGCTTTCAGCGCCGCCAGCGGACGACGCTCGTGCAGCGAGCGGGCGACCACCCGCAGGCTGCAGAGAAACGCCAGGCCAAGCAGCAGGAACAGCACGCTGACGCCGTCGGGCACGTCGAGCCCCACCAGCTTGTGCCCCAGACCCTGGCCGCTCGGGGAGACCAGGACCGGGTGCAGCACGGCCACGCCGAGCACCGCTAGAACCGTGAGCACAAGCATCCCGCGCCCCAGCGCCACGTAGTCGCGCTGGGAGGAGTAGCGCCACTGCCGCTCGTAGACGCCGCTTGCGGCCAGCACGACCAGGCCTCCGACCACGACCCAGGGCAGGTGTGTGGTCCAGCAGATGCTGATAGCGGCCCTGCGGGCCGTGCGTCGAAACGCAGCTCGAACGCCAGATACCAGGCGAGCGCGACCAACGCCCCGTCGACGGCGATCTGCGGCAGCGAGTGCCTGTGGATCGGGCATTGCCGCCGAGCGAATACGTCGGCGCATCCGCCTGATTGTAAGGGTTAGGTGGACAGGGGATACCCGCGGTCTGACTGCGGCTATATGCGCAGTCAGCTGGCAGCGGCCGCAGGCGAGAGCAACAGGTCGATCAGCACCTGCACATCGCGCCGCACACGCGTGCTCGAAAGGCCTGGGCGGCGCGGCTCGCCGAGGTCCAGATCGACCGCGCCGGCGTCGCTCAGCAGCCGCAGCCGGCCTTCGGCGATCAGGCGCTCATCCACGCCGCCAAGCCGGCCGGCGAAGGTCGAATAGACCGGCACGCCGAGCGCCACCGCCTCCCTGTTCATCGTGCCGCCGGCGGACATGACCAGCTCGGAGAGGCGATCAGCGACTGGGCGTCGATCGCGTGTCCGGGACGGGAGCCCGCTGACCCCGTGAGCTCCTCGCGTTGGGCCTGCGGTCGCGGCAGCACGACGGTCTGCACGCCCGTTCGAGGGCCGTCGCGCGCAGCCGCTGCAGCACCTGCGCCGAAGAGGTCGTTCTCGAAGCGGTGGTACAGCGACGACCGCCGGCGGTGTCCTGCACGGCCGCGATCGGCGCGAGCGGGGTTCAGCCCGAGCTCGGCCAGAACCGCTCGGGTCCGGCTCGAAGTCGGCGAGGTAGTGCTCCTCCTTCAGCCCCGGGTAGCGCGCGCAGTTTGCCGACCGCGCCGTAGCGCGAGAAGGCGCTCGGCGGGATCGCATCCGGCACGACGACGGCCTGCGCGAGGCGGCAGTTGACGTTGTGCTGAACGGTCGCCCACTCGTAGTCGAACATCGTCGAGCAGGGGATGCGCAGCAGCGCGCGCCGCGACGCTGACGTCGTTGGAGCCGTGGCCGAGCGCGATGTCGAAGGGGCCGCGACGGCGCGCCGCAGCGCGTGAGCGCGGCCGAGCGAGACGCGATGCCGCGCGCCTTGCCAGCGATGCTGCCGCCGCGGTGGCGACCGATCGCGGTGTACTCGATCCCTAAGCGTTCGCAGCAGGCCGAGCGTCTGCGCGAAGTCGCGCGCGGTCACCTGCACCTCGTGGCCCTGCTGACGCAGGCGCTCGATCACAGGACGCAAGACGAGCACGTGCGGGCTGTTGGTGAGGTCGATCCAGACGCGCACGGGGCCTCAAGTAAACACCGCGGGCGGGCGTGTCGCCCGCTAAGCGAAATCTCACGGTGGGTGCGCGCGGGGCGCGGGCGCCGGCAGGTATCGTTTGACGCGATGCACCTTGTGATCGCCTCGATCTCCGGGGCGCTGGTCAACGAAATCTCGCACTTCATCCGCGAAGCCGGGCTGCCCGGCATCTTCGCGTTGATGGCGATCTCCGCCGCGTGCATCCCGATCCCCTCCGAGGTGGTGATGCTCTTCGCCGGCTTTGCGGTCGCCGATCCGGCCTCCAGCGGTTCCAGCCACCACCTGACGTTGCTGGGAATCGTGCTGGCCGGGGTAGCCGGCTCGATGGTCGGCTCCTGGATCGCCTACGGCGTGGGCCGGGGCGGCCGGCTGGAGCTGCTCGAACGCCACGGGGCAAAGATGAAATGGATACCACCCACCCTGGCCAGATCGAACGCGCGGACCGCTGGTTCTCGCGCTATGGCGGCTGGGCAGTCTTGTTCGGGCAGGCTGGTCCCGTTCGTGCGCGCCTTCGTCTCGCTGCCGGCCGGCGTCTCGAAGATGCCGCTGGTGCGCTTCAGTGTGCTCTCTCTGATCGGCACCGTCCCCTGGGTGCTGGGGCTCGCGCTGGCCGGTGAAGCGGTCGGCTCGGACTGGACCAAGATCCGCACCGGCTTCGAGTACGTCGACTACGCGATCGTCGCGCTGATCGTGGCCGGCGTCGTCTGGTCGCTGTGGCGGCGCCGGGGCGTCCGTCGCGGCACCGCGGTCGCGACCGAGCCGGAGGTCACGCAGCAGCGGCACGAACGCCGGCTGAGACGATGCGCCGTGCGATCCTGCTCGGCCTGTTGCAGGGGCCGACCGAGATGGCGCCGGTCTCCTCCTCTGCTCACACGGCCCTGCTTCAGCGGGTGCTTGGGGCCCTCGTCGCAAGACCCGTCGTATGCCAAGAGCTTCGAGGTCGCCCTGCACGGCGGCACCGCGCTCGCGCTCGCGCTGGCAGATGGGAGGCAGGCTGCGGCGACAGCGGGATGCGCGCCGCGCGGATGCGGGCGAGCGGGCGCCGGCGCGCGGCTTGCGGCTCTGGTCTGAGCGCGCTGCCCCCGGCATCTGGCCGGATACGCTGCTGGAGGGTCCGATAGAGCGGCGGGGGAGCGGGGCGCGTCGATCGCAGCCGGTCTGGCCCTCGGCGCGGTGGCGATGGGGATCGCGGACCGGCGCTGCGGGCAACGGCGGATCGAGCAGGCCGGCGCTGCGGACGCGCTTGCGCTTGGCCTCGCCCAGGCAAGCGCACTGATGCCCGGCGTCTCGCGCCGCGGCGCGACGCTGGCCGCGGCGCGGCTGCGGGGCTTCTCGCGCGCCGACGCGGACGAGCTCTCCTGGCTTACGGCAATTCCGGTGATCCTCGGTGCCTGCGCGCTGAAGGGATCGCGGCTGCTGCGCAATCCGCCCTCTGGGCAGCAGCGCGCCGCCCTGCTGGCAGGCGCGAGCACGGCCTTCGCCTCGACGCTGGCGAGCGCGCGCGCTGCAGTCGCGGCTGCGCCTGGGCGACTGGCCGCTGGCTCCGTTCTGCGTCTACCGGCTGGCGCTGGCGCTTTGGATGCTCGCGGTCTGCCCCGATGATCGCGGCGGCAAGCCCTCGTACAGTCGACCCTCAAAGGTCGACCATGAAGACGGGCGCCGCGCTCGGCGGGCGCTACCGGCTCGACGCCGAGATCGGCCGTGGCGGGATGTCCACGGTCTACAAGGCGTTCGACACCGTGCTCGAACGGCCGGTCGCGGTGAAGGTGATGCACCGGGACGTGGCCACCGACTCCGATCAGCACGAGCGCTTCCGGCGCGAGGCGCGCGCGGTGGCGCAGCTCTCCCATCCGCACATCGTGACCGTGATCGACTTCGACGACGGAGATGCCGGCTCCAACGGCAGCGCCGGGAGGACAGGGCTCCGTACATCGTCTTCGAGCACGTCGAAGGCGAGACGCTCAAGCGACTGATCCGGCGCGCGGGCCGCTTGCGAGCACCGAGGCGCTCGCTTATGCGCTTGAGATCGCGCGGGCGCTGGCGGCCGCGCACGAGCACCTGATAGTCCACCGCGACGTCAAGCCGCAGAACGTGCTGGTGGGAGGCGAAGGCACCGCGAAGATCACCGACTTCGGGATTGCGCGCACTCTCACCGAGCAGGGGCTGACGATGGACGGGCGCGTGCTGGGCACGACCGACTACGTCTCCCCCGAGCAGGCGCTCGGGCAGGCCGTCACCGTCCAATCGGACATCTATTCGCTCGGGATCGTGCTCTACGAGATGCTGATCGGAGAGGTGCCCTTCCGCGGGCCGACGCCCGTCGCGGTGGCGATGCGGCACGTGCGCGAGGAGGTGCCCGACGTGCAGCTGCGCAGGCCCGAGCTCTCGGCGGCGACCGCGGCCGTGGTCGACCGCGCGACCGCCAAGGACCTCTCGCGCCGCTACCCGGACATGGAGAGCATGATCGCCGACCTGGAGGAGGCGCTGGCGATCGAGGCGGCGCGCACCGGCCACGCCGGCGGCGAGGTCACCAGCGTGCTGCGCACGCTCCCGGCGCCCGCACGGCGGCGGCTGCCCTGGCGCATGCGCCACCCGATGCGTTGGCTTGCCAGCATCGGCCTGATCGGCGTTGCGGTCGCGGCGGTGCTGATCTTTGCGCTCGGGCACGCCAAACGGGGCACGGGCACCCCGCCGGAAGTGCACGGCAGCGCGGGCCTTGTGCCGGTGGACCTGGCCCAGAGCTCAGCGCACGGCTACAACCCGTTCGGCACTGAAGAAGAAGACGCGCCGCAGATCGGCAACCTGGTCGACGGCGACCCCGGCACAAGCTGGAGCACCCAGCAGTACCGGGAAGACACGCTGCGGCCCAAGCCGGGAACCGGGTTCTACGTCGACGCCGCGCCCGAGGTCGCCGCACGGGCGGTCGTCGTGCAGACGCCGTCGCCGGGCTTTGAGATGGCGATCTACGCCGCCCACAGATTCAACGAATCGCTGCCGTTCGGGAACACGACGCAGCTGAACGGGCGCGGGTGGGTGCGCGTCGCGGCGCCGGTGCCGATCACGAGCCGCACGAAGATCGCGCTCTCCACGGGGGGCGTCAGCTACCGCTACTACCTCTTCTGGATCACCCAGCTGCCCGCGGGAAGCGCTTCGGCGCAGGTCTCCGATGTGACGCTGCTGCGCTGAGGGGCGCGACGCATCAGCCGGGCGGACTCGATTTCGTGGAGGACGTGCTGGTGGTGGAGCTGGTGCTCGTGTCGGAGCCCGAGGTGGTCGTGGAGCTCGTGGTCGTGGACGATTCGGCGCCCACGTAGATCTTCACCTTGGAGCCCTTGCTCACGCGGGTGCCGGCCGGCGGTTCCTGCTTGATCACGTAGCCCACGCGACCGGCGCCTGAAATCGGTTCCGAAATTTCTTCCGGCTTCAGGCCGGCCGCACGCAACGTGGCCAGAGCGGCTTCGCTGCCGTCTTCGATCACGCTCGGCACGACGACCTTGGCCGGACCGTGGGCCTTGGCGATCACGAGCGCAACGCTGGTGCCCTCGGTGACCTGCTGCCCGGCGTGCGGGGTCTGTTCGAGCACCGTGCCGGCGCTCGCCGTTTCGCTGCTGCGTTCGGCGATCGTGACGGATAGGCCGTGTTCTTCGAGGATTTCTTCAGCGCTTTTCTGCGATTCGCCGACCACCCTTGGCACCTTCACCTTCACCGCGCCGTCTGAGACCGTGACCGTCACCGAGGTGCCCTCCTTCACGCCGTGGCCGGCGGGCGGGCTGGTCGAGATCACAAACCCGCTCTTGACCGTTTCGCTGTGCTGGTGGAGGACGTTGGGATGAAGCCCGCGGGCGTTCAGGCTTTCGAGAGCCGCTTCCTCGGATAGGCCCACGACCTTCGGCACCGACGTGGCGCCCGGGCCCGTCGAGACCACGATGCCGACCGTGGTGTGGGGCTTGACCTGGCTGCCCGGGCCGGGCGACTGGGTGACGACGTGTTCTGCGGGCACGCTCGTACTGGAGGCCGTGGAGGAATCGACCTTCAACCCGAGGCTGTGCAGCCTGGCGACGGCGACGGCCCTGGCCAGCCGTTCGAGTTTTGGCACCGTCACGCTGCGGGGAGAGGTGAGCAGCACGATCAGCACCGCTGCCACAGCCAGAGGGATGAGCACCGCAGCCGCCAACAGAGCGCGCCTGCGGCGGCGGTCGGCGGCCCCGTCGGGAGGCTGATCGCCGTTGTCGGCCGCGACCGTCGTGGCGGCGTAGGGGGCGAGTTGGCCGGTCGAGGGATGCCAGGAGCCGGTCGCGATCGGGGCCGCTCGCCCCTGGCGCAGCGTGCTGAGGCCCGGCTGCACCAATCCGGCAACCGCAGCAAGACCGGCTGCCGCGCTGGTACCGGCAAGCGCGTGCTCGTCACGCGGCCCGGGCAGCGTGGATCGCACCTCCTCCAGCGCGGCAATCATCTCATCGGCGCTCTGGTAGCGCTGCGCCGGGTCCTTGCTCAGCGCGCGCAGCACGATCGCGTCGAGCGCCAGCGGCACCGCGGGGTTGATCTGGCTTGGCGGCGGCGGCTCCTTTGAGATGTGCGCCAGCGCGATCGTGACCGCGGTCTCGCCCTCAAACGGGACTTTGCCGGTCAGCAGCTCGTAGAGCACGACGCCGATCGCATAGATATCCGAGGACTCGGTCACGGCATGGCCCTGCGCCTGCTCCGGCGAGAGGTATTGCGCGGTGCCCATGATCGAGCCGGTCAGCGTCATGTCGGAGGCGCCCGCACGCGCGATGCCGAAGTCGGTGACCTTCGCCCTGCCCTCTTCGTCGAGGATCACGTTGTGGGGCTTCAGATCGCGGTGGATCACTCCGCGACGGTGGGCGAAGCGGGCTGCGCGCAGGATCTGCACGACGATGTCGATCGCGGCTGCCGGATCGAGTGGGCCGCGTTCGCGCACGATCGCCTTCAGCGTCCTGCCGGGCAGGTACTCCATCGCGATGTAGTAGGTGCCGTCCCACTCGCCGCGGTCGAAGACCGAGACCACGTTGGGGTGCGAGAGGCCGGCGGCGCTGGATGCCTCGCGCCGGAAGCGCTCGACGAACTCCTGGTCCTCGGCGAAGCGGTGGTGCAGCACCTTGACCGCGACCTTGCGGCCGAGCAGCTGGTCGGAGGCCAGGTAGACGTCGGCCATTCCGCCGGAGCCGACACGCTCCAGCACCTCATAGCGACCGTCTATGACAGTGCCTGGCTCGATCATCGAAGCAGCGCTTCCATCACCCGCTTGGCCACCGGAGCGGCGAACGTGGCGCCGTAGCCGGGCACTCCTGCGACGGTCGCCGCGACTGCGACGGTCGGGTCCGAGGCGGGGGCGAAGGCGATGAACCAGGCGTTGTTGGTCGACTGGCCCTGCACGATTTCCGCGGTGCCGGTCTTGCCCGCCACCTGAATACCGGGGATCTTGGCAGTTTCGCCGGTGCCTTCGTTGACCACCGCTTCCATCATCCTGGTCACCTCGGCCGCCGTGGAGGGCGTCATCACCACCGACTGGACCTTGGGCTGGACGCGTTCCACGGTCTGCCCTTCAGAGTTGATGATCGCCTTCGTGAGATGCGGCACCATCAGCGTGCCGTGGTTTGCGACTGCCGCGGCCACCTGCACCATCTGCATAGGCGTGGCCTGCAGGTGGTCCTGTCCGATGCCCATGCGACCGAGATCGACCAGTTCACTGGTCGGGGGTGTCAGCCGTTCTTCAAAGTACTCGCCGCTGGCGCTCATTTCATCGCTCGGGAAGTCCAACGGCGGCTTGGCGTCGAAACCGAAACGCTGCATGTAGCGTTCCATCGTGGGCTTGCCGACGCGCTCTGCGACCTGGGCGTAGACCGTGTTGACCGACTGCGCGAGCGCCTGGGTGAGCGTGATCTGGCCGTAACTTTGATCGCTGTCGTTGTTCAGCGGCACACCCGAGACAAGAATGCCGTTGCGGCCGTCAACCGTGGACTGCGGGGTGTAAAGGCCAGTGTCCAGCGCTGCGGTGGCGGTGACGATCTTGAAGGTCGAGCCGGGGGCGTAGCCGCTCTGCGTGGCGCGGTTGAACTCCGATTCCCCCTGCCTGAGGCCCGCATGTGAGTTGACCAAGTTCGGGTTGAAGCTGGGCGAGGAGACCATCGCCTCCACCGCCCCCGTGCGTGGGTCGATCGCCACAACCGCGCCCTGCCGGCCGGCTAGCGCGGAGACCGCGGCGCGCTGAGCGGCGGGGACGAGCGTGGTCTGCACCGTGTCGCCGCTGGGTTCGATGCCCTGCAGCTGGTTCAGCAGCCGCTGCAGGCCGCCGCCGATCTGCCCTTCGAGCGCTTCGTCGCGGTAGCGCTCCAGCCCCGTGCTGCCCTCGGTCACGAACGAGTAGCCGATCGGTGTGGCGAACAGCGAGCCTGCCGGATAGCGACGTTCGTAGGTGCCGTTGCCCGTACGCACGCTCTTGGCAAGCACCGCGCCATTGGCGGCGAGGATCTCGCCGCGCGCGACCCGTTCGCGCGCCAGTTCCGCCCGCTTGTTGAGGCCGTTGTCACGCAGCGAGGCGGCTTCGAAGACCGTCCAGCGCGAGGTGAATGCGATCAGCAGGGCGAACAGCACCGCAACCAGCGCGTAGAGGCGGACGATCGGCTTGTTCACGGCGTTCGCTCACCCACCGCTGATCTGGCCCAGTTCGAGCTGATGTATGAGCGCGCTCACGTTCGCTTCGGTGCGCAGGGCGTGATTGAGCAAGGTGTGGCGGCGCTGCGAGGTGACCGTCGAGGCGCTCACGCCGGAGACGTAGTCGACCGTGTAGAGGTCGATGCCGAGCGGGAGCTGGTAGGGGACGCCCTGGTAGACAGTGACCAGCCCGTTTGAGTCGGTCCCGAGAAAGAACACGGTCTGGCTTGCCAGATAAGCCGCGGCGAGGATCACGCCCAGCACCGTCAGCAGGCTCAGCGACACCACCGCGCGCCGGATGCGCCGACCTCGTCGCGGGCGCTCCCCGGTGCGGGGCGCCGCCGCCCTTGGCAGGCGTCTGTGGACGACAGGGCGCGCGGGCGCCTGCGCAAGCGCCGCACCGGCGGCGGTCTGCGGTTGCAACGGCGCCGAGTCCTGCGGCTGCTGCGCATCGCCATCGGCCGGCTCGGCCGCCGGCAGGCCGACCACGGTCTGCTGCTCGGGCTCATAGGGCGAGTCCGAGAGGTCGACCTCCTCCACGCGCGCCAGCACGACGGTGATGTTGTCCCTGCCGCCCTCGCGATTTGCCTCGGCGATCAGCGCCTTGCCCATCTCGGTCAGGCGATCGTGCTGGGACATCAGCTCGCTCATCCGCTGCTCGCCGACCATCGAGGTCAGACCGTCGCTGCAGAGCAGGTAGACATCCCCGGCGCGCGCTTTGAAGGAGCGTGTGTCCACCTCCACGCTGGCCTCGGGACCAAGCGCCCGGGTGATGATCGAGCGCTGCGGGTGCTCCTCGGCTTCCTCGGGCGTCAGCCGCCCCTGGCGGATCAGCTCGTCGACGAGCGAGTGATCGTCTGTCAGCCGCAGCAGCTCCTGCTCGCGCAGGCAGTAGACCCTGCTGTCGCCCACGTGGGCGATCGTCACGTCCTGCTCGCCCACGTAGATGGCCGAGAGCGTGGTGCCCATGCCCGCGTGGGCGGCATCGCTGTGAGAGAGCTCGTGGATGCGAGCGTTGGCGGCGTGCGCGTAGGCGGCGAGCGTCTGCTCGGGGTCGGAGAAGTCCTGCCCGTCCTCGCTGAAGGTCTCCACCGCGATCCGCGAGGCGACCTCGCCCGCCTGCGCGCCGCCCATCCCGTCGGCCACCACGAACAGGGGCGAGCGAGCGAGCATCGAGTCCTCGTTGGCGCGCCGCTGCAGGCCCGTGTCGGTGATCGCGTAGTGCTCTGCCACCCGGAGCATCAGTCGACCTCGAACGTGAATTCGGAGTCCCCGATCCGCAGGCGGTCGCCCGGATGCAGCGGCCGCGGGCTCTCCAGCAGCTCCTCATTGAGATAGGTGCCGTTGGTCGAGCCGAGATCCTCGACGGCGAGAATACCCCCCTGCTCGAAGATGCGGGTGTGCTCGGAGGAGGCGTAGGGGTCCTCCAGCCGGATCTCGGCCTCGCCGCCGCGGCCGAGCAGCACCGGGCCGTCGAGGTCGTAGATCATTCCGGGCTGGTGCCCCGGGGCGCGCTCGACCACCAGCCGCGGAGATCTTGAGAGCACGTCGACCGGGCCGAGCGTAGACGCCGAGAACATGCCTGTCGCATCCGGTGCGGCGACCGCCGCCGCCATCCCTGCGGGCACGTGCTCGCCCACGCGCGCGGTGGAAGTCCGTTCGCGGCCGCGCATGTCCTTCAGCGCGCTGCGGGCGACCCAGAGCAGGAACAGGTAGAGCACGATCACGAAGCCGTACTTCAGCGCCACCGACACAGGCTCCACGGAGGAGGTCATCGCCTTAACGCAGCTCGAAGACGATCTCAGTCGAGCCCATCTCGACGCGATCGCCCCCCTGCAGCTGCGCGGAGCCCTGGACGCGGCGCCCGTTCACACGCAGCCCGTTGGTGGAGCCGAGATCCTCGATCCTCCAGCCCCCCGCGGCGGGCATGATCTGGGCGTGGCGGCGCGAGATGCCGCTGTCGTCGAGCACGATGTCGCATTCTCGGCTGCGGCCGATGACGGCGCCCTGCGGCGGCACGAGCAGTTGCCGGCCCGCCACCAGCACCAGCGCGCTCGCGGTCCTCGGAGTCGCCGCTGCTGCACTGCCGCGGCCGCGTGAGCGCTGGATCATCGTGCGCCCGGCCTCCTCCTCCGCGGGCTCGACACGCGGCGGCTCGCGCGCCGGGACGGGCGCGAAAGCCTCCTGCGACCACGCTTCCTGCTGCGGGGCGCGCGGCGGGCGGGCCTGCTCCTCGCCGTCGAGGCGCACCGGGTGGGTCTGGATGCCGAATTCGCCCAGCGCGAGGTCGTGGTCGGTTTGCAGGCGGATCACCGGGCGTGCGGCGAGCACGAGCTGCTCACGGCGGGCGTGCTCGAGCAGGTAGGCGCAGAGCTCGTCTATCACCTCGCCCTCGATGCCCTCGTAGTGGTCGCGGTCGGCGGGCGAGAGCCAGAGGTCGTATTCGTGGGGCGCATAGACGCGCGAGACCGACGGGGTACGGTGCTCGTCCATCTCCTTTACGAGCTTGCGCGCGAGCTCGATCGGGCGCACCTCCGAGCGGAAGACGCGACCGAACGTCCCCTCGACGAGGCCTTCTATCTTCGACTCCAGGGTTCTGAGCAGGCTCATGTGACCGCGTAAGGCTACGGAAGGGCAGCCCTGCCATCACAACTTTAAGGGTGCGGCGGCTCCGCGGCGTACCCACGATACGGCGGATCGACTCGCAGCGCACCGGCGACGAGCGCAAGCGCACCCAGCACGGCGCCGAGGATCGCGCTCGCCGGCGGGGCGGGAGTGCTCGATCCGGCCTGCAGGATGCCGGCGATCAGGGTCGGGCCGGCAAGCATCGCCGCGCTCCAGAGGCCGGCCAGCGGCAGGTCGAGCGCCACCCCGCGCTTGCGCACAAGCCAGGGGGCGAGGACGGCGCCGAGCGCCCACAGCGCCGCGCCGGCGATCATCGCGGGGCTGAACAGAGGGCCGATCGCATGCGCGGCCGCAGTCAAGGAGCGCTCCCAATCCGGCCGCGCCCAGGCGCTGCCCGCGTTGGCCGAGGGGAAGCCGGTCGAGAAGGCGACCGCCGGCGCAAGGCCGCGTTGCAGGCCGACCTGCGCCAGGCACAGCCACCAGTAGCCGAGCGCACCGAGCCACGCGCGCGTCCGCGGCGTGGATGGGAGGCTTGCAATCGCTGGGAAGGCGGTGGCAAGGCCGATCAGCCCCAGCAGGGGGGCCAGCACCGGGGCCAGCCAGCCGAGGCTGGCCCGACGTGGCATGGCGACCAGCAGCGGCAGCGCACCGGCTGCCAGCAGCAGCGCCAGGCCGGAGCGCCCGCCGATCGTCTGCCAGGCCAGCAGCGCGATCGCGGCCGCGGCCCACACAAGCCGTGGAAGCGAAGGCAACCAGATGCTCGGCCGCGTACTGGCAGCGGATCGGCTCTCAGCCGCGGGCTGCTGCTGCTCGATTGCTGCCCACGCCTGGCCAGGGCGCTGCACCGGCACGAGGTGGGGCTGTCGCGGCGACGTCCTGGTCGCATGAAGCTGCGGGCCGATCGAAGTCGCCGCAGACCCGACCGGATCGTCGGCGTCGCTGTGCGAGCGCTCCTGCTCGAAGTACTCATGCTCGTCCTCCCAGTCGACCTCCGCAGCAGGACCGAGACCGATCCGCAGCCCTGCCGCCAGCTCGGCGATCTCTCCCCGGTCCTCAGGCGCGCCCGCAAGCGCACGGTCGATCGCGGCGGTCAGCTCGCGCGGGAGGTCCCGACGCTGGCGGCGCAAAGATGGCAGCTCGCTGCCGATCCGGCGCACGGTCGCGGCGGGCGTGGCGGCGCGCACCGGGTTCTCGCCCGTGAGCGCCTCATAGAGCACAAGCGCAAGCGAGTAGAGGTCCGCCCGCGGCCCGGCCGGCTGGCCTTCGCTCTGCTCGGGGGCCATGTAGGCCAGCGTGCCAAGCACGTCACCGGTCGCCGTCAGAGCCTCCTCGCCGTCCAGACGCGCGCCCCCGAAGTCGGTCAGCTTGGCCACGCCGGAGCGGTCGACGGGCTCGTCCGGCACGAGAATGTTCTGCGGCTTCACGTCGCGGTGGATCACCCCGCGGCTGTGGGCGTGGCGCAGAGCGTCGCAGAGCGCGAGGCCGATCTCCAGGATCTCCTCGTCGCAGAGGGCATCCTGGGCGATCAGCCGCGCAAGCGTCTGCCCCTGCACCAGCTCGGAGGTGAGGTAGAAGCAGCCGTCTTGCTCTGTGGCCTCATACAGGGCGACGATCGCCGGATGTGAGAGCCGCGCGGCGGCCTGGGCCTCCCGCGCTGCGCGCTCGCCGATGCCGTCCGGCTCACATGGGATGCGCTTGACTGCCACCTGCCGGCGCAACAGCTCGTCCTGCGCCCTGAAGACCTCTCCAAAGCCGCCCGAGCCGAGCCGCTGCAGCAGCAGATAGCGCCCGAGCACCCGCACGGGCGCAGCGCGCCCCCCACCGCCTGCAGCAGCGATTGCCGTGTCCACCGTCGTGAACGCTTCGCCGCGATCGGCGTCGACCCTGCCCGCTTCAGGCAGGAGATCGTGGTTTGAGCGAGAAGTTGCAGAACTCACAGGGAGGCGCCAATGCGCAGCATTCATACTGGTGCCTGGCCAGCAGTTCTGCAAGGAGCAAGCGCGTGTCGTTCTTCGACGACGACGAAGGTTCAACCCCACCCTCGGCAACCAGGCAGCGGCGAACGCCGGCCGGGTCGCGGCCGCGACCGCGGCGGCCGCAGCCGATCGGATCGCATCGGTCGGCAGACAAGCACGCGCTGATGATGCGCCGCCGGGTCGCGGCCGGCGTCGGCGTATTGCTGCTGATCGCGATCGTGCTGATCGTGAGCGCGATCGTCAAAGGCCAGAAAACTTCGGCGCTCGAAAAATACAACCACGACGTCGGTCAGATCGCGCACGAATCCGAAGAAGAAGTGTCCAAGCCGCTGTTCAGCGCGCTCGTGGGCGCAGGCGGCCAGGAATCGATCAAAGTCGACCAGCAGATCAATGAACTTCACAGCACCGCGCAGCGGATGGTCGAACACGCCCGCGAAATGAGCGTGCCGGGCGAAATGTCCGAAGCCCAGCGCAACCTGCTGCTAGCACTGCAGATGCGCACCGAAGCGCTCGAAAAGATCCAGGGCCTGCTGCACAAGCTCACCGGCTCCGAAGCCAAGGCCGCCTCGCAGCATCTTGCCGGCGCGATGGAGATCCTGCTCGCCTCAGATGTGATCTGGTCCCAGCGCGTGCAGCCGCTCGTGCACGAAGCGCTCTCGGCCGGCGGAGTGCACGACCTCACCACCGCAGACAGCCGCTCGCTGCCCAACCTCGGCTGGCTGAACGCCGAAACTGCGCTGGCCCGGATCACCGGCAAAGAAGAAGCGGAATCATCGGGCCACGTAAGCGCTGGCACGCACGGAGACGCACTCACAGGCCTGGCAGTGGGTGGCAACACGCTGGCGGCCGAACCGGTGGAAAACCACCTCTCCGGTGGTGCCAACCCCACCTTCACGCTCACCTTCCAGAACACCGGCGAAAACTCCGAGACCAACACGAAGGTGCTCGTCTCGGTGACCAGCGCCGGCAATACCGTCTCCGCCTCCCACACGGTGGAAAAGACCGAACCGGGCCAGACCTACAACGTCAACGTGACCGTCAAAGGAGTCAGCACCGGCGTCCCTGCGAAGGTCGAAGCGAAGGTCGAAAAGGTGGCGGGCGAGACGAACCTCGAAAACAACAAGGCCAGCTATCTCGCCGTCTTCGAATAGCCCTGGCGGGCTCTCGCATCCAGGACGGCAGATATCGTGGGCTGCGGGCCGATGCTCGCCTCCTCGCTGACAGACACCCAGGGAATCATCGCCATCGCCGCCGCGGCGGTCGCGGTGGTCGCGTTGCTTGGCTGCGCCGCGCTGGCCGCGTCCGTGCGGCGAATGCGGCGTGCACAGAGCCTGGTCGTGGGGGCGGCGGGCGAGCGTGACCTGATCGAGCACGCCGCCGGCCTGGAGGAGGCATTCGAAGCGCTGCGCGCCTACAGCGCGCAGGTCGCGCAGGCGCTGGAGGCGCGGCTGGCGGACGTTGAGCAGTCGCTGATCGAGGCAATCTCAAACTGGGCACTCGTGCATTACGACGCCTACAACGAGCTCTCCGGCAGGCAGTCCATGTCGATCGCCCTGCTGGACGGCACGCGCTCGGGGATCGTGATCACCTGCATCCACCATCGCGACCAGGCGCGCGTCTACGCCAAGCGCGTCCGCCAGGGCGTTGGCGATGTCGAGCTATCCCCCGAGGAGGCCGAAGCGGTGCAGCGGGCAAGCGAGACAAGTGCGGTCGGAGACGATGGCGCCCGACGCGCAAGCTGAGGCGCGGGCAGGTGTAGGCCACCTCGGGCCGGCCGGCACATTCAGCGAGGAGGCACTGCTGGCCAGCGCGACGCCGGGGTCCGTGGAGCCGGTTGCGCTGGAGACGATCTACGACACCGCGATGGCGGTGATCGCCGGCGAGGTGGCCTGGGCGGTGCTGCCGATCGAGAACTCACTGGATGGCTCGGTGACGATCACGCTCGATCTGCTCGCCGACCACGCCGATGAGCTGCAGATCGTGGCCGAGCAGCTGCTGGCCGTACGCCATTTCCTGGCCGCCAGCGCGGAGATGCCGCTGGCGCAGATCCGCACGGTGCTCACGCACCCGCAGGTTCCGGGCCAGTGCCGTCGGTTCCTGCGCCAGGAGCTGCCGCATGCGAGGGTGGTGCCGGCCAGCTCCACCGCTGAGGCGGTGCGGGTGGCGGCGATCGCCGTCCCCGCCGAGGGCACCGCGGCGATCGGCCCGCGGCTGGCCGCCGAGCTCTACGGAGCGGTGGTGCTGCGCCAGGATGTCCAGGATCGCGACGACAACCTCACGCGCTTCGTCTGGCTTGGCCGCAGATCGGCAGACCCTCGGCAGGCCCCGGTTGTGCGCGATCCTGGCGCCAGGAGCAAGACTTCGCTCGTGTTCTGGGGCGCGGGCGCCGACCGATCCGGCTGGCTGGTGCTGTGCCTGGACCAGTTCGCCCACCGCGGGATCAACCTCACCAAGATCGAGTCGCGGCCGCGGCGCGAGCGGATGGGCCACTACATGTTCTTCGTCGATCTGGAGGGCGATGCGGCGGAGCCAGACGTGGCGGAGGCGATCGCGGGCCTGCACGAGCTCTGCGAGCAGGTGTGGGTGCTGGGGTCATATCCCGCGGATAGGAGCCTGTAGACGGTTGATAGGCGACACCATCGGCCGTCTACGCCGCTACACTGCGGCCTGAAGCGATGGATACCAGCGCGCCATCCGGACTAGCAGGGTCCGCGCCGGCAGCAGAGCACCCGCGGCGTGGACCTGACCCGCTCCCCATTGGGGTGAGCGGCAGGGTGCTCGTCCTCAACGCGACCTACGAGCCGATCAACGTCTGCTCGGTGCGCAGAGCGGTCGTGCTGCTGCTCAAGGACAAGGCGGAGGTCGTGGAGCGGGGTGCGTGGGAGTTGCACTCCGAGCGCTCCTCTATCACCCGCCCGATCGTGATCCGCCTGGTCAGCTACGTGCATGTGCCGCGCGACATGCATAGGCGCAAGATCACCCGCCGCGCGGTGTTCGCCCGTGACGGCTGGGCCTGCCAGTACTGCGGCTCGCGCTCGAACCTCACCGTCGACCACGTGGTCCCGCGCTCCAAGGGCGGCAGCTCAAGCTGGGAGAACATCGTCGCCTCCTGCGCCCCCTGCAACCGCCGCAAGGGAGACCGGCTCCCGCGGCAGGCCGGCATGCATCCGCGCCGCACGCCACGCGCGCCGCACGCCGAGATCTTCATCCAGGTAGCCAGCCCGACGATCCCGTCGGCTTGGCAGGCATACCTGCCGCAAGCCGCCTAAGACGACGCTGAACGGCGCGAGGCGGCGGCGTCCTCGCTCGCTCGCGTACGGAGTACGCCACGCTCCCTGCGTCCTTGCCTCGCTTGTCCAGCCTCGCCCTACTCCTTCAACACGAAGGGCGCCTCGACGAGGGCGCCCTTCGCATGCTGCTTTGAACTGGAATGCCGAGACGGCCATCTCAGCGCCGGGGGGACCAGTCCGGCGGCCCTCTCGGGGTGTCCCGGGTTGGACTCCGCTAAGCGGTCCAGCCATCCGACCTAGCGGCCGGACACCTCCAGGGTCCCAAAAGAACTGTCACTAGTCGTGAGGACCACCTCCTTTCTCTGGTCCAACCAGCCTAGCGAACCCTATGGACGCAATGCAAGGGGCAAGGGCTCAGCCGACGGCGCCGTCGGGCGACTCGCCGCTCGGGTCGGCGTCCACGGCGCCAGCTCCCTCCTCAACCTCCTCGGCGGCGCCCTCGACGACGAGCGCGACCGCCGAGACGGCGTCGTCGTTCTTGAGGTTCATCACGCGCACGCCGGTCGCGGCGCGGCCCTGGCGGGAGATCCCGGCCACAGAGGTGCGCTGGACCATGCCGCCGACGGAGATGAAGACGAGTTCCTGGTGCTCGCGCACCACCAGCGCGCCCGCGAGGGCGCCCTTTTGCTCGGTCAGGCCGATCGTCTTCACGCCCTTTGCGCCGCGGTTGGTCTTGCGGTACTGGTCGATCAGGGTGCGCTTGCCGTAGCCGTTCTCAGTCACCACGAGCAGGTCCATGTCGTCTCTAGCCACGTCCATCGCGATCACCTGCCCATCGCCCACATCCATCCCGCGCACGCCGGTCGTGTCGCGGCCCATCGAGCGCGCCGCGGACTCTGGGTAGCGCACCGCCAGGCCGGCCTTAGAGACCATGATCACCTCCTCGCCCTCGTCAACGCCACGGACGGCGAGCAGCTCGTCGTCGTCGCGGATGTTGATCGCGATGATCCCGTCCGCCCTGATCGGCGTGTTGTAGGCAATCAGCTCGGTCTTCTTGATGGTCCCGTTGCGGGTCGCGAAGACGAGGTACTTGGTCTCGGAGAAGTCCCGGGTGGAGAGCACCGCCTGGATGCGCTCCCCCTCGCGCAGCGGCAGCACGTTCACGAGCGCCCTGCCCTTGGCGGTGCGCGAGGCCTCCGGAAGTTCGTAGACCTTGGAGCGGTAGACCTTGCCGCGGTTAGAGAAGAACAGCAGGTAGTCGTGGGAGGAGCAGACGAAGAGGTGCTCGATGAAGTCGCCGTCCTTCATGTCCATCCCGGTCACGCCGCGGCCGCCGCGCTGCTGCTGGCGGTAGGTCGCAAGCGGCAGCGACTTGATGTAGCCGGTCTGGGTGATCGTGATCACCATCTGCTGGTCGGCGATCAGGTCCTCGATGTCGATCTCGTCGCTGGAGGGGCTGATCTCGGTGCGTCGCTCGTCGGCAAAGCGCTCTGATATCTCGCTCAGCTCGTCCTTGATCACGCCCAGCACGCGCGATTCATCGCCGAGGATCGTGCGCAACTCGGCAATCCGCTCTTCCACATCGGCGTGCTCGCGCTTGATCGAGTCGGCCTCAAGCGCCGTCAGCTGCGAGAGGCGCAGGTCGAGGATCGCGGAGGCCTGGATCGCGCTGAACTCGAAGCGCTCGATCAGCTGCTCGCGGGCGCTGTCGCGGTCGCGCGAGGCCCTGATCAGTTCGATGATCTCGTCGAGGTGCTCCAGTGCCTTCAGCAGCCCCTGCAGGATGTGCGCGCGCGCCTCCTTCTCAGAAAGCTCGTGCTTGGTGCGGCGCACGATCACCTCGCGCTGGTGGGCGACGTAGTTGTGGATCACGGCGCGCAGGTTCAGCGTGCGCGGCACGTTGTCCACGAGCGCGACCATGTTCACGCCGAAGGTGGTCTGCAGCGAGGTGTGCTTGTAGAGCTTGTTCAGCACGACCTTCGGGATCGCGTCGCGCTTGAGCTCGATCACCAGCCGCATGCCCCGCTTATCGGACTCGTCGCGGATGTCGGAGATCTCGGGGATCTTCTTCTCGTGCACGAGGTCAGCGATCTTTTCGATCAGGCCGCCGGGCCCGCCCTTCTTGACCATGTAGGGCAGCTCGGTGACGACGATCGCCTCCTTGCCCTGCTTGAGCGGCTCAATGTGGGCCTTGGCCTGCACCCGCACGCGCCCGCGGCCGGTCTCGTAGGCATCCTTGATGCCCGCCATGCCGAGGATGATCCCGCCGGTCGGAAAGTCTGGGCCCTTTACATGCGCCATCAGCCCCTCGAGCGTGATGTCGGGATCCTCGATGTAGGCCACCGTCGCGTCGATCACCTCGCGCAGGTTGTGCGGCGGAATGTTTGTGGCCATTCCCACCGCGATCCCAGAGGAGCCGTTGACCAGCAGATTCGGGAAGCGCGCCGGCAGCACGAGCGGTTCGCGCTTGGACCCGTCGTAGTTGGGCGCGAAGTCGACCGTGTCCATGTCGAGATCGCGCAGCATCTCGGTGGCGATCCGGGCCAGGCGAGCCTCTGTGTTGTGGCTGACGAAGCCGTTTGTGAGGAAGGAGTGGTCTTCGGTGTCGACCCGTAGGGAGTAGACGTCCTGAACGCCGGCGTCGGTCACGGACTCGACCGCCGCATAGTAGTAGTCGCCGCTGAGGGGCTCGTCCAGTGCGGGGAGCGTCTCGGCAAGCCGCTCAAGCACGGCCGCTCCGCCGACACCGAGTGGCTGGCTATGACCCGCGTCGCAGCTGACGAGCTCCGCTAGCGCTGCCAGGTTCATCACGACGCGCTCGCCGGGGCGAATCTCGCCCAGCAGCCGCCACAACAGGATCGGCACGCCCGCGAGCTCGAAGAGGCACAGCATCGGATGGTTGTGCGTGCCGACAAGCTCGTAGCCCTCGCGGGTGCGGAGCTTCAGCGTTGGATGCTCGCCTGAGTGAAAGACGCGCGAAGCGTGTACCGGCCGGCCGAGACGATCAACCACGGCGATGTCGACCTCGCGCTCACTCTCAGGCTGAAGGCCGGCGGCGAGGTCCGCGATGCGCGCGGTGCCGCTGGCAAGTTGGACACGAGTGTCACCAACGACGCAATACCTCATGGCCGCCGCCGGGTCGTCGTCCACGGACCCGAAGTTACCCTGCCCGTCGACCAGCAGCGCGCGCATCGAAAAGTCCTGCGCCATGCGCACGAGCGTGTCGTAGATCGCCGAGTCGCCGTGGGGGTGGTACTTGCCCATTACCTCGCCGACGATCAGCGCGCACTTGGAGTAGGAGCGGGTCGGGCCGAGGCCGAGCTCGTTCATCGCGTAGAGCACGCGCCGGTGCACGGGCTTCAGGCCATCGCGCACGTCGGGCAGCGCCCTGCCCACGATCACCGACATCGCGTAGTCGAGGTACGCGGTACGCATCTCGTCCTCCAGCGCGCGCGGTTCGATGTTGCCGCCGCTTATGACATCAACACTGGCCATGTTTCACCACCCTGCTCAAACGTCGAGATTGGCAACCGTGCGGGCATTCTCTTCGATGAAGTCGCGCCGCGGCTCGACCTGATCGCCCATCAGCATCGCGAAGATGCGGTCGGCCGCCGCGGCGTCCTCCAGCGTCACCTGTGCCAACGTGCGGCTCGCGGGATTCATCGTCGTTTCACCGAGCTGGTCGGCGTTCATCTCCCCGAGCCCCTTGAAGCGCTGGAGCTTGATGCCCTTCTGTGCGACGGTAAGCACCGCCTCGCGCAGCGCATCGAAACTCGCGGCGGTCTCCAGGGAGTCGCCGAGCCGAACCTCGAAGGCTGGCGTGCCCGCGAGCTCGATCAGCTGGCCGTGCACCTGCACCAGCTTGCGGTACTCCTGGGAGTCGAACATCTCACGCCGCAGCCTATGCACGCGCGCGAAACCGGTCTTGGCTTCCACCGCCTTCACTCTTATCTCCAGCGGATCCTGCTCCAAGAGCTCGGTGGCATGGGTCTCGCCCTCCAGGCCCTCGCGTGAGAGCAGCTCGATCGCCGCCTCGGCAGAGAGCACCTGCTCACCGAGCAGTGAGGACTCCTCCAGGAATTGCACGACATCATGGCCGTGAGCTGCGCGCAGCGAGGAGGCCCAGCCCTCGTACTCCTTCAGACGCCTGGTGAAACTCTGCCAGCGCGTCTCGGTGAGCTTGAAGCGGTTGCCGTTGCGGTCGACGACCTCGATCTTCTCCCACTTGTCGGAGAGCAGGATTTCCTCCAATTCGTGCTCACGCTCGATGTAACGCTCACGCGATCCCTGCTTGAGCTTGTACAGCGGCGGCTTGGCTATATAGACGTAGCCGGCCTCGATCAGCTCCTGCATCTCACGGAACAAAAGTGTGAGTGCAAGAGTCCTGATGTGAGCTCCGTCGACGTCAGCATCCGTGTTTTTTGTTGTCAACCCTCCCACGCCTGAGATGAAGTTTTCATCGCCCCAGACCGAGAAGTCGTAAACGCATCCGTTGCTCGCGTTTACCCTTTTTATCGAGCGCACCGGCAGACCGATAAGGCTATCGCCAATCGGCCTGTACATACGGCGTTGAGTCTGCTTTGCAGATGAGAGCTTGGTGTCAAGGCCTGGTGCGCCAGGGTGGTCACACCAGGCCTTGCGAATGAGCTTGAGATCATCTCGTGCTGACACAGTGAGTCTCCAGCTTGGGTTGGCAGTCGTGTAATCCCTACCGAGGATTGCTATCCGCTGTCCCGGAGCAATCTCACTGATATAAGGCACGACACCAAACGACGAGAGCAGGTGATGCAGGCCAGCGATGATGTGACGCGAGGAAGAGTAGAACTCCGCCGAGCCACTTGTGGCGCTCCCATCCCCAAGGAAGAACCCACGCAGGAACTCCAGCCGCAAATCCTCGCTCACGTTGAAGGCAATATTCGGCACACGCTTGGTGACTGCCGTTTGTTCACCAAAGCCAAAGACGTACTTGAAGGCGAGCGCCACGACACGATGCACCACCTTCACGTCGGCCAGCGGCCCGTGCCCGGCGTAGGTGGTGGGCGCGATGCCGAATACCTGCTCGAAGGAGCGGATCATCTCCAGCGCGTAGCGTGAGTTGCCGTTGCCGATCGCAAAGCGCACCCCGCCGCGCTCGGTGCAGTTGCCCTCGGCAAGGAAGAAGCCGAGCACCCGCATCAGCTTCTCATTTACGTTCACGTAGCGGCCGATCGCCTGGTGCGCGTGGTGCTCCGGCGTCAACACAACATCCTCGCGGCCATCGAAGAAATCGAGGTCGCGCTCGTCCAGATCAGACAGGCGCACCTCGTTGCGCAGGCGGTTGCGTCGCGAGGCTTTGTACTGCCTGCGCCACGTGCGATCAAGCGTGCTATCGCAGACTCTTACGCGCGGCCGCACCGAGTCGACGTCACCGCCGACCGCGTTCACATACGCCTCGAAGTGAGAGAGGATCGGGCGCGAGGTGCCCTTCTCCCACGCGTAGAAGGTGACCGGCTGGCGGATTCCCACCGCGTCGCAGAGCGCACGCTGCGAGACGCGGCTGCGCCGCCGAAGTGTCGCGAGCTCCGCTCGCACCTCCGCAGGTATCTCGACACGCGGCTCGGTCAGCTGCGGATTCTCGGCGTGCTCGAGCACGATCCGCTGCCTGCTCCAGTCGGCTACCGCGGGGCCGCGGAGCCACACCTGGCGCGCGGCCTTCGGGTGACTGTGCAACTCGCGCAGCAGGTCTATGCGATCCGGCGCGCAGTCGGGCAGCGGCACGCGCCGGGGCGCCACCACCACATCCCCCACCTTCAGCTTGTCCCCGCGCTTCTTTCGCAGCTCGCCGTCCTCGTGCACGTAGATCGAGTGGCTCGCAGTGACCCGCACCTTGCGGCCGTAGAGCGTGGTGACCTCATACAACGGCTCGTCCACCTCGTGGCGCACGACGCCCTTGATCTGCCCGAAGCGCGGCTCGCGGCCTTCCAGGTCGACCGAGAGCACCTTGCCGAAGCGCTCGTACACGGAGCGCACCAGGCCCTGCGGGCCCTCGGCCGGACGGCCCTCGACGTGCGGGTCAACAAACTCGCCGATCGTGGTCAGGCGCACGCCGTCGCCGTCGCGCACCAGCACGTGTTCCTCACCGTCGACGCTCATCAAAATCACCTTGTGATACCGCGCGTTCTCGATGTTGAACTCGTCGCGCACACCCGTTCCGATCGCGGTGATAAGCGCCTGGATCTCGGTGTTCTGGAGCACCTTGTCGATCCGGCTCTTCTCGACGTTGAGGATCTTGCCGCGCAGCGGCAGCACCGCCTGGGTGTTGCGGTCGCGGCCCTGCTTGGCCGAGCCGCCGGCGGAGTCGCCCTCGACCACGAACAGCTCGGCAAGGCTCGGGTCCTTGACCGCGCAGTCGGCGAGCTTGCCCGGCAGCATCGAGTTCTCCAGCGCCGACTTGCGACGGGTCAGGTCGCGGGCCTTGCGCGCGGCCTCGCGGGCTCGCTGCGCCTGCACCGCCTTGAGGATCACCGATCGCGCCTCGCTTGGATTCTCCTCCAGGAACTCAGAGAGCCCGGCGTTGACGATCGACTCCACGAAGCCGGCCATGCCGGGGTTGCCGAGCTTGGTCTTGGTCTGGCCCTCGAACTGCGGGTCACGCAGCTTGACCGAGATCACAGCGGTCAGACCCTCGCGCACGTCCTCGCCGGAGAGGTTGTCCTCCTTCTCCTTGAGCAGGCTGTGCTCGCGCGCGTACTTGTTCAGCGTCCGCGTCAGCGCGGAGCGGAAGCCGGACATGTGGGTGCCGCCCTCGCGCGTGTTGATGTTGTTGGCGAAGGAGTGGATCGAGTCCTGGTAGGAGGAGTTCCACTGCATCGCGACCTCGGCGGCGCCTTCCTCTCCGTCGCCGGCGAAGAAGATCACCTTGCGGTGCACCGGATCGCGGTTTTCGTTGAGGTAGGCGACGAAGTCCTCGATCCCGCCCTCGTAGCGGAACTCGACGGCGCGGCCCTCGGCGCGCTCGTCGATCAGCGAAATCAGCAGGCCGCGCGTCAGGAACGCCGTCTCCCGCAGGCGCTCCTCCAGCGTGCGGAAGTCGAAGTCGAGCGTCTCGAAGATGTCGGCATCCGGCAGGAAGGTGACGCTCGTGCCGGTGAGTGCGTCTTTGGCGAGCGCGTCGCCCTGCGCCAGCTCCGCCAACGGCGTTCCTCGCGCGTAGTCCTGGCTGAAGACGTGACCGTCGCGGCGAACCTCGACGTGCAGTCGCTCGGACAGCGCGTTGACGACAGAGACACCGACGCCGTGCAGGCCGCCGGAGACCTTGTAGCCGCCGCCCTGGCCGAACTTGCCGCCGGAGTGAAGCACGGTGAGCACGACCTCGACGGCCGGCTTTTTCTCCTTCTCCATCATGGCGACCGGGATGCCGCGGCCGTTGTCAACCTCCGTGACCGAGTTGTCGGGGTGGATCGTGACCGAGACCTCGGTGCAGTGGCCGGCGAGCGCCTCGTCGACGGAGTTGTCGACGAGCTCGTAGACGAGGTGGTGCAGCCCCATCACGCCCGTGGAGCCGATGTACATGCCGGGCCGCTTGCGTACCGCTTCAAGGCCCTCGAGGACGGTGATGTCCTGTGCGTCGTAGCTGGTGGCCTCAGAGCCCGCGGGCTCCTGCCCCTCGCTGTTGGTTCCCGTTGCCAATGGTCCTTCCACTCGCCCGCCGATTACGTGAGAACGCCCCGGCGTCCGGGGCGAGAAAGCGCGGGCCGGGGCGAGTTCGATGTGCTCGCCACGATATCACAGAGACCCCCCGAAACCGGCTCAAACACGCTGCAAATGGCGGAAATTCCAGCGCTTTTGGCCCGCGCGGGCAGGACGGTCTCAGCGCACGCGAAAACGCACCGCGGCGAGCTCGCTGCCGGGCGCAAGAGCGGCGTTGAGGCTCTCGAGCACTTCGACCGCGCGCATGTTCATCTCCTGCGCCCATACGGCCTCGTCGCAATCGACCGTGAGCGTGCCCGAACGCTCGAACGCCGGCTGGCAGTGAGCGGCAGCGGGGCCGCCGACCGCCTTCTCCCAGGCCGCCTGCGCCCTGGCCAGCGGCGTCTGCGGGGCGAGCTCTTGCCCGAGCACGCTGAGCGCGGCTGCCAGCGGTCTGGGTGCTCGGCGTCGCATGCTCTCAATCATCGGCGAAGATCGCGCCATCGGCAACCCGCAGCCGCCTCACGTCCGCCGCGAGCGCTCCGGGCACGTGCCCCAGATCCGTGGTCGCGATCACGCTTTGCCCGCCGCTGCCGCCGAGATCCGCAAGCAGCGCGGCCCGGCGCTGCTCGTCGAGCTCGCTCATCACGTCGTCAAGCAACACGAGCGGCGCGCGTCCGCGGGCGTCGGCCAGGGCCGCGCGCTCGGAAAGCAGCAGCGCGAGCAGCGCGAGCCGGCGCTCACCCTGGGAGCCGTATGTGCGCAGCTGGCGGCCGTCACGCAGAATCGCGACGTCGTCGCGGTGCGGGCCGTGAGTGCTGTAGCCGCGTTGCAGGTCCTCGGGGAGTCGCTGCTGAAGCTCCTGCGCCAGCTCCTCCGGCGTGCTCGCCTTGGTGCGCGGTCGATACTCGAGCCTCGCAGCGCCGGCAAGCCCAAGCGCCCGGCATCGAAGCGTGAAGCCCGCGGAGATCTGCTCGATCGCGGCTGCCCGATCTGCGCATAGGACCAACGCGTGGCGCGCCAACTCGAGATTCCAGCTCTGCAAGGCGGCGTCGGAGGCCGCACCTGACCTGATCCGGGAGATCAACGCGTTGCGTTGCGCGAGCGCACGCGCGTACTCGGCGCGATCCGCAGTGCGGGATGGCCACAGTGCAGCGACGAGGTGGTCCAGGTGGCCGCGACGCATAGCGGGGGCGCCATTGATCAGCTCCAGTCGGTCGGGTACGAAGACGACCACCAGGGGGCGGTCGGGGATCTGATCTGCACGTTCGATCGTCGCGCCGTCGAAGCGGATGCGCTTCTGCAGCGCGGTCTGGCCCTCCAGCGCCCCGAACCCGATCGCAATCGTGTGCTCGGTATCGCGGTCGTCGCTCAAGCGCAGGGTCACCCGCGCCGCGGGGGCCCCGAAGCGAATCAGCTCACGGTCGTTGCGCGTACGCGGAGAGCGAGCCGTACATCCAAAGCAGATCGCTTCGAGCAGATTGGACTTTCCTGAGCCATTGTGGCCGTGGACCACGGTGAGCCCAGCACCAAGCTCGGCTTCGGCAGCCTGGTAGCTGCGGAAGTCGCGCAGCTCGAGCGCGCTCAGCTGCATCGGCCTGCCGCCGGCCGCAGCGAAGCGGTCAGGCGGTGAGCCTGATCGGCATGATCAGGTAGATGAAGTCGCTCGTGTCGGGCGACTCGATCAAACCTGGACGGACGGGGCTGATCAGCTTCAGAACGAGCTCGTCGGTCTCAACGCTCTCCAGCCCGTCGCGCAGGAACTCGGCGTTGAAGCCGATCTCGAACGGCTCCCCCTGGAATGGCACGGGGATCGACTCGGTCGCCTCACCCACATCCGGGGTCTGCGCCGTGACCGTGAGCTGACCCTCGGCGAACCGCAGCCGCAGAGGAGAGTTCTTCTGTGCAAGCAGGCTGATCCGCCGAACGACGCTTGCCAGCTCTGCTGTCGAGAGCCGCAATTCGTGCTCGACGGAGTCGGGCAAAAGCTGCCGGTAGTTGGGGAACTGGCCATCGATCAGCCTCGAGGAAAGCACCGCGCCGGCAGCCTCGAAGACGACCTGGCCCTCCTGCACCCCGACGCTGAGCTGCGCCTCTGAGGCGGCAGCTGCGATGCGCGCCAGCTCCTGCAGCGCACGAGCCGGCACGTTTGCCTCGAAGCTGCCGTTCAGCGGCGAGTCGAGCGTCGTCCGCTTGACGCTCAGCCGATAGGAGTCGGTGGCGACCATCACGAGCTCCTGCCCGGACGCGGATACGAGAATGCCCGTCAGCACAGGACGCGTCTCGTCGTGCGATGCCGAGCGGGAGACCTTGGTGACCGTGTCGACGAAGGCCTGGGTCGGCAGGGAGATTCGACCTTCGGCTGCGGGCCGAGGGAGCGCCGGGAAGTCTTCGGCGCGAAGCGTGCGGAAGTGGAAGGTGGCGCCGCCGCAGACGATCTCAACATCGTTTTCGGCTGCGCGAAGCTCGATGTTGAGTGTTTGCGCGGTCAACGAGCGGACGACGTCAAGGAGCAGTCGCGCGGGCAGGACGGCAAAGCCCTCAGAAGCGACCTCAGCGGGGATGGAGACCTGCAGAGAGACCTCGACGTCGGTGGCCATAAGCTCGCACGCACCTGCTGCAGCGCGGAGCATGACGCCAGAGAGCGCCTGCACGGCGCTGCGCGTGGATGCGATCCGCGTGACGTTTTGCAGCTGCGAGAGAAGGTCTTGTGTGGAGAGAGTCAGCTTCACAGGTCACCTACGACTGGTTGATATCTAAGTAGAAGAAGAGGTTGTGGACTTGTGGATGGCGTGCGGAAAGACAAGTGGTGGGAGGCAATGCCGAGACAGGAGGCTGTGGGGAGACTGTGGAGTGAGGTGGATAAGTGTGCCAGGAGCTACGGTCGGCGCAGCGCGAGGGTCTACTGGAGCATGTCTCGCAGCGAAGCGATAGCCGATTGCGTACGCAGGTCCGAGTCCAGCCTCGCGGTGGTCCGCCTCCATGCGTGCAGCACGGTGGTGTGGTCTCGGCCGCCGAAATGACGGCCGATAGCGGGCAGAGATTCGTGGGTCAGCTCGCGAGAGAGGTACATCGCCAGCTGTCGTGGCCAGGCGACCCGTGTCGAGCGCGCGGTGGAGATGAGCTCTTCGTCTGTGATGCCGAAATGCTGGCAGGCGGCACGCTGGATCTCTGCGACCGAACGCTCTGGCGCCTCGGTGCGAAGTGCGGGATAAAGCCCATCGAGGACCTCCGTGGCCAACTCTTGAGTCAATGGCTTGCTAGTCAGGGACCCGAATGCCACGATGCGGATCAACGCTCCCTCCAGCGAACGAACGTTGATCGTGATGCGATCGGCGAGGACATGGAGGACGCCGGGGTCGGCGAGGATGATGTCGTCCTGTGCGACCCGCTTGCGGAGGATCGCCAGGCGGGTGGCGCGATCGGGAGGTTGGATGTCAGCGACCAAGCCGCAGGCAAAGCGCTCGCGTAGGCGATCCTCGAGATCCTCGAGACTGCGGGGCGGTCGGTCGGAGGTGAGGACGATCTGGCTGCCCGCGTCGTGGAGAGCGTTGAAGGTATGGAAGAACTCCTCCTCGGTGCGGGTCTTGCGCTCGAGGAACTGGACGTCGTCGATGAGCAGAACGTCGGCGTGGCGAAAGCGAGCCTTGAACTCGTCTGTATGACGAGAGGAGAGGGCTGTCAGGAAGTCGGTCGTAAACTGCTCTCCGCTGATGGCGCGGACGATCAACGTGGGGTCATGGGAGAGCAAAAGAGCTCCGATCGCCCGCAACAGGTGGGTCTTGCCGACTCCGGGAGGGCCGCAGAGGAAGAGCGGGTTGTATGCCTGGGAAGGCATCTCGGCGACCGTGAGTGCTGCGGCGTGAGCCAGGCGGTTGCAGTCGCCGATTACGAACTGCTCAAAGGAGAGCTTGGGGTTCGAGAGCAGTTCGGCGTCGGTTGCGGAGCGGCGTGCAGGCGCTGCAGCGGCTGGGATATGACTGGCCGCGACGGTGGGAGCGTCTGCGCAGGAGGTGACCTCGACGGTCATGTGCGGGCCGAGTGTGGCGGCGACTGCCGTCTGCAGGAGGCGACCGAAGCGGTCTCGCACCCATCCACAGGTCTGTGGAGGAGCTGTGAGGTGCAGTGTTGTGTCTGTGAGGCCGACCGGTCGCAGCGGGGCCAGCCAGATGCGGAACGTCGGCTCGTCGACGGCCGCTGCGAGATGGCGTTGAATCAGCAGCCAGATGTGATCGACGTCAGCGTTCAAGGGGATGTTGGGTGCAGATGGTGGAGGCGAGGGCAGGCGTGAGCGCGCGGACGCTCCCGGCTGGGAGCGTCGCGGGCGGAACTTGAAGAGGGCGCCGTCAAAAGCCCGGCGCAGGCGAATATAGCCAACGCCCGGCGGTGGTTGCAGGTCTCGGGACACGGTCTCCGCAAATGGCGAGAAAAACGGGGAGCTGTGCCAAAAGTCGGCACGGCAGGACCTGAAATGCGCGATGAAGACAGGGATGGTGCATGTCCCTGGGTGGCCAGCCAGCTTGCGATCTCTCTCCGGCCGGCGCTGCGCCTTGCGCCTTCCGACGTGGGTCAGCTCGGCGCGCCACGCGCCGTTATACTTCGCTGTTCGGAGCGCGGTCGGCGTGGCCTGCCGTGTGCCTCAGACGCGACTAGACGCAGGAAGAGACGATGAAGCGGACCTATCAGCCGAAGAAACGCAAGCGCGCCAGGACCCACGGGTTTCGTGCCCGGATGCGGACGCGCGCTGGGCGGCTCACGCTCAAGCGCCGTCGCGACAAGGGACGCAAGCGCCTGTCAGTGTGACGGCGTGGGAATGAAGCCGCGTCACGCAGGCCGCGGTCGCCTCACGCGCAGCGCGGAGTTTGAGCGCGTCTACCGGCAGGGCCGTTCGCACGCGAATCGGTATCTGGTGCTCTACACGTTTCCGAACCCGAGCGTATCCGAGCCGCGCGTAGGGTTCTCTGTGTCCAGACGCGTAGGTGGTGCGGTGCAGCGCAACCGTGTCAAGCGGCTGCTGCGGGAGGCCGTGGCATCCAGTGGCGCTCAGTTGCCGGGCGGGTGTGATGTTGTGCTCGTCGCGAGGCCGGACATCCTCAGGCTGGCCGAGTCGGAGGGGCTTGCCGGGGTCGCACGGGCCCTCGCAGAGCTGGTCGCCAAGGCCCAGCCGCAGGAGCGAGAGCAGAGGCGCCGGGCGGCATGAGGCAAACACAGCACTGGCAGCGGGAGCAGGAGCTCTCCAGCCTTCGACGCTCGCTCGATTTCATCGGTGGTGGCCTACGGGCGGTTGCGCTGGCGCCGCTGATCCTCTATTCGAGGCTGATCTCGCCGGCGCTGCCCAGGCGATGCCGCTACGAGCCGACCTGCTCGGCGTACGCAATCCAGGCCGTGAAGCAGTTCGGGGTCCCGCGCGGCGCGGTGCTTGCCGCTTGGAGGCTGCTGAGGTGCAACCCGTTCAGCGATGGCGGATACGATCCAGTCGACGCCCAGCGGCTGTTCAAGCACGACTGCCGCGCACATGCCTGACGGGCCGCGTGCCGCGGTGCCCAGATGACCCTGATCCTCGCCACGAACATCATCGAAAGCGCATTCTCGCCGCTGATCAGCGCTTTCCAGTGGATCCTGGTCCACATCCACAGCTTCGTGGGGGGCAGCTGGGGTCTTGCGATCGTGGGCCTGACCGTCGTGGTGCGGGCCGTGATGGTGCCGCTGACCGTCAAGCAGTTCCACTCCATGCAGCGCCTTCAGCAGCACATGCCGCGGATGAAGGAAATCCAGGAGAAGTACAAGGACGACAAGCAGCGCCAGCAGCAGGAGCTGATGAAGTTCTATCAGGAGAACAAAATCAACCCGTTTGCCTCCTGCCTTCCGCTCGTTCTGCAGCTGCCGGTCTTCATCTCGCTGTTCTACATGCTGCGGACGGACCTCAAGAAGCACATCTGCGGACCCAGCCTTGTCACGCATTACAACGAATCGCACAGCCCGACGGTCACGGGCGCCGCGCACCTACCGGCCAAGTACCTGGAAAAGACGACCTGCGAACAGGTTGCGCCGCACTCGGCGAAATTCCTCTTCATCCCTGACATCACCAACCACGCCAGCGGCGTGGTGCTGGTGGTCCTGCTCGTGCTCTACATAAGCTCGCAGCTTGGCTCGACGATGCTCATGAGCGCCACCGTGGACAAGAACCAGCGACGGATGATGATGCTGCTCCCGCTGGTATTCGTCCTCTTCATCTTCAAATTCCCCGCAGGCCTGCTGGTCTACTGGATCACGACCAACATCTGGACGGTCGTGCAGCAGTACATCATCCGCCGCAGGGTTGGCCCGCCACCGGTGGCCGGCGGGGATTCAGCGCCAAAAGGCGCGCCGCAACGCACGCTGGAGCCTGCGATGGCTGCGGTAGGGGCGGGCGGCGCCGCCCCGCCGCCGCCCCCGCGCAAGCGCAAGAAGCGTTCGGGGAGAAGGCGATGAGTGGGCAGGAGGACCCGAAGGCGGCGCTGGTCGAGCTGCTGGATGTGATTGCGCAAAGCAGCGGGCTCGACGTCGAGGTTGCGGTGCAGGAGACCGACGAGGCGATCGTGGGGCGCTTCGAGGGTGAAGAGGTCGGGCCTCTGATCGGTAAGAGAGGCCAGACGATCGACGCGATCCAGCATCTGGCTCGCCGGATCGTGTTCAAGGCCGGCGAGAGCCCAACGCGGGTGATCGTCGACGCCGACGGATACCGTGAGCGGCGCGAGACAGCGCTTTGCGAGGAGGCCGACGAGGCGGCGGACGAAGCGATCGAGGCTCGGCGAAGCGATCGAGCTTGACCCGATGCCGGCCTACGACCGCCGCGTCGTGCACGAGCATCTGCGGCTGCGCGGCGATGTGGGGACGCACAGCGAGGGCGAGGAGCCGGAGAGGTTCCTCGTGATCTCGCCGCTAGCTTCGTAGTCGCGGCCCCCCGCGGCCCCGACCGTTTCACGTTTTTCTCTACGGTGAAACAATCCGCGCGATGACCGACCAGGATGTGCCAACGCCGATTACGGAGGTCGAGCGCGGCCTCGTGGTCGGGCTGCTGATCGGCGAGGGGCACTTTGGCGGAGACGGCAAGAACCCACAGATCACGCTGCGTATGCACGTCCGCCACGAGGCGGTGTTCCGTTGGCTGCTGCGGCTGTTCCCGCGCTCACGGCTCTACGGCCCATACCACCACGGCGATCGCCACTACTACCAATGGATGGCCCGTGGACCGGCGCTCGCGGAGGACGTGCTGCCCCTCGTCGAGAGCGTGCTCACCGACGAGATCGACGCCCATGTCAACGGGCGTATCCGCGAGATGAAGGACAGGTACGCGAGCTTCTTTGCCCGATATGAACGCTGAGGTGGAGCGACGCCTGGCCGAGATCGTCGATCGGCACGGCCTGCCACTCGCCACCGTGACCTCGCTGAGGGCGATTCTCACGATTCTCGCCGACGACGATCAGGCGCCTACCAGCGTTCGTGAGCCTTCGCGTGCAGTCGATGTCCACATCGCCGACCCGCTCGTCGCCTTGGAGGTGGACACGGTGCGCGCTGCGTCGCGGGTGGTGGACCTCGGCGCGGGCGCCGGAATTCCCGGACTTCCACTTGCCGCCGCCCTGCCGCACAGTGCCTTCACGCTGGTTGAGAGCCAGTCGCGCAAGTGTGCCTTCATCGAGCGGGCCCGGACTCTGGCCGGCATCTCCAATGCACGGGTGGTCTGCGCTCGCGTCGAGGAGTGGGCAGCTGGCGCGGGCGGCCACGATCTCGCCCTTGCCCGCGCCGTCGCACCGGCCCCGGTCGTGCTCGAGTACGCCGCGCCGCTGCTCGAACCGGGCGGGCTGCTCGTCGACTGGCGTGGCAGGCGCAACTCCGAGGAGGAGCGTCAGGCGGGCCTGGCATGCGCGGAGCTTGGGCTCACGCTGCAGGAGGTGCGCCACGTCCATCCCTTCCCAGCCGCCACCGACCATCACCTCCACATCTACCGCAAGATCGCACCGACCCCGAACCGCTACCCACGCCGCGCGGGAGCAGCTCGCAAGCGGCCGCTCGGCAGCGCAGGCACAGGCGGTACCCGGCTCGACCGCGATCGGCGATAGCTTGCAGTGCTCATGGGACGCGTCTTCGCGATAGCCAACCAGAAGGGCGGGGTCGGCAAGACCACGACTGCGGTCAACCTCAGTGCATGCATCGCCGAGGCCGGCTGCACGACGCTGATCGTCGACGCGGATCCGCAGGCCAACGCGACGGTCGGTCTCGGCGTGCCGCGCTCCCAGGAACCCGGTCTCTACGACGTGCTCTGCGGGCAGGCAAGCGCCACCGACGCCGTCGTCGATTCGTCCGTGGCCGGGCTGCGGCTGCTGCCGGCAGGCCCCGGCCTGGCGGGCGCCAACATCGAGCTTCCCCGTCTCGATCACTTCGAGTTGCGCCTGCGCGAGGCGCTCGCCCCGCTGCGCGCGGACTTCGAGTACATCCTGATCGACTGCCCGCCGTCGCTCGGTCCGCTGACCGTGGGCGCGCTCGCGGCCGCAGACGAGGTGATTGTGCCGGTGCAGACAGAGTACTTCGCCTTGGAGGGTCTCGCGGGCCTGCTGGACACGCTCGCGCGAGTGCGGCGCGAGATCAATCCAAAGCTCACGATCGCAGGGATGCTGCTGACCATGCACGATGCCCGCACACGGCTGGGCCAGGATGTCGAGCAGGAGGTCCGAAAGCACTTCCCCGACCTTGTCTATGAGACCATCATCCCGCGCAACGTGCGTGTCGGCGAGGCACCCAGCTACGGCCTGCCCGTCACCCATCACGACCCGCACAGCGCCGGCGCCGAGGCCTACTTCGAGCTCGCCAGGGAGCTGCTGGTGGGAGGACCGGCATGAGCCCGCCGCGCCGCGGAATGGGCCGCGGCCTCGACGCGATCCTCTCGGTCACTCGCGAGCAGGAGGCCGACCAGGAGCTTCGCAGCGTCCCCGTCGAGCTGGTGGCGCCGAGTGCCAGCCAGCCCAGGCGGCGCTTCGACGAGGAGCCGCTGCTCGCGCTGGCCGCCTCGTTGGGCGAAAAGGGCGTCCTGCAGCCGGTGCTGCTGCGGCCGCTGCCCGACGGCAGGTATGAGCTGATCGCCGGAGAGCGCCGCTGGCGCGCCGCCAAGATCGCGGGCCTGGGCGAGATTCCGGCAATCGTGCGCTCCCACGGGGATGCAGAGGCTTTGGAGATCGCGCTGATCGAGAACATGGCGCGCGAGGACCTCAACCCCGTCGAGGAGGCCAAAGCCTGTGCCGCCTTGGTCGAGGAGCTCGGTCTGACCAGGGAGCAGGTCGGCACCCGGGTCGGCCGCAGCAGGGTCGCGGTCTCCAACCTCATGCGCCTGCTGGATCTGCCGGATGAGGCGCTCGCGCTGATCGAGGAGGGCGTCCTCAGCGAGGGACACGGCCGCGCGCTGCTGCTGGCCGAGGGCCACGCGGCCCGACGCCGGCTGGCACGGGAGTGTGCCGGGCGGGAATGGTCTGTCAGGACACTTGAAACGCAGGCGCGCAGCGCGAACGGGGCTCCCGACACACCAAGCAAGGCGCCCCGCCGCCGCAAGCCGACGCCAGACGCGGACCAGCTCGCCGCATCATCGGAAATAGCCGACCTGCTCGAACAAGCCATCGGCGCCGAGGTCAAGGTCAGCGGCGACGCTCAGGGGCGCTACCGCGCAGAGCTGGTCTTCGAGTCGGCGCAGGAGGCCCACGAGCTCGCGCGGCGGCTGAGGGGTGGGGCGTAGCCAGCCAGCCATAGCCAGACCTCTGCGCGCTACCATTGCCCCCCGGCGGCGCGTCCGAGCGCGCCGATCCAGCGGGCGATTAGCTCAGTTGGTTAGAGCGCTTCTCTGATAAGGAAGAGGTCCCAGGTTCGAGTCCTGGATCGCCCATCGGCGGATCGCGGGTATCCATGCGGGTTTGGGGGAAAAGAAGGCGGCCGCGGCCTGTGCCGAGCCGGGTTTATGGAAGCGTCTTGGAGTACCTGCGCGCTGCGTGTTGTCCCCGGCGGCGCCTCAACTGAACATCGGACGCTCCGCGCGCTGGCAGCCGCCAGGCCCGCCGGAGACCTATGTGCTGATGCAGAGTGCCTGCGTGCGGCAGGGATCAGAGCGCGCGTGGCCAGCAAAGACCTGTCCTTTGATCCGGCTCGGTGGGCGGGCGTCAGTGTGCTTGATCCGGGGTTATAGGTCCTTGGTGAGTTGGGCGAGGGTGACATCGAGCGCGTCGGCGATGCGCTTGGCGGTGGGGATGCTGGGAGCGTGCCATCCGCGCTCGATCTCGCCGAGGTACTTGGCGTCCATGCGCTCGATCCGGTTTGCGACCTGCTCAAGCGTCTCCTCGCGCCGTGCACGGACCTCGCGGATAGCCGTGCCGAAGCGCTGAGCGATCGGGTCAGCAGCGCCGCGGCGAGGCACTGGCCGGTGTGCTGTGGGGGAACATTGCCCCGGCAGTCTCGGCAGGCGAGGCCGCGCTGACCACTCGACATGTTCCCCCAAGGTGCTACCTTCCCGAGCCGTGCCCCGGCCCGGTGAGCGCGTAGCAGATGGAGGATGGCCCAAGCCGATGCGCAAGCAGTTTGGGTGGACTGCCGCAACGATGCGACAGAACGCGGCGTGGGGACGTGTGCAACACTCCGCAGACAAAACACTACGAGGAGATCGCGAAGGTGAGCAAGCCGGTGGCTGAGGCGTCCGAACCGTCACGCGGCCAACGTCGCTGGCACGTCGCGGCGGCCACACTCACGGCGGACTGGCGCGTGCGTAGGTCATCGCAACTCGCCGCGCGGTTTCGTATGCATCTGTGTGCGACAACCTGCGCGGCGCTCATCATCATGGCGACGACGCTGATGACGCCTGCCGCGGCCAGCGCGTCGGCGCCGAGTCTGTCGATCTCCGTCGCCCCATCTTCGAGCGTATACACCCGTACAGACGTCGAAATCAACGTCTCAGGCGATGCGCCTTCAGACGGCTTTCTCGCGGTCTTCATCGGCGCCAAGGGCGCCGAACCGGAAGAACTCACGCGCGGTCCCGAAGCGGTCGGAGCGGGTTCGTTCGCAAAGACATTCACGGTGCTCGCTGCGAAAGCCGGCGAATACACAGTCACCGCTTACTTGTATTCCAACGAAGCTCGGGAAGAAACCCTGGCAGCTTCCGAAGCGCAATTCGACGCTTCGAGGCCAACGGCCTCGCTCTCGATCACGCCAACGCCTGCGAACATCCTTGTTGGCCGTCCGGTCGAACTGACGGTGACCGGCAGCTCGGCGGTGGCCGCCACCCTAGAGGGCGAAACCTACGAAGCTTGCCTTCTCGGAGAACGGGCGGTGAACAGGTCCTACGGCGAAGGGGAAGAAGAATGCGATCGTGGCACCGGCACGCAGGTTGGCCCTGGAGCATTCACGCTGCACCTGAACTACGTGCCGTCGGATAACGGTCCGGATACGATCAGGTTCTCCATCTGGCGCACACTCCAGCCCCTGCCCGAAGGGGCGCGAGGCGAACAGGAAGTCCTGGGCGGAGCGGAAGTCACGCTCCCCCGTGCGCCGCTGCCCGCCGCCGAACTGGAGAGCCCGGCCGAAGCCTGGACGACCACGCCCGGAACCGCGATGAGCTTCTCTTGGTCCGCTGCGCCCTTCGGCGCAGGCGAACCGCCTTTCGGCGAAGATACCCTCGTCATCAAGAGCGCAAAGAGCAACGATGAAGAAGAATACCTCGTCACGGAAAAGGGCTTCAAGTACATGGAACGGGAACCCAAGTGGCTGCCGCTGAGTCGCCTGGGGACATGGACTACCGATCAGACGACGAGTGTCACGACGGCCAAGCTGAAGGCGGGGATGAGTCTCTTCCCAGGGGAATACGTCTGGCAGGTGAAGCGGACGAGTGGCGCCGAAACAGCCACGTCGGCACAGCAACGCTTCGTCGTTACGACGCCGACCGTAAAGCTCCTGCGCGTCAAGCCGAGGACACATCGAGGGGCGACAAGCGGTCATCCAGGCTACACCGACTTCTCGGTCACGGCTACTCCGTACGTGAGCGTGACGGTCAAGCTGACGCACCATGGCCATACGAGCACTGAAACCTGGGGTTCGCGCTCTGGGTCCAAACCGCTGACGCCTACGGTCATCCGCTGGACATGCCGGCATCCGGCAGGTGCCTACAAGTATGTCGTGACCGCGCGCGGCGGCTCAGGATCGAAGATCACGAGGCGCGGCCGGTTCTCAACCATCACCGCCGCGCAATGCGCCTCGATGAAGCTGCGCGAAGCGAGCGAGCGAGCGGCCCGTCGGGAGCGCGAAGAACGCACGGCGGATCGTGAACAGCGCCAAGCGACTGAACGGTTCGAGGGCAACTGCAAGGCGATTGGGGGAAAGCCCGTGATCGTCTACACCAGCGAAGGCGCTGAGGTCGTCTGCCGCAACCCGCTCGGCGGCGTCCTGCCCGTCCCGATGTAGGTAGCGCGAGTGCCAGGACTCCTAGGATGACTCTGCGACACCTGAAAGTGGCGGCCGCGACCGGAGTAGTCGCGCTGACCCTCGTGGGATGTGGAACCGCTGCGAAGAGAGAGACCGCCCATCGCAGCCGGAAGACCACGGGCGCGCAGACAGAGAGCCAACGGCAAGCGATTCTCGACGTGCTGCACCGCTACGCCAGCGCCTACAGCGACCACAGCACACAAGGGCTCGCCGCCGTGTTCGCAAGCAGCATCGAACGCACCTCCAATGCGACGGGCTCGTGCGTGACCACGAGCGGGACGCACGCGGTGCTGGCGGTCTACCGTGGGCAGTTCGTCGCCGGGTCCGGTCGGTACGAGCTGCAGGGCCTGAATGCTCGCTCCGTCAGCTTTGCCCCGGGGATCACTGAAGAAGGCGCCCTCGAAGCGCAGGTGACAGCGACCTACCGGATCACGCCGCCCGGCAGCCACGGCTCGATCTTGTTCGTGCTTGAACGGTCTCCCAACGCGCCGTGGAGGATCAAGCACATCGGGGTGGGCTGCGCGACCAAAGTGATCTCTCCGCAGAGCGCCGTCGCGCAGGGCACCGAATCAGGCGAATCGGCGCAAGGGCCAGCCTTCCTCGGCGTAGAGGTCGAATCCATGAGCGCGGAAGACACCGCCGATGGCATTGCGCTCAGCTCCCTCTACTCCAGTGACGAACTTCACGGCTGCAAGCCGCCAAAGTCAGGCGCGATGATTCAGACGGTGCTACCCGGCGGTCCGGCGGCGAACGCTGGCCTGCACGGGATGACTGACATCCTCGGCGGCTACGGCGTCGGCGGCGATGTGATCGTTGCCCTCGATGGGTCCGCGGTGCTCGGAGCGGAAGGCTTGATATCAGAGCTCGCGGCTCGCAAACCCGGCGAATCCGCAGAAATCACGGTGGTACTTTGCAACGGGGAAAGCGAGACGGTCACGGTGACGCTCGGAGGAAGAGAAGACGACCGTAGTGGCATGGGGCAGCCCGAACTCGAGGTCAAACGCGAAGCCGAATGTGAAAAAGCCGTCGGCAACGAAGAATCCGGCACGAGCGAAGCGTGCGCGGAGGTGCAAGCGTACAAGCGGGCGCATCCACAGATGGTCCATCGCGAAGAAGAACAGGAACGCCACTCGCGGATGCAAGAAGGCTCGCGGCAGTACGCGGAATGTGAGAGGAACCTACACGCGCGCGAAGCTACGCTGCGGAAAGAAGAAAGCGAAACTGCTGAACCGCGGCCGAAACTGCGTCACAAGCTTCAGGAAGACGCGGAAGAATGCGCCGAACTGGCCGAAGAGGCGCGGAGCGGAACCGACAGAGCCCTCCGCGAAGAGAACGAATGAGCGTGAGGCGCGGAAAGGCTCAAGGGTAGCGCGAAATGGCCCAAACACGCTCGATTTGGCCAGCGATTCCTCGCTGCTGCCCGAACCCCGCCTCGCAGATCAGCCCGATTCGCTGTAGGGAACGGGCTTTCCAGCGTCTGCGACCTCCTGCCTATGTAGCAGCACGTCGGCCGGTTGCGATACTCACTCGACAGAATCACCTTTAACCTGCGCGCTGTCGTGCCCACTGATGTGTTCGTCCTCGACCGGCGTCGGTGGTCCTCCCACTATTCGGGCGCGGACGTTCATGGCACCGTGAGCGGAAGTCGCGGTCGTCAGTGCCTTGCTGATCGTCGACAAAGCTTCGGCGGCGTCATGGATGGTGTAGACCGTTACGTAGCCGCGTTCGATGAGCACGTTCCAGTCGAGGTCGAACTGAAACTGAAAGGTCTTCTTACGGCGTGAATCGTTGAACGCCACCTGCGCCGTGTAGAGTCGCGGCAGCTCGCGATTCGCACCGCGCGCATGCGTCGCGTCCCAGAACGTTCGCCACTCTTGCCCTGGCACAAGCACAGGAATGGTCTTTGGAGTGGAGATCGGGGAGCCGAGCACCGCAGACTCGAGCGGCACGCAGAACTTCACGCGGACGTCGGTTGCCGCAGTCAATCCGAAGTTCTTGATCACAAGATCGATGCTCTTCGGACTGGCCTCGATGGGGTCCAAATAGGCGACCACGTATGGCTGTGATCGCTCGTCGCGGAGCCGTCGCGCCTCTTTTACCTGGCGCCACGCAACGCACGCCGCGCCGAAAGCGATCGTGATCCCCACCCACGATGCGATCGCAGACCACGCGAGCGGCGATAGGTTCCAAAGCGACGCGAGCATCATTGCGGCGCTAGTGGACGATGTAGGTGCATCTCGCGCAGATGCCATCGTCGTCGGGAGCGGGGCGCGGACACTTGCACCAGCGGACGGTGGGCTGCGGGCAACGCTGACTGCGTTCGACCGATGCCGTTGCGCGCCTGGCGTCCCTCGATCGCTGCGCGCAAAACGCCGGGATCGTCATCGCCGATCGGTGTGTTCGCTGGGCTGCCGGCATCGCGGGCACCCAATAGGTGCTCCTGTCGGTAGCTGACCGGGTCGTCGGCGAGCATGGCCTGGCCGAACCATCCTGGCGCCGCGCTCGCCAGGTCGGGCACGTCCTCTGGCCTGTCTCGTTCGGGGTAGGCGAGGACGACTTGCGGTATGCCGTACTCGTCGTTTGCGCCCGCCTCGGCGTGAGTTTGTTCGCGTGCGGCCTCGGCGCGGTACTCACGCGCCATGCGCGTCGTATGGTCCGCTCCCCAGCCAAGCGAGCTAGCAGTAGCCCTGACGACCTCCTCCGGGGATGCCGCTTCCCCGAAGTTGAGGCCCCACTCACGGAGCATCTGGTCGATCTCCGCATCGCCCCAGCCGATCGAGCGAGCCATCATGCAGAGCGCTCCTACATCGATGGATGGCCTCGCCATGTGGAGCCAGTAGTAAGCCCACTGCGCCCGTAGTCGCGTGCGCACGCCCTTGTGTGGGCCGTCCGGGCGGGGCCACCGCCTTGACAGACCGTACAAGAGCCATGCGCGCAATACGGCAGTAAGGCTGGGGGCATGGTGGAACGCCAACGCCGCCAGATCGTAGAGCGGATCGTCAGCGTCAATCCCGGCATACGTTGGCGCGTGCTTCTCAGGGTGCAGGAGCTGCAGCGGCGGCGCGGCGCGTAACTCGCCGGAGTTTTGACCGCTTGGGGCGGCACCCGAAGACTGCGTAGGCATGACACCGCAAATGAAAGCGCACGGCCCCGTCAGACTCGCGGAGCTACGCCGCGCCCGAGGTCTGAGTCGGGAGCGCCTGGGCGCTGCCGCTGGCGGAGTTTCGGCATCGACGATCGCCCGGATCGAGCGCGGGCAGGTCCGCCCCCAGCCGAGCACACTGGCGGCCCTCGCACGGGCGCTGAGCTGCGAACCCGACGACCTCGGTGGGTCGCATGCCTGACGCCCAGCTCGACCGGCTGCTGCTCGCCCTGCGTGCGACCGGCCCGGACGCCTACCGTGCGGACCCCGACCGAATCGACGTGTGGCGCGCCTACTGCCCGGCGTGTTCGCCTGTGGAGGCGCGCCGCCTAACAGTCCGCGAGCGCGCCGACGGCACGGTGACGGTCTCGTGTTCGCTCGGCTGCTCGACGCGGTCGATCGTCGTAGCGCTGGCGCTCGCTGAGCGGCGCTATCCGCGTACATGGGCCGGCCACGAGTCGCCGGCTGATGCGGCGGCGGTCGCCGAGGTCGAGCTGGGCCGCCTCGTAGCGCAGCGTCGAGTCGTAGCTGCGCTCGCGCGGGAGGCCGCCTGATGCCGCGGCCCGAGACGGTGGATGTGATCGCTGCGCTCGGCGTCGAGCCGCCGGAGTACCGGCCTCCGCGCGGCTCTCCCCATGCTGAGGCTGAGGCGATCGCCACGCTGATACCGGAGATTGCCGAGGTGGCCGGAGCGCTCAGCGAGCGTCTCGATGCTGCCGCCGCGCGGCGGCGTCGCCTCGGAGACGTGCCCCGCAGTACAGATGCAGACGGCCGCAGGATCACGCTTACGCGGGCGAGCGAGATCGAGCCGCAAGTGGTGCGCTGGGCGTGGCAGGAGCGGATGCCGTTGGGGGCGCTGACGATCATCGCCGGGCAGCCTGGTCTCGGCAAGTCCACGCTGACGGTCTACCTTGGCGCGGCCGTGAGCACCGGCAGGCTCCCCGGCTCGCTGAACGGCCATCCAGCGGATGTCCTGTACGTCACGCTGGAGGATCATCTCGCCTCCGTGGTGCGGCCACGGCTGCAGGCGGCCGGCGCCGACCTCGACCGTGTGCATCTCGTCGGCGTCGAAGTCGACGATCGCGAGGAGCTTGTCACGCTGCCGGGCGACCTCGACGGGATCGAGGCCCACGTCCAGCGCACGCGAGCACGGCTGCTTGTCATCGACCCGATCGTTGCGACGCTCGACGGCCGCCTCGACAGTCACCGCGACCAGTCGGTCAGGCGTGCGCTCGCGCCGCTTGCCCAGTTCGCCGAGCGCGCGGAGATCGCGGTCGTCGGCGTGATGCACCTGTCCAAGCAGCAGGGAGCAGACCTCCTCAACCGGGTCTCTGGCAGCGTCGCGTTCGGCGGCGCGGCACGCGCGGTGCTCGCCTACGCGCGCGACCCGGAGGACCCGGACGGCGAGGAGGGCTACCAGCGCGTGCTCGTCACGGCGAAGTCCAACTGGGGGCGCTACGCGCCGTCGCTGCGCTGCAGGATCGAGACCGCGGCGATCGAGACCAGGGAGGGACCCTCCGAGCAGAGCACGCTCACGATCCTCGGCGAGTGCGACACGACAGCAGCCGACCTGACCTCCGGTCACGAGCCGGGCGATGTCGATGATGCGGTCGACCTGCTGGCCGAACTGCTGGCCGACGGGCCGCGACCAAGCCGCGAGGTCAAGACCGAGGTCGTAGCCCAGCTCGACTGCTCGCCGCGCACCGTCGGGCGCGCCGCCCGCCGGCTCGGCGTCGAGATCGAGCGCCGCTCAGAGCGTCATGCGCGCACCATCTGGCGGCTGCCATCTACTCGCGACACGCCACCTGTCGCAAGTACCAGTCGCGAGTACCTGTCGCAAGTAGAAACCGGCTCCAGCAAGCCAAATGAGACGCGCTCAGACTCTACTCGCGACAGAGACCACGGGGCTGTCGCAAGTACCCCCACGCCAGCCTCCGAGTCGCTCGCCGAGCAAGCCGTCGCGCGCTACGGCAAGGACGGTCGCGGACGATGAGAGCGATCCCTATCGAGCAGATCGCGCGAGCCGTCGAATCCGTCGGTGGCGACATGGAGGACGTGGCCGACCTGATCGACTGCTATCAGCGGATGCAGGACCGCCTCGCCGAAGCCAACCGCCTCGACCAAGCCGGCGACCACGCAGCAGCAGACCGCATCGGCGACAAGCTGGAGCGCGACTACGCCCAGCCGCTCAGGGACATCGCAGCAGAGCGTGTCCGACGGCGCGGGAAGCGCGGCCGATGAGAACCACGCCGACTGTCGACACGGCGCTTGCGCGCCAGATCGCACGCGAGCTCGCACTCCCGATCGTGGAGGAGTTGCTCGAACCGCTCGCCGATCTCGTCGCGGCGCGCCTGAACGGCGAGATGCGCTCAGACGGCCAATCCTTCACGCGGACCGCTTCGGCGACCCTCAAGGGGGCGGGAAGCGCCCCAGACGCCCAGTCCGCGTCCACGCCGCGGATCGTGGACGCCATGACGCTCGCGGCGACGCTTGGCGTCTCCCGCGACTGCATCTACGACCATGCCGCGCAGCTTGGCGGCCGGCGTCTCGGGGACGGACCACGCGGACGGCTGCGCTTCAACCTCGACGAGGCGCTTGCCGCGTGGACGACGCATACGGTAGGCAGCAAGCAGCCCGCAGAGCCGGTCGCCGCCGTGGAGCATCGGGCGCGCCGCAGACGACCCCTCGCCAGCGACGGGCTGCTACCGATCAAGCATGCCCCCGTCCCGCGTCGGGAGGCAACGTGAGCGCCCGAAGCGACCATAGAAGCGCCGAAGCCGGCGGCAGTCGCGCTGTCGGCCGTCCCTGCAAGTTGACCTCGGCGGTGCGCTCCGCGATTGCCGCGGCGACGGCGAAGGGCGCCTCGCGCTCCGCAGCGGCGGCATCCAGCAAGGTCGGCGAGAGCACGCTCTATGAATGGTTGGCGGCCGGCGAGAGCGATGCGCGATCCGGAAGGCGCACAAAGTTCTCAGAGTTCTCGGAGGCCATAAAAAAGGCCGACGGCGAAGTCGAACTCGGAGCCCTGGAGGCCATTCGCGCCGCCGCTGCCGACGGACACTGGCAGGCCGCAGCATGGCTGCTTGAGCGCAAGTTTCCTGGACGCTGGGCAAAGCGAGACGCGCAGGCTCTCCACGAGGACACGATCGCCACTTTCCAACAGGCCGTCTACGAGGTGATCGGCGAAGCATCTCCCGAGTTACAGCGCGACGTCAGGCAGCGGTTCGACGCAAGCCGAGAGAGCATCCGCTCGCGTCTGCGGGAGCGCGGATGAACGCGACCCGGCTTGCAAGCTCTTCCTGGGACGAAAGCCTTGCGGCCTGGAGCGCTCGCTCTGGCAGCAAGGAGTCCGCTCGGGCGATCGTCGGCGACATGGACGCCGATCGGAAGGCCGCGGCGTGATCGAGCTGACGCTGACCCTGAGCGACGAGCAGATTGACGCCCTGGCGAGCGCAATCGCAGCCAAGCTGGCCCAGCCGGCTCACAGCGGTGATGAATGGCTCGACAGCCGGGCGGCTGCGAAGTACCTCGGCGTCCACCGCGACACGCTGCGCCGACTGGCCGCCGAGGGTAAGGTGCGCTCCGAGCAGGATGGCCCCGGCTGCAAGTTCTACTTCCGCCGCTCAGACCTTGACCACTGGCGAGCCGCCTGCGGCAGCCGAAGTGTGGCGTAGGAGGCTTCCATGCGGCTTCCACGGTCGCGCAATCCCGCTTGCAGGCTGGGATTTCAGCTTGAGCGCTTCCTCCCTGAGGAAGGGGTCAGGTATACTTATGGAGAACATAAATCGGGCCGGCGACGCGCCAACGTCCCGGCCCATGGCCAACCTGACTAGGAGGTTGACGTGAGCAAGGTTACGAAGTCCCGCCGTGAGCGCGTAGAGCGCAACATCTACCGCCGCAGCGACGCGAAGGGCCACGAAGTTCTCGAAGTCGGTTTCAAGGATGGCGCAGGCGTGCAGCGCTGGCGCACGGTTGAAGGCAAGCTCAAGGACGCGCGGGCGCTGCGCGACGAACTGCTCTCGCGCCGCCACCGCGGCGAGCGCGTCGCCCCAAACGTACGGTTGCGCTTCGGGGAGGCGGCCGACAGGTGGCTCGCCGGCCCGGTGCTCGATCTTCGAGCCTCGACACAGGCGGGCTATCGCAACGCGGTTGAGACACATCTGCGCCCGCGCTTCGCCAAGCGCAGGCTCGATGCGCTCGAGCCCGACGACCTGGCGGCACTCGTGCGTGACCTTCGAGTCGAGGGGAAGTCCGAGGCGACGATCGTCGTCGTGCTCGGCGTCACCAACCGCATCTATCGCTTCGCCGCTCGGCGACTGCGCTGGGCGGGGACCAATCCCGTGGGCGTGCTTCTCTCTTCCGAGCGCCCGAAGCCATCACAGGCACAGCGCAAGCGCATCTTCGAGGGCGACGCGGTGACACAGACGATCGCCGCCGCCCGCGGGCAGTACAAGGCCCTCTTCACGCTCACCGCTCTGACCGGCGCCCGCATGTCCGAGCTGCTGGCCCTCACCTGGGCGGACGCGCACATCGAGGATGCTGACGACGCCGAGATCGAGTTCGTCTGGCAGGTCGATCGCCACGGCGAGCGCCAACCGACCAAGACCGATGGCTCGTCACGGACGGTTCCGATCCCTCGCCAGCTTGCGGTGATCCTGGCGGAGCACAAGCTCGCAAGCTGCAACACCCAGCCGGCGGCATATGTGTTCGCCACGCGGACGGGACGACCATTGTCACAGCGCAACGTGGCGCGTGAGCTTCGCAAGACGCAGGCGCGCGCCCGCGACAAGGATGGCCGGCCGGCGTTCCCAATCCTCCACGAACGCGATGCCGGCGGCAAGCCGGTGCCCGTTTCCCGCGGCGCGGTGCCGTCGATGCACAGCTTCCGTCACACCGTTGCCAGCCGTGCGCTTCACGCTGGCGAGTCTGTGGACGAGATCGCGTTCCTGCTCGGCCATCGTGACGCCAACGTCACGCGCGCCGTCTATTTGCGGGAGATCGCCGACGCCCGCCGCCGGGCGATGCGTCGCGAGCGGATGGCCGCCGAGTATGGAAGCGCATTGGAAGCCGCAGCCATCAAGACGCCACCGGCAGACAACCCGCAGACGGCCTCGAACGTGGCGCCGTTGCGGCGTTCCTCGTGAATCCTGGCGGTCCCCGCTGTGCAGTGTCGGGTCCGAGGTTGCTGCGTTACTTCCAGACCGGGAGTTCCCGGTGCCAGGATGCTCGGGCGGGAGCTTGCCCTCTGCCGCGGTCTGCCGCGCCCGTGCGCGGTGATTGGCTATCGTGGGCTGCGTGGCGCTTCGCGGCCAAAGACTCGGCGTCCCCAGATCCAGCGCAGTGCCGCCGACAGCCCTGCGATGATCCGGCCGTGAACGCGGCGTCGGCGCGGGGCCCTTTGCCTCAATACGGCAACCCTCCGGTAATGGAGATTGTAGGTGCCGCGCAATTCAGAGCGCTGCCCAGATTCGGGCTCCCCGAGATCGTCCGGCTCGGCGACGCTCTCGCGGGCTACGAGCTGCGGGAACTGCAGCCGCAGCTCCCGCCCCTCCAGGAGGGAGCGCCGGGACGGCCGGAACCGCCCCAGCTCTTGCTTGGGTTTGGGCCACAGCCGCAGCGCGCTATGTACTTTCGTCAACCGGATGAGCGTTTCGTCGCCCAGCTCCAGCAGGATCGCATCGCCATCAACGAGCGGCGCTTTCCCCCGGACTCCGATGAGGACCCGTCTTCGGAACACGTATGGCCCGAGCTTAAGCGCCTCGAAGAGCGTGTGCGCCTGGAGCTAGTCGTCGATGGGGCGGACCACGGCCCCGATCGCGCGACGTTCGTCGAGCTGACATACGTCAACGCGATCAAGCCGGCCGACGGCGTCTGGCAGCAGCACGGCGAACTGCATCGCGTACTCTCCATCGTGTCGCCCTCTGCAGGGGAAGAGCCTTGGACGAGCGTCGAACGGGCATCCGTTCGCTTTAGCTTTCCCCTACTCGAGTCCGATAGATTTCGGGGTCGACTACACGTTTCGGCAGAGCCCGTGTTCGACGAAGGGACCCCGATGTTCAATCTGAATCTGATCGCGCGACGACTCGTCGATGAGTCGGAGTCGTTGGAGGTCGTGTTCGGCGCCTGCCATCGGGACGCGGTACGTGCGTTCACCGCGATCACGACGCCCGAGATTCAGGCACATTGGGGCCGCACACAATGACGCTCGCTACTGCAACACCTGTGCTGAGCGAGAGGTCAGCGGACCAGCCGGAGCAGGTAGCGTATGACGCGAGGACGCCGCCGACGAACGCTGCCCTCACGGCTCGGCGCCAGGACGCCCCCTCGCTCATCCCCTTCGGCGAAGCCTTGCAAGAGCTTGTCGAGCTGGAGATCAACTGGGATAGCTACGGCGCGCTACCGCCCTCCCGCCAGGCTCTAGAGCACGCCTGGCGGATGACCAACGTGCTCGTCGAGAGTGGCGTGCCGGTGCCGCAGGTCTTCCCGACTCGCAGGGGAGGCATACAGCTTGAGTGGCATCTCCCGAGCGCCACCTTGGAGTGGGAGATCGACCCGGAGGCTATATCGGGAGTCTTCATCTTCGACGATCGCGCGTCCGGCGAGCGCATCGACGGGGAGATGCCCGCCGACCTCGATCGACTCGCGCAGGCAGTAGCGCGTATTGCGGCCGCGTGAGCGATCCGACAGGAGGGCCACCGCCAAACGACCCTGCGATCGGCGACGCCGACGATCTGCTGCGCCGCGTGCCGAATCGACCAAAGATGGTGGCGACCGAGAGCGACGGCAGGCTGCGGCCGTCGTCCGCCGCGCTCGAATTGCGAGATGGCGAGACCGGCTGCTCCGTCCACGTGCAACGACGCCTGCCGAATCCGCAGGAGCCGTTGATCGTCCTCGAAGGTCACTCGCAGGATTGGGGCGTGGCAACTGCCACGGCCGGCGACGCCCGCGACCAGGACCGGCACCGCGTTGTAGGTGCTCCTCGGACAGATCCCCCTCCGCGGGCTGACGACCCCGCGCACGCCGAAGTGGTGCCGACCGCACCCTCTCGAACGGCGCGGAAGCGCAATTTCGGTGCTCTCGCCGCGAGGATGGCCTTTCTCCAAGAGCCACTCATGACTTCGCAGCGCCGCACCGACTGATCGCTCTACCGCTCAATGAGCGCGCTGCGGTGTCTGGCCTGCGTGCGTGGCCGAAGTTCACGGACCCTCGACTCCTGACGACCCTGGCGGTCTGGAAGCGTCATGGAAGCCGCATCGGTCACGACCCCGCCTGTAGACGACCCCGAGGCAGTCTCGAATCTGGCACCGCTGCGACGTTCGTCGTGATCCGGCCCGCATCCGTCGTCATCTGCTCTCCCCTGATAAGGAAGAGGTCCCTGGTTCGAATCCAGGATCGCCCATAGCCCCGGCCGGCGCCGCTAAGCGGCCGCGGCCGCACGCTCCCTCGCACGTTCGTACAGAGTCTCGGGAGCAATATCTGCACCGTTGGGCCAGACGATTGTGCCGGCCTCACGATCGGCGGTGAGGCGAGCGAAATAGGAGCGCTCGCGCAGAGGCTCAAATACGCCGCCGTACGTCAACAGATAGGAGAGATCGACATCAGCGGCTGTGCCGTCCTCAAAGCACACGTGGGCGACGTAGCCCTCCAACGCCCTGGCCTCCGTAAGAAGTGGTGTGCTGCGCATGACCAAGGATGGTAGAGCTTCAGCGAAGCGGCTCGATTGTCAGCAGCGGCTGGTTTTCGCGCGCTCGAGACCAATTCTCGCGCAGCGCCGCTTGGTGGGCATGGCCCCACTCGGCAACGAGTCGCCGTCCGCGAGGCGGCAACTCGCCAGCGATGATCTCAAGGCTCTCGACGTCTACCGTCGCCTCGTCGTCGCCATAGCTGGCGTGGAAGTGCGGGCGCCCACGGTGGTGGACCTCGTCGTAGTACATCCAGATCACAATGCCGTAGAACGCACTGATTCTCGGCATCCGCTACGCGCCCCAGTGGAAAGCTAGGCATTTCATGGCGGCGCAGGCTAGCCACGCCCCCGGAAGCTTTCCGCAACAGGTCGCCGTGTTGTCTGTCGCATGGGCGCAACCCGCCGCCACCGAGTAACCTCGGCAGCGCAGCCGACGACGAAAGGAGCAGCAAATGCCGGGAATCTCGGGCCTGCGCACATCGCGCCGCCGTCCACTTCCAACCACAATCGCGCTGGGTCTGCTCGTTGCGCTCGTGCTCGCCGCGTCGGCGGCCGCCGCCTCGAACAGCGTCCACGTGAGCGCCACCAAAAAACAGCTCTCGATCACCGGCACCGCTGCCGCGTCGGGCGATTCGGTGCAGGTCAACTTCGATCCGCACAAGTGCGCTTCCAGCTACACGGCGGAGACCAAACGCGCCAAGGTGGGGTTCACGGACTTCCAGGCCAAAGGCGCCGGGCACTTCAAGTTCACGCTCCACCTTCCGATTCCGCCTCCCTCAGGCGATAAGCCCGGGCATTACGCGTGCACGTACCTGCTCGAAATCGTTGGCCAGAACATCAAGCCGGTCGCTTCGACCAGCGCCAAATACTGATCAGGGCAGCGGCCGCGGCGAGGCTCACCACCGCGGCCGCGACTGCAGGATGCGGTGGGCCTTCAGGCCGAGGCCGAGCTGCTCGCGGTGCTCGGCCTGGCGCGGGTCAAGGCCGGTGAGCTCCTGGATGCGATCCAGGCGGTAGGCGACGGTGTGGCGGTGGGCGCGCAGCGCCTCCGCGGTCGCGTTCATGCTGCAATTGTTGGCCAGGTAGGTCTTCAGCGTGCCGAGCAGGTCGGTCTTGTACTGCTCGTCGTAAGCCAGCAAGGGTGCGATGGTCTCATCCAGGAACGCCTCGATCTCGGCCGGACTGGACACGAGCGCGCGGAAGAGCAGCCGATATGTGCCCATGCTCGGCATCGCTTGCGCGATGGGCGCCTCGGAGTCCGACTTCAACAGCACGTCGAGCATCAGCTCGGCCTCCTGCACCGCGCGTCCAAGCTCGGCCGGCTCATGGCAGAACGAGGAGATCCCGACGAGTCCGTGGCGGCCGATCCGCACTGCGAGCCGGCGGGCGAGCGCACGGGTGTCAGCCGCGAGCTCGGCTCCCGTGGCGGGAATGAGCACGTACAGCCGTCGGGTAGCGTCTGGACCATGAGCGCTGAGGTACTCGGCAAGCGCCTCGGGACACTCGCTGCTCACCAGCGAGAGCGTCTGCCGCGCCTGACCTTGGTCGACCTCCGCGCAGAGCGCGACCGAGCCTGTCTGCAGGCTCACCCCAATCCTTGCCGCCCTGCGCAGCAGGTCCGCGCCGTCGACCGCGCCCTTGTCGCGAAGCTCTTCCAGTATCGAGCGGCGCACCCGCTGCTCGCCTTCCAGACGCGCCTTGAGGATCGCGTGCTGCGTCACCGCGGCAAGCGCCGCAAAGCGCATCAGCTCCCCCATGGCAGGTTGGACCGACGCGCCCGTATCCAGCAGCAGCACTGCTCCAAGCGCCTCGTCTGCTGCGGTGATCGGCACCTCCGCGGCAATTCCGGCCGGCGCCGGAGCCTCGCGGCCCAGCAGTCCCCGCGCAACGTAGCGCTCCAACGCGGCGCGCTTGGCGTCGGAGACCGCGGCGACGGGCGCGGCCCAGCAGCCGCCTGCCTGGGGCGCGACTATCACAATCGGGGCCCCCACCGCTAAGGCGGCGAGTTCTGCCACGCGTCCCAGACCCTCGCCGTCCAGCACGGCGGCGAGCATGCCAAGCTGGACCCGCTGCTCGGGCCCTGCGAGGTCCGTCGCAGGCGTACTGCTCACATCCGCGCTCGCATCACCGAAGCTCTCAGTTTGGGCCAGCGCGGCCCACCAGCGTTTGTACGTGTGTATGAAACTTCGCCTGGCGCTTTGTACGAACGGGGAGGCGGGCATGCGCGAGCACACAGCTCCCGTAGTTCTCACCGACGCGCACCCCGGCTTGACACCGATGGCTGCCCGTACGGGCGGGCATAGCCTCAAGGTCGATGCCAGGTCGCAGCATCCGCATAGCCCGCATCGCCGGAATCCCAGTGGGGGTGAGCCCTTGGTGGCTCCTGATAGTGGCACTGATCACGTGGTCGCTGGGCGCCTCCTACTTCCCCGAACAGATCTCCGGGCTGGCGCCCGCGGTGGGATACCTGCTCGGCCTCGTAAGCGCTCTGCTGCTCTTCGCGAGCATCCTCGCGCACGAGTTCGGGCACGCGATCGTCGCGCGCCGCCACGGCATCGAAGTGGAGGAGATTGACCTCTGGCTGCTGGGCGGGGTCTCCAAGATGCGCGGGGAGGCGCACGAGCCCGGCGACGAGCTGCGCTACGCGCTGGCGGGTCCGCTCGTGACCGCGGCGATTGCGGCCTGCTTCGGCATTGCGGCAGCGCTGCTGCCGGCAGGGACCCCGCAAGTCGTGATTGCGCTCGTGGACTACCAGCTGGCCGTCAACGTCCTGATCCTCGCCTTCAACCTGATGCCGGCATTCCCGCTGGACGGCGGCCGCGTGCTGCGCTCGGTTCTGTGGGAGCGGTGGCACAACCTGGAGCGCGCGACATCGACCGCCGCCACCGTCGGCCGCGGATTCGGATACCTGCTGATTGGTCTGGGAGTGTTGGAGCTGCTCGCAGGCGGCGTGGAGGGGATCTGGCTCGCGATGATTGGCGTCTTCATCGTCTTTGCCGCCGGCGCCCAGGCGATGGGATCGAAGATCGAGGCGGCGCTGTCTGGCATCACGGCAGCGCAGCTGATGTCCACCCCGGTCGTGAACATCGACGGCGCGAGCACCCTGCGCGACGCTGCCGGCGAGTACTTCAAGCCCTATGGCTACACGGCGTTCCCGGTCGTGGACGCCGCTGGGCGCGCAATCGGCCTGATCACCCTCGCCGCGCTGGAACGGCTCGCCCGCCGCGACGCCGGCATGACGGTCGCCCAGGCGGCGGACGCGGACCCAGCGCTGCTGATCCACCAAGACGACGACGTCGCAAAGCTGCTTGGCGTCCCGGCGTTCGCCCGCGTTGGGAGGGCGGCGGTGATCGACGAGGACCGCCAGCCGGTCGGCCTGCTTTCGGTCACCGACGTGCAGCGCGCCTTGCGGGCCAGCGGGCTTGGGGGCGATCGCCACGACGATCGTGGCGCGGGCCGTCCTGCTGCCGACCGCGAGCAGGATCTCCACGGCCTGGGGGCCGGCCGCTGAGCAGGCGGGGCAGCGAAGCTAAGGCAACCCGGAGGCGGTGCCGATGAGAGCAGGGTGGCACGCTGCCCGAGACCATCCAAGAGCGCCCCTGGCAAGGGATACCGCCTCCATCTTTGGCTGATCGCGCTGACGGTGCTGGCCGCGCTGGTCGGCGCGGCGCCCGCGGCCGCGCAGGTGCAGACCGTCGGCTCAGAGCAGGTCGGGCTGCAGCCACGCGACACCAACGTCCACGAAGCCGGCCTATATGAGACTCACTCACGCAAAGGCGGCGGCAAGCGGGTCGAAAGCGAAGGTGCCTTCCAATTCTCAAACCCGGCAGGCATGCCCGTCGTCTCCACCGCGAAGGTGTATGCGATCTACTGGGATCCCGGGGACGTCGTCCACGGCAACTGGCAGCACCTGGTCAACCAGTTCTTCGCGGGCATGGCGGGGGCCAGCGGCGCGCTCGGAGATCCCTTCGCGGTGGACACCCAGTACACCGACGCCGCTGGGCAGCACGCAAGCTCGCACGTCTTCGCCGGCTCCTACACCGACACCGACCCCTACCCACTGCCGGCCGGCTGCCCGGATCCCGCGCCGCTGGTCGTGGGCAAGATCACCTGTCTGTCCAGCGAACAGATTGAAACGGAGCTGAAGAGCTTCATCGCCGATCACACGCTGCCGCAGGGAATGAGCACGATCTACTACCTGCTCACCCCGCCGGGCGTGACCGACTGCCTCGCCGCGGGCGTCGGAAAATACGACTGCTCCGACTACGCGGGCTCCGCGGAAGCGGGCAACGAAAGCTACGAAGACAGCTTCTGCAGCTACCACGCCGCGATCAATCCCGGTGGCAGCCCGCAAGGAAGCGCCGAAACCGTTTTGTACGCAGCCATCCCCTGGACCGCAGGCAGCCTCGGCGACTACCACATCTCCCCGCGAAACCCTGCCACCGAATGTCAAGATGGCGGCTGGGAACCGGCCGTTGAAGGCAAAGAGTCGGAAACCGAGACGCCCGAGGTGGAACCGGTCGAGCAGGAGCCAAACCAGAGCGGACTGGGCCCGGACGGGTCATACGATGCCGGCCTGGCAGACCTCATCATCGGCCAGATAGCCACCGAGCAGCAGAACATCCTCACCGATCCGCTGCTCAACGCCTGGCAGACGCAGGGCGGCGGGCAGGACGAAGGCCAGGAGGCGACCGATCTCTGCCGCAACTTCTTCGCGCCTGCGCTCGGCGGCGACAGCGGCGTCGAAAGCGCCGAAGAAGTGGCCGCCAGGAAACTGGAAGAAGGAGAACTGATCAAGAAGTTCGAGGAAGGCGGCATGACCTCGACTGAAGCCGAAGAAGAAGCGAAGCAGCTGGCCAGCAAGAAGCCGCATCACGGCGAGAAGGGCACCGAAGCCGGCACGCTTTACAACGTTGAAGTCGCAGGCGGCCATTATTACCTCAACAACGCCTTCAACCTGGCCGCGATCAAGGTTCCCTACCCCGGCGTGCCGTGCCTGAAAGGCGCCTCGTTGGAAGCAAGCTTCACCGCTCCCGTCAATGTGAACGCAGGCGAAATCGTCGGCTTCAATGGCATGGAGTCGAACATCACCCTCGATGAGGGCACCGCGTATGTGAGTGGCAAACCGACCGCGACCTATCCGACCTATGAATGGAGCTTCGGCGACGGCTCCACGGCAAAGGGATACGCGCCCGGAGCTCCAAGCAAGAATTCGCCCGAAACCACTCCCTGCGAACTGCCGTGGCTCAGCCCTTGCGCCGCCAGCGCATTTCACTCCTACACCTACGGCGGCAAGTATCAGGTCACGCTCACCGTGACCGACGTCGGTGGCAACGTCTCCGCCGCGACTAAGGAGATTGACGTCGCCGGCGCGCCTCCTCCATCCGTCTCCAGTGGCGGTGGCACGCCCTCGGGTGGCGCGGGCAGCCCAGGAGGACTCAGCACCTCCACATCCTCCAAATCGAAGTCGGCGGGCAAATCGAGCGGCTCGACATCGCCTCTGCCCAAACCCGTAGCTACCGCGATCGTGACGACGACCTCTTTGGAAAGAGCGGTCGAATCTGGCCTCGACGTGCGCTATTCGGTCAATCAGCAGGTAGCGGGCCACTTTGAAGTGCTGATGCCCACACGGATCGCCAAACGCCTGAAGATCAAGGGCAAGCTCGCCAAGGGACTGCCGCCGGGCGCGCAAGCGCAGACCGTGATCGCCTACGCCCTGCTGATCACCGTCCGGGGCGCGCACGGGGCAATGAGCATCACGATCCCGCCGGGAACCGGCTCGCGCCTTGGCCGCCTGCACCACGTGACTCTCACGCTGCGCCTGGTCGTGCGCAACGCCGACCGCAGCAACCCGAAGAGCACGCTGCTGCAGACCGCGGTCAAACTGCGTCGCTGAGCGCTCCTGCCAAGCTCGCCCGCCAGGGGCTAGGATCGACCTGACGGCATTCGGCAGATGCTGCCGAGGCATCAAAAGCGACGCTTCCGGGCAGAGGAGCCCAGCAAATGCAAGAGCCAGAACGCGAGGATCAGCTGCGGCGCCTTTCGATCGACACGATCAGGGCGCTGGCGATGGATGCCGTTCAGAAGGCGAACGCGGGCCATCCCGGCACCGCGATGGCGCTTGCGCCGCTCGCCCACACCCTCTTCCGGGAGGAGATGCGACTGAGCCCGCAGGACCCCTCCTGGCCCGACCGCGACCGCTTCGTGCTCAGCGCCGGGCACGCCTGCGTGCTCCAATACGCGCTGCTGCACCTGACCGGCTTCGACCTTGGACTGGATGACCTGAAGCGGTTTCGTCAGTGGGGCTCTCGCACGCCCGGACATCCGGAGCGCAGCCACACGCCGGGGGTCGAGGTCACTACGGGGCCGCTCGGGCAGGGGATCGCAAACGCGGTCGGCATGGCGATCGCCGAGCGCTTCCTCGCAGACACCTTCAACCGGCCGGGCGCGAGCGTAGTCGACCACCGCACCTACGCGATCTGCTCCGACGGTGACCTGATGGAGGGGATCTCCCAGGAGGCTGCCTCGATCGCCGGCCAATTCGGTCTTGGCAAGCTCACCGTCTGCTACGACGAAAACCACATCACGATCGATGGCTCCACCGCAATCTCCTTCGACGGCGAGGATCACACAGCGCGATTTGCGGCCAGCGGCTGGCACGTCCAGCGCGTGGGCGATGCTGAGGACGTCGACGCGATCAAGGCGGCACTGGCGGCCGCGCGGCAGGAGCACGAGCGCCCGTCGTTCATCGCGATCCGCTCGCACATCGCCTACCCGGCGCCAAACGCGGTCGACACCGCCAAAGCCCACGGCGCGCCACTCGGCGAGCAGGAGGTTGCTCTGGCCAAGCAGGCGATGGGCATGGACCCCGAGAAGAGCTTCGAGGTCGATCCAGCCGTGTACGCACATATGAGCCTGCGTGAGCAGGGGCAGGCCGACCAGCAGGAGTGGGAGCAGCGCTTCGCGCAATGGCGGCAGCAGTTCCCGGAGATGGCAGCAGACTGGGATCTGGCGTGGGCAGGCCGCCTGCGCGAGGGCTGGCAGCAGAGCCTGCCGAGCTTTGACGCCGGTCAGCAGATCGCCACACGCTCGGCAGGGCAGAGGACGATGGCGGCCTTCTCACAGTTTGCGCCCACGTCGATCGGCGGCGCAGCGGACCTCGTCGAGTCGACCAAGACCCTCTACGAGGGCGCCGGCGTGTTCAGCCGCGCGCACAGTGGCCGCAACGTGCCGTTCGGCATCCGTGAGCACGCGATGGGCGCGATCGTCAACGGCGCCGCCGCGCACGGCGGGATCGTCAAGCCCTACGGCTCGACGTTCCTGATGTTCTCCGACTACATGCGCGGCAGCGTGCGGCTCTCGGCGCTGATGGGGTTGCCGGTGGTGTGGGTCTGGACGCACGACTCGGTTGGCCTGGGCGAGGACGGGCCCACCCACCAGCCGGTTGAGCACGCCGCCGCGCTGCGCGCGATCCCCGACCTGTGGGTGATGCGGCCGGCAGACGCGAACGAGACCGCGGAGGCTTGGCGGATGGCTTTGGAGCGGCAGGACGGCCCCGTCGCGCTGCTGCTCTCGCGCCAGAACCTGCCCGTGTTCGACCGCTCCGCCGGCCTTGCGCCGGCGCGCGATCTCGCGCGCGGCGGCTATGTCCTCTGGGACTCGCGCGCGGCTGCGGGCTCCGACGGCGGTCAGGCCGAGCTGGATCTGGTGCTGATCGCGACCGGGTCCGAGGTTGCGCCGACGCTTGGCGCCGCACAGACGCTCGCCACCGAGGGAGCGGCGGTGCGCATCGTCTCGATGCCGTGCATGGACCTCTTTGAAGAACAGCCGCAGGAGTACAGGCACCAGGTGATCCCCCCAGACGTTCCCGGCCGGATGGCTGTGGAGGCGGCAGCCAGCATGAGCTGGTGGAAGTGGGTGGGAGACGACGGCGAGGTGGTTGGCATAGACCGCTTCGGCGCATCGGCGCCTGGACCCGTCGTGCTCGAGCACTTCGGTTTCAGCCAGGATGCGATCACCGACCGGGCGCGCGCGCTATGGCGGCGGCTGCGCGACCGTGCGCATGCCGACGTGTGAGGCGCGGCCGAGCCGCACACGCCCTACCCTTGAAATAGCCCGAGCCCAGAGCATGAGGCCCCCGAGCAAGGAGAACCATGACCGACGTCCAGCTCTCACCGCTGCACAGCCTCTCGGCGCTTGGTCAGAGCGTCTGGGTCGACTACCTCTCCCGTGACCTGATCCACGGCGGCGGGTTGGCGGCGATGATCGCTCGCGACGCGGTCGTGGGCGCGACCTCCAACCCCACGATCTTCCAGAAGGCGATGACTTCCGGCGATGCCTACGACGCCCAGATGCGCGAACTCTCCCAGCAGGGACTCAGCGTGCAGGAGTGCTTCTGGGAGCTGGCCAAGCGGGACATCGCCGATGCATGCGACGTTTTCCGTCCGGTGTGGGAGGCCGGCGATGGCCGCGACGGCTACGTCTCGCTGGAGGTCGACCCCACATTGGCCTACGACACGCTCGCCAGCTACCGCGAGGCGATCGGCCTGCACGAGTCCGTCGACAGACCCAACCTGATGGTGAAGATCCCGGCCACCCGCCCCGGCCTCGCCGCGATCGAGGACGTGATCGCCAAGGGTCGCTCGGTGAACGTGACGCTGATCTTCTCGCTGCAGCGCTACGCCGATGTCGCCGAGTCTTACGTGCGCGGGATCGAGCGCCTGGTGGCCGAGGGCGGCAACCCGGCGCGGGTCGCATCGGTTGCAAGCTTCTTCGTCTCCAGGATCGACACCGAGACCGACCGCCGGCTGGAAGAGGTCGGCGCCGATCCGCGGTTGCGCGGGCGCCTGGCGATCGAGAACGCGCGGCTGGCCTACAAGCATTGGGAAGAGACGTTCAAGGGCCCGCGCTTTGACTACCTCGCCTCCAAGGGCGCCACTCCCCAACGGCTGCTGTGGGCGTCGACTTCGACCAAGAACCCCGCCTACCCGGACACGCTCTACGTCGAGCAGCTGATCGGGCCGGACACCGTCAACACGATGCCGCAGGAGACGATCGAGGCCTACCAGGACCACGGTGCCCCGACTCAGACGCTGCGCAAGGGCCTGGCCGACGCGGAAGCGCTGATCGACGAACTTGCGCGTGCCGGCGTGGACTATGAGGACGTGACTCAGACGCTGGAGCGCGAGGGCGTGCAGAAGTTCTCCGACTCCTTTACGCAGCTGCTCGACGCTCTGCAGGAGAAGCTGGGCGCGCTGAGCGCAGCCTGAGGCGAGATGGGCGCGGAGATCGACGGGAAAGTTCCCGCTCCGCCGTCTCAGCGGGGCAACTGGGCGCTCGCGGCCACGGTCGCTGCGCTCGGCGCCGGGACGCTGGCGGCGGTGCTCAGCGGCGTGGTGGGAAGCAGGAGCGTGAGTGCGCCCGACGTGGCGGTGCGAGCGGTCATGCCCGCTCCAGCGCAGAGCACGGTCGACCCCGCCACCGGTAAGCGCATCTACGCCTCCGACACCACAACTGTCGCCAGGGGCGCAGCGATCGTCTCGCATCCGCCGCCAAAGCGCGGTGCCGCGCCCAAACGCTTCATCGCGAGCCTCGGCCTCCGTGCAGGATGTGCTCGGCAGCCCGGTGCCGTCGAGCTGGATGGAAGGCTTTTATCCGATCTATGAAGCGGCGCAGAAGACCTTCGGCGTCAACTGGCTGCTGATCGCCTCGATCCATGCCCAGGAGACCGCATTCTCGACCGCGCCGGGTACTTACCACGGCCTCAACTTCGCTCATTGCTGCGGCGGGCCGATGCAGTTCAACGTGACCGACGGGGGGCAGGGCACTCCATCGACGTGGGATCTGGTCGCCGACTCCTATCGGGACGGGCCGCGGCCGGCTCACTACGACCACATGACCGCGCAGCACCCCTCGATCTACGACGACTTCGACTCGATCATGGCGGCGGCTCATCTGCTGCAGCTCGACGGCGCCGGCTACGCCCTGGACGACTCCGCCTGGGGGGCCGCATACGACTACTACGGCCACGACGCCTACGGCGTCACCTACGCCGACCAGGTGCTCGCCCGCGCGATCGGCTGGTCCCAGCACGGCTTCTGCACCGGCTGCGGCGTCTCCAGCGCGCTGGTAAACGCCGTCCAGGCAGCATACGGTGCGCCCGTGGATGCGCAGATCGAAGCTGAAGAAGAAGCGGCCGCGCAAGCCAGCCGCGCGCAGGAACGCCGCCGCCGGGATGCGCATGCGCACTCCTCTGGGCAAGGCGGCGAAGAAGCCACCGCCTCGCAGAGCAGGAGCCTGCGCCGCCGCTGAGGCGCTGCGCGGCGTTCAGGCGGCGGCCTGGGCGATCAGCTCGCCCGCGACCCTGTCGGTCGCTGCGCCGGTGCCGCCGAGCAGCCTGCGCGTGAGCTGGCTGCGGCGGAAGTAGAGCGGCGCGTCGTGCTCCCAGGTGGCGCCGATCCCGCCGTGGACGGAGATCATCGTCCGCGAGGCGAAGTCCAGCGCCCGCCCGCAGACCGAGCGCGCGGCGTTGGCCGCCAGCGGGAACTCTGCGGGCGCGCCATGCCGTGACCAACCTGCGTAGTAGAGCAGCGAGCGGCCGTTCTCCTGCTGGCGCAGGACCTCGGTGAGTGAGTGCTTGACGGCCTGGTAGGAGCCGATCGGACGTCCGAATGTGTAGCGCTCCTTGGCGTAGGCGACAGAGACCTCCAGCGCGCTCTCCACTGCCCCCAGCGACTCCGCGGCGATCAGCGCTTGGGCCAGATGCCAGGCGGAGGCGAGCGCCGCCGCCGCGCCGGTGAGCACCTGCGCTTGCGCACCGTCGAGCTTGACGTGGCCGAGCGAGCGCGTGGAGTCATAGCGCGTCACCTCCTCCACGCTCACGCCGGCCTGTGCGGCCTCGATCACGACTGCGACGACCTCGCCGTCGAGCTGCGCGGCGCCTGCCAGCACATCGGCGCCGGGAGCGTCGGGCACAAAGGCGATCGTGCCGCTGACGCGCGCGCCCTCCGCACCGTCGCGCTCGGCACTCGCAAGTGGGCCTCGCGTCGCGCCATGAGCCGGGTCTGCGCTCCACACCTGGGTCATGTCGCTCGGCGGTGCTGCCGGCAGGTAGGCGGCACGGCGCTCGCCGCCGGCCAGAGCCTGAAGCAACTCACTCTCTGCGCCCACTTCTTCGGCCACCGCCGTGGCCGGCAGGTGGCCAAGCAGCGGCACGCCCGCCAGCACGCGCCCGCACTCGCTGAGCACGAGCATCGCGTCGAAGGCGTCAAGGCCCGCGCCGCCGTTTGCCTCGCTGATAAGCAGGCCCGGCCAGCCGGCTTCCTTGGCGGCTGCCCACAGATCCGGCAGCGCGCCTTTTCCGTCCAGCGCCTCCCGGGCCGCTTCGAGGGTCTTGTAGCGCGAGAGCGTCCCGCGCGCCGCCTCGCGCAGCAGCACCTGCTCGTCTGAGAGTGCGAGATTCATGCCCGGGTCGCCTCCTTGCTGCGCAGCTCCGAAAACGGGATGCCCTTGTCCAGGCGCGGCTCCGGCGGCAGGCCAAGCACGCGCTCTCCGATCGTGTTGCGCAGGATCTCTTCGGTTCCGCCCGCCGACTTCAGACCCGGCAGGAAGGAGATCATGTAGGCCCACTCGCTGTGCTCATCCAGCGCGTCGGGCCCAAGCACGTCGGCGATCAGCTCGCCGGCTTTGATCGCGCCGTTGACGATCGTGACCTTCGCCAAACCCGCCTCGGGACCGGGGATCTGGCCTCGCTGCAACGCGCTCAGCGTGCGGTACCCGGTGAAGCGCACCGCCATCAGTTCGCTTGTCAGCTCGCCGAGCCGCGCGCGCACCTCGGGGTCTCTGCTTGCGTGTGGATCGGAGGCGACCGCCGCCGCAAAGCGGCCCGAGTTGTACCCGAGCCCCTCGCCGCCGAGACCGATCGTGACCCGCTCGAACATCAGCGTGGTCAGCGCGGTGCCCCAGCCGGAGCCCACGCCGCCCACCACCGCGTCTGCGTCGAGGGCGACGTCGTCGAAGAAGACCTCGTTGAACTCCGCCTCGCCGGAGATCTGGCGCAGGCCCCGTACCGTCACGCCCTCCGCGTCCATCGGCACGATGAACATCGTCAGGCCCTTGTGCTTGGCGAGGTCCGGGTCGGTCCTGGCCAGCAGCAGGCCGTAGGAGGCGAACTGCGCGTTGGTTGTCCACACCTTCTGGCCGTTCAGGCGCCAGCGGCCATCGTCGGTTTGCTGGGCACGCGTCTGCACCGCTGCCAGATCGGAGCCGGCAGCGGGCTCGGAGAAGAGCTGGCACCAGACCTCGTCGCCGTGCAGCATCGGACCCAGGTAGCGCGCCTTCTGCTCCGGTGAGCCGTGGGCGATGATCGTGGGGCCGAGCATGCCCACGCCGATCGCATCGAGAATCCCGGGTACCCCGGCGGCGGCGATCTCCTGGTTGGAGATCACCTGCTCGATCGGGCCAAGGCCTTGCCCGCCATACTCCTTGGGCCAGGTCACGCCGGCCAGACCGCCCTCCGCGAGCTTGCCCTGCCAGGCCCGTCTTGCCGCGATTATCTCCTGCTCGTCGGTGAGCGCATCGGGGCCGCGTAGGATCGGCGCTTCACTGCGGTGCTGTTGCAGCCACGCGCGGGCCTGCGCTCTATATGCCGCCTGCTCCGGTGTGTCGTCGAGATCCACCCCATGCCTCCTTTGGCTGTCCGGCTCCTCTCCGGACTGGGAAGCCTACACGCCGGCGGGAATCGGCGGGTGAGGTACGGGGGGCAGGTGGTAGACGTGCTCGAACGCCGCGTCGAGCAGGGCGGCGGCCTGCGTGCCGGGCTCCATCGAGTCCAGCAAGACCACCGCGAGGCGCACGCCGTCGCGCTGCGCGGTGGCCACCAGGCACGGGCCGGCGGCTTCGGTGTACCCGGTCTTCAGCCCCGTCGCGTCCGGGTAGCCGTAGAGCAACAGCGGGTTGTTGTTGGTCAAGAACAGCTTGTGACCCTTGATCGGGAAGGGCAGCACCGCGTTGGCGGTGCGGGTGATCGCGGCGATTCGGGGCTGGGCGAGATCGTCGTGGGCCAGCTCGGCCAGGTCCGCGGCGCAGGAGAAGTTGCCCGCGTCGTAGTAGCCGGAGGGAGAGGAGTAGCGCGTGCAGCCAAGCCCGAGTCGTGCCGCTTCTTCGTTCATCTTCTTCACGAACAGGGGCACGGTGCCCGCGACGTGCTGTGCGAGTGCCACCGCCGCGTCGTTTCCAGACGGCAGCAGCAGGCCATAGAGCACCGGCTCGATGTCCACGCGCTTTCCGAGCGGCAGCAGGCCGACTTTGGAGCCCGGCATGTCCTCGGCCTGTCTGGTGATCAGAACACGCGTCTGTGGATTGCTCGACTTCGCGGCGATCAGCGCGGTCATCATCTTGGTCAGGCTCGCGATCCGCAACCGTCGCAGCGGGTGGATCTGCCACAGCACCGCGCCGGTGTCCAGGTTGACCACGATGCCCGCGCGCGGAGGTTGCGCAAAGCCCAGGTGCATCGGGTCGGCTGCGTCGGCGCCGAGTTGCAGCGGCAGCAGCGGCTTGCCAAGCGGCATGGCGTCTGCGGAGAGAAAGCGAGTCGCCGCCTTGGCATGGACGACATTGCCATGCCGCTGTCGGGTCGAGCCATGAATGGAGCCGCCTATGAGATTGCTCGTCTGCGCCGCGAGCGCGATAACGATGCCGAGAGGGATTACAGCCACTGAGACAATGCGCTTTGCCGCCCGTCTCCATGGCGAGCGCCGCTTTCTCGGCCGGCGCGGTGGCGGGATGAATGGTGAGCCGGCCATCTCAGTGAGGATCGCGCAGAGCCCCGACGATGCCAACGAGGATCAGCGCGATCACGAACAGCGACACAGCCGCTGCGGCAACGCCGCCGATTGAGAACCCAGCGCGCTCCACGACGGTCAGCGTAAGGAAGCCGAAGCCGCCGACGAACACGACTCCGACGAGCAAGATCAGCGCTCGTCTCATGACTGAGCGGCGGGTGCTGCGGCCGTGAACGGCCTGTGGCGTGCAAGTCGGCGTGCTGCCAGCACGCCGACTGCGATCGCGGCCAGATGCGCAAACCAGGCGCCGCCGATGCTCGCAAGCGGTTCGTCGAGCCCGAGCCCGAGCGCGATCTGCAGCGCAAGCCAGAAGCCGATCAGCAGCGCTGCCGGCACCGCGAGCACGGTGGAGAACATCGGCGCGAAGAGCACCGAGTGCACGCGCGCAGCGGGGCACAGGGTGAGATGGGCGGCAAGCACCGTCGCGACGGCGCCCGCACATGCAAGCGAGACCGCGCCGGCATGGGAGCCGGTGGCAAGCTGTGCGCCCAGGGCTGTCAGGGCGCCGAGCAGGATCAGCAAGACGTAACAGCCTCGTCCCAATGCGTCCTCGACGCTCTGTCCGAAGATCGCAAGCGCCGCCAGGCAGCTCAGCAGTTGCAGCAATCCGCCGTGCAGCAGGCCGGCGAGGCAGGCGGCCACGCCAATCGCTATCACGACCAGGGTCATGAGCGGGAAGCGCTCGCGCGAGACGTTGTCCTTGAGCGGGACGAGGATCGAGCGAGCTTACCGACGCCACCTACCGCGTCGCTGCAATGCCTTATGAAGAGGCGCCGGCTGCGGCTAGCGGGCCCTGTCCAGGGAGCAGCTGCACCCCGGCGCCGTCGGCATGGCGGTCAGCGTGGTAGGAGGAGCGCACCAGCGGGCCCGCGGCCACATGGTCGAAGCCGAGCTCGTAGCCGGCGCGCTCCAGCGCTGCGAACTCGTCTGGGTGCCAGTAGCGCACGATCGGCAGGTGGCGCTCGGACGGGCGCAGGTACTGGCCGACCGTCAGCACCTGCACGCCGTGCTCGCGCAGCGCGCCGAAAGTCTCCACCATCTCCTCGTGGGTCTCGCCGAGGCCGACCATCAGGCCCGACTTGGTCACCACCTCATCGCCGCCCATCTCCTTTGCGAGCCGCAGCACCCGGCAGGAGCGAGCGAACTCCGAGCCGCGCCGCGCGACCGGGTAGAGGCGCGGCACCACCTCGACGTTGTGATTGAAGACGTCGGGCCGCTCGGCGATCACCTTCGCCAGCGGCATCTCCTGTCCTTGGAAGTCGGGCGTAAGCACCTCGACCCGGCAGCCGGGCGCCTGCCGGCGCACCTGACGGATCACGCCGACGAACGCGGAGGCGCCCTTGTCGGGCAGGTCGTCACGATCCACGGAGGTGATCACCGCGTGCCGCAGCCCCATGCGCGCGATCGAGCGCGCGACGCGCGCGGGCTCAAGCGGATCGTTCCAGGTCGGCTTGCCGGTCTTTACGTTGCAAAAGCCGCAGCGGCGAGTGCAGGTGTCGCCGAGGATCATGAACGTCGCTGTGCCGCGCTCCCAGCACTCGCCGACGTTCGGGCACGCCGCCTCCTGGCAGACCGTGTGCAGGTTCTCGGCTTTGATCATCTCGGTCAGCGCGCGGTAGCGGGCGCCGCCCGGCGCAGGCACCTTGAACCACGGCGGCTTGCGCTCGCGCAAGGGCCGCACCTCGGGGCCGAGTACTTTCAGCACGTCCATACCGCCGGGGTTGGAGCGCGAGCGGGTGGGGCTCACGCGGCCGCCGCCAGGCTGTGATCGATACCGAGCATCGCGGGCGTGGCCTCTCGCGCCACCAACCCGTGCGCCTCAGCGAAGCTGGCCACGACGCGCTCGGTCAGGCGCTCGAAGTCGGCCGCCTCGCCGATCTCGCCGGCGACCGAGGTCATGCTCACGCCGGAGAGCCCGCAGGGCACGATCCAGGTGAACGGCGTGAGGTCGTTGAGCACGTTGATCGCAAACCCGTGGGTGCTCACGCCGCGGGAGACGTGAATGCCGAGCGAGGCGATCTTGTGCGGCCCCGCCCACACGCCGGTCCAGTCGGGGCCCTCCTCGCAGCGCGAGCGGGCTTCGATGCCCTCCTGTGCAAGCGCGGCCGCGATCGCAGCCTCGATCCGGCGCAGGTGCGCGAGCACGTCGTCGACCCCAACGATCGGATAGCCCACGAGCTGCCCGGGGCCGTGGTAGGTGACGCGCCCGCCCCTATCCGTGGCCACGATCTCGATCCCCTGGCGGCGGTAGAAGTCCTCCCCGAGGGTGAGCTCCTCGTCCTTGGAGCGCCGTCCGCGCGTGTAGACCGGCGGATGCTCTAGCAGCAGCAGCGTGTCCGGGATCTGCTCGGCCCGGCGTTGTGCGGCCACGTGTTCCTGAATCTCAACCCCCTCGCGGTAGGGCACCGTACCGAGGCGGCAGACCCAAAGCTCGGGCCAAGCAGATGTCTGGCTGTTCGCCTGGTGAGTTGCCTGTTCCATCACGCCGGCTCCTATACTAGAGAGGCCAAGATGAGCTCGACTCTGTACTCGTCTTAGAGTCAGTCGCTCCGGCGGGCATCGAGGCCGACTCCCGCCGGAGCTTCGAGCGGCTGTTACGTCAGGCCGCGGATGACCGCGACCATTAGCGCAACCGCCAAGATGAGCTCAATGGATGTACTCATCCTGACCACCCCCTTTCCCGGGCCGGTCGGCCTCGGGCCAGCGTGACGGGATGGGATGATCAGCCCGTGGTCGTCAGGCTACGCGCGGCCCCGGTAGGGAGAGTGGGCAGACCTCAATCGCTGACCGCGATCCAGCGGTCCAGGAAGTCGGCCGCCTCCATCTGGGAAAGCTCTTCGCGCAGCATGCGCACGAGCTGCCTGGCGCGCTGGGCCGGACAGTCCCAGTAGAGCACCACCTCGCCGCTGTCGACCTCCACGATCTCGACGTGGTCGACGCGCTCGTGGTGGGCGAGAATCGCTGGCATCAGGCCGCCTCGACGCACGATCAGCCGGTAGGCCTCGCGCGCTCTCATCCGGTCCACGCTTCCACTGTGAACGGCCGGTCATCGGCAGGCGCAGCGCTCCTCGCGGGTGCGCTCGCCGCCTCGCCCCCGACGCTCGAGCGCGCCAGGATCCAGTCGAGCGCCTGCTCGCCGCAGAACGCGACCTCGCCAAGCACGACTGCCGGCAGCTCGCTGACGCCACGATCCACGGCGATCTGGCCGGCGTCCCGTAGACGCTGCGCGGTCGACGAAGATCCGATCGCGCTCAGCACCGCACGCGGGTGCATCTCGCAGGCCGCCGCGGCCACCAGCACGAAGTCCTCGTCCTCCAGCGGATGGCCACCAGCGAAGGCCTGCCGCAGCGCCGCCTGCGCAAACGGCACCGCACGCCCGATCTCCTTTGCGTACGTGGCGGCGAGCATCGCGAGCTCGCTGTCGAATGGAAACCGATCCGGCCAGCGAATCGGCTGCAGGTCGAGCCGTCGCGCCCTACGCTCCACGTCCTCCTGGAAGCACTCCAGCTCCGCTTGGCATCGAAACGACTCCAGTCGGCCTGCCTGCGGCAGGCTGCCCGCGCTGACGGGAAGCCACTCCAGCGGCCCATCTGCAGCTGCCTGCAGCGCCCGCTCGGCCGCGATGTAGCACAGCGGGTCGGCGAGGTCGAAGCAGAAGAGTCTTGCGGGAGACTCGCTCACGTCATGAGCCTAGCCGCAGCAGCGCAGACCAGGGACCCCTCCAGCGGCCGATTCCCGCTGTGTCGGGGATCGACTTCCGCTGCTCGGGGGCTCAGCCGTGTATCAGCCAGCCGTCGGCTGCGCGACCGGCTTCCATCACGGCCTCCGAGAGCGTCGGATGGCCGTGGATGATGCGTGCGAGCTCGGGGTAGCCGCCCTCGAGCATGCGGATGTTGACGAGCTCCTGAATCAGCTCGGTGGCCTTGCTGCCAACGATGTGAGCGCCCAGCAGCTCGCCGTACTTGGTCTCGCCTACGACCTTCACCAGGCCGGTGCGATCGCCGTAGACGGTGCCGCCACCGACGGCGCCGTAAGGCACCTTGCCAACGACTACGTCATAGCCCTGCTCGCGGGCCTGCTCCTCGGTCAGGCCGAAGGAGCCGACGTTGGGGGTGCAGAACGTCGCCCGCGGGATGTCCACGTAGGAAAGCGGATGTGTGGGCTGCCCGGCTGCGTCCTCGGCCGCGATGATGCCCTCGTCGGAGGCCTTGTGGGCAAGCGCCGGTCCCGGAACGATGTCGCCGATCGCGTACACGCCCGGCCTGCTCGTTTTCAGCGCGCCGTCGACCTTCACCAAGCCGCGCTCGTCGAGCTCGACGTCTGCGCCGGCGAGACCCAGCGGCTCCACGTCAGGACCCCGGCCGGCGGCGATCACCAGACGGTCGACCTCGGCGTTCTGGGAGCCGTAGGTGAAGCGCACCGAGTCCTCGCCGGCCTCCACGTTCTCGATCGGCGCGCCGGTTGCGATCGTCATCCCCTGACGCTTGAGTCCGCGCTCGACCAGCCGCGAGATGTCGGCATCCTCGGTCGGCAGCACCCGCTCAAGCGCCTCCAGCAGCACGACCTCGCTGCCCAGCCGCGCGAAACCTGAGGCGATCTCCGCGCCGGAGGCGCCCGCACCCACGACCGCAAGGCGCTTGGGCAGCTCGGAGAGCGCCCACGCCTCCTCGGTGCCGATCACCGCGCCGCCGAACTGCACGCCGGGGATGCTTCGCTTCACAGAACCCACCGCGAGGATCACGGTGCGGGCGGCGATCTGGCGGCCGTCCACGATCACACCCACGCCCTCGCCGGTGCCGTTGGCCTTGGGGGCGAGCGAAGCCTCGCCCTCGATCAGCTCGATCCCGTTCTTCTTGAACAGGCCGGCGACGCCGCCGGTGAGCGTTGAGACCACCTTCTCGCGGCGGGCCTGGATCGCCGCGTAGTCGACCTCAACGCCGCTGACGTTCAGGCCGAACTCGCTCGCGTCACGCACCTCGGCAAGCAGGTCGGCGCTGCGCAGGACCGCCTTGGCGGGAATGCAGGCGTAGTTCAGGCAGCGCCCGCCGATCTTGTCCTTCTCGATCACGGCCGTCTTCATCCCCAGCTGCGCCGCCCGGATCGCGGCGACATAGCCGCCGGGTCCGGTACCGATGACTACGCAATCAAAGGTCTGCTCGGCCATGTGCAGGCGCGAGACTATCAGCCGTCAACTGTCAAGCGTCGTCGTGCGCTCGGTGGCCTGGATGCGACCCATCACACGCACGAGCTTCCAGAAAAGCACCCCGCCGATCGCAATCGCCACAAGGCAGGCGCCAGCAGCCAGAAGCGTGCGCGCGAGGATCAGCGCAAGGCTGGCGATCAGCACCTGGAAGGCCAGCAGGCCCTCGAACCCGAGCACCGCCCAGTAGCGCATTCGCAGCATGTTGAGCGCCAGCAGCAGCAGCACTGCGGCCAGGAAGATGCCGCCGGGCACGGAGCCGCCCTGTTTAGAGAGGTCGTGGCTGGTGAGCACACCCGCGATCACGGCGAGCGCGAGGACGATCGCCACTGCCACCGAGACCAACAGTGCTGCTGGCCGCTCGCCCGGCGCAAGCGGCGTCAGCGCGGCGCGCGCCAGATCGTTGCGGGCCTCGCTGCTGAGGCGTTCACGCTGTGGGCCTGCGGCCTGCTCGTGGCCGCGCTCCTGCGGCTCCATGTCAACCCTCGCGGTCGAGCAGCGCAACGCACTCGACGTGGTGTGTCTGGGGAAACATGTCGACGGGGCGTACCTTTGTGAGCCTCCATCCCGCCTCCACCAGCTGTGCGGCGTTCGGCGCAAGCGTGGTCGGGTTACAGGAGACGTACACGATCCGCTTGGGCTGACAGTCGATGATCCGGCGCACGACTTTCTGTGAGAGCCCGGCCCGCGGGGGATCTATCACGATCACATCCGGTCGGCCCGCCCGCTCCAGCAGCTGCGGCAGCACCAGACGCGCGTCGCCGGAGAGGAAGTGGGCGCCCGCCACCCCGTTGCGCCTCGCGGCCTGTTCGGCGTCGGAGATGGCCTCGGGGACCAGCTCGATGCCCCACAGCTCGCCTGCACGCGGCGCCAGCGTGAGCGCGATCGTGCCGGTGCCGCAGTAGAGATCAAAGACGCGCTCATAGCCGGTGAGGCCCGCGAGCTCCGTGGCGATGCCGTAGAGCACCTCGGCCATCTCGGTGTTGGTCTGAAAGAACGCCTGCGGCGAGATCCGCAGATCGAGATCGCCCAGCTGCTCTGGCAGCTGCGCATCGCCATAGACCAGCTCGGTTTCGCCGCCGCCGGTGCTCTCGGCGAGGCTGCGGGAGCGAGTCCACAGAACACCCGAGATCGCATGCTCGCCGAGCGCGTCGGTGAGCGCGTGTGCAAACGAGTCGATCTCAAGCTCGCCAGGGGTCGAGACCAGGCGGATCTGCAGCTTGCCGGTGCGCCTGCCCTCACGGACGACCAGGTTGCGCAGCCGCGCCCGCCCGTCGGGCCCCGGGTCCGTCCTTGCGTCCGCGTGCAGCCTGCGGCGATCGGCGCCCGGCGTGCCATCGCCATCCGCCTCGACCGCCGCACCGACGGCGCGCTCCCAGGGGCGCAATCCCTCGGCCAGCGCCCAGCGCAGCGCGACCTCACGCGCACGGTTGCCGAGCTCGGAGGCCAGCAGGCAGTCCTCGATCGCAACAACCCTGTTCCAGCCGGCCGGTGCGTGGAAGCCACACACCAGCTCGCCGCCGGGTCCGGCACCGAAGGAGTACTCGAGCTTGTTGCGGTAGCGCCACTGCTGCTGCGCGGGGACGATCTCCTGCAGCTCATAGCCCTCCAGGTGTCCGATCCGCGAAAGCGCCTCGTCGATCTGCTCGCGCTTTATCTCCAGCTGGCGCTCGTAGGGCAGCACTTGCCAGGGAACGCCCGGGTGAGCCGCCCTGGGCTCGATCCGCTCGGGGCCCGGCTGCAGGATCTCCACTGCGCGTGCATGAGCGTAGGCGCGCTTGCGCTTGTGCACAAACGCGCGCACACGGTCGCCCGGGATCGCGCCGGCGACGAACACGACGTATCCGTCCTGGCCGAATCGGGCCACCCCCTCGCCGCCGTGAGCGAGCGAGTCGATCGTGACCTCGATCTCCTCGCCGCGCTCGGGTCTGCGCGTTGGCGTGGCGGCAGCGCTCACGCCGTTGCCCCTGCGGCGCTATCCACCGGCGCCGCGGCTGGGTGCTCGCCCGCTGGGCGCAGCAGCAGCTCCAGCAGCGCCTTCTGGGCGTGACGGCGATTCTCGGCCTGGTCCCAGATCCGTTGGCGCTGCCCGTAGAGCACCTCGGCGGTGATCTCCTGCCCGGGGTGCGCCGGCAGGCAGTGCAGAGCGAACGCGCCGGGCGCCGCGGCGTCCAGCAGCGCATCGTCGAGCCGGTAGGGGGCAAGCGCTGCGAGCCGATCGGCATCTTCCTCCTGGCCCATGCTCACCCACACGTCCGTGCAGATCGCCTGCGCTCCGGCAACTGCCTCATAGGGATCCGCGTAGAGCGTGAGCGTGCCGCTCGCCTCATCGGGCAGGGCGAGATCGCCCTCCAGTGCGTATCCGGACGGCGAGGCGACGGTGACGTGCATGCCGGCGAGCGCTCCGAGCACCGCCAGCGAGCGCGCCACGTTGGTCCCGTCGCCCAGGTAGGCGACGCGTACGCCCTCCAGCGTGCCGCATGCCTCTTGGATCGTGAGCAGATCCGCGAGCGCTTGGCAGGGGTGGTGCAGCTCGCTCAGCATGTTGAAGATCGGGATGGAGGCGTGATCGGCGAGCTCCTGCAGCACGTGGTCTGGACCAGTCCGCATGCCCGCCGCCGCGACCTGCCGCGAGAGCACGAGCGCGGTGTCGCGAATCGACTCGCCGCGGGAGAGCTGCATTTCCCCTGAGCGCAGCACGACCGGATGTCCGCCGAGCTCGTGAATGCCGACCTCGAAGGAGATCCGCGTGCGCGTCGAGGGCTTCTCGAAGATCAGCGCGACGCTCGCGCCCGCAAGCGCCTGGGAGCTCAGCGGATTGGCCTTCAGCTCGGCGGCTCTTTGCAGCAGGGCGGCTAGCTCCGCGGCGGAGATCTCGGCGCCGGTGAGGAAATGGCGTGGCACGCCTGCCAGTCTACGCGCCGAGTGCGTGGGTGCCCTGCGGTCGGCGGACGCGGGATATGCTCGTGCAAAGGGTCCAAGCAAGGAGGGGTAGTTGAGAAAGGCACGTACGATCGCGCTGCCGCTGGCATGCGTCTCGCTCGCGCTGTTGACAGCGGGCTGTGGGGGCAGCGGGTCGCCGGCAGGCGCGAGCTCCAGCACCACCACTACGAGCAAGGCGGGCAAGCCCAAGCGCGAAACCGGCCTGGAAGTGAACACCGGCAAAACGCCGGACTGGGCGAAGGTGCCCGCCTCGGCGCCGACCCAGAGCGGCACGGTCCAGATTGCCTACCGCAACATCGCGATCGAACCCGACGCGGTGCGGGTGAAGGTGGGCAGCACGATCAAGTGGACCAACTACGACTCGGTGCCCCACAACGTCGTCAGTGAGGGCGGGCCGATGCACTTCTCCTCGGGCAACTTCGGCGAAGGGCGCACATACGAGCTGAAGGTGACCAAGACCGGGGTGATCCACTACGAGTGCACGCTGCAGCCGACGACGATGAACGGGACGATCGAAGTCGTCAGCTGAGCTGCGCCAGCCCCTCCTCGGGCGTTGAGGCGGTCGCGTACAGGCGTCGTGGGATCCTGCCGGCCAGTCGCGCAAGCCGCCCCGCCTCCACTGCCGCCTTCATCGCCTGCGCCATCTTCACCGGGTCGGCCGCGCGGGAGATCGCGCTTGCAACCATCACCGCGTCGCAACCGAGCTCCATTGCGATTGCGGCGTCGGAGGCGGTGCCGACGCCGGCGTCCAGCACCACCGGAACGCTCACGGCCTCCCGGATCAGCGTCAGGTTGTAAGGGTTGCGGATGCCCATGCCGCTGCCGATCGGCGCGCCCAGCGGCATCACCGCCGCACAGCCGACGTCCTGCAGGCGGCGCGCGAGCACGGGGTCGTCGGTCGTGTACGGCAGCACCACGAAGCCGTCGTCCACGAGCTCCTCTGCGGCGGCAAGCAGCTCGGGCGCGTCGGGCAGCAGGGTCTCCTCGTCGCCGATCACCTCCAGCTTGACCCAGTCGGTGCCAAACGCCTCGCGCGCGAGCTTGGCGGTCAGCACCGCGTCGCGCGCGGTGTGACAGCCGGCGGTGTTGGGCAGCACCTCCACGCCCGCCCTGGCTAGCACGTCCACCAGCGAGCCCCGCTGCCCGGCGCCCGTCTTTGGCATCTCGATCCGGCGCAGGGCGACGGTGGCTATCTCGCTGCCGCTGGCCGTGAGCGCCTGCGCCATCAGCTCCATCGAGGCGAAGCCGCCGGTGCCCGAGATCAGCCGGGAACCAAGCGTTCTGCCGCCGATCACCAGCGGGTCCTCGATGCTCTGGCTCTGCTCCAGCGCGCTCATCGCGCTCATCATCCTCCCTGCATCGCGGTCAGCGCCTCGACCCGCGCTCCGTCGTGCAGCGAGTACGCCTCCCAGTGAGTGCGCGGCACGACCTCGCCGTCGACCGCCACCGCCACGCCCTTGCTCTCGTCGGTGATGCCGATGCTCTGCAGCGTCGCGAGCAGGCTCACGCCATGCGGCAGCTCCACCGGCTCCCCGTTGAGCACGATCACGCCGCCACCGCCCCGGTCAGCGACCCGCACACCCGCTCCGCCGTCAGCGGCGCCAGCAGGATGCCGTTGCGATAGTGCCCCGTAGCCCAGATCAGGCCAGCCGGCCCGGCGGGGCCGATCAGCGGCACGTTGTCCGGCGTGCCGGGGCGGAAGGAGACACCGATCTCCTCGATCGCAAGCTCGGCGATTCCCGGAACGAGCTCCCACGCCTCCTTGAGCAGCTCGTAGATGCCGCCAGCCGTGGGGTGCTCGTCGAAGCCCTGCTCTTCGACGGTGGCGCCGAGCACGTAGCGGCCGTCTCCGCGGGGCACGATGTAGCCGCCCTCGTAGCGCAGCACGCGCGTGATCAGGCCCGGGCCGGAGGGGTCGCGCAGCCGCAGGATCTGGCCCTTCACCGGACGCACCTCCGGCAGGCCGATATCGGAGAGCCCCGACACAGCACCGCTCCAGGCGCCCGCCGCGAGCACCACCGTGCCCGCATGCACGAACGAGCCATCCGGCAGCCGCAAGCCGCTCACCGCGTCGCCACCGATCGCCACGGCCGCCTCGCCCGCACCCTCCAGCACCTGCACGCCGGCGTGCTCGCACGCACTGGCTAGTGCTTTCACCACTTCGCGCGGATCGACGCTGTGATCCTCCGGTGCTTCCAGCGCGAGCCTCACCCGTGGCGCAAGTGCAGGCTCCAGCTCGCGCGCCTGGCTGCCGCGCAGGCGCCTGGTCTGCAGACCGAGACTGTCGCGCAGCTCGCTCTGGCGCTCGAGCTCGCGCGCCTCGTCGGGGTCCCTTGCCAGCATCAGCGTGCCGCTGCGGTGCAACTGCACATCGACCCCGCTCTCCTGGCGAAGCTCCGCGGCGAAGCTCGGCCACATCTCCGCCGAGCGCAGGTTCATCTCCAGCACCGTCTGCGCCGCCGGGCCGAACTCGGCCTCGCTGACGGGGGCGAGCATGCCCGCTGCGACGCCCGAGGCGCCGCACCCGAGCCGATCGCGCTCGAGAACCAGCACGCTGTGGCCAAGCTGCCGCGCCCTCCAGGCGCAGACCAGGCCGATCACACCGCCCCCCAGCACCGCTATGTCCACGTCATGGCGCAGCCCCGATGGCATGGCTCTGATGCTAGCCCCGGCGCTCTACAGCGTGCGCGTGGAAGACTTGATGGCATGACAACAGCAGCCACAGACGCTGCCGCCACGGGCGAAGATCGCCGCCGACGCCTGGCCGGCGCGCGGCTTTACCTGGTCTGCGACGCTCGCCCCGGCGGCCGTCCTCTAGCAGACGTACTCCCGGCTGCGATTGCGGGCGGCGTCGATGTCTTTCAGCTGCGCGAGAAGGAGCTCTCTGAAAGCGAGCTGCTGCCGATCGCGCGCGAGGCGGTGGAGATCTGCCAAAGCCATGGCGCGCTTTCGATCGTCAACGATTGGCCGCGGGTTGCGCTCGCCTGCGACGCCGACGGCATCCACGTCGGCCAGGAGGACATGGCGCCGGCGCGAGTGCGTGAGATCTGCGGGCCGCAGATGCTGGTCGGGCTCTCCACCCATGCGCCCGGCGAGATCGACGCCGCCGGCGAGCAGCCCGTTGACTACATCGGCGTGGGCCCGGTCCACGAGACGCCGACCAAGCTCGGCCGGCCCGCCGTGGGGGCCGAGCTCGTGGAATACGCGGCCGCGAACGCCCGCCTCCCCTTCTTCGCGATCGGTGGGATCGACACCGGCAATATCGCAGCGGTGCTGGCGGTGGGTGCAGGCCGTGTGTGCGTGCTGCGGGCGATCGCCGATGCCGAAGATCCGGCAGATGCGGCCGGCCGACTGCGCGCGCAGATCGATGCTGTCCCGCTTCGCTAGCCTCTGCCCGGCATGCGCGCAGCGACGGTCCGCAACGGCGAGATAGTCATCGAGGAGCACCCCGACCCACTGCCGGGGGCCGGAGAGGTGCTCGTGCGGGTGCATGCCGCCGGCCTCAACGGCGCCGACATGGTGCAGAAGCGCGGCCTCTACCCTGCGCCGCAGGGCTCCCCGCAGGAGATCCCGGGCCTTGAGCTGGCGGGCGAGGTGGCCGCGCTGGGCGAGGGTGCGCAACGGTTTGGCCTCGGCGACCGCGTGATGGCGATCGTCGGCGGCGGCGGCCAGGCGGAGCTCGCGGTCGTGCACGAGCGCCAGTTGATGCCTGTGCCGCAGCACCTCTCCTGGGCGCAGGCCGGAGGCCTGCCGGAGGTCTTCACCACCGCCCACGACGCGCTCTTTATGCAGGCGCAGCTGCGCTGCGGCGAGCGGCTGCTCGTGCACGGCGGCGCCGGCGGTGTGGGCACCGCCGCGATCCAGATCGCCGCCGCAGCGGGCGCACAGGTAACCGCGACGGTCCGCAACGAGTCGCTGCGCGAGCAGGTCGCCGCGCTGGGCGCAGACGCGATCGCGCCCGAGGGCTTCGAGCAGACCGGCCCCTACGACGTGATCCTCGAGCTGGTCGGCGCCCCAAACCTCGCCGGCAACCTGCAGGCGCTTGCCACGGGCGGGCGAATCGTCGTGATCGGCGTGTCCGCCGGCGCCAAGGCCGAGATCAACCTGCTCGCGCTGATGGGAAAGCGCGCCCGTATCCACGGCTCCACGCTGCGCGCAAGGCCGCTGGAGGAGAAGGCGCTCGCCGCTCGCGGCGTTGAGCGCGAGGTGCTGCCGCTGCTGGCCGCGGGCAAGGTCAGCGTGCCGGTCGCCGAGGTCTTCCCGCTGGATCAGGCCGCCGCCGCCTACGACCGCTTCGCCGCGGGCGGCAAGCTCGGCAAGATCGTGCTGGAGATGTAGGGCGCTCTGCTAGTACGGCGGCTGCGCCGCGTACCAGTCGCCGAGCTTTCTGAAGGCATCCCAGAACTCGCGCTTGGCGCCCTGCTCGTCCAGCGAGTCGTCGATGCTCGGCACATAGAGCGCCTCGATACTCGGCGTCAGGCGCTGCACCTCACCCAGCCTCGGCTCCAGCTCGAGCGCCAACGGCAGCTCCAGCTCGTTGAGCGTCTGCAGCGCCTCCAGCCCCATCACCACCACGATCTTCGGTTGCACGATCGCGATCTCCTCGAGCACGCGGCAGACGCAGCCGAAGTCGGCCAGGGAGGGATCGGGCAACGGACACTTCGCGCACAGCGTGCCGTAGACGCTCAGCGGGTCGATGGAGAGGCGCTTGAAGGCCTTCATCAGCGCGCCGCCGGCGCGGCCGTAGAAGGCGACGCCCTCCTCGATCTCCGACGGCGTCGGCGCGTACTTCAGCAGCATCACATCCGCCTGCGGATGCCCCGAGCCGAGCACAGGCATCAGGTTGCCGCGCGGGCACAGCTCGCAGCCCTGCACCTCGCGGGTGAGACTGTTCAGCTCGCGGATCGCCCGCTCGAGGTACTTCTCGCGGATCTCGTCATCTGTCAGCGGCATGGGACGCGAAGGGTTTTGACAGCTCGGCCGTGTCTCCTTGCCGGTGCATCAACGCTTGCGCGGCTGCGTGGCCTTGCGGACGCGTCTGGCGCGGCTGGCGCGGCGCGCGGAGGGCGGCGTAGCCCGTGTTTGCAGGAACTTCAGCGCTTGCACGTAGAGCAGGCTCTTCGGCTTGGTGAGGATGTCGGCATCGCGCAGCGACTGCAGGAACTCGTGCGGCCCGTCGAAGTCCCTCATCCTGATCCGCACCGAACCGAGCCCCTGGGCCACGTGGGAGTCCGAACCGGCGCCCGCCGTCAGCCGGTACTTGGCGGCGAATCGGGCGGCCTCCTCGTTGAAGGCGCCGATCGCCACGCGCGGATTGAACACCTCGATCGCGTCGACGTCCTGCAGGATGCCCAGCATGTGCTCGTAGTCGGGCACGGAGTGCAGCCGATCGAAAGGGTGGGGCACGTAGACCACGCCTCCCTGCCGCTTGATCTCCGCCACCGTCTGCTCCAGCGTCAGCCCGCGGGGGATGCGCTCCTGGATGAAGAGGCCGATCACCTCTCCCTGCGAGGCGGTCTTGACCTCCTCGCCGACGATTACCTTCACGCCGAACTCAGCCGCCTTCTCCTGTGCCTCAAGCGCCCCGGATATCTCGTTGTGGTCGGTGACCGCGATCGCACCGAGCCCCTGTTCGCGTGCTGTGGCGAGCAGCACCTCCACTGGCGTTGCGCAGTCGTGGGAGTGGTCGGTGTGCATGTGCAGGTCGACGTCGATCAACGGGTGCCGGGCGATCCGCTGGGCAAGCGCCGGATCGCCGCTGGTGGAGTGCCGGCGGGCGGCAACCTGCTCGTAGATCGCCTGTACCGCGTCGACCGGCTCGCCGGAGAGCAGCTGGTATTCGCCGGGGAAGAAGCGCTGCATCAGCGCTGCGGTCTGCGCGCTGGTGGCGGTGCGCGCGTCCAGGCGGCCGAGGAAGGTCTCCACGAAGCGACGTGCGATCAGCGTTGAGAGCAGCCGCTCGGTGGGCGCATGAAAGGTCGCCACGTTCAGCGAGCGGGAGTGGCGCAGCGCCGCATTGGAGGCGCTTGGCGCAAACGGCTCGTGCACGTGCACGAAATCGAGCGCAACGGCGCCGAGCACCTCCTCAATCGTGCGCGAGACGTCGAGCGGCACCGCCGCGGGCGGCCTAAGGCGCGTATGCCCGCCGCCGGGGAGGTCGAGCATCTCGCCCACGGCGAGCACGCGGGGAGCGCCGGTATCGGTGCCCTCCAGCAGCCGCTCGGGATCCTCCCGCGCCTCGCGCAGCAGGCGCCTGCTCGCGCGCACGGCCTCGCTGGAGCGCGAGGGCGCCAGTATCAGGACGCGATGGCCACGCGCGGAGAGCTCAGCGCAGAGGTCGCGGATGTGGGCGTTGACCGCGCTTTCGACCTCCCAGGGGAACGGGGTGACATGGACGAGGGCGAAGAATGGTCCGGCCACAGGCTGATTATCGCGTGTTCTGCCGCACGCATATTATACTTTTTCTAAAGCTTGCTTTAGAGAATGTATGCATAAGTAGATGTGAAAGACAGATTATGAAGCCAGGCGACCTCGACGCAGCCCTCAACAAGACGAATCCATGGTGGCGAGGGGCACGCGGATGGGAGCTCGACGACCCTGACCTCAGGCGCGCCTCCGAGGCGCCGTTCAGGCATGAGCCGAACGCGCTCGACGATCTTCAGCCAGGTGGCCTCTACATCCTGCGCGGTCCCCGACGAGTAGGCAAGACCGTTGAGATCAAGCGGACGATCTCACGTCTGATCGGCTCGGGTGTCGATCCCCGAAGGATCATCCACGCTGCCTGCGATGGCTGGCGCGACGCGGAGATCGGGCAGCTCGTGGACCGGGGTCGCCGGATCTCGACACGCGGAGTGGCGCAGTCCCGCTATTGGTTCCTCGACGAGGTCACGGCGGTGAAGGGCGATTGGCCGAGCCGCATCAAGTGGCTGCGAGACAACGATCCGTTCGGTGAGGACTGTGTCGTCCTCACCGGGTCTTCCATGCGCGGGCTCGACGATGCGATCAAGGCGCTCGCCGGACGACGCGGGGAGGTCGAGAGCTCCGACCGCGTGTTGCTGCCTATGAGCTTCGGCGATCTCTGCCGCGCGTTGGGGATCGGGCTTCCGTCCACTCCGCGCGTACGTCCGAAAGACTTTCAGCACGACTCGGCTGACGCGGTTGCCGATCAACTGCATCCGTGGTGCAACGACTTGATTGACGCGTGGGAGATCTATCTCCGGATCGGGGGCTTTCCCCGCGCGGTGGAGCAGTACCTCAAGCACGGCGACGTAGGCCCCGGTTTCATCGACTCGCTCTGGCATGTCATTCACGGCGAGGCGATCAGAAGCGCGGAGTTCGCTGCCGGCCAGACCCAGGCGTTGCTCTCCGAGCTCGCCGTGCGGATGGGTGCGCCGCTGAACGTGGGACGTCTTGCGGGCGAGATCCGCTCCAGCGCGCCGACCGCCGCCAAGCGCCTGAGAGAGTTGGAGGACGCGTTCCTGCTGTGGCCATGCCATCAATACGACCCTTCGCACCGGGCGCCAAATCTGCGCTCGCAAAGCAAGATTTACTTCGCGGATCCTCTGCTGGCGCGAATTGCGCATCTGCGAAACCCCGATGTGACCCCTGAGCCCGACCTTTCGAAGCTGAGCGAGCAGCAGGTTGGGCTCAGCCTCCTCCGTGCTCGGGAGCGCGCCGAGTCCGGTTCATACCCTCGCTTTGACAGTGTCATGTACCAGTCGACGCCGTCTCGGAAGGAGATCGACTTCGTCGGTGGATGGATGGGAGGCGTGCCCTTTGAGAGCAAGTACGTCGACGGTGCCTGGAGGCGGGACGCACGCACCGCGATGACCGCCTATGACGGTGTCGCGGTGCTCGCCACTCGCTCTGTCCTGGACAGCGAGGGACGCGCACGCGCGATTCCCGCGCCGATTCTCGCGCTCATGCTCGAACCGTGATGGGTCCTCTCAGCCGTGGCTTGCCGCAGCGCGCTTGGCGGGTGTCCTGCGCTTCGCTGCGGCACGTTTGGCTGGCGCGGCCTTGCCCGCGGGAGCGGCAGGCGCCTGCCGCGCGTATTTGGCGATGAACTTCTCGGTATCGGCCCTGGCGAGGTGGTCCTCGCGCTGATTGTGCGGCGACTTCATCAGGTAGGAGCTGGGCCCGTCGAGCTGCCCGCCGACGCCGTGGTTGAGCGCGAGCTTGCAGCAGCGCACCGCGTCGATCACGATCCCCGCCGAGTTGGGCGAGTCCCACACCTCGAGCTTGAGCTCCACGTTCAGCGGCACGTCGCCGAATGCCTGGCCCTCGACGCGGATGTGCGCCCACTTGCGGTCGGTCAGCCACGGCACATAGTCGGAAGGGCCGATGTAGACATCGCCCGCTGGCAGCACCTCGTCCATGATCGAAGTCACGGCGTTGGTCTTGGAGATCTTCTTTGACTCCAGCCGCTCGCGCTCGAGCATGTTGTAGAAGTCCATGTTGCCGCCGACGTTCAGCTGCGAGGTGCGCTGGATCGCCACGCCACGGTCGTCGAACAGGCGCGCCAGCGTGCGGTGCACGATCGTCGCGCCGACCTGCGACTTGATGTCATCGCCGACAATCGGCAGTTTCGCCTTCTTGAAACGCCGGTCCCAGTAGTCCTCGCGGGCGATGAAGACGGGGATGCAGTTGACGAAGCCGCAGCCGGCCTCAAGCACCTGCTCCACATACCACTTGGTCGCCTGCTCGGAGCCGACGGGCAGATAGGAGACCACCACGTCGGTGTGGGTGTCCTGCAGGATTTTGACGATGTCCGCGGTCTCTCCCGGCGCCTTGACGATCTTCTCCTTGAGATACTTGCCAAGGCCGTCGTGGGTCATGCCGCGGTAGACGGGAACGCCCAAGTTTTTCGGCACCTTCGCGAACTTGATCGTGTTGTTCTGGCCGGCCCAGATTGCCTGGCCAAGGTCCTTGCCCACCTTGGTGCGGTCGATGTCGAAGGCGGCTGTGAACTCGATGTCTCTGACGTGGTAGCCGCCGAGATCGACGTGCATCAGGCCGGGAACCCGCTGGTCCGGGTCGGCGTCGGCGTAGTAGTGCACGCCCTGCACGAAGGAGGAGGCGCAGTTGCCCACGCCGATGATCGCGACCCTGACTTTGTCCTCGGCATAGCGTGCCGCGGCGTTGGTGGCGGCGCCGTTGGCCGACGCCCTGCCATTGCTCTGCTGTGCGCTCACTTGAAGAATTCCTTGGTCGATGAACTTTGGAGAGTACCCCGCCGCTCGCGCGAGGTGACGCGTGCTTGGCCGCAGCGCTGCCGCGGGCGGCTCAGCGCAGCGCCTTGCGCACGTGCCAGATCCGTTGCAGGACCGTCACGACGCTGAGCGCCGCGAGCACGTAGACGGCGGGCGCAAGCAGGCTGAAGTGCGCAATCGACGCGCCACGCGCAAAGACCAGCCCGATCGAGAGGATCACCACGCGCACCGGCCGGGTCGCCAGCCCCACCTTGCATTCCACGCCCAGCGCCTCGGCGCGAGCGCGGGTGTAGGAGACCATCAGCGAGGCGAGCACCGCGACCACGACCGCGGCCGCTGCGCCAGAGCGGCCTTCGGCGGCAAACACCGCCGCGACGGCGGTCAGCACGATCCCCTCCTCGATCCGGTCGAGCGTCGAATCCAGGAACGCGCCGAAGGGGGTGCCCTTGCCCGACATCCGCGAGTAGCGCCCGTCGAGCGTGTCCATGATCGAGCCGACGATGAACGAGACCCCACCAAGGAAGAACAGCCGTTCCCACACCAGCACAGCCGCGATCACGTTCAGCACCAGGCCGGTGAGCGAGATCGCGTTCGGAGTGAGGCGCGACTCGATCAGCCGGTTGCGCACCATCTCGCGCCGCTCCGGCGCGATCAGAGGCGTGCGGGCACCGCCGCTCAGCGGACGCTCCCGGTGGGCGCTGCCGCGGCGCCGTCGCGGCGTCGCGCTGCGCTGAGGCTGTGTGCGGGGACTATCAGCCATCGCTGCTCACGTTATCCGTTCGCCTGCGCAGGCGTGTTCGAGAAGCGCCAGGCAACCGGCCGCAACCGCGCCAGACCGTGCGCCGCGAACGCCGAGATGCCGGCGGTCACCACGCCCAGCAGCGCATCGAAGATGAAGTGGTTGGCGGTCGCGACGATCACGAAGGCGATCAGGAACGGATACAGCGCCCACGCCACCTTCGCGATCTTCAGCTTCACCAGACCCACCAGCCGCCAGCCGATCATCACCGCGAACGCGACGTGCATGGAGGGCACGGCCGCATACGGGTTGAAGAGGGCGCTCATCGAGGCGGTTTCATGCCCGACGTGCGTGCCGGCGAGCGAGGCGACGGTGTCCACGAAACCCCATTCCGGCATGAACCGCGGCGGCGCGGTGGGAAAGACCGCGTAGCCGATCAGCGCGATCGCCATCGAGATCATCAGCATGTTGCGCACGAAGTAGAAGGAGCGGTTGTGGCGCAGGTAGATGTAGGCCAGAGCAGCGATCGTCACCGTCGTCTGTGCGTTGACGTAGAGCCAGCTGGCGATGTCGATCAGCGCGTGGCTGCCCATCGCCCAGGCCTGGATCGAGGGCTCGACGAATATGTGCAGCGTCCGCTCTAGCTGGATCACCTCGCGCGTGTGGTCGAAGGCGACGGCCGTCTGTACCTCGGCCATGCCGCGGACCGCGCTGTAGCAGAGGTAGGCGGCGCCGAAGAGCGCGATCTGGCGCAGCACGTCGAGCCAGCCGTTGGGCAGCAGGCGCGCCTGCAGTCCCCGCAGCGTGAGGGACCGTGTCCGCAGAACGCGGGGCTGGGCGTCCATCGCGAGCAAAGGCTAGTGCATGGCCCTGCGGCCGCGGCGCATCAACTTGTACAACGCGGGCCGTGCGAGAAGACGCGATCCAGGGCGAACTGGATTTTGACGCGAATCGTGCCCGCGCGGCGCGCCTGCACCTCAGTGAAGCCACCGTGGGCTGCCGAGACGCAACCGGCTGCCGGGGAGGCGAGAGCCCAGTAGGGAGTCCAGTGCAGCCGCACCTCGTAGCTGCCGGGGCGCGGCGCCTGCAGCGTGAACGAGTCGGCGCCGATCTGGAGCATCTGCGCCGGGGGCTGCACCAGCGGCGTTGCGTTGTGGACCGCGAAAAGGCGCCACCGGGAGCTGTGCCAGACCTGCGCGAGGTACGGCAGATCGCCCTCGATCAGGCGCTTCTCTTCCTGGCCGGCGGAGTCGAGCTTGGCGGCTGGCAGCGCCACGTAGGCAATGGCGTTTTCGTTCAGCCAGTGCCGGTAGGTGCTCCTGCTCAACCGGTCGCCGTAGAAGAGGGCGTCATAGCGGGTGTCGAGCTGGCGCTCCCAGCCCCTGGCGATCGAGATCGAGCCGCCCGGGAGGTACACGGATTCCCAATGGGCGTTGGTCATCGGCACCTCGACCCTGATTGGATGCCCGCCCGCCCCATGCCCGCCCGCCCCGCGTGAGAGCCGCAGCAGCTCGCCTCTCAGAGGCGCGTAGAAGGAGGCGTGGACCGTGGGATCTCCCGCCAACGCGACCTGGTCGTCGATCGCGGTTGCAAGCTGCCAGTAGAGCAGCAGTGGCGCGAGCGCCACCAGCACGAGCCGCCCTGCATTCGCCCGACGCCTGATCGAGACACCGGCGCCGCTCCAGAGCATGCCGAGGAGGATCGGCGGCCCGAACATTGCTCCCAGCCGAACTACGTTGCCACCCATCGGCGTGTGGATGGCGAAGCTGACAATGAGCGCGAGCCCGTAGAGGCAGGCGGCGATCCGCAGCGTCCTCCTGCCGGCGGGGCTGAGGTCCCCGAGTGGCAGCAGCGCGGCAATTGCGATCGCGGCGAGTAGCTCGGGCCAGAACGCGCCATCGGCGAACGGCTCATAGCCGCCCTCCGGGAAGGCGATCGCGAGCAGCAGGATGCTGGCCAGTGCTGCAAGGGCGGCCAGAATGCCGGGCGCCGAGCTTCTGCGGCGCCCAGTGCTCTCCACAGGTCCGCCGACGCGCGCGGACAGCGCGACCGCGACGCCCGCCAGGGCGAGAAAGGCACCGGCGACCGGGCTCGCGGCCGAGGTGACGATCGAAAGGACGATCGCCGCCGTCAGCGCCAAGACCCAGCGTCTGCGTGCAAGGCGATCGCCGCCGCAGTGATGCGCGGCGGCGATCGCCAGCGCCGCCGCAAGCGCGATTGCGATGCCGAGGTCGTAGGGCACGCGGCCCGATGGCAGCTCGGCGCAGAAGCCGAAGGCGAACGCCAGCGTTGCGGCGCGCGCCGAGGACGGCGGCAGTGCGCGCTGGGCAAGCAACCCGAACATTGCGGCAGCGGCAAGCGCACTGAGCGCGAGCAGGACGCGCACGCCCAGCCAAGCGCCGAGGGCGGGCGCCAGCAACGAGTAGGCCGGCAGCGCGTGTCCCGCATACCAGCCGTTGTCCCAGATGATGAAGCCGGCGCGAGTGAACAGGTCGGAGCGGTAGGTGGCGGCGGCGAGGTCACCGCTCGGCGGGGCGATCACCAGGTAGGCGATCGAAAGCGGGATCGCCAGCGCGAGGCCGCACGCCGAAGCCGGCACCTTGCGGGAGCCGCCCGGGCTGCTGGGTGGACGGAATGCCGTTGTCGGGGCACTCGCGGCGGGGTTGCCTAGGCGGTCGGGGCTGGAGATCTGCACTTGCCGAGGATACGGACCACGACCGGTTGAGATGCCGCAGCAGGGCGTGTGAGCTCGCAGAGGTATGCGCCGCTAGCGTGTGCCTGTGCCTACCGCTGTCCAAGGAGTCTCTCGTTCGCAGTGGCGCCCGCCGACGCCCCGCCGGGTGCGCGCCGTCGCGGAGCGTCTCGCTGAGATCTATGGCGTGCCGCTGATGGCCCCACATGGCGATCCGCTCGCTGAGCTGGTGCTCACGGTCCTCTCGCAGAGCACGAACGACCGCAACCGCGACGTCGCGTACCTGCGGCTGCGACAGCGCTTGCCCACGTGGGAGGCGGTGCGCAAAGCGAAGGTGGAGGTGATCGAGGAGGCGATCAGGCCGGGTGGCATCTCGAAGGTGAAGTCGGCCAGGATCAAGGCGATCCTAAACGCGATTGCGGTCTCGGCGCCAGCGCCCTCCGATCCACTCTCGCTTGAGTGGCTGCGCAAGGTGACGCTGCAGCAGGCGCGCGACTATCTCACCTCGTTGCCCGGCGTGGGCCGCAAGACCGCGGCCTGCGTGCTGCTGTTCGCCTGGGGGCTGCGGGACGTGCCTGTGGACACCCACGTCTCACGCGTGGCGATGCGCCTAGAGCTGCTGCGCCCTGGCGCGGGGTTCGAGGAGCTGCACGATCAGATGCTGGCGATCACGCCGCCCGGCAAGGAGCTCGAGCTGCACGTCAACCTGCTGCGGCACGGGCGGCGCACCTGCCATGCCCGGACGCCGGCGTGTGGCAGGTGCACCTTGGCGCGCGCATGCCCCAGCATGCGCGCGGCCAAGGCGGTGCCTGCTCGACCTTCTCAGGGGATTGCCGAGGCTCCTTAGCCCGAATGGCTGTTTACCATTCTGGTGCGGTGTTGGCGGGCCGCAGGGCTGCGGCCCGCCACGGCTTCTCAACCGAACCTACAGTACGCAGTGGCGGCTTTCATAGCACTATTTGACTTGGATGGTCCCGCCTGGGAGCGATATTTCGACGTTACCCGTCAATGTGCCGCTCGTGCTTTTTTCGCCCGCTGTGCCGCACAGCGAAGTGCTGTTTGATTCCTTGATTTCAGAGGCGATTTTCGTGACTTTGCTCTTCACGACGATGGTGCTGGTGGTGTTGTTTTCGTATTCGATTTCAGTCGCGCTGCCAAGCATCTGGCCACTGGCGACTTCAATCTTGCATTTGACGCCGAAAACCGACGCCGAGATCGTGATCGGAATTTTTAAGATGCTCACTAAGCCGCGGATGTGATCTTCTCTCGCTGGCTCTCGCTGCTGACTCTGACGACGTCCCATGCCAAGCCGATCTTCGCCATTGCGAGGATCAGCCAGCCGGAGGGGTCAAGCTCCCACCAGCGCAGACCGTGGAAGGCCGAGCGAGGGAATGCGTGGTGGTTGTGATGCCAGGCCTCGCCAAGCGAGGGCAGCGCCAGCCAGAAGACGTTCGTGGAGTGGTCGTCGAGGGGGAAGCGGCGGCGGCCGAAGAAGTGGCAGATCGAGTTGATGCTCCAGGTCACGTGATGCACGAGGAAGATCCTCACCAGGCCGCCCCAAAGCAGCGCCGCCAGTGCGGCCGTCAGAGATCCGCCGCTCAGGCCGAGGCCGAGCAGGAACGGGATCAGCAGGCTGGCCAGCACCAGCACTGGAAAGGCGCGGTTGAGGGCACGCATGGTCGGGTCCTCGAGCAGATCGCGCGCGAAGCGTTTGGAGGATGCCTGGCCGTGGGTGCTGAACAGCCAGCCGACGTGCGCATGCCAGAGGCCGCGCAGCATGCCTGTCAGGCCGGCGCCCTGGCCCGCATGCGGGCTGTGGGGATCGCCATCCTCGTCGGTGAAGGTGTGGTGCTTGCGGTGATCGGCCACCCAGTCGATCGCAGGTCCCTGGACTGCCATGGAGCCGAGGATCGCGAGCAGGTAGCGAGTGATTCGGTGGGTCTTGAAGGCCCTGTGGGTGAGCAGCCGGTGGAAGCCGACCGTGATGCCGATCGCCGTCAGCATGTACATGACCGCGAAGATCGCGAGGTCGCTTGCCCCGAGGAAGTGGTGCCAGAGCAGCACGCCGGCGGCGATCACGGCCAGGAACGGCAGTACGACCGCGGCGATGTTGGCGTTGCGCTCCAAGCGCGTCACACTTTGAGCGTAGGCGATGCAATCGACCGTTTTTCATCAGTTCTGCGACTATCTATGGCTGATTTCTTGTGACGTTGCAACAAAAGAGCAAGCCGGCTGAGCCTGCGCGGGCGCCTTCGGCCGCGGATCGTCCCTGGGAGCTTCTGCAGCGCGAGCTGGCCGCGGCGCTGGAGCCCGCGCTGCCCGCGCTTGCCGACGAGGTGATCGTGGCGGTCGGCGAGGCGGTGCCCGAGTACCGCCGACCGCTCGAGGGCGCCTTCGGCCGCGGCCTGCGAGCAGGAGTACGTCGCTCGCTGCAGCAGTTCGTGGACCTGATCGGCCGCCCGGGCGAGGTCTCGGCGGCCAGCCGCGAGGTGTATCGCGAGCTGGGGCGCGGCGAGCACCGCTCCGGCAGAACCCTCGACGCGCTGCAGGCCGCCTATCGCCTCGGCGCGCGGCTCTCCTGGCGGCGGCTTTCGGTGCTCGCACGCGAGCAGGGCGCCGACGCCGAGACGGTCTCGCTGCTGGCGGAGTCGATCTTCGCCTACATCGATCAGGTCTCCGCGACTTCCGTCGAGGGCTACGCCCAGGCGCAGGCCGAGCTCGCGGGCGAGCGGGAGCGCCGCCGCCGCCGCCTCGTGCGGCTGTTGGTGGAAGAGCAGGCCGCCGCCGATCTCGACCTCGGCGCGGCTGCGCATGACGCGGGCTGGAAGCTGCCGGAAAGCCTTGCCGTGCTCGCGTGCGAGTGCCCCGACGTGAGCCGCCTGAGCACGTTGATCGGCGGAGGAGCGATCGGCACGCAGTTGGATGAGACCGCATGCGTGCTGGTGCCGGGCACGGGCGCACGCCGGACGCGCGACGTGCGGTCGGCCGTGGAGCGGATCGGCGGCCGGGACGGGATGCTGGCCGCACTCGGACCGACGAGCACCCTGAGCGAGGCTCCAGTCAGCTATGCGCGCGCACGGGCAGCGCTCGCGCTTCGGCGTGCCGGCATCCTGCCCGCCGAGGGGCTGACCATCGCTTCAGAGCATCTGCTGACGCTGATGCTGCACCGCGACCCGTCGCTGACCGCAGAGCTGGCCGCGCGCAGCCTCCTGCCGCTCCAGGCGCTGGCGCCGCGATCGCGCGAGCGTCTGGAGCAGACGCTGCTTGCATGGTTGCGCCACGGTGGCAACGTCCCAGCCGCCGCGGCGGAGCTGCACGTGCACCGACAGACCGTCCGCTACCGCCTGGGGCGCCTGCGCGAGCTGCTCGGCGACGCGCTGGACGATCCCGATCGGCGCCTGGAGCTTCGAGCTCGCGCTGCGCGGCCTGGGGGTGGAAGGCCCGTGAAGATCTGTCATACTGGCACTCAGATTTGTAAAGCGACGATCTCGTAGGGTGCCGCCGGACGCGGACCCGGAAGCGGTCGAAGGGCTCCGCAGAGCCCTGCACAACGGCCGGCGAGATCTCATCGACACGAAGGAGCCCCTCCAATCATGGCCAAGACCATAGGCATCGATCTCGGCACCACGAACTCGTGCATGGCCGTGCTCGAGGGCGGCGAGCCGACGGTGATCGAGAACGCCGAGGGCGGCCGCACCACCCCCTCGGTCGTCGCGTTCGCCTCCTCCGGCGAGCGCCTCGTCGGCACAGTCGCCAAGCGGCAGGCGGTCACCAACCCGCAGAACACGATCTTCTCCATCAAGCGCTTCATGGGCCGCAAGGAGGGCGAGGTTCGCGAGGAGGAGTCGATCGTCCCCTACAAGGTCGTCTCCGGCCCCAACGGCGACGCGCGCGTGGAAGCAGACGGCGAGCAGTACTCCCCGCCGCAGATCTCCGCGATGATCCTGCAGAAGCTCAAGGCGGACGCGGAAGCGTACCTGGGCGAGACTGTCGACTCGGCGGTGATTACGGTCCCCGCCTACTTCAATGACGATCAGCGCCAGGCCACCAAGGACGCCGGCAAGATCGCCGGCCTGGACGTCAAGCGCATCATCAACGAGCCCACCGCGGCCTCGCTTGCGTACGGGCTGGACAAGGAGCACGACCAGACGATCCTCGTCTTCGACCTCGGCGGCGGCACCTTCGACGTCTCGGTGCTGGAGATCGGCGACGGCGTCTTCGAGGTCAAGTCGACCGCGGGGGATAACCACCTCGGCGGCGATAACTTCGACAAGGCGATCGTCGACTGGCTGGTCGCGGACTTCAAGCGCGACAAGGGCATCGACCTGGCCGCGGACCCGATGGCTCTGCAGCGGCTCTACGAGGCGGCCGAGAAGGCGAAGATCGAGCTCTCCACCACCCAGGAGACGCAGATCAACCTGCCCTTCATCACCGCGGATGCCAGCGGCCCCAAGCACCTCGACACGCGACTGACGCGCGCCAAGCTCTCCGAACTGACGAGCGCTCTGCTCGACCGCGTGGTGGCGCCGGTGCGCCAGGCACTCGACGACGCCAAGGACAAGGGCGCCGCCAACATCGACCACGTCGTGCTCGTCGGCGGCATGACCCGCATGCCCGCTGTGCAGGAGAAGGTCAAGGAGCTGACCGGCAAGGAGCCGCATCGCGGGGTCAACCCCGACGAGGTGGTCGCCGTCGGCGCCGCGATCCAGGCCGGCGTGCTGGCTGGCGACGTCAAGGACGTGCTGCTGCTCGACGTGACCCCACTCACGCTGGGCATCGAGACCAAGGGCGGCGTGATGACGCGGTTGATCGAGCGCAACACGACGATCCCGACGCGCAAGGCGGAGGTCTTCTCCACCGCCGAGGACAACCAGCCCTCGGTGGAGATCCACGTGCTGCAGGGCGAGCGCGAGATGGCGGCTTACAACAAGTCGCTGGGGAAGTTCCAGCTCACCGGCATCCCGCCGGCGCCGCGCGGCATCCCGCAGATCGAGGTCGCCTTCGACATCGACGCCAACGGCATCCTCAACGTCTCCGCCAAGGACCTCGGCACCGGCAAGGAGCAGAAGATCGAGATCAAGGCCGGTTCCGGGCTCTCCGAGGACGAGATCAAGCGGATGGTCACAGACGCCGAGTCCCACGCCGAGGAGGACCGCAAGGCGCGCGAGCTCGCGGAGGCACGCAACAACGCTGAGAACGCCGCCTACCAGGCCGAGCGCCAGCTGACCGAGCTCGGCGACCAGGTCGACGCCGACTCAAAGCAGCAGATCGAGGCCGCGATCAAGGACGTGCGCGAGTCGCTCACGAGCGAGGACCCGCAGGCGATCGCTGCCAAGACCGAGGCGCTGCAGAGCGCCTTCCACGCGGTCTCCGAGGCGATGTACCAGCACGCCCAGGAACAGGCCGCGGCTGCTGGTGGGCCCGACGCGGGCGCTGCCGATGGAGCCTCCGGCGCAGGCGAGCCCTCCGAAGAGGAGGACGTCGTCGACGCCGAGGTGGTCGAGGACCCGAAGGGCTGATCGATGTCAGATACAGAGCAGCAGATCGAGGATCGCGCAGAGCGTCCCGCCGGCGCATCGCAGGATGCGCCGGCAGCGGCGCACGATGCGTCAGCGGCGGCGCAGGGAGTGGCAGGCGCAGCGGACCAGGAGCACGGCGGCGGATCTGAGCCCGAGCGCGATGCGCTCCAGGGCGACGTCGAGGAGCTCGTGCAGGCGCTGGCCAAGCGCGATGAGTACCTCGCGCTGGCCCAGCGCACGCAGGCCGACTTCGAGAACTACCGCAAGCGAGTTGCCAAGGAGTCGCTGGCCGCGCAGAGGAAGGGCGCTGCCAAGCTCGCACGCGAGCTGTTGCCCGCCCTGGACAACCTCGACCGCGCGCTTGAGGCGGCAGCCGAGGAAGACCCGCTGCTCGACGGCGTCAAGCTCGTGCGGGGCGAGCTGCATGCTGCGTTGGCACGGGCCGGGATCGAGTCCTTCTCGCCGAAGGGGGAGCGCTTTGATCCTACAGAGCACGAGGCGATGGCCCAGCAGCCGGTCGACGGCGTCGACGGGGGTCTGGTGGCCGAGGTCTACCAGCCCGGCTACCGGATGGGCGATGAGGTGATCCGGCCGGCGCGGGTGCTCGTGGCGGCGTAGGCGCGGAGGAACGATGGCCGCACGTCCCGACTACTACGCCACGCTCGGTGTCGCCCAGAACGCCTCTCAGGAGGAGATCAAGAAGGCGTACCGCAAGCTGGCGCGCAAGCACCATCCCGATCGCAACGCCGGCAACAAGGACGCCGAAGCGCGCTTCAAGGAGATCTCCCAGGCGCACGACGTGCTGGGCGACCCCGACAAGCGCAAGCAGTACGACGCGGGTACCGGCCCGTTCGCGACCGGCGGCGGCATGGGCGGCGCCGGCGGCCCGGGCGGCTTCGCCGGTGGTTTCGATTTCGATTCCGGCAGCATGGGCGACATCCTCTCCAACCTCTTCGGAGGCGGAGGCGGGGGCGGTCGGGGACGGCGCGCGCGCCAGCAGGCGCAGCGCGGCCGAGACCTGGAAGCGGAGGTGCAGATCTCCTTCGACCAGGCGATCCACGGCGCGCAGATCTCGCTGTCGGTGCCCACCAGCGGCACCTGCCCCACCTGCCACGGCACGGGCGCCAAGCCGGGCACCACGCCGAAGGTGTGCCCGCGCTGCGAAGGGCGCGGCATCGAGACCGAGGGCCAGGGCATGTTCTCGATCTCCCAGCCCTGCTCGCGCTGCGGCGGCGCGGGCACGGTGATCGAAGACCCCTGCCCGACCTGCAAGGGCGCGGGGTCGGTGCGGACGGTCAAGCGCTACCGCGTCAACATCCCCGCCGGCGTCAAGGACGGCGGGCGCATCCGCCTCGCCGGCAAGGGCGAACCGGGGCGCCGCGGCGGCCCGGCCGGCGACCTCTTCGTGCTGACCCACGTCACGCCCTCCCCCATCTTCAAGCGCAAGGGCGAGCACCTGGAGGTGGAGGTGCCGCTGACGGTGCCCGAGGCGCTGCTCGGCGCCGAGGTCGAGGTGCCCACGCTCGACGGACGCAAGACGCTGCGCGTGCCGCCGGGCACCAAGCACGGCACCATCCAGCGCCTGCGCGGCGAGGGGCCGCCGAAGGCCGGGAGCGATCAGCGCGGCGACATCCACTATCGCTTCGTGATCGAAGTCCCAAGCAAGCTGACCAACGAGCAGCAGCAGGCCGTCGATGCGCTCTCACACGTGCTTGACGGCAACCCGCGGGCGCGACTGTTCGAAGGGGTGGCGTGATGAGCGCGCATGGGCCCGATCACCGTCTTGAGCACGGCATCGCCGGATCGGCCGAGGTCGCGCGCATCCGCGTGGCGACCGATCGCGGCGTCTTCATGATCTCCGTCGCGGCCGAGCTTGCGAACATGCATCCGCAGACGCTTCGCACCTACGAGGCGCGCGGCCTGATCACCCCGAAGCGCTCCCCGAAGGGCACCCGCCTCTACTCGCAGCGCGACGTCGAGCGGCTGCGGCGAATCCAGGAGATGACGGCCGAGCTCGGCCTCAACCTCGCCGGGGTCGAGCGCGTGCTGGCGCTCGAGTCGGAGGTGCAGGAGATGAACCGGCGGATCGAGGAGCTCGAGACCCAGGCGCTGGCCGCCGAGGTGAAGCTGGCGCAGGAGCTTGAGGCGGTGCGGCGCTCCTTCAGGGCTGAGCTGGTGCCTTACTCAGACCCGGGCCAGCCGGGCAGGGAGGTTGTGCTGGCCTCCCAGGCGCGCCGCTGGGCCGGGCGGCTGCCCATCAACCGGCGCCGGGATCGAATGGGAGGTGGCGATGCAGGCTGACAGGTTCACGATCAAGGCTCAGGAGGCGCTGGCAGCCGCGATGCGCCTGGCCCAGGAGCGGCGCAACCCGCAGGCCACCCCTGCGCACCTGCTGGCGGTCCTGCTTGAGAGCGACAGCGGCGTCGTGCTGCCCGTGCTGAACAAGCTCGGCGTGAACGTCGGCGCGCTGCGCTCCCAGATCGGCGCCGCGCTGGACGCGCAGCCCACGCTGGCCGGAGGGTCCGGCCAGGCCGCCTCCACCGAGCCCGTCGGCCCCTCCTCGGAGCTCGTCGCGGTGCTGCAGGCTGCGGAAGCCGAGGCTCGGGAGCTGGGCGACGAGTACGTATCCACCGAGCATCTGCTGCTAGCGCTTGCGCAGAGCAAGGGCACTCCCGGCGACCCGCTGCGCGCGGGCGGCGCCGGCAAGGAGCCATTGCTGAAGGCGATCGCCGAGGTGCGCGGCCCGCACAAGGTCACAGACCAGAACCCCGAGGACAAGTACCAGGCGCTGGAGCGCTACGGCCGTGACCTGACCAAGGTGGCCGAGGAAGGCAAGCTCGACCCGGTGATCGGCCGCGACGAGGAGATCCGGCGCGTGATCCAGGTGCTCTCCCGCCGCACCAAGAACAATCCCGTGCTGATCGGCGAGCCTGGGGTGGGCAAGACCGCGATCGTCGAGGGCCTGGCGCAGCGGATCGTCTCCGGCGATGTGCCCGAGTCGCTGAGAGACCGCCGCGTGATCGCGCTCGACATCGGCTCGCTGATCGCGGGCGCCAAGTACAGGGGCGAGTTCGAGGACCGCCTGAAGGCCGTGCTGAAGGAGGTTTCCGAGGCCCAGGGCACTGTGATCCTCTTCCTGGACGAGCTTCACACGATCGTGGGCGCGGGCGCCGCCGAAGGCGCGGTGGACGCCGCCAACCTGCTCAAGCCGATGCTCGCACGCGGCGAATTGCGTGCGGTCGGCGCCACGACGCTGGATGAGTACAGAAAGCACATCGAGAAGGACGCCGCGCTGGAGCGCCGTTTCCAGCCGGTGATGGTCGGCGAGCCCTCGGTCACCGACACGATCGCGATCCTGCGCGGGCTGAAGGAGCGCTACGAAGTCCACCACCAGGTTCGCATCCAGGACAACGCGCTGATCGCCGCGGCGACCCTCTCTGACCGCTACATCGCAGACCGCTTCCTGCCCGACAAGGCGATCGACCTGATCGACGAGGCGGCCTCGCGGCTGCGGATCGAGATCGACTCGCTGCCGACCGAGATCGACGAGGTCGACCGCCGTGTGATGCAGCTTGAGATCGAGCGCACGTCGCTTGCGCGCGAGACCGACGAGGCTTCCGCGCAGCGCCGCGAGGCGATCGAGCGCGAGCTGGCGGAGCTGCGCGAGCGCTCGGACGCGATGAAGGCCCAGTGGCAGGCCGAGAAGGACGCGATCAGGGGCGCAAGCGAGACGAAGGCGCGGCTGGAGGAGGCCAAGACCGAGCTCGAGCGCGCCGAACGCGTCTCCGACCTGCAGCGCGCTGCCGAATTGCGCTACGGCGAGATCCCGGAGCTTGAGAAGCAGATCGCGGCGCTGGAGGGCGGCGGCGAGCAGGAGTCGCCCGACGGCAAGCCTGCGGCGCCGGTGTTCTTGAAGGAGGAGGTCGACGCGGACGACGTCGCGGAGGTGGTCGCGCGCTGGACGGGCATCCCGGTCACCCGCCTGCTGGAGGGCGAAGTCGAGAAGCTGATCCACATGGAGCAGCGGCTGCACGAAAGGGTGATCGGCCAGGACGAGGCGGTCGAGGCCGTGGCCACCGCGCTGCGCCGCTCCCGCGCCGGCCTGCAGGACCCCAATCGCCCGATTGGCACCTTCCTGTTCCTCGGCCCAACCGGCGTGGGCAAGACAGAGCTCGCGCGCGCGCTGGCGGAGTTCATGTTCGACTCCCAGGACGCGATGATCAGAATCGACATGTCCGAGTACATGGAGCGCCACGCCGTCTCGCGCCTGATCGGCGCCCCGCCCGGCTACGTCGGCTACGAGGAGGGCGGCCAGCTCACCGAGGCGGTCCGCCGCCGCCCCTACTCGGTCGTGCTGCTGGACGAGATCGAGAAGGCCCACGGCGACGTGTTCAACACCTTGCTGCAGGTGATGGACGACGGCCGCCTGACTGATGGCCAGGGTCGGACTGTGGATTTCAAGAACACGGTGCTGATCATGACCTCGAACATCCCGGTGGGGCCGGCGGGCGCAAGCGAGGACAAGGTCTCAGACGCCGAGGTCCGCGCTGCGCTGCTCTCCCACTTCAAGCCCGAGTTCATCAACCGCCTCGACGACATCGTCCGCTTCCACCCATTGACCCGAGAGCAGATCTCGGAGATCGTCGACCTGCAGGCCCACCTCCTGATCGAGCGCGTACGCGAGCGCGGCGTGGAGGTGCTGCTGAGCGATGCCGCCAAGCAGCTGCTGGGCGACCTCGGCTACGACCCCGCCTATGGCGCCAGGCCGCTGCGGCGCGTGATCCAGAAGCAGCTCGTGGACCGGCTGGCGCTGGCGCTGCTGCAGGGGGAGTTCAGGGAAGGGGACACCGTGAAGGTAGATGCGGCGGATGGGGAGCTGGTGTTTGAGAAGGCACCGACCGCAGTCTCGTCGGCCGCTGCTTGATAGCGAGGACCTCTCGTCGGTGCCGAGCCCTCTCGTCCCGCGCCGAGCACACGGTGCTGCACGCCCGACGCGGGGGCACGGAGATGTCAGTTGATCAGTACCTCCACATCACCTCGAACGACGGAGCCAGACGTGTTGTAGGTCGCGATCGAGGCTTGGGTGCCCGTCGGGCACGCGCCTTGCTGGCCGACGTTGCCACTAGCAATCAGGTCGTTTGATTCTGGGAACGTCACGGACGTGATTACGTTTTCCGGCGTGAACGACAGGCCGTGTATGCAGTAGAGGCTGCCTCCCGCGAGAGTCACGTTGGCCTGCGTGATCCCCTTGGCGTGACTGACTTCGCCCGCCGTGTTGATGAAGGCATAGGCCCGCGCAGTCCCAGGTTCTCCGGCTTTCCCTTCCGCACCGTCTTTCCCGGGAGGACCTTCTTTGCCTAGGGCCCCTTCTTTCCCGGTGGCTCCGGCAGGCCCCGCCTTGCCTTTCAGCTGTTTGACGACTTTGGGGCTGATCTGTTTGGTCGAGGTGATGAGGTATTTGCTGGCCGCAAGTGCGCCGCCGCTCATCGCGAAGAGAAGCGCGAGCGTGGCGACCACGTTGGCGTAGGTGAGGCGCTTTCGTATGAACATCCCGTCTCCCAGTGTCGGTTGCAAGGGCATCGTAATCCCTCTGACGATCTGTTAGGAGTCCGACGCGTTATGCCGGGTGGAGCCGGGTCCTTGCGCTCCGAATACTTGTATGCAAGTATGCGTGAATGGCGATCAGCAAGGACATGCGCATCTCGATCTCCGAGCGCGCCGCCGGCAATACGCGCGCGCGAGGCCGCGTCTACGCGATCCTGCGCGACGCGATCGTCAGCGCCGAATTCGAGCCGGGGCAACGGCTCTCGGAGACTGAGCTGGCCGAGCGCCTGGGCGTGAGCCGCACTCCAATCAGGGAGGCGCTCGTGCGGCTGCGCGACGATCGGCTCGTGGAGATCGTGCCGCAGCTTGGCACCTACGTCAGCCGCATCAGCCGCCAGGCGATCGACGACGCGCAGTTCGTGCGCGAGGCGCTTGAGGGCGCCGCAGTCCGCATCGCCGCTACGCGCGCGCGCCCGGAAGACGTCGCTGCGCTGGACGCGATCATCGCCCGTCAGCGCGACGCCTTCCGTGACAGTGATGTCGCCCGCTTCTACTTCTTCGACGACGAGCTGCACCGCTCGCTCTGCGACCTCTCCGGCCACGGAGTGGCCTGGTCGCTCTCCCAGCGGGCCAGCGGCCACCTCAACCGCATCCGGCGGCTGAGCATGACGCTGCCCGCCTACATCGACGAGATGATCGAGGAGCACGCCGTGGTCGTCGACGCCGTGCGTCGCAGTGAGCCCGAGGAGGCAGAGGTCGCTCTGCGCGAGCACCTGAAGATGGTCGTGTCCGCGGTCCCGGACATCGAGCGCTCGCATCCCGACTACTTCGAAAGCTGAGGAGCCGATGCCTTCGACGCGCACCCGTGACAGATCCAAGCCGACCTCGCCTGAGATCCAGGCGGTGCCGGTATCCGCCGAGGCGATTGCCTCTCGGCTGGCCCTCTTCGAGCAGATGTGCCTGATCCGCGACTTCGAGGAAGAGGCCGAGCGTCAGTACAAGGCGGCCCGCATCGGCGGCTACTGTCACCTCTCCTCCGGCCAGGAGGCGATGACCGTCGGGACGGTGCATGCGATGCGCGAGCACGACCTCCTGGTCACAGGCTACCGCTGTCACGGCTTCGCACTCGCCCGCGGAGTTCCGCCGCAGTCCGTGATGGCCGAGCTGTTCGGCCGCCGCGACGGCTGCGCCCACGGACGCGGCGGCTCGATGCACATGCTCGATGTCGACCGCGGCTTCCTCGGCGGCTGGGGCATCGTCGCCGGCCAGTTGCCGGTCGCCACCGGCCTTGCGCTCGGCCTCGTGCGTCGCGGGCGTACCGCCGCGGTCCTCTGCGAGCTTGGCGATGGCGCGGTGAACATGGGCGCCTGGCACGAGTCGCTGAACCTCGCCGCGCTGTGGCAGCTGCCGATCGTCTACCTCGTGGTCAACAACGAGTACGGGATGGGCACCAGCGTGGAGCGCGCCTCCGCCGAGCCCGAAGCGTTCCGCCGCGCTGCCGCCTTCCGCATGCACGGCGAGCGTGTTGACGGGGACGACCTCGATGCTGTGGCCGAGGCCGCCGAGCGGCTGCTGTCGATCGCGCGCACCGACCGCAAGCCGGCGGTGCTAGAGGCGGTCACCTACCGCTATCGCGGCCATTCGGTCGCCGACGCCGGCCTTGCCTACAGGACGCGCGAGGAGATCGCCGCTCACAAGGAGCATGACCCGATCGAGCGGGTGGCCGAGAGCCTGCGCGCGATGGGCGCGGAGGAGGGCGAGCTCGACCAGGCCCGCGAGCGCGCCGCGGAGGCGGTTGCCGATGCAGTGCGCTTCGCCGAGCAGAGCCCCGCACCGGAGCTCTCGACGCTTGCCGAGGGCGTCTACAGCCACGGCAGCGACGTGCAGTTCGCGCGCATGCGCCCCGGCAGCCCGTTCGGCGAGCAGGAGCTCGTCTTCGACGCGGGACTCGGGCGATGAGCGCGGTGACCGAGATGCCGGCCGCGACCCAGACGCAGACGGGAACGCAACGGATGACCTACCGCGAGGCGCTGCGCATGGCGATGCGGGAGGAGATGCAGCGCGACGAGCGCGTCTTCCTGATGGGCGAGGAGGTCGGCGTCTTTGAAGGCGCCTACAAGGTCTCCGCCGGCCTGCTGGCCGAGTTCGGCCCAGGCCGCGTACGCGACACGCCGATATCCGAGGAGGGATTCGTCGGCGCCGGGGTCGGCGCGGCGATGCTCGGCGAGCGTCCGATCGTGGAGATCATGACCCTCAACTTCCTGTTGGTGGCGATGGACCAGGTGATAAACCACGCCGCCAAGATCCGGGCGATGTTCGGCGGCGAGGTCGGCTGCCCGATTGTGATCAGGACGCCCAGCGGAGCCGGCAACCAGCTCACCGCACAGCACTCGCAGTCCTTTGAGGGCTGGTTCGCGGGGACGCCCGGCCTGAAGGTGGTGGCTCCAGCCAGCCCGGCCGACGCAAAGGGCCTGCTGAAGGCGGCGATCAGGGACGATGACCCCGTGCTGGTGATCGAGAACCTGCCGATTTACAAGGAGAAGGGAGAGGTGCCCCTGGACCCCGACTTCGTCGTGCCGATCGGCCGTGCCGCGATCGCCCGACCTGGCAGCGACATCACACTGATCGCGCACTCCTACGCGACGGTGCGGACGCTCGCGGTTGCGCAGCGACTCGCGGAGCGGCACGGCGTGAACGCCGAGGTCGTGGACCTGAGATCGCTGCGTCCGCTCGACGTCGAGACGGTTGCTGAGTCGGTCGCAAAGACCAACAGAGCGGTGTGCATAGAGGAGGGATGGCCCTCCTACGGCGTGACTGCCGAGCTTGCCGCCAGGATCCAAAATGCCTGCTTCGATGATCTCGACGCGCCCGTGGAGCGCGTGGGCATGGCCGAGGTGCCACTGCCCTACGCCAAGAACCTCGAGCTTGCTGCGATGCCCGGCGAGGACCGCATCGAAGCGGCCGTCCTGCACACTCTGGGAATCTCATGATCGACATCTCCATGCCACGCCTCTCCGACTCGATGGAGGAGGGCACGATCCTGAAATGGCTGGCCGCCGAGGGTGCGCAGATAAAACGCGGCGACGAACTGGCCGAGATCGAGACCGACAAGGCCTCGATGGTCTACGAAGCTGATCAGGAAGGAGCCCTGCACATCCTTGCTGGCGAGGGCGACACGCTTCCGGTGGGAGCGCCGATCGCCCAGCTGCTTGCGGAGGGCGAGCAGCCCTCGCAGGCGGGTAGCGCGGACACCGGGACCGCGGCGCCGGCGGCAGAGCAGGCTTCGGTGGAGTCGGCTCCCGTCCCTGAGGCGGCTGCAGTGGGCGCCGTCGCCGAGGCAGAGGATGCCGCGGGCGCTCGTGTGAAGGCCTCGCCGTTGGCGCGGCGGCTTGCCGCCGGAGCGGGTATCGAGCTCACTGCGCTGGCGGGCAGCGGCCCCGGCGGCCGGGTCGTCAAGGCGGACGTCGAGCGCGCACTGCAGGCCGGCGCGGCTCCGCAATCAAATGGCCCGGCGCCTTCGCCGCTCGCCCCGCCCAAGGGAGAGGTCGAGATCGTCGAGCTCAGCCGCACCCAGTCGCTGATCGCACGTCGCATGGCCGAGGCGAAGGCAACCATCCCCGAGTTCACGCTTCAGTGCGAGATCGACATGGAGGCGGCGGTCGCGCTGCGCACCCAGCTGAAGGGTCTCGCCGAGCGCCAGGAGCGCCAGGTGCCGTCGTTCAACGACATGGTGCTCAAGGCGTGCGCGTTGGCGCTGCGTGAGTATCCGCGTGCGAACGGCACCTACAAGGACGGCCGCTTTGAACTGCACCCGCGCGTGAACGTCGGCGTCGCGGTCGCAGCGGCCGACGCGCTGCTGGTGCCCGTCGTGCGCGACGCCGACACCGGTTCGCTGTGGAGCATTGCGGCCGAGTCGCGGCGGCTGGCGCTTGCGGCTCGCGACGGCACGATCACGCCACCCGATCTTGCGGGCGGCACCTTCAGCGTCTCGAACCTCGGCATGTTCGGCATCGACGCCTTCACCGCCGTGATCAACCCGCCGCAGGCGGCGATCCTCGCAGTCGGCTCGCTGGCGCAGCGCGCGGTCGTGCGCGACGGACAGTTGGTCGCACGGCACACGATGACCGTCACGCTCACCTGTGACCACCGCATCCTCTACGGCGCCGACGCCGCCGAGTTCCTTGGCTCCATCCGCGAGCTGCTGGAGCAGCCGCTCGCGCTGATGGGCTGACGCTAGTCTGTGCCGCAACGGCTGCGGCACTCAGGCTGCAAGCAGTCCGTCTGGAAGCGCTTCGGCCACAGCGCGTCGCTGAGGGCCTCCAAGGGAACTCGCCAGTCGCCTGATCTCCAGCGCGTCGTTAAATGCCTGAATGAACGCGGTCTCCGAGGTGTCTGGGATCGGCTCGCGGAGCGTCTGGTCGAACCAGGCGGCTACGTCGGTGAGGCGCCAAACCCTTGTGCGAGCATCCAGGCGTCCCGCAGCGGGAGGAAACCCGCCAGGACCACGCCTGCCGTTTACCAGCAGTCGCACGCTCTCCGCGGTTCTTCCACAGCGGCGGGCGATGTCCGCCATGCTCGCCAGATCGTCGGCCTCAACCCGCAATACGATCGCTCGCGGCACTGTGCGCAGCAGGTCGCGCAGCGCACAGGCAGCCGCAGCGGGCAGGGTTGGCGCACACCTGTCGAATTCCGCCAGGAAAGACCCGTCCTCGTCCGGTCCCATCAGCGAGACGTCGTCGACCGCCTCGTAGAGGCACACCGAAAGCTCGTCCGCGCTGAGACCCGGCGCCAGGAACCGCAGCATGAATTTGTGATCGTTGGTCATGGGCTCTTGTGTGGGCATCGGGCTACAAAGTGATCGATCCGTTGAGCCTCGTTGTCGGAGCTGCGCGGAGAGCCGTTGACCGAGAAGGGCGGGCAGTGGCCGCGCGGCGTGCCGGGACAGTAGACGATGCCCCAGTGGCCGCGGGGCGCGTCCACGCGAAATCCCCGGTGCTCAGCTCGCGCGAGGGTGACCTCGACGGGCTTCTTCGGATGTCGTGGGCGCGATCGTACCAAGGCTGTTGTGAGTTCGCAACGATGGGGCGCTTGCTCGCCGACCGATTGCGGAACGTGGCGTCTTGGTCCTTGATCCGACAGGACGCCGACCGTCGGGACGGTCGGGCGTCGTGGAGCGCTCAGGCGCCGAGAATCTGCGCGGCCAGCACGGCCGCGTTGCGCGCGTTGTCCAAGCCCACACACGCGACGGGCACGCCGGGTGGCATCTGCACGATCGAGAGGATCGCGTCCAGTCCGCCGGCGGCTGTCAGTCGCCCCGAGAGCGGCACGCCGATCACGGGCAGGTCGGTGTGCGCCGCCACCGCGCCCGGCAGCGCGGCGGAGATGCCGGCACCGGCGATGATCACCCGCAGGCCCCGGGACTTGGCGGCCTTTGCGTACTGGGCGACCGTGTCCGGTTCGCGATGGGCAGACATCACGTTGATCTCATGCGGGATGCCGCGGCCCTGCAGCTCGCTGGCCGCCTTTTCCATGCTCTCCATGTCGCTGGCCGAGCCCATCACGATCCCCACCAGCGGCGCATCCACGTCGAACTCCTCCAACTGCGCCTGCGTCTCTGCATCCTGCATGGGCTCGCTCTCGGCGAGCCTGATCGGTACCGGCCCTGAGTCGCTCAAGCTGGGTCTCTCTTGGTCTGGGTGGGATCTCTCAGTGATCGACGCTCGCGGGCTGCTCTGCGACGACGGCGGCGATGTCGCGGCGCAACTGCATACCCGCAAACGAGATCTGCTGAGCGGCAGCATACGCGGACTCGCGGGCGGACTCCCAGTCGTCTCCAAGCGCGGTCAGGTTGAGCACGCGGCCGCCGGCACTGACCAGCAAGCCATCCCGCATCGCGGTGCCGGCGTGGGTGACCTCGACGCCCTCCGGCACGTCCTCGACGCCGGCGATCACGTCATCGCTCGATGAGGAGGCGGGGTAGCCCGCGCTTGCAAGCACGACCGTGACCGCCCACTGCTGCCGCCACTGGAGCTCTGCTCCCGCCAACCCGCCATCGCGCGTGCAGCGCAGCAGCAGATCCAGCAGATCGGAGCGCAGGCGGGGCAGCACCGCCTGGGTCTCCGGGTCGCCGAAGCGGACGTTGAACTCGAGCACCTTCGGCCCCTGCTCGGTGAGCATCAGCCCGGCGTAGAGCACGCCGTGGAAGGGCGTGCCGCGCGAGCGCATCAAATCCACGATCGGCTGATGCACGACGGCGGCCATCTGAGCCACCTCCGCCTCGCCGTAACCGGGCACCGGAGAGAAGGAGCCCATGCCGCCCGTGTTGGGCCCCTCATCTCCGTCGAAGATCCGCTTGTAGTCGCGCGCCGAGGCCATCGGCACCGCCCGCTGCCCATCGCACAGCGCCAGCAGCGAGAGCTCCTGGCCCGCGAGGTGCTCCTCGACCACGACCGTCTGGGAGCCGAAGCGCTTGGCGATCAGCATCTCCTCCAGTGCCTCGCGGGCCGCCTGCTCGTTGTCCGCGATCACCACGCCCTTGCCGGCGGCCAGCCCGTCGGCCTTGATCACGACCGGGTAGCGCTCGATCGCGGCCATGCCCTCCTGCACGCCGCTGACCTCGGCAAACGCCGCGGTGGGCACGCCCGCGTCGATCATCGCGCGCTTGGCAAACGCCTTAGACCCCTCCAGCTGCGCCGCCGCTGCGCTTGGTCCGAATGCCTGCACGCCGGCGGCCACGCAGGCGTCGACGAGCCCCGCGACAAGCGGCGCCTCGGGGCCCACGACGACCAGGTCCACACCTTCCCGGCGGGCCGCGGAGACGATCCCCTCGACGTCATCGCCGCCGATGTCGAGCAGCCGCGCGTCCTTGGCGATGCCGGCGTTGCCAGGCGCGCACAGCAGCTGCGGCCGCTGGGGCGAGCGCGCAAGCGCCCGCACGATCGCGTGCTCGCGGCCTCCGGCTCCGACGATAAGGACCTTCACAGAGATGAGATGAACTCATCCATCGGTATGGCCGCCAGCGTCTCGTAGCGGCCGGTGCCGCGTGATCCCAGCTCCAGCGAGACGCGCGCCATCGTCTTCTCGTCCGGCGCCTCCACGATCGAGATGAAGTCGAACTCGCCGAGCGTCGCCCACTGGGCCTTGACGGTTGCGCCGAGCTGCTCCACCTCGCTGTTGACCTCGAGGATCCGGCGCGGGTTGTTCTTCACGGTCTGGACGCCGTCAGGTGTCAGCGTGCACATCATGATGTAGGTAGGCATGTCTCCTCCGTCGGTTGAAAATCCGAGAATCGCGCGCGAGCAAGGATAATCCCACTGTGATCGATCGCTACACGCGCCCGCAGCTTCGCGAGATCTGGACAGATGAGGCCCGGATGGAGACCTGGCGCAAGGTTGAGGTCGCCGCCTGTGAGCAGCTGCCGTGGCTGCTCGGCGAGGGCGAGGGGCCAAGCGAGGCCGACCTGGCCGCGATTGCACAGGCGAGCTTCACCGTGGAAGCGGTCGCCGAGCGCGAGCGCGTCACCGACCACGACGTCGCAGCGTTCGTCGACGTGCTCGCCGCCTCCGCGGGCCCATCCGGTCGCTGGATCCACTTCGGCCTGACCTCATCCGACGTGCTCGACACCGCGCTGGCGTTGCAGCTGAAGGCCGCGGGCGAGGTGATCCTGCCCGTCGCCGCCGAGCTTGCGCAGGTGCTTGCGGCACGCGCGCGGGAGCATGCGCAGACGCTCTGCGTGGGACGCACCCACGGCGTCCACGCCGAGCCGACGACCTTTGGGATCAAGCTTGCCGGCTTCGCGTTTGAGGCGCACCGCAATGCGAGCAGGCTGCGCGAGGCATTCGAGCAGGTCCAGTACGGCGCGATCTCCGGCGCTGTGGGCACCTACGCCGCGACCGCGCCGGGTTTCGAGGCGCGTGTGCTTTCGCGGCTCGGGCTGCAGGGCGAGCCGGTCTCCACGCAGGTCGTGCCCCGCGACCGCCACGCTCAGCTGCTTTCGGCGATCGCGCTCGCAGGTGCGGGCCTGGAGCGGCTTGCGACCGAGATCCGGCATTTGCAGCGCACCGAGGTGCGCGAGGTGCAGGAGGCGTTCCGTGCCGGGCAGAAGGGCTCCAGCGCCATGCCCCACAAGCGCAACCCGATCAAGAGCGAGCAGATCGCGGGCCTTTCGCGCGTGCTGCGCGGCAACGCCCAGGCGGCCCTGGAGAACGTGGCGCTCTGGCACGAGCGCGACATCTCCCACTCCTCAGTGGAGCGCGTGATCCTGCCCGACTCCACGATCCTGATCGACTACCTGCAGCATCGCGCGATCGCGCTGGTCAGGGATCTCGTCGTGGATCAGGAGAGGATGCGCGCGAACCTCGAGCTCACCCACGGCGCGCTGTTCTCCCAGCGTGTGCTGCTGGCGCTGGTCGAGCAGCAGGGCCTCACCCGGGACGAGGCCTACAGGATCGCCCAGGAGCTCGCCCAGCGGGCCTTCGACACCGGCGTGTCGCTGAAGGATCTGCTGGCCGCCGATCCGCGCGCCGCCGGTCTGGATCTGGACGCGATCTTCGACTACGGCCACTTCGTCCGCCACGCGCAGGAGATCCTCGCGCGGCTGGATGAGATCGCCTGAGCCTCGACTTTGGCCAGCGCCGGGTTCGCCCGCCGGAGCGGATATCTTGCCGGCCATGAGCGCACTTGCGGAGTTGCCCCTTATCGCCAGCGGAAAGGTCCGCGAGCTGTACGACCTCGGCACCGAGGGCGGCCGGGCGCGCCTGCTGATGGTCGCAAGCGACCGCATCTCCACCTACGACGCGGTCCATCCAACGCCGATCCTCGACAAGGGCAAGGTGCTCGCGGGCCTCTCGGTGTTCTGGTTTGGGCTGACCCGGCACATCGTCCCCAACCACTTCATCTCGGCGACCGAGGGCGTGCCGCAGGAGGCGCTTGGCAGGGGGATGGTCGTCTCCCGCCTGAAAATGCTGCCGGTTGAGTGCGTCGTGCGCGGCTACATCACCGGTTCGGGCTGGAAGGACTATCAGGCCACCGGCTCGGTCTCCGGCATCCAGCTGCCGGCGGGCCTGCGCGAGAGCGAGCGGCTGCCGCAGCCGATCTTCACCCCCAGCACCAAGGCCGAGGTCGGGCACGACGAGGCGATCGACTTCGCGGGCGCCGCAGAGCTGGTCGGCGACGAGCAGCTGATGCGCCGGGTCAGGGACGTCTCGATCGAGCTCTACTCCTTTGCCGCCCAGCACGCGCTGGAGCGAGGCGTGATCCTCGCCGACACCAAGTTCGAGCTCGGCCTGGACGAGGATGGCCAGCTCACGCTCGGCGATGAGGTGCTGACCCCCGACTCCTCCCGCTACTGGCCGGCGGACGGCTACGAGCCGGGCAAAGGCCAGCCGAGCTTCGATAAGCAGTACGTGCGCGACTGGGCCAGCTCGACCGGCTGGGACCGTCTGCCGCCGGCGCCCGAGATCCCACAGGACGTGGTGGCGGGCACGCGCGATCGCTACGTCGAGGCTTACGAGCGGATCGCCGGCGAGCCTTTCTCGGCCTGGCTCTCCCGCACGGGCTCGGCCGCGTGAGGGTGCGGGTGCTGATCCGCCCCAAGGCGGGCATCCTCGACCCCCAGGGCATCGCGGTGGAGCAGGCGCTGCCGTCGCTCGGCTTTCAGGGCGTTGCCAACGTCCATGTCGGCCGCCTGATCGAGCTCGACGTGCCCGACCCCGACCAGCTGCCGCAGATGTGCGAGAGGCTGCTCGCCAACCCGCTGGTGGAGGACTACGAGATCATAGCGCCGGCGTAGGTGCACACGTCCACATGTGTGCCGGCGCATGTGCCTGTTAACATGCTCGTATGCCGACGCTCACTCACAGAACGCAGATCCTGCTCGACGACGAGTTGCACCAGCGCCTGCGCGAGATCGCGGCTGAGCGCGAAGTCTCCCTCGGCGCGCTGATCCGCGAGGCGATCGACGAAAAGCTTTCCCGCGTGCAAGACGATCGTGCTCAGGCGATCCGAGAATTGCTCGAAGCGGAGCCGATGCCTGTGGACGATTGGCCCGTCATGAAGCAACAGATGCTCGAAGACAGGTACGCGAAAGTAATGAAGCTCTACGACGAGACGCAGTCTTAGCGGACAGGTGCGCCGCTTTCTGTTCGACACGGGCGTGTTCGTCTATGCGCTCGGCGGCGATCATCCTTATCGCGAGCCTTGCCGCGCGATCCTCCAGGCGTTGGAACGCAAAACCGTGAGCGGCGAGGCCAGCGTCGAGCTGATCCACGAGTTTGCCTACGTCCATCGCCGGCGTATGCAAAACCGCGCCGATGTCATGCGCCAAGCTGAAAGGGTCAGGCGCTCCTGCTCTTTGCACGTCGTCACGCCTGGCGACATCGACCTTGCTCTGCAGCTCTGGTGCGAGCACGAACGACTCGACATGCGCGACGCGATCTTCGCAGCGCAGGCGCTCAATCGAGGCATCGATGCGATCCTCAGTCCTGACCAGGACTTCGACGGCATCCCCGGCCTGCAGCGCATCGACCCCGCCGACGCCGAGGCCGTTGCCTCGCTGACCGAGCAATGAAGTTCGGCGTCCTGCGATTCCCGGGCTCCTGCGACGAGGTCGATGCCGCGCTGGCGGCCGGGAGGGTCGGGGAGGCGGAGATCCTTTGGCACGGCGACCGCGACCTGAAGGGCGTCGACGCGGTGATCGTGCCCGGCGGCTTCTCCTATGGCGACTATCTGCGCGCCGGCGCGATCGCGCGCTTCTCGCCGGTGATGGAGTCGGTGATCTCCTTCGCGCAGGAGGGAGGGCTCGTGCTCGGCATCTGCAACGGCTTCCAGGTGCTCTGCGAGGCTCGCCTGCTGCCGGGCGCGCTGCTGCCGAACGTCAACAGGCGCTTCACCTTCAGGCAGGTGGGCCTGGAGCTCATCAACCCGGACACCCCGTTCACGCGCGAGTGCCCTGCCTCGCTCTCGATACCCGCCAAGCACTCCTTCGGCCGCTGGTACGCGCCGCCGCAGACCGTCGCGCAGATGCGAGAGAAGGGCCAGATCGTGCTGCGCTATGCGGCCGGGCAGAACTTCAACGGCTCGATCGAGGACGTCGCGGGTGTCTGCAGCGAGCGGGGCAACGTCTTCGGGCTGATGCCCCACCTCGAGCACGCCGTCGACGAGCTCACGGGCTCCACGGACGGCCTCTGCGTATTTGAGTCGATGCGTCGCAGCGTGGAGGGCGCTCATGTCTGAGGCGTCCGTCCTTCCGGGCCTGCAGGATGCGCTCGCGCTCGGCCTCACCGAGGAGGAGTACCGCCTGGTGTGCGTCAAGCAGGGCGGCCCGCCCAACGCCGTCGAGCTGGCGATGTACTCGCTGCTCTGGAGCGAGCACTGTGCCTACAAGCACTCCAAGAAGCTGCTGCGGACGCTGCCCACCGAGAGCGAGCACGTCGTGCTGGGGCCCGGCGAGAATGCGGGCGCGGTCGACGTCGGTGACGGGCTGGTGTGCGCGTTCAAGGTCGAGTCCCACAACCATCCGAGCGCCGTGGAGCCCTTCCAGGGCGCGGCCACCGGCGTCGGGGGCATCCTGCGTGACATCTTCGCGATCGGCGCGCGGCCGATCGCGGTGCTCGACTCGCTGCGCTTCGGCGAGCCGGAGGGCCGCTCGCGCTATCTGCTCGACGGCGCGGTGGCCGGGATCGCCCACTATGGCAACTCCGTCGGCGTGCCGACGATCGGCGGCGAGGTCTACTTCGAGGAGCCCTACGCGCAGAACTGCCTCGTAAATGCGATGGCGCTCGGGATCGCTCCGCGGGAGCGACTGATTAGCGCCGCGGCCGCCGGGCCCGGCAACCTGCTCGTGCTCTTCGGCGCTTCCACCGGCCGCGACGGGATCGGAGGTGCCTCGGTGCTCGCCTCCGCCGAGCTTGGCGAGGACGACGGCGGCAAGCGGCCCACCGTGCAGGTCGGTGACCCGTTCGAGGGCAAGAAGCTGCTGGAGTGCTCGCTGCACCTGCTTGACCGCGGCCTGCTGGTATCGCTGCAGGACCTCGGCGCCGCCGGCCTGACCTCATCGGCGGCGGAGATGGCCTCCAAGGGCGGCGTGGGGGTGGACATCGACGTTGCCAGGGTGCCGCTGCGGGAGGCCGACATGGAGCCCTTCGAGGTGATGGTCTCCGAGTCCCAGGAGCGGATGCTGTGCGTGGTGGAGCCCGACCGCGTACAGGACGTGCTCGCCGTCTGCGAACGCTGGGAGGTCGGTGGCGCGGTGATCGGAGAGGTCACCGACGCGGGCACGGTCAGGGTGCTGCGGGCAGAGGAGGTGCTGGGAGAGATGCCGGTTGCGGCACTGGTCGACGACTGCCCGCTCTATACCCTTCGCCCAGAGCGGCCGTCGGGCTCGATCTACCCGGCCCCCAAGGCGTCGCTTTCCACCGAGGCTTCGCCGACGCAGAGCCTGCTCGCTCTGCTCGCCTGCCCGAACATCGCCTCCCGCCGGCCGCTGTTCGAGCACTACGACCCGGTCGTGCAGTCGCGCACGGTGCGCCGGCCGGAGACCGCGGATGCCGCGGTGCTTGCGATCCAGCCGCTCGGAAGTGTCGCCGGCGACGCACCGCAGCCCGGGATCGCGGTGTCCATCGACTGCAACGGCCGTCGCGTCGCGGCCGACCCGTATCGCGGCACGGTGGCCACGGTGCTGGAGTGCGCGGGCAACCTCGCCTGTGTGGGCGCGGAGCCGCTCGGCGTCACCAACAACCTCAACTTCGGCAATCCGGAGAAGCCCCATGTGGCCTGGCAGCTGGAGTCGGCGGTGCGCGGGCTCGGTGACGCATGCAGGGCGCTTGGCACCGCGATAGTGGGCGGCAACGTCTCGCTCTACAACGAGAGCGCCTCCGGACCGATCTACCCCACGCCGGTGATCGGGATGGTCGGAGCGCTGCCGGACGTGCGCCGAGCTGGCGGGATGGGTTTCGCCCGCGAGGGGGACGCGATCGCGCTGGTGGGCGCGTTCTCGCCAGCACTGCCCGCGAGCGAGCTGGCGAAGCTGCTCGGCCGGCAGCTGCCCTCCGAGCTGCCGGAGCTGAACTTGGATGCGGCGATCGCGGCGATCGTGGCAGTGAAGGAGGCGGTGCGCCGTGGCGAGATCGCAAGCGCACACGACATTGCCGAGGGCGGGCTCGCGGTCGCGCTGGCGGAGTGCTGCCTTGCGGGCGCAATCGGCGCCGTGGTCTCATTGCCGGCTGCCGAGGCAGACCCCCTCAGCCTGCTTTTCGGCGAGGCCCCGTCCGGCTTCCTGCTCAGCGGGCCAGAGGATGAGCTGCACAAGATCTCCCGTACCCACGTGCAGATCGTCGGCCGCGTCGGCGGCGATCGGCTGCAGATCGAGGGTGCGTTGGAGGCCACGCTGGGAGAGATGGAGCGGGCTCACGGCACCCTTGCCGGGCTCTTCCAATGATTCGCGCTGCTAGCGTGAAGGGAGCGATGGCTTCCGCGGAGGCTTCCATGCCGGGTCGTGACGGGCCGCGCGATGAGTGCGGCGTCTTTGGGCTATACGCGCCCGGCCACGACGTCTCGCGCCTCTCCTACTTCGCGCTCTACGCGCTGCAGCACAGAGGCCAGGAGTCCGCGGGCATAGCCGCGGCCGATCGCGGCGGCCACATCATGACCCGCCGGGAGCTCGGCCTGGTCAACCAGGTCTTCGGCGAGAACGACCTGCGCACGCTCGCGGGCGAGCTTGCGATCGCGCACGTGCGCTACTCGACCACCGGCTCAAACGCCTGGGAGAACTCCCAGCCGGTGCAGCGCTCGGAGGGCACCGGCGGCTCGCTGCGCGAGATCGCGCTCGGCCACAATGGCAACCTGATCAACGCGGTTGAGCTGCACGCCGAGCTGGCCGCGCAGGGCGTCAGCTTCAGCTCCACCTCCGACTCGGAGATCGCAGCGGCGCTGATCGCTGCGCATCCCGCCGGTCAGCTCGAGGACGCGGTCGCAGAGGTGCTGCCGCGCCTGAAGGGTGCTTTCTCGATTGTCGTGATGGGCCGAGACCGGGTCGTGGCCTTCAGGGACCCGCAGGGCCTGCGGCCGCTCTCGATCGGCACGCTTGACCCGGTGGCTCCCGGGGAGCCGGTGCGCTACTGCGTGGCCAGCGAGTCGTGCGCGTTTGACATCATCGGTGGAAAGCACCTGCGCGAAGTGGAGCCGGGCGAGATCGTCACCCTGGACGAGCGCGGGCTCTCAAGCCGCCAGGTGGGCACCGCCGCTCGCAAGGCGTTCTGCGTCTTTGAGTACATCTACTTCGCTCGCCCGGACTCGCGCATGAACGGCCAGGTGCTGCAGGTCGTGCGCTCGAAAATGGGCGAAATCCTCTGGCGCGAGGCGCCTGTGGAGGCTGACCTTGTGATCGCCGTGCCCGACTCCGGCAATGCTGCCGCCAGGGGCCTCGCTCGGGCCGCCGGCCTGCCCCAGGACGATGGCTTCGTCAAGAACCGCTATGTCGCGCGGACCTTCATCCAGCCGGGCCAGGAGCTGCGCAAGCACGGCCTGCGCCTGAAGTTCAACCCGCTGCCGGAGGTGGTCGTCGGCAAGCGGCTGGTGGTCGTCGACGACTCGATCGTGCGCGGCAACACGACCAGGCAGATCGTGCAGATGCTCAGAGAGGCCGGCGCCGCCGAGGTGCACCTGCGCATCACCGCGCCGCCGATCAAGCACCCCTGTCACTACGGCATCGACATGTCAACGCGCGAGGAGATGATCGCCCACGGCCGCGACGTCGAGCAGATCGCCGCTGAGCTTGAATGCGACTCGCTGCACTACCTCTCCCTCGACGGCGTCTACGAGGCTGTCGGCTCCGGCCGGGAGACCCATTGCGACGCCTGCTTCACAGGCGAGTACCCGCTCACCGGCACCGAGGACGCGAACGGCAAGTTCGCGCTGGAGGATCAGGGGCTGCCGCTCGTGCAGGCTTAGCCCGCCGGTTGGGCTGCCTACGCCGCACGAGCGCGCTTCTCCTCAGTCCCACCAGCAGTCTTCGCGAGCCGCGGTCGCGTCGCTGTAACGGTTGTTGTAAGGGCGCCTGTTGATCAGCTGCTCGTCCTGTGGCCACCGCAGCGCGACGCCGAGGGACAGGGCAAGCACGATCGGCACAAAGATTGATGCGAGCATCGAGGCCTTCCTGTGATTGTCGGTTATCCGTGACTCTCTGCCCTCGTCAGGGATTGAAACAGGGAATGCGCCAAGGCTCTGTGAATTGCGTCACATCGGTATCGTCAGCGGCCGATGCCCTCCCAGCCGCTGCCGATCGCAGTGCTCGTCTCAGGTGTCGGCACGAATCTGCAGGCGTTGCTGGACACCGTGCACGGCCACGAGGCGCAGATCGTCGCGGTCGCCTCCTCGCGGCATGGCGCTCCTGCGCTGGCGCGGGCGGAGCAGGCGGGCGTGCCGACCGCCGTCTTCTCCCGCTCAGAGCATCTTGACCGGGCGGCCCGCGACGCCGCGCTCGCCGGCTGGTTGCAAGCTCAAGGCGCACAGCTGATCGTGCTCGCGGGCTACATGGAGCTGCTGGGCGAGCAGCTGCTTGGCCGCTTTCCGAGGGCGGTGATAAACGTGCACCCCTCGCTGCTGCCCGCCTTTCCGGGGCTGCATGCGATCGAGCAGGCGCTCGCCTACGGCGTCAAGCTGTTCGGCGTCACCGTCCACTTCGTCGACGGCGGTGTTGACACGGGCCCGGTGATCGCCCAGCGGGCAATCGAGCTGCCCGGCGTCCGGGACCCTGATGCGGTGCTGGCGGCGCTGCACCCGATCGAGCACGAGCTGCTGGCGGAGGTGGTGCGGCTGATCGCGAAGGGGGCGGTCGGCTTCGACCCCGTCAACCCTCGCAGGGTCCTGCTCGCTGGATAGGCTGCCGGAGATGGCGCCTGAGAGTCAGATCACGCATGGAGTGGAGCCTGCCGCGGCCGCAGAGTCGCGTGTGCGCAGGGCGCTGATCTCGGTCTCAGACAAGACCGGCGTGGTCGAGCTGGCCAAGGGCCTTGTCGAGCTCGGCGTGGAGATCGTCTCGACCGGCGGGACCGCCAGGGAGCTCGCCGTAGCCGGCGTCTCCGTGCGGGCGATAGAGGACTTCACCGGCTTTCCCGAGATGATGGATGGGCGCGTGAAGACGCTTCACCCGCGGCTGTACGCAGGTCTGTTGGCCCGTCGCGACGAGGACTCCCATCTGGCCGCAGCCGCGGAGCACGGGATCGAGCAGGTCGACCTGGTCTGCGTGAACCTCTACCCCTTCGAGCAGACGATCGCGCGCGGCGACGCGACCGACGCGCAGGCAATCGAGAACATCGACATCGGCGGCCCGACCATGATCCGCGCGGCGGCCAAGAACCACGACTACGCGGCGGTGATCGTCGACCCGGCCGACTATGAGTCAGTTCTTGCGGAGCTCCGCGCGGGGCAGGGGCGCCTCTCGCCGACCACGCGGCGGCGGCTGGCGGGCAAGGCGTTTGCGGTTACGGCTCGGTACGACTCCGCGATCTTCGAGCTGGTTCGCGCAACGGCAAGCCGTCGAGGAGGAGCCCTCTGCGCTGCCCTCGCGGCGCGTGCTGGCCTACGAGAAGGCGCTCGACTTGCGCTACGGCGAGAACCCCCACCAGCGCGGCGCCTACTACACGCAGATCGGCGCCTCGGCGCATCTGCTGGCGGGCGTCACGCAGCTGCATGGCAAGGAGCTCTCGTACAACAACCTGCTCGACCTCGCTGCGGCCCGCGAGCTGGTCTTCGACTTCGATGCGCCCGCGTGCGCGATCGTCAAGCACAACAATCCCTGCGGCTGCGCGCTGGGGCAAGACTCTCTGTCCGCCTACCAGCGCGCATTCGCCTGCGACCCGACCAGTGCCTTCGGTGGCGTGATCGCTCTCAACCGCAGGGTCGACGCGGCGTGCGCGCAGGCGATCGCCAAGCAGTTCGTCGAGGTGTTGATTGCTCCCGGGTTCGACCAGGACGCGCTGGAGGTCCTGACCCAGAGCAAGAACGTGCGCCTGCTGGACCTGGCCGCGGAGGCGGCCGTATCCACGCAAGCGGATCGACTCGACTCAAGGCCCGTCCTGGGCGGGCTGCTCGTCCAGGATCGCGACAGCGTCGCCGAGACGCGAGAGCAGATGCGAGTCACAAGCGAGCGGGAGCCCACCGGGGGTGAGTGGCAGGACATGCTCTTCGCCTGGCAGGTATGCATGCGGGTGCGCTCCAACGCGATCGTGATCGTCAAGGATGGCGCAACGATCGGCGTCGGCGCGGGCCAGATGAGCCGTGTCGATGCCGTCAAGATCGCGGTCGAAAAGGCCAGGGAGTTTCAGCCGCAGATGCTGACCGGCTCCGCGCTGGCCTCAGACGCCTACTTCCCGTTCCCCGACGGGCCGCAGCTGGCCATGGATGCGGGCGTGAGCGCGATCATCCAACCGGCCGGGTCGATCAGGGACGATCTGACCGTCGAGGCCGTCAACGCAGCCGAGGTGACGATGGTCGCCACCGGCGTCAGGCACTTCAAGCACTAGCTGCGCTGCTAGCGGCCCACAGGCGCCTTCGCCTTCACAGCGACCCCCAGCAGCGGGTCCTGGGTGTCGGTCTCGTGGCTCTCCTGCGCGAGCCGGATCGCCTCCTCCATGGAGGCCGGATCCGAGAACACGCGCCGTTCGGTGAGCGGCTGCATCAGCGTGCGCAGATAGAGCGCGGCGCCCACCCAGCGCGGCGCCCACACCTTCGCTGCGCGCCGTGTGACGCCCTGCTCAATTGCGTCGATTGCCTTGGAGAGCGGCGCGGGCTCCCCGATGAACTTGGGCAGCTGCGAGCGGATCCCGCCCGCCGACGGCTGGCTGAAGCCGCCTCTGACCAGGTCGGTGTCGATGAAGCCGAAGTAGGCGCAGCCGACCCTCGCACCAGAGGGGAAGAGCTCCTGGCGCAGCACGTCGCTGAGCGCCTCGACGCCCGCCTTGGTGGAGGAGTAGGGGCCCATCATCGGGGCGTGGGATGCGGCTGCCAGCGAGGCGATGTTCAGCAAGTATCCGCGTTTGGCCGTGATCTGCGCCAGCAGGGCTCTGTCGGTGCGCCAGACGCCAAGCAGGTTGACCGCAAACGTCCGCTCCACCTGCTCGATCGGCGCGCTTGAAAGCGGGCCGGTGAAGGAGATGCCGGCGTTGGCGATGCCCACGTCGATTCCGCCGAAACGCTCGACGGTCACAGCGACCGCCTCTTGCAGGGCGTCGAAGTCGGTGACATCCACGTCGATCGCCAGCGCCCGCTCACCCAGACGATCGGCGAGCGCGTGCAGCAGCTCGGGCTCCAGGCCCGCCAGCGCGACGTTGGCTCCGCGGGCGTGCAGGCGCTCGGCTGCGCCCGCGCCAATGCCACGCGCGGCGCCGGTGATAAAGACCGTCTTGCCTGCGATCTGGAAGCGATCCTGGTTGCTCATGCACCCTCCATGCCGATCGGGCCGTCAGACGCCGGGCACCTGACGGTTTGGATAACAGTCGTTATCGGCAATCTTCGCAGATTGGGGCGGCGGCGGTTGCGCGAGAACGCGCGCAGGGCATAGGATCCACACTGTTGGTGTAACGCCGGTCCATCGGAAACAAGGGACGAACGATTGAGCGATTGGCAACCACCGAGCTCCTGCCCGCGCTGCGGCGTCGCATGCGAGGGGCAGGCCTGGTGTCAGAAGTGCGGCCTGAATCTGCGTATGCCCTTCGATGCACCGAGGACGGCCGGTGGAGCACCGCCCGCAGATCCGCTTGCCGGCACTCCGTTCAGACGGGCTTGGGATCGGCTCACCGCCAGGGTCGATCCGATGGTGCTGACCGGCGGGGCCGTGGTGGTGGCCGTTGGGGCGGTGATCGCGGTTGTCGTGCTCGCAAGCGGTGGCGGAGGCGGCACGCCGTCGCCCGTGATCCCGGCGGCGAACTCGGTCCTGACCGAGACCACCTCGACTGAAGCGACCGAATCGACCGCCAGCGAAGGGAGCGCCAGCGAAGCTGGTTCGGCGACCGTCGAATCCTCGACGGTCGAACAGGAGCTGAACGAATACGCAGAGGACTACTCCAACGAGGACGTCGAAGGTCTCAAAGATCTCTTTGCAGAAGACCTCGAACGTCACGATGAAGGCCATGCGCCCGAAGACCTCACGGCTGCGCTTGCAACCTACGAAAAACAGTTCGGCGAACTGGAACACCCGGTCTATACGCTCACCAACGAGCAGATAGAACCGGGAGCCGGCGAAGCAAGCGTGACCGCCCACTGGAGCGTCACGAGCCAGAACCCCACGAGGCAGGGCACGATCCACTTTCACCTCGTGCAGCAGGAAGAACGCCTGCTGATCGACCGCCTTGCGATCGAAGATGTCAAATGACCGACGCGGTTGAGGACATTCCCGAGCAGGCCAGGGTGTGTCCGCACTGTGGCGTGCCCGCCGGCATCGAGGAGACCTGCGGCGGCTGCGGCCTGGAGATCGGCCTGCTGCGGGAGCTGCCGAGCAGGGCGCAGTGGCTTGCCGCCAGCGCAGCGGCCGCTACGCAGAGCCACGAGCCTCGTCCCGATTCCCCGCCCGCTGAGACGACTGCGCAGCCGTGGGTCGCTCCCGCCCACCGCGACCGCGCTGCCGGCCATGCCACGCCGTCGATCGCTCCCCTGCTGCATCCCACCGAGCCCTCTCGGCTGCTGCTGGCGCTGGTTGCCTCGGCGCTGGCATTGCTCGTGCCGATCGTGATCCTGGTCAAGGCCGGCGGCGTGACCGAGATCATCGAGGTGCTGGTGATCCTGATCGTGGCGATCTGGATCGGCATCCAGCTCAGCCGCGCACGCCTGCTCGGGCGCTCCGTGCGCGTCGATGCGAGCACGTTTCCCGAGGTTCAGGCAATCGTGGAGGACGTGTGCGAGACGCTGGACTACCGTCGCCGGCTCGAGGTCTACATCACCGACAGCGTGACTGGCGGCATCGTCACGACGAGCCTGCTGGGGACGCGACTGATCGTGATCGAAGGGGACCTCGTGGCCGATCTGCTGCCACCCGCCAAGCGGCCGCAGCTGACTTTCCTGATCGGTCGCTCGATCGGCGCGCTGCGTGCAAAGCACATGCGCCTGGAGGTCGTGATCCGAATACTCCAGGCCGCAGAAGTGCTCAAGTACGTGGCGCCCTTCATCCGTCCCTACTACAGGGCCACCGCCTACTCGGGGGATCAAATCGGGATGATGTGCTGCAGCGATCTGGCGGCCGCGCTGGAGGCCACGCGCCGGCTGCTCGTCGGCGGCGACATGGCCTCCGCGCTCACGCCCGGAGCCGTGGTGCCTCAGGCGCTGGTGGTCAGGCAACGCGTCCTGCCGCGGCTCGTGCAGCTGCTCGCGGTCGAGCCGCATGTGACCAATCGCTACGCGAACCTGCTCTGCTTCGGCCGCTACCATGTGCCAGAGCTCTTCTCGCAGCTGACCGCCTCGATGGACGAGCGTGAGCAACGATGCCTGGAGCAGCTCTGGCAGCGCTCTCCCTACCGCTATCGCGTAGCTGCTGCCCAGGCGCGTTAGCGCAGTGCGAGCAGGGGGACGCCATAGAAACCGTAGTGTGCCCGTTGAGGCCCTGGTTGCCGCGCTGTTGGAGCCGCTCGGGCGTCGCCAGCGGAGCCAGCTCCTCGAGGTCCTCTAATCGGCCGCATAGACGCCGCGGCGTTGCTGCGCTGCCTCGAGAGCGCGTGTTGCTCCTGGTCGGGATCGCGTCCGTGCCGGCGGCGGCCGCAGCGTCGAGCATCTGTGCTAGTACGTCAGCCAGCGATGCTTCCTGACCGCGCAGGCATCAACCTGGACTCGGCACGCGCGCTGTCTTGACAGCGCGAGCTTCGGGAGACGACTCCGGCGAGTCGGAGAACGACGCCGAGCTGGAGCCTGCCCCCGTTTGTTCTCACGCGCCGGGACTGGCGCTTGCGACCAGGGCGGCCCTGGGCGCTATGCTTCCCATAGACCCTCACCGGCGAAAGAGCCCCTGGGCTCTGCTGCGAGAGCAGCTAGCCGACGAGGGTCTATTTGCGGCTGGAGGCAGTTGAGGGCGGCGAGATCTGGGCTTCGGAAGTGATCTTGGCTGCGATCAGCTTGTGGGATCGGTCGTCGTCTCGCTCCCATCGGCGTTGGATGGCCCAGGTGCAGTAGTCGGCAACGACCAGGCATGGCTCGCTCATGTTGGGCCAGAAGGCGACTCTGTGCGGGCAGCGGGCAGAGGCGCGCACCGCGTCGTCAACGGCGAGATGGAATGCGCCTCGACGCTTGCGGGTGCCTAGATCGGAAGCCACGGCAAGAAGCCGGTCGCCCGTCTTGGCCACTTCGCCCGCGATGCGGGCGAAGTGCTGGTGCCACGCGTATCGGTACAGCTGCTGAGGCCCCTGCATATCAACGGGCACCGATGCCTTCGTGATGATTGTCGCGTCAACCCGCAGGTCGCATTGCTGGAGGGTTGCGAAGACCTCGTCCCTGACCCTCTGAGGGTCTTCTGTCGCGTGTAGCACCGAGCCAAGATGAACGCCACGCCACGCCAGCCGTCGACGTAGGGCTTGAACGCGATCGCCAGCCTGCCAGTCTCCCATCGCGACCGTCGCAAGGATGAAGTATCGGCTGGCGCCGTCGTGCTCCGAGAAATCGAAATTGCCGGCCTCATCGCCGAACAGATAGACGGTCGCCATGAGCGCGGAAGCTATCGACCTTGTGAGACGGCGGTGAGGATCGCGTATCCGCTAGCGGGTCGACATCTGCGTCGCACGAATCTCGTAAAGCAGCGCTTGGCGACGATCTCGCCGACGTACAGCCTTCTTCAGAGGAGGCAGCTTGTGCGGCTTGCACAGCAGGCAGCCAGCGCGATTTTGCTTCGGCCGTCTGCGCTTGTGGTGAGCCACGGCGGGCAACTTAGCAGACCGATTATGCCTGGTTTGCGTTCAAAGCACTACAATGAAAATGCGCCGTGCGGGACTCGAACCCGCCCCACCGGATTAAAAGTCCGGGGCTCTACCCGATGAGCTAACGGCGCGTGCGGTGGCAGTGTCGCACAAGCGCAGCCGGGCGCGGCGCGCAGCGAGCCTTCTTGCGGGCAGGAGGCGGCGGGGCGCCCTGGATGCTAGGACGCCCCGCCGGGACCGCTTTACTTGAGCAGCAGCGCCGCCGACAGGCTGGATCGCGTGCCATGGGAGGGTGTGAAGGACACGTGCAGCCGCAGTTGCAGGCGGTGGTGTCGCCTGATTGCTGTCGTGCCCGCCCGGGACAGCCTCAACTAGATGCGCACACGACCAGCATGGCCGACCTTCCGGCTGATGGGGCGGATGTCTCCGTTTCTGAGCGTCAACGCTCCGGCACTTGGCACCGAGAAGACGAGCGTTGCGATGCCGTGGTGCACGCTGCGACTTATCAGGGCTACCCGCCCCCCTTTGCCGGATGATGCTGCACCGGCCTGAGTCGAGCTCGATGAGGGTATCTCGATGACCGCTCCAGCGCCCCCGGGGCCACCGGACCCGCCAGAGCCGCCTGATCCGCCGGCGCCCGGTGACCCGGAGCCACTGCCGCCCGCGCCGCCGCTGCCTCCCGCGCCGGAGTCTTTGTCTTCGCCGGAGCTTCCTTCTGAGAACACCGTGCCAAGCGTGCCCATGACCGCTTTGTCGGCTCCGTCAAGGACGCTCAGGACTTTGCCGTCTGCGAGAGGCATCGTCAGTGCCTTCGCAGTGGCAGGCAGTTCCGATGTCGTCTCACCCTCTGCTTCTGCGAGATGCGTCGCACTCGTGCCCAGCTCGCCCGCGAGTTCTTCGACGGTCTGTTCGGTGACGGGTTCTGTGCCGAGGCCACTGCCCAACGGCGCTTCCAGCGTCGATGCAGGCAGGGCTTTCAGCAGAGCTTCGAGCGCCTTGCCTGGCCCTTCGGCGCCGGTGCCGAGCAGTTCGTGGAGCAGTTCACCTGCGTCGACTTTTTCGAGCGCTTCCTGAAGCGCCTGCGCAGGTGGCTTTCCGAGCAGGAGTTCGAGGCTGAGCAATTCGCTCAGCGACAGCAGTCCTTTCACGTTCTGCACGACGCCGTCCGCGAGGCTGGACGGGTTCTTCAACGCCTCTTCGAGCATCGCCCCCGTGCCGGAGCCTTCAAGCGACTGCTCGAGCGCTTCTTCCAAATGCGGGATCTCGAGTGTCTGCAGCGGTGGCAGATGGGAGAGCACCGCGGCGAGCTGCGCGGGCGAGAGCGGCCCGGTCTTCACCGGCAGCTTGCTCAGCAGTTCCTTCAGCTGGTCGCTGGAGAGATTCCCTTCCAGCGCGTAGGAGGGTGTCGTGCTGCTCGGGCGTATCTGCCCCGAAGCTCGCAGAGCCCCCGATATCGAGCTTGCGCTTGCGGGACAGGCCGGCAGTGTTACGAGGACCCCTAGCAGCGAGGCGCTGAGCGCGAGCGCTGAGCGCCGCTCCAGACGTGAGTGCATCCCTAGCTCCTTTCCCAGGTGGTATTGGAGCTGTTACGGCGACTTTATCGAGATGGGTTCACTAAGTGGAACTTCTTCAAACAAACGTTGAGACAACCCACACAATCGAGGGCGGACAGCCACAATTGTTTCTAACTATCAACCCTTGCGGGTCTCAGCGCAGGCCCAGCGTGTCCAGCGGCTCGTCGCTGGGGGTCTCCGCGGCGGCGATGCGGAGCATCTGCTCGATGTCGGTGAGCTTCACGCGGGGTCTACCCGCCGGCTCGCCGAGCGCACGCTCATGACGGTCGATCTCAGACCAGCCCGCGTATGTGACCAGGGCCGGCTGGCGTGCGAGCAACATCTCGTGAACGCTCTCCGGGTCGGGGCAGGCGGGCTCGTGCAGTGCCCCCGCATCGATGTCCTGCAGGATCGCGTCGACCGTCTCCTGTGCGTCCTTCTTGTTGGTGCCGATCACGCCGGTGGGACCGCGCTTGATCCAGCCCACGACGTACTCGCCACGTCGGGGTGTGCCATCGAGGTCGCTGACGCGGCCCGCGACGTTTGCGATCACCGAGCGTCGCTCGTCGAACGGCACTCCCGGCAGCGGCTTGCCCTGGTAGCCGATCGCTCGCAGCACCAAGCCGGCCTGCAGCGTCTCTGTCTCGCCTGTGGGCTTTGCTCGCAGCGCGCCGCTCTGATCGGGGACCAGCTCGTTGCGCGCGAGCATCACACCCGCGACACCGGACTCATCGCCGAGCAGCTCGCTGGGCGAGAGCAGGAAGCGCAGAACGATTCGGCGTGGGCGGCCCTCCGGCTGCTTGGCCGCATATTCGCGCAGCACCTTCACGTTGCGCTGCGCCGTGGGGTCCATGCCCTCGTCCTGCACGGCGAGCGCACGCTCGAGCTCCTGCCCCTCGACGATCACGTCGACTTCGTCCATCTCGCCGAGCTCGAGCAGCTCGGGGTTGGTGAACGCCGCCTGAGCAGGCCCGCGGCGGCCCACCACCACGACCTCGCGGATCGCGCTGTCCTGCAGGCATTCCAGTGCGTGGTCGGCCGTGTCGGTCACGCTCAGCTCGGCGTGGGAGAGCGTCAGCATCCGCGCGACATCGAGCGCGACGTTGCCGTTGCCGATCACGACCGCCCGCTCGCAGGAGAGGTCGAAGTTCAGGTCGCGATGGTCGGGGTGGCCGTTGTACCAGCCCACGAAGTCTGTCGCCGCCCAGCTGCCGGGCAGATCCTCGCCCGGGATGCCAAGCGGGCGATCGCCCGGGGCGCCGGTCGCATAAACGATCGCGTGGTAGTGGCCGAGCAGGTCCTCGCGATCGATCTCCCGCCCGAGCTCGACGTTGCCGTAGTAGCGGAAGTGCTCCTTTGCGGCCGTCTTCTCATACACGCGCGTGACCGACTTGATCTTCGGGTGATCCGGCGCCACGCCCGAGCGCACGAGCCCCCACGGCGTCGGCAGCCGCTCGATCATGTCCACCTGGATGTTGCGCTCGGCGGCGCTCAGCAGATGGCCCGCCGCATAGAAGCCGGCAGGGCCAGAGCCGATCACGGCTATGCGGATGGGAGCCTCGTCAGTCATTTCAGGGGGATGGGCGCGGCCCGACTCGAACGGGCGACCCCCTCGGTGTAAACGAGGTGCTCTGGCCAACTGAGCTACGCGCCCCTGGTCGGGACTCTAAGGCTAGCGAGTGTATGAAGGCAAGCCTGCCCTCGTGGGTGCCCAGGGCATGCGATGCTGGTGGCATGCGCAGTGGCGGGGAGGGTCGATGATGGACGGCGGGCAGGCGGGCGGCCCCGTCGTCGCCTCGCGCCGGCGCCTGTCGTCCATGCGCGGGCTGGGCGTGCGTGGGCTGGGCGTGCGTGGGCTGATCGGGCTGCTGCTGATCGCGCTCGCGCTGACGCTGGGGATATCGCAGCTCGTGCTGCCGGCGATCGCTGCGCGAGTGCTGCGCGATCGCGTGGCCAGGTACGGCGAGGTGCAGAGCGCGAGCGTGACGGCGGTGCCGGCGCTCAAGCTGCTGTGGGGCAGCGCTGAATCGGCGAGCCTGCAGGCCGGGCGGCTCTCGATCACACCGAGCGAGTTGATCGCGCTGCTGCTGGAATCAAGGCCGGTGCGTGACCTCACGGTCAGAGCGCAGGAAGTGAGGTTGCTCGACCCCGGTTTCGGCGCCGGCGCCGTCTCGCTGTCGGACGCGGTGTTGCAAAAGCGTGGCGAAGAAGTGCGCGTGCGAGCACTGCTGACGAGCGCTGCTCTGCAGGCGGCGCTTCCCGCCGGGGTCGACGTGGGTTTGCTCGTGGCCGCGGGCGGAAGCATCGACGTGCAGGCCAGCGGCCAGCTGTTCGGCTTCAGTGCATCTCTGGATGCGCAGGTGCGGGCGGTTGAAGGCAAGGTGCTGCTGGTGCCCACGCAGTCGCTGCTGTCAGGCCTGGCCCGGATCACCCTGTTCTCCGACCCGCGGCTGCATGTTCTTGGGGTGAACGCGAGCGACGATCCAAGGCAAGGCGGCGGCGCTCAGAACGCCTGGGAGCTGAGCCTGCGGGCGCGTTTGAGTTGAGCGCAGCGGCGCGTACGGCGCCGATCGCATTCAGACCGGCTGCGCCTGCACATCCGCCCCGCGCGAGGACCGTCGCCGGACGATCATCGGCATTCCGGCGCGCGGGCTGAGCGTCGGCATTTGGCGGATCGAGAGCTCATAACTGGCGGGCAGATCCAACTGGAAGCGGCTGAGGATCGCCGTGGCGATCGTGCGGATCTCAAGCTGCCCGAAGCGCATCCCGATGCAGGTGCGCGATCCGCCGCCGAACGGGATGTAGGCCCCCTTTGGCATCGCGGCCTTCGCGGCGGGCGCGAACCGCTGCGGCAGGAACCGATCGGGCTCTCCGAACACCTCGGGCAGGTGATGGGAAGCCCATGAGGAGTAGTTCACGTATGCCTCGCCGGGCACCGGCACGCCCTCGAACTCGAAGCTCTGGATCGAGCGGCGCGGGCCGATCCAAGCCGGCGGGTACTTGCGCAGCGTCTCCTCCAGGGCCATCTCGAGCTGCGGCAGCGATTCGCCGAACAGGTCGCTGGCGCTGGGTGCCGATCCGGCCAGCGCTTGGTCCTGCTCGGCCAGCAGTCGCGCGAGTGCCCGCGGGTTGCGCGCGAGCTCGTAGAAGAGGAAGGTCACGGTCGAGGTGGTGGTGTCGTGGCCGGCGAACAGCAGCGTCATCACCTCGTCACGGATCTGGCTGTTGCTGAGCGCGGCGCCCTGCTCGTCGGTCGCATCCAGCAGCAGGCTCATCACGTCCTGCCCGCGCCCCCCGCTCTCGCGTCGCTGCTTGATCTCCGCGTAGATCATCCGGTTCAGGCGTCTGGAGGCATCGACCAGCCGCGACCAGGGCGTGCGGGGGCCGCGAAGCAGCCGCGCCGGATAGGGCGTCGAGTAGAAGGAGAGCGCCTGCTCGAAGAGGCCGGCCGCGTCGATCTCCTTGGCGCGCTGCCCGTCGGGGTCAAGGCCGAAGAGCGCCCGCATCGCGATCCGCAGCGCCAGACGTCTGGTCCAGAAGCAGAGGTCGACCTGCTCGCCGATCTCGAAGTCCTGCAGCGCGCGCTGCGTCTCATCCTGCATCACCTCGATCGCCGCGGCGATCCGCTCTCGGTGGAAGGCCGGCAGCATGATCAGTCGCGAGCGTCGGTGAAACTCGCCGTCTGTCGTAAGCAGACCATCTCCCACCAGGGCCGTGAGGTCCCTGAAGTGCGACTCGCGCCAGATGAAGTTCGAGGCGTGCGAGACGGTCATGTAGTGGTTTGCCGCCGGGCCGAGCATGAAGACCACGAGCCCATGGAAGACGCGCAACGAGAAGACCGGCCCGTGCTTCTCGTATGCATCGAGCAGGATCGGCAACGGATCTTCGGAGAAGCGCATCGTGCGCGTGAGCGAGAAGTCCGTCTCGCCGGGCGGGTAGGGAACCTCCGGTGAGCGCTGCCGGCGCAGGTCGCTGAGCACCATCGCAAAGGGGTTTTCGTGCTCCAGCGGTGGTGGCGGCGGGATCGCCATGCCGCGCACCATACCCAAAAACTGGCTGGCTGGCCAGTTAGCCTCAGAACCGGCCAGCCGCCTGCGTCTTTCAGTCTTGCTGCGGTGGGCTGTCCTGGCCCGCGCCCGGCTCCCCGTCCTCCTGCTCGGCGAGGATCCGGTAGAGGTCGCGACGCGTGTTTGCCAGCACCGTCCGCGCCTGCGTCATCTGCCGCTCATCGCCGGTGCGCATCACCTGAGCAAAGGCGGCCATCACCGAGCGGGCGGCCTGCCCGAGCTCGTGCGCGGTCTCGCCGACGTCGCTGCTCATCTGATCCCAGGGCGCTGGAGCGTCTGAATCACGCTCCTGTACGGCCGACCTGCCTGCGTCGGTGAGTCCGAAGAGCCTGCGGCCCTCGCTCTCCTGCGAGCGGATCAGCCCTTCGTCCTCGAGCTGCTGCAGCGCGGGATAGACCGAGCCGGGGCTCGGCCGCCAGACGCCGTCGCTGCGCTCCTCGATCTCCTGCATGATCTGGTACCCGTTGCGCGGCTCCTCTGCGAGCAGCAGCAGCGCGGCGGTTCTGATGTCGCCCCGGCGCGCCTTGCGCCCGCGCCCGAAGCGCCCGCCGCCCGGCCGCTGCGGCGGCCAGCCGAACGGCGCGAAGTCGCCGGAGTCCCGGCCGTGCCGCCGATGCCTGCGGGGGCCGTACTCGCGCTCGCCGGCCTCCTCGCGGCCCATCATCGCTCGCAGCAATGCGAGCGCCCTCTCATCGATGCCGCGGCCACTTGCCCCGCATCGTCCGTGTCCATGTCGATATGTCGCCTGCGCGTACATGTCGATCCTCCTTGGGTTTAGGTCTTTCGATATGTCTACGATATATCGTGATGTGTCGGATGTCAAGTAGCGCTTGGAGAGCGGCGTCGTTCTTCGCTCCCGGCCGGCGGAGCAGGCCGGGTCTTGGCATACTTGTGCTCTCGCGCATGGAGGTGGCCAATCGCCCCGCGCCTGCACGGGGGCGTAGCTCAGTTGGTTAGAGCGCCGGCCTGTCACGCCGGAGGTCGCGGGTTCGAGTCCCGTCGCTCCCGTCGTTTACCCCCGCTTGCGTTCCGCGGCTCTGGCGGCGGCAGTCAATATCGGCAGCCTCATCGCCCGGCTCGTTCCACTCGCGCAGGCAGTAGGTGGCCGAGCCGAGTCGCTTGACTATGAACCTCAGACGCTCCGCGGCCTCAAGCAGCGCGTCGCTTCGCACTCGGCCGCCGGACTCGACCAGGGCGAGCGACTCGGTCAGGGCCGCGCGGGCTTCGGCCGTGCACCGCTCGATCTCCTGCTCGGCGAGGGTGCGTGCCGAGCGCCACGCCGCGTGCTGCGGCGACTCCGGCAGCACAGCCGCCACCGGAACTCCAAGCGCGCGGCGAAGCCTGCGCCGGCCGCCGGGCGTCAGCCCCCAAAGATCAATGCTCTGGCGGCGCGAGTGCTCAAGCACCCCCGCAGCGGTCAGCGCAGCGAGCTGCCGGCGAGCGGCGCGTGCGCGGCCCGAGCGGCGCGGGAAACCCAGATGGGCGTATACCTCCCAGGCCGGCGCGACGTCGGCCCGACGATGCCTCATAGCGCGGTCTATCGCGGCGAGCAGCAGCGGCTCGGGAACTTCATTGCTCTGGTCCATCGGCTCCTCCATCGGTCGGAGGCCCCGGAGAACGGCTGGCCAGCGAGCAAGAAACCCTCCCTCAAATAGACAGGGTTTCAGCGTGCCGGGAGGCTTGAACTCTCGGTGCCACGCCCCCGGCCGCACCAACGGCGCGGGGGCACTATGTCGATCAGCGGACGCGGACCGTCGGACCGTAGCTCCACCGCGCGCAAAGAGCAACCCCAATTTCGCGGGCCGCAAGCAGGGTTCCCAAACGGGTCCTCAGTCGGTGCCCGAAGTGGTGCCTGACTCGGTGCCCGAGTTGGTTCCTGACGATCCTTGGCCGGAGGGCGCGAGATCGGCTCAACGATGCGGGATTCCGGCGCTTCGCCGATGCCGACATCTATAGACGCGTTCGGCTGCGCTGCGACAGACGATGCAGCAGGCGAGATTGATCAGGCGCTACGTAGGAGGTCTGCGACTACTTCCGCGGGCCGCTGATGACGGCGTGCAGCGAGCTGCTGCAGCCTCTCCGCGTCCTCGTCCTCGACGCCAAGGACGATCGTCAGCTTGGCGTCGGGGTTGCCGACATGGGCCTCAACGTAGCGCGGGTCGATCGCGGTCAGGTCGGTGTCGAAATCACCGGGCTTGGGATCAGGGTCTGTCCAAGGATCGAGGGACATGCTCATCTCGCTAGCAGTTTACGCTCGCGCGGCGAGGAGTCCCAGCCGGTGATGATCAGCCAGGTCGTCGGGTCGACCGTCTGCTCGATAACCAGCGTAAGCGCTCGTCGGAGGATCGGCAGTGGTGGTGGGATGGATCGCGCTGGCGCGACACACAGCTGGAACTGCCACCGGACGTGATCACCGCCGAGGACGGGCACACCTGGTGGGACGGCGTGGAGTGGCGTGCGGTGCCGGCCCGGGACACGCAGACGACGGAGCCGCGCGCGGAGGGGCCGACCGGACCCCCGGAACCTCCTCATGCGCTAGACGCCTGAGATTAGAAGGCTAGCATTGGAGGCCGTTTGGAAGGACGGCACGAATGTTGCTCCATGCCCGGTATGGTTGGCGCCGGCCGCTACGCGCCCAGTCCCAGCGGCCCGCTTCACATCGGCAACTTGCGCACCGCGCTGATCGCCTGGCTTGCTGCTCGCTCGCGTGGCGCGTCTTTCGTCCTGCGCATCGAGGATCTCGACCGCGAGCGCTCTCGTCCCGAGCACGAACGCTCGCAGCTCGCCGACCTCGCCGCGCTCGGCCTCGACTGGGATGGTCCCGTCATGCGCCAGTCCGAGCGCTTGGAGGAGCACGGTGAGGCCTTCGAGCGATTGCGCGCCGCCGGCCGCGTCTACCCCTGCTGGTGCACCCGTGCCGATGTCCGTGAATCGGCCTCGGCGCCCCACGCCGCCGCTGGCCCGGGCCGCTACCCCGGCACCTGCCGGCATCTCAGCGACGATGAGCGCCGGCGCCGTGCGCGCGAGGCCGGCCGCGACCCCGTCTGGCGTTTGGATGGGCGCGCGGAGCGCGTGCGCTTCCACGATCTCCTGCGCGGGCCATCTGAGGGCGTAGTCGATGACGTAGTGCTCTGGCGTGCGGACGATGCGCCCGCCTACAACCTTGCAGTGGTCGTAGACGACGACGCCCAATCCGTCGGAGAGGTCGTCCGTGGCGATGACCTGACCGACTCCACTGCGACGCAGATCTCCATCGCAGGCATTCTTGGGCTGCCCCGCCCCGCCTATCTGCACGTTCCCCTCGTCCTCGGTCCCGAGGGTCGCAGACTGGCCAAGCGGGACGGAGCCGTCACCCTCGGGCAGCGACTGGCCGCCGGCGAGACAGTCCCGCAGATCATCGCCTGGATGGCGCGCAGCGCGGGGCTCGCCAACGCTGAGCAGCCCACCAACCTCGATGCTCTGCTCTCCAGCTTCAAGCCGCAGCAGCTCTCCCGCGAGCCCGTCATCCTGCCGCCGACAGGCTCGCTCTAACGGTGCGTCAGGCAGCATCGTTCGCGTAGTATGCGCCGCCCGCCAAGGTCGGGCGAGCAAACGAGGACAAGACGTGAACGAGCCGCAGGCAATCATCGTTGGAGCCGGTCTGGCCGGGCTCGTGGCCGCACACGAGCTCGTCGAGGCCGGACGGCGCGTTCTGATCCTCGAGCAGGAGAACCGCAACAACCTCGGTGGCCAGGCCTTCTGGTCGCTTGGCGGGCTGTTCTTCGTCAACAGTCCAGAGCAGCGTCGCTTGCGAGTCAAAGACTCCTATGAGCTTGCGCTCCAGGACTGGATGGGCTCAGCGCAGTTTGACCGCGAGCGGGAGGACCGCTGGCCGCGCGAGTGGGCCAAGGCCTACGTTCGCTTCGCCGCCACCGAAAAGCGCGCCTACCTCCACGATCTGGGACTGAGAGTGGTCCCGCTGGTCGGCTGGGCCGAGCGCGGTGGCGGCCACGCAGATGGACACGGCAACTCGGTCCCGCGATTTCACCTCACCTGGGGCACCGGGCCAGAGGTCGTGAGGGTCTTTGCGGAGCGCGTGCTGGCCGCTGAGCGCCAGGGTCTTGTCGAGTTCGCGTTTCGCCACCGCGTCGACGAGCTGATCGTGCGAGACGGCGCGGTGCTCGGCGTCCGCGGCGCGACGCTGAAAGCCACCGACGCGCAGCGAGGCCAGGCATCCGACCGCGAGCTCACCGGCGAGTTCGAGCATCGCGCTGCGGCAGTCGTCCTGACGACTGGCGGGATCGGCCACAACTTCGATCTGATTCGCCGCAACTGGCCCACGCAGCGACTTGGAGCAGCGCCACAGCACATGATCGCCGGCGTGCCCGCCCACGTCGACGGGCGGATGCTCGAGATCGCACAGCACGCAGGCGCGAGTGTGATCAACAGCGATCGCATGTGGCACTACACGGAGGGAATCCACAACTGGAGCCCGGTCTGGCCAAACCACGCGATCCGCATCATCCCCGGACCCTCCTCGTTCTGGCTCGACGCCAACGGCGATCGCATGGAGGCGCCGAACTTCCCCGGCTTCGACACGCTGAGCACGCTCAGGCGCATTCTCTCCACCGGGCACGACTACTCCTGGTTCATCCTGACCCAGAGCATCATCGAAAAGGAGTTCGCGCTCTCAGGATCCGAGCAGAACCCCGACATAACCGGCAAGGACGTGAAGCTCCTTGCCCGCAGCCGGATTGCCAAGGGCGCGCCGGGCCCGGTGGAGGCCTTCAAGCAGCACGGTGTCGACTTCGTCGTTCGCGAGAACCTCGATGACCTCATCAGCGCCATGAACGATCTGGCGCGCGGACCCCAACTGGACATCGAGCACGTGCGCGCGCAGGTGCAGGCGCGCGACAGGGAGATCGAGAACCGCTACAGCAAGGACGCGCAGCTGATGGCGATCGCCAGCGCGCGTCGCTACCAGGCCGACAAGATCAGCCGCGTGGCAAAGCCGCACCGGCTGCTCGACCCTACGCATGGCCCCCTGATAGCGGTGCGCCTGAACATCCTCACCCGCAAGTCGCTCGGAGGTCTGGAGACGAACCTCGACTCGCAGGTGATGCGCCCCGACGGCTCACCGTTCGATGGCCTCTATGCGGCTGGCGAGGCCGCGGGCTTCGGCGGCGGCGGCGTGCACGGCTACAACGCGCTGGAGGGAACCTTCCTCGGCGGCTGCATCTTCTCCGGCCGCGCCGCGGGCCGGGCCATTGCCGGCGCGCGAGCGTTCTGATGGCGATGTCGGAGCGCCATCCACGTCTCGCGGTAGCCTCGGCCTCATGGCCACAGCTCCACAGCTGACGCAGGTCGATCTCGATCACGCCGACTCGCTTTCCGCGTCCCTGCTAGAGGACGCCGACGAGTACGGCGCGGTCTTTACGCGGCGATGGGTGGTTGAGCTGATTCTCGACCTTGCTGGCTATACGAGGGGTTGCGACCTAGCTCTCGCGCGAGCCATCGAGCCCGCGTGCGGTGCCGGCGCCTTCCTCGGACCGATGGTTGAGCGTCTGTCCCGTTCTTGCCGGGCGCACGGCCATGCCATCACCGACGCGGCTGACGCGATTCGCGCGTGTGACCTGCAGCCGGCCAAAGTGCAAGCCAGTCGCCAGGTGGTACGGGAAGTCCTCGTCGCGGAGGGGTGGGCGCGTGCAGACGCGAGCGATCTGGCGCAGAGGTGGGTCAAGCACGAAGATTTTCTGTTGGGGGAGCGCGAGCGCGGCACGGCCGACTTCGTGATCGGCAATCCCCCTTACATCCGCTTGGAGGCCGTCTCCAGCGCTCGCAGCGCTGCCTATCGCCGTGTCTGCGAGACGATGGCTGGCCGGGCAGACGTCTACGTCGGGTTCTTTGAGGTTGCGCTGGAAGCTCTGCGGCCCGGCGGCGCGCTCGGGTTCATCTGCGCCGATCGTTGGATGCGCAATCAGTACGGACAGCGTCTGCGCGCGATGGTTGCCTCGAAGTTCTCGGTGGAAGCGGTCATCGAGATGCATGACGTCAACGCCTTCGAGGAGGAGGTGAGCGCATACCCGTCGGTGACGATCGTGCGCAGGCAGCAGCAGGGCCCGGCGCTGGTCGCGACCACTAGCAGCGGCTTTGATGAGAAGGCGGCGCGCCGCGTGCGGATCTGGGCGAGCGCCAAGGACGATCGCAGGCTGGATGAGCCGACGGTCGCGGCTGCGCGGCTGCCTGCCTGGTTCGGCGGCGCGAGCTCGTGGCCGGCCGGATCGCCCGAGCGGCTTTCACTCCTGGCGCGCCTTGAGCGCGAGCTTCCCGCGTTGGAGGACGGAACTACCGGTACCCGGGTGGGCATAGGCGTGGCCACCGGCGCCGACAAGGTCTTCGTCGTCACGGATACAGACACCGTCGAGCGTGAGCGCCTGCTGCCACTGGCGATGGCCCGCGACACGATGACAGGCAGCCTTCGATGGTCGGGGCACTATCTGGTCGATCCATGGGAAGGCGACACAGGCACGCTTGTCACGCTTGAGGACTACCCTCGCCTGCGCGACTATTTGGAGACCAACGCGGCGGCGCTGCTGAAGCGCAACGTCGCTGGACGGCGCCCGCAGCAGTGGTACAGGACGATTGATCGCGTCAGCCACTCCCTGACCGGGGCGCCGAAGCTGCTGATCCCTGACATCAAGGCGGCAATCCATCCGGTGCTCGATCCGGGCGAGCTCTACCCGCATCACAATCTCTATTGGGTGGCCAGCGAGCACTGGGACCCGGAGGTGCTCGGTGGTCTCTTGCTATCGCGTGTCGCGCAGATGTTCGTCGAGTGCTATGCGGTGAAGATGCGTGGCGGCTATCTGCGTTTCCAGGCGCAGTATCTGCGCCGAATTCGCGTGCCGCATCTCGACAGGCTCACGGAGCGGTCCTCCAGCGATCTGCGGAGGGCATTTGCGGATCGCGACGTCGAACGCGCTACCAGCGCAGCGCTGCGGGCATACCGGATAGACCAGCTTCCTCAATAGACGGGACTCGCCGCCCCGCGAAGTAGCCTTCCGGCTCGAATGGACCAGGAGACATTCGAAGCTGCGGTCCGCCAATACTAGGTGGTGCGGGACGCGCAATCCCAAAAGCAGCGTGCTGGGGGCCGGGTCGATGCCGGCACCAGAGGTGCCGTTACCGGCGGCGCGCACATGGATGCGATGGCGGAGCTGATGGAATCGATCTTCATCGACGCCGGATTTCCGCCATCGAGCATCACGCGGGGGTCCTCCGTCGAGTTGCCCGGTTACTTCCGTCCCGAGAAGAAGTGGGACCTGGTGGTCGTCCACGGCGACGCATTGGCCGCGGCGATCGAGTTCAAGAGTCAGGTCGGCCCCTCGTTTGGCAACAACCAGAACAACCGCACGGAGGAGGCGATAGGCAACGCCACCGACATCTGGACCGCCTACCGGGAAGGACGCTTCGGCACGATCCGGCCCTGGCTTGGCTACCTCTTCCTGTTGGAGGAGGCGCCCGGCTCCACAAAGCCCGTGCGTGTCAAGCAGCCGTTGTTCGAGGTCGACCCCGCCTTCGCAGGCGCCTCCTATAAGCGACGATACGAATTGCTGTGCCGCCGATTGGTGCTTGAGCGTCTCTACGACGCGGCGTGCTTCGTGACCGCAGCGGCTGGCCTGAAGACCCACATACACGAGCCGGCGCCCGATCTCAGTTTCAATGCCTTCGATAGGGCAATCCGTGGCCGAGCGGCGGCTCTGCTGGCGGCCGAGAGATAGCGCTCTCGCCGGCCAGCCTGCAGCCGACGAGTACGACCAGGCGTCCTACTGAAAGTCAGTAACCGAATAAACGGCCGACTGGTGCAGCACGAGCGGGTCGGTCGACTGGCTCGGCTCCGTGCCCAGATGGTGCACGGTATAGGTGTCGCGGCCGAGCTGGAAGATGGCTGCCACCGTCTGTCCGTTGCCGGGGTCGAGCTCGCCGACGCGCAACATGCAGTCCCGTCCGCTTCGCCGGCACAGGACGCCTTCGATGCGGCGTTTGCGGGAGATGGCTCCGGTGCACACCTCCGCCTGGTCACGCAGCTCCTGGTAGGCGCGCTCGGCCGCCGGGCCGCTGTCGGCGTCGGGCGGGATGAAGAATCGGCTCATCTGCGCCGCTTCGCGCGGCCGCCGGCCAGCTCGGGGTCGCGTCGCGGGAAGCGCTTGCGCTCGTCCGGTGTCATCTGCCGGATCACGAGCGTGCCTTCCTCCACCTGCTCTTGGATTCTCCTGAGCTTCTCTTCATGCTGCTCCTGCTGGCGGAGTTGGTTGGCGCTTGGCACATGAGGACTTGGCACATGGCCTCCCGGCGCTTGCGCGCCTTGGAGAGCTGACCCGTGCTCCGGCGCTGATTGAGCGAGTCGGCGCGAAGGGGGATTCCTTCGCCGCAGGCGCCACGCCGGCGTGGGTTGCGCCGCCTCGCCGAATGTTCAAATCAGCACAATCTTACCGCACCATGCCCCTCGCGCCGGGGCAGTGCCCAAGCACGGCACTGCAAGAGCACTCGCGGGCCCGCCGGCGAGCGTCTGTTACCGTCTGGGACGGCGGTCGAATCCTTCGGCCGCGAGGTTAGCTCGCTTGAGTCCCGCCAAGAGCGGTTCGGGTCAGCCAGAGCCTCCGAACCGCAGGCGCCAGCGAGCGCCGTTAGGAGCAGTAGATGTCTAAGCAGTCCTTCGCCGATCTCGGCGTGTCCGGTGCCGTGTGCGGCGCCCTGTCCCGCCGTGGAATAACGGCACCGTTCCCGGTCCAGCAGCTGGTCCTGCAGGATGTGCTCGCCGGGCACGACGTCCTTGTCAAGGCGCCGACCGGCTCGGGTAAGACGCTCGCCTTCGGCATCCCACTCGCCGAACGCGTGGAGACCGGACCGGCACCCAGTGCTCTGGTGCTGGCCCCCACCCGTGAGCTCGCCGCCCAGATCGTGGCCGAGCTCACGGACCTCGCAGCGGCCAAGGGCCTGCGGGTCGCCGCCGTCTACGGCGGCGTCGGCATCACGGCGCAGGCGGCGCGGGCCAAGCGCGCGCACATCATCGTCGCCACTCCCGGCCGCCTGGAGGACCTTCTCGCAAGAGGTGCCTTCACGCTGCAGAGAATCCGGATGCTCGTGCTCGACGAGGCCGACCGCATGCTCGACATGGGATTTCGACCCGCGATCGACCGCATCGTCGGCGCGTGCCCGAAGGCGCGCCAGACGCTGTTCTTCTCCGCCACGCTTGACGGGGTGGTCGGCGACGTCGCCAGTCGCTACACCTCCCGTGCAATCGTGCGCGAGCACGGCGAGCCGGGTCATTACGAGAAGGCGCTGGTGGAGCACCGCTTCGTTGCGATCCGCGATGAGCAGCGGCTCGAGGCGCTGATCGAGGAGCTGCAGGTCGACCGCGACAGGGCGATCGTGTTCGTGCGCACCAAGCGCGGGGCTGACCGCCTCGTCAAGCGCCTGACCACGCATGGCCTGAAGGTGGTCGCGATCCACGGCGACAAGTCCCAAGGCCAGCGCGACCGTGCGCTCGCGCGCTTTCAGTCAGGCGATGTCGACACCCTCGTGGCAACCGACGTTGCCGCGCGCGGGATCGACATCGACGGGATCTCACACGTGATCAACTTCGACCCGCCCGGCGACCACGAGACCTACGTTCACCGCGTCGGGCGAACCGGACGCGCCGGCAACCGCGGGGTGGGAGTGACGCTCGTCGGCGCAGGCCAGCACCACGAGATGCGCCAGCTCGCCCAACGACTGGGCCTGCACCACGGCCTGGGGGGCGAGGAGCGCCACGCAGGCCAGGCCGCCGGCAAGCCGCGTCGGCCACGGCGGCGCCGTAGTCCTCGGGCAGTAGCGCGCTGAGCGTCTGACTCGCATCGGGTCGGCTCACCGGCAGCGGCTGGACGGGGCGACTGGCTGCGCAGCCAAACCTGTCAAGCTGTCTGTCGATGAGCGGACTGCCTCCGGGACCCTCCGAGCCGCGGATCATCCAGACGCTGTGGTGGCTGACCCGCCCGGTCTCCTTCATGGAGTCGTGCAGGCGTCGCTACGGCGACGCGTTCAGCGTGCGCTTCATCGGGTTCGAGCGCCCGACGGTGTTCCTCTCCGATCCGGCTGCGATCAGGGCCCTCTACACCGAGCAGTCAAACGGCCTGCCGCGGGGACGCACGATCGCGCTGCGTCCGATCCTCGGCGCCGACTCCGTGCTGCTGCTCGAGGGTGCCGAGCACATCGCGCGCCGACGGCTGATGCTGCCGCCCTTTCACGGCGAGCGGATGCGCTCCTACCAGTCGATCGTGGAGGAGGTCGCCGGCGCGGAGATCGCAAGCTGGCCGCTGGGCGAGACGTTCCCGCTGCATCCGCGGATGCAGGCGATCACGCTGGAGGTGATCCTGCGAGCGGTCTTCGGCGTGGTCGACGCGGAGCGCCGCGAGCAGCTGCGGAATCGCCTGCCATTGCTGCTGAGCGAAAACTCCTCGCTGTGGCTGCAGCTGCGCGTGCTGTTCTCCGCGCGCGTGCAGGGCGCCAGCGACCCGCGTGAACGCCTGCAGCAGCTGCTGAGCGAGATCGACGAGCTGCTGCTGGCGGAGATCGCCGAGCGGCGAGTCGACCCGACGCTCACCCAGCGCGAGGACACCCTCTCCCTGCTGATCAGTGCCCGATTCGAGGACGGCAGCCAGATGAGCGATCGCGATCTGCGCGACCAGCTGCTGACCCTGCTGCTGGCCGGGCATGAGACGACCGCCACCGCGCTTGCGTGGACGATCGACCTGCTGCTGCGCCATCCGCAAGCGCTCGCGCGCCTTAGACAGGAGGTGCGGGCGGGCGAGCAGGACGAGTACCTGCGCGCGACCATCACCGAGGCGCTGCGACTGCGGCCCGTCGTGCCGCTCGCCGGGCGCAGGCTCGCCGTGGACCTCGACATCGACGGCCTGCATCTGCCGAGCGGCACCGACGTGACGCCGGCGATCTGGCTCACGCACATGCGCAGCGACCTCTACCCGCAGCCGCAGGAGTTCCGGCCCGAGCGTTTCCTGGAAGAGCAGCCGACCACTTACGGCTGGGTTCCCTTCGGCGGCGGAATCCGCCGTTGCTTGGGCGCGGCATTCGCCGAATTCGAGATGCGGATCGTGCTGCAGAAGCTGCTCGCCGGCTGCGATCTGCGCCCGGTGGGGCGTCGCCTCGAACCGATCGCTCGCCGCAACGTGACCTTCTCGCCGCGGCACGGGACCAGGGTGCGTCTGGTCTCCCGTTCCCCCGCGCGCATCACCCCTGCGGCCGGCGAGCGCAGCGTTCAGCCCGTCGGCGCTTAGACCGCCGCCTCGGCTGCCGGCCCGCGGCCTGCATCCAGCTGCATGCCAAGGCTCTGCAGCAGAGGCACCCCGCCGTCCACGACGTGGATGACCTCCTCGGCACCGTGGCGCTTGAGCAGGCTCGCGGCCGTCGCCGCCCTTACGCCGGCGGCGCAGATGACCGCGATCGGCAGCGCGGGGTCAAGCCCATCCGGGATGCCCTTTATGTCATGCCAGGGGGTGGACGTCGAGCCCGGCACATGGCCGATCTCCCACTCGCGCCGCTCGCGCACGTCAAGCAGCTGAAGCTGAGGGTCACGCGCGAGCCAGCCGATCAGATCTGCGGCGGCCAGACGGTCGGTGTGGCCGGCTGGATTGCGTTCCTGGCGCCAGTTGGTCATTCCGCCGGCGAGCAGACCCGCGATCCGGCGCACTCCGACCGCGAGCGCAAGCCGTGCGGCACGCCGTCCGTCAGCGTCATCGCGGCCGATGAAGATGACCTCCTGCTCGTGGTCGGCGACCCAGGCGAGCTTGGACCCGAAACCCGGCCCGAAGGAGGGGATGCAAATCGAGCCTTCGATGTGCACGTCGTCGAACTGCAAGTCGGTGCGCACGTCGATCAGCAGCGCCCCCTCATCGCGCGCCCGCTGCACCTGGTGCGGGTAGAGCGCCGGCGCCTCGACGCCGCTCCCAACCAGCGGGCCGCGGTTGAGGGCGACGATCTTCTCGAAGTTGGGCGGCTGTGGCCCGAGCTTTGCGAGCGCCTGCGCGACGAACTCCTCCTCATCCTCGATCGCGAGGCTCGGGTTGTGCTTGCGCTCATACCCGATCGTGGAGCAGATCTTCATGTCCATGCCCGCGCCGCCGCACATCGACCCGCCCAGGTGCGAGGGCCACAGCTCGCACTCATCCGGCAGGCCAAGCAGCTTCTCGCGCACCGAGCGGAAGATCTGGCGCGCGCCCTGCGAGCTCTCCACCGCGAGATCGGTGCGCGCGACGTCTCCGACGAACAGGCTGTCACCGCTCAGCAGCGCCCACGGCTGCGGCCCGCGCGTGGTGTCGATCAGCAGGAATGCTGTGTGCTCGGGGCGGTGGCCGGGGGTGTGCAGCGCGCGCACGAGCAGCGAGCCGAGCTGCAGCTGCCAGCCGTCCTCGAAGGGCTCGTGCTCGTATCGCGCCTGCGCGGCCCGGTGGATGTGGATCGTTGCGCCGGTGGCGGCAACCAGCCGTCCGTGGCCTGAGACGTGGTCTGCGTGGTTGTGGCTCTCCAGCACGTGCGCGATCGCCACGCCGCGGTAGCGGGCCAGCTCCAGGTACTCGTCTATCTCGAAGCGCGGATCGACGACCGCAGCCACGCCGGCCTTCTCGTCTCCGATCAGGTAGGAGGCGCAGCCCAGGTCATCGTGGGTGATCTGCTTGAAGAGCATGATTGGCTCAAGCGCAGGGAAGCACGATTGCCGGCGTCCCGCAAGCGCGATATTACCTCACTTATTAAGTGCGCAAAGCCGGTTCGCCTCGGCAATGCCGATGGCTCTCATGTGTAGTAGTGATTGCCCGATGGCCGACGCCAACTCCACAGAGAGCCGTGAGCAGCCGGCAAAGCGCGACAGACTGCTGCCGTGGATCGCCGCCGAGCGGGGCGTGCGCGCATTGGTGCTGATCGTCCTCGGGGTCGTGCTGCTGACCCACCCTCACACCAACTGGGCCAGGGAAGTCAGGGAGCTCGCAAACGACTGGGGGCTGAACCCCAGCAGCAACGTGGTGCGCAAGATCCTGGATCTCGTGCGCAAGTTCCCGGCGCGCGAGACGGTGGTCTTCGGGGCGATCGCGATCGCCTACGGCGCGCTGGAGGCCGCCGAGTCCTACGGCCTGGCGCGCCGGCGGCGGTGGGGTGAGTGGCTGACGCTGATCGCCACCTCGATCCTGATCGTGCCGGAGGTGTGGGAGCTGATCCGCAAGGCCACGCCGCTGAAGGTCGGCGCGCTGATCGTCAACGTGCTCGTGGTCGCCTATCTCTACTGGCGGCTGCGGCGCCGTGGCGGGGAGCCGGCGGACACCGGGCAGCCGGCACGTACGCCCTGAGCTCACCCGCCGACCGGCGCTTGCGGCGCTCCAGTGAGCCTCCAAATGCCCGAGTTTCAGCCTGTTGCCGAGACCTCGGCCGCCTCTGGCTGCACGGCCGGCAGCGCCTCTTGGCGCGCGGCGTCATCGGGCGGCGGCGCCGGCAAGGTTCGCAGCATCGACCCGCCGATCGCTGCCGCGAGCGCAGCAATGAGCCCGCCTGCGAGGAAGGCCAGGCGATAGCCACCGGCAAGCGCGGCCGCGTGCCCGGCTCCGGAGGCGAGCAGACTGCTCGTGTGCGAGGCGGCGAGGCTTGCGAGGATCGCCAGGCCAAGCGCGCCGCCCATCATGAAGGAGGTGTTGAGCACCCCGGAGGCAAGGCCCGACTCCGAAGGTGCAACGTCGCCCATGGCCGCGAGCAGCAGCGGATTGAACGCCATCCCGTCGCCGATGCCGAGCAGCACCATGCTCGGGAGGATGTCGGGCAGGAATGACCCGTGCACCGGGGCACGCGCGAACAGCAGCAGCCCGAGTGCCGCAAGCGCCATGCCGATCGCAAGCGGGCGCCTGATTCCCACGCGCATCACCACTCGCGCGGAAAGGCCGAGCGAGAAGATGCCCATGATCAGATCCGCGGGCAGAAAGGCCAGCCCGACTTGAAGCGGGCTGTAGGAGAGCACGAGCTGCATGTAGAGCGCGGACAGAAAGAACCACGCAAACAGTGCCGCCGCCCACAGCGCCGAGACGGCGTTCGCGGTGGCCAGGTTGCGCAGCTTGAAGATTGCAAGCGGCATCAGCGGGGCGCTCACCCGCGACTCGTTCAGTGCGAAGGCGCAGAGCAACGCCAGCGCTGCGGCGAGCAGGCCCAGGGTCTGCGCCGAGGTCCAACCTGCGGCATTGGCGCCTACGATCGCATAGACGGCGAGCATCAACGCGGCCGTCACCAGGACCGCGCCGGCGACGTCCAGACGCGCACTGCCCGCTGCTTCTCTGTGCGGGGGCAGGAGCCGCAGAGATACCGGGCAGACCGCGATCCCGATCGGCACGTTGACCAGGAAGATCCAGTGCCAGCTCAAGAGGTCGGTGATGACGCCGCCCGCCAGCACGCCGAGGATGCCGCCGCCGGCCATCACGAAGCCGAAGACGCCCATCGCCTTTGCCCGCTCCGCCGGCTCCACAAACAGCGACATCATCAGCGAGAGCGAAACGGCCGAGACCACGGCGCCGCCGAAGCCCTGGACGGCGCGCGCAGCTACCAGCAGACCGCGGGAGCCAGCGAGGCCACAGGCCAGCGAAGCTACCGTGAAGAGCACGATCCCACCGATGAACAGCCGGCGGTGCCCGAACAGGTCGCCGAGGCGGCCGCCGAGCAGCAGGAACCCACCGAAGGTGAGCAGGTAACCGTTGACCACCCATGCCAGCGAGGTGGAGGAGAAGTGCAGCTGCGCCCTGATCGAGGGCAGCGCGACGTTCACGATCGTGGCGTCGAGCACGATCATCAGCGACCCCATGCACAGGACGATGAGGGCCAACCAGCGCGTGCGGCTCGGCAAGATGGTCATTCGATCTCTCCCCATCTTGGCGGGTCGCCGGCCTCGACACCGCCCAGGCGACGCCCGCCGCTCCCATCTGCGCTGCGGCGGACCCTCAGCGCGACCCGCCCGCCCCCGCTCAGCCTTTGAGCAGCCCGCTCACAATCGCGCCCGCAACGCCGCCCGCGGCCGCCGCATCGCCGTTGCCGCCACTGCTTGCGCCACCGTTCTCCTGCGCCTCATCCGGCGAGATGAACATCGTCTGGATCGCCAGCCGGCCGGGCCCCGTGAAACGGTTGAAGGTGAGCTTGCCGCCACCGCCGAACACGCCGGTCTTCAGCCCCATCGTGACCGCCTCAAGCGTCACGCTCGGATCCTTGAACAGCCACGACCCCGCCTCGACGTCGATCTGCTCGCCGGGCTGCAGCTGCACCTCGAAGATGTTGCCATGGCCATGCAGCCAGACGATGGCGTCGCCGTTACCGGCCCGGAACTTGTCGATAAAGAAGCCCGAGCCACCGCGCAGCATGTTCGAGATTCCCTTGACACGTTCAAATCCGTAGTCGAGGTTGTCGGTGGCGGCCAGGAACTGGTGCTCGCGCACGTCGACGCCTTCCCCGTGAGCGAGATGAATCGGCAGGCATTGCCCCGCGCTATCGCGCGAGAAGGCGATGTGGCCTGCGCCCGATGTCTTGGTGACGAAGAAGTCGAGCCCCGCGATCTTGCGTTTGACTGCGCCCGACAGCTTCTTCAGCTCCACGTTCACGCTGGTCTGCTTCCACAGCAGCACGTGGTGTTCAAACATCACCGAGGCCGGACCCACCTCGACCTGAAGCTCGGGCACGAGCTCTCCCCTGACGCGGTAGCCGATCCCCGCAAAGCTCTCTTCACGGGCGGCGGCGACCGGCTCTGGAATCTGCATTCTGGCTCTCCTGGTGCGCTCGGTTTGCACGGCTGGGTCGGCTCCCTTATCGGCAGCGGCCGACAGGACATGAAACCCGTGGGGAGCGCCTCTCATATGATCGGCCGATGAGCAACACCGACGACATGCTCGCGCTCGCCGCAGCGAAAGTACAGGAGCTCGCAGCTCCCGGCCTGAGCCCGCGACCGCGACGCAAGGTGGCGGTGCTCGCCTGCATGGACACGCGCATCGACCTGTTCCCGATGCTCGGCATCGCACGCGGCGACGCACACATCATCCGTAACGCCGGCGGTCTGGCAAGCGACGACGCGATCCGTTCGCTCAGCATCTCCCAGCGGCTGCTCGGGACCGAGGAGGTACTCGTCGTGATGCACGAGGGATGCGGTCTCTGCGGCGCCTCCGAGGACGACTTCACTCATGCCTTGGCGGCAGACGGGGCGCTGCCGAACTGGCGGATTGGTGCCTTTCAGGACGTGCGCGCGACGCTGCGCCAAGGGCTCGCCCGCCTGCGATCCAGCCCCGAGCTGAGCGCACGCGATCGCATCCGCGGCCTGATCTTCGACCCGGAGAGCGGCACGCTGGTGGACGTGGAGCGCTCCTCAGAGCAGTAGCGGCTCTCCGCCACCCGAGAGCTTCTGCGTGACCAGGTGCGTAGCCGCTGCGCGGGTACTGACGCCGAGGCGGCGATAGATCTCTTCGAGGTGGTGGCGCACGGTGTGCTCACTGATGCACAACGCGAGCGCGACCTCGGCGTTCGTGGCGCCCTTCCAGATCATCTCCAGCACGTCTGCCTGGCGGCGGGTGAGCCCGAGCGCGCGCAGTGCGGTCCCCGCCTCGACGGCCATGCGCTGCAGGGTGATCGCATCCAGCATGCCGGGCCGGCCGTGCACGTAGCGCGCCTGCAGGCGGGTCGCGCCGCAGTCGAGAAGCAGAGGAGTGGGGTCCGCGTGGCAGCGTCCACGGCGCTGCTCACGCGCCCACTCCCGCAACGCTGAGAGCGCCCCAGGCTGCCCGGAGATCTCGCCGAGCACCTGCTCGGCGCGCTCGTGACCTGGCCGCAGCATCCCGCTGGTCTCCACCAGCGCGACGCACAGCGGGCTCTCGCCCGCCTGGTCGAGAGCCCTGCTGAGGGCATCCAGGCGGGCGCGATCGTGGAGGTTGCGAAATGCGCTCACGATCATGCCGCGGGAGGCTTCCAGCAGGCCCAGCTCGCGATCGTCGAAGTCGCGGCCGTCTCTGCTGACGGTGATCCCGATCAGCTGTCCGGCGTCGGGCACCGTGAAAGCCAGCTGGTGCTCGATCTCGATTTGCCTGTAGACGTACTCGTAGATCTCCAGCGCGTGCAGGCGCCGGCGGCTGATGAAATCCGAGAGGCGCAGCGCGCGCGGATCGCGGGTGCGCATGGTGTGCGCCGCAAGCGGGTTCTGCAGCACGAGATCCGCGAACGCCGCGAATGCCGGATGCTCGTGCATGTCCTCCAGCGGGTCGGCGACCACGAACACCTCGCCGGGCCCATCGCCGATCTCGTTGTAGGAGGCGATGTCGCAGCCGATCATCTCCCGCAGCAGCGTGAGCACGCCGGTGCGGAAGCTGGGCAGGCAGTCCAGCTCCCACAGCCCCCTGGACATGTTGGCAAGCAGGTCATCGTCTGAGCGTCGCTGCGCAGACATTCCTCTCCAAAGATAGGCAAAACGTCCGATGTAAGACGTTCACGTCGCGTTTACGCTGCCAGTCGAGAGCGAGCGGCTGGCGAGCCGGTTGGTGTTGTCGTGCTCCCAGGGCGCTCGCTCGCAGCAAAACCCAAGCACCCCATGTCTCAAAGCGGGGCCAGGCCGTGCCGGACTGCGCGCTCGGCACGGCCTCTCCGTTTTGCGCGAAAGGATCCAAGGATGACGAAGACCGCAGGCTCGCTGGTGCCCATGAAGATCCCGAGGCTGCGTATAGCGGGCGCGCTGATCGCGCTTGCGTGCGCGGGCGGGGTCGGCCTTCCCGCAGCGGCGCAGTCGAGCGCGCTGCCCACGCTCTCGGTAGCGATCACGAGCTCCTCCGCGTCGGTCAGCGGCGCGCTCCAGTCCGGCGCGGTGAATGTGGTTTCCACGGACACGGGCGTAAAGGAAGCGGCGGTGATCATCTTTCGCCAGAACCCGGGTGTGAGCACCGCGGAAATCGAAGCGTTCTCGAAATCCAAGAAGCAGTCCGACCCGAACTACGCGGACAAGTACGGCTCGATCGTGCTCGACCTCGAAGACAACCCCGGTGCGACATCTGAAGCACAGACCTATCTGCAGCCGGGGCAGTACATCGAGCTCACGGCGGCCGGCGAAAAACAGGCCCAGATCGAGGCGCACTTCACGATTGCCGCGGCCGCCTCACCGGTCGCGCTGCCCAATCCCGAAGCAACGGTGCGCACGATCGAGTTCGGCTTCCGGGGCCCCACGACCCTGAAGGACGGCGAGCTCGTCCGCTTCGAAAACGAAGGCTTCCTCGTGCACATGGACATCGCCTTCCCGGTGAAGAACATGAAGGACGCCCAGAAGGTGGTCAAGGCGCTGAAGACCGGAAAAGAAAAGGGCCTGGAAAAGCTGGTGGCAGGCGCGCCCGTCACCTTCGCCGGCCCCCTCTCCCCGGGCTCCTACCAGCAGGAGACCATCTCCGCCAAGCCCGGCATCTATGTGCAGGCCTGTTTCATGGACACGCAGGACGGGCGCAGCCACACGATGCTGGGGATGGAGCGCATCTTCAAAATCGTGAAGTAGGCGGCGGGCGGGGCGCCCCTTGAGTTCAGGGGCGCCCCGTGCCCTGCGGGTGAATCGTCTCCCCGCGGGCGAGCATCTCCACGAACTGCTCGATCCGGCGCGTGCGCGTCTGTGCCTGCTTGGCCGTCGCGATCCGGTAGAGGATCGCGTAGCGGTTCTGGCCGCTGAGCTTGTCGAACGTCTCGCTGGCGGCGGGGCGGGCGGCCAAGGCTGCCGCCAGCTCGGCGGGCACCTCGATGCTCGCCGGACCGGCGTAGGCCGCCTCCCAGCGCCCGTCGGCCTGCGCGCGCTCGATCTCCGCGGCGCCCGGCGGCTTCATCCTGCCTTCTGCGATCAGGCGCTGCGCGATCTCGACGTTGCGCTTGGACCATGCGCTGCGAGGCCGCCTGCCGGTGAAGCGCTGGCGGAACGTGACCTCGTCGCGCCTGCGCACCTGGCCATCGATCCAGCCGTGGCAGAGCGCCTCCTCCAGCGCCTGGTCATAGGTGAGGCTGGTCGGCTGCAGCGTGCCCTTCTTGGCCAGCACCAGCCAGACGGCGCCGGCGTGGGCGTGCTCAGCCGCAAGCCACGCGCCCCAGGCGGCTACGTCGAGCATCAGCAGCTCCTCGATCTCATCCATGAAGCGAGCCTACCCGCCCGCTCCTCCTAAGATCGGAGCATGAGCAGCCTGCCTGCGAGCACGTGTGTCGGGTCCATCGAGCTCGCCGTCGCCGACCTGCCGCGCTCGATCGCCTATTACGAGCAGGCGGTCGGGCTGCAGGTGCAGCAGCGAGCCTCCGGCGAGGCCCGCCTCGGCGCCGGCGAAGCGGAGCTGCTGCGCTTGGTTGAGCGTCCCGGCGCCAAGCCCGCCCGCGGCTTCAGCGGCCTCTACCACCTCGCCCTGCTGCTGCCGCAGCGCGCTGACCTGGCGCGCTGGCTGGCCCACGCCGCCCACGAGCGCGTTCCGATAGTCGGCCTCTCCGACCACTTCGTCAGCGAGGCGATCTACCTCAGCGACCCGGATGAGCACGGGATCGAGATCTACTGGGATCGGCCGCGCGAGGTCTGGGAGGGCCAGGTCGCGCAGCGGATGACGACGCTGCCGCTCGACGTATCGAGCTTGATGAGCGAGCTGGGAGCCCCGGCGTCAGAGCCCTTCGAGGGCCTGCCGGCGGGCACGAGCATGGGCCACGTCCACCTGCGCGTCAGCGACATCCCCGCCACCCTGGCCTTCTATCGCGACGCGCTCGGCTTCGATCTCACGGCCGCGGTGGGCGGCCAAGCCGCCTTTCTGGCCGCCGGCGGCTACCACCATCACATCGGGGCGAACACCTGGGAGAGCGCCGGCGCCGGCCAGGCCCCCGAGGGCAGCGCCACGCTGCTGCGCGCAAGCCTGCTGCTGCCCGACGCGCAGGCTGTGCGTGCCGCCGCCGACTCGGCCGCCGCAGCCGGCTATGAGCCGGTCAGCGTGGCCGATGGGGTCCAGATCGCCGACCCCTCCGGCAACCCGCTGCTGCTCGCACACGCAGCATGAGCGCGGTGCGCTCGCGGTAGGCTGGCGCTCGTGCGCCAAGTGCCGACAGCGCCGGTGGCCGCGGCTTCCTTCCTGGCGAGCTGGGGCGTGGTTGCCGCCAGCGGCTCACGCACCGCCGGCGGCCTGGTGCTTGCGGCAGGTGGGATCTGGTGCATCGGCGCCTGGAGGCGCAGGCACGGCACGCGCACCGCAGCCGCGCTCGGCGGGGCCGGCCTTGCCGGCTTCGTGCTTTCCCACCTGCTCGGCTTGGCGATCGGCCCCTGGCCCGCGGTGATCGTGGTCGCGATCGCGGCCGGCGCGCTGGCCTGGATCTACGCCGACGCACGCCCGCAGGGCGCGAGCGCTAATCCGCAGCAAGCGGCAGCGTGAAGCGCACGCGCGTACCCTGCATCGCCTCGGCCAGCCAGATGCGGCCGCCATGCGCCTCGACGATCGCCCGGCAGATCGCAAGGCCAAGCCCGCTGCCGGCGCCCGTGCGCGCCGCCTCCTCCCCGCCGCGGTAGAACGGCTCGAAGACGTGCGGCAGGTCCGCCTCCGCGATGCCAAGACCGGTGTCGGCGACCTCGACCTCAACACTCCCGTGCAGCTGCTCGGCGCGCACCTGCACGCTGCCATCCGGCGGCGTGTGCCTGATCGCGTTCTGCAGCAGGTTGCACAGCGCCCGCTGCAGCTTCTCCGGATTGGCCCGCGCCGGCGGCAGCGCGGCCGGCACATCGCTGAGCAGCGCGACGCGGTGGCGCTCGGCCTGCGCTCTCATCGCAAGCAGCGCCTCGTCCACCAGCTGCGCCAGCGGCACCGCTTCTGTGCTCCAGGCGTAGTCGCCCGCCTCAAGGCGCGAGAGCTCGAAGAGATCGTCGACCAGCGTTGAGAGCGCCCTCACGTTCGCGCCCATCGTGGCGATGTAGCGCTGCTGGGTCTGCTCGTCGACCAGGTCGTCGCCAAGCGCCTCGGAGAGCAGCCGCAGTGAGGTCAGCGGCGTGCGCAGGTCGTGGGAGACCGCGGCGATCACCTGGCGGCGGGCGGCGTCGGCGGCGTCGCGCGAGCGCTCCTCGGCCTGCAGCGCAGCAATCATGCGGTTGGTCGTCTGCGCCAGCTGTGCGAGCTCCGCGCTCGAGCTTGCCTGCACCTGCACGTCGCGGCGGCCGCGCTCGACGGCGCGCAGCCCGTCGCGGATCGCGCGCACGTCCGCCAGCACGCCGTCGGAGAGCAGGCGCGCGGCCCGGCCGGCCAGCAGCGCCGCGAAGATCACGATTCCGATCGTCGCCCAGGCGTCGTGCCTGGAGACGTACATCACGATCGCCGCGACCACCACTGCGATCAGCAGCTGGCCGAGCGCGATCGCCAGACCGAGGTCGAAGCGGCGGGAGAGGCCCTGCGTGCGCCAGCCGCGGCCAGCGGCCAGGTGCGCGAGCGCCAGTGCGAGCAGGCCGATCGGCGCCAGGATCTCAAGGCTCAGCAGTGCGCCCGCGCCCCCGCCCACGCTTGCGGTGATCGCGACCGCGGCGCCAAGCGCCAGCACCAGCACCAGCAGCGATCGCAGGATGGCGGCAGGCGCCTTCACGGCGCGAGCCTGTAGCCGACGCCCCACACCGTCTGGATGAAGCGCGGCTGGCCGGGGTCGGGCTCGATCTTCGCGCGCAGACGCCGCACGTGCACGGTGACCGTCGAGCTGTCGTTGCAGAAGGGCAGCTGCCAGACCAGGTCGATCAGCTGGTCGCGGGAGAAGACGCGGCCGGGGTGCCGCGCCAGGAACAGCAGCAGGTCAAACTCGCGCTGGGTCAGCCCGATCTCCCGCCCGTGCAGGCTCACGCTGCGAGCGGCGGGGTCGACTCGCAGCCCATCGAAGCTGAGCGGCGCCCCATCGCGATCCTCCGGCGTCGCGCTGCTGCGGCGCAGCACCGCCTGCACTCTGGCCAGCAGCTCGCCGGGCGAAAACGGCTTGACCACGTAGTCGTCTGCGCCGCGCCGCAGCCCGACGATGCGGTCGGACTCCTCGCCCTTGGCGGTGAGCAGGATCACTGCGGGCTTGGATCCTTCCTGCTCATGCAGCCTGCGCATCACCTCCAGCCCGTCGATGCCGGGAAGCATGATGTCGAGAATCACGAGATCGGGTTTGCGCTGCGTGCTCATCGCGATCGCCTGCGGCCCATCGCCGGCGACGCCTGCTTGGAAGCCCGCTCGCTCCAGATAGCGGCAGACCACCTCGCCGATCGTGGGCTCGTCGTCCACGACCAGCACAAACGCGCTCCGATCAGCCGAAGGTGAAGGCATAGCCAGTGACTCCCGGTTCCAGTTCCAATGTCAGCACATGGTGTTGCACGTTCGGCAGTTCCACGAGCCGGTAGAGGCGCTGGAAGGAGACCGTGACGCTGGAGTCGTGCAAGTCTGAGCCGGAGAGCGAGGCGGGGATCGGTTTGCCGTCCAGCAGCACTTTGACGTGGCGCGCCTGCTGCGGTGAGCCGAGCACGAAGAAGACGCGGCGGGCGTTGAAGCTCAGTCGCAGCTGCGCGCCGGAGACCGCCGTGCCTGACTGCCGCGCAATCCGCCAGGTGCCCGAGTAGCGCAGCCCTTCAGGCGGCGGAGGCGCGGTGGAGGCGCCGTAGTCATGCAGCCCTTCGGTGATTTCTCCGTTGATGAAGCGCTCGGCGCGTTCTGCGCCGATGTAGGACTCGGGCGTCGTCTGCACTTCGGATGGCGCCTGCGCGTGCACGACCGCTTCGCCGCCGAGGCCGCCCGCGCCAGATTCGGCCAGCAGATCCCTGATCGCCTTCTGCTTGGCTTCGTAGTCGCCCTCGCCGAAGTCGGCCAGGCGGACCCGGCCCTGCGCGTCGATCAGATACTCGGCCGGCCAGTATTCGTTGTGGTAGGCGTTCCAGGTGCCGTAGTCGTTGTCCTGCGCCACGGGGTATTCGATCCCGTTTTCCTTGACCGCAGCTGCGACGTTGGCGGCCGAGTGCTCGAACGGGAACTCCGGCGTGTGCACCCCCACGATCACGAATCCCTTGCTGCGGTACTTGCGATACCAGGCGTTCAGGTAGGGCAGCGTGCGGATGCAGTTGATGCAGCTGTAGGTCCAGAAGTCGACCAGCACGACGTGGCCGCGCAGGCCTTTCAGGCTGAGCGGTTTCTGCCCCGGCGTGTTGAACCATTTCTGGGTGTCGACGAATTCGGGTGCCACGCCCAGCACCGGCAGCGCGTGACCGGCGTTGGCCTGCGCCACCCCGCCGGTGGCGCGCGCCTTGTGCCCACGCAGTTCCGCCAGGCCGCTGGCGGCCGCCTTGCTGGTCTCCAGGCCGTGCGAGGGGTCGATCAGGAAGGAGGGCAGATCGCTTGCGATCGTGGTCTCAAAGCGCGTGTCGTAGTTGCCGAGCATCGCCAGCGCGACCAGCACCATCACCGCGCCCATCGCCATCTGGAAGCGGGGGCTGCGACGGGAAAGGCGCGAGGTCAGGCGCCGACCGCCGCGCATCAGCACGTACAGCGTCGCGGCCGAGCCGATGCCGTAGGCCAGCGCGACCGCCAGACGCCCGGCGCTGAAGCTCTGCGATGCCGAGACCGTGATCACGCCGGCGAGGATCGGGCCGGCGCAGGGCGCGTAGACGAAGCCGAGGACGCCGCCGGCGAGCAGCCCCGACCAGAATCCCTCGCCGCCGGGGCCCGTGCGCTTGGGCGCGATGCGGCTGATCAGCGCCTCCAGCCGGTCGCCCAGCGGCGGGATCATCAGGCTCGCGCCGAAGCAGATCAGCACGACGATTGCGATCTCCCGCAGCAGGTCGTCCGGCAGCCCCAGCGCCGAGATCAGATACACGAGCGCGACAGTGGCGAATGTGAACGAGAGCGCAAGGCCGGTCACGACGCCGAGCGGCCGTGCGCGGCCACCGGTCACGCCGGCGGAGAGCGCGACGGGCAACACCGGCAGCACGCACGGCGAGACGGCGGTCGCCGCCCCGGCGACGAACCCAAAGACGATCAGCAGCAGCATCGGCGGCTTGCTTCAGCTGGCGGGACGTTGTGCATGGCAATGAGCATGGACCACAGATGTTGCAGCTTCATTACGCATCTTGCGCCTGCCGCATCCGTAATGGATCGGTAATGCGGGCGCGGTGAAGTGGAAGGCAAACCACCACCAAGGAGGCTCGATGAGCATCAGCACCCGCACGCGCACCCTGCCCGTCCTCGCCGTCTGCGCGCTGCTCGCGCTTGCGCCCGGCTCGGCGCTGGCCGCAAAACATGCGATGAAGCACCCCGCGATGAAGCACCACGGCAAACACGCCATGAAGCACCACGCGATGAAAAAGGGCAAATAACGAGCCATAGCGGACGTCAGGATCCTGACGTCCGCTATCCTTCCTCGTCTCTTGTGTCCAAGCCCTTGGGAGGGGATGTGACCCGCTTTCTGATCAGGATGTTTGCTCTGCTCGTGCTCGTCGTGGCACTTGCGACCGCGGCCGGAGTAGCGGTAGCCGCGGCATCGTCGTCCTCTGCGCGCGCGCACACTGCTGCCGCCAGCAAAAAAGCCGCGAAAAAATCCAAAGCGGGCAAAAAATCCAAAGCGGGCAAGAAAAAAGGCAAAGCGGGCAAGAAAAAATCTGCGACCACGAAAGAAGAAAAGCTGCCCTCGGGCCCCTCGATGTCGATCATCGGTTTCGGCGTCAACCGTCTGTGGGTCCCCAACGGCAAGACCGTCAAGTCCGACGCGGAATGCAGCGAAATGGTCGTTGGCAACGGCGGGCCGATCGGTCCCCCGCAGAACGTGTTCATCACCATCTACGCGCAGGCGGGCCACATCCCCTCAAACGCGCCCACGAAGTTCAAGGACGAACTGACCTCGGACTACGAGGGCAACTCGTCGGAATTCACCGATCCGATCGAATGGGACAAGCTTTTCACTGCCGGCCCGGGCTTCGCCGGCGCGCCGACCGAGCAGAAGGTCGGCCTGTTCCATTTCACGGACGTGTCATACCTCTCTGAATTCGGTCCCAACGAGGGCCCCTCTGCCGAAGAATTCGACGGCAAGTACACCTTCACGGCGCAGGTCGAAGCGGGTGGCGGGCCCATCACCTCGACCGCATCGGTGGACATCGAATGTCCGTATCTGCGCTGAGGTTGCGCTCAGCCGCGGCCGCGCCTACGGCGTGGCGCTGCGGCTGAGCACGTTCAGCTCATCCACCTGCAGCCTGCCGACGCTCAGCTCCTCGATCCGCAGCGAGCCGACGGTCCCGCGCTTGATTGCGAGCCTGCCGACCGCCAGCGCGCCGATCGCGCCCGCGCCCATCGAGACTGCACCGAGCGCGAGCGCGCCGATCGAGGCGGCCCCCACAGATTGCAGCGGTGCCGCTCGCCGGCAGCGGCCGCGGCGTCCATGCTGCGTGCCGAGCTGATTGAGCAGCGAGCGGGCCACAACGATCGCGATCGCCTTCTTGGCCTTGCGCTGCCTTGCTGACTTCCGAGCGCCATGAGCCATGGAGCCTCCTTCTCGTGTTCGCGGATCTCTGGTTAACCCTACCGTCGATGCTCTGGCCTGCCGGAGGGTGCGGGTGGGGCGCGCTGCGCAAGCTCGGTGGCCGGCCTCAATGCAAGCGTCGGCCGATGTCGTCAGGCTTCATTGCATGAGTTCGATTGCGCCGCCGGCGCCTTCTACCACGGAGACCGAGACCGAGACGCAGTCCTCTGCCGGCCAGGGCACAGCTGAGGACTGCCACCTCGATGGCCTCGGCACCCCGATCGTCGTCAAAACGATCGACCGCGTCCTCACCGCTGCGATCACGATCCTGCCGATGCTGCTGCTCGGCTTCGCCGTATGGCAGACCTGGAATCGCGAGCTGCGCTGGAGCGACGTGGCGATCTTCGTGGTCATGTACGTGCCCTGCGGCCTTGGCGTCACCGTCGGATTCCATCGCCTGCTGACCCACCGCAGCTTCAAAACCTCGCGCTGGCTGCGGGGGCTCTTTGCGATCTGCGGCACGATGGCGGTCGAGGGGCCCGTGATCAACTGGGTCACCTTCCACCGCCAGCACCACGCCTACTCCGACCAGCCGGGTGATCCGCACAGCCCGCACGTCGGCCACGGCGAGGGCCTGCGCGGCGCGCTCGCCGGCCTTGCGCACGCCCACCTGGGCTGGCTCTTCGAGCAGGTCGAGCGCGGTTCCAACGAGCGCTACGCCCGCGACCTGCTCGCCGACCCGGTGGTCAACTTCGTTGACAAAACCTTCCTTCTCTGGACGCTGCTGGGCCTGGCGATCCCCTTCGGCCTGGGTGTGCTGCTCGGCGGCACCCTGACGGCTGGCCTGTGGGGTCTTATCTGGGGCGGCGCGGTGCGCATGTTCGTGCTGCACCACGTCACCTACTCGATCAACTCGCTCTGCCACTTCTTCGGCCGTCGTCGCTTTGACACCGGCGATGAGTCTCGCAACCTGCTCTGGCTGGCTCCGTTCTCGCTCGGCGAGTCCTGGCACAACAACCATCACGCGTTCCCCACTTCCGCCTTCCACGGCATGCGCGGCTACGAGGTCGACATATCCGGGCTGCTGATTGCCACGCTGGAGCGCCTTGGCCTGGCCTGGGACGTGCAGCGGATCGGCGCCGAGCGCATGGCCGCCAAGGCGATCGCCTAGCGCCTTCTCCGCGCCGCGCCGCGCACGTCGGCGTCCGGCGGCACAGTGGCGCACGCCCACGTTTGTCTGTGCCCGCGCGCTCGTCGCGCAGGCGTGCCACCATCCATGTATGAGCGAACCGGCGCGCGCGCAAGCCGCCATCCCCGCCCAGCCGCGGAGCGGCGTGCGACGGTGGATGCCGACGCTCGCCGCCGGGCTCTCGATCGGCCAGTACGCAAGCCATCTGATGCGCCGGATGGCAGCGCTGACGGCGCTCCTGCTGATCGGCATCTGGGGCCTCGGCAGCCAGGGCTACTTCTGGCCGGCGTGGGTCTGGCTCGGGCTCTCGGTGCCGGTCAGCCTCGACATCGCCGGGCGCTGGGCGTGGGCTCGGCAGCGCGGTGCCTCCCGCCGCGTGGCGTGCGTATGGGCGCTGATCCTTGTGGCCACCGGCATCCTCGTGTTCACCTGGATCCTCACGCGTCTGCTCGACGGCGTGACCGAGTTCTGGCCGGCGTGGGCGCTGCTCGGCCTCGGCACCGCGGGCGCCGGCTACTCGCTGATCGCCATGCACGATCGCGTGCTGGTCGCGCGCGGCAGGCGCGCGCTGCGGGCGCGCATAGAGATGCTCACGCGCACGCGCCGGGAGGCCGTGGACGCGCAGGCCGCGCAGCTGCGCCGGATCGAGCGCGACCTGCACGATGGGGCGCAGGCGCGGCTGGTCGCGCTCACGCTGCAGCTCGGGCGCGCCGAGCTCAAGCTCGAGGACCGGCCCGACGTGCTGGCGCTGATCCACGAGGCGCGGCGCGAGGCGCACAGCGCGATCGCAGAGCTGCGCGACCTGGCGCGCGGGATCGTGCCCCCGCTGCTGATCGAGCGCGGGCTGCTGGCCGCCGTGCGCTCGCTCGCCTCGCGCTATGGCCTCGGCACGACCGTCCACGCGCAGATGCCCCGTCCATTGGCGCCGCGGATCGAGAGCGCCGCCTACTTCGTGATCGCCGAGTCGTTGACCAACACCGCCAAGCACTCGCGCTGCACGCGCAGCTGGGTGCAGATGGTCGACGACGGCCAGGCGCTCCGCATCCTCGTCGGCGACGACGGCTGCGGCGGCGCGGACCCGCTGGGCGGCGGGCTGGCTGGCCTGCGCGCCCGCGTGCAGGCGCTCGACGGCGCGATGAGCATCGACAGCCCTCTCGATGGCGGCACCACGGTGCTCGTCAGCCTGCCCACGGCGGAGCGCCGGCGGGGCGCCGTGCCGGCGCTTGCGGGTTCGGCCGACTCTTTGGGCGGCCCGCGATGAGGGTCGTGATAGCCGAGGATCTCGCGCTGCTGCGTGAGGGCATCGTCGCGCTGCTGCGTGAGAGCTCGATCGAGGTGGTCGCGCAGGTGGAGGACGGCCCCTCGCTGCTGCGTGCGATCGCCGGGCATCGCCCCGACCTCGCGATCGTCGACGTGCGGCTGCCGCCCACCTTCACCGACGAGGGATTGCGGGCGGCGATCGAGGCCCGGCACCGCCAGCCGCAGCTGGGCGTGCTCGTGCTCTCCCAGTACGTCGAGACCGCCTATGCGAGCGAGCTGATCGGCGAGAACACAGCCGGCATCGGCTACCTGCTCAAGGAGCGGATCGGCGACGTGCGCGCCTTTCTGGACGCGCTGGAGCGGGTGGCCGCCGGCGGCACCGTGCTCGACCGCCAGGTTGTCACCCAGCTGCTGGCGCGCAACGGCTCGCAGGATGCGCTCAGCGCGCTGAGCCCGCGCGAGCGGGAGGTGCTCGAGCTGATGGCCGAGGGCCGCTCCAACGTCGCGATCGCCGAGACGCTCGTGGTCACGCCGGGCGCGGTCGAGAAGCACATCACCAACATCTACACGAAGCTCCAGCTGCCGGCGTGCGAGGTGGACCATCGCCGCGTACTGGCGGTGCTCACCTACCTGCGGCTCGCGCGCTGAAGCCGGGGACCCGAGCGCCGAGACCGGCGAGCGCAGCGGCTAACCTCGACGCGTGCTTGCGCTGACCGCTGCTCCCGACTCGCCCGGCGGCGTCGCGCTGCGCGAGGTCAGCGATCCGCAGCCACTTCCGTCGCAGGCGCTCGTGCGGGTGCAGGCGATCTCGCTGAACCGGGGCGAGTGCCGCCGTCTTTTCGAGATGCAAGACGGCCAGGTGACAGGCTGGGACCTTGCCGGCACGGTGGAGCGCGCGGCCGCGGACGGCTCCGGTCCGCCGCAGGGAGCGCGCGTGGTCGGGCTCGTCGGCGCCGGGGCGTGGGCGCAGCTGGCAGCCGTGCCGACCGAGGCGCTGGCGCAGCTGCCGAGCGAGGTCTCCTTTGCCCAGGCGGCTTGCCTACCGGTCGCCGGGCTGACCGCGCTGCTGGCGCTCGATCGGATCGGCTGCGCGATCGGCAGGCGCGTGCTTGTCACCGGCGCCTCCGGCGGTGTGGGGCGCTTCGCGGTGCAGCTGGCGCGCATCGGGGGCGCGCACGTGACCGCAGTCTCGGCCAGCCCCCAGCGCGCCGCCGGCCTGCGCGAGCTGGGCGCACAGGAGATCCTCCATGATCTTGCGCCCCAGGGCGAGACGTTCGCCGGCATAGTGGAGGGCGTGGGCGGTGGCACCCTCGGCGCCGCGATCCAACGGATCGACGCCGGCGGCACGGTCGTCTCCTTCGCCTCCAGCGACCCCGCGCCGGTCGCCTACCCCGCGCGCGAGCTCTTCGCGCGTGCCCCGACCGCACGCCTCTACGGCTTCTACCTGTTCGCCGAGCTGGCACACAGCCGCTCGGGCGTGCGCGACCTGCGTCGCCTGGCCGATCTCGTCGCGGCCGGAACGCTTGACTGCTCGATCGACCATGAGGCGTCCTGGCGCCAAGCGGCGGAGGCGATCGAAGCGCTGATGGACAGACGGATCGCCGGCAAGGCAGTGCTGACCATCGACTGATTGATCCTTACGTAACCGTCAAGTTGCTAGGGTGGGTCCGATGGCTCGCTCCACGCTCACCCAAGCGCCATCGGGCATAGCGCCAAGCGTAAATGGCCACGGCGCCAGCGCCGGCAGCGACAGCTACAAGTGGATCGCGCTGTCCAACACGACGCTCGGGGTGCTGCTGGCCACGCTCGACGCCTCGATCACGCTGATTGCGATGCCCGCGATCTTCCGCGGCATCAAGCTCGATCCGCTGCAGAGCGGCAACAGCTTCTACCTGCTGTGGATGATCCTCGGCTTCCTAGTGGTCTCAAGCGTTTTGGTGGTCTCGCTCGGGCGCCTGGGCGACATGTTCGGGCGGGTGAAGATGTACAACCTCGGCTTCGTCATCTACACGGTGGCCTCGCTGATCCTCACCGTCGACTGGATGACCGGCAGGGCCGGCGCGCTGTATCTGATCGCCTTCCGCATCGTCCAGGGCATCGGCGCCGCGTTCCTGCTGGCAAACGCGGCCGCGATCATCACCGACGCCTTCCCCTCCGACCAGCGTGGGATGGCGCTCGGGATCAACAACATCGTCGGCGTCTCGGGCATGTTCATCGGCCTGATCCTCGGCGGCATCCTGGCCCCGATCGACTGGCGCCTGGTTTTCCTGATCTCGGTGCCGGTCGGCCTGTTCGGGACCGTCTGGGCCTACCTGAAGCTGGAGGAGCGCTCGCGTCCCAAACCGGCGCGGATCGACTGGGCCGGCAACCTCCTCTTCGCCGCCGGGCTGATCCTGGTGATGGTCTCCGTCACCTACGGCATCAGGCCCTACGGCGGCTCGGCTACCGGCTGGGGCAACCCCGTCACGATCGCGCTGCTGGCCAGCGGCTCACTGTGCCTGATCGGCTTCGGGCTGGTCGAGCGCTTCGTGGCTCAACCGATGTTCAAGCTGCCCCTCTTCCGCATCAGGGCCTTCACATTCGGCACGCTCTCCACGTTCCTCTCCGCCGTGGCCCGCGGCGGGCTGATGTTCATGCTGATCATCTGGCTGCAGGGCATCTGGCTGCCGCTGCACGGCTACAGCTTCACCCAGACGCCGCTGTGGGCCGGCATCTACATCCTGCCGCTGACCTTCGGAATGCTGATCGCCGGCCCCACGTCCGGATACCTCTCCGATCGCTTCGGCGCGCGGCTGTTTGCGACTGGCGGGATGATCGGCGCCGCAATCAGCTTCGGCCTCTTGATGTTGCTCCCGATCGACTTTTCATATCCCGTCTTCGCGGTCGTGCTCGCTCTCAATGGCATCTCGATGGGCATGTTCGCCGCGCCCAACAGGGCGGCGGTGATGAACAGCCTGCCGCCAGAGGACCGCGGCGCCGGCGGCGGGATGAACCAGACCTTCCAGAACTCCGCCCAGGTGCTCTCGGTCGGCATCTTCTTCACGCTGATGGTGCTCGGACTGGCTGCCGGCCTGCCGCATGCGCTTGCCAGCGGCCTGCTCGCGCACGGCGTAAGCAGCGCCGGTGCGCACAGGGTCGCGGCACTGCCGCCGATCTCGATCTTGTTCGCCGCGTTTCTGGGCTACAACCCGCTGGCGCACCTGGCCGGCAAAAGTGTTCTGGCCGGGATCGGTGCCTCCAACAGGGCAATCCTGACCGGCCACTCGTTCCTGCCGCGTCTGATCTCGGGGTCGTTTCAGAAAGGGCTGCAAGAGGCGTTCGTGTTTGCGATCGTGGCCTGCCTGATCGCGGCGCTTGCGTCACTGATGCGAGGCGGGCGCTACCGGCACGGCGAGCAGCAGCCCGCGGACGGCGAGCTCGCGTCCCTCGGCGCGGGGATCACGAGAAGAGACGAGCAGCATGCGCGTTGAGTGCTATCGGCAGTCGGCGCCCCCAAGACCTTGCTGGCGAACTTCACGGCCGCGCGGGCGTCTTGCCCGCGCGGCCGCACCTCTCCACCGGGCCGCCGGCTCACCTCTCACCGGCAGCTGCCACACGTGGATTGGTCAGGCCGCGCCGTCCCGCAGCCACTCCGCCACTTCGGCGGCGTGCGTTGCCGGGTCGGGGACCGGATAGAAGACCTTCTCCACGCGCCCGTCCCTCACGATCAAAGTCAGCCTCTCATACAGGCACATGCCGTCCACCTCGAAGGTCGGCAGGCCCATCTCCTCCGCCAGCTCCAGCCGGTCGTCGCTGAGGAGGACGTGCGGCAGGCCCTCGGCACTCGCCAGGCGCAGCGTGGCGGAGGCGCTCTGTGAGCTGACACCGACCACGCGGTGGCGCAGGCAGGCGAGCTCGAGGCTGTGCTCGGCGAACGCCCTGCACTCCGCCGCATCCGCGCCGAGAGTCTGCTCCTCGCAATCGAGCACCACGGCGTCGGGCTCGGCTCCTGGATGGCAATAGAGCACAAGCGGATCGCTGCCCAGCGCACTGATGTCGATCCACTCGCCGGGCATCCACTCCATCTCCAGCGCCGGCAGCGGCTTGCTGAGCAGGCCGTCGATCACCGCGAGCTGCCGCTGGGCGTCCACCTCGCCCATCAAGGCCACCGGCGCGTGGCGGCGCTGCGCGACGTAGGACACCTCGTCCAGCTCCGCGAGGCCGTCGATCTCGCCGATCCAAAGCTTGAGCTCGTCCTGATGTGCCGCTTCACGAGTACGCTTCCTGGGCCCCTGCGCCACGGTGCGGGGCCGCTTGGCGACGTGCCCCTCGCTGGGACGCCGCAGCCGCTGCTCGGTGTCGTGTGGCTGTTGCCGGCTCTCGCGCTCACCCTGGATGGGGGAGGGGGACGGGGTCGACCTGCGCCTGCGTCGTGCCATCAGGACCGCCCCTTCGTCCGCCGCTGTGTGCCGCCGCGAGCGCTATCGCAGGCTGGCGCCTGCAGAGTGATCTTCTGGTGAATGGATGCCACGGCCATCATGATTCCGTGCGCTCTCCCGGATCGATAGTCGTCCAAGGATTACTCCCACGTTGACTACCCCCTGGCGCCCATATCTACACCTTTAGATGTGCAAAAACGTCTAGGCAACCATTTCAGATTGTTTCCAACTGCGCTACGGGGCCCTCGGCGGGCCCTGGCGCGACTCAAACGGGGGTCGGGGGACGGCGGTCCTGCCAGCGCTCCGCCTGCTCCAGCTGCGCGGCGAGGGCGATCAGCAGCGGCTCCGAGCACGCCGGGCCGAGCAGCTGCACGCCGAGCGGCAGGCCCCGCGGGGTCAGGCCGGCGGGCACGTTGATCCCGGGCCAGCCGAGCACGTTCCACGGCCACGCGTAGGGGCAGGCGCCGACGACGACCTTGTCGGTGTCCCAGTGCCCAAGGCCATCCAGCGAGCCCACCGGCTGAGGCGGCTTGGCCGTTGTGGGCGTGAGCACCACGTCGGCCTTGCCGAAGATGCTGCCGACCAGGCGCTGCATCGGCCTCTCCAGCGCTCGTGAGAGCCTCAGCGCCGGCCCCCTGCAGAGCTTGCCCATGCGCGCGTTGTGGCGCGTGCGATGGTCGAGCAGCGCCTGGTCGGGAACGCGGCTCACCCACTCGTGCAGTGCGGAAGTCGAGCGCGGGAAGAAGGTGAGGCCGATCGGCCCGTATGGCGGGTCCGCCTCGACGATCTCGTGGCCGAGCCGCTCCAACACCGAGGCGATCCTGTGGGTCGCGCTTGCGACCACCGGATCGAGCGTCGCCGGGGCAAGGCTGAAGGGGATTCTCAGCGAGAGCGCGATCCGCAGCCGGCGCGGCTGGTCGCCGCTCGCCGCCGCGAACGGCCGCAGGGGTGCCGGCGGCCGGTGCAGATCGCCTGGCCGGTTGCCGCTCAGGACGTCCAGCAGCAGCGCCGCATCCCCCACCGTGCGGGTCAATGGTCCCAGGCACGTCAGGCCATTGAAGGACTCGGGTTCGGGCCAACTGGAGATCCGGCCGCGTTGGGGCTTTATCCCGACCAGCCCCGTCCAGGCGGCTGGGATGCGCACTGAGCCGGCTCCGTCGGAGCCGATCGCGCCCGCCACCAGGCCCGCGGCGACGGCTGCTGCGGCTCCACCGGAGGAGCCGCCCGGGGTGTGGGCAAGGCTCCAGGGATTACGCGTGACTCCGAAGGAGGGACCTTCGGTGAAGGGCCATTGGCCGAGCTCCGGCGTGTTGGTCTTGCCGACGACCACCGCTCCTGATGCGCGCAGCCGGGCGACCGCCTCGCAGTCGCGCTCACTGCGCGCAAAGCGCCCGGGGCAGCCGAAGCGCGTCTCCTCGCCGGCGATGTCCACGTCGTCCTTGATCGCGATCGGCACGCCCAGCAGCGGCAGCCGCTCTCCGGCTCTCAGGCGCGCGTCTGCGCTCTCGGCTTCCGCCAGCGCATGCTCGCTGCGCAGGCACCGAAACGCGCCCAGATCGGAGCGCTCCTCGATCCTGCGCAGGCAGACCTCGACCAGGTCGTGCGAGCTGACCTGGCCCGTCGCGAGCATGTGGGCCTGCGCGGCCAGCCCGGCGAAGGCGAGCTCCTCGTCTTCTGCGGCGCGGATGGTCGATGTGGACATTTACCTCTCCTCCGGCGTTTGCGTGCTGTGGCGGGTGAGTCGTGGCGGGTCCGCCCCGGAAACGCCTCGCTCGGTCGAACGAACGATGACATAAGCGGTACCCTCGCACAAGTCCGCCAAACTTCAGCGGGCACTTTCGCGACATGGCTGCAGCGACCGCAAATGACACCCGCGAGCGAATCCTGCGCGCGACGCTGCGGCTGATCGGCGAGCACGGCATCGGCGCGATCAGCAACAGGCGCATCGCTGCTGCCAGCGAAGTCGCACTGGGATCGCTGACCTACCACTTCCCCAGTCAGTCGGAGCTGCTGCGCGAGGCGCTGCTGCTCTACGTGCACGAGGAGGTGGGGCGGATGCAGGAGATCGCGGCCGAGCTTCGCCGCGCCGCGCCGACGCCCGCAAGCGCCGCGGCGGAAGTCGAGGCGATCGTGGCGCGTTCCTCCAGCCGGCTGGAGGAAATCGCAGAGCTCGAGCTGCACTTGCAGGCAAGCCGCGACCCCGCGCTGCAGGAGGCTTCCGAGCGCTGCTTCGCTGCGTATGAAGAGCTCGCCGCCGTCGCGCTGTCCGCGCTGAACGTTCCCGACCCGCAGCGGCACGCTCGCGCGGTCGTGGCTGTGATGTGCGGGCTCGGGGTGCGCCGTCTGGGATCCGGTCGCAGCGACGCGGAGGGCGTCGCGCAGGCGCTGCTGACGATCGTCGCCGGCGCGAGCGTGCAGGGGCAGGTATGAGCGCAATGCAGGAAGTGCTTCCTGGTCTGTTTCACTGGCGGCAGTGACGCGGGCTAGCATGGCAACACATGCTTGGAACTGAAAGCAGCCGTGAGGCAGCCGCCGTGGCTGCGCGTCTGACCCTGGCACGCGCAGCACTGATCCTGCTGCTCTCCGTCTCGCTCTGGGCCGCAGCGGTCGTGGCTGCGGGTGCCACCACAACAGGCACGGGGGTCTCGCGGGCGCAAGCCCTCAAGGACCTGCAGCGCATCCTGCACAGCCGCTCTGCGCGCACCACCGGCGGATCGGCAGGTACGCCTGGCACGAGCACGCCGCCCAAGACGAGCAATGCGCCGGGCGCGGGCACTGCGCCTGGCGCAACTACCACACCCGGGGCGAGCACTGTGCCGGGGTCCGCGGGCGCCACAACTACGACCACAACCACCACGGGCTCGACGCTGGGAACTCTCACGCTCACGAGCACGGCCGCGGCTCACTCCCGTGCGACCGGATCGACCACCTCCACGCCCGCGATCGTGCTGGCGGCGATTGCGGCGGTGCTCGTGCTGCTCAGCCTGATCTGGGCGCTGGCGCGTGCGCTGGCCTATGAGCCTTCCTGGATGCCGGTCCTGCGCCACTCCTTCGCGGAGGCCGGATTCAGGCTCTCGGGCACCGTCGCGGAACTTCGCGACTGGCTGCGCCTCGGCCGCTGAACGCCCCTTAAAAGCGTGGCTTTGCGGCCTACAATTGAGTGAGGGAGCGCCCTGCGCAGGGTGCCCTGGCTGCCGATGTTTTTCCGTCCGAGCGCCGCGCAACGATGCTCGACCCCACAACATCGCTGCCAACGGACGCCGCAGGAGGAAGACCGATGGACCAAGTCACGCAGCCCGCCACCGCAGAGCACACAGTCGCAGGCGAGGCGATGCGCGTGAAGCGCGTCTTCACCTCCCCCGATACCCACCCGTTCGACACCGTCGAGTGGGAGGTCCGCGACGCCCGCATCGGCCACGGCGACCGCGTCGCCTTCGAGCAGAAGGACGTCGAGTTCCCCAAGAGCTGGTCCCAGAACGCGACCAACATCGTCACGCAGAAGTACTTCCGCGGCCAGCTCGGCCACCCCGCCCGCGAGAGCTCGGTCAAGCAGATGGTCGGCCGCGTCGCTGGCACGATCGCCACATGGGGACGCGAGCGCGGCTACTTCGCAAGCGATGATGACGGCGATGCCTTCGAGGCCGAGCTCACGCACATCCTGCTGCACCAGTTGGCGGCGTTCAACTCGCCGGTGTGGTTCAACGTTGGCTTCGAGGAGAGCCCGCAGTGCTCGGCCTGCCAGCCCTATCATGCGCTTGTCTCCACGCCGCATGGCATGGTTCCGATCGGCGAGCTAGTCGAGAACGATCTCGTGGGCCACGAGGTCTACGACGCGGGTGGCGTGACGCGCGTGCTTGCCACCAAGGCCAATGGCCGCAAGCGGGTGCTTCGTGCCAAGCTGCGCAATGGCAGCTTTGTGGAAGCGACCCCGGACCACGTGGTCAAGGCGGTCGCCGAGCGGCGCACAGCCCCCGCCTGGCTGCGTATGGATCAGCTGCAGGTAGGGATGAGGATGCACCTCCACCCCCATCGCGCGAAGGTCTGTGACCCGGTCCGCGTCGCGGTCGGCGCAGGTGCAGCCGAATCGGCGCTCGAAGATCTTGCCGAAGTCGACCGCGTCAAGGTGGCCGAGGCGGCGCTGGCGGGCTGGCTGCAGGCTGACGGCTTTGTGGGACAGTACGACGGAACCAACCGCTCGCTGACGATCGAGTTCCAGGTCGCAAGTGACGACGAGTACGCCTGGGTGATGGAGAATCTGGACACCGCCCTGCCCGACGTGCATCGCAAGGTGCGCGAGGCGGATACCGATCACGTGCGCGTGCGACGCGTTCGTCTCTACGGCGAGGTTCTGCGTCCGTTTGTCGAGTCATGGGGACTGCTCGCTCGCGGCGCCGACATTCGGGTGCCGGAGCGTCTTTACAGCGCCTCGCACGATGAGGTCGTCGCCTACCTGCGCAGCATCTTCCAGGCCGATGGCTATGTCAGCGTCCGCCGCGACCGCGGCTGCGAGAACGGACGCATCGGCTTCTCCGTGATCGGCGAGCGTTGGACCGAGGATGTTCAGCTGCTGCTCGGCATGCTCGGGATCTACTCTCGTCGCACGCATAAGCGTGAGCAGCGGGCGGATCGCCATGACCTCCACGAGGTCGCGATCTCGATCGGCTCAGAGCGAGCGCGCTTCGCCGAGATGATCGGCTTCGTGGATGCTCGTAAGCAGCGCAAGCTGCTCGAGTCGCTGGAGCTGCGCAACCCCAAGCGTTGTCCTGATCTGCGCGAGGAGGAGATCGTCTCGATCGAGGATCTCGGCGAGATGGATGTATATGACATCCAGACCGAGTCCGGCGAGTACCTCTCCAACAACGTCGCCGTGCACAACTGCTTCATCCTCTCCGTGCAGGACACGATGGAGTCGATCCTGGAGTGGAACACCAAGGAGGGGATGATCTTCCGCGGCGGCTCCGGCTCAGGCATCAACCTCTCCAAAATCCGCGGCTCGATGGAGCCGCTGGCCAAGGGCGGCACCGCCTCCGGCCCGGTCTCCTTCATGCGCGGCGCCGATGCCTGGGCGGGCACGATCAAGTCGGGCGGCAAGACCCGCAGGGCCGCCAAGATGGTGGTGCTTGACGTCGACCACCCCGACATCCGGGAGTTCATCAACTGCAAGGCGATGGAGGAGGACAAGGCGCAGGCGCTGCGCGACGCCGGCTTTGACATGTCGATCGACGGATCCGGCTTCCTCTCGATCCAGTACCAGAACGCCAACAACTCGGTTCGCGTCACCGACGAGTTCATGCAGGCGGTGCAGCAGGACGGGGACTGGCATCTGACCGCCCGCGCCACCGGCGCGCCCGTCGGCGAGCCGGTCAGGGCGCGGGAGCTGATGGGCGAAATCGCGCAGGCGGCCTGGCGCTGCGCCGATCCAGGCGTGCAGTACGACACCACGATAAACCGCTGGCACACCTGCCCCGAGTCGGGCCGGATCAATGCGTCTAACCCCTGCTTCCCCGCCGATGCGAGGGTGCATACGACGAAGGGTCTGATCCCGATCGGCGAGCTTTACGAGCGCTGGAGTGGCGGCGAGCGCGACATACGCGTTTACACGCATCGCGCGACGGCCGGCCAAAACGGCTCGGCGCCGGCAACCCCTGGGTCGGGTGTGCTTGCGAGTGTTCCGCTCCGGGTGATGCAGACCGGTGTGAAGCCGATTGTAAGACTGCGGTTCGCCAACGGCGGCGAGCTGCGCTGCACGCCGAACCACCGGCTATGGACCCTCAACCGCGGCTATGTCGCGGCCGAAGACCTCAATGCAGATGATCGTGTGTTGTTGAACGACAGTGCGACCCAGGCGCAGGACGCCGATTGGGCGTTGCCGGTGAAGGTTCAGGCTCTGGCGAAGTCGTTCTCACGCGGTGGGTCTGTCACCCACAAGAGGCTCCCCGATCATTGGAGCGAGGGGCTTGCGGAGCTCACGGGCCATCTTGTCGGCGACGGCTGGATGACGGACGTTCAGACGGGCTGGGTATACGGGGCCGACGATCTCGAAGATGGACTCGACCAGGCGCATCAAGGCTTGCTCGAAGAGCTGATCGGCGGCATATCGCGTCAGGAGATGGACAACGGCACGGTGCAGCTGCGGGCGGGGAGCGCGGTCGTCCGAGAGCTCTTCCAGGGCCTGGGCATGACCTCGGCCCGCGCGCACGAAAAGCGTGTGCCCGCCGCCGTCTTCAGCGCACCGAGCGAGGTTCAGGCTGCGTTCCTGCGCGGACTGTTCGGCGCCGACGGGTGCGTATCGCGCGTCGAGGTAGGCGCCAAGGCGAACAGGTATGTGGGGCTCGGGAGCCGCAGCGCGGCATTGCTCAGGGACGTCCAGCGCATGCTTGCCGGCTGGGGAATACGAGCACGCATATACCGTGTCAGCGAGAGCGCGGGATCGCACTTCTCCTACACCAGAGCGGACGGAAGCACGGTCGACTATGTCACGCGTGAAGGCTTCGATCTCCGCATAACGGGCACCGATCTAGCCCGGTTTGCCTCTGAGATCGGCTTCTCCTGCCCAAGGAAGCAGGCGGCGGTGCAGAGCATCGTCGAGGAGCGGACGCTCTATCGCACCAAGCCCGGCACGACGCTGTTGGCACGCGAGCTCGACGGACAGGAGCTCGTGTTCAACCTCACCGAGCCGGTGCACCACTCCTACATAGTCGACGGCGTCGTCGTGGCCAACTGCTCCGAGTACATGCACGTCGACGATTCCGCCTGCAACCTCGCCTCGATCAACCTGATGAAGTTCCGTCGCGCCGACGGCAGCTTCGACGTGGCGAGCTTCGAGCACGTGGTCGATGTGATGCTGCTCGCGCAGGAGATCGTCGTCGGGCCCTCCAGCTATCCCACGGAGGAGATCGGCGTCAACGCGCGTGCCTTCCGCCAGCTCGGTCTCGGCTACGCCAACCTGGGCGCCTACCTGATGGCCGACGGCATGCCGTATGACTCCGATGCGGGCCGCGGCATCGCGGCTGCGATCACCGCGCTGATGACCGGGCGCGCCTACCGTCGCTCGGCGCAGGTGGCCGCCGCGATCGGCCCTTACGAGCGCTATCCCGAGAACAGCGAGGCCCACAACGCGGTGATGCGGATGCACCGCGACGCCGCGTATGAGGTCGCCGATCAGGCCTGCGCCGACACGGAGCTGCTCGCCGCCGCGCGGCGCTCGTGGGATCAGGCCGTTGAGCTCGGAGAGCGCTTCGGCTACCGCAACGCGCAGGCCACGGTGCTTGCGCCCACCGGCACGATCTCCTTCCTGATGGACTGCGACACGACCGGCGTTGAGCCCGACTTCTCGCTGGTCAAGTACAAGGAGCTGGTCGGCGGGGGCTCGATGACGATCGCCAACCGGACGATCCCGCTCGCCCTGAGCACGCTCGGTTACAACGACCAGCAGGTCGAGCAGATCGAGGCCTACGTCGCAGAGCACGGCACGATCGTCGGCGCTCCAGGTCTGGCCGACGAGCACCTGCCCGTCTTCGATGTCGCCGTAGGCGAGCGCGCCATCTCCCACATGGGCCACATCAAGATGATGGGCGCGATTCAGCCCTTCATCTCCGGCGCGATCTCAAAGACCGTCAACCTGCCGCAGAGCGCCACCGCGCAGGACATCGCCGACGCCTACATGCAGGCGTGGAAGCTCGGCGTCAAGGCGCTTGCGATCTACAGGGACGGCTCCAAGACCGCTCAGGCACTGCGCACCGACGCCCAGCAGGAGGCGCAGCAGCCCGTCGACGTCGACAAAGTGGTGGAGGAGGCCGTCACCAGGGCGCTCGCCGAGGCCGGCCCGATGCGCAAGCGGATGCCGCGCGAGCGCCAGTCGATCACGCACAAGTTCTCGATCGGCGGCCACGAGGGCTACATCACCGCAGGCATGTACGAGGACGGCACGGTTGGGGAGATCTTCCTCACCGACATCGGCAAGGAGGGCTCGACGCTGCGCGGGATGATGAACTCCTTCGCCACCGCGATCTCGATCGCGCTGCAGTACGGCGTGCCGCTTGAGACGCTCGTGCGCAAGTTCAGCTACATGCGCTTCGAGCCGGAGGGCATCACCGGCAACCCGGAGATCCCGTTCGCGAAGTCGATGCCCGACTACATCATGCGCTGGCTGGCCTCGCGCTTCCTGGACCCGGACGTGCAGGAGGAGCTCGGCATCCTCACCCCCGAGGTCAGAGCGCGCAAGGCCGCGCAGGAGGCAGGCCAGGCGATCGTGGCCTCCGACACCGCCGGCCCGAGCGCCGCAAGCCAAGGCCCAAGGGCCCAGGCGCCCGGAGCCAGCGTCCCGGCCGCCAGTGCCATGACGCAGACTCCGCCGGTGGTGCCCGCGAAGATGCAGGGCCTCGATCTTGGTCCGGCGTGCAGCCAGTGCGGCGGGATGATGCAACGGACGGGGTCTTGCTACACATGTTCATCCTGCGGCAACAACACCGGCTGCGGCTGACGGCCAATGGTCGGCGCATATCTGCGTCCTCGCTCGCTCGCGTACGGAGTACGCCACGCTCGCTGCGTCCTTGATCTGCTTGACCCTTGACCGTCAGGGGCGCAGTGGCTGAGTCACGGTTGACTGGCGGCTGCCTGTGTGGGTCGGTTCGCTTCGAGGTGAGCGGGCCGATCCTCTCGGCTGGATACTGCCACTGCACGCACTGCCAGAAGCGGACGGGCACGGGGTCCTCCGCCAACTGTCGCGTGGCTCAGGCCGACTTCGGACTCATCGAGGGCGCTGAGCTGCTGTCCAGCTTCCAGCCGCCGACGGGAGTGCCGAAGCTGTTCTGCTCGCGCTGCGGGTCGGCGCTTTTCAGCGGGGACCCTTTCTCCGATCGGGAGGTGGCGATCAGGCTCGGTGCGTTCGACGTCGATCCTGGCATCAGGCCGCAGGTCAGGCAGTTCGTCGATTCTGCCGCGGCGTGGGAGCCCTTGCCGGACGATGGGCTGCCGCGCTACTCGCGCTCGCGCTACGCCTAAGCCGCGGCGCGGCCTGGTGATGCCGGTTCAGTAATAACTACGTGCACGGCAGGGGCGTTGCCGGGGATGTCTCACCATGTGGCACCGGCGATGCTTGACGGATGTCCACACCATCAGCAGGCCCAATCACAGGCGATGCCTACCCTGTGCAGTTCTCCGTCGACTATCCAGACCGACCCCTGAACCGGCTGACGACGCTGCTGCGGATCTTCACGATCATCCCGATTGTGATCCTTGTTGGGACGATCAACGGCGCCACCTACGAGGCCGGCGCTCGGTACGGGATCGTCGCGGCGGGCGGCCTGCTGTTCGCGGGGCCGCTGCTGATGATCCTCTTCCGCGAGAAGTACCCGCGATGGTGGTTTGACTGGAACCGCGAACTTGTGCGCTTCCACAACCGCATAGGCGTCTATGCGGCGCTGATGGAGGACCGCTACCCCTCCACCGAGGAGATGCAGGCGGTGCATCTGAAGCTTCCGCGCCCCTACGAAGAGAGCGAGATCAACCGCTGGATGCCGCTCGTTAAGTGGCTGCTGGCGATACCGCACTACATCGTGCTGTGGGTGCTCTCGATCGGCGCCGTGATCGCGGTCATCGTCGCCTGGTTTGCGATCCTCTTCACGGGTCACTTCCCACGCGGCCTCTTCGACTACCTGGTCGGTGTCGGGCGCTGGTACAACCGTGTGCTCGGATACGCCGTGCTGCTGGTCACAGACCGCTACCCGCCGTTTCGGCTCTCGCCGTAGAGCGGGCCCAGCTCAAGCCTGGTGTGCTCAGCTCGCGGCGCGCTCGAGCAGCGCGTCGTGCGCGTCTGAGCGGCTGAGCATGCTGACGAAGACAGCGGCGAAGGCGATGCCGAAGACCAGGAACTCGACGAAGCACATCCCTGCGCCGGCGAGGTGCTGATCGGTTGCGGCCGAGATCCCGTAGCCGCGGGGCGCCATCGCATAGAGCGGGTACTCGAGTTTGCTCAGCCACGTCAGCGGCAGGCACACGCCCGCGGAGACGATCCGGGTGAAGCCGAGCATCCCAAGGCGCTGGCCGTTGGTGCGCAGTCGTGCGCGCGGCAGCGGGTCTACTATCAGCCACCAGACGGCAAGGCCGGTGTAGAACAGCGTCGCGTGCTCGATCGCGTGCACCACCGGGTGCTGGGCTGCGTAGTCGAAGACGCTGGGGATCGCCCAGCCGAGTGTCGCCACAGACCACAGCGGCAGCGCCACCCACGGTGAGGTGAGGATGCCGATCAGGCGCCCGTAACGTCCGCCGGGGGCGATCGCGGCGAGCGCGCCGCGGGGCAGACCCAGCGGCAGCAGCGGCGCACGCAGGCCGAGCACCAACAGCGCCGGCGCGATGTCCGAAAGCAGGATGTGCTGCGCCATGTGCGCGGAGAGCAGCCAGCTGTCGCCGATCGCATCGAGCGGCGAGCAGAGCGCCGCGATCAGGGCGACGATGCCGGCGGCGTAGAAGATCCAGTGGCCGGCTCCGACTGCGTCGGAGCGGCGGCGGGCGCGCCTATAGGCGTTGACGTAGAGGCCGCTCGCAGCCACCAGTATCGCGAGCACCCACGGTTCGAAGGTCCATGAGCCCCAGCCGGGTGGATTGCCGGAGCGGCCGCTGCCGGCCGCTCCGCCTTGATGGTGGGCGCTCAGCACGGCTGCGACATGGTGCGCTGCGGTATTCACGCGCCCAATCCTATACATGCCGCGGCGGCGGCGTGGCGAGGCCGACGCGTCTGATCGGACGCCATCGAGAGGCCGTTAGGAGTAAGAGGACGGCGGCGGCGGATCGTGTTCGGTGGCTTCGATCAGTTCCACGAGACCATGGCCGCTGGTGCCGCCGAGCACCCGCAGCCGCGGCAGCCTGTAAGCGTCGCTGCCGGGGCCGGCCCAGCCGGGGACCACCGTCGTTGAGCCGAGATAGCCGGCCTGCTTGACCGCCTGCACCACCGCCGCGTCGTAGTGGCCTGAGGGGTAGCAGAACCAGTTCACCGGGACGTGGTAGCGATGCTGGATCGCCTGCCTTGCGACCGCCACCTGGTAGTGCAGCTGCGAGGGCGTGACCGTGATCAGGTCGGCGTGGCTTATGCCCTGGGTGTCCAGTTCCCAGCCGGCCGCGATCAGCCCTCTGATCTGCGCGTCGGAAAGACCGCCCTGCGAGGGCGGAAGACCCGTGAGCTGCATGTTCTCCACTGCCTTCCAGCCGAGCTTTCGCAGGATCGGCAGCGCGTTGCTGTACTGGGACTGGTAGCCGTTGTCGAAGGTGATCACGACCGGCTTGACCGGCAGGGCCACGCTCTGCTGCCAGTGCCGCCACAGCTGCTGCAGGGTGACCGCATGGAAGCCTGCGCTCGCAAGCGCCCGCATCTGCGCTTCAAACTCCGGCGCGGGAACGTACAGGCCTGGGAAGGGAGCTCCGGCCGGCGCTGGGTTGATCACGTGGTACATCAGCACCGGCGCCGCGACGTCGCGCGCTGCTGGGGCGACGCCGGCCGGAAGCGCGCTTTCGCTGCCTTTGCGCGAGCCCCCACGGTAGTGGCTTGCGTCGACCTTCCGCCCGACGTGGCGGTTGGTGGGGCGGGCGCCGCCAGCGCTCCGTTTGGAGCCACCGGCGATTGTCACGATCGCTGCCACGAGCACGATCACGGCGGCCAAGCCGCCGAGCGCAGCCAGCCGTCGGCGCCGACGCAGCTCCTGACGCCGTCGCCGTCGCCGCGCAACGCGCCAGTCTGCATCGGCTCGATCTGGCGGCCTACCGCTCTGCATCTGGCACTCCATACTCGCGCATGGCGCCACAAGCGCGCATCACAAAGCCGACGAAGCTCTTCTCGCCTTGCCCTGCACGCTCCCGGGCGGCGCGCCCTACGATCCGCCTGAGCTCTGCAAGCGACCGGGCCCCTCACCACGGCCGCAGGGTGTCAGTTCAGCCGCTTCTTCAATGCGCTCGCGGCCGAGAATTTCGCGCTGTTGCTTGCTGCGATGGAGATCGTCTCGCCGGTAGCCGGATTGCGTCCCTCACGCGCGGCGCGCTTGCTGACGCTGAACTTCCCGAATCCTGCAAGTGAGACCTCGCTCCCGCCAGCCAGCTGGTTGGAGACCACCTCCAGCGCCGTATCAAGCGCCTGCCGTGCCTGTCCGGCACTGAGACCTGTCCGTTGCGCTACCTCGTCTGCCAACTCATTCTTCGTCATCGCACCCTCCTGATGGTGTGGTCGATCGAGAAAGGCTAGCGGCGGAGCAGGACGTCTTATCCGAGCCGGCTGCGCCTCGGCGCGAGAAGCCGGCTCTCAGCCGGGCTGAACGCCGTTCAGCCAGCCGAGTGCCTGAGCCGCGCTACGACGCGGGGAGACCGGATAGAACGCGGCTGCCACCACGCCGGCTTCGCAGATCAGCGTCAGGCGGCGAAAGCGTCTGACGCCGAGATCCAGAAAGGTGGGCAGCTCTAGGGCGTCGGCAAGATGACAGTCCCGGTCGCTGATCAGCGGAAACGGCAGGCGCTCACGCTCGGCAGCTGCGACCTGGGTCTCGTGCGGCTCGCTGCTGAGGCCCGCGATCCGGGCGCCCTCCGCGGCGAAGTCCAGCGCGTAGTCGCGGAAGATGGCCCGCTGCACGGCACAGCTGCTCGGCTCTGCCTGCGGGCCCTCGGGCGTCGAATCGTCCCCGGGATACAGGTAGACGACGGATCGTCCTGCTGAGAGCGCTGTCCATCCGCCCTCGCCACCCGTGGTCGACGGCAGCGCAAGCGGCGGCAGTTGCATGCCAACCAGGTGCTCCATCGAGCGCATCCTGTGCACCTGCTCCCTTCCTAGTTCCAATCCCTCGACAGATGTCGGCTGCGAACCATATCCAAGATCGAAGACATAAGGCTTCTTGGGCAAAATGATTCAAACAATGAACACTCTTTGACCTGACCTGCGAAGACGCCAATTGCGGGCCCTGGAAGGGTGCCGGTGGGCGTGGCTGAGCGGCGATATCGTGCACCGATGTTGTCTCCCGGCGCAATCGAGGTATGGGTCGCCGACCTCTCAGGCGTGCCCGAGAGTCTGCTCGCTGTGCTCTGCGAGCAGGAGAGAGAGCGCGCTTCGCGGCTGCTGGATGAGCGCGCTGCCGTCCAATGGTCGGCCTCCAGAGCGGTGCTCCGCGACCTTCTCGGCCGGGCGACCGGGCAGGACCCCGCGAACCTGCGATTCGAGCTTGGGCCGCATGGTAAGCCGGAGCTCGGATGTTTCTTTCATGGTGAGTTCCACTTCAACCTCTCCCACTCCGGCTCGCTGGCTCTCTACGCGCTCAGCCAGAAGCGCGAGGTGGGCGTCGATGTCGAGATGGTGGATCGCGGGCGTTCCGCGGCGCGGGATGAGGTGGCTATAGCGCGCAGGATGCTGGGGGACCAGGTGGCAAATCGACTGGCGGGGCTGGACGCCGACCGGCGCCACCGTGAGTTTCTTGCGGCCTGGGTGGCGCACGAGGCGATCATGAAGTGCAGCGGAGATGGGCTTGGCCAAGGTGAGACCCACGCCCACGCCGGGCAGCTGGAGGCGGAGTCTCAGCCGGCGCCCTGGGTCACCCCACTCGATGTCGGCGAGGGGGCGATTGCGGCGCTGGCGGTGCGGGGCGGGGAGGCCGCGGTGCGTCTGCAGTGGTGGCGGGCGCTCTGAGGGCGAGGCGGCTGAAGGTCGTCCTTGTAGCGGCGCAAAGGCGAAGCGATCTAGCGCGGAGCGCGGCAACGCCACCGCCGTTGCACGCAGCTCACCGAGGTCCCGCCTCGCATGCAAATGGCAATTCGTCGGCAATCTCGCGCAGCCGCGGCGCCGCGGCGTCGCGTGGGGAGACGCTGAGCTCCAAGCCGCTCGGCCACTGGATCGCGATCTCGGGATCGTCCCAGGCGATGCCGCGTTCCACCGCGCCGTCGTAGTAGCGGGTCTGCTTGTAAACCACGTCCGCGACCTGCGAGAGCACGCAGAAGCCGTGCGCGAAGCCGACGGGCACATAGAGCGCTCGCATCGAGACGTCGTCGAGCTCGAAGCCCTCCCAGTCGCCGTAGGTCGGTGACCCCCGGCGCAGATCCACCACCACGTCGAGGATCTGGCCCCTGCTGCAGCGGACCAGCTTGGCAACGCCCTCGCCGACCTGGAAGTGCATGCCGCGTACAACGCCCCTGGATGAGCGAGAATGGTTGTCCTGGATGAACTCCTCGTGCTCGGGGATGCCGGCGGCCAGATGCCACTCGCGGCGGTAGGTCTCACAGAAGAAGCCGCGGTCGTCGCGGTGGACGGCGGGCTCGATCAGGACCGGGCCGGAGAGGCGGGTTGGGAGGACCTGCATCGGGCGCAGAGACTATCGCGGGCGGAGTACAGGTTAAGGGAGATCCGGATCTGTCGGCTTCTTATTCCGGATCTGCCACGAGCGTATCGCCGGCGAGGACGCGATCACGGAGCGGACATATGAGTCGTTCGTCGCGATGGAGCTTGCGCGCATGCTCCCCTACACGGAGACCGCGCCGGCGATGCTGCACTGGCGTGGCCGGGGTGGCGAAGAGGCCGATGTCCTACTTGAGGATCGTCGTGGCCGTCTGGTGGCTATAGCGATCAAGGCCGGGGCGAGTGTGGGACATGCGGACTTGCGGGGGATGCGCGCGCTTGCACGGCTCGCAGGAGACCGCTTCCTTGCGGGCCTGGTGCTTTGCACAGCCCGTCGCACCACCCCCTCCGCGATCGGCTGTGGGCACTGCCGATCGAGGCATTGTGGCGTGAATCGTGAGTGCCAAGCGCACCACACGAATCGCTACGCCACGGGCCAGCGGATCAGCTTCGCGAGTTGCGCCAGCCCGAGCTCGATCAGACGGCTTTGCTCGATCGGCCGATAGTCGCCGTCGGCGAGCGCGAGCCAGTGGATCTTCTGCTCGTCGGGGTCGATGACGAGAAGCTCATCGACCCTTGTGGGCGGCGTAGAAGGGAAGCTTCTCCTGGGTCTCATCGCCGGGGGGATCTCAACGATCAGCGGTGCAGTGGGCAGCCAGGTCCCGGCGGCGTCAGGCTGCAGGAGGCCGCCGTCTGGAACCCAGAAGTCGTCTGCGCAGTCGCCGAGGTTGAACTCTGCCATTGCGGGCACGGATCCGCGGCGCGAGCGGGAGCATCGAGAATCACCGCCAACTGTTGGGAGATGCGGGCGTGTCGCACTTCAGGCGCGGGGACCACGTGTAGCACCCCCTCCCAGACCTCGTCTTTGTGGTCCAGGCCGAGGCGTCTGCGGCGCTCCAGCAGCTGCTGGACCTCTGCGGGCAGCGGCGCCGCGACCACAAGCGAGGGGATGATGGAAGGTACAAGTCCGAGCATCACGTCAGGCATGCAAGATCACAGCCCAGTAGCCAAGTCGTAGCTATAGATATATACGTGGAATTCACCAAATGTAGCTTCTGCCGTAGGATGGCCGAATGCGGGGGACGGTGCTTCGATCTTGAGCGGATTAGTTGCGCGCGCGTCGGTGATCAGAAACGTATGTGTTCTTGCGCGAGACTTGTACCAGCTGCTGATCTGGTTGTTGTAGAACGGGCACCAGCCTGAGCGGGACGTACCGAGGCCGTCAGGCGTCCCGCACTGAGCGATCGGGTAGACACGGACTCGTAGATGGGTCTCCCACGTGACCGGCGAGGAATCCCAGTAGCTGCCATAGCCGATGTACGCATTGTGCACCGTGACGAAGCGTTCGATCGCGCTCGCTACGGCGGCGGTAGGACCGATCCCGTATGCAGGCACGCCATCGGCTATCTCGCTACGTAGGGTGAGCGCGCAGAACAGACAGACCCCGATGGTAATAGCTGCACGCGTGCGGACCGTCGTGGCACAGGTGCCAATCAGAGCGGCTACTGCGACCCAGGCTGCCAGTAGGTACCGGCCGTTCCCAGCCTCTTCGGCCGCGGATGTGAGCACGAAGGCGCTGACAGTGACCGCGAGAGCAATGCCCCAAAAAGCAATAAAGAAATCGCGCTCGCTCACTTGGGCCCTCTGCGCACCGGCGCTATGTGCGCTCAATACTACGTAGACGCGGCGTAGTGTCATGGCCAGTGCGAGCAACGCCAGTGCACCGGATGCGAACACGAGGAGATGGCTCCCACTCGCGGACAGGCCAAAGAAGTAACCACCTGCTAGTGAAGAGAATTCAGTCGCCAAACTTTGGAAGTTACCCCAGAGCCCATTTGCAGCAACGAAAGAGATAGGGAACGGGGCGGCAACCACATGATCCGCATGCATTATGTGGTCGAGTAGGCTGTCGACAAGAAGGGAGATCACCGCGACCGCAAGCGCGAAGCATGTGGTTGTCTTCCACGCGTATCCGCGTGATCGCCACCATCCCCAGGCGGGCGCGATTAGGAAAGGCACAACCCCACCAGCTATAACTAGCTCGTCCGTCGAACCAGCACCAGTGAAAGCAACGAGAGGGACCCCGAGAGCTAGAAGGAAAGACGGGGTGCAGCGATGGGCGTTCGCTCTGCGATATACGAGCAGCAGCGCGCCGCACAGCACTCCCGAATGGAGAACCATGGCTACTCGTGCCTCCGGCACGTAAAGGACGCTACGGAGCGTGGCAGACGCGGACATCAGCAGCGCCGCGAACACGAGCGCCGACCATCGTCCGATCGCGCGATACGCACATGCAGCAACGGACGCAATACCGAGAAGCGCAAAGACGAACGGAGCTAGCTCCCAGAGCTGGCGATAGTGCGGCCATCCAGCGGTGAGTCGCATGAACCACCACGGCTCGTACCAGGGATGATCGCCGAGATTGACCGTCGCCCCGGCCGGCGCATGGCCAGCCAATATCGGCAGCACCAGCGCCGAGGCGTTATCTGCGTTCAGGTACAGCTCGTGGACGAGCGTACGTGCCTGCGCGATCAGGACGACGAGGCTTGCTGCCCCCAGGATCGCGAGCAGCAACTCATCGTTGCGCCATCTGCCATCTCGTGATGGTGCCGCCAGCCAGCGACGAGCATGGCCTACGGCGCTTGAAGTCGACATCGCATTCTCGATCGGATTTTGCGTCTCGTGGGTTGGTAGCGTCTCGTGTCCAGTTGGTGCCGCACGACTGTCGCATGCTTCGGGCAGATCGCAGTGCCGGAGGCTGCGCGTGAGCGAGAACAGCCGCGCGATAGTTCACTCTGCCGGGAGCCTATTGGCTGCTGTGCGCCGGCGCGGTGTGCAAGACCGATTACGTCGCGCGCGACTCCGACGCCGGCTCCGCTCAGCGGCGGTCGCGTGTCTTGGATCTCCTACATCGGACTCGCCGCCATCGGTCGCTGCGAAGGCAAGACCGGTAGGCTGTAGTGCGCATGGCGCGCCAGCCAGATCAGCACCGTTTGCGAGCCCTCGCTCGCCGTGTTGCGCGGCCCCTTACGGGACCTGTCGATGGTCGCGTTGCTGACATCAACCGCCGTATCACCTCGAGCCACGAGTCCGTGCACGCGATGCGCGCAGATCTCGAGGAGCTCGCGTCTTCTTGTCTGGAGGCAACATCATATGCGGGCGCGGAGATGCACCGCATCGCCGACGCCGTGCGAACGCTGGAGGCGTACATAAGCGAGCGACTGGAGATCCAGGATCAAGCGCGCTACGTCGATCGGCTCGCTCGCTCGGCGGGAATTGCGCTTGAGCGCCTGGACGGTGCGCTCGCGAACGTGATCAACTACGCGGGCGGGCACCGAGGATTTGCCGCGCAAGCCGGTCTCTGGTTTAATCCACCGGTCACAATTGAGCTGACTGAGGGCAAAGCGCATATGGCAAATGTCAATGAGCGCCTTGTAGAGTTGCCGTTCGCCTTCGCCGCGCTTTCGCGCCTAACACCACCGGCGCGCGTGCTCGATATCGGCGCCGCCGAGAGCACATTTGCCCTTGCGGCGGCATCGCTCGGCTTCGCTGTGACAGCACTGGACTTGCATCCGATCGCCTACGCCCATCCTAACCTCAACAGCGTCGCTTCGCGCTTCGAGGACTGGGATCCGGGCCCCGAGCGGTTCGACGCAGTCTGCCTGATTTCCACGATCGAGCACTTCGGTGTCGGTGCGTACGGTGATGCGAGCATCAGCGAGAACGCGGATGTCGCCGCTCTAAGACGAGTTCGCAAGCTCTTGGCAGACGACGGTTTCCTGGTGCTCACGACGCCCTATGGGGTTAGGGAGATCAACGAGCTCGAGCGTGTCTACGACGAGGAGAGCTTCCGGGAGCTACTTGCAGGGTGGAAGCTGGTCGAGCGGCGTGTGGTTCGCCGACGCGATCCCGTGACGTGGGTGGCGACCGACGCGGATAATGACCAGGTGGCACATGCCGGTGTGATCATGGTGGTGGCCCAGCCCGATTCCCACGAATGAGGCCGCCCAATGGAACCGTGTGTCTCGATGTCCAGGGCGCACAGAATCCCCACCATCACGACAGAGGCATCGCCCGCTACGTGGCCGAGCACCTCCGAGCGCTGCATGGCGCTCGGGCGGAGATGCTGCATTCGGTGCTGATGAACCCGTCGCTTCCGCTCACGGGCAATCTCAGCTGGCTACTGGGAAGTGGACTCCTCCGCTGGAACTGTGACGATCGTCGTGTGGCTCGCCGGATCTCCTCTTTGCCTGCCGTCTACCACGTTATGAGTCCGTTCGAGGACAGGATGCGAGGCAAGGAGCTGTGGCCCGCATGGGCACGCAGTTCCCAGGTGAAAACGGTCGTGACGCTCTACGACCTCATTCCATTGATCTTCTCCGATCATTACCTTCGCGATCCGATTGCGAAGGCGAGATACACGGCGCGCTCGGCGCTGGTACGCGCAGCCGACCACGTTCTGGCGATTTCGCAGGCTACGGCGAACGATGCCAGTGAGCATCTTGAGATTCCACCTGAGCGGATCACGGTGATCGATGCCGGCGCAAGTGCGAAGTTCGCGAATATGTACGAGTCCAAGCGCGAGGCCGAAGCGGCGCTCGGTACGCGGTTTCACCTTATACGTCCCGGATTCATGCTCTACGTCGGAGGGTTCGAGTTCCGCAAGAACCTTAAGCGCCTCGTAGAGGCCTACGCTCGGCTGCCGCATCAGACGCGTGCGTCTCACCAGATGGTGATCGCGTGCAGCATGCAGCCCTCGGAGGTCGAGCTGGTACGCAGCTGGGGCGATAAAGAGGGAGTATCCGAGGATCAGCTGATAATCACCGGATATGTGTCCGACGCCGAGCTCGGTGCGCTTTATCACGCCTGTGCGCTGTTCGTCTTCCCCTCTTTCTATGAGGGGTCCGGCCTCCCGATCCTCGAGGCGATGTCGTGCGGCGCCCCGGTGATTGCGAGCAACGCCTCGACCACGCCGGAGATATTCGGCGACCTCGACGGAACCTTCGATCCCTACGACCCTGGCAGCATCTCCCGATGCATTGCCGACACCATTGACTCACCTGCGATGCTTGCTGAGCTCATAGAACGGTCGCGTCGACGCGTGGCTGGCTACACCTGGGATGCGGTGGCTGCCAGCACCATCGAGGCATATGGGATCGTGACGAGCAGATATAAACACGCGGCGGTTGCCCGTCCGCGGGTCGCACTTGTCTCACCCTGGCCGCCGGAGCGGTCAGGGATAGCCGATTACAACGCACGGCTGGTGGACGAGTTGAGCAAGAGCGTCGACGTAGATGTCGTGATCGACGGCGAGCCGGCACGATATGCGACCCCGCTCGCCAGTGGGGTGAAACTTGTGCGTTCGGCCTCATATCGCGCCGTCTCGGCGCTGCGGCAATACGATCGCGTCATTTATTGCATGGGCAACTCCGCATACCACCGCCATGTCCATGAGTTGCTACGCGAGCATCCTGGGGTCGTCGTTGCACACGACGTCAGGCTCACCGGATTCTACGGCTGGCTGTCCGCACAGGAACGCGCCGAGGATTCGCATAAACGCTTCGCCGAATGGATCGAGGCTCAGTACGGACCGCGGTTGCCAGCCGCGGTGCGGCTCGGCGGCTGGCCAGGCTGGGAGACTCAGCAGGCGCTCGGAATCTACATGACGGCGGAGATGCAGGCCCACGCCGAGGAGGTGTTCGTGCATTCGCGGTACGCGCGCGAAGTATTGGAGCTTGATCGCGGCGTGCTCGATCGAGTGGTGCCTGTCGCGCTGCTGCCTTTCGCGATACCGGACGTGGAGCCTCGCGTGTGGAGACCTCCCGGCAAGCCGCCGGTGATCGTTAGCGTTGGTGTCGTGAGTGCTGTCAAGGGACTCGCGCTGCTGATCTCGGCTGCCTCGCTGATCGCGCAAGCCCGTGGCGGGGTCAGGCTCGTGATCGCAGGTCCGGGAGAGAGGCAGGAGCTAGAGCACTGGAGACGGTTCGCTGGGGAGTTCGGCTCTGATCTCGACCTAAGACTGACCGGGCATCTGCCGCGTGCGGACTACGATCGGCTCCTGGCGGACGCTGATCTTGCGGTGCAGCTACGCATGCTCTCGCACGGCGAGGCTTCGGCTGCAGTGGCGGATTGCCTGGCAGCCGGCCTGCCTACGGTAGTCAGCGACCTCGGTTGGGCCTCCGAGCTGTCGGCCGACGTGGTCGCCCATGTACCGAGTGACGTGCTGTCGGCGGGGTTGGCAGCTCGGATAGAAGGGCTGCTGGACGATCAAGAGCATCTGAGATCGATGAGCGAACATGCACAGAAGTTCGCGGCCGCGAACAGTTTTTCCGCCACTGCCAAGCAGTACCTGCGTTCGCTTAAGCTGGTATGAGCGTGAGCCTGACAGCTGGATCGAGTCGAGGACGAGCGTGAGCGGCGAGACGCCGGATTTCTCCACCCGCCTGCATGATCTCAGGACGGCGGAGCTCAGACGCCTGCCCGTTGGCGCTCGCACGGTGCTGCACGGTGGTGCTGCCGGCGCGTGGTACTTCGAGTGGTTCGACAAGAACTACCCAGGCGACGTGGAGCGTCACATTGGGGTCGAGGCTTTCGCCGATCGCCCGCCGGACCTGCCGGCTAACGTCCAATGGTTGGCACACACGCTGGGCGACATGGAGTCGGTGCCAAGCGGTTCAGTGGACATGGTTTTCGGAGGCCAGGTGATAGAGCACCTATGGCCCCAAGACGTAACCGGCTTCCTGCTGGAGAGCCACAGGGTCCTGCGCCCTGACGGCATGCTCGTGTTGGACTCGCCGAACCGACGCGTGACCGAGGCGATCGAGTGGCGCCATCCGGAACACACGGCCGAGCTGGCAGTCGAGGAGATCCAGGCGCTGCTTGAGCTCGCCGGCTTCGAGGTCGAAGAGCTCCGCGGGGTCTTGCTCGGGTACGACAGCTCCTTGCGGGCATTCCTGGATTTGGAGGACCTGAGGGTGCCGTGGGAGGAGCGGGCCAGAGGTGCCGCCGCCCGGCCGGAGGACAGTTTCGTCTGGTGGTTGCGAGCTCGCCGCGAGGAGAGAGCGCCCGATGAGGGCAGACTCCACGAGGTCGCGATGGAGCAGTCGCGCGCGTTCAGGGCACGCCGCCTGAGCAGGCTTTCGACGCACATGGAGGTCCGCCGCGCGGTCGACCAGATGCCGTGCGTGCACGCCGGGATACACGAGGCAGGGCTCATGCTCTCGGGCCCGACCTTCCCGCTGGATCGGGGAACATGGACCTTCTCCTTCTTCTTGTCTCTCGATATGCCAACGACGGAATGCCGGCGGCCCGTCGTGCGGCTCGAGCTGATCAGCGCCGGTGGTGTAGAGCACGCCAGCCGAGAGGTGTCCGAAGCCGATCTCGACGCCACGGGTGCGTGGACAAAGGTGGATCTCCGCGTCGAGCTGCCTCGAATGGTAATGGGCGTTGATGTGCGTGTCTTCTCGACAGGGGCCACAGCCGTAAGCGTGCAGGCAGCGGTGGTCATGAACGTAGGCGATCAGGGCATCGTGATTCAACCGAGCATGGGGTCGTTCGACGCGAGCCGCATGCCCGAGCCACGCACGGTCGAGCTGTTGGAGATGCTGCACGAGCGTGCGCTTCGCAAGTTCGTGCACGTGAGCAGGCGCTGGCGCGGATCTGGCTGATCAGAAAGGGGAGCTGCTCATACTCGATCGGCATCTGCGCTCGCTCCGTGTTCCTGCTGGTTGGCGCGAACGTGGCCGAGCAGCCCAAATGGGCTGAGCACGAGCGCGCCGATCGGGCGGCGCGAGGCCACCCGCATCAGTCCCCGCTGCTGCGCCGGGTTGAGCAGCCCGCCGCGGTCGATCAATGGCAGGCCGAGGCTCACTCGCTCCTCCAGTGCGTGCAGGGCATCCTGGTAATCCTGGGCCAGGTCTCGGTGGTAGTCCAGCTCGCGCGTGGCCTTGCGCAGCAGCTGCAGATACCCATCCGGCTCAAGCAGGGCAGCGTCCGAGCGCCGGCTCGTGGCGGCCAGCTGGTAGACCTCGACCAGTTGCTCGACAATATCGCTCCAGCTGGGGGCTTCGAGCATCGCCAACGATTCCAGGTGGCGCTCGCGCGCCGGCCCTTCCATCAGCAGCGGCATTGCTGCGGCAGCGCTCGCCGCAGCGTCCCAGGGCACGATCGTCGCGGCTCCCGCATCGAACTCGGCGAGGGAGGCCTGGGGCGCGTAGAGGCACGGCACGCGGCTCCTCGCAGCCTCGATCGGCAGCAATCCGAAGCCCTCGTAGATCGAGGGGTAGATCAGCGCCCTCGCACGCGAGAAGAGCCAGCTCTTGGCCGACTCATCTACTCTGCCGAGCTCGATCACGTGGTCGCGGATGTGTGGGTGCGCGTCGAGCAGCTCCTCCTCCTGCTCGCGCGAGGAGCCGCAGGGGACGTGCGATCCCGCGAGCACGAGGATCCCCTGCCAGCCTATAGCCTGCAGCTCGATCAACATGCGCATCGCGAAGGGCCGGTTCTTGTGTGCGTAGTCGGCGCCGAGGCACAGGAGAAACGGATCGCCAGCGGCCAGCTGCGCGGGAGGGGCCAGCATCTGCGGCGAGGGCATCAATCGCTCGGCGCTGCCGGTAGCGACCACGTGCCCACGCTCCTCGGGCAGAAGATCCTCCGAGAGCGCGTCGCGCAAAGCGTGCTGCGAGGGGAAGACGACACGGTCACAGACGGCTAGAGCGGCTCGCGTGATCTCCCGATGGCGCAGCCAGGAGGCGGTGTCGGGGTGATAGGACGCGTTGTGGTAAGCGATCAGGTCGTGGTGGGTGACGACGAGACGCTCACCGGCCGCACGCAGAATCGGAAAGTCCTCGGCGCTCGATATCTGCTGCGGCCGGTGTACGACGTCTGAGCGAGAATTCAGTGCCATCGCCTCTTCAGGGGCGACCAACTCGATCTCCGTGCCCCTCAGCGTGCCGGCGGCCTGCGCAGAGAGGTCCGGCGGTACCAGCGCCCGCAGCTTCACGCGCGAATCTCTTGCAAGGGCGAGCAGGAGCTCGAGCACGTAGGTCTGTGTACCGCCAACGGCCGCGGTCAGGCTGCGCGCGTCGATCGTGACCGTCAACGGACGTAGCGAGCTGCGGGCGCGCCTGATCGCACGGGGAAGGGGGCCACGATCCTCTTCGAGAGCGCCCTCGTCGGCGCGGCCAAGCTCGCCGAGGGCCGTTGGGAGTCGCTCAAGCCCGGCGGCGGCATCCCGAGGCAGCTCCACTGCCATGTCGTCGGCCGCCACATGGATCAGGCCAAGCGCGCTGAGCCGCTCGCTCAGATCGTGCAGCGCCTCTTCCAGGCTGCCGAGGTTTGCCGGTGCTGCGATGAGCTCGAGTGCCTGGCGTCTTATGAGAGCGCAGTGTGGCCCAATCCGCTCGATGCGCGGGCGAAGCCGAAGGCTCGCAGTGGCAATCGCCGCGGCGCCGGCACGATCGGCGTCGAACAGCGCGCTTGAGCTGGCGATCACCGAGTCACTAAGGGCCGCGCTGCGCAGGCGCTCGAGCCAGTGTGGGTGCGCGCGCACGCCGGGCACCAGGAGCGCAACATCGGCAGGGGGGGATGCGCAGATCAGCCGCCAGAGGGCGGTCGCCGCGCCCTGAGAGGCAGGTATCTCGATACCTAGCGCATCCTGCGGCAGACGATCTCCGCCGAGCTCCGCGAGGAGCGCGAGGAGCTCTGATGGTCCCGCGACTGCAATCGACCTCGGCGCATCTGCGTGTTCGAGCACGCTCCAGAGCGTGAGCAGCGCTTGCTCCACGTGCCGGCGCGGCTCTGTCGTGTCCTCCAGCGGTACACATAGCACGGTGGATCCACGAGCGACGTCGATTCGTGCCTCGGATGCCTCAGCTATGCGTATGGCGAGGTCTCCAAAGTCGCCTGACAAGCGGAAGCCGCGAGCGCCCGCGCGGCGCGCCGAGTGCGCGCAGCCGCTGCACCATCTGGGCTCCGACTGCCTCCAGAGACAGACGTCGTTCGACCACCTCGCGGCCGCGGGCGGCGAGCTCGCGCGCCTGCTCGGCCTCGTAGCGGACCGCTCTGAGCGCCAGCGCCGCGCGATCGAGGTCGGGCTCGGCCCAGGTCGCGCCGGCCGGATAGTGCTCAACTCCCTCGCCCACGAGCGCCGGTGTCCAAGGGATCGGGTAGGAGTTCCGCTCGTCCATGAACTCTGTGTTGCCCCCGTAGGCAGTCGCAAGAACCGGCTTGCCCATCGCCATCGCTTCGGCCAGCGGCAGGCCGTAGCCCTCGCTGCGGTGCAGCGAGAGAACGCAGTCGCATTCGCTGAGCAGCGCATCGCGCTCGGCTCCGGAGACCGTCCCGTCGCGTAGCACGATGTCCGGGCGAGCGTCGGCCGCGGCCGCGATCTGCGACCGCTGCTCTGGACGATGGCGGCCGTTGACCGACTTGAGCACCAGCACCGAGCCCTCGTCGGGCGCGAAGGCACGCTTATATGCCTCGATCGCTCCGAGCGGATTCTTTCGCTGGAGGGTGGAGAGGAAGTCGAACATCACCAGCACGCGGAAACCCTCGGGCAAGCCGCTCGCGCGGCCACGGTGCGTCGGTTCCCCCCACGCCGGCAGCGGTACGCTGCGCACCGGCGCCTCCACGCCTTCGTCGATCAGCTGCGCCGCGAAGGCGGAGTAGGTCCATATCTCGTCGAGCCTGTGGCTGGCCTCGCGCCAGCCGGCAGGCAGCACGTCGACCTCCCAGCTCCAGACGCCGATCGTGCGCCGAGGCTCGCGAGGCGCTTCACGCTGGTCGAGGTAGGGGATCATCTGCTCGGGGTTCAAGCAGATGATCTCAAAGGGGATCGCGACGCTTGGGGCAGGGCCCTCGGCAAGGCCCATCTCTACACGGTCGCGGCCCGGAAGCGGCACGTCTCGCGCTTGCACCTCGGCCCCGGCCGCGCGCAGCGCGCACGTGTATAGGCGCGCAGCTTCCCCGACTCCGACGGCCGAGCTCAGATAGCCCGCAATCTCTACTGCGATCGCTTGATCGTGGTTCATCGGGAGCGCGCGCAACGGCCGCCGATCGGAGGAGTCCAGCGTGTCTCGAACGGTGCGCTCAGCACGGGAAATATTATCCAGACGTTTCCTGCCGCGCGGAGATCGGTCGACCGTCGGTAGTCTTCGCCTCATGGCCGGCAACGCCCGAACAGCCCCACCGATCGTAGTCGATTCGGTCGGCAAGTCGTTTCGACTGCCAGAGGAGCGCGTGCAGACGCTCAAGGAGCGCGCTCTGCATCCCATGCGCCGCATGCACTACCATACGTTCCCGTCGTTGCGCGACATCTCGTTTGAGGTTCAGAAGGGCGAGTTCTTCGGGATCGCGGGACGCAACGGCAGCGGCAAGAGCACGCTGCTGAAGTGTCTGGCCGGGATCTACCGCGTCGACCGTGGACATATCTGGATGAATGGCCGCCTGTCGACCTTCATCGAGCTCGGCGTGGGCTTCAATCCCGATCTGGCCGCCCGCGACAACGTCGTGCTCAACGGGATCATGATGGGCCTCTCGCCCCGCGAGGCTAGAGCGCGCTACGACGCGGTGATCGACTTCGCTGAATTGCGCGAGTTCGAGGAGTTGAAGCTCAAGAACTACTCCTCGGGCATGCACGTCCGGCTGGCCTTCTCGGTAGCGATTCAGGTCGACGCGGACATCCTGCTGATCGATGAGGTCCTCGCGGTCGGAGATGCGGCATTCCAGCAGAAGTGCTTCGACGTGTTCCTCCAAATGCGTGACGAGGGGCGCACGATTGTGTTCGTCACACACGACACGGGATCGTTGAGGCGCTTTTGTCATCGTGCGCTTCTCCTGGAGAAGGGGCAGATGGTCCATCTGGGCGAGCCGCTCGAGGTGGCCAATCGTTATCTTGAGATCAATTTTGATCAGGCGCCGGCCCCGCCTGGAAGCGAGTTTGCGCCACGGGGCCAGCGTGGAGGTGAGGGACGTATAGCCGATGCCTGGATCGAGGACGAGCATGGCAATCGGGTGACGGCGATTGCGCAGGGGCGCCGTATCACCGCCAGGGTCATGGTTAGCTTCACTGCAGACGTCGACGAGCCGGTCGTTGGACTCGGTGTCTTGGGCGACGGGGATGCCGTGATACTGAACGCCACCACCGCGGATGATGCTGATCGCGGCGTGCGTTTTCATGCCGGCGAAGAGGTGCTTTTCTCCTTCTCGTTCCAGAATGTGTTGGCGCCCCGGCGCTACAAGACCGCAATAACGCTGGCCCATCGCGGCACGGGCCTGGACGTGATCGACCGGATCGAAGATGCCTTCAGCTTCGTGGTGACGAGCGTACGGGCTTCGGGCGGTCTCATTGACCTTCCCATTGACGTCGACATCGCCACCGCAGGCGCCGCGGAGAAGGCGCGGGTGGGCTCGTGAGCTCGCAGAGCAGCACATACCGCCAAGACCTCGGCAGGCCGATCCGCGGGCCGCGAGCGCTCACCGACGATTGGTCCCGTTTCTGGCACCTGACTTACAACATCGCGCGCAACGAGTTCAAGCTCAAGTTCTACGGCTCGGTGCTCGGATACCTCTGGCAGGTGATACGCCCGCTGCTTATCTTCGGGGTCCTCTACGTCTTCTTCGTGGTCGTGGGCAAAGTCGGCAAGGGCCCCAATCCCGGCGAACACCAGTACGGCGTCCAGCTGCTCGGCTCGATCATCCTCTTCACTTTCTTCAGCGAAGCGACTATTGGCGCAGTGCGCAGCGTCGTTGATCGCGAGAGCCTTGTGCGCAAGATCCAGTTTCCGCGTCTTGCGATCCCGCTGTCGGTCACGCTGCTGGCGTTCTTCAATCTCATGCTCAATCTCGTCGTGGTGCTGGTTTTCGCGCTGATCTCGGGCATCCACCCGATGTGGAGTTGGTTTGAGCTGCCGCTGATACTGGCGGTGCTCGTGATGTTCTCAACGGGGATCGCGATGCTGCTCTCAGCGATGTACGTGAACTTTCGCGACGTGCAGCCCATATGGGAAGTCGCAAGTCAGGTCCTCTTCTACGCCTCTCCGCTGATCATTCCGCTCGAAACAGTGCAGAGCAGGCTCTCCGGCGGCGGAATCAAGCACGTCCTCTACCACATCTATCTGCTCAATCCCCTGGTCACGATCTTCCAGCAGTTCCGCCACGCGATGGTCAACCACGCGACCGTAAGTGCGGCGACGGCGCTCGGCGGATGGGCGCAACTGCTTGCGCCGCTTGGCATCGTGGCGGCGGTCTTCGTGATCGGCTTCGTCGTCTTCAACCGGTCGGCGCCCAGCATTGCCGAGAACCTCTAGCAGGGCGCGCTGAGCAGGCTCAGCGGACCTGTTCGGACGCAGCGGGACGGTTCCGCACGAGCTTTCCTGGCTCGTTGACCGAAGCCATGAACTCCTCGAGCGCATCAATCCGACGCCCCCAGGCGTAGCTGTTCGCCGTGTCGATCCCCCCGCCGCCGAGTCGTTCCCGCAGCTGCGGGTCGTCCAGCAGCCGCTTGATCGCAACGCTCACCGCTCCGCGATCGGACGCAGGCATCAGGCAATTCTCGCCGTCGACGCAGAAGTCCTGGTTGCCGTGGGCGTCTGTGCAGACGACCGCACCCCCGGTGGCCATCGACTCCAGCACGGGCAGGCAGAACCCCTCATGGGTGGAGGTCTGCACGAACACCGTGGCCTGCGCCAGCAGTTCCGCGATCTGCTCGTCACTCGGCGCCTCGACATAGCGGATACCAGGCTCGCTCGCGAGCTCGGGCTCGATTCCGAACAGGCACAGCTCGGGGCGCGGCTTGGGCAGGGACCGCCAGGCACCGAGCGTCAAGGGCAGGTTCTTGAGCGGATTGGAGCGCCCCAGAGCCAGCACCATGTCCGACCTGCGCTGAATCTCCGGTCGGGGATGGAAGGTGCCGAGATCCATGCCGGGCGGAACCATCTGCGCGCTCAGCCCAAGCTCCCGCAGGCGCTCGATGTTCCAGCCTGAAGTCGTCATGTAGCGGAACTCGGGGCGGTAGGAGTCGAGCACCTCGAAGCGGGCGCGTTCGCTCTCCGGGTAGTAGCTGGTCTCGATGTCCTGCACGAAGTAGACGGGTATCCCCTTGAGGACGCTCGCCCGCCAGACCGGGATCGCGGTGCCCCACCATGTGGCGACCTTAATTGCATCCAGAGGGCTAAGCGCCTCCACGAGCTCGTCGTAGTCCTCGAACGTCCGCACGGGGACTCGCAGCGCAAACCAGTCGGGAGGATCGCCGAGCGTATAGAGAGATACGTCGTGGCCTCGGTCGAGCAGGCCGTTGAGGTGCTCGAAGATCACGCGGTGCCCGCCGCCCACACCGGTGTCCTGAGTCACGTAGACGATGCGCAGCGTGCCGTCCTCGGTGTGTGCGTTGCGATTGTCGAAGAACTCGCCCCACCGCTCCCAGAACACGCGCTGGGAGGTTCGCTCTCGCTCCCCGACTTCTCTGCCACGCGTTACCGACTCGTGGTGCACCAAGCATGCGGCCGGGGAGTAGAGCACCTTATAGCCGGCTTGCCAGGCGCGCAGGCAGTAGTCGACATCCTCGAAGGCCATCGGATAGCTCTCGTCCATCAGGCCAATCGCCTGGACCAGCTCGCGCCGCAGATACATGCAGGCGCCGGTCACGGCCAGAGTTGGGCCGACCGTGCTCGCGGGGCCCCAGTCGGCGGGCTTGAAGCGATAGCGGTGGTCGAACCACTCGGGCGCGCCTATGTTGCGCACCGAGCCAGCGAACTGGATCCGCCCATCGGGGTAGAGCAGGCGGGCGCCGACGACACCGACGTCGTCTTCTTCGTGGCAGATGCACTGCAGGCACGCAAGCCAGCCTGGCTGCGGCTCCACGTCGGAGTTGAGGATCACGACGTCCCGGTCGGGGTCCGTGGCGCACAGGCCCCTGTTTACGTTGGCTGCAAAGCCGCGGTTCTCCTCGCCGGCGATGATCTCGATTCCGTCGATTGCTCGCAGGTGCCGCAGATGCTCCTCTCCGCTTGCGTCATCGGTGACGATCACGCGCGCGAGATGCCGTGGCACCGTCTTGCGGATCATCGTGACGAGCGTCTCGATGCGCTCGGCGTCGCGGTAGCTCGGGATCACGATGCACACCGGCCGTCCCTTCTTGCGATACCAGAGCGCCGCTCTCCTGCGCTCGTCGGCAAGCCAGCGTGAGCGGAGGGCAAGCCGTCTGCTCAGTGGTGTGAAGCGCAGCGGGAACGTCAACGCTCTGAAGAGCGACGTGCGCAACCCGTGATGGCGGTAGGTCAGGTAGATGCGCCGCGGCAGCCCGCTGAGCTCCTTGCGCCGATTGCCGGCGAGGGGGTCTGGCTGAGTCTTCTCTGCGCTGCTCGGCTGAGCCTTCGATGATCTTCTGCTCATGCATCTCCTCCGTCAGCGAGCGGGTTGATCCGGGCCACTATCACGGCTGGCACGGAGCTTACCGTCGACAGCGGGCACTAAAGGTCTCCACTGCCGCACCTGGATCGTCACGGTTGGCCTATTCCGCCCGATGCTCGAGCGAAAGGCGGCGGCGAAGGCCTGGCGGCAGTAGGTCCGCGCGCGAGCCGAGCACGGCTCCGGCCAGGCGGAGGACGTGATGCTCGGCAATCAACGCGAGGTTCAAATAACGCGCACGGGCAGGCATCTTGTTGACCAGCATCGCACGATGGGCGCGCCCGAGATGTCCCCGCAGCTGCTTGAGCAGGTGTCGCGGATCTGCGGGCTCGCGCCAGCCGTAGATCTCATGCAGCCCGCGCCACTCGTCGAAGCAGCGTCGCAGCTGCTCAGAGGCGCTGTATCGATGCGAATGAAGCACGGCCGCATCCGGCAGATAGACCTTGGCATACCCCTGTCTCAGCATGTCTATCGCAAGCGCGCGATCCTCGGCGTAGGACGCGTCGCGGAAGGGCACTCGCTCCCACGCGGAGCGCGCGATGCAGGCGTTCGCGTCGGTAAAAAAGCCGCGCTCGCCAAGCAACTCGGTCGCAGGGATGGAGCGTTCGTCGGCCGCCAGCCGGTCGATGCGTGGAGCGCCGTCGAGCGAAAGCGATCGAAACCACTGCTCGAGCTCGATCCGCACACCGACCGATGCCGAGGCTCGCGGAATATAGGGTCCGTAGACGAGTGTGACTTCCGGGCAGATCTCGAAGCCGGCGAGCAGCCGCTGCAGCCATCGCTCGTCCGCGGGCTCGGCGTCCTGAGTGAGCAACGCGACGTGGGAGCCGCCAGCTTCGCGCATCAGCAGGTTGCGGGTGCGGCCGTGGTTGAACTGGCCGGGCGCGATCTCGATCACTCTCGCCCCGTGCTCGCGCGCCAGATCCACCGATCCGTCAGTGGAGCCCGAGTCGCAGATCAGCAGCTCGTGGTCGACGGTCTGGCCGGCAATCGCGCGGAGAACCTGCGCGAACAGCTCGCCGCCGTTGCGCACGGGAATCGCGACCGTGACGCTCATCGTTGGATGAGCTCCACCCAGTCCGCCTGCACTCCGCAGATGCTCGTGTAGCGGGAGAGTGGAATGCTCTGCAGGCGCTCGGGTTGCGTTGCTCTGATCGCCACCGCTCCGATCGCACCGACCCCCCATTCACCCGGTCCGAAGTACATGTGCCCGCTTCCCTTGGTGACCCCGAGCACATGGGAGCCGGCGAAGAGCCTCACCGTCCCCGCCTGTAGCCACTCTCCATGAGTGTTGGTTCCTGAAACCGACCCCACAACTCGATGGTCGACTTCGGCTTGCACGGGCCGCGGGAAATCGCCCTGCACCCACACCGTGTAGTTGCCGGCCCGTCGCACTTGCACGCTGCCTTCGGCGTGTCCTCCGGTGTCGGTGACGACTCCGCCGGGTTGTTCGGCGCTGGCGGGCCAGGTGCCCCACCGTCGCTTGTCGGAGGCGACTTCAAAGAACGCCTCTTCTGGCGCAATGGCAAGCGTCAGCTGCGTCCCCTTTGGTGCGCCCTTGACCATCGAGCGCAGCGCGGCGCAAGGCACGGGCTCCGAGGAGCTGTAGGTTCGCTGGAGCGGGAGATGCGCAAGCACGACGGGGCCGGCGGTGCGTCTCCATGCCTGGTAATAGGCGTTTTCGTAGGCGAGCCTGTAGTTAGCGGGCGGGCGACTTGCGGATGGCGAGCGGCGCATGACTATGATCGGAAAGCGATCGATCGAGGCAAAGGCCTGTTCGTCGAGGTCGAAATAGCGGCCATAGAAAGAGATCGGGCTTAGCGGCTGCACCTGGAATGGCGTGTAGGGTTCGTAGGGGCCGTCGATCCGCGTTTCACGCGCAAAGTACTTCGAGTATTCCTCGTTCTCGTTCCAGAACACGAGGCCCTGTCCGGCGAAGCGTTTCGCGACTGCGCTCATCGCTTCGATCTGGGCTGTCGGCGCCACACGGTCGTGAGCGTAGGCAAGCGCGTCGGAGGCGAGAATGCCAACACAGAGCGCCGCCGTGCTCCCGAGCCCAAGCAAGCCAAGCCGACCCCTGCGAATGCTGAGCAGGCCCACCAGCGCGATGAACACCACAACTGGGCTCGACATCGCGATCAGCTTCCCCTGGGCATAGGGGCTGGCGCGTGGGAATACGATCAGCAGGACCAGTCCGATCATCCCCGCTGCGGCAAGCAGCATCGGTTCTTTACGCCACAGCGCATAGGCGACTGCTGGAGCGATCGCCAGCAGGATGACTGCCGTTGCGATCGCGGTCAGCAAGCCGGCATGGTGGGAGGCGATCGCCACCCGGTATTCGCCGGAAAGCCAGACCCCGCTGATCTGGCTGATCGGAAGTTTGCGCAGCAGTTGGCCGATGGCCGTGGCTCCTGCCCCGGTAGAGCCCTGACCTGCGCGAGCGACCTGAAAGAAGGTGGAGAACTTGCCCAAGATTGGAACGCTCAGCGCCGCGATCGCAATCACGCCGGCGCACACTGGGCCGGCCCAGCCGATCGTCGGCAATCTGCGGCGGGCGAGTATCAGCCCGATGCCGAGGAACAGCACAAAGGCGCCTATATACGGGAGGGCTACGACGTTGTATATGAGCATTGCAGCCGCACCTGGGATCGCAATCAGCGTGGCGCCGGTATACGGCTTGGAGATGCGGATCGCCTCTGCTGCGAGGGCCAGCATGATGCAGATCGTGGCGGCAAGCCCGATCTCCTTGATGTTGCCCTGCAGCGCGTATTGATAGGTGAGGTTGGCCGCCATCGCCGCGAATCCGGCAAGGGCGGCGCGGCGGGCGCCCAGGAATCCGCGGGTGAGCGTTGCCAGGGCGATTGCTCCGAACGCGACGAGCGTGGAGATGAAGCCCTGGTAGAGCACTGCCACGTCTGTGCCGGTGATCGCGCTGAGGGTGCCGAGCAGTGCCTGTGAGCCAAGCGGATATCCGCTGCTGAGGTAGGCGGAGACGAAATCACGGGTCGTGGATTCGGGCATGTTGCCAAGCGTGGTGCCGAACGTCTTGATGTGATCCGCAAGCAGCATCTCGAACGCGGTGTCGTTGACGAAGTCGTACCCAGACCATGTCCAGTGGCCGTAAGCGATCACCGGGAGCATGTAGAGCACATAGATGCCAAGGCCCGCCAGGCCGGCCCAGCCTGGGTTGATGCGCGCACGCAGCCCACCTCTGGCCAGTAGGAGTCCGAGCAGCGTGAGCACAGCGATCAGGCAGATCGCCAGCCCGTCGCCGATACCCAGCGAGTAGCCCGGAAAGATCACAATCAGGGCTGCGCAAAGTCCGAGCAAGGGCACGACCGCGTTGGCGAGGCGAACTCGAAGCAGCCGCTCGACCGCGAGGCCGCAGCCGAGGCAGAGCACCCACATGACCAGGGGCACCCCGACCACCGCCATCGCGTAACGCAGCATGTAGAGGGTATCTAGGAGCTGCGTCGCAGGCCAAGAATGCTGAGCAGGAACGACGAGAAGAAGATCTGGATGCCGACGATCAAAAGCGATGCGGCAATCACGGCCAGATGTTCGTCGGCCAGCGAGCCGAAGCCATGAGAGATCCAGGTCGCCAGGATAACCCCGCCGATCACCAAGCCCACCAGAGTGAAGGCGCCGCCCAGCATCAGTCCATGCTCGAGCCGGAACCGCGCCCTGGCCCGGTCGAACCACCGATCCCGCTCACCCATGAAGTAGGTGCCGTAGGCGTGGGCGCAGAGCCCGAGCGCCACCACCTGGGTGCCGATGATCATCAGCAGCGCGCCACCGATCAGCGCGTGGATGCCCCACGTGCGGCCAAACAGATCCAGGCCACCGCCGACGAGGCTGACGACTAGCGTGCCGAGCACCGCCATGACGGCGCCCGGCAGGATGAACAGGTGGGTGGGGCTGTGCACGAGCAGGAAGCGCAGGTGACGCCATCCGTCCCTGAAGCTCGAGAGCTTGCTCTCGCCGCCGCGGGGGTGGTACTCGATCGGAAACTCGGCGATCTTCAGCTTCTGCTTGGAGGCCCGGATCACCATCTCGGAGGCGAACTCCATGCCGGTGGTGCGCAGGTCCAGGCGCGGCAGCACGTCCTTGCGCAGCGCGCGCATGCCGCAGTGGGCGTCGTTGACGCCGGTTTTGAAGAGCACGTTGAGCAGGCCGGTGAGGATCGGGTTGCCGACGTACTGGTGCAGCCAGGGCATCGCCCCGGGGTGGATGTTCTCCATCCGGTCGCCCATCACCAGCTCCGCTCCGCCGTCCAGCTCGGCGACGAAGTGCGGGATCTCGTCGAAGTCGTAGGTGAGGTCGGCGTCTGCCATCACGATGTAGGCGCCACGCGCGGCGGCGAAGCCGGCCAGGTAGGCGCTGCCGTAGCCGCGGCGCGGCTCGTGGATGACCCGTGCGCCGGCGGCGGCAGCCAGCTCGGCCGAGCGGTCCTCGGAGGCGTTGTCGACGACCAGCACCTCGCCCGCCACGTCCATGCCGTCGATCGCCGCGATCGCGGCGTTTACGCAGCGCTCGATGTTCTCCTCCTCGTTGAGGCAGGGGATCACGACCGAGACCACAGGACTCGGCGAACGCTCTGAGCCGTTCGCGGCGGAAGTTGTCTGCTCGACGGTGCTCATCGTTTGCCTGATGCAGGCGCGCCGTGGCGGCGCATCGGCGTCATCTCGCTATAACGCGCCGTCGCACCAAAAGTGGCGCGTTGACGATACGGAAAGATGGTATCGGACCGGGCGGGCGGGGCTGCCGTCTCTTGTCGGCCTCGGCATGGGCGCGCGGCGAACCGGGTAAGCACCCGGGATGCCAGATCAAAGCAGCGCTGCCACAGAGCAGTCGATCATCGAGGACCTTTCGGCCCTGCCGCCGACCAAGACGCAAGCTCTGAGCGCGGCCGTCGCCGAGGCGGACTTCCCGGTCGTGCTGCGTGGCTATGACCGCGAAGCGGTCGATGTCTACGTCATGCGCACGAACCAGCTCATTGCAGAGCTGAGGGTCACCCAGACGACAGAGGGCGCCGTGCAGCGCGCGCTCGAGCGTGTCGGCGACGAGGTGGCCGGCATCCTGCGCAGAGCGCACGAGACCGCGGATGAGGTCACGGCAAAGTCCCGCAGCGAGGCGGACGACCGGCTTCAGGCGGCCATCAGGGAGTCGCATGAGATCACAGTCAGCGCGAAGGCCGGCCTGCACGAGCTCGATGCCGACACCGACCGCGTCTGGGGAGAGCGGCACCGCATCATCGAAGATGCAAGGGCGCTTGCAGAGGAGCTGCTCTGCCTCGCAGATGCCGCCGCTGAACGGTTTCCGCCGACCGAAGAGGCTGGCGTGGAGGATGCAGCGCCGCTTGACGTCGGGAGCTCCTCACAAAACGGCGAGGCGATCGCAGAGGACCATGACGAGCCCGTGGCGTAACGGCGGTTGGAGCAGGCGGAAGCATCGCCCGCGCTCTTGGCTGATGTCCTGCACGAGGGACGCCCGCTGCTCGATCGAGATGGGTTGTGGAGCACCTTGCTGCTTGGTCGCGGCCAGGAGATAGCAGGCGCTGTCCGCGAGGAGGAACGCGCCATTGCAGCCAGCGCGCATGGCGCGGTGCTCTCGGCGAGGGGGCGTAGTGACGAGGCGGAGGCGGCTTGAACGACCTTGGCCCCGCCACGACGCAGCGCGAAAGCATCATGCCGACCGCGTAAGTCAGCGAATCGCTTCTGACTGCTGCCGCAGCGCGCTGGGCCGGCCCGCGAGGCATCCTTTGCCGCCATGCGCATCTGCATCGTCTACGACTGCCTCTTCCCGCATACCGTCGGCGGAGCCGAGCGCTGGTATCGCAACCTGGCGCAGCGGCTGGCGGCCGAGGGGCACGAGGTCACCTACCTGACGCTGCGACAGTGGGACCGCGGCGAGCAGCCCGAGATCGATCCGCGCGTCCGCGTCGCGATCGCGGGACCGCGGATGGCCCTCTACACAGGCGGGCGTCGGCGCATCCTGCCGCCGCTGGTCTTCGGACTCGGCGTGTTGGTCCATCTGCTTCGCCATCGCCGCGACTACGACGTCATTCACACATGCTCCTTCCCCTACTTCTCGCTGCTGGCTGCGGCGCTGGCGCGGCCACTCGGCCGTTTCGGGCTGGTCGTCGATTGGTTTGAGGTCTGGAGCGAGGACTACTGGCGCTCCTACCTCGGCGGCCTCGGCGGCCGGATCGGCGCGAGCGTCCAGCGGCTGTGCGCGCGGGTTCCCCAGCGTGCCTTCTGCTTCTCGCAGCTGCATGCCGAGCGCCTGCGCGATCTTGGCCTGCTCGGCGAGATCACCGTGCTGCGGGGCCTTTACGCGGGGGGCACCGAGTCTGCCGAGCCGAGGTCAGCGGATCTGCTGGTGCTCTTCGCCGGGCGCCTGATCCCCGAGAAGCGCGTCGCGATCGGCGTGGCCGCGGTCGCTGAGGCAGCCAATTCGATACCCGGGCTGCGGGGCGTCTTCTACGGCGAGGGCCCCGATCGGCAGGCGCTGCTGGATGCGATCGCTGCCCACCAGGCGCAGGAGAGCATCCAGGCGCCCGGGTTCGCCGAAGGCGATCAGGTGGATCGCGACATGAGCCGCGCGCTTTGCGTGCTGCTGCCCTCGGTGCGGGAGGGCTACGGGATGGTCGTGGTCGAGGCGTGCGCGCATGCCACCCCGGCGGTGGTGGTGCCGGCGAGGGACAACGCCGCGGTGGAGCTGATCCAGGACGGCGTCAACGGCGTGATCGCAGCCAGCGCAGAGCCGCAGGCGATCGCGCAGGCGATCGAGCGCGTGCATCGTGCCGGCTTCGCGTTGCGCCAGAGCACGGCCCGGTGGTTTGGTGAGCATGCTCAGGAACTTTCGCTTGAGTCCTCCCTGACAGCGGTCCTTCGCAGCTACGGGTCCAGCGCTCGCCGTGCTGCATAGGCCGGCTTGGTCAAGCGCTAGTCTGGCTGGCGATGAGCGCTGCTCCCGTCCGCCTCGGCGTCGTCGGTCTCGGCTACTGGGGCCCGAACCTGGCCCGCAACTTCGATGCCCTCCCGGGCTGCGAGCTGGCCTGGTGCTGCGACGAGCGTCAGGAGCGACGGCAGCGTCTGGAAGCGGTCCATCGCTCCACCCGCTTCACCGACCGCTTGGAGGACCTGCTCGAAGACGCCTCGCTTGATGCGATCGCGCTCGCGACGCCCGTCCCGACCCACGCCCCGCTCGCTGAGCGCGTGCTGGCAGCCGGCAAGCACTGCTTCGTGGAGAAGCCGCTCGCGCAATCAGCCGCAGACGCCGAAGCGGTCGTGCGGGCGGCCCGCGAGGCCGATCTGATCGTGATGGTCGGCCACCTGCTGGAGTACCACCCGGGCGTCCGTCTGCTGAAGGAGATCGTCGACTCGGGCGAGCTTGGCCAGACGCGCTACATCTACGGCAATCGCCTCAACCTGGGCCAGCTGCGCAGCGAGGAGAACGCGCTCTGGAGCCTCGGCGCCCACGACGTCTCGGTCGTGCTGGCGCTGGCCGGCGAGGAGCCCACCGAGCTCGTCGCGCACGGAGAGTGCTACATGCAGGAGGGCATCGAGGACGTGGTCTTCGCCTTCATGCGCTTCCCCTCCGGCCTGGCCGCGCACCTGCACCTGAGCTGGCTTGACCCCCACAAGGAACGGCGCTTCACGGTCGTGGGAGCCAAGCGAATGGCGACCTTCGATGACATGGAGCTGGAGCGCAAGCTTACGATCTACGACAAGGGCTTCGACGAGAAGGCCGACAGCTACGGCGAGTACATCACCCGGGCGGGCGAGATCCGCTGCCCGCGGGTGCCCAACGCCGAGCCGCTGCGGCTGGAGTGCGAGCACTTCGTGACCTGCATCCGCGAGGGCGCCACGCCGCGCTCGGATGGGGAGAGTGGCCTGCGGGTGGTCAGGGTGCTGGAGGGGCTGCAGCGATCGCTTGATGAGTCGCGCCGGTCAGCTGCGCCGTCCGCTGAGGCGGCAGCGGGGTAGGCGCTCGTCGGACGTCAGGCACTCGTGACGGCGTGCCGCGCGGAGCGCACGGCCTGGGTCACTTCAGCCGCCTGCACTGCGCTGAGCATCGGGCTCATCGGGATCGCCAGGTGCGTTCTCGCGGCCTCCTCGGTGCCGGGAAGGGGCAGGTCGCTCGCAAAGCGGGCCATCGCTGGCTGGCGGTGGATCGGCACGCGGTAGTAGGCCTTCTGGCCGTGCCCCGCCTGCGCGAGCGCCTGCGCGATCGCCTCGATCTGCTCGTCCTTGATCACGTAGAGGTGCCAGGCCGGCTCGGCGCCGTCGACCGGCGTGGGCAGGCGCACCAGCTCGCCCAGGCCGGCCTGCTCGTAGTGGGTGCCGGCCGCGCGCCGGCCGTCGGCCCAGCTCTCCAAGTGCGGCAGCTGCACCCGCAGGATCGCCGCCTGGATCTCGTCCAGACGGGAGTTCTGGCCGATGTGCTCGTAGGTGACCTTGTCGTGGGAGCCGTGGAAGCGCAGCATCCGCGCCATCTCTGCGATCCGGTCGTCGTTGGTGGTGATCGCGCCGCCGTCGCCGAAGCAGCCGAGGTTCTTGGAGGGGAAGAAGCTGAATGTGGCCACCGCTCCCAGCGAGCCGGGACGCCCGGCGGGCGAGCGCGAGCCCGCCGCCTGGGCGGCGTCCTCCAGCACCGGCACGCCGAGTGCTTCGATCTCCGCGATCGGTGCCACGTTGCCAAAGAGGTGGACCGCTATCACGGCCTTCGTGCGCGGGGTCAGTGCCTGCTTGACGGTCTCTGCGGTGACGCAGAACGTGCCGGGGTCGATGTCGCAGAAGACGGGGGTGGCGCCGGTCGGCCCGATCGCCTCGGCGCTCGCATAAAACGTGAACGACGGCACCACCACCTCATCGCCGGGGCCCACGCCCAGGGCCCGCAGCGCGATCGTGATCGCGTCTGTGCCGTTGGCGACGCCGATCGCGTGCCTGGCGCCGCAGTAGGAGGCGAGCTCCTGCTCGAAGGCGGCGACGTTGGGGCCGAGGATGAAGCGCGAGTCCTCGACGACCTCGCCGATGCGAGCAAGGATCTCCTGCCGCAGCGGGGCGAGCGGGGTGTCGGTGTCAAAGAGGGGGACCGGCATCGGGCTACAGGCTAACTGGCGGGGCATCGCGCCGACCGGCGAGGGTGCGCTCATAGCTTTGGAGCGTCAACTCGGCCGTTCGCTCCCACGTGAACTTCGCTGCCTGCCGCAGGCCAGCCTCCGCCAGCCGCTGCGCAAGCTGCGGCTCGCTGAGCAGGCGCTCGATCGCCGTGGCGATCTCACCCTCGGAGTGCGGATCGAACAGCAGCGCCGCATCGCCGGCGACCTCAGGCAGCGAGGAGGCGTTCGCGCAGGCGACCGGCACGCCGCGCGCCATCGCCTCCAGCACCGGCAGTCCGAAGCCCTCGTAGAGCGAGGGGTAGACGAACGCATCGGCGATCGCCCACAGTCCCTCCAGCTCTTTGTGGGAGACCCAGCCGAGGAATCGCACATCGGCATCGACCCCGAGCTCGATCGCCCTGGTGCGCAGCTGCGACTCATGCCGCGTCGGATAGCCGGGCAGCACGAGCAGCGGCCGGTGGTCGGGTGAGATGCCGGCCAGAGCATCGATCAACGCCAGCAGGTTCTTGTGCGGGCGCTTCGCCGAGAGGCTCAGGATCACACGACGGCGGCCGAGATCGAGACGTTCTCTCAGCTCGGTCTCTGCAAGCGGCTGGCAGCGAACTGGCGAGCCGAAGCCCAGCGGCACAACGTCGACTCGATCTGGGGCAACGTCCAACAGCTCGATCAGATCCCGCTTGGTGCTCTGTGAGTCGGCGATCAGCCTGTGGGAGCGGCGCACAGCCAGTGGCACCAGCGCACGTATGCCCATCGCCCTGAGGCCTCCATGCGCCTCCGGGAACCGGGCGTAGATCAGGTCGTGGACCGTGACGATTCTTCGGAAGGAGCCTCGAGCAGGCGCGGTGCTGGCGAGGCTGTGCAGCAGGTCCACACGCTCGCGGGCAGCCAGCCGTGGCAGCAGCAGCTGCTCTCCAAGCACCCATTGTGGTCGGCTGCAAGCGTTCACGGGCACGGTGACGGCGGGCAGCAGCTCTCCCCAGGGACCGTCTTTTGTCCTAGCCGCCTCGCGGTTGATGAAGGCCGTGAAGCGAGTCTGCGGCGGGGCGGCCTCCAGCAGCTTTGGGATCAGCTCTCTTGCTGCGATCTCCATCCCGCCGGTCTCGCCCGGGACGAGGAAGATGAGGTTGAGGCCGACATGCAGGCCTCTGGCGCCTGTCACGATGCCGAGCCTCGTCCACGCGGGCTCCCAAGATCTTTCGAGGTCATCGGTGCGACCTGGTCATTGCGTCTTCGTATGCCTGGTAGGTGCCCCGTGCCGCAGCGCTCCAGGTGAAGTGTGCAGCATAGGCAGGCCCATCGTTGCGGGTTCGCTCGTCGGCGAGCGCGCCGCGGATCGCACGCGCGGCGTCTGAGGGATCGCCGGGGTCGAAGTAGTGCGGCAACGTGCCGCCGACCTCCCGCAGGACGGGTATGTCCGACGCGGCTACGGGGACGCCATGAGCGAGCGACTCGATCACCGGCAGCCCAAAGCCCTCTCCGAGAGTTGGAAGCGCCACGCACGAGGCCAACTGCCACATGCCGGCGAGGTCGGCCTCCGAAAGGTAGTCGACAAAGCGAACGCGATGCTCTACGGCGAGATCACGCGCCAATGCGCGCAGCTCCAACTCGTAAGGCTCAGCGTGCCCGGCGAGCACCACGACGGCGTCCGAATCGAGCAGTTGTGCAGCGCGAATCAGCAGCTCTTGATTCTTGTGTGGGCGCTTCGCTGCGATGCACAGGACCACATTCGCGCCATCCAGCTCGTAACGCTCGCGAATGACCTCAGGCGATGTGATCTCTCGCGGCTGCCTCGGCTCGCTGCCGTGCGGAACGACCGTGAACCGTCCGGGAGCTACTTTCAGCACGCTGCAGATCTCGTCGCGTGCTGCGGTGCTGCCGGTGACCAGCGCGTCCGCCCTGCGCGCGGCAGATCGAACCAGCATGCCCATGCCCCACGTGGTCACCCGGCCGAACGTGGGGCGCAGGAGGAATGTCACGTCGTGCAACGTCACCACGCTGCGAACGCCTGGATGCACCGGCGCGATACTCGCGAGGCTGTGCACGATGTCCGCATTGCGCTGCCTGGCAAGGCGCGGAAGCAGCACCTGTTCTGCCCACTGGCGCCGGCCTCTCTGACTGTCCTCGCAGGGCAACGCTTCGAGCGTGGCGAAGTCTCCCCACCCATCGGTGCGCAGCGCCTCGCCCCCTGAACGGGTGGTCACGACGGAGATGTGCATGTCCTGGTGCTCGGCGGCGAGCGCAGGAACGAGCCCGCGCAGGTAGGTCTCAGGCCCACCCGAAACGGCAGGGGCGAGGTAGAGCGCGTTAAACATCAAGTGTGAGGGCTCTGGCACAGCCTGGATGCTATGAGGCGGCACGACGACACGCGCGTCAGGGCTCAACGAGCGCCGACGACGGTGCTCAATGCTACGGTGCGCTCGCCTTGAGCTACTTCGACTGGCATGAGCAGCCGGGTTATTGGGCCGACATCACGCGCCACTTCCCAAGTGACGCAGACGTGCTCGATCTCGGATGCGGAACCGGGTGGCTGGCGGAGCACTTCGAGCACTACACCGGTGTCGACGGCTCACGCGAGGCGGTTGCACGGGCGGTTGCGAAGGGCCGCAATGTGATCCACGGCGATCTGGACGAGCCACTGCCCTTTGCGGAGCGGTCATTCGATGCGGTGGTGATGAAGGACGTGCTCGAGCACGTGGCCAACCCGGTCGCACTGGTGCGTGAGGCGCACCGGGTGCTGCGGCCTAGAGGGATAGTCTTTGCCTCCTCGCCCGATGCGCAGCGCTGGGTGTGGGACGACTACACCCACAGGCGCCCTTTCACGCGCAAGAGCTACAGGCTGTTGTTCGCAGACCAGGGATTCGACGTGCAGAGCGTCGCCTACGAGTCGGTGGCGCCCGGTGTGGGAGTGATATCGGCAAAGACCAAACGCAAGCGCCGACCGCGTGTCTTCGCGGCGCTTGCGGTGCTGCCGCTGCACCGGCGCAACGTGTGGCTGCTCGCTCGAGCCGCAGGCGTCCTGTCACCGGGTCGCGCCTCCTAGCCATGCGGCGGCAGGTTGTGATCTTGCGCGGACCATCGGCGAACGTCTGGGAGCTGCGACCTTGGGAGCTGCTTGCGCCGGACTTCGACGTGAAGGTGCTCGTTCCCGAAGGCAATCTCTACGATGTGAGCGGCCTTGGAATTGAGTGTGTGCCTGTCAAGACGCTTGGCGATCGCATGCCGGGCGGACGCGCAGGGGCGCTTGCGACGCGCGCCGTGGGCGAGCGTTATGTCGGCCTGGAGCGCGATTTGGCAGGTGCCGACATCGTGCATGCTGCGGAGCTCGGCTACTGGTTCTCCGCCCAGGCCGCTCGGTTGAAGCCCCGGCTCGGGTTCAAGCTCGCGCTCACAGTGTGGGAGACGCTGCCGTTCAGGGACGCCTATCGCAACGTGCGCACTCGCCGCTACCGGCAGCAGACGCTGTTCGCAGCAGACCGGTTCATCGCCACGACCGAGCGTGCTCGCCAGGCGCTGTTGCTCGAGGGCGCGCCAGAGCAGCGCATCGACGTGTGTCCGCCTGGCATAGACCTCGACAGATTCTCTGTCGCGGCCGGGAGGCATCGCGACGCCGATGTCCCCCAGGGGCCGGATGGCCACCTGCTTCTTTCGGTTGGCCGGCTGGTTTGGGAGAAGGGTCACCAGGACCTGCTGCGAGCCGTTGGGCTCCTGCGCAGAGCGGGCCACACAGACTTGCGAGTCCAGATCGTCGGCAACGGCCCTGAGCGGAGCAGGTTGGAAGGCGTCACCAGGGATCTCGGCCTGGAGGCGATCGTGTGCTTCAGCGGCGGCATCCCCAACGACGAGCTGCCTGGGCTCTACGCCCGCGCGTCCTGTCTTGTGCTGGCGAGCCTGCCGACTCCGCATTGGGAGGAGCAGTTCGGCATGGTGCTTGCAGAGGCGCTCGCGGCGCAGCTGCCCATTCTCGCCTGCGCGAGCGGCGCGATTCCCGAAGTCGTCGGCGAGGACGCTCAGCTCGTGGCCCCGGGAGATTGGGTTGGCCTTGCCTCTGCGCTGGCCGAGGGCCCGCTCTCTCGGCCGCCGGCAGCCAGAAGCTCGCCCGCCCCGGAGCGCGTTGAGCGTTTCTCCACTGCGGCGGCCGCCGCACGGATACGAGCAGTCTACGAGGCTCTGCTCACGCCTTGACGGTCGATGTGGTGATCGTCACCTGGCGCTCGAAAGGACGAGTGCTGCGTTGCCTGGAATGCCTTGCCGACCAGGGCTTGCCGTACCGTGCGATCGTTGTCGACAACGCCTCCAACGACGAAACGGTGGATGCGGTGCGCAAGCGTTGGGCCGATGTGGAGACGATCACGCTGCCGCGCAACGTCGGCTTCGGAGCCGCGGTCAACGTAGGGGTCGCCAGCGGCCAGGGGGAGGCAATCGTGCTGGTCAATGACGATGTGGAGATGGAAGATGGATGCCTTGGCGCGCTGCTCGCGCCGCTGGAGAGCGACGAGTATTGCGGCATGGTCGCGGGACTGACGACGATTCCCAGCTCGGGCCTGGTCGATGCTTTCGGGATCGAACTCGATGTGACTCTGGCTGCTTACAACCGCGGCCGGATGCAGCCAGTGCAGCAGATGGCGCCGGGACGCCTGGCTATGCCAAGCGGCGGACTGGCCGCCTACCGCCGCGTCGCGTTCGAGCGAGCCGGCGGGTTTGACGAGCGGCTGTTCGCCTATGGGGAGGATGTCGACCTAGGTCTGCGTCTGCTTGCAGACGGCTGGGTCGCGACAGCAGCGCAAGGGGCGCGTGCCACGCATCTCGGGGGCGCTTCCTTCGGCGTCGACTCTCCACTCCAGAGACGGCTTGCGGGGTTTGCGCGCGGCTTCCTGCTGCGCCGCTACGGCGTTATGCGTTCGCGAGCCGCTCTCCGAGCGCTGCTTCTGGAGGCGCTGGTCGTCGGCTGGGGACTTCTTCGTCACCGCACGATCGTGCCGTTGACGGCGCGAATTGCGGGCTGGCGCTCGGCGGCCGGAGAGCCACTCGGCATTCCGTCGAATGCGATTGAGCCGACGATCGACGCGTGGCAGGCATTCCATCGGCTTCGCAGCGTCCGGTGAGCGCCGCGTAGGATCTCGCGATGCCCAGCTCAACCCACGCCAGCGACGTCACGCTCGCGATCCTCAACTACAACGGCAGGCAGCTGCTGCCGGTCGTGCTCGACTCGATTCGCGCTCAGACCGTCAACGGCTTCCAGGTGCATGTCCTTGACGACGCCTCCACGGATGACTCGCTGGCATACCTTGCTGAGCATTGGCCTGATGTGCGCGTCATACGCTCGGAGACCAACCGCGGCATCAGCGCGGCAATGGCTCGAGCTGTCACGACTGCGCAGACGCCGTACGTGGCGGTGCTCAACAACGATTTGGAGCTTGATCCACGTTGGGTGCAGGAGATGAGGAGCACGCTCGAGCAGCATCCGGAGGCGGCGGCCGCCGACGGCAAGATGCTGAACTTCGGCCGCCGCGAGGAGCTTGACGGCGCAGGCGACCTGATGGCCCGCAACGGCTATCCGCGACGACGTGGGCAGCGAGAGCGCGATGAAGGGCAATACGACGAGCCTTGCGAGGTCTTCAGCGCAACCGGCGGAGCGGCGCTGTTTCGTCGCGAGGCGTTTGATGTCGTCGGCTTGTTCGACAGCGATCTCGGCGCCTATTACGAGGACGTGGACTGGGGCTTCCGGGCACGCCTGCGCGGCATGTCGGTTCGCTACGCGCCGACAGCCGTCTGCTACCACATGGGCAGCGCCACTACGAGCAATGACCCGGGTCGTTACGCGGCGCTGATCATCCGCAATCAGATCATTGTCGTGCTGAAGGATTTTCCGGCGAGGCTGCTCGTGCGCCACCTCCCCAGGATCGTGTTCTTCGAGTTGAAGTGGGCTATGTTCAACGCGCTGCACGGACTCGGAGGTGCCCATGCGCGCGGCGTGGCTGCCGCAATAAGGGCGCTTCCCACGACTCTCCGTAAGCGTTGGGCGATCCAGGGCGCCCGGACCGCGCCGATCGCCGACCTGGAGCGGGCGCTCAGCTGAGGTGGTGCTCAGGGCTCACGTCTCGGTTGATGCGGGGTGTATGACGTAGTTCCACTCGCCGTGGAAGGTGTCTCGTTCGATGTTCACGGCGTCGAGTTCTTGGTCTGTGACTTTGACGCCCTTGGGATAGTCGCGGTCGTCGAGTTGGGCGTATACCTTCAGGCCGGTGCTGGTGGTGGTGGCGGCGATCAGGTTGATGATGACCTCGTGGCTGATCAAGGGCTTGCCGCGCCAGTTCATGCTCATGAAGCTGAACAGGCGGTGCTCGATCTTGTTCCACTTCGAAGTGCCGGGCGGGAAGTGGCAGACGGCGATCCGCAGGCCCGTTTGGTCTGCGAGCTTTCCCAGCTCAACCTTCCATAGCCGTGTGCGGTAACTATTTGATCCGCCGCTGTCGGCCGTGATCGTCAGCTCCTCGGCATCCGGGTAGCGCTGCTTGCCGAGGCTCTCCCACCAACTCTGGATAGAGGCAGCCGCGAACTGGGCGGTGTCGCGGTCCACCCCGACGTTGACCCACCCCTCATCAAGGGTGAGATCCAATACCCCGTAAGGGATCGCGTGCCCCAACTCCTTGTCCTTGAAATCGTGGGTACGGACCTGCACTGGCTTTCCCTTCGGCTCGAGCTCCCGTCCGACGGCCTTGAAATCCCCGACCAGCTCGCGCTTCTTGGTATCCACACTGATCGCTGGCTCACCACGCTCGATCGCTTTTTGAACGACCGCGTTTATGTGCGCGAACTGCGCGTCACGATCCGGGTGGTCTGCCCCCTCCCTGGCCTTCTGGTTGGCCTGCAGGCTGTATCCCAACCGTTTCAGCAGGCGCAGGACTGTGCTGTCGCTCACCCCATAGCCACGCTCAGCGAGCGCCCCGGCGAGCTTCACAGCGCTCTTGGACGTCCACCGCAACGGCGAGCAGGGATCACCTCGAGTCTCGGGGGCCACCAGCCGCTCGAGCTCCTCTTCGATCCCGGGATGCGTCTCCTCGATCGGCTTATTACCCGCCCCCCGACGACGCACGCGACCCTCATCGAGCACCTCACTGGACTCCAGCTCACGAACACCACGACGAACCGTCTCCTGGTCAAGACCAGTCGCCCGCGCGACTGCCGCGATGCCCCCATACCCATGCGAACGAGCCTCTGCGGCCGCCCACAACCGCCGCCGGCGCTCATCCAACACGCCCTTCTCCCTCAACAGCCGAAAACGCTCCCCAATCGCCCGCTCATCAATCACACCAACAGGTTCTACACAACCCCCGCAAACCCTTCACTTATTGAGATGCGAGCCCTCAGTTGAGGCGGCGCAGCGCTCGCTGCGTGCAGCGAGCTGCTCGTATCGCGGATGCTCGCGCCAGCCGGCCGGGAGCAACTGGCGCGCGCCCGCCGGGCGGGCGCTCAGCCTGTTGATCCTTGATGTAGTCAATAAGTGGAGCTGCGACACTCGGCCAGCGATGATCGGTGGCGGCGCGGGCCAGCGGCTCGCGATATGTGTGCGAACCCCGCTCCAGGACTGTGACAATCCCGTCGGCTGCCGCCCGCGGATCTGCTTCTGCGACGGTCATGCCGAGCCCGTCCCTGCGCACTCGCTCAGAGAGATCGTCGCCTTCGGTGCAGACCACGGGCAAACCGGCCCAAAAGCAGTCGAGCAGGCGCGTGCGAAATGAGAAGCGTGTCTCGAGGTGCTCGACATGAAGCGAAAGCGCGCAGTCGGCGGCAAGCAGCCAATCGGCGCGCTTGTGGTAGGGGACCCACTCGTCATTGAAGAAGACAATCTCGTCGAGCAGGCCAAGGCGCTTGGCATACGCCTTGGCGGCGTTCGCGGCTTTGGCTTGACGCGCCTCAAATGGGGGACGGCCCATGAACACGAGCCGTGCCTTCGGTCTGCGCTCCAGTACGCGTGCTACCGCTTCCACGGCGCAGAGCGGATCGAGCCAGTTCCATAGGCCTCCGTTCCAGAGCACGATCTCAGCGTCCGCCTCGAGCGCTGGCCAACGCTCGCGCGGTCCAGCTCCCGAGGCCTGAGGCGGCGTTGACGGTACACCAAACGGCACGACATCGATCCGCGTCCGCAGTGAAGGGTCTTGGCGGTATGTTGCCGGGGTGATCCGGCGACTGGCGAGCAGTGCGCCAATCCAAAGATCGCGCTGGCGCTCGCTTGCGCATATCAGGTAATCGCCGCGAGCCAGCGCCTCCAAAGTGTGATCTAGCGTGATAGTTGCCCAGTAGCGCTGCACCAGACCTGGCGCATCGACCATCGCCTCCAGCAGCTGAAGCGGCTTGGGGTCGTACATGTCGTAGACGATTCGGGCGCCGCTGCGGCGCAGCTCTGCGGTCACGACCGAGTTTTGCGGCAACGTGACCACGACGTCTGCTTCTCGGAGTGTTCTCCTCAACGCGCCGGGGTCTTCACGGTCGAACGGGATCCGGTCGACGCCTGGGGCTGATCCACCCGAGGACGGCGCCGCAAGCGTCACGTCTGCGTGCGCCGCAAGCGCGCACGCAAGCTCGTAAGCGCGAATCGCATTGCCGCCCATATGCGCGCCGACCGGATCCTCGCTGATGACGAGGACGCGGCTGGTCATGCCAAAGGTGGCTCGACTCGATCTGCTATGACGATGTCCTGGTAGCTGGTAAACGCCGCGCGCCCACACCAACTGCCATAACTGGGAGGAGTGCGGGCCTGCATACCCACCTCGGGAAGGCGGGCGAATACCCAGGGCTCTTCGTAGGCGATCGCGTTCTCTGGGGACTCTGGATCGACTACGGCGTAGGGCGGCTGTGAGTGCGTGAACGGCTGTGTGCCTTGGCCTGCCTCGATCAGCCGCTGGGACTCCTCATTGAGCAAGAAGAAGGTCATCAGGCAGCGACCGCCGGGTCGCAGCACGCGTGCAATCTCCGCCATGTAGCGCTGCACCTCCGCCGGCATCATGTGAGTGAAGACAGACGTCAGGAAGGCGAAGTCGAAGCTTGCGTCTGCGTACGGGAACACGAAGTGCTCAGCGGTTGCATGGCCGGCGGGGTTATACGAGCCATTCGCTACGTCGACATGCGTGAAGGTAAAGTTGGGATGGCGCGTGCGGTAGTGCCGTTGGCACCACTTGATCGCGATCTCGGAGACATCAAAGCCGTCGTAGGAGCCCTCGCCCGAGAGGTATCCGGCCAACGGTCGGGCGATGCGTCCGATGCCGCAACCGATATCGAGCACGTGCTCGCCTGGGCCGACGGCAGCCAGCTCTTGAAATAGGCGCAGGAACTCTTCACCCGTCGAGCGGAAATCGCTGTCGCCGACGACATGCAGGCGCGAGGGCGGAATCAGCGGCTCGCCACCGGTCAGACGCAGAGCGAGCGTCTCGAACGCACGCCGACGCAGCGTGCGTGTCGGGTCTTGAGGGATTGGTGCCGGCATCGTGGTCTAGGTCATCGAGCCGCTTGCGGTCCATAGGCAGGCGACTCAGCCCCGAGGCTACCTTATGCTCGTGTCGGCGTGCGCGGTGCGTCTCGTGCTTCGCACGCCCAGCCCTGTGCGGGGCCCTACGGCAGGCGTGGGTTGGCCTGCTCACCCCAGGCCAACGTCGAGAGGAACGCTCTCCGCTCTGCTGGGCCGGTGGCGTACATGCGCGTTTGATTGTCCTCGATCAACAGACCTTCCTGGTCACGGTGCCAGAAGGTCTGGCTCTTAGGCCAGGCGTCCTTCGCATAAGTGCCGCCGTCGCGGTCAACCACGAGCGCGCGCAGTCCAAGTCTTTCGGCCTGGCGCGTCAAGCTCTCACGCCCGCTCTCCACCAGATAGGCCTTGGACTTCGAGCCGAGCCCGCCGATCGTGAGTCTTGTGAACAAAGCTCTCTCGACCATAAAGGCGTTTGTGCGCAGATGGGGGTTGGGGAAGCCGGCGAAGCGCACGACCTGCTCCAAGGAGGCCGGAAGGGAACGAGCCGTTGCCAGTGCCGACGCAGCAGTGGCGCGCGCCGTCGCCTGCCCCAGCTCTTCGGATGGCGAGCTCCCGGTCGATCGCTCCAATGCGATGGCGCCAAGCTGTCTTCGTATGCAGTTTCGCGCCAGTCCGATCCGACGGTAGGCGTTCGGCAGACCAAGCGAATCGAGCGCGAGAGAGCCGAAGCTCGCCCACGAGCCGGTCGCTCCCACGAGGCCGACATTCTGCATGTCGAGCGCGCTTTCAAATGCTCTGAGCCAACCGTCGGCAAGTATCACGCTGTATGAGTTCAGGAAGCAGAGGCGCTCGTGTTCGAGGCGTGCGGCGGCTTGCGCGTACGCATCGAGATCCTGGGTTGGACGATCGAGCTCGATCAGGCTGTGACGCACGCTCGCCAGCTCGCCGAGCAACGCTGGCCGTTGCTCGCTTGCGACACCGTTGAACACGACGAAGAGATCGTGCGGGGCGCCAGCGTCGTGCTGGCCGTATGAATCCAGGAACTGGCGCAGCGGCGTTGAGCCGAGCGGACCCCAGACGAGGTGCACGATGGCGGTCATGACTCCGCCCCAGCCGCGTTGCGGCTTCGCCCGAGGTTCCAAGGCAGGACATCCAATGCCTCGGGTGGTGCCGCTTTGGTCAGCAGCACGACTCCGGCGAAAAGCGCCGTGGAGAGTGCCAGGCGCGCGATCACAGGGAAGCCAGGGATGAGCAACGGCAACAGCGCGACTGCGGTAGCGAGGGCAGTGCGCGGCAGTACCCGCATTGACGGGCGCAAGTGCGGGCGCGAGCGGGTCACTGCGACGGCCTGGACGACTATTGCGACGATCTCCGCGATGCTCGTTCCGATTGCGGCGCCTCTCGCGCCGTCGAGCGGCGTGAGCGCTGCCACAAGCACGGTGTTCGCGATTAGCGTCAGAAGATTCAGAAGCAGGATCTGCCGGAATACGCCGAGGCTCAGCAGTGCGTTTGCCCAGACGAGGCTCACGAACATCGCTCCAAGCCCGACTCCCTGAAATGCGAGTACGGATGCCGCTGGGGCGAATTCGCCTCCACCGATCACCGCAATTGCGAGCGGTGCCGCAACCGCTATGGACACTGCGATCCAGGCGCCGACGATAACTGACACTTCAAATACGCGGCCTAGAGCGTAGCCAAGCCGCTCATGGTCATCGCGCGCCGCCCTGGCGAAGATCGGGAATGCTGCTCCGACGAGCAAGGCGGGCACAAGCGTGAGAACTTCGATGACGCGGAAAGAGGCGCCAAAGTACCCGAGCTGGGTCTTGCTCGAAAGCGCCGAGACCAGCAGGATCGCGATTCTGAAGTAGAGCGCGGATGCAGCGACCGCAATCGAGTAGGTCAGTGTCTTGGCCATCAGCGTACGCCAACGGGTGACGCTGAAGGTTGGCTTCAATGTGCGCGTGCCGCGCACGAGCCAGCCGGAAACGCCGAGCATCACGACGCCTACCGGGATTGAGATGCCGAGGAACGGTACAAGCGTCGCACCTAGCATCACGAGTGCAACCGTCAATGCGGTTGTCAGTATCTGGCGCGTCAGATCGAGCGCTGACATAACACCCAGACGTAGGCCAAGTGCCAATGGCAGCGTGAAGTTATCCTGCGTCGCCTGCAGCAGGAGGCCGGTGCACGCGAGTGCTACACCACCAGCGAGCGTGGGCGAGTATGCCCACCATGCGAAAGCCGTCACGACCGTTGCACCGACGACAGTCAGCGCGATCCGCAGGCCCAGCAGATCGCGTGCGAGTCGCCAGCGCTCGCTTGGGGGCTGCCGCGACATTTCGCGCATGCCGATCGCGGTCAACCCGAGGTCGGAGAGGGCGCCCACTATCGCCACCAGCGTAAGGGCCGCCACGTAGTCACCGGTATGCACCACTTTGAGATGGCGGAACAACAACGCCGCCGATAGTGCGCTCACACCTGTGGCCACCAAATAGCCAGCCACTCTCAAAGCGCCGCCACGCGCGGCGGCGGGGCCAGCGGCGGAGGTCGACAGGATGTCCTCTTGTGGGTCCGTGCTCCCGGCAGCGCTCTCGACGTCTACATCAGGAGCGTTGGCTTCAGCGCTTGCGGGCGTGAGTCGTCGGTCTTCGGGGGCTGGGGGTGGTCGGTGTTCGATAGGCGGGGATGCTAGAGCGCGCGAGCGTCGTGTCTCAGTCCTGTGTCGAGCGGCCTACGGTCGGCTCAGTGCTCTCAGGTCGGCGTCCACCATCCGCTGCACGAGCTGCTCGAATCCGATCTCCGGCTTCCATCCAAGCCGGATGCGGGCACGGCTGGAATCGCCGACTCGCGGTGTCGCCTCCGAAGGCCGTACGAGCTTGTCATCGACCCGAACGTGGGACATCGCGTTGAGGCCCACATGCGAGAAGGCGAACTCGGCAAGCTCGGCGACGCTGTGTGGCGTGCCGCTCGCCAGGATGTAATCCTCAGGTGCATCCTGCTGCAACATCAGCCACGCGCCCATCATGAAGTCCTCGGCATAGGACCAATCGCGCACGGCATCCAGGTCGCCGAGTACGACTTCGCTTGCAAGCCCCAGCTTGATAGCCGCTGCGGCACGCGTAACCTTCCGCGTCACAAAGTGCTCCGGACGGCGCTCCGACTCGTGGTTGTAGAGGATCCCGGAGCAGGCGAAGAGCCGGTCATGCGCTCTCAGCTGGCCGACCAGATGGTGCGCGGCCAGCTTGGCAGTCGCATATGGCGTCTGTGGCCTGCAGGGAGTGCTCTCTCGCTGCGGGCTCTCTGGCGCATCTCCGAACATCGCTCCGGATGCAGCCACAAACGTTCGAGTATCTCTCGAATGCTCGCGCACAGCCTCGAGCAGAGTCGCCGTGGAGCCGGCGATGCTCGCCATTGTCTCGGCGGGGTGCTGCCAGGAGTACGGCACGAACGAAGGAGCAGCGAGGTGGTAAAGCTCGTCGGGCTGCACCTCGGCAACGGCGGCGCGCAGGCTCTCCGGTTGCTCGAGGTTGGCCGTGACCAGTGCCACCTTTCTCCGCAGGTGCTCTGAACATCCAAGCGAATCGTGCGGTTCGCCGCGAACAGCGCCCACCACGGCATAGCTCTTCTCCAGCAGCAGCTCAGCAAGAAAGGAGCCGTCCTGGCCCGTGATGCCGGTGATGAGCGCCCGGCGGGCGCCCATCAGGCGCGACCGGCGCTCAGCAGCTTCAGGTCCGCGTCGACCATCAGCCGGATCAGCTGCTCGAAGCTGGTCTGCGGCTCCCAGCCAAGGTCGCGCTTGGCCTTTGAGGGATCGCCGATCAAGTGGTCGACCTCCGCCGGGCGCTTCAGCGACTCGTCCATTGCGACGTGATCGTCAATCGGCAGGCCGGCCTGATCGAAGGCGATCTGAAGACATTCCTTGACCGAGTGCGCGACGCCGGTGGCGATCACGTAGTCCTCCGGGGTGTCCTGCTGGAGCATCAGCCACATAGCTTCGACGTAGTCCTTGGCGTAGCCCCAGTCCCGTTCGGCGTCGAGGTTTCCAAGGGTCAGCTTCTCTGTCAGTCCGAGCTTGATTGCGGCCGCGTGCCAGGTGATCTTGCGGGTGACGAACTCCAGCCCCCGACGCGGACTCTCGTGGTTGAAAAGTATGCCGCTGGTCGCGTGCAGATCGTATGACTCGCGATAGTTGACGGTGATGAAGTGGCCGTAGACCTTCGCGACGCCATAGGGAGAGCGCGGGTAGAACGGTGTCGTCTCGGTCTGCGGGACCTCCAGCACCTTGCCGAACATCTCGCTGGAGGAGGCCTGGTAGAAGCGGGCCTCAGGGCAGACTTCCCGCATCGCCTCCAGCATCCGCGTCACGCCCACGCCCGTGAACTCGGCGGTCAGCGTCGGCTGGATCCAGGACACCGCGACGAAGGACATCGCGGCGAGGTTGTAGATCTCCGCCGGCTTCGCCGCCCTCATCGCGTCCACGAGCGAGCGATGGTCCAGCAGGTCGGCCTGGTGCAGCGTGATCCGGTCTCGCAGATGCTCGATGCGGTCGAACTTCTCAGTCGAGGAGCGGCGCACCATGCCATGGACCTCGTAGCCCTTCTCGAGCAGCAGCTCGGCGAGATAGGAGCCGTCCTGGCCGGTGACGCCGGTTATCAAGGCAGATTGACGTTCAGACATGGGCGGGGAGCCTACAGGCTGGAACGGAGCCGCTCAGCAGTCGCTGAGCGCCCGCAGCGCCTCGCATATCTCCTGGCGCCGCATGCCGAGGTCCCCGGCGCGCTGAACCAGAGCAGAGCGCCTCGCCCGCTGGAGGTTGTCGAAGGAGGCGGCGCAGTCAGACGGCAGGCCCTCGCGCTCGCCGAGCGGGATCTCGGTCGGAATATCGCGGACGGTGCGGGTGACCGGGGCCACGACGATGCTCGTGAGCGCCTCGATCGCGTCCGAGCGTGTGACCACGAGCACCGGCCGTCGCTTGTCCTCCGTCTTGGCCCACCAGATCTCTCCTTGCCGTGGGACGCTCACCAAGGCTCCTCCTCCACAAGGGCGCGTGTACCGGCGTCAAGGCCAGCGAGCTCGTCATCAGTCTGTGGGTGGCGACGGTAGGCATCTGTGATGCGTTCCCCGACAATCCGTTTGCGATGTTCCTCGACGAGCACCTGAAGGCCAATACGCATCGCCTCCGAGCGGCTGGCGATCACGCCGGCGGCCACGAGGTCATCGACGGCTGCGACAAGATCGTCGTCTATTCTTGCAACGAGTTGTGTCATGCGTAAAGCATAGCGATACGCATTGCGTGGTTGATCGAACCTGGTCGGGGGCACTCGCATAACGTTTGCCGTTCATAACGTGCTGCGTTATCGTGCGGGGGAGGGGTTCGTTCGCGGATAAGGAGACCGAGCGAGTCTGGCAGCGATGGGCGGCGCGCAAGCTCGATCAGGGCACGCAGCGCGTCGCGTCGCGAAAGCTTCTGATTCTGGACGCTGCTGAGGCGCTCGATGATCTCCGGGTCCCGCCGGGGTAATCGGCTGGAGAAGCTCAAGGGCGATAGGGCCGGCGCCTCTCCGATCCATCCTGGCGAGGTGCTGATGGAGGAGTATCTGCAGCCGCTGGAGGTCACCCCAGCACCGGCTGGCTGTAGCGATCGGCGTTCCGCCACGCGCATCAATGAGATCGTCCACGGAAAGCGGCGTATCAGCGCCGATACAGCGCTGCGACTCGCGCGGTATTTCGGGACCAGCGAGCGCTTCTGGCTGAACCTGCAGGACCGCTACGACATAGAGGTCGAACGGGACCGGCTCGGACCGGCTCTGCAGGAGATCCAGCCGTTCGTCCACGCCTGAGCTCGGCTCTGGCGCCGCGGCTGATATGCAACCAAGATGCGCCAATCGCGGCGCATGATGCGCCTGGCTTGGCGCATTGCAAGCGCGTCGTAATGTGCCAGAAACGCGCGGCCATCTGGATGATGCGCGGGGCCGTTCCGGCCTGCCGCAGCGGCAAGGCTGCAGGATGAGCGCGGAGGAGACCGTCTGGAGTCCATCGCTGTTTGCCGGCTTCACTGGGAGGAAATAGATCGACGCCGACCTCGAGCGATCTCCCCACGCGCCCGCAGCACGCCACCTTTGTATTTTCCAATGTATCGAATGGCGGCGATTCAATGCCCATGGTAGTCTCAAGCGGATCCCTGTCACCGATCGGTTCGACGCACCGGTGTTCATGACCCCTATTCGACTTCGGCGCCTGCTCGCTTTCTTGGCAGCCACAGCACTGCTTCTCCTTGCAGGAGCGGCCGCTTCAGCCTCGCCGGTGGCGGCCGAAGAGGCTCCCGAAGCACCGGAAGCTGAATTCACAGGCGCCGTCGGCTACGGGATCGCGGCCGCCGTGAGCGAAGACGGGAGCACCGCCGTGGTCGGACAACTTGGCGACTCGACGTTCACCGATGTGCCGGGCGTTGCCCACGTCCTCACATATGACGGCTCCACCTGGGCGCAGCAGGCAGAACTGACCGCCACCGACGCGAGTTACGACACGCTGTTCGGCAACTCGGTTGCGGTCAGCGCCGACGGCAACACCGTGATCGTCGGCGATCCCGGTGAGTGCGGCTACGGCCTAAACAACTGCGAACACGGCGCCGCCTATGTCTTCGTGCGCGACGGCTCGACCTGGACGCAGCAGGCAGAGTTGCATGGCGGCCCAGGGTTCGGCGGGGCCGTGGCACTCAGCGCCGACGGGAACACCGCGCTGGTGGGCGCGGGTATGTCGGGGTATTACGGGGTCTTCTATGGCGCAGGCGGCAACGCCCCTCCGACTCTCTTCAGTCGCAGCGGCGCGACGTGGACGCAGGAGGCGACGCTCAGCGCCAGTGGCGCCTCGGGCGAGTTCGACAACTTCGGTCACTCCGTGGCTTTGAGTGCCGAAGGGCACACCGCTTTGATTGGCGACCCCACCCAAGACGAAGAAGCCGGCGCCGCGTATGTGTTCACCGGCAGCGGCTCGGAATGGACGGAGCAGGCTGAGCTGACCGACAGCGAAAAGGCGCCGAGGTGGAGCTTCGGCGCTTCGGTGGCACTCAACGCTGAAGGGAACATCGCGCTTATCGGCGCACCGGCCCCAGGAGCGGGGTCTGCATATGTGTTCGCCGACGGCGGCTCGGAATGGACGCAGCAGTCGCAGCTGACGCCCGACGATGCCGAAGTGAGCTCCTTCGACGGCTGGTTCGGCGATTCGGTCTCGCTGGACAGCGAAGGGAATATTGCGCTGGTGGGCGCCCCATGGGCCGAAGAAGATCTGGGCGCCGCCTACGCCTTTGCCGGCGAAGGTGCCAGCTGGAGCCAGCAGGTAGAGCTGGTTCTCGCCGATGCAACTCCCTACGACTACTTTGGAGGCGCGGTCGCGCTCAATGGTGAAGGGAACGTCGCGTTGATCGGTCGCTATGACCCCGGCGTCGACTTCTTTCGGGTTCCCGCGCCCCGCATCGCGACTCCTCCTCCAGCAGGCACGAAATCGCACGAAACGTCCTCGGGCGGTGGGCCGACGTCGACTGCGCCGGAACCGAATGGCGCCGGGACGGCTCCCGGCGTCGGCCAAGATGCTGCTCCGAGTGCACTGTCTGTTGCCGGCGGTGGTGCCGATGCGGAGTTGGCGACGGTTGGCGGCGAGACGATCTCGCCGGCTGCCTTTCCTGCGGCGCCGCGCGGGCCAAGCGCGGTCGCCGCGATGAGGCGCTACGGCGCGGAGGTTGCCTACACACTCAACATGGCGAGCGACGTGCGTTTCACGATCGCCAAGGTCGAACCAGGTCGTACGTCATCCGGGCGCTGCGTGCGGCTCAAGAAGGCCGACTACAGCGAACGAAGCTGCGTGCGGCGGGTGGCGCTGCCGGGCTACTTCATGCGCGCCGGCAGCGCCGGCGTCAATCGCTTCCGCTTCACAGGTCGTCTCGCCGGGCGTCAGCTTGCGGTAGGCAGCTACCGGCTTACGGCGATGCCGATGGCGGACGGCAAGGTCGGACCTGCGACAACAGCTGCATTCCGCGTCGTGAAGTAGCGGCAGCCGGCAGCGCGGCGTCTGGGCTCGACGCGCCATCAAACGTTGCCGTATGCAGCCACCGAGCGGCTGAGGTGAAGACCACCCCATCGGCGAGCACCCATTAGACGCTCTGCTCGTATGGCATCCCGGCAGGCTCTCGGACGCTTGGGACGGTAGGCGCGGCCTGCACGAGTCAAACTCACCGGCGGCACGCCGTGGCCTACCACTGTGATGCGCCAACCACGGCGCATGATGCGCCAGCGCTGGCGCATAGCTCTGCCCTACTCGCCCAAAGCCCCTGCATCCGCCAGATAACGCCGCAGCAGCGGGCTGCTGAAGCGCCAATCGGCACGCCCGTGGCTCTCGATGATCGAGGTGTCGCGCAGACCTTCGAGTGCGCGCCGCACCGCCCCGCGCGGGAGCTTTGTGTACGCGGTCTCGCCGCGCGCCAGCCGCTGTGCCACGACCAGCCCGAGCTTGTGCTGGCTGCGGATGCGCTCCACGATCTGCTCGTGGCTTGCCCGCTCGCTGCGCAGCGCGCCGAGCATCCCCTGCTCGACGATCGCGAGGTCGATCTCCCTGGTCTCCAGTTCGATGCTCGCCAGGTGGGTCTTCTGGGCGATCAGCATCGTCGTCCGCGGGTGCAGCTCGCCGTACTCGACGATCCGTTGCACCGTGCCGTCGTGCAGCACGCAGTCATCGGCCTTGAAGCGCTCTTCGATTCCCGCGCTCCAAGCCTGAGCGTCGATCGGGCGCAGGTCGTGGAAGCCGCCGAACTGGTGCAGCGCGCGGTGGGAGGGGACGAACAGGTCGCGCATCATGTGCTCGAGGCTGCCGGCGAAGAGGTAGCTCACGCCACCGGAGCGCTGAAAGATCGCGCGCATCCGCTTGGTCAGCCGGTCGGGGTCGCCGTAGGGATGCTGAGGACCCGCTACCTCCTGGAACTCGTCGAAGAAGACCACGACCTCCTTGCCGTCGGCCTCTGCGATCCGGCCTGGCAGCGCGAGCGCATAGTCGAGGTAACGGTCGGGATCTCGGGCGGCGAGTCCAGGGGAGAACGCGATCTCCAGCTCCTCGCCGAGCTGCGCCTTGGACCTGATCACCGCCGAGGTCTGCAGCGCGTCGGCGACGAAGCGACCGGCCCTGCGCGTCTGATGCAGCGCCCGGCGCAGCCCCGAGCGGTTGGCGATCGTCGCGGCCACCAGCGCCTGCGCCAGCTCGGCGGCCGTGGCGATCCGGAACAGATCAACCGAGACCGTGTAGCGGCCATCGCGGGCCAGCCGTCCGATCACCGCCTCACACACGCTCGTCTTGCCTGTGCGGCGCGGCCCTGCCAGCACGACGCTGCTGCCCCCTGAGAGGGTCGCTGCGATCTCGCGCACGTCGAGATCCCGCCCGATCATCTGGCTTGCGGGAATCGGCTGGTCGGTTGGGAAGAGATCTCCGCTTCGCTGCCGTGCCACCGCATCAGTATATGCGCCACCCATGGCGCATCATGCGCCACTGCTGGCGCATGGCTTGCCGCGGGCACGAGCTGACGCACAGGGTCGAAGCGAGGTCGCGAGAGGGCTCATCGCTCCCACACCGCCACCTGGTTGGAGCTGCCGGTTGTGAATGGGAAGTCCGCTTCTTCGGGGCATACCGCCCTGAAGAAGTAGCGCACCGGCCCTGGCAGGCGGAAGCGGTGGGTGCCTTGAAAGCGGCCGCTCCGGCCGGCGCGCACGACAAGGAACTGCAGCCAGGAGCTGCCCTTCGAGCGTGCCTCCAGCACAACCTGCTTGCCTCCCGGTGGGATCGGCGTTCCCAGGATCCTGCCCTGCAGGTGGATCGTTTCGCCGGCGCCCACGGAGCCGGGAGTGACGTTGAGCTTCACGACCGCGGGCACCCTCAGCGCCAGCGTCTGCGAGACAACCGGCTGTCCGCCGAGTGTCGGCGAGTAGCTGAGCTCTATGCGCTCTGAGGGGCTCTGCTTGCTTAGACGGAAGCTGAAGTCGCCCTGCGCGTCGGTGGTCACCGAGCCGAGCGCGATTGACGGCGCGCCGCCGTAGCTCTTGCGGGCAGTCAGGTCGATCGTTGCATCTGCGATCGGGCTCCCTGACGGGCTTGTGAGGCGACCCGTGATTGTCTGGGCCTTGTTGATGGCGCTTGTGAGCGTGGTGCTGCGGGTTTGCTTCCATTGCACCGACAGCGCCGGGTCCGCGGACGCCGGTGTGCCGTTGGGGAGGCTCCCGCTCAACTCGACGACCGCTGTGCTGGATGTGCTCTGCTGGGATGTGCCCGCATTCTGATCGGATCCGTTGGCCACCTCGATCGTCTTGCTGAGGACGGCTGTGGCGTTGCCGGCCGCGTTGGTGACTTCGACGAGCAGGTGGTGTGCTCCGTTGGTCAGCTTGGTGGTGTCGAGGGAGACCCGGCCGTTTGCGGTGGACGGGCACGGCTGAGCGGAGAGGAAGGCGGGGCTGTCTTCCGCGGGCACCGACGGCACTTCTTTGCAAAGCGCGGTTTCGTCGACGACCTGGCTGCTCGCGATCTCGCCGTCGACGCTCACGATCTCCTTGTAGACGCCGGAGCCGGAGTCCGAGGCCTGGAAGAACAGCGTTGCCGTGCCGCTGAGCGGTTCGTTGGCGGCGAGTTCGCCGCTGAGGTCGCTGACCGTTGGGGTCGCCTGCTCTTCGAGGGCGATGTCGGTGGCGTAGATGTAGACGACGACTGCGTGGCCTTGTTCGTCGCCGGTATCGCTCGGGCAGGACGAGGATGAGCAGGAGGCATTGATGTAGAGGTGGGTGCTGGGCACGTTTTCAGTCGATACCTCGACTTGGTTCTCCGATGAGAGAAAGACGGACGTGCTGCCGATGCCTGCGTGGCATCCAGCGGTGTAAACGCAACTTGGGCCGAACTGATCTGACGCCGAGAAGAGATCTTCAGGCGACGAAAACCAAAACCCGTAACCAGAGCCGCCATTTGCATTGCCCGCTCTCCACAGTCGTGTACCTGAGACGATTGACTCGCCAGCCGGAGCAGTAAACGTCCACTCCCCGTCGTCTACTTTTGAGTGTTCTCGACCTGCGCTGAGGCTCGCCACAAGAGCGCCTTCCGGCGTCCCGCAGGAGTTTGTGGCTGTTGCGCCGCTGCCGCTGGCAATCTTGCTCCACTTCCCCGCTTCTTCGCCCCCGCCAGCCGCGGTTTCCACCGGCGCCACATCCCCCGCCTGCGCCCCATAGGGAATCCGGCAAGAGAAGACGTGGTAGACGCCGGCGGCACTTCCCGGCGCGCAGAACAGAAGAGCGGCGAGCGCCGCCGCCGCGCCCGTGAGCAAGCTCCGTCGGGGTCTGAGCCTTCCGCAATAGAGCATCGGTCGAGTCCTTTCGTCATGGGTAGGCGTGAAGCCGCAGATAGCCCGTCGACTCCATGTCGTTCGGTCTCCGTGCCAGACCCCCCACGGATTGCCCGCAGGGCCTGGCCGATCTGCATAGCCGCTGTCTTCGATCAAACGGCACGCCGACCCATCGGCCGACACAAAGATCGCTATTCGATCTTTCGGCGGCAGACCAGATGTTCGTCCGCAGTCGTTTGTCTGCAACGGGCCGATGCCCGCGCCGCTACGCCGCGGATGCCAGCTCGAAGCTCACCGGCAGGCAAGGGAGCCCGTAGATGCCGGTGATGCTCCCGTACTCCGGCTCTCCATCGAGCTGCAGGCCCCGCATCCGAGGCGCGAGGAACGAAAGCGCCTCCTCCAGCTCGGCCTGCGCGAGGTTGGCGCCCACGCAGTAGTGGATGCCCGCCCCGAAGGTGAGATTGCGCGCCCGCGGCCGATCGGCGGCAATGTCGAAGGACTCGGCGGAGACCTCCCCGTCGAGGTCCCGGTTGCCGGTGAACGCGCAGACCATCACGATCGTCCCCGGGGGGAAGGTCACGTCCCGGAAGACGATCTCCTGCTCGACGATCCTGGCGCTGAAGGGCGTCACGGGCTCAAAGCGCAGTGTCTCCTGCACCGCCTGCCCGGCCAGCTCTGGCTCGCGCGCGAGCATCTCCCACTGCTCCGGGTGTTCTGCAAAGAGCCGCAGGGCGTGGGCGAGCTGGCTCTGCGTCGTATCCACGCCGCCCACGAGCACGTTGAGCACGAGGTTCACGCACTCGACCTCTGAAAGGCGGTCGCCCTGCTCCTCGGCGGCGAGCAGCATCGAGATCAGGTCCTCGCCGGGCTGCTGGCGGCGGGCGGCCAGCAACGCGTCGGCGTACTCGTAGAACTCGGCCACCGCGGCTTCGATCTGATCGCGCTGTTCGATCATGCTCTGGGCGTCGAACTGGCGCTGAATCCACTGCGACCAGTGGTTGAGCTGCGGCGCGTCGGACAGTGGAGCTCCCATCACCTGCGCGATCACTTCCGCTGGGTAGGGCTTGGTGATCGTCTCCACCAGCTCTCGCGAGAGCCGCTGCCCCACGCAGGCGTCGGCCACCATCCGATCGAAGAGCGCGCCCAATAGTTCGCGCATTGCCGGCCTGTGGCGCTGAACCGCCTTCGGCGAGAGCGAGGGATTCAGCAGGCTGCGCAGCCTGCTGTGGTCCGCACCGTTCAGATGCAGGATGTTTCGCCGCATCTCCTCCCGCAACGGTCCCTCCTGCACCTTGAAGAGCTCCGCAATCGCGGCTCCGGGGAAGCTGGCGTTGCGGCTGCGCAGAAAGTGCTCGCCGGCCTCTCGGTCGAGCACCACATAGCCGTAGGGCCCCTTCGCCAGCCAGCCCTGCGAGCGCAGGCGGGCCATTGCGGCGTGAAACGCCGGCCCGCGCATCGCGGGGTCGGTGTAGTCGAAGCTGGCGAGACCCTGAATCTCCTCCACGCGCGCCATCGCCGCGCCGACGCTACCAGTCTTGCTCTGACCGCGCACCCCGTTGCCCGGGGCGCGCGGCGAGCAGTCTCAAAGCCCCCCTACTTCTTGCCGCTCACCGCCTGCTTGAGGCCAGCGCCGGCGGTGAACTTCGGCGCCTTGGTCGCTTTGATCTTCACCTTCTCGCCCGTCCTGGGGTTGACGCCCTGGCGCGCTGCGCGTTTGACGACCGAAAACTTGCCAAAGCCGGTGATCGCAACCTCATCACCCTTCTTCAGCGTCTTGCTGACAGTGCCGACGAACGACTCGATCGCACGCTGAGCGTCCGCCTTGGTGAGGCCGCTGTCGGCGGAGACCGCGTCGACGAGCTGGGTCTTGTTCATTGCAGAGATTCCTTTCGGATCATGGACCTGTGGGAACAGCGAGCGCGGAGAGTAGCGCTCCGGCCGGAAGAATGGCTTGTCTAGGCGATATCTAACCCCTACGGAAGCTTCTTGCCGGGGTTGAAGAGGCCCTTAGGGTCAAACTCCTGCTTGACTTTCTCATGCAGCCGGACGGCCGCCTGATTCCATTGCTTGGAAAGCTGGCCGCCGCTCTTGATCAGTCCCAGTCCGTGCTCGCCGCTGATCGCTCCGCCCATCGCAACGACCAGGTCGAGCAGCAGATCGCCGACCCTCGCAACGGCCTGCTGGTCGCGCTCGCTGCGCGGGTCGATCAGCACGTTGGCGTGCACGTTTCCGTCGGCGCCATGGCCCCAGGCGCATGATTTCAAGCCGTTTTCGGCGGCGATCGCCTGAAACCCACGCAGCAGCTCGTGCAGTCGCTCGACCGGCACGACCACGTCCTCGCCCACCTTGCCGCCGTCGATCGCCGCCACCAGCGGGTTGATCCCGTCGCGCCAGCGCCAGAGCTCGCTGGGGACCGGCTCCTGCACGTCAAGGCAGATGGGGGCCAGCGTGTCCAGCAGCTCGTCTCGATCGGCCTGCGTCTGCGCTGCGCTGCCGTCCACCTCGATCAGCAGGGCGAAGGCCGCCTCCGCCGGCACCTGACCCGGGTATGTGCGCGCGGCGGCGCGTAGCGTGGCGCCGTCGAGGAAGTCGAGCGCGGCCGCCAGCACGCCGCTGCCGAGCACATCGAGGATGGCCTCGCAGCCGCGCGCCTCGCTGTCGAAGAACGCCACGAGCACGCTCGCCTGCTCCGGCGTCGGCGTGAGCCGCAGCTGCACGGCGGTGATCACGCCGAGCGTGCCCTCGGAGCCGATCAGCAGGCCGCGCAGGTCATAGCCGCCTACGTCCTTGCGGCAGGCGCCGCCGAGCTGCACGATCTCCCCGTCGGCGATCACCGCCTCTATGCCGGTCACCCAGTCGCGGGTGGCGCCGTACTTGAAAGCGTGCGGCCCGCCGGCGTTGGTGGCGACGTTGCCGCCGATCTGTGACTGCTCCGAGGCCCCGGGGTCGGGCGGGAAGAGCAGCCCGTTCTCGCGCGCGAGCCGGTGGACGTGGGCGGTGGTCAGGCCCGCCTCGACGTGCATGCGCCAGCTGCGCGGCGATAGCTCCCGCACAGCCGTCATCCGCTCCAGCGAGCAGACGACCGATCCAGGGCAGGGCACGGCCCCGCCCGCCAGGCCGCTGCCGCCGCCGCGCGGAACGATCGGCACCTCACGCTCATACAGGCTGCGCACCACCTCGGCGACCTGCGCGGTGCTGCCCGGCCTGACCGCCAGCAGCGCCTGCCCGCGGCGGCCACCGGCGATCGTCGCGTCGTGGTTGTAGTGCGAGGAGGTGGGCACGTCGAGCACGTGCTGGGCGCCGACGATCGCCGCCAGTGCGTCTCGCAGATCGCTTGGGTGGGCGGGCATCGGCTTCCAGCGTATAGGTGACCGCTTGAAAAACGCCGGGACTTATTCGGGCACGACATCCGGCAGTGCGGGCCATCCCAACCTGTGCGTAGCTTTGAATACATGGTCGATGAAACGCGTACACGTGATCCTGATGGCAGGGCGGTCGTCTTCGACGCGGGATCGCATCTACATCTTGCGATTGTGCGGCCGTGGATGCTCGACCATGTCGAGACGATCATGGCGACGGTCGAGCTTCCCGACCATCGCGCCGAGGATCCCATTCCCGGCCGAGAGCGGTTCTATCGGCAGCATGTGGACGGTCGTCGATGGATGCGGGTGGTCGTAGACTTCAACGATGTGCCCGCTTGGGTTGTGACGGCCGCCGTTCAACGCAACGATCCGCGGGAGCCAAGATGATGATCACGATTGCCGGCATCGAGTTCGACTACTGCCACTACGACGAGCGTGGGGATGTCCTGTATCTGAGCGTTGGTCATCCACGCGAGCCTGCGGAGGCATTTGAGACGCCAGAGGGCCACACCGTCGAATACGACGAGCGCGGAAGGGTGATCGGTCTGGCGCTCTACGCCGTACGCCACACTCTCGATCGCGACGGCGAGCTGAGGCTCACCTGGCCGCCGACTCACTTGGCCGCCGGCGCTTTGGAGTCGGCCTTGGCTGCGGCCTGACCTCGGTCGAATACGGGCGCGCTCAACCGCCCGGCGGCAGGAACCGGTCGGTGCCATAACGCGCAAACGGCACCGGCGCCCCGATCAGCCCGTGGCCGACCATCCAGCTGGAGAGCGCTTCGATGTGCGCGCCCTGCAGCGTGCCGAACGGCACTTTGCCGTCTTCGGTGAAGAGCGGCAGGTAGGCGGCCAATGAGGCCCGTGCGACCTTCGCCTGCACTTCGGGGTTGAGCGCCAGCAGGTCGTGCAGGCTGCGCTGCGGGTCGCGCAGCGTGAGCTGGTAGCCACGCACCGTCGCGGCGACGAAGTTCCGGACCAGCGCCGGGTCGGAGGCGATCAGGTGGCGATTGCTGAAGGCAACCAAACCCGGATAGGGAGGGCCGCCCCACTGGTCGAGCTTGAAGGAGGTGACCGGCTCGCCGGTGACCTGCAGCTGGACCCCGTCGGCGGGCCAGAAGCCCGTGAAAGCGTCGATCCGGTCGGCACGCAGCGCCTGCGCGCCGTTGAAGCCGACGGTGACCACGTGGACCTTGCGCGGGTCCCCGCCGCCGGCGTGCACCTCGGTGTCCAGCACCGCGCTGTCGGATGGCACCCCGGTGATGCCGACCGTCTTTCCCTGCAGCTGTGCCGGCGAGGAGAGATGCTCAGAGGCGCGTGCGATCAGGCCACCGAGCGGGCGCTGCGCGATCGCCATGATCGCCTGCGCGTCGCCGCCTTTGGCGATCAGCGCGGCCACGTCGCTGCCGTCCGCAAGGCCGAAGTCGGCCTTGCCCGCGTCGATCAGGCTGAGCGTGTCCTGGGTTTCGGAGGGCTCGATCACCTTCAGATCGATCCCCTCGTGCCTGTAGATGCCTTCCGCCAGCGCCCTGTAGATGCCGGCGTGCACGGCGTTTGGCACAAAGTCGAGGATCAGCGTCGCCTTCACCGGGTGCGCCAGCGGCGCCGGCAGCGGCGAAGGGGCGGCAGCGGGGACGCTCGGGAGCTTGGCCGCGGGCGAGGTGTCGCTCGTTTTGGCATTGCCCGAGCCGCCGCAGCCGCAGAGGAGCACTGCGAGCAGCGCGCACGAGAGGAGGAGGCAGAGCGGGGATCTGGCTGCGCGCAAGCGGCGGTGAGAATAGCGGTCGGCCTGCCGCGCGGCGCAACTTGGGTGCGCGTCCGAGGTTAGGCTGGCGTTAGGATCATTTGCGCGTCAGCGTTGGGGAGCGTCGCGGGGTGGCGGCTGCCGTAGTCAAGACAGGAGAAGCATTGAGCCCACGGATGCGCATTGGAAGCATCACGGTCCCGCAGCCCACGTCGCTGGCGGTGGCGTTTGCGATCGCTGTCGGCATCACCTTCGGCGTCCCCGCTGCCGGCTCCGCCGCGGGCATGGCGGAAGCCGCGCGCACGCATGTCGGCGGTCGCACACCGACCGTATGCCCCGGCGCCAAGCTCTCGCAGGTCACGGTCTCCCCGCTGCCCGGCACGCCGGAGGCATCGCCGCAGACGCAGGTCAGCTTCCTTGGCGTGCGCGCCGCGCAGCTTCGTTCGGTGAACGTGATCGGCTCCCGCACCGGGCGGCACTCCGGCAGGCTGCGCTCCTACGACTCCGCTACCGGCGCGAGCTTCATCCCCAACTCGCCGTTCGCCGCAGGCGAGCAGGTGAGCGTCTGTGCGACCGTCAGGACCGCGAAAGGCCCGCGTCCGATCGCAACGAGCTTCCGGGTCGCGAGCCCCGCGCGCCTGAAGTACGAAGCCCCCTTTGAAATTCCCGGCACGCGCGGCGACGCGCAGGCCTACCACTCCGTCGATCTCAAACCACCGAAGGTCGACGTGACCCATCAGGCAGGTCCGGGCTCCGCGCCGGGCGACATCTTCCTCACGCCGTATGGCGGGCCCGCCGAACACGGGGCGATGATCTTTGAAAGCTCCGGCGAACTGGTCTGGTTTCACCGACCGCCCAACCCCGATTGGGGCATCGCCGACCTGCGACCGCAGGTCTGGCAGGGCCATGATGACCTGCTCTGGTGGCAGGGGCTGATCAACACCTTTGGGTTCGGCACCGGCGAAGACGTGATCGCCAACAGCGCCTACGAACCGGTTGCGCGCATCAAGGGCGGAAACGGTTTGCCGGCCGACCTGCACGACGTGCAGCTCACCTCCTCCGGCGCGGCGTACATCACCGTCTATTACCCGGTTTGGACCGATGTCCCGGTCCCTGGCAGCAACGGCGCTGTGCGCAGGGCGGTCGTGCTCGACTCTGCCGTGCAGGAGATCGACGTGCGGACTGGCCTTGTGATGTGGGAATGGCAGAGCCTTGGTCACGTGCCGCTCTCGCAGTCACGGATCAAAGCGCCAAGCAGCGGGCCCTACGACTACTTTCACCTCGACTCGCTGCAGGTGCTGCCGGAAGGCAAGCTCCTGATCTGCGCCCGCAACGTCTGGGGGGTGTACGCGATCGCCCCGCACACCGGCCAGATCGCCTGGCAGCTCGGCACGCGTCAAAGCAGTCTGCAGCTCGCCTCCGGCGTGCGCTTTGGCTGGCCCGAAGAGGCGCAGCTGCTGCCCGGCGGCCAGCTGGCGCTCTACGACGGCGGCGCGCAGTCCGTGTCGCATCCGCGCGGGGAGGTGTTGGACCTCGAATGGTCGAACAACACGGCAAGCCTCGCCCCCTACGGCCAGCTGCCGGGCAGCTTCGGCACGCCTCGCGAAGTCGGCCAGGGCTCGATCCAGCCGCTGGCGCAGGGAAACTTGCTGCTTGGCTTCGGCGGGCTGCCGAGCCTGACCGAATTCGACAGCGAAGGAAACGTGATCTACGAAGCCAGATTCCCCGCCGGCGAGGTCGGCTACCGCGTCTACCGCGCGCCCTGGCAGGGCCAGCCCACGGTTGCGCCCAACCTGCTGGCCGCCAACAGCGGCGCCGGCACCACCTCCTACATGAGCTTCGACGGCGCCACCGACGTGGCCAGCTGGCGGCTGTTCGGGGGCTCCTCCGCGCACACGCTGGAAGCACTGGCCACCGCGCCGGCGACCGGCTTTGAGACCGCCATCACCACGCGCGGCGTCACCGACGTGCTGGCCCAGGCGCTCAATGCCGCCGGTGAAGTGATCGGCGAATCGAAGGTGATCCCGACGGGTGGCGGGTGAGCGCGCCGCCGCGCCGGGTGCGGCGCACCCTGCTCTGGACAGTTGTGATCGTCGCGTTGCTGGGAGGCGGCGCGCTCGCGGTCGCCGGAGGGCACATGGCCGGTGAGCAGGCTGCCTTCACCAGCCCGATCGCCGCCAAGTGCGTGCCGGCGCAGCTGAACGTCTCAGACGTGCTGGCGCACACCAGCGTGCAGGTCTCGCCGCTGCCGGGCTCCTATGACGCGATGCCGCAAACCCAGATCAGCTTCCTGGGGGTGCCGGCGAGCGACATCGAAGACGTAAGCGCTGACGGCTCTCTGACCGGGTCGCACCCCGGCCGCCTGGAGGCCTACTCGCAGGGCGACGGTGCGAGCTTCGTGCCGCAAGCGCCATTTCAGTCCGGTGAGATGGTGACCGTCAGCGGCCAGATCCGCTCTGGCGGCGCCACTGTGCCCTTCACCTATGAATTCGGGGTGGCCTACCCAGATCCGATTCCCTACGCGACGCAGCTCGCAAGCCCGCGGCCGACGCCGCCCGCCGGCAGCGTGCAGAGCTTTCACTCGGTGCCGGAACTGCAGCCGCCGAGCGTGGACGTGAGCACCGAATCGGCCGGCGTCTCGCCGGGGGACATCTTCATGGCGCCCTACTCGGGCCCCGGTCCCAACGGGCCGACGATCTACACCCAGCAGGGCCAGCTGGTCTGGATGGACGTGCTGCCCGGGGAAATGAAGGCGACCAACCTGCAGGTGCAGAGCTACGAAGACAAACCGGTGCTGACCTGGTGGCAGGGCTACATCCCTCCGCAGGGGTTCGGCTTGGGCGAAGAGATCATCGCCAACACCTCCTACAAGCAGATTTTGAAAGTCAAGGCCGGCAACGGCAACCTCGCCGACCTGCACGACTTCCACCTGGAGGGCGGCCACACGGCGCTGCTGACGGTGTTCCGCACGATCCACTGCGACCTGACCAAGGTCGGTGGGCAAAAGAACGCGGGGCTGACCGACGCGAGCTTCCAGGAAATCGATCTGAAGACGGGTCTCGTGCGGCGCGAGTGGACGAGCGCCGATCATGTCGCGCTGAGCGAATCCGTCGTCTTGGCAGAAAAAGCATCCACGACATGGCCGTTCGACTTCTTTCACCTCAACACGATCGACCCGCGCGGCGACGGCACGACCCTGCTTTCCTCGCGCAACACTTCCGCGCTGTGGCTGATCAATGACAAGACGGGCCAGGTGATCGAGAAAATCGGCGGCAAGAGGTCGAGCGTGAAGATGGAAGCGGGAAGCGAAACCGCCTACCAGCACGACGCGATGACGCTGCCCAACGGCCAGATCAGCATCTTCGACAACGGCGGCTCGCCCTGGGTGCACGAACAGACCCGCGGCGCGATCGTTGAAGTCGGCGGCGGCAAAGACCGCCTGGTGCAGGAACTGAGGCATTCAAGCCCGCTGAAGGCAAACAGTCAGGGCAATGTCCAGCAGATGAGCAACGGCAACTGGTTCATGGGCTGGGGCCAGGAACCGTACTTCAGCGAATTCAGCTCCTTGGGGCAGCTGATCTACGACGCGCACATGTGGGCGCAGCCGGTGAAGTACGAAACCGAGTCCTACCGCACCTGCAAGTTTGAATGGAAAGCGACGCCGTACTGGCCGCCTTCGCTGGCGGCACGCAAGAGCGGCGGCAGCGTGGAAGCGTGGGCCAGTTGGAACGGCGCGACCGAAGTTGCAAGCTGGCGGCTTTTGGGCGGCAGCTCAGCCACCCAGCTGAACCCGGTCGGCGACGCCTCCAGCAGTGGTTTTGAGACCACGCTGCACGCCCAGGACGAGCGATATCTCGCGGTGCAGGCGCTCAACTCCGCGGGTGAAGTGATCGGCAACTCCACGCCGATCAGCCCGACGGAATGAGGTCCGCGAGGGCGGCCAGCGCCGCAGCGAGCACCTTGGCCGGCGCCCCGGTCGCGTCGATCGTGCGTATGCGGTCGGGCTCCTGGCGTGCGAGCCGATCGTAGGCGTCTGCGACGGCCGTGAAGAAGGCGGCGTCCTCGCGTTCCAGTCGGTCGGGCTCCTGGCCACGATCGTCCTGGCGCGCGCGCCCGGCCGCGGGGGAGATCGTCAGCAGCAGCGTGCGGTCTGGCGCGAGGCCACCGGTCGCAAACAGGTTGATCTCCCGCACCTGCTCGACGCCGAGTTCCCGGCCGGCGCCCTGGTAGGCAAGCGAGGAGTCGAGGAAGCGGTCGAGCAGCACGAAATGCCCCTGTTCCAGCTCGGGCAGCAGCCGCTCGCTGACCAGCTGCGCGCGTGCGGCCGCATAGAGCAGCGCCTCCGTTCTGGGATTTACATGCGCGCCCGGGTCCTTGACCAGCTCCCTGATGCGCTCGGAGACGGGCACGCCGCCCGGCTCGCGCAGCACGACCACCGGCAGGCCCCGGCGCTGCAGCTCTTGCGCGAGCGCCTGCACCAGCGTGGTCTTGCCCGCGCCATCGAGACCCTCAATCGTGATCAGTCTGCCCGCGGCCATCTGGGTAGCGCACGCTAGCGATGATGCGCGCGGCACGCCTCTAGGATTGGCCGATGAGCGTGGAGATGCTGGCCGGCACCGAGTCCCAGCCGCACGCGGCGGCCGTCCTCGGTCCCGCGCTGCCGCCTGCGGGCCAGCCCTCGCACGCCTATCTCTTCCACGGGCCGCCGGGCAGCGGCAAGCGCGCCGCCGCACGCGCTTTTGCCGCAGCGCTGCTCAGCGAGCGGCCAGGCTCCGGCGATGCGCTGGATGAGGCGGTGGCGCAGCGCGTGCAGCGCGGCACCCACCCCGACTTGACCTGGGTGCGGCCGACCGGCGCCGCGGAGATGCTCGTCGCCGACATCGACGAGCCGGTGGTCGCGGCCGCGACCAGGACGCCGTTCGAGGCCGCCCGCAGGGTGTTCGTGATCGAGGGGGCAGACGCGATGAACGACCGCGCCGCCAACCGGTTGCTGAAGACTCTGGAGGAGCCACCGTCGTTCGCGCACCTGATCCTGCTCGCGAACCGACGCCAGGACGTGCTGGCCACGATCGTCTCGCGCTGTCAGCTCGTCCGCTTCGACCCGCTTACGCCCGCGGCGATCGAGGAGATGCTGCGGCGTGAGCAGGGCGCGGGCGCCGAGGCCGCCGCTTCGCCGCCGCAGAGTCTCGCCGCCTGTGCGCGGCTTGCACTTGGCGATGCGGAGCTTGCGCGCGAACTTGCGAGCCCTGCTGGGGTGGCGCTGCGCGAAGCCGCTTGCGCCCTGATTCAGGCGGCGCTGCCTGGGGAGGCGCCGCGGGCTCCGCGACCGTGGAGCGCGCTGCTGGACGCCGCCGGCGCGACGGGCGCGGCCGCGGGTGAGCAGGTGAATGCGGTCGTGGCGGCCGAGCTTGAGCTGCTGCCGTCCAAGGAGCGCCGCCGGCGCGAGCGCGAGGGCGTCGATGCTGCGCGCAGAGCCGAGCGCCGTCAGCGCACAGGCGCGCTGGACATCGGCCTGCGCTTGGTCGAGCTGTGGCTGCGCGACATGCTCTGCCTGGCAGAGGACGCGCCCGAGCTGGTGCATGCGCTCGATTCGACCGACGCGCTGCAGGCAGACCTCGACGCTCTGCGCCGCGGCGGCGGCGATCCACGCAGGCTGCCTGCCGCCATCGATCACGTCGCCCAGACGCGCCTGAGCCTCTCCCAGAACGTCACCGAGGAGCTGGCGCTGGAGGCGCTCAACTACCGGCTGGCAGGCGCGCTCAGCGGTTGAGGCGCGAGCATGCGGGGCCAACGGAGTGAGCGGCCCGCGGGTCAAGCTGAGCAGAGTGCCTGACGCGCCTTCGTTTCAGCCGATCAGCTCGTCGGGCGTAAGCGCAACGTCAAGTCCATCGATCGAGAAGCCGCCACGCGAAAACCCGATCAGACGTGTCTGATCATCCGCGCCCGGTATCAGCGAGCGCTGACGAATGAGGTCGGTCAGGTCGCGGCGGTCGAAGCGCTCGCGGCCACGCCACTTGATCGAGCCGGCGAAGTCGATCGTCTCACTGCGAGCCTGCTGGCGGCCCCCGACCAGGTCAACCTCGATGCTGTTGTCGCGATTCCAGAATGCGCCGACGAACTCTGCGGCGCCGAGTCGCGGGTCGGGAAGCAACTGCTGCATTGCGTCGCGCACGAGCGGCTCGATCGCGCGGCCGGCGAAGGCCGGCCAGGACTCGCGTATTTCGCGCAGCACCACGTCGCTGCGGTCTCGCTCCAGCGCCGGGATTGCGCGGCGGATGAAGCGCAACCAGAAGCGCAGGTAAGGGTCGGCGACGTGGTAGCGCGCGAGTCGTGGGCGGGGTTGGCTGGAGTACGGCAGCGTGCGGTCGACTACTCGCTTGGCGGCCAACGCCTCGAGCGTCGTCTCAAGCGTCCCGCCCGACACGCCCGCGCGCCGCTGGATGACCGTGAACGTCCGCTCGCCTGCTCCGATCGCCTCAAGCACGTCCCGCCCCTTGTGCTCGGCGGGGAGCTCGGCGCTCAGCGAGCGCTCCCCGAGCACGATCAGCGGCGACTCAGGATTCTGCAGCTCGCGACGCAGAAACCGCCACTGATCTTCGCCTGCTCGCCAGATCTCGGCCAGTCGCGGGAAGCCTCCGATCATCAGGTACGCATCGAAAGCGTCCGCTGGCGGCAGCGACAGCATCGTGGCGATTGCCGCTGGAGCCAGCGGCCGTACCGTCATCTCAGTGAGGCGTCCGTAGAGCGGCCGGCCGTAGCTGGTCAGGGCGCTCATCATCGAGATGTCAGAGCCGATCAGCAGCAGCAGCACCGGTCGGGCCTCAAGCTGCCGATCCCAGACCTTCTGAAGGATGCCCTCGATCGCGGGCTCGCTCTCGATCAAGAACGGCAGCTCGTCGATCACGAGCACCAGCGGTTGCTCGGGTGTGGTGGCGCTGCCCGCGATCGCGAGGGCCGCCTCCCACGAGCCGATCGGCCCTGCGGCGGCGATCGCCGCCGCGTCCCCCGCTGAGGCCGCCAGCTGCTCGCCGAAGCTGCGCAACTCCTCGGCAGAGCTCTGCCGCGACGCTGTGTAGAAGACGGCATTTGCGCCGCTGCGCCCGATGAACTCCTCGACGAGGCGTGACTTGCCGATCTGCCGGCGCCCCCGCAACGCCAGCATGCGGCCCGATCCGCTGAGCGTCACGTGGTCGAGGTGCTCCCGGAGCCTGGCCAACTCGCGCTCGCGCCCGATGAATCGCTGCCGAGGCATGCGCATAGAATAGCGGAGAATAGTTTTCTATGACATAGCTATATCTGACTGAATTTTACTCGACCATATCTAACTGCGTGGTGGGCCTACTCAACCACCCGCTATCGCCCCAAGGTTCGGCACAAGCCCATAAGTCTCAAACGCAAGGAATTTCGAGAACAGTCGGTTATCCGGCCCGTGGAAGTCCGCCGACCCCGTGCTCAGCAGCCCGTGCTGCTCGCAGTGGGCGAACAGCAGCTCGGTCTGCTCCTGTGTGTGGGTGATGTAGAAGGCCTCGACCCCATCGATGCCTGCGGCGCGGAAGCGCTCCACGCTCTCGATCGTCTCCTGCGGATCTGAGAGATCCCAGAACGGATGCGCCCAGATCGCCATTCCGCCGGCGGCATGGATCGCCTCGATCGACTGCGTGACGGTCGGCGTCTCCCTCAGCCTGAAGGCCGGCTTGCCCTCGATCAGGTAGCCCCTGATCAGCCCCCCGATGTCATCGATGTCCTCCTTGGCCAGCCGTTGTGCGTTGGCCGGCGCGCCGAGCACTGCGCCCGCAAGGTGGGGCCGACCGATCGGCCGCCCCTGCGCGATCCGTTGCTCCAGCTCGGCTTCGTCGAGCTCGAAGCCCGCCTCCCGCAGTCCGTCGCGCATCCGCAGGGTGCGGCGCTCGCGGTCGCCGAGGAAATCCTGCAGCAGGCGCTGGAAGGTCTCCCCTTCGTGATCGATCAGGTAGCCCAGGATGTGCAGTTCCCGCGGCGCCGAGACGCCGTCGTCGAGTGCGGAGATCTCCACTGCGGGCACGACACGGACGCCGTGCTGCGTGCCCGCCGCGATCGCTTCGGAGACACCGGCGACCGTGTCGTGGTCGCTGAGCGCCAGCAGCTCCACGCCGGCCTGCGCGGCGGCTGCGACCACTGCTGCGGGCTCAAGCGTGCCGTCGGAGCGGGTCGAATGGGACTGCAGGTCGAATCGGGGCGTTGGGGTCATGTGGCTCCTGGCTCGGTTGGTCGGTACGATAAGTCTTGGAGAGCAAGGGCCGGACGCTACGCCCCTGGGGAGAGGCTTGAGGGCATCCGGCGGAGACTATGTAATGGAAGTGATGCAGAGACGCATTGAATTGCGCAGGCGACGTGCCGCCGCGCCGGCCCCCGACGCCGGCGCCGATGCCGCACAGCGCACCGACCGGCTGCTTGGCCGGCTTGCCGGCCGCGACTGGGACGTGATCTCCGGGATCGACCCGCGCCATGGCGTCGACCATGTGCTCGTCGGGCCGCCCGGCGTCTTTGCGATCGCCTCCAGCATGCCGCCGGGAGTCGGCGCCGCCCGCGTCAAGGACGGCATGCTCTGGCTGCGCAGGGAGGCCGACTCGCGTGCCGACAAAGCGAGCGGCGCCATCAACCGGCAGGTGATGGAATCGGCCAAAGCGCTGCACAAGGAGATCCGTACGCGAACCGGTCGCGGCCCGAAGGTGACGCCGGTCGTCGTGCTCTGGTGCGAGTTTCCGCAGGCCGTCGCCGAATCGAGCCAGATCGCATTCGTGCGCGGGCGCGATCTGCTGGACTGGCTCTCACACAGGCCGCAGCAGCTGGATGCCCAGGGTCGCGCCGAAGTCGCGCAGGCAATCGCGGCGATCCCGCACGATGCGGCCTCGCGCTGGCATCCGCTGCAACGCGTCGCTCGCCGCGGCGCGGCCTGAGCCTCAGCGACCGGCGTGGTGTGATCTCTCGCGCGGGCGCAGCGCCATGTGCTCGCATGCGTCCAGCAGCATGCTGACGCGTCGCTGCACCACGCTGCGCAGCTCCTTCACGGACTCGTAGTAGCGGCAGGCGCTGCCATGCAGCTCGTCACGATCCGCGCGCGTGCCGGTCTCATCGCCAGGGGGCGCGCAGAGCTGCCTGTGCGCCGCGTCGCTCTCTTGCGCGCAGCGGCCTGCCGCAAGCCAGGTCACCTCCAGGTAGGCCATCGCGGCGCCGTACTGCTCCTGCGGCAGGCCGTTCCCGGTCTCGATCTGACGCAGCACTGGGATCACTTCGCGACTGAGGCAGCGCGTCTCCGCGTGGGCGCGCAGCATCAGATCGACGTCGGCGGGAAGCTCGGCGCCGCCGGAAGGACCCTCGATCTTTTTAATGCGTTCTGACATGTTGAAGCCGTTCTGGTCAACGGTCACCATCTTCATCCTGCTTTGCCTTCGGCGGCGCTCATGGGTTGGCTTTAGCAATGCCTTCGCAAGTCCATCCCTTGTCGGCTGCCGTTTGTCGGCTCAATGACCCTCTTTGCGGGATTGATCAAACGTGCGCTCGCGATCTGCCAATTGCCTAAAGCGCGCGGGGCACCGGACCGATAGGCCCGCATGATCGCCGCGGCTTGCATCGGCCGCCCGCGGTCTGTCTCCGACAGCGGGAGCAAGGTGGAGAGCAGGCTCACATGTCGATAGTCAGCGTCACAAGACCGGGGCCGGGCACGCCTGGCGGCAGGGCCCGCACGATCGTGCTGGCGCTGCGTATGCGCACGCTGATCGCACTCGGGGCGCTCGCGATCCAGACCACATTCGCGGGACGCGCGTTTGGACTGCGCAGCCCCTGGTTCATCGGCTCGGAGCTGCTGCTGCTGTTCTGCATCCTGTTCATCTCGCGCGTCGTGCTGCCCCTGCTGGACCGCCACGACCGCGGCGCCAAGGGTGAGGAGCACGTCGGCGGCCTGCTCGATTGCCTCGCCGGCGAAGGCTGGGAGGTGATCCACGACGCGAGCCTTGGCCGCGGAGACGTCGATCACATCGTGATCGGCCCCGCCGGAGCTTTCACCGTGGAGACCAAGAGCCATCCCGGCCCGATCTCGGTCGGGCACGTGCACGGTGCGGTGCTGCGGCAGGCGGGCGCCCAGCGGCAGCTGCTGGAAGGCACGGTCGGGATGCCGGTCGAGCCGCTGATCGTCTACAGCCGGGCGTGGGTCGATAGGCCGCTAGCCCGCCGCAAGGGCGTGAGGGTGCTGCCGGCGCGGATGCTGATCCGCTACCTGCAAGGGCGTGAGCGGTTGCTCAGCGAGAACGAGATTCGCTTGGCCGCCGAGCGTTTGCGCGAGGCGCTGCGCTTGCGCGAGCAGCAGCAGGGCAGCGGCGAGGAGTGCGGCGGGCGGCCGCGGACGCCGACCGGGGCGCGGGGTAGCGTCCCTTCCAGTGCCCGCAACCGCTCAACGCGCAGCCGCGCTTCCCACCCCTGATCAGCTCCTCGCCCGGTTCGGGCTGAGCAGCTTCAGGCCGGGCCAGCGCGAGGCCGTCCAGGCTGCGCTGGATGGTCGCGACAGCCTCGTGGTGATGCCGACCGGCGCCGGCAAGTCGCTCTGCTATCAGCTGCCTGCGCTGGACGAGTCGGATCCCGGTCGCCCGCTCGTGCTGGTGGTCAGCCCACTGATCGCGCTGATGGACGATCAGCGCGGCCGCCTGGAGCGCGCCGGCGTCAGCGCGGCGATGCTGGCCTCCAGCCAGGACCCCTCCCAGAACGCCGCCGAGCTCGCGCGAATCGCCGACGGCGAGGCGAAGATCGCGCTGGTGGCGCCCGAGCGCTTCGCCGCACGCGGCTTTCGCGAGGCGCTGGCCCGACGCAGGGTGGGCCTGTTCGTCGTCGATGAGGCGCACTGCGTGGCCGAGTGGGGCCACGACTTCAGGCCCGACTACCTGCGCCTGCACGACGCGATCCAGGCGCTGGGCCGCCCGCCCGTGATGGCCAGCACCGCGACCGCGACGCCGCGCGTGGCGGCGGAGATCGCCACGCGCCTGGGTCTGCGCGACTGGGTCAAGATCAGCGGCGGCTTCGACCGCCCGAGCATCAGCTTCGATGTGGTCACCGTCGAGGGCAAGGGCGCGCTCACGCGCAAGCGGGCGGCGCTTGCGCACGTGCTCGGTGATGCTTCCAACAGGCCCGCGATCGTCTACTGCGGCACGCGCAAGGACACCGAGGCGCTGAGCGCCGAGATCGCCGGCTGGGGGATTTCGGTTGTCGCCTACCACGCCGGGATGAGCGCATCCGCGCGCCGGGCTGCACAGGATTCGTTCATGGGCGGCCAGGTCGAGGTGATCGTCGCGACCAACGCCTTCGGCATGGGCGTGGACAAGGCGGACGTGCGGACCGTCGCCCACTGGGCGATCCCCACCAGCCTGGAGGGCTACTACCAGGAGGCCGGCCGTGGAGGTCGCGACGGTGAGCCTGCGCGCGCGCTGCTGCTCGCGGCCAGGATGGATCTCGGCAGGCTGATCCGCTTCAACACCGAGCGCGACATCACCGTCGCGGAGGTGCGCGGGTTCGTGGGCCGCCTGCGCGCGGGCGCGCAGAGCCAGGCGGACCATCAGGTGACGCTGATCGAGCGCGGCGAGCTGGATGACCGCAGCCGCCTGCTGCTCTCGATCGCCGAGCGCGCCGGAGCGGCGGTGCTTGAGCCGGGCGCCGGCGGCAGCCTGCTCGTCGAGCTGACCGGCCGCGGCTCCCCGCGGGAGGCGCACCTCGCGATCAAAGCCGCCCAGGATCGCGGATGGGAGGCCTACAGGTCGATCGAGCGCTTCGTCTCAAACACCGAGGTCTGCCGCCGACGGCAGCTGCTGGCCCATTTCGGAGACTCACAGCGGGTGCCGCCGCTGGGGCGCTGCTGCGATATCTGCGACCCGGACCCTGAGCTTGCGGCCGCGATCGCGGCGGCGTCGGGGGCCTCAGCGCGGTCGCGGCGGCAGGGCGGATCGGCGCGGCCGGCCGGCGGCGGATCGTCCGCTCTCCCAATCGAGACGGAGACCGAGACCGAGGCCGAGCCGGTTGACGAGCAGGCGTTCGAGGCTCTGCGCCAGTGGCGAGCCGCACGCGCCGAGGGCAAGCCTGCCTACACCGTTGCCACCAACGCGGTGCTCGCAGAGGTGCTGCGCCAGCGACCCTCGGCAGAGCGCGAGCTGCTTGCGATCAAGGGCGTAGGCCCCGCGTTCTGCGCCAACCACGGCGACTCGCTGCTGGCCGAGCTTGCAAGGATGTGAGAGCCCAATGGAGCTGATCGAGGCGATGAAGACCGTCGGCACCTGCCGCAGCTTTCGCGATCAGCCGGTGCCCGATGCGGTGCTCTGGAAAGCGGTCGATGCCGCCCGCTTCGGCCCGCAGGGCGGCAACCGCCAGCCGGTGAGGCTGATCATCGTCACCGACCTCGAGCGCAAGCGGCGCCTCGGCGAGCTCTATCTGCAGGAGTGGGAGAGCTACACCGGCTACTCGCCCGGTGCCCCTGAGCGGGGTGGGCATCTCGGCCAGGTCGACGCCTTCGCCTCCGCGTTTGGCCGCCACCCGGCGATCGTCGTGGTCTGCGCTCATCTTGAGAGTCTGCTCGCCACCGACGCGCAGCTCGACCGCCTCAGCATCGTCGGCGGCGCCTCGGTGTATCCGACCGTCCAGAACCTCATGCTCGCGCTGCGCGACCAGGGCGTGGCCAGCGCGCTGACCACGCTGCTATGCGCGCGCGAGGCCGAGGTCAAGGAGCTGCTTGGGATTCCCGCCGACTACGCCACGGCGTGTCACGTTGCGATCGGCTATCCCGCAAAGCCGTTTCCGCGTCACCTGCGCCGTCGCCCTGTAGAGGAGCTTGCCTTCCTGCAGAGCTTCGACGGGCCGGCGTTGAAATCCGGCTGAGGAGCCGCGCGGGACCACGAGCACAATAACCCGATTGTGCTCGCTGAGCTTCGATGGTTCCATTTGACACCAAAACGTGATATTCTCATCACCAAAACGTAGTATTGTGTGTAGTCATGAGCAGACCTCCTGAGCCAATCGGCTCGCTGTTTCCCCTCGGCGGGCCCGTGCCATCCGATCTGATTATCGGACGGCGCGGCGAGATCGACGAGATCAGTGGACGACTACGGGAGGGTATGAGCACCATGCTCGCTGGCGAACGGCGAATCACTTCGGCAAGCTTGTCGACCGGATCGAGCTGGATGCGCGGATTCCCCTTATCAGCTGGCGCGAGCCACTGACCGAGCGCTTCTCCCGAGCTGCGCTACTGCTCGAGAACGCTCCGCGAGAAGAGCTCCTGAAGTGGGGCGATGGACGTCCTTGCGCGACGATGGCCGCAGCACGCTACACCGCACAAAGCGCCCGTCGCACAAGCTCGGACATCGCGACCGAGTTCGACGTTCAAATGGGCATCGACGAGGCAGAACGACACCTTCGTGACGATGGCGCGTAATCAAGCAAGCCAGCGCATCCCCGACGGTCCGCTCCTCACCGGACACGTTGCCGAGTGGAACGAGCTTCTTCTCCTCCTTGAGGAGCGTCGCGGGCTGACAGTCATCGTCGCCGACCCGCTCAGCGGTACCAGCGCACTGCTGGCTGGGGCGCTAGAACACAACGCCTCGCCAAGCGTGCTGGTCGACACGCGCCGCTGCGCTAACTCACTGGACCTGGCGATGGCGATCGCGGACGGCGCGATTACCGCCCTGGCACCGGACGCGAGCGCCTGGTGGATGGGGGCCGCACCGCCGAGTAGCACCGCAGGCCTTCGCGTCTCGCGGCTACTGAACAAACATGGCATCGATCTCCAGGCCCTACGGTCGGGCGAAGGACAAGACGTCAGCCGACTGCTCGAGGCGCTCGAGCTCACCACCGCGCTCGCAGATGCTCCCGTGACCGTCGCGATCGATCACCTCGGGTACATGCTCGCGAACCTCCGTGGCACCGCCGGCAGGGAAATCCTCGGTGCGCTCCGGGCGGCACGCCAGCAAACCAGCAATCCCGACCTACTGCTCGTCGACCATCCGGACGGGCCGATCAGCCAGGCCCTCAGTGACCAACAGCACCCCCTATACCGCGCCGGCGAACGCCTGCGCATACGCCGGCCCACACCGACCCGCATCGTGGAGGATCTCGCGATCACGAGGCCTCTCGTCAAAGCACCCGCCGCGTTGCTGCGTGGTGCGGCGGAGCTTGCGGCCGGCGTGCCCGCTCTAACCTGGCAAGCAATAGCCATGGCACCCAGCGAAGGTGAGAACCCGGCGCGGGCGCTATCCGGGTGGGAAGCGCTGCGGCGCTCAACGGCGGTTTCCGTACGGCGAGAGTGGGAACTGCTGCGCCGCGTTCACCCCGCAGCACAGACCATCGTCGGCGCGATCAGCGTTGGGCTCAAGCCGCACAACGCTCCAGCCGCGAGCAAGACCGTCGACGACGGGCTCAACCGACTACGCGATGTAGGAATGGCCTGGCAACCAGCCGAGCGCACTTGGGCCATCGCCGACCCTCTCCTATCTGCCTACGCCCGCGAACACGCCCAGCCCTGGGCGCTCCGTCGAAGTTCCTTCGCCCGAATCAGAGCAGGGCGTGTACCTCCGGCCGGGTAGATATTGCGTACTACCGCGACGAGCAGCGCCTGACAGTCACGCAGATCGCCAGGCTGCTCGGGCGGGAGCCCGTGACGAACGGCACGGAAGGGACTATCAGTTTCTTCTGCGGGTCTCGCGCAGAACGACGGCCGCTCTGACGGTACGATGCCGGGGGCACGCCGACGTAGCTCAGATGGCCAGAGCACCGCTCTCGTAAAGCGGGGGTCCGGGGTTCGAATCCCCGCGTCGGCTTCCCGATCGCGACCCAGAGTTCTCAACAAAAGAGCCTCATGTGGGCAGCGTGTGTGCGCCGGCGCCAGGTCGCACCTCACGAGCTTCTGCAGGGGGCGCTGTGTCTGGCGCAAAGAGCCCGAGCACGCTGCCGCCGAAGCCGCCGCCGATCAGGCGCGCACCAGCAGCGCCGGCGTCGCGCAGGTGCTGCACCGCCGCCTCGACGGCGGGTGTGGAGACCTCGTAGCAGTCGCGCAGGCTTGCGTGCGAGGCGTCGAGCAGTGCGCCCAGTGCCGGCAGATTCTCCTCGGCGAGGGCGCTCACTGCCGCATCGACGCGCAGGCTCTCCTCAACCACATGGCTTGCGCGGCGGCGCAACGGCTGCTGCAGGGAGGCGACTGCGTCGCGATCGGCGTCGCGCAGAGAGCCGATGCCGAGCAGCCGACATGCCTCGGCGCATTCCCTGCGGCGCTGGTTGTAGCCCGAGCTCGCGTGGGAGTGGCGTTCGCCGGAGTCGAGCACGACGAGCTGCCAGTCACCGAGAACCAGTGGCACCGGCTGCACCGAAAGCGATCTGAAGTCGATCCGCAGCGCGGTGTCGGGCGCCCCGTACAGGCAAGCGAGCTGGTCGAGCAGGCCGGTCTGAGCGCCGACCCAGTCATTCTCCACCCGCGCGCACAGACGGGCGATCTCCATGCGGTCAAGCGGTGCCGGGTCGCAGAGCCCGATCAGCGCCAGACAGAGCGCGACCTCCATCGCGGCTGAGGAGGAGAGTCCGGCGCCGCGCGGCACCTGTCCGCTAATCGCAAGCCGAGCGCCAGGCAGCACAAGCCCCGTCTGCGTCAGCTCGGCCACGACGCCGCGCACGAACGCCCGCCAGCCCTCGGCGCGGGGCGGATCGTCGATTGGGAACTCGTCGCTCTCGCCCAGGTCGCTGGCCAGCGCCCGGATGCGTGCCGGCGAGCCAGGGGTCGCCTGCGCCTTCACGGTAACTCCCTCGCGGATCGCGAACGGCAGCGCCAGTCCCTGGTTGTAGTCGGTGTGCTCGCCGATCAGGTTCACCCGGCCGGGGGCAAACGCGACGCAGCGCTCAGGCGGCACGGGCGATCGCCTCGCGCAGCGCGGCCGCAGACTCCTCCGGCAGGGTGTCGGAGATGAAGGTGCCGGCTCCCTGCTCTGAGCCCGCCAGATACTTCAGCTTGCTCGCGGTGCGAAGCGGCGTGTAGAGCTCGATGTGCAGGTGACCGCGAGCAGCGCCGTCGGTGGGAGCCTGGTGAACGACCATCATGTAGGGAAACGGGCGTGCGAACAGCGCGTCGTAGCCGCGCGCGAGTCTCTGCAGCGCGGCTGCCAGCAGCCGCAGCTCGGCCGGCTCGCACTCCAGCAGGCTCGGCCTGTGCTCCCGCATGGCGACATGGACTTCGTAGGGCCAGCGTGCCGCATATGGGACGTAGCTGAGCACGGCCTCGTTTTGATCGACGATCCGCCTCCCGTCGCGCAGCTCATCACCCATCAGCGCGCAGAGCGCGCAGCCGCCGAGGCGCTCGTCGGCCGTGATCTCCAGCGCGGGCACCGGCGGCAGGAAGGGGAAGGCGTAGATCTGGCCGTGAGGATGGTGCAGCGTGACGCCGACCTCGACGCCGCGGTTTTCGAAGATGAGGACGTAGGCGACGTCCTGCCGGGCGCCAAGCTCGAGGTAGCGGTGACGCCAAACCCACATCAGATCCTCGGCGCGCTGCGCAGGCAGCGAGCCCAAGCTGGCGTCATGGTCGTCGGTGTAGACCACCACCTCGGCGGCGCCCGCAGGGGCCTCAAAGGCAGGGAAGCGATTCTCGAAGACCGCGATCTCAAAGGCGGGGAACGGGATCTCCGTCGGCGGCCCGCCCGGCCCGGTGGGGCACAGTGGGCAGCTCTCACGCTGCGGCAGGAAGGTGCGGTCCTGGCGGTGGATCGCGTAAACGACCTGCTCGCCTCGCAACTCGTTGAAGCGCAGCTCGCTCACGGCCGCTGCCCGTCGGCATCACGGTAGAGCAACAGCGCACGCCTGTCGTCCTTGATGTAGCGCGCCAGCACGAGCGGGCCCAAACGCTCCTCCTGCTCGCCTATCCGCTGTGCTGCACCCATGCCGCGTGGAGCCTGATCGACGCCGGGCGCATCGTTGCCGCGATTGGATCGATCGTCGGCTGCCATCGCTACGAGCGTACACGCGCATCGCCTCGGCGCCGGAGATTTGCGGAGCGATTGGATTTCTCTTGAGCGGGTAGTTTGCCTGACAGCGATTGTGGGATTCCCGCAGGGCTTTGGGTTGACTGACGTCTCGCTAAGCGCGACGCTGTGTCGCAGTCGCAAAGCAGCGGGCAAATCCCGGCCCGCGGGTGGCACACACGAGGAGGGAGACCATGACAGAGACCGATGAAAGTTTCGTAACTTCGGAACACATCGAGCAATCCGATCGTCTGGATGCACTCCGGCCGGGCTTCGATCGACGGTCGTTTCTGCGCCGGACAGCGGTCACGGGCGCGGCGGTCGGGGGCGTGAGCTCCCTGTTGGCGGCCTGCGGGTCAAGCGCGTCCAGCAGCTCGGGCGGATCCGAAGCAGTGTTTGGCAAACACCCCAAATACAAATTCGTGGTGATCAACCACGTCACGACTAACCCGTTCTTCGTCCCCACCCAGTACGGGATCGCGGACGCATGCAAACTGCTCGGCTGCTCCTACACCTGGACTGGCTCAGAAAGCAGCAACGTCAACCAGATGATCAACGCGGTCAACAGCGCGGTCAGCAGCGGCGCAGACGGGATCGCGCTGTCGCTGATCGACCTGCACGCGTTCAACGCCCCGGTGGAATCGGCGCTGAAGGCCGGCATTCCGGTTGTGGCCTACAACGCGGATGCGCCCACCAACAAGCGGCTGTCCTACATCGGGCAGAACCTGAAGCTGGCAGGCGAAATGATGGGGCAGCGGATCGTCGCGGCGGTGAAATCGGGTGACGTGGCCCTGTTCATCGCCACGCCGGGCTCGGCCAATCTGCAGCCGCGCATCGAAGGCGCCGAAGCGGCGATCAAGGCCTCTGGCGCGCCGATCAACATTCACACCGTCGCCACCGGCTCGGCGGTCCCGGCCGAGCTCTCGGCGATCGAAGCCTATTGGGTCGGTCACACGAGCACGAAGGGCATGTACGCCGTCGATGGCGGCAGCACCGAAAGCCTCGCGCGGGTGATGCAGAAGTTCGGGCTGCCCGCCAAGGGTGTGAAGGCCGGCGGCTTCGACCTGACCGAAGGCACGCAGAAGCTGCTCAAGGAAGGCAACATCGAATTCACCATCGACCAGCAGCCATATCAGCAGGGATTCCTGCCGACACTGCAGTTGTTCTTCTGGCTGGTCTCCGGCTCGCTGTCTGGTCCCGCCGAAGTTGACACCGGCCTGAAGTTCCTGAACAAGGAAACCGTCGCGCCGTATGTGGAATCCAAGACGCGCTACGAGGGCACCTCCACCGAAGCGAAGGTGGTGCCGATCAAGGCGGGCACTCCTGCCTGAGGCATGAGCCGTGTCTAGCGTGACAGGGGGGACAAGCGGCGGAGCATCAACCGGAAGCGGCGGTACCAGCGGAGAGGGCTCAGCGCAAGAGCGCCGGGCCCTCTCACCGCAGTCCGACAGTCTGTTCGCGCGGGTGCTCGCGCTGCGCGAGGGCAGCATCATCATCGTTGTCCTCATCACGGCGATCTACTTCTCGCTGAACACGAGCACCTTCCTCACCGGCTCGAACTTCAAGACGCTGCTGCCCTACATCGCGCCGTACGCGATCCTCGCCGCGGGCGAGGTGTTTGTGATGATCCTGGGCGAGATCGACCTCTCGATCGGGGCTGTCTACCTGTTCGCGCCGATCCTTTTCTACAAGCTCTTCACGGCAGGACTCGGGCTTGTGCCGAGCGTGGTGATCGCGCTGATTTGCTGCATGGCGATCGGTCTGATCAACGGCTTCTTCGTGGCGATCGTGGGGATCAACTCGTTCGTCACCACGCTGGGTACGCTGTTCACCTTCGAGGGGCTGAGCCTGATCGTCTCCCACGGCGCGCCGGTGGAAACGCCGGGTGCCGCAGTAACTCAGAGCACGGTGAAGGTGCACCATGTGATCAATGGGCATCACATCGTGCTCACCGAAACCGTCAATAAAGTCGGCACCTTCGCTCAGATCTTCGGCCATGGCACCTACTCGGAGCTGATCTGGGCGCTGGCGATCGTGGTGATCCTGCAGGTCGTGCTGACGTTCACCCGCTGGGGCCTCTACACGGTCGCAATCGGCTCCAACAAGCTCGGTGCGGCGGAGGCCGGCGTCGGGGTCAGGCTCGTTACGGTCCGCAATTTCGTGCTGTGTGCGCTGACGGCGGGCCTTGTGGGGATCCTCGAGGCCGTCAGGTCGGGATCGGTGCAGCCGGACCCGGCGGGATCAAACGAAATCCTGCTGCTGGCGATCGCCGCCGCCGTAATCGGCGGCACGCTGCTGGCTGGTGGCTCGGGGACCGTCATCGGCGCGCTGATTGGGGCGCTTTTCCTCGGCATCCTCAAGGACGGGCTGATCCTCAAGGGTGTCAATGCGAACTACGACCTGCTTTACCTCGGCCTGGCGGTCCTTGTCGCCATGACCGTCCATGTGTTCGTTCAGCGCGCGCGCAGGGGGTACAGCAGTGTCTGAGTCTGAGCCGATCGAGCCGGTGGTGCCGCCAAGCTCGGCGGAGGATGACGTGCTGCGCGTCGAGCACCTCGCCAAGCGCTTCGGTCCGGTCACCGCATTGCGCGACGTGAGTCTGCACCTGCGCAAGGGCGAGGTGCTCGGCCTGCTCGGCGACAACGGCGCGGGCAAGTCCACGCTGATCAAGATCCTCAGCGGCTTCCAGAAGCAGGACTCGGGCCAGATGTTCCTGCACGGCAAGCCCTACCAGCCAAAGAGCGTCGACGATGCGCGTTCGCAGGGGATCGACACCGTCTACCAGGACCTCGCGCTGATCGACGAACTCTCCGTCTACCACAACCTGTTCCTGCGCCGCGAGCGGGTGCACCGGCCGCTGCCGCTGCTGGCCAACAGGCAGATGAAGCGCGAAGCGCGTACGGCGCTGGATGAGATCGGGATCAACATTCCGCGCATCGACGTCGCTGTGGCGCGCCTCTCCGGCGGCCAGCGCCAGGCGATCGCGGTCGCGCGGACCGTCAACTCCGAGGCGGACATTCTGCTGCTGGATGAGCCGCTGGCCGCGATGGGCGCCAAGGAGGGAGCGATGATCCTGGATCTGGTCGCGCGCCTGAAGGCCGAGGGCAGGGTCTCGATTATCATGATCCTGCACAACTACGTCCATGTGCTTGAGGCATGCGACCGCGTCAGCATGATCCAGGACGGCGCGATCGCGCTCGATAAGCCGACTGCCGAGACCTCCGTCGAGGAGCTCACCGAGATAGTGGTCAACGAGTACCGGCGGGCGCGGATCGCGGCCCGGGAGCAGGAGCACGGCGGGCAGGGAGCCTCGGCGGCGTAGCGCATGCCTTTCGACCCTGGACGCGCAACCCCGCCGTACGTGGCTGCCGAGCAGCGCTACGAGCGGATGCCATATCGCCGCGTCGGCCGCAGCGGCATCCAGCTGCCGGCGATCTCGCTCGGCCTGTGGCAGAACTTCGGCGACGATCGCCGGCTGGTCGACAGCCGGGCGATCCTGCGGCGCGCGTTTGACCTCGGCATCACCCACTTCGACCTGGCCAACAACTATGGCCCGCCCTATGGCGCCGCGGAGACCAACTTCGGGCGTCTGCTGGCGGAGGACTTCAAGCCCTACCGCGACGAGCTGATCATCTCCACCAAGGCCGGCTATGACCAGTGGCCGGGGCCATACGGCGAGTGGGGCTCGCGCAAGTACCTGCTCGGGAGCCTCGACCAGAGCCTTGCGCGCATGGGCCTCGACCACGTCGACATCTTCTACTCTCACCGCTTTGACCCGGAGACGCCGCTGGCGGAGACGATGGGTGCGCTGCACACAGCCGTGCAGCAGGGCAAGGCGCTCTACGTGGGGATCAGCTCCTACTCGGCCAGGCGCACGGTGGAGGCGGTTGAGATCCTCCGCGCGCTGGGGACGCCGCTTTTGATCCACCAGCCCTCCTACTCCCTGCTGAACCGCTGGATAGAGGAGGAGCTGCTGCAGACGCTGGAGCGTGAGGGCGTCGGCGCGATCGTCTTCTCACCCCTTGGCCAGGGCCTGCTCACCGACCGCTACCTGCAGGGCGTCCCGGCGGACTCGCGCGTGCGGCGCGGCGAGGCGTTTGACGAGGGGCTGCTCAGCGAGGAGACCCTTGACCGCGTGCGCGCCCTGAACGAGATCGCCGCGAGCCGTGGCCAGTCACTGGCGCAGATGGCGATCGCCTGGGTGCTGCGCGACCCGCACGTGAGCGCGGCGCTGATCGGCGCAAGCAGCGTCGCGCAGCTGGAGCAGAACGTCGCTGCGCTGGAGCACCTCGACTTCAGTGCGCAGGAGCTCACGGAGATCGAGCGCTACGCAGTGGAGAGCGGAATCAACATCTGGGCGCGCTCCAGCGAGGGGTGAGCGGCACCTTCCGAGATAGGCGGCTTATCCTGGAAGGGGCCTTCCAAGAAGGGCAGCGTACTTTGCCCTTCAAGCCCCTTCAGCCGGCGGCTGGGCTTCGCTGCCTGCGCCGACCCGCCGCCTGCCGGTGACGTTGCCCACCAGCAGCCCGATCACCACCACGACATAGATCTGGCCGATGAGCATCTCCACCACCGCCAGGGCGCGACCGACGCGGGTGGCCGCGGTGAGGTCGCCGAGGCCGGTGGTAGTCATCACCGTAAAGCTGTAGTAGGTGGCGCTGCTTGTGTCCACCCCGTGCTGCTGGACGAAGTAGGGGCTGCCCTGAACCTTGGCGACAAAGCCGATTGTCCACGCGAACAGCAGGCCGACCAGCAGGTAGACGCTGAGCGCGCCGGCGACAGCCTGGATAGTGACGCCGCGGTCGCGCAGCAGGCGCACCACGCCCCCGGCGAGGGCTATGGGGATCGCCGCGGAGATCACGCCGCTGATGGCAAACGTGACCGCGATCGGGATCGTGCGCAGTGCGACCGCCGCGACCAGCACCGCGCCAACGACGGCGATGGTCACGGCCCGCCGCCCGCGGATCGCTCTCGCCGCGCGGGAGGTGGCGACCGTGACCACCAGCGCGCTGACCTCCAGCCCGAACCCGATCGCGCGCGACCAGGTCGCCGTCGGCGCCACGATCGAGAACGCGACCAGGACGAGGAGCAGCGCCAGGACGACCCCGTAGCGGTAAGTCGCATCTTCCGTGCCCTGCGGCGCGGTCATCGCCCTCATGCACTGCCGACTATACCCTTGGCCGATGCACTCGACCGAGCTCCAGGCGAGCTTCACCGAGATCGACGGCCTGCGCGTGCGGCACATGCGCGAGGGCTCCGGCTCCCCCGTGGTGGTGATGCACGGCTGGGGCGCGAGCATCGAGACCGTCGCCTCGATCGTGCAGGCGCTGCGCGGGATCGCTGAGGTGCATGCGCTTGACCTGCCGGGGTTCGGAGAGAGCGAGGCGCCGCACACGCCCTGGGGAGTGGATGATTACCGCCGTTTCCTCGCGCACTTCATGGATGCTGTGGGCGTGCGCGGACCCGCGGCGCTGATCGGACACTCCAACGGCGGCCGCGTGGCAATCGCGATGGCCGCAAGTGAACCGGAGCGCGTCTCGCAGATGATCTTGATCGACAGTGCCGGCATCAGGCCCAAGCGCACTTTCACCTACCATCGCAAAGTCGCGATGGCCAAGGTGGGGAAGCACGCCGCACGCCGGCTCGGCGCCCCCGGAGGCAAGCTGCGAGATCTGCTGGTCGGGCGGGCCGCATCGGCGGATTACGCCGCCGCCTCGCCACAGATGCGACCGACGTTCGTGAAGCTGGTGAACTCCGACCTGCGTGAGCTGATGCCGCAGGTGAAGGCGCCCACGCTGCTGATCTGGGGTGATGGCGACACGGCCACGCCGCTTGCCGACGCGCATCTGATGGAGCGACTGATCCCGGATGCGGGGCTCGTGGTCCTCGAGGGCGCCGGCCACTTCAGCTATCTGGACCAGCCGGCGAAGTTTGCCCGGGTCGCTCAGCACTTCATCGGCGAGGGCCGCACGCAGTGAACGTCTTTGCCGCGGCGGCGGCCGCGCTTGCGATCCTCGCGCTCGCATTCCGGCTTGCGGGCGCCCAGCATCGCCTGCTGCATCTGCTGCAGATCGAGCACTACGAGTCGGCGCGTTTGATCCTCTGGCTGCGCCGCCGCCGTGAGCTGGTGGCCGCGCGAGAGCTGATCTGCCTCGGGGCGCTCTATGCCGCGGGAGCGGCGAACGTGTGGGCCGGCCATGGCTGGGTGGCAGGTGTGCTGCTGCTGGTCAGCACGCCGGTCGCGGCTCTCGGGGTGCGCGACTGGCGCCGCCCAGCGGCAAAGCCGCTCGTCTTCACCGCGCGCGCAAAGCGACTGCTGGCGCTCGCCCTGGCGTCATCGGCGCTAATTGCCGTCGCGGCGATCGTGGGCGCGGCATTGCAGATGGGAGCGCTCGCGATCTCGATCCTGCTCGGGATCGCGCTGCTTCTGGCAGCACTCGCGCCCTACGTCCTGACCGCCGCCAACTTTGCCCTGCGTCCGGTCGAGGCGGCGGTGAACCGCGCGGTTCGTGAGAAGCGCCCGGCAGACACTTGCGCGCGTGGCGCCGCTGGTGGTTGGGATCACCGGCAGCTACGGCAAGACGAGACGCAAGTTCTGTATCGGCGCAGTGCTCGCCGCCGACCGTCCCACGCTCGTCACGCCCGCGAGCTTCAACAGCTACCTCGGGGTGGTGCGCACGATCAACGAGCATCTGGAACCCGAACATGAGGCGTTCGTGGCGGAGATGGGCATGTTCCGGCGCGGCGACATCGAAGAGCTGTGCGAGCTGACGCACCCGCAGATCGGCGTGATCACGGCGATCGGCCCGATGCATCTGGAGCGGCTGGGCTCGATCGAGGCGATCGAGGCGGCCAAGGCGGAGCTGATGGAGGCGCTGCCTGCCGACGGCCGCCTGATCACCAACGCAGACGATCCCCGCTGCCTGGCGATCGCCTCCAGGGCGCACGTCCCGGTCACGCTGTTCGGGATCGACAGTGCCGAGGCTGCGGTGCGGGCGCAGAACATCTCCTTCGCCGGTGGGCGCACGGAGCTAGACGTCAGCATCGACGGCGCTCAGAGCATCCATGTATCCGCGCAGCTGCTGGGACGCCACAACGTCTACAACATGCTTGCCGCGGTCGCGGTCGGGCAGACGCTGGGGGTCCCGAGCGCCACGATCGCGCGGGCGCTGGGCTCGGTGAGCGCGCCCGAGCATCGTCTCGCGCCGATCCACAATCGGGCTGCTGGCCTGATCGTGATCGACGACGCCTACAACTCCAACCCGAATGGCGCCGCCGCAGCGCTGGAGGTGTTGGGCGCGCACGACGCCACGCGACGGCTGCTCGTGACTCCCGGGATGGTCGAGCTGGGAGAGCTCGAAGATCAGCTGAACCATCGCTTCGGCGAGCAGGCGGCCGCGGTCTGCGACCTGGTCGTGCTCGTGGGTCGGGGGCGCACCCGGCCGATCTGCGAGGGACTGATCTCTGCCGGCATGGCAAGCGAGGCGATCCATGTGGTCGCCGATCTGGGAGAGGCCACCACCCTGCTTGGCCAGATCAGACAGCGTGGCGACGTGATCCTGTTCGAGAACGACCTGCCCGACACCTACGCCGAGAACGGCGGGGGGCATCAATAGGCTTACGCCCCATGCCAGGCACCGGACTTCGCATCGGCGTCGCGTTCGGCGGCCGCTCGGTCGAGCACGACGTCTCCATCATCACGGGGCTGCAGGCTGTCGAGGTGCTCAGCGAGCGCCACCGGCCGCTGCCGATCTACATCTCGCGCTCGGGCAGCTGGTATGCGGGAGAGGAGCTGCGCGACATCGCGGCATATCGCTCCGAGCAGGCCCCGCAGGCTCCGGAGGTGAGCTTCGATCTGCATCGCGGCAGGCTGATGCCGCTCGGCGGCGGTGGGTCGCTGCTGCGCGGGCGCCGGCCCCAGCCGATCGAGCTCGACGTGATCGTGCTGGCCACACACGGCACCCAGGGGGAGGACGGCTGCCTGCAGGGCGCGCTGGAGCTGGCTGAGCTGCCCTACGTCGGCCCCCCCGTTGGCGCCGCGGCGGCGGCGATGGACAAGATCCTCACGAAGGTGATCCTGAAAGCTGCCGGCCTGCCTGTGGTTGAGCATCTCGCGCTGCGGCGCGAGAGCTTCGAGCGCGATCCAGCGGCCATAGTCGCGGCGATCACGCAGCGCTTCTCCCTGCCGGTGTACGTCAAGCCGGCGAACCTGGGGTCGAGCGTCGGTGTGAGCTGCTGCGCGGAGAGCTCACAGCTGCACGACGCGCTGCAGCTCTGCTTCGAGCTCGACCGCGCCTGCGTGGTTGAGCCGGCGGTGCAAGACGGCGTGGAGGTCAACTGCGCGGTGCTGGGCCGCCCGGGCACGCCACCGCGCGCCTCGGTCTGCGAGCAGCCGGTCGCCGCGGAGAGCTTCCTCTCCTTCGAGGACAAGTACATGGGCGGCGGCAAGGAGGGTGGCAAGGATGGCGCGCCGCCCGCGGCCAAGAACGAGCCCGCAGGTGCGGCGGCCAGCGTGCAGGGTGCCAAGGGCCCGGGCATGCAGAGTGCGCGCCGCCTGATCCCCGCGCCGATCGGCGAGCAGGCCACCGCTGCCGTGCAGGATCTTGCCAAGCAGGCCTTCGAGGCGTTCGGCTGCGCCGGCGTGACCCGCGTGGACTTCCTGATCGACGGTGAGGGCGCGATTTACGTCAACGAGTGCAACACGATTCCGGGCTCCTTCTCCTTCTACCTGTGGGAGCCGGCCGGCCTGCCATTCGCAGACCTGATGGACGAGCTGATCGACATCGCCTTCGCCGAGCACGCGGAGAAGGGCAAGACCACCACCGTGTTTGCGACCAACCTGCTCGCGCAGCGAGCCGGCGGCGCGAAGGCGTAGGCGGAGATGGCCGCCAAGCCTGTCGTGGTCGCGATGGGAGGGGCCTCGCTGGAGCGCGAGATCAGCCTGCGCGGCGGCCATCGAGTGGAGCGCGCGCTGCGCGAGCTCGGCTACAAGGTGCACGCGCTCGACGTCGACGCGCGCTTTATCGAAGCGGTGCTTCAGATCGACCCGGGCTTTGTCTTCATCGCGATGCACGGTCGCGGCGGCGAGGACGGCACGCTGCAAGAGCTGCTGCAGACCTTGTCGATCCCCTACACGGGCTCTGACGTGCTCGCCAGCGCGCTGTGCATGGACAAGGCGCTCTTCAAGCGGATGCTCGTCCAGCACGCTATTCCCACGCCCGACTTCCACTCCTTCAGCGAAACTGCCTTCCGCGAGATGGGCGGCGCCGGGACCTTCCCACGCCTGCTGGAGCAACTCGGCCTGCCGGTGGTGGTCAAGCCGGTTGCGCAGGGCTCAGCGATCGGGATCAAGTTCGTGGAGTCCGCGGAGCAGTTCCCTGCCGCCATCCTTGGTGCCTTTGGCTACGGGGACCGGGTGCTGGTCGAGCGTCGGATCGTCGGCCGCGAGCTTGCCGTCACGGTGATGGGCCCTGCGCAGAGCCCGACGGCGTTGCCGATCGTGGAGCTGCACACGCCCGGCGGCTTCTACAGCTACGAGGCGCACTACACGATCGGCGGCGTGCAACTGGAGGTGCCCGCCGCACTGCCCGAGGAGGTGCGCGCGCGGGTGGAGCAGGTCGCGCTTGCCAGCTACTCCCTGATCGGCTGCCGGGATTTCGCGCGCGTCGACGTGATCCTCGAAGACGGCGGGCAGCCGCAGGTGCTTGAGATCAACACGATCCCGGGGCTTACCGAGACGGGCATCACGCCCGCGGCTGCGGATGCCGCGGGCATGAGCTTCAACGAGCTGGTGGCCGAGGTCGTGCGCCGCCAAACGGGCCTGTCCCGCTAAGCCTGAGGACCTCCTACAGCCGCAGCCGCCCTATCACCTGCACGTTGAGCTTCAGCTGTTCGCGGTTGAGCGAGCCGTAGAGGCTTGCTGTGCCCGAGGCGCCCGCGTAGCTGCCGGTGCCGTGCTTGATCGTCAGCGTTCCCTTGAAGCTCACCCACTGACCCGAGTAGTGCGGCGTCGCCGAGGCGGAGCCGCTGATCGAGCCGCCTTTGAGGTAGGCGACAAACGAGCCGGTCACCTGCGAGATTTTGATCGTCAGGTCGATGTCAAGGCTCGCACTGAATGTGCCGCTCGCCGATCCCTGCTCGGCGATCGCGGATCCGCCGCTCTTGCTGGAGAAGTGCAGGTGGCCCTGCTCTTTGACGTATGTGCTGGACAGCGCTGCGCGTGCTGAGGCCGAGGAGGCCTGTGCGGCTGCGGGAACGGCCGTAGCGGCGGCGGCACAGACGGCGAGTATGGAGAGCGACGCAAAGACGAGATAGCGCGCAGCGTGGGCGCGGATCGTCGAGCGTACTCCCGCGCGGGAGCGGGCGTGGTGCATCTGTAGTCCTCCTGTCTCTCCTCAATCCAGCCTATGGATATTCACAAAGAGACTACTCGCAGCCATGACGCACCGCCGAGGGCGGGCGCTGTCAGGGCCAAGAACCGACTACGGGCTAGACGAGAAGCATCAATCCATCCTGCTCTGCGGTGCGCCGAGTCAGCCCAAAACGGTCACAGGACGAGGAGCGAGGGACAGTGTTCGAAACTCGATCCCACTTGGTGCCTCGTGGTGAAGCTCCACGGTGAGCGCTTTGGCACCGTGCTTCCCGGTCTGATGAGGCCTGTGGCAGTGGCGCGTAGCGCGCTACCGAGCTCAACTTTCAGGTGGCTGAGCTGCGTCGAGATCGTCTAGGTCAACGAGATCACGTGGCCGCCCAGCGGCTCGCTTCATAGCCCGCAAGTGCTCTATCGAGCAGATCGGGATCAGCACGTTTGCCATCTCGACATCGATCGCGCGCTGGCGAAGCTCGGCGTACGCAGGCACGCCATCAAGCCCCTGCACGACATCAAGATCTCCGAGCTGCGTAGCAATCAAGGCTCGCTCGCCGCTGCGTAGCAGTGCAGCGATGGAATGCTCTGAGCCGAGTAGCGATTCGCCCAGCTGGACATGGCCACCAAGCTCGGCTACCAGATGCGCAAGCCTGCCCAGGTTCTCCGGTGCCGGATCGGGCACGATGTCGCAGTCCTTCGTTCCGCGCACGACACCCCATGATCCGAGCGCCAAGCCGCCGATGACGACGAAATGGACATCGGCGTGGACGAGGCGCGCGAGAAGCTGATCGAAGGTCGGAGCGGTCAACGGGCGTGCTGCGCCGCCTCGCGCAACTCGAACAGCTTGCGTGTCAGCACGATCGTCTCGCTGAGGTTCACCGCGAGCGGCCGCTGCCCGTCAGTCCGAAGGCGCAGCTTCCGGATCTGCTCCCCAAGCGGGTCTTCGGCACCGCTTGCGATCGTGGGCTTAACCATCGCCTCAAAACACTAGCGAAGCACGCTGCAGATCAACAGCAGAATGGCCCCAACGCAAGACGGGGCGGTACGCCACCTACCTCGCTGTACGGAGGGGGAGGGATTCGAACCCTCGAGACGGGGGTCGCCCGCCTAACGGTTTTCAAGACCTTGAATGGTGTGCTGGGTTTTTGGCTTGCTAGAGCCAAAATACTCGTTGCGTGCGCCAGTTTTCGCGCCAGTCTTCGGGCGCAGCTTTAAGACCGTTAACGTTTGGCTCTGTAGAGCCAAGCAGTGACTGCTCGCGCCACAGCCTCGTGTGGCCTTGCCAATTCAAGGGCTTGCGGTGCTGCCAGGAGGCGTGTGCTCTCGATCGTCGGCTTGCGTGACCAGGCTGGCATTGTGATTGTGCCGACTCTCTTGCGTCCTGCGGCTGCTGTGCGAACCGACTCAGCCGTCGGCCCGATCGCGATGTTCTTCCGGGTCGGGGAGCAACCGCAATGGCACTCAGGAGCCCATTACCCAGTCGGCCATCTTGAGGGGTCGCTCCAGTCTCGAGATGACTTCAGGCAGGCGCTCCTTGAAGGCGCGCTGGTGCGCTTCCCTGGCGTTGGCGTCGGCGGGGGCCCATGCGGTGGGATCTGACCCGAGTAGCGGCATGATGTGGAGACTGTCGGCTTGGAGCTGCTCCGCACACAGCGCGAATCGTCGGCGCTGAGGCAGCTCGCGTCTCAGGGCTTGCCAGATCTCGGGCGCATCAGCTGCCCATCCTGGTGTGGCAGCGAACGTCCACCCTGCATGAACCCTCTCAGCGAGCTCGTCCATTCGATCAAGGTCTCGCTGGAGCAGCCCGGCTGGTCGGCGCTTGCACTCGCCGAGCGCGAGAGTGCCTTCCTGGAGAAGGAGGACCACATCGATCTCAGCCAGCAGCTTGTCGCCGTCGAGGAACTCGACCCCGGGATATACCCCGGTGAGCCAACCTCTGCGGAAAAGCGCCACCCACCATGCGGCGCAGAGGACGTGTGGGATTGCATCCGACGCCTGCACCTCCACCAAGAGACGGCTCGCGCGATAGCGGAACGTGAGCGTGTCAGCCGGAAAGGGGCGCGCGATCGTCTCGCCACAGCCGGGGCAGGCGAGCGGAGGAGCAAGCTCTACTGCAGCCCGCCACGCCTTTCGTGCCGCACCGGTCGCACTCGACACGGGCACCTCGCACGATGAGCCCCGAGGTCTCAGCCCAGGCGAGCCACGCGCGCGCCGTTGGCAGGCCGAAGTCACTCTGAAGCTGGGAGGCAGTGAGCTCGTGCTGCGCATCGTCCACCGGCGGCACGACCATTTCGTCGAGCTGCGCTTCGATTCGTGCGCTGCGGGCCGCGGCGTCATCGCTCTCCGTCGCCAGCGCGCTCTGAATATCGCGGAGTCGCGAGCGGAACCAAGAGATCCCGACGCGCTCCCCGAGCCGATCGAGCTGCGCGAGGATGCGGTCGTCCTTGAGTGGCTCGACCGCCTCGAACGATCCGATGCGCTCCAGTAGCGCTGCGGCCGCCTGGCCGGGACGCGATGGCCTGACCTGGAGTCCGTGCTCTGCAGCCGCAGCCCGGAGGAGCGCCCAGCTGCTCGGCCACTCGACGGCGACGGTGTCGCTGCTGGCCGAAACCTGAAAGTCGTAGCCACCACTGGCCCACCCTCCGGCTCCGAAGAAGCCGGATCGCAGCGCTCGCAGCGGAGGAAGCTGTTTGCCCGACAGACTGATCCTGCCACGGAGGTCGAGCCCAAACGCCGACCCCGGCCGTTCACGCAGGAGTTCGCGGTCCGTGGGATCCCAGACACCAACCGTGGCTGTCCCATCGGTGAAGTGGGCCATATCAACCGAGGTTCTGCTAGGACGGCTCGGCGGCTGCAGAAGGTCGCCTGGCGCAAAGACCTCCCATGGCCCCTGGGCACGGCCAGCGATCTCGGCGAGCTCCCCAGTCGAGATACTCGCCGAGACGAGAGCCCAGGGCCGTCCGACGCCGCGCAGCCGAGGCGCGAAATGCATCCGGTCGTCGAGGTCGGTCCAGCTTTCCAGCTCAACTGACACGTCGGTTGTAGCCGGAACCGCCAAAGGAAGCCCCCTATAAAGACCGTGAGCTGAACGTAGCGTCCACAGCAGGCAAAGGTCCGCGACGCTGCCCGGCTGGTACACGACCACGATGTTGGTCCCTACAAACTGGCGATTCCACCCCCGTTGCACCCAGGTCGGGGACGTGACAAGGTCTTGCGACCACGGAGCGGGGCGCACGCCCAGCTCGTGGAGTGAGAGAGCACGCGGGTTGCTGGCAGCACCTCGGAGTCTGCTGATCAGATCGCGGGCGGACGGCTCGGCAACTGTCGCGCGCTCCATCTTGATAAGCGCGCTCCACTCAACGTCTGGCACAAGTCCGGCGCGCAGGACGAGTCCTTGCGGAGGCGCGTCAGGGAGAAGGCCGAGGGTGCCTGCATACGCGACCCACCAAGGGTCGCTCTCATCGGGCAAGTCGATCCGGATCTCTACTTCATCATCCAACGGGTTGCCCGCCAGGATGGTGAGCAGCGACTCCGTGAGCGGCCCTCCGCTGTTCACGTCAAGCCGCTTATAGATCTCGGCATCGCTGTCGAGCAGGTCGCCACCAGACACACGATCTAGACGGTTACTTCGTACGAGTTCCAACCATGGTTGCTCAAGCGCTCGCGACTCGGGATCGACGGGGAGCAGCACCGAGCAGCCGCCTCCCCACAGACAGCAATGCAGCCCTATCGCGTCCCGCGCGAACTCGATCGATGTTGCATCGACGGCTGTGGTCAGTAGTTCGGGGCCGATCTCCCGCCATGCTGCGCGCTCACCCTCGAGGGGTGCGTCCGACAGGAGAAGGTCAAGATCTGAAGATCGACGCCCAGCCATACTCGTCCCAGCCCGAACCCTACCCACCGCTTCGAAGACGGCGACGCTGACACGCTGTTCAGCTAACCCGCAGATTCTCTGCTCTCTAGCTCTCTTGGTGTCGTTGGTAGTAGTTGTCGAGGAGTGCGATGGCGTCGGCTTCGCCTCCGGGGAGGAGATGTCCGTAGCGGTCGATGGTGATCGTGATCGACGCGTGGCCGATGAACTTGCTGACTTTGTCGATCGTGATCCCGGCATCGAGCATTTGCGAGACCGCGGTGTGTCGGCAGTCCTGCAGCCCGATCGGGCGTATCCGCTCTGCCGGGGGCGTGCTGTTCTGGTGATCCTCTCGCTTGCGCGCTGTGTCCCACGCCTTACGGGCGCGTTTGTAGACACGGTCGCTTCGGAACGGCTGGGTTGGGGTGTCTCCGAAGACGAGGTCGGCGCCTTCGCGCCCTGTGTCTTGGATGTGTCTGGCAAGGAGGTGCCGTAGGAGCTTCGTGATGATGGTTGGACGGGTGCCCTTCTCGCTCTTCGGGTCAATTTCCCCCTCGTACTGGTCCCAGCCTCGTTGCACGTCGATCCGGCGTCGCTCGAGGTCGATGTCGCGTACTTGCAGCGCGCGTAGCTCACCGTGACGCAGCCCTGCGTACATCGCGCTCGCCCACAGTGCGCGATCTCCCGGCTGGAGCGCCTCGATCAGCCGGCGAGCTTCATCGGGGGTAGCGATCCGTTCGCGTCGCCCGGCGCTGGCAGGCAGACGCAGCCCGCGCGTCGGGTCGATGAGCAACGGATCATCGTGCCCGGTCAGGAGGTCAAGGTCTCGCCATAGCACCCGTGCGGCGTTGACGATCGACCGGATCTTGCTCGGGCTCAAACCCCCAGCCAGCCAGCTGCCCACGAGCCGTTGGAGGTCCGCGCGGGCGACTCCCACCATGGCCCTCGCGCCCAGACTCGGAACCAGGTGCAGGCGCAGGTCTCCCTCGATCGTGCGTAGCGCGCTCGGCTTGTAGCGGCGCCCCGAGCGGTTACGTATCTGTCCCTCCTGAGCCATCTCGACCCACAGCGACGCAGCCTCGGCAAGGGTATGGCGGCCCGGAGCACGCAGCCGTCCGATGCTCGCCAGCTCAAGCTGCTGATGACGCCATGCCTTCGCTTCCCAGTGCTCGGCGAACGTCTTGCGAACCTTGCCCCTGTCCTTCCTCGAGTACACCCATGCCTCCCACCGCGGAGAGCACCCACATGCCGCATCTCGACGGCCCGGGCACCACTGGGAATGCCTCACCCGTACGCCCTCCGCGGCGCGCGTACGGGGCTGGACAGAAGCCTGCTCCGAGAACGTCGCAGACGCCAACAGCTTGATCTCGCGCGCAAACCGCCTGGTCTGCTCCGGGGTCAGGCAGCCCACGATGCGCCATAGGCCCACCACCGGACTCGGAGAGGTCTCCTTGCTCGAAAGATGTTGCATCAGGCCTCCTTCGCGACCCGTCCGGAGATCCGCGCGCACCATCGCCAGGCTTGGCCAGGCAGTTCGGCCACATCTCTCGGACGGCATTGATCTATTAGCCTTGAGGATGTCGCCCAGGAGGGGTGGCGGAGCGGTTGAACGCGGCGGCCTTGAAAGCCGTTTTCGGGGTCTTCCTCGGACGAGGGTTCGAATCCCTCCCCCTCCGTTTTTGCGGCGCTTGACGTCTGTCTTCACCGTCCTATAGAAAACGGTCGTCGCTTCCTGAATACGCCTGGCCCGTCTGACCGGGCTATCATCACCCTGTCCGGCTTATCGAGCGTTAGAGACTGCGGGGCAATCGGCCACCACGATGGCAGTTACGCGACCTGGTCGGGCGTAAAGTCTGTTTCCCACTGGGGCTCTTCCACATGCGGCACCGGGACGCTGCGGTCAGGTAGCTCGCTGAAGTGCGCCGAGGCTTGGGCGAGCTGGATCACGCGCGGCTCCTCTTGGTTCTCCTCCCACAGGTAGGCCCAGCCGTCGATGTTCGCAAACAGCGGCGTAGGGTTCAGCTGCTGGCTGGTCGCGTCGATCGCGATCTCACCCAGCACCCGCTCATCTGCGGAACGCATGCGGTCCTGGAACTCTGAGATCCACAGCCAGCCGGACTTTGGGGCGTAGACATGGTGATTGACGATCGCGGCTGGGATGCCCCGTTCGCCAAGGCGCTCGACGTAGCGGGCGGCGGGCACAGCGTAGGTTCTGACCTGAAGGTCGTGGTTGTCCCACGCGGCGAGAAGGTGTCCGGGGCCGCTGTCCGCGCGCACTCGGTCCTCGAACGCCTCCTCCGCCCGCGTCTCTGCGACCTCGCCGCTGACATGGATACGACCGGGTAGCGGGATCACGAGCATCTTCCACGCACCGTCCTCGCTGGAGGAGGGCTGGCGCTCAAGGCGCTTGTAGGCGTGGCTGTTGTCGTCGCTCTGGAAGTAGAACACAGAGCCGTCGGGGTGTTCACCGTAGCCGTTCAGCACGACCATGTGGTCCTCGGAAAGTACACCGACAGGGATCCCGGAGTTCAGGTAGCGGCACACGACATTCGGCACGGTCTCTGACGGTGGTATTTCATCGATCGAGTAGGACAAGGCGGGCAGTCCGATGCCCCTGAATGCGCGAAGGATGTCCAGCGCGTAGAGGCCCTCTGAGCGGGCGGTACGGTCGGTGCGCTCGCGTAGGCCGGCAGCCTCGATGACGCTTGAGACGGTCTGCCGGTCGGTCTGGAAGCGCAGGTGGTGGTAGCGGGCGATTGCCCAGATCGCGGCGTGCGCGCACACCCCGTACTCCCCGTCTTGGCTCGTGAAAGGGAACCCTTCGACCGGCCAGCGCCGACCGAACGCGTTGATGGTGGCCGTGGTCTTGCAGCAGATGAAGGGAGCAGCCGCGGGCGGCGGTGTCATCATCGTGCGCCCGACGGGCTGCGGTAGCGGGCGCACCACGCAGGAGCCAAGCAGCCGACGGTCGTCCGCAAACAGCAAGCGCTCGGTGGTTGCGGGCGGCGGGCGGAACGCGCGAGCGTAGAAATGCGCGAGGTCGCTGCGGTAGTCCAGGTCTATGTAGGGGCTGTCTATATAGACGCGATCGGCTCCGGCCAGACGCGCGTTGTCGAAGACGTGACGCAGCTGGTCGAGTCGCCCGAGTGGCAGGTAGCGGTCGCGCACGGCCTCTCCTGCGCGCAGCAGAGGGTATGCGCGCGGACCGGCATTGGACCGTCCCCAGTTCTTTGGAACCACTTACCTGATGAACAGCTTGGCGGCTCTCTTGGCCCCCGACGCTTGCGCTTTGACAACGCTTCGGATTCGCTGTTGGTAGAGCTCACGGCGCTCCTCGGGCATCGGGTTCGACGATCCCGGACGCGTCGTGCCGTAGTCGACGGCGAGCCCAGCCGGCGGCAGCTGCGGGACGGACGGTGGTGTGGTGTTGTCCGGTTTCTCGCTCATGCGCTTACTGGCCTCCTTGCCTGCTCCGGGGTCGCATCGGGCTGATCGCGCCCCGGTGCTTCCTTCGCTCGGCGCTGCACGCTCGCTGGGAGCGATTCGAGAATAACAGCAGGTTTCGATGGATCGTGCAACGATCCTGCCCAGGCCGGCGAAGGAGCGAGGCGCCTAATTCTGCCCTCAGGGACACTCCCTTGCGCCGTGGAGCGCGGCCCAGGCACGACGACGAAAGCCACTGTGGCACAGGCAGCGCCCGCTGGGGTCCACGGGGGAGGGGGAGGTGAAACCGGTCGGCTGCCCGGAGAGGTCGAGCGCAAGGCGACCGGCGATGCGGTAGGCGTGAAGGGAAGGGTTGGCGTGCTTGATTGCCTCGGCGAGCGCGATCGTGCCGGCGATCCCGGATACGTGCGGTGCGGAGACCCGCAGGTCGCCTTCGGCGGTGGGGATCTGGGCTTGAGCGTAGGCGCGGCGCCGGACGTCGGCCAGGCGCTGCCCGGCACGGGGCGGGTCATCGCCGTAGCGCCCGGCGGCTGTGAGCGTAGCCGCGTCCTGCTCACCGATGCGCCCGTCGGCTGCTTCGATTGCGAGCACCCGCTCGACAGGCAGCCCGATCAGCTCGGCCAGCGCCGCCGCGCCGGTGCTGGCCGGTGCCTGCTCGACGTAGGCGCAGTATGCGCAACCGCCGGTGCCAAAGCCGTGGCGGCTGACCTGTAGCGACAGGCCAGCGACGCCGATGTTCAGGGTCGTGTGCGCGAGTAGGTCGGTGGCATCACGCCGCCCCTCTAGCGTGTCGACGCTGACGAGCGCGAGATCGATACGGGGCGGCTCGGGAAAGCTGTTGGTGTAGTCGGTGAGCTGCAGGGGATGCGCGTTTGCTTCGATGCCATGCGCGGTGCAAAGCTCGGCTAGCCACGTGGCCTTCTCGGTCTTGGGGGTGTAGCCGTTCAGGATGGGGTAGCGAAAGGCGTTGCGGGCGCTGAAGCTGTCGGGGTCCACGAGTTCGAGCGGGCCGCCGTGCATGCCGACGAGTAGTGCGGCATAGATGACCGAGGAACCCACCGAGCCGCAGCCCGCGCACGTGAGCGCGGGTAGCCGGACGTCTGTTGCGGCGGGCACATGGACCTGCTCAAGGCGATAGTCGAGCAGGCTCCAGCGAAAGCCATCCGTCTGATGTCCCGCCAGCCCGAGATCTGCGAGAGCGTGGTGGAGCAGTTGTCCCACCGCCCAGTGCCCAGCGGCAAGCGCGCCGAGCGGCGGGCCGTCTTGTTCGTCCAGCGCCAGATGTGAGGGTCCGAGAGAGCAGCTCCAGCCGCGAGCGTCCAGTGCGAGCCCTGTGATGGCAGGACTGGTGCCCCAGGCGAGGGCGAGCTTGCGGTCGTGTCCACGGGTCGCCTCAGGCGCGACCCGCGACACGGTGTCGACGAGCACCTGTCCGAGATCCCCGTGTGCGAATGGCGGAAGATCCCATTCTATGCCGGGCGGGATACGGATCTCCCAGTGCGGGAAGATTCGGGCGGCGACGTTCACCAGGTTGAATAGGCCGACCGCGTCCTCTCGGCTGACGCCTCGCCCGTTGCCCACTTCGAGCACCAGCTGCAACCGATCTAGGCGATCCAACACCTGGCTGGCGGCGGGACCGTCGGACAGGCCGGTCAGCTCCACGCGGGGGTCAGCCATCGTGCACCTTGAGCACCCTCGACGGTGTCGTGGGCGTCCATACACCGCCGGTGAGGATGAACATAGCGCACGCGTCGATGCCGTTTCGTAGCCCGAGACCGTAGAAGGGAACGACGATCGAGAGCGACCCCTCGGCGGTCAGCACTGGGTTGCGGTCGTCGGTCGGGGAGTGGAAGGCGAGGTCAGGGTGGCTGTGGATCCTCGCGAGCCAGATCTCATCTAGGCGCAGGGCGCTCGCGAGCTGGAGCTTGCCCGCATCGGTGAGCTCGACGGCAACGCCGAGTGGTGTGCGGTGTCCGACCTGCTCGGGAATCACCGCGTGCGTGATGTGCCCGTCGCTGCTGCCTGCGAGCATTGCGCTGGCCTCGAAGCCGACGCTGCCGCGCTCCTCCATGAACTCGCGGACTCGATCAAGGACGCTCTGGGGGATCGTGTATTTCACTTCGGCACCCCTATCTTGTTCAGCAGATGGCCAAGCAGCACGTCGAGGCGGTGAGTCGCGCGATGCTGGTCCCAGCGCTCGGCCAGGTGGGAGGGGTGGATGTAGTACTCGGCGAGGCCGCGTATGCAGCAGAACGGCAGCTGCGTGACGGGGTGGATGCCGCCGCTGAGGTTGGACGGCCAGCCTTCCTGGCCGAGATCCTGTCCGGTGCCGGGATCGCGAATGGCAAGGCTCAGCGGCGTAGCGTTGTAGTTCTTGCCGGTGAGCGCGAGCTGGTAGGCGCGATCACCGTGGTGAACGGGGACGAGCACCGTAAGATCGTTGAGTGAGAGGTCGTCAGCGAGTCGCGCCCGGACGGGGCGGGTGTTCGCGAGCAACATCTCCTCGGCTAGCAGCTTTTGGCAGAGGGTGTGGTGCATGTCAGCCGTCGACATGCGGTTCGCTTGAAACCAACGCCAGGATAGAGTCGTTCACGATGTCGGCCTGCTCAAGCGTGTCAGTGGGGTGAAGCGGCGGCTGGGCGTTGCAATCAATCACGAGAACAAGCTCGTATTCGCCGGGCTGCATGATCTTGTGCTCGACGAAATGCTTGACGGCAACTTCGGTGACGTGCTCGACGGTCTGCTCGGCGTGGAAGCGGTCAGTCGGCCACGGCGAGCCATTGCTGGCGCGTATCGTCAGGTCGAGCTTCGGGTTGGGTGGGTGGGTCATCGTCGCTCCTTACAGATGATCGGTTTGTGAGGTCGTCTCGGGGCTGGTTTTGCTGCTCACCTTCTGATACCGGCGTGCGCCCCGGATCTTCAACGGAGGTCGGCGCACCTAGACTCTTCTGGCTGTGTGGGGTTCGTCGGTTATGAGCGAGGTGGAACTGCGCGCGGCACGCCGGGCGCTTCGCGAGCACGGCGAAGTGCCAGAGCGGGTGCTCGGAGAGCTACGGCGCGTGGTCGGCGCGTCGGTGGGCCTCGGGGCTCTGCCCGCGGTGCTCTCCCCCTACGGCCGCTGGAACGTAGAGGCCGAAGATGACGTCTACCAGGGCTGGCTTGCCGAGCGGCTGTTGAAGCAGGGGGCACTCCAGTCGCTGCTGGACCGTTCCCGCTCGGGCGCCGCGTTCCGGCGAATGGCCGAGCGTTCACTTCGTCAATGGCTGTTGAACAGCAGGGAGCGCACCGAGGCGCAAAACCTGTACGCGCGGGTAGCACGGATGTTGCAAGAGGAGCAGCGTTTCGTGTGCGTTCAGCGCTCCGAGCGTCTGGCCGACTGCTGGTGGGCACTCACAGAGCACGCGCGAGCCGGGTGCTTCGGCGACGGGGAGGAGAGATTGCTCGCCCTCGGGTTCTCGCTCGGAGAGTTCGACGTAGTCCGATTCCGGGCGGACGCTGCGAAGCTATCGCCGGTGTTGAGTACGGAGGAGCTGATGCGCTTCGTCACAGCTCTGCTGGCCGCGGCGGGAGCTGGTGTTTCGCTGGGACTAATTGCAACGACGTTGCGGCGCCGCTTCGCTCTCGATGCTCCGGGTGTACAGAGCCTCGAGGAGAGCGTGGAGCAGGCCGATTTGCGGCTAGGTGTAGCGGAGGGCGTCGTGCTCCGAGAGGCCGCCCGCGCGGTGATTGCGGAGCTCAGCGCCCGGCAGTGCGCGGTGCTTGCAGGCACCGCGGCGGGCCAGACGCTCCAGGAGATGGCTGGCGCTCACGGCTGCTCGCCGGCGACGATCTCAAACGAGCAGCAGCGGATCGCCGTTGCGATCGGTCGCTACGCCGACGGTGCGTCAGAGCGGGATGAGCTGTTGAGAATCGTGCGTGATCTGGTGTATGAAGGGGGATCAGGCTCTTGACCGACATCCCCTGTCCTTCACTCACCGATCTATTCGAGTGCCCCGACGGGTTCACCGAGCACCTGCAGGGGTGCCCGCGCTGTCGTGTGCTGCTCGGGGACGGCGCGTGCGCGAATGACGACGCGAGTACGGCAAGGATGGGGACGGGTATGGTGCGCCCAGCGGCTCCCACGCTCGGCGGGCGCCGCCGCGGCGCGCTTCAACGCGGCGACGTATGCACGGTTGCTTTCGCCGATTGTGATGAGTACCTACTGGCAGCCGTCCTTAATAGCGACGAGGAGGCCGACAGCAGCGTCATCGCGATCGGCGAGGATCCCGACATCGTCAGCGACCTTGACCTCGTGCTGGAGCAGAGCGTCCTTGGCTACCCGGCGGTGGTCGAAACATCGCTGAGAGGGGCGGTCATTATCGAGCAAGTGCAGGATGTCCTCGGACGTCTGCCCGCGAACGCGATCCATCAGCTTGAGATCCTCAGCGTGGAAGAAGCGCACCAGGCAAGCGTGGACGCGCGGACCGCGCCTCGCGCCTCGCGAAGGGAGTTCTGTGAGCCGTTCTGGATCCCTGCACGGACGCTCAAGCGCACGCCGTCCCTCGGCGCTCTTATTGCCGAGCACCGCCTGAGAGTCCAGCTCCAGCCGGATCGCCTGCGGGAGTTGGCCGGTGGAGATGACACCATCGAGCGCTTGGAAGCCGGCACCTTGGATATCGCGAGCACCATGCCCGCGCAGCAGTTGCTAGGGATCCTTCGCACGCTTCAGGTGTCACTACATGAGGGCGTCGCGCGTCTGATCGGTAACGCCATCGCCGCGGGCTCGGGGAATCGCTCGAGCACGGTCGCTCTCGCGGGCGGCGTCAGGCCGATCAGAGCCGGGCAGCGGCAAGGCGCTCGCTATATGCGTGGGCGTGCTCAGGCTTATGTTGAGGAGCTGTGGGGACGGGCGAGCGCTGAGGACCTCGCTGGCCGCTGACGCTTCCTATCCTAGAAACCACCGCCCGGTAAAAGCAAAGGCCCATTGATCAGCGTCAGGCGACCTGAGCGACCTCAACACCTGCCAAGGCGCGCAGGCGAGCGAACGTCTCGAGGGAGACCACGACCGCCCGCATACGGTTGTTCTGGCAGAGGACGAACTTCTCGGTATCGCCGCTCTCCAGCGAGTCGACCATCCGGTTGAGCTCGCGCATGGCATCACGGACCGTGCGGAGCTCGTCGTTCGACACCTCGACCTTACCCATGCTGCTCCTTTCGTCGGTTCGGCCTCGTTATACGCGGTGGCCAGGACGAGTGACGGAGTCCATGACGCAATCTACGACGATTCCGTCCGGGCCATGTCCCAAACTGCGCGAATTGGGATGGGCGGAGGCTCGCCCACAACGAAAGGACCAGCATGGCCCAGCAAGTCCAAGTCAGCTGCATCAACAAGACCAACCGCTCGAGCGCGCACGAACGCATCCAGAACATCGGGGGCATCAACGGCGATGGCTCACACTGGAAGCTGTCTGAGAGCCAGGCGATTCAGGACATAAAGAACGGCCGGTACGCCTTCCACGTGGAACGCCCAGTAGGCCGCCGCGTCAACGTGATCATTGCCAGCCGCATCGGCAGGGAGTACCTCAAGACCGAAGCAGACGGAGAGCAGCCCGACAACCTACTGGCGCTCCCCGAGTGCTCGAACTAGAAGGGAGGAACCACGATGGGCAACAACGACAAACGACTACTGCTCGTGATTGCTGGTGTCGGCTTGGTCGCCGGCGGCCACAAGCTGATGAACGCAGAGCTTGGCAAGCTCGGTGCGCCGCACGCTGCCGGCGCCATTCTGCTCGCGCTCGCGCTCAAGGAATAGGCGGAGCGACTAGTGTCCTGAGTCTGAAATTCGTTCGCAATATGCTGCGAGTGTGTTGAGTATTTGCTCGGCGGTCTTGGTCCAGACGTAGGGGCGGGGGTTCTCGTTCCAGTGGTCCATCCAGTCGCGGATGTCGTGGTTGAGTTCGCGGACGGAGCGGTGTGTGCCGCGTCGGAGCTTGCGTGAGGTGAGCTCGCCGAACCAGCGCTCGACGAGGTTCAGCCACGATGAGCCGGTCGGGGTGAAGTGCAAATGGAACCGGGGGTGGGCCGCGAGCCAGCGCTTGATGGCGGGGGTCTTGTGCGTTGAGTAGTTATCGAGGATGAGGTGCACGTCCAGGTCGGCGGGTACCTCGTCGTCGATCTTCTGAAGGAATTTCTTGAACTCGATCGCGCGGTGGCGCGAGTGCAGCGACCCGATCACCTTGCCCGAAGCCACATTCAACGCTGCGAATAGGCTGCTCGTGCCGTGACGCTTATAGTCGTGAGTGGCGCGCTCGGGGACACCGGGCATGATCGGGAGGATCGGCTGAGTGCGGTCCAGTGCTTGTATTTGACTCTTCTCGTCCACGCACAAGACCAGTGCTCGCTCAGGCGGATCCAGGTAGAGCCCGACGATGTCCCTGACCTTTTCGACGAACAACGGGTCCTTGGAGAGCTTCCAGTGCTCCACTCGGTGAGGCTGCAGCCCAAACGCCCGCCACACACGCGAGATCGTCGACTGCGAGAGCCCGGTCTTGGCGGCCATCTGGCGTGTGGACCAGTGCGTTCCTCCATCCGGCGGCGCGGTCTCCAATGTTTTGACGATCACATCCTCGACGCGCTCATCAGCGACCGTCCTGGGACGCCCAGACCGCGGCTCGTCCACGAGCCCATCGAGCCTGTCGGCGAGAAACCGCCGCCGCCACTTCCCGACCGTCGCCGCGCTCACTGAAAGCCGGGCCGCGACCTCCTTATTGGAGTGCCCATTCGCGCACGCAAGCACGATCTGCGAGCGCAACGCCAACCCCTGCGCGGTACGACGCCTACGAGTCCACCCCTGCAACTGCGCACACTCACCGTCAGTGAGCTCCAAAACCGCCTTCGGACGACCGAGAGTAGCAGCCATACGGCATAATACCACACTTACTCCCCGAACTTAAGACTCAGGACACTAGGCAGCAGGAGCGTATCGCCGCCGGCGACGCCGAAAGCCTGCCGCCGCAGCGCCTTGGCGCAGGCACTTGGGAGCTAAGCATGCTGCCCCACGGCAATCCAGACTCGCGGCTGAATCAACGGCTGCTGGAACGGCTACAGGCAGCCAGCGCAGCCGCCGGTGCCCTGATCGGCGGCATCGCAGCGTTCGCTGTCGACCAGCGCGCCGCGATCGCCTCACGCCTCCCATTGGCGCTGCTGATTGTCGGCCTAGTCAGCGCAGGGGCATTGTGGTGGCTCAGCGGGTCGGTGGTGATCGCGATCAAGGGCATCCTGATGGCGTCGTTGAGCGTTGCCGCCGGCATAGGTGTGCTCGTAGCCACCTGCGGTGTCATCGAAGTCGCCGATCTGGTCTTTCTCACCATGATCGCGTTCGCGCTGTCCACCGACTACGAGGTCTTTCTGATCGCACGCGTCCGTGAGGAACGCGACCACGGACTCACAAACCGGCAAGCGATTGCCGCAGGTCTCGCGCGCACCGGCCCCCTAATTACTTCCGCAGCAGGATTGTTCTGCGTAGCAGTAGGCCCATTTGCCCTCAGCTCGCTCTTCTTTGCACGGGAGTTCGGGATCGGCGTCACGGCCGTCGTCGCAATCGACGCAAGCCTCGGCCGCCTACTGCTGGTGCCCTCGATCATGGTGCTACTCGGCGAGCTCAACTGGTGGTCCCCCACCCCGTTGCGCCAACTGCACAAGCGCATCGACCTTCATCAGCACGCGCGTGATCTATCTCATGCCAGGCGCCTGATCCCAGGCGTGACAACGGCTAGCGGCCGAGGAACAAGCCGCTCGGCGGAAACCGAGCAGGCTGGAGGCTGTTGAACGTGCCGGGGCGCCCACCCCTAGACGATGTGCCAATCGTCTCCACGGTCATCTGGCTCATGCTCGCGCTCGTGATCGAAAAGCCCAGCTATGGCTATGAGATCGGATCGCGCTACGACCGCCGCTTCGGATCCTTCTGGCCGACAGGCAAGAGCTCTATCTACGGCTCGCTGGACCGACTCGAGCAGGCAGGGCTCGTCAAGCCACTACCGCTCAAGCCTGTGCCGACGGGAAGCCCCCGCCGTACACGTATCAGCTATCGCCCGACCAGCGACGCGATCCCCACACACAAGCGGTGGCTCTCGTCGCCTATCGCCGAGGAGCGCTGGCATCACGAGCTACTTGCCCGGATCGGCACTGCTCACTTGCATGGCGTCGCGGCGGTCCTAGATCTGCTCGACACATACGCTCATCACACCGAACGGCATAAGCAACGCATCGAGCAGCTAATGGCGGAACGGTCAGCGGGCGGGCAGCAGAGCCTGCAAGCGCTCTCCGCGATCCTTGTGCTTAGGGAGCAATATGGCGCGGCAGCGGCGCACATCGACTGGGTGAGACGCGCGCGCGATGAGATCAAAGACTTCACTGCGGAGCGCGGTTAGACCGTGGACCTCCATGGCAGTCTCTCAACCGGCACGCGTAGTCGGCTCGTCGAGCACTTCCAGGACAGTGATGTATGGGTTTCCGCGGTGTCAGCGGATTGGTTGACGGCGCATGCACTGGCGCGGCGTGGGCTCGTCAAACAACTTGATACAGGCAGCGAGCGAACGGTCCAGATAACACCGCTCGGTAGGGCCGTGCTTGGCCTGCTGCTGGCACTGGGCTCATCCAGCGGCATCCGGAACCACGAACTGCAGCAGCGTCGTGCTCGTATACGCGAAGCGCTTGCCGCCTATAACCGACCGCTAACCACACGCGAAATTCACGTGTATCTCAAGGCCGACGGTTATCACGTCAAGTTCGACGCTGTACGCGGCAGTCTCCAGGCTCTGGAGCGCGATCGCTTGGTCGACCGCGTTACAAGAACGAAAGCCGCAACGGCTTGGAAGCCGTCGATTAGCTACCTCAAGCTTCGATGAATCCCAGCGAAGCGGCGGAGGCGCACGTTGGCCGGGCGAGCGATGCACGCGGCCACGTCGAGGGGGTTCTCTAATGAGAGAGGGGCCGAGGAGTACGTGCTGTCATCGAAAGCCTCTGCTATCGAGCAGCCTGCGCGACGTGCAGTGCTTCGTCGCCGTCGCCGAGAAGTCGCATGTCAGTAGGGCGGCCGAACACTTGGGTATGGAGCAATCAAGCGTCAGTCGCGCGGTCAAGCGGCTCGAGGCGGAGTTGGGCTGCGATCTACTCGTACATCGCAAGGGCCGAGCAGGCGAACTCACCGAAGCCGGTCGAATTGCATTTGCGATCGGAAAGGAGCTTCTGGACCTCTACGGGACGCTGCTAGAGCGAATCTCGGTGTCAAACTCTATCTAAGCGCTGGAAACATTCTTCCGCTAGCGCGCGAGGGATTGGAGCCGTGCAACGCCGTGTCCAAGCATTTGGCCATGCGGCGACCAGTGGAAAAACGTTTTGGCCGTTAGGTAAAACGTTTTGGGCGGTAGATCAGGTCAGTTATCCGAATGTTATGCAAAATCGACATTGCTTATTGGAAGCAACCAGCATAGGCTGCGCCCGCCAACTCGATGATCTGCTCGGGTCGGCCTTTGTAGCTACTTCGGACATCCGAAGCGGTACATCCTGCAACGAGGAGAAAAGCACCAATGATAAAGATCAGACGCGGACCAGTGCGCCGCTACAGCGCGATGTTGGGTCTCGTCGTAGCACTAGCATCGGCTTCGGCCGTAGGGGTCATCGCACCGTCTGCCGCAAGTGCAAGCGGCCACTGCGAAGCCAGATGGGACATGTGCGCGTGGGCGAATGCTGAATACAAAGGCGGCGGCTACGGCTGGGCTGGCGAAGCCGGGCACTACGTCCACTCGCTCACGACTTACGCATCGGTCGAAGGTTGTACCACCGGATCCTTCAATGACTGCATCAGCAGCATTGACAACAACGGCCCGTACACCGGCTATTACTACAAGAACGCCGCCTGTGGGGGTGAACGCTACACCAACGAAGCCTACACCGGCACGGGCTACGTAGGGTCCTTCTGGAACGACACGTTCTCGTCCTTGTCGGTGTACGACATTTACACGAGCTGTTGATCCTTAGTCGCAGGACGAACGGCAGATCGTGAAGTGCAAGGTGGGTGGGCTCATGTCGGCCAGCTACGAGGCTGTATCGATATGAGCCCAGCCTGCTTTGTGGCAAAGCTGAGACGGTCCACCTCGGCTCCAGCGCGTGGAAGGCCGTTTGTAGGGATGTCGTGTATGAGCGCACTGATCCTCATCGGACTTGCCGCTTGTGGAAGCAGTCACAATAACCACGCAACGGTTTCCAGTCAGGTGATCAGTCTGGTGGTTGCTGGCAACGCGCTGCCTGGTCCCACTATGCGAGCCGACGCGCGCGGGGTGCTCATCGGTAGGTGCATGCGCGGCGAGGGATTCCCATTTCCTGCCTTGCCGCCGTCGATCGTTCCATCTCAGGTGCTGCCACTGCTCCTCAACGGCGCAGTGGCCTCAGTGCCGTCGGAGTCGACGGCGATTGATGCTGCACGTCGATTCGGCTTCGGGCTTGGCACATCTGGGCAGGTACCTGCCCAAACGTCGGTGATACGTCAATCGGCATCTGCGCAGCAGCCGAATGAAAAGGCATTTTTGACCGCGCTACTCGGCGCAGACGGGCATGACGGCAGCTTCAAGGTCGCAGGCATCGCAGAACACACATATCCCACGCAGGGCTGTGTCGCCACGGCCGACCGCACCCTATACGGCAGTCCAACCTTGGCGATGGAGGCAGTCTACCTTCCAGAGGATCTCGATCTTGAGGTCGGACACGACGTATATTCAGACCACGCATACAGAGACGCTACCCGACGCTGGTCTACCTGTTTCATGGCGCGTACCGCCCGCAAGACCAACGAACCATACGCTGTCGCCGGGGAACTTTGGGACTACGCCCAAAAGGCCGCTATGCCGGCCCCGGCGATGCGTGCGTATGAACGGTCGGTCGCGGTAGCCGATGTGGAATGCCAATACAACGTGGGCTTTATCTCAACGGCGGTGCGCTTGAGACGCCAGTACGCGACCACCGTCGCAAGGGATTATGCAGGTTTGCTCACGACGCTTGTGGGAGTAAGGGCGACGGCGACCAAGAAGGCCGGTGCCTTGCTGGGAGAAGATCGCCGATGAGAGTCGCGAGCAACCACATCGGTGCCCATCTATCTCGCGCCAGTGCGGGCGGGGCGTCAAGCAGGCATGTAACGCTGCTCGGCGAAGTCGCCAACTAATAGACATGAGCCATTCGATTGCCGCGCAAGACTCGCTGCCGACGCAAGCGGCCACCGCCAGTAGGGCGCCGCGAGTACCCAGCGAGTTGAGCAGCTTCGAGGTCATCTACCGTGCTCACTGCGGCGCAGTGACCGCTTTCTTCGCCCGGCGAAGCCGCGATCCGCAAACCGTCGCAGATCTCACGGCCGACACATTTGTGGAGGCGATGAGTTCGCTCGGTGGGTTCGACGTGAGCCGAGGGGGCGCACGCCCCTGGTTGATTGGAATAGCACGCCACGTCTTCGCCAAGCATTGCGAAGGTGTGGCGCGGCAGCAGGACATCAACCGTCGAGCGGTCCGTCAAGAGACCGTCGACTCCGATGAAACGGATGAGCTTCTTGGCCGCATTGACGCCGAACGCGCGGGGCGAGAGTTGGTCGAGCGGCTGTCGTATCTGTCCCCATTGGAACGTGAAGCGATTGAGCTTGTGGATATCGCCGGAATGACACCGAAGGAAGCAGCGACAGCGCTTGATGCCTCTGCAGGTGTGCTGCGCGTCCGGCTATTTCGAGCCCGAGCCCGTCTCAGAAAGGAGCCATAGACACATGTCGAAGTTCGAGGATAGGTTGTGGTCAGATCTGGTAAGCAGGCACTCGTCTGAGGTTGCTGCCGCAGGAGCGCCAGTTAAGGCGCGTCAGCGGGGGTGGAGGCACCTCCGTAAGCCGTACCTGATGGTTGCTGGCTTCGCCAGCGCGGGTGCGGCGGTAGCTGCTTCGCTCGTACTGAGCATCGGCGGCGCGGCTCCTGCCTTCGCCGTTACGTCCAACTCAGATGGCACCGTTACGGTCACGCTCAACGAACTCGTCGGCGTTGGAGGTGCGAACGCGCAGCTGGAAAAGATCGGTGCCGCTGTAAGGGTTGCAAAGGTCGAAGCCAGCTGTAGTGCGCCGATCCCGAGTCAGGGGGGCACAAACGCGAAGCAAGCCGATGAAGCGGTTACCGTCTCTGCTCAGGGCACCGCGACCGTGCAGCCGGCGACCATCCCGGCAGGTGACACGATCGTGCTCACGGCGCAGGAAATCGAAGGCCATGTGTCAGAGGGCATCGCAGTGGTCCGTGGCGCCGCGCCCTCCTGTGTTCTGCCTGCGAAGGAAGCAACCGGAGCGCCGCTGCAGTAGGCGCTCATATGCAAGTGATGGCGCTTAAGGTTGGGCACGTCACGGGTTGGGGTTGGACTTGTTCATCGTCCGCCCCCCACCAAAGGCTCGGAGTGAATGCACTCCGAGCCTTTGTCGTATCGGCGCCAAGCCTCAGAGGTCGGTGGATGGCGCGCGACGTAGCTCGTGCCGTCGCGGAGGTTGGCGAGGGGTTCTGAGCGCCACCCGGGGGCCTGTGCCGGTGGGGATTGGTGGGCCGCCGTATTCGGCGGTGTCGAGGGCGATGCCGGCCACGACGATCCAGGCGTGGGCGGTGTTGGCATAGATGGTGATCCAGCGGCCTGGGCCGGGGTTGCCGTAGGTCTCTAGGCCGGTGGAGTCGAGTGCTTCGCTGTCGCCGAGTAGGCCGGCGGCGTAGAGGACGAAGGAGTGATCTGGCCTGGTTTTCCTGGAGTTGGGGTTCTGGAATCAGGCGGCGATCTCTTGTTGTTGATTTTGGTGGTGGTGGTTGTTCTCGTATTTCGCTGGGTGTGAGCATGTTCAGGGCGCTGTGGCGTCGTTTGGTGTTGTGCCAGGTCTCGATGTAGTCGTGGATCGCGGTGGCGAGCTCGAGGCGTGTCTTCCATCTTCTGCGGTTGAGCAGCTCGACCTGCATGCGAGCCCAGAACGCCTCGACCATGGCATTGTCGAACGGGGCGCCGACGGCACCGACCGATGGCGCGAGGCCGGCTTCTGTGACCTTCTGGCTGAAGACCCAGGACGCGAATTGCACCCCCTGGTCGGAGTGGATGATTCCGCCCTCCCTCGGTGCTCTTCTGGTCAATGCCATGCCGAGCGCGTTGGTGACCAGCAGCCCTGTCTGGCGGCTGGAGGCTGTCAGATCTTCTGTGTGTGGGGTTGGGTTTGGTGGTTTTGGTTAGTAGGGGATTCTGTCTCCGAAGTGGATCTTTAGGGCTCGTAGTGCTGAGGGCCAGCGCATCACTTTGACCCATTTCGTCTCGGCTCGCATTAGGGCGAGGTAGATGAGCTTTGTTGCTGCTTGCTCGTCGGGGAAGTGTCCGCGGGTCTTGATCGCCTTTCTGATCTGGCGGTTCAGGCCCTCGATCGCGTTGGTCGTGTAGACCACTCGACGTAGATCGGCTGGTAGCGCGAGGAACGGGATGACGTGCTCCCAGCGTGCCCGCCAGGTCTGGGCGACCATCGGGTAGCGCTCACCCCACTGCTCGTCAAATAGCCCCAGTTGGTGTTCGGCCTCCTCGGCGTTCGGGGCGCTATAGACGCGGCGCAGATCGGGCATCAGGCGCTTGCGGTCGGCGTAACTGACATAACGCATCGACGCGCGGATCATGTGCACTATGCACGTCTGAACCCACGCCTGGGGGAACACCGCGGCGATCGCCTCGGGGAACCCTGTGAGCCCGTCGACGCAGGCGATCAGGACATCGCCGACGCCGCGCTGGTGCAGGTCATTCAGCACCGCGAGCCAGAACTTAGCGCCCTCGGTGTCTTGCCACCACAGGCCGAGGATCTCCCGCTCGCCCTCGAGAGTGACACCGACCGCGAGATAGCAAGCACGAGTCTTCACTGAGCGGTCCTCGGTCATCTTCACCATGAGCGCGTCGAAATAGACGATCGGGTAAACCGACTCCAACGGTCGTGAGCGCCACGCCGCGATGTCCGCCAGAACAGCGTCGGTGACGCGGCTGATCGTGTCCCGGCCGATCTCCGTGCCATAGAGCGATGAGAGGTGCTCTGAGATGTCCCTGACGCTCATGCCGCCCGCATACAGGGAGAGGATCTTCTCATCCAACCCAGCCAGCCGCGTCTGGCGCTTGCCGACCAGCTTCGGCTGGAACGTGCCCTCGCGGTCGCGGGGTGTGTTCACCGCCACCGGGCCCAAGTCCGTCGCGACCGTCTTTGGGATCGACCCGTTGCGATGGTTACCCGCGCCGCCGGGCGGTGCCTGCCCCGGCGGATAACCCAAATGGTCGCTCAACTCACCCGCGAGCGCCGCGTCGATCACGCGGCCAGCCAGCTGCGTCAACAAGCCGCCCCGGCCGGTGATCTCCTCCGGCGCAAGACCCTCCAGGGCGTCCTTGAGCGCGTCCGCCGGCAACAGGCCAGCCAGACGGTCCTCCAGCTCCTGGGGCGCCTGGGCGCCAGCCTGGGCCTCTTTGGGGCGGCTGCGCCGCCCAGTGGGCTTCTCGGTTATCTCCTGCATGATGAGGGTCCTTTCCAGGCCGCGCCCGGGTCAGAATCGCGCTACGCCTACGGCTTCGCGTCGATCCCGACCCGGCACACAAGCCAAGTCGGTTACCCCAACCACACACACTTCATCGGACAGACCCGGCGGCTGTCGATCGACCAGCCGACGACCATCCGGGAGAAGGCGTCGATGACCGCGCAGCAGTAGATCTTGCCCTCCCTCGTGGGGTGCTCGGTGTAGGGGTCGGGCCGAGGCGCGGTGTCGGGGTTTTGCCCGGTCCGTTTCCTCGGCCCGCCCTCCGAACCGGACTTGCACGTCTCCGCGCATCCGGCTCTCCACGGGTTCATGCCGTTGGTGGGAGTGGTTCTCCCTCCTTGCTCGTCCAGGGGGTGGGGATTCGGGTGCCCCGGTAGCGGTAGCGGCTAACCGCGACCCTTCGTGGCCGGAACATCTCGGTACCGCCGTCGCGTATCTCCCATCCGGGGAGGTAGCGGCGGCTGAGCGTCCCCCAATTCAGCCCGTGGTGGCGCTTGCGCAGCCAGCCAACGACCCTCCACCACGCGAAGTGGTCGAGGTAGTTGAAGGTGCGCGAGGACACCCCGTGGCTGAAGTAGCTGCACCATCCCCGCAGGATGCGGTTGAGCTGGCGCAGCAGCTCGGCGAGCGTTCGATGACGCTTGCGACGAGTGGCCATGCGCACCCTGTCCATCACTGAGGCCAAGGCCTTCTTGGATGGGTAGGTGTAGACCGCTCGCTTCCCGGCCCGGCCTCTCCAGGCTCTCCGCTGGATGCGGAACCCGAGGAAGTCGAACCCCTCGTCGATGTGGCAGACCCTCGTCTTCTCTTCCGAAAGGCGCAAGCCGATCGGAGCGAGCACCGTGCCCACCTCATCCCATAGCGCTTCGGCATCCCGGCGGGTGCCACCGACCATGACCACGAAGTCGTCCGCGTAGCGAACGAGGCGGTAGGCCGGGACACCAGCACGGCGGCGCTTGGCGCGTGTCCATTCTGGCCCGAGTGCTTCCCACTTGCGCGCGAAGTGCTCGTCCACGACAGACAGGGCGATGTTGGCCAGCAACGGTGAGAGCAGCCCGCCTTGTGGGGTGCCGGTGATCGTGTCCCGGCTCAGACCGGCCTCCGTGAGGACACCGGCCCGCAGGAACGCCTTCACCAGTCCGAGGATGCGCTTATCCCCGATCCGAGCGCGCACTCGGCCCAACAGCGCCGAGTGAGAGATCTCATCGAAGCACGCCGTGATGTCTGCCTCGAACACCCACTCGTAATTCCGGGTAGGCGAAGCAAGGTAGTGAATCTCAGCGATCGCGTCCTTGGCGCGGCGCTTCGGACGGAAACCGTAGCTGCACGGCTTGAAATCCGCCTCGAAGATCGGCTCGATCACCAGCTTGACCACGGATTGCACGACACGATCTGCGGCAGTCGGTATCCCCAACCGACGGACGTTGCCGCCGGTCTTTGGGATCATCTTCTCCCGCACCCGCGTGGGGGCGAACCGCCGGGCCTTTAGTTCTTCTCTGAGCCCGGTGAGGAACTCCCCCTCGGCCGTAATGGACCGCGGAGCGATGCCATCAACACCGGCCGATCGTGCGCCCTTGTTGGTCTTGACCCTGTTCCACGCCACGACCAGGAACGCTGGGTCATAGACGAGGTTGTAAAGGTCATCGAACTGGCGGCCAGGATCACTAGCCGCCCATTGGTGCAGCTTGCTCTGCATCTCGTGTACCCGCCGCCCGGCCTCATCGAGGTCAGGCCACGGAGCGCCAGTATTCACCAGCGACCTCCACGATCCGCGTCGCTTCTGCGAACCCGCTGGACCCCTTCGCCATGTGACCGGCTTTCCCGGCCTCGGACTACTACGGGTCCTCCGTCCCATCCCGGCGGCATCAGCCGACGACAAGCCTTCCCGCCGACCAGCATCCTGCTGGCCGGTGAGGGGACCATCGGGATGGTTCCCACGTTCACCTTGCACCGTTAGACGGGGTAGGTGCCCAGCTATGCCCCTGCAACATCGCCACGACTACGCCGCAGACCTTCACCGTGGCCTCCCGGCCAGCGACATCGACCAGCCCAGAAGTTCTCCACGCCAAGACGTGGATACGCGTTGCTACCCAGCCCAAATCTGCCAGATTAGAGCTGGTGGTTTGCTCTTGAGGAGCTTTCAGACGCTGGTTTCTCACGTACACCTTCCCATCTCGCTTGCCGGACCCAGGCCGTCTGGCAGTACCGGCCCGTCCCGTCGTTGTCGGGGCTGCTGTCCACCCTCACCCGTGTCCCCGAGATCAGGCTGCCCCCAGCTTCGCGTGGCTCGCTGCGACGAGCCACAGGCGGTGTCCTTTCATCACCGCACGGTCCAAAGCGCCTCGTGGCGCTCTATGTCTGTCATCCACAGCCGGTCAGGACCCGCGGCTCTGAAGCGCCGACGCACGAGATCCAGCGAGCTGGCCTTGCCAACCTTCGCGCCCCTCGGCAGCCGGCGCTTGGGTAGACCGTAGATCCCGAGGCGCCTCATCAGCAACTGCACCTGTCCCTTGCCGACGTGGATGCCACGGCCGTACCGGAGCTCCGCGGTGATACGCAGCGTGCCGTAGGTGCCACCGGAGTCCTTGTGCACCTGCGCGATCTCACCAGCAAGCCATGCGTGCCTAAGCGTGCGAGCCGACGGGGGACGCACCTTCCAGTCGTAATACCCAGAGACAGACACCCCGAGCATCAGGCAAGCCCTTTGCACATCAAACCCCTGCCCGGCCAGGGAAGCAATCACCGGGTAGAGGCTTTTGGGGACAAGTTCTGCTCAAGGAACGCCTCGTTGACCTTCCTGGACACCGCCAGTTCAGTCTCCAGCTGACGGATACGCCTCTTCGCAGCCGCAAGCTCCATCTGCCCCTCAGCGCTCAACCCAGGCGCCTCACCACGATCAATGCGATCCTGCTTCAGCCAGCCATAGATCACCGCCTCGCTCATCCCAAACGTCTCGGCAAGCTGCGCGACCCGCGTACCCGCACGAGCGAGCTCCACGACCTGTCTACGCACCTCGACTGGATACCTCCTGGGCATAACTTCCTCCTCGCTGACCACCGGAGGATTCCAGAAACAAGACTCCGAAAGCCGGGAGTGTCGTAGGAACTGTGTAGGCATGAGCGAGAGAGGTCGTTATGCCTACTATTACGCAGGGTCAGATGGAGTCGCAGGAGCTGGTGTTCGGCGCCGGCGGGGAGCGCAGGGAGCCCGAAGGGCGACCGGAGTGGACCGGCGGCGGCGCGCTTGCGGCGGGGGACTCGACGGCGGGCCGGCCGGGGCGTGCGCTCTCTCCGGAGCTGGTCGACGGGACCGTCGATCGTGGGGCTGGCCGCCGTCGTGTGCGGCAAGCTCTCGGGGTGGGCTCTGATCGGCGGATCAGTGATGAGGTGATCGACGAGTTGCTTGCCGGGGCGAGCAGTGAGGAGGAGATCGCTGGGCCCGGCGGCTTGTTGGCGCAGTTGACCAAGCGGCTGGTGGAGCGCGCGATGGAGGTCGAGCTGACCGACCATGTCGGCTATGAGGCGCACTGCGAGCCGCCTGGTGGCGCGGAGAACCAGCGCAACGGCAGCTCGCCGAAGACGCTTCTCACCGAGCACGGGCCGGTGGAGATCGATGCTCCCCGGGACCGGGACGGCAGCTTTGAGCCGCAGATCGTTCGCAAGCGTCAGCGGCGGTTCGTGGGGTTCGACGAGAAGATCCTCGCGCTCTACAGCCGTGGAATGTCGACGCGGGATATCGAAGCTCACTTTCGGGAGATCTACGGGGTGCAGGTCAGCCGCGACCTGGTCAGCAGGGTCACGGATGCGGTGATGGATGATGTGCGGGAGTGGGCCAAGCGGCCGCTGGAGGACATCTACCCGATCGTGTTCTTGGACTGCATGGTGTTGAAGATCCGCGAGGCAGGGACGGTGCAGCGTCGCGCGCTCTACCTCGCCCTCGGCGTCACGCTGGAGGGTGAGCGGGACGTGTTGGGCATGTGGTTCCAGGAGACCGAGGGCGCGAAGTTCTGGATGCAGGTCCTGACCGACCTGAAGACCCGCGGCGTGCAGGACATCCTGATCTGCTGCGTTGACGGCTTGAAGGGCTTCCCAGAGGCGATCGAGGCGATCTTCCCGAAGACGACCGTCCAAACATGCATAGTTCACCTCATTAGAGCAAGCTTGCGTTATGTGCCGCGCCGCGAGCGCGAGCAAGTCGCCCGCGACCTCAAGCCGATCTACACAGCCAAGGACGCCGACCAGGCGCAGGCCGAGCTTGAGGCCTTCGATGAGAAGTGGGGCAAGCGGTTCCCCGTGATCACCCAGGCGTGGCTGAACGCCTGGGAGCATGTGACCCCGTTCCTCGCGTTCCCGCCGCAGGTCAGGCGCGTGATCTACACGACAAACGCGATAGAGGCCCTCAACAGGCAGCTGCGCAAGGCGATCAAGACGAAGGGCAGCTTCCCCAACGAGGACGCCGCCCGCAAGCTCGTCTACCTCGCCCTGCAGAACGCCGTCCCGCAATGGACCCGCACCCGGAACTGGACCACAGCGCTACTCGCGTTCAAGATCCACTTCGGCGACCGCGTCCCCGACACCACCAACTGAGTTACAATAATCCAAGAAACCGCCTACACAGTTAATGTGACGCCCTCCTAAAGCCGGGCCAGATCACAGTCTCCGCCGAACCCGGTCTGGCTCACCAGTCCCACCGCGCTTCGTGCGGTTTCAGGCGGTTTCAGGCGGCAATAGAGCGCGACTGTGGCAACCGGGCTCGGCGCCGAATCCCGCTCAACCACGCGGAAAACGGCTCAACCAAGCCAAAAATCCGCACGCCACAAAAGACTCCGAAATCCGGCCCGCGGGTTTTCAAGACCGACGGATTTTGGCTCTGTAGAGCGGAAAAGATTCCGCTCGCGCCACGTTTCGCGCCGGTCCGGCAGCGGAGGGGGAGGGATTCGAACCCTCGTCGGAGGGGCTACCCCCGAAGCAGTTTTCAAGACTGCCGCATTCAACCGCTCTGCCACCCCTCCGGGCGCTGCGGACGGCTTAAGGCTACCGGCAGCCGCCCGCCGGCCCAATCGCCGCGCTCACGGATCGCCGGCTCGGACGAGCATCCAGCGGTCAGGAGCTGCGACGGACTCGGCGATGCGGCCTTCCGCAGCGAGGACTCGTAGGCGGCTTTGAATGCGGGCTTCGGGCTCGTGGAAGAAGGCTGAGAGGTCGGCCGTGCTGACTGTGCGCCCGCTGGCCTCGCCCTCGTCATCTTGGGATCGGCGCGTCTCTAGTGTCCTGAGTCTTAAGTTCGGGGAGTAAGTGTGGTATTATGCCGTATGGCTACTACTCTCGGTCGTCCGAAGGCGGTTTTGGAGCTCACTGACGGTGAGTGTGCGCAGTTGCAGGGGTGGACTCGTAGGCGTCGTACCGCGCAGGGGTTGGCGTTGCGCTCGCAGATCGTGCTTGCGTGCGCGAATGGGCACTCCAATAAGGAGGTCGCGGCCCGGCTTTCAGTGAGCGCGGCGACGGTCGGGAAGTGGCGGCGGCGGTTTCTCGCCGACAGGCTCGATGGGCTCGTGGACGAGCCGCGGTCTGGGCGTCCCAGGACGGTCGCTGATGAGCGCGTCGAGGATGTGATCGTCAAAACATTGGAGACCGCGCCGCCGGATGGAGGAACGCACTGGTCCACACGCCAGATGGCCGCCAAGACCGGGCTCTCGCAGTCGACGATCTCGCGTGTGTGGCGGGCGTTTGGGCTGCAGCCTCACCGAGTGGAGCACTGGAAGCTCTCCAAGGACCCGTTGTTCGTCGAAAAGGTCAGGGACATCGTCGGGCTCTACCTGGATCCGCCTGAGCGAGCACTGGTCTTGTGCGTGGACGAGAAGAGTCAAATACAAGCACTGGACCGCACTCAGCCGATCCTCCCGATCATGCCCGGTGTCCCCGAGCGCGCCACTCACGACTATAAGCGTCACGGCACGAGCAGCCTATTCGCAGCGTTGAATGTGGCTTCGGGCAAGGTGATCGGGTCGCTGCACTCGCGCCACCGCGCGATCGAGTTCAAGAAATTCCTTCAGAAGATCGACGACGAGGTACCCGCCGACCTGGACGTGCACCTCATCCTCGATAACTACTCAACGCACAAGACCCCCGCCATCAAGCGCTGGCTCGCGGCCCACCCCCGGTTCCATTTGCACTTCACCCCGACCGGCTCATCGTGGCTGAACCTCGTCGAGCGCTGGTTCGGCGAGCTCACCTCACGCAAGCTCCGACGCGGCACACACCGCTCCGTCCGCGAACTCAACCACGACATCCGCGACTGGATGGACCACTGGAACGAGAACCCCCGCCCCTACGTCTGGACCAAGACCGCCGAGCAAATACTCAACACACTCGCAGCATATTACGAACGAATTTCAGACTCAGGACACTAGGGTCGGAAGTGGATAAATCGTGCCACTAGAGACAGCCGGGCGCTCAGCCAGTAGGTAGTGTAACGAGGAGGATGTATGGTGGAACTCTACGCTCGGCCCGAACCAATACTCCATATGCTTGGGGGCGCTCGCTCTTCTGTGCGGCTCTGTCGACACACTTACCTGTTGCACGGCTCGCCGTTGGCGCGACTGTGCCGATCCTGTGGCATCCTATATGGACGGCTATCTGAGACTCATCTCCGGGAACTCGGTCGAACCACACAACTACAGTAGCCCCCAGGCTTGTCGCTCGCACCGGTGCCTCTTTGACTGCGCGGCTCAGCAAAGAGTCGATGCCAGGATCCAGCACGATGGCTGATCTTTCGGTGGTGATCTGCTTGCCCGCCGACGGTACGAGCATATCTGCTTGTGCATCAGCTGGTGGCAGCATCCACTCCGGCATGGCGCTCGAACCCTTCTCGCGCCGTCGCAAGGACGATGCAAGGCCACCGAGGTTGAGAATGGCGTCTCCTATGCGCACGCCGCGTTGGGTTCCGGACATTTCGAGTTGATCTAGCTTTTGCTCGATCCAGATAGAGTCACGCGTGATGTCCCGTCGCCGGAGTTCTTCTTCTAGCAACATGCGGCGCTCGTCTCGTGGTACTGAACCGCGCACCCGCACCGCCGCAATAATCTCGTTCTCGACTGTGGCGTGTAGCCTGGCGCGTTTCAGGAGAGCGGAGCCAAGTGCTAGAGCATTCGGTGGTACGGGTGGGAGTCTGTCGTTACTAGGGCGATTCACAAAGAGCCTCCGAGTAGACAAGTACAGAGCATGCCCATTATAGTTGAAGGCTCTATCAGCTTTGCCGGGTGTGCGCTCCGACGCACAGAGCAGGATCGCTCGCTTTTGCGTGCGCCCGGGCAAGCACACGTCCGCGACGACGGTAGACTGCTAGACGCGTGGCACCGGAAAAGTCTGAGACTCTTGGGGGCGGGTGGCGGCTGAAGCCGCGTTCAAGAGGGGCGTTTCGCTGTTCCAGCGAGGACGGTATGCGGATGCTCGTGCGCCGTTCGAGCGAGCCGCCGCGCTCGGCCACCCGGTCGCAGCGTTCAATCTCGGCGTGCTGCTGCGCCGGCAGGGCGACCTCGCAGGCGCTCGGGCAGCCTACGAGCGAGGTGACCGACTCGGCAATCGCGAAGCCGCGGTCGGCCTCGCGGGTTTCTACCATCGTGAGGGCGATATACCCGCAGCTAAGGCCGCCTATCGGCGTGCTGAAGAACGTGGGGATCCCAATGCTGGGGTCGCGCTTGGGAACATGCTCACGGAGCTCGGCGACATCTCTGGGGCCGAGGCGGCATACGATCGCGCCGACGAACAGGGCAGCGCGCGTGCGGCGTTGATTCTCGGCAATCTCTACAGGGAGCGCGATGATCAACACGCTGCACTCGCGGCGTATGCGCGAGCCGTGGACCGCGGCCATCATGGCGCCCTAGTCAATCTCGGCCATACGCACAAGGTGCTAAATGACCTCGACGCCGCCGAAGATGCGTACAAGCGTGCCGAGCAGCAAGGCATAGCATTGGGCGCGATCAGCTTGGGCGATCTGCTCCAGCAACGCGGTGATCAACATGGCGCCGAGCGCGCTTGGGAGCGCGCCGAGCAACTCGGCCTCGACGAATAAACTAGGTGGGATGCTCAGCAGGCTCCGGTGTCGATGTAGCCGTCGAGCTTCCAGACTTTTAGGCGAATCGGGGCGCCTGGAGGCCCTGCGATATACGGCGGGCACCAGACCTGTACCACCGCGCCGCGAGTGGGATGCCAGACGACGCTTTCCGGGTCGGCTGTCCATAGCCGGTTCTCTTCGCTGTAGTGCTTGAAGTGACCGCGCACGGGATGACGCTCGGTCAGGCGGCGATAGCTCGCCTCGTCGCGGGCCAGGATGATTCGTTCGCGGGTCGGCCGGATCGTCACCATCTGAGGACGATGGAGCACCCCGCGATGATGACGACCCATCTGCCGGGTGAGCTTGCCGGGCGTCAACACGACGTTGACCGATTCGATCAGCCGTAGCCCCATCAGAGTGTGTGCCGCCAGCCCGACCGAGAGCCACGCGTGATTCTAGAATCCGCGGTGCTGCCGGCTCATTGGTCTCCTCTTTGACAGCCCCCTCTTCAAGGTTGTTTACGACGATCTCATCCTGCTCGGGCTCGTAACCGCTGTTGTTCGTCCAGACGGTCGGCGGGAGCGCCATGATCTCCCGTGCATCGTCGGTGACCCCGGCGGCTATCGATGTGATGCGGATTCCGCGATCGTCGAGTCGCTCCACGATCGCCGCCAACAGGCGTCCCTCTCCACGTCGAGTCTGATAGGCAAGGCCAGCAACGTCATAGTCCAAGGCAAGGAGATCAAACGGCAGTCGCGCCTTGCCTACGTAGGCATGCGCTGATTCAAGGAACACGGGCAGTTCGACTGGCGAGTGAGCGGGTGCCGGGGGGTTACGTGACGATATTCGCGGAACGCCAAGCGCGTCACGGCGAGGTGTCCCTCGCACTGTACTCAGCTAATGAACAGCAAGGTAAGCGAGGGATCGAACCAGGCAGGCCGGGAATGGCTGTGACGGGCGCAGGCAGCGGCCTCTCGGTTTTGGCCAGAGAACATCGGCCACTTACCTTGGCGGTGGAAGGCAAATGCCGGGATGGAGAAGGTCAATTGCTGGTCTATGGCTTGCTGGGCAATGCTCACGACAGCATCAGCGCCCAAATGCATGGTATCGCCGCGACATTCAAGCGAGCTGCCATTCCCGCTACTCTTGCCCCAAACTGGGCGCTCTTCTACGCAGACGTGCCGTCAGCCGGGGTAGATGTTTTGGTTCGTACACCGGACGGCATGGTCGTGGCCCGACAACGAGTCCCGGCCCATGTTTGCAGCGGCGGTTGAGGTCACATGGCGCGATAGCTGTTGGGTGGGCATCACGCAGTCGGAGACCGCGCAGCACGGTTTCAGTCCGTGCGGTCTTTGTGGGGTAGTCGTCGCTTGATGCGGTCCAACTGGCGGGTGGCCCAGGGCTCGGTGCGCTCAAATCTGGTGAGCTGATCTAGTGTCCTGAGTCTGAAATTCGTTCGCAATATGCTGCGAGTGTGTTGAGTATTTGCTCGGCGGTCTTGGTCCAGACGTAGGGGCGGGGGTTCTCGTTCCAGTGGTCCATCCAGTCGCGGATGTCGTGGTTGAGTTCGCGGACGGAGCGGTGTGTGCCGCGTCGGAGCTTGCGTGAGGTGAGCTCGCCGAACCAGCGCTCGACGAGGTTCAGCCACGATGAGCCGGTCGGGGTGAAGTGCAAATGGAACCGGGGGTGGGCCGCGAGCCAGCGCTTGATGGCGGGGTCTTGTGCGTTGAGTAGTTATCGAGGATGAGGTGCACGTCCAGGTCGGCGGGTACCTCGTCGTCGATCTTCTGAAGGAATTTCTTGAACTCGATCGCGCGGTGGCGCGAGTGCAGCGACCCGATCACCTTGCCCGAAGCCACATTCAACGCTGCGAATAGGCTGCTCGTGCCGTGACGCTTATAGTCGTGAGTGGCGCGCTCGGGGACACCGGGCATGATCGGGAGGATCGGCTGAGTGCGGTCCAGTGCTTGTATTTGACTCTTCTCGTCCACGCACAAGACCAGTGCTCGCTCAGGCGGATCCAGGTAGAGCCCGACGATGTCCCTGACCTTTTCGACGAACAACGGGTCCTTGGAGAGCTTCCAGTGCTCCACTCGGTGAGGCTGCAGCCCAAACGCCCGCCACACACGCGAGATCGTCGACTGCGAGAGCCCGGTCTTGGCGGCCATCTGGCGTGTGGACCAGTGCGTTCCTCCATCCGGCGGCGCGGTCTCCAATGTTTTGACGATCACATCCTCGACGCGCTCATCAGCGACCGTCCTGGGACGCCCAGACCGCGGCTCGTCCACGAGCCCATCGAGCCTGTCGGCGAGAAACCGCCGCCGCCACTTCCCGACCGTCGCCGCGCTCACTGAAAGCCGGGCCGCGACCTCCTTGTTGGAGTGCCCATTCGCGCACGCAAGCACGATCTGCGAGCGCAACGCCAACCCCTGCGCGGTACGACGCCTACGAGTCCACCCCTGCAACTGCGCACACTCACCGTCAGTGAGCTCCAAAACCGCCTTCGGACGACCGAGAGTAGTAGCCATACGGCATAATACCACACTTACTCCCCGAACTTAAGACTCAGGACACTAGCGCAACGAGAACGAGCGCGGGCGCAAGCACAATCGCGAGGACGACGTTAACGACGGTACCCATAGCCGGGATCATATCGGCCGGGATCATATCGGCCGGGATCATATCGTCGGTGCTCAGTGGGAACGGGAGAACGCGACCAGCGCCGGGTTGTGCGCTGATAGGCGCAGGATCGGTCCTTGCGCTGGCCCGCTGAGATCGCGACCGGGATTGGTCGCCGCGCCACGGCGTTCCGGCGAGCCAACTGGCGCTGGCCACGGCCGCGCGGGGCACTGACCCACCGTCCCCCCAAGGAGTGCTCCACGCGCGCTGCGCGTGTGCCGGAGACCGCCGTGCAGTCGGGGGTACTGGACGGGCTTGGCGAGTCAAGGAATGCGTGCGGGCGCGGCTGCTCGTTTTGGCTCGCACGGCACTACTGTGTGCGCAGTCTTTGTCGCCCCGTCGAGGAACGTGAAGGTTGCGGCGAACTTGAAGCCACGTGTGGACAGCGTTTAGGCAGTTCGATACCTTCAGGTTTGAATGCGACGCGGCGGCCGTGGACGCGCTTATAGTAGGTCAGGTTCTTGGGGCCAATCGTCCCACTCATTGTCACCACAGACGCGTATGGCGCTTCGGGGAGAGTTTCAATCGGAGGGATAAAAGTGACAATTTCCTCTCCGTAAGGTGCTTTAGCTTCGATAATTTCTCCATGAAACGCCATCGTCTCGAACAGCGGCGTAAGCCCTTCGGCGCCGTACAGGATTTCCAGGCGACCGCTCTGAGAGGTGGTCGCATACACGCCGATGTGAACCTGCTCTTCGAGGATCTCTAGGCCGATCGCCAGGAGTCCGGTGGGCGGCGAGAGTGGAGATGTGATCGCGGCAATCAATATGGCGGCCCACACGTCGATGATCCCGCTCGGAGAACTCGTCGGCACGCTGCGACCGCACCTCGTCGCGGCAGCTGACCGAGTCTCTGCCCAGGCTCCCTGATGCTGAGGCGCGCGCAGCGCCGGCCGCTCAAGCGAGCGGCCGGCGGGAGGCGCGCGGCGCGCCGGTTAGCGGCGCGATCAGCCGAGGCTGTAGCGGCGGGGCTTCTCCGTGACGAGCTTCACCTTTTTTGCTTCGGTCAGCCGTGTGAGGCAGTTGCTGACCGCGCCCGAGCTGCGCTCAAGGGCCTGGGCGATCGCGGTTGGCCCGTGCGGGCCGCTGTCGGCGTTGTCCTTGAGGTAGCCCAGCACGAGCGGGTCCAGCCCGCCCGGTTTGAGCTTGCCGCCCTCCGGCTTGCCTGTTGCGGCTGCACCATCGGCCGCCTTCGCGGCGCTGGCGGGCTTGGTGCCGGCGTTGTTGGCGACGGGCTGCTTGTCGGCCAGCGACCAGAGGTCTGGCATCCGGCGATTGCCGTCTCGCCCGCCCTCGGTGCGGCGAACCTTGCCGTCGCTCTCCAGCTGGGCGAGCATCTTGCCGGCCGTTGAGCGGCCGACATCTGCGCTCACCGCGATCTGCGCGACCGTGGCCTGCGGCTCGACCTTCAGCACGTCGAGGATCGCGTGCTTGGCGGGCTGGGTTTTGGTCTTGTTCATCGCTGATTCTCCTTTGGTAGAGCCCCTTTTGGAGCTTTGGCGGTGGACGTGGTAGCTCGACCTGCCGGCAGAGTCAAGTCCTCTCGCACGGCCGCCCAGGGGTCGATGGCGCGGTTCGCTAGCACCCATGCGGGAAACGGCCAACACGAGAATTTGAGGCGGCGATCGTGCGTTCCCGGCGATCGGGCGCCCGTTGCGCGCACCTCGCCGGAGGCGCGCGAGAGCAGCTCGCGGGGATCTGCCAAGCGGACTTGACTTGTGCTGGCAGGTTGAGCTACTGGCATGAAACTGCGTGAGGGTCGCCGTCCGGTCCTGGTCGTAGCTTCGGCTGATCGGGACAGGGGCTTCCTGGAGCAGACGTGAGGGCAGGCCGTCACACGTTATGGGCTGAGAGCCCGAAGAGCTAGTTGGCCGCCCCTGCGACTTGCCCGGTTGCGCTGCGAGCGCGAATCCGTAGTTGTCGTTTGCCCTGCGACTGCTCCCCCTGTTGTCAACGATCACAAGGAGTTCAGATGCGCCAGATAGCACTCGATGTTCACCAGGGCTTCTGCGAGGTGGCGATACGTGAGGACGGCAAGACGCGCTCGGCAGGCCGTGTCGCGACCGATCGCGCCAAGCTCAAGCTGTTCGCTGGGAGCCTGTCCCGGAGTGATGAGGTGGTGATGGAGGCGACGGGTCCGGCGATGGAGATCGCCAGGATCATCGAGCCCCATGTCGCGCGGGTGGTGGTCGCCAACGCTCAGGATGTGCGGGCTATCTCTCACGCGCGGGTGAAGTCCGATCGTTTCGACGCGCGCACGCTCGCGGAGTTGCTCTCGGCTGGGATGCTCGAGTCAGTCTGGGTTCCAGACACTGTGACCTCGGGGCTGCGCCGGCGGGTCGCGCGCCGCGCGGCGCTGGTGCGTCAGCGCACGCGTGCCAAGAACGAGATCCACGCGACACTCGCTCGTTGCCTGCTCGGCCGCTCGCCTGTCAGCGACCTGTTCGGCAAGGCTGGACGCGCGTGGCTTGACGAACAACAGCTCGGCGAGGAGGAGGCAGAGACGGTCGCGGGCTGTCTGCGCCAGATCGACTTCCTGGACGCCGAGGTCGCTCAGGTCGACCAAAAGCTCGCACAGTGGGCAGCCGGCTCACAGGACGCCCACAGACTGATGAGCATCCCTGGGGTTGGCGCGGGCGTAGCCGTCACGTTGATGGCAGCGATCGGTGATATCTCCCGCTTCTCCTCGTCGCGCCAGCTCGTCGCCTACCTCGGCCTGGACCCCAAGGTGCGCCAGTCCGGCGATGAGCCAGCCCGTCACGGGAGGATCTCAAAGCGCGGTAACGCCCAGGCGCGCTCGGTGCTGGTCGAGGCCGCCTGGGTCGCGGTACGCCAGCCCGGCCCGCTGCACGCCTTCGGCGAGCGTATCCGCGCGCGCAAGGGCTCACAGGTCGCCGCGGTCGCGGTCGCTCGCAAGCTCGCCTGCCTTGCCTGGGAGCTGCTTACCAAGGGCGAGGACTACGCCTTCGCGCAACCCTCCCGCGTGCGCGCCAAGGTACGCCGCGTCCAGCTCGACGCCGGGGCGCCACCCCTCCAGACACGCCACGGCGGCCAACGGATCTCTGCAACCCCCGCCGAAAGAGACGCCGAGCGCGAGCTCATAGGGCAGGCCGAGGCGGCCTACCGGCGTCTGATCGCCGACTGGAAGGCAACCAGACCAGCGAAAACAGGCGCCGGCGCGACACATGGGCACGCATCTTCAAAGCCGTCAAAACGGCAAGCAACGCGGCAGGCACAAGCCCAAACGCCTGCGCTTTAGCTCGTCGTCACCGACGCCCAACAGGAACTCTTGCACGATCCCATGCAACGCGCTCCGCGATTTGACATTCATCCGTAGACGTGTCCCGCGATGAGCGAAACCGCGCCGCAGAACGGCCTCACGCCCGCCCGGCGCAACCCAGCGCTGGAAGCTGACGGTGGTTGGCGCTGATACCCGCCGCGGCGAGTGGGGCAGCAAGTTCCCCACCGACTTGGTCCGCGATTTCATTCATAGCGCACTGCGGCATTCCGCCGCCGCGGACATGGTCAGCGAATACGTGTTCGAGATCGCCACCAGCGGCGAGGAGCCTCCAGCCGATATCGGTGAGGCTCTTCGCGTGGCGATCGGCGAGGTACTCAGCGCCGCGACCCGCGAGGATTGGAAGCAGGTCGGGCGCGACCTGCTCTCGGATGCCCTCGACACCGTCAGCGAGGATCCGCCGCCGCTGGCAGCGCCGCCTGAGACAGCGCCGCCTGAGACGCCGACCGCGTGGTGGCCGCCAGCTGCGAGCGGGGCGCGCAGCGTCGAAAGACGCCGGTGAGAATCGAGCAGGAGGCGATCCTCGACTGGCTGACAGAAGTTCGCTCGGCGACGCTGCGCGAAATCGCCGAGCACTTTGGTTGTAGCCAGCAGTCCGCGCGCATGAAAGCCGATGGGCTTGTCGCTCAGGGCAAGCTCGATCTCAAGCGCGGCACTCACGCAGAGGGCGGTCGGCCGATGACGCAGCGCCGCTACTCCGTGCCGCGCCCCGACGCTTTCCGCTGGATCGAGCTGGACGGTCCACCACCCAACCACCCCCAAGCCAACGGAGCACGAAAATGACAACCGAAGGGCAAGAGGCCGAGATCGCCGTCGGCGAGCAGTACGGCGACGCGCTATGGCGCATCAAGGAAGTCGAGACCGGCAACGTGCTGCGTGACGCCATCGACTCAGAACGCGAGTACCTGTGGCTGCTCGCCGTATTCAACCGCGGCGAAGGGGTACGCCGACGAGCAGCAGGCGCGGCGCGCCGCTGCCGCCCCAGACGGAGCGTGAAGGGTATGCCGACCGCTGCCACTGACCGACGTGTGGAGGAGCTGATCGACCGGCTCGCCTGCGAGGACGCCCGCTTTGACCGCGCGATCGGCAACCCGCTTCAGGAGGCAATCAACGCGATCGAGAGCGTCGAGGCCGCGCGCGAGTACATCCGTCGCGCAGCAGCCGTCGCACACGCCGCCTTCCCTCATTACGAGGGCCACTGGAGCGGCGAGGAGTGGCAGATCGGCGTCATCGGCTCGCGCGTCCGAACGAAGATCGGCGTCGTGTTCGAGGCCGGAGACGTGGTCCTGTTCAAGCGCGAGGGCTACGGCAATACTGAAACGACGGCGTACAGCATCCGCAACGGCGTAGACGCGGCAGTCGACGTCTACGCGCGCCCGAGGACCAGCGGCCAATGAACGGGCTGCTGAGCCTCGCGGCCTGCGCGATCATAGTCGTGCTCGGCGTGCGGCTATTCGGCGGGTTCGTCCTGCGTGCGTGCGGCACGCTGCTGGCCGTCGGCGAGCTCGCCAGCGCGGCCCTCACCGGATCACCAGGGGATGGCGATCGCCGCGATCCTTGGCAGTCTTGTCTGGCTTGCGGGGCAGTGGCTATTCGGGCTGCGCCACGACTACTACCGCTCGCCGCTCGCTCGCCGTGTCTTTCTCCAATGGCTGCCCACCCGGTTTGACCCGACTCGCGGCTGGGGTATGCCCAATGTCCCGCCGGGGTCCCGGTCTTGACGGAATATGCAATCACGCGGCCTCCCCTTGGTGACTCGGCGTTAGCTGGCGAGGCCACAAGAGCCACGATACTGACCACGAGGACGGCCGCGACGGTGGCCGTTGCCTGAATAACGTGGGCCGCTCATCCGATCCCAGCCACCGGCATAGGTATGTCGCTGTTGGTGGTGGTGCCGTCGCCGAGCTGCCCAAAGAGATTGTGCCCCCAGCAGTAGATAGTACCGCTGGAGACCGCTGCACATGAATGCTCCGGGCCCGCTGCGATCGCCGCCTAGTAGTGCTTTGTTAGTTCTTTACTCGCGTTGTCGGGGCTGGATGAGCAGCAGATCGCTGAGATTGATGTTTTGCTGGCAGGTGGAGCAGCGGCCGGTCCAGCAGCGCAGGAGCGGCTGGAACAGCAGGACTGCCTGGGGGAGCGTCAGGCCGGCCGCTGGGCTTTTGGGTGGAGGCGCTCCAGGGTGAGGAATCCGTGGGCGGCGGTCACGAGCGCGGTGTGGTGATACCAGCCGAGCCAGGAGCGGCCCTCGTAGTGGTCGAGGCCGAGCTCGCCCTTCAGTTGCTTGTAGTCGAGCTCGATCTTCCAGCGTAGGCGCGCCAGGCGCGCCAGGCGCTCTCGCTTGGTGTTGGCGGGGAGGTTGGCCAGCCAGTAGTCGCTGGGCTCACAGGCGCCCTTGGGCCACTCGGCGATCAGCCACTCCTCGCGCGGTGGAGCCTGCCCGCTTGTCGCCCAGCGTGCGTCGTGTGGGCGCCAGTGGTGCGCGGAGCGCACGCGCGCGAAGGCAAAGCGAGAGGTGACCGGTCCGCCCTCGGGGCCGTCGCGGAACGCGACTGTCTTGAAGGCTCCCTCGCCCAGACGGGCGATCAGCGCACCGATCGACTCGGCCTCACGATCCGGCCTGGGCCGGCTGGCAGGTCTGCCGCCGCGTTTGCCGGCTGGTTCTGCGGGGACGGTGAACTCGGTCTCCTCAGGGAACACCGTCGTCTCCGGCGAGACCGACAGCAGGTACTGAAGCCCGCCATCATGCAGGCGGTCACGCAGATCGGTGTTGTTGCCGTAAGCACAGTCGCCCAGCACCGGCAAGCGCTCGATCTTCCAGTCCGCGGCGCGCAACGCGAGGTCCACCCCGAGCTGCGGCTTGGTCTTGAACACCACGTCCTCGGGGATCTTCGCCTTGCGCCTGCGCTGCGCATCGGAGCACCACTCCTCCGGCAGATACAGCGCCCATCCCAACGGGACCGTGCCTTTGGCGCCAACGGCGTGCACGGAGACGCCGATCTGACAATTGCCCGTCTTGCCCAGCGTCCCCGAATACTGGCGCTTGACCCCAGGCGAGCCCTTGCCGTCCTTGGGAAAGCCGGTGTCGTCGAGCACCCACGCCTCGATCTCGATCTGCGGCGCAACCCGCTCGCCCACCGCCCTGACCACCAGCGCCGCGTCCCACGTGCTCACCGCCAGGAACTGCTGCAAGCTCTCATAGTCGGCCTCATCGCCCAACCGCGCGACCATCGGTTCAAGCGACTTGCGAGAACCATCCTCGATCAGCCCCCGCAGATACACGCGACCGTTGTGAAACTGCACCGGCCGGTTCACCGCCTCAGTGAGCACCTCATCCGCGAACGCCTCCAGACGCTCACGCACCGCCACGGGACCATCCACCGCCATCTCCACCGCCGTCATCCCGAAACCCCCACGCATCGATCGCCAGACGCGAGAAGGATTCGCCAAGCCAACGAGAAACCCTACAGAAAAGCTACCAAAGCACTGCTAGGAGCCCGGGTCAGTAACGCGTCCTCGCCGTCGACTAACGGCGCGGCACGGGAGCGATGAGGACTACGCCTCCCGGCTCCCGGGTGAGCGTCGGGTGTCCGGTCCTCATTTAGAGTGTCCCGCGAGCCTGCTGGCTGCTGCTTTTCGCCGCTCGCGCTCAGGTTGCGCCGACCAGGGCGAGTCCGCCGGCGCGGTGGAGCTTGAGCAGGTTGTGGATCGCGCAGTGGAAGCGCCATTGGGCGCGGGCTGCGTGCTTGCCACGCAGCAGCAGCCGCCGCGCGTCCTGGACGGTGTGCATCTGGCCGAACACCGGCTCGACGATCGCCTTGCGTCGGGCGTAGACGGCGTGCCCGTCCTTGGTTTTCAGCTTGCGTGCCATGCGCTGCTTGGGGGTCGCGTTCTTCGGTATCGGCCCGCGTGGCGCGGGCGCGGGCGGCTCTGAGCGCTTGAAGCGGCCGGTCGCGATGAACGGATCAAGGCCGTGAGCGGCGGTGATCGTGACGTTCTCCTGGGAGAAGTAGCCGGCATCCGCGGTCAGCGCCGCACCCTCCGGTAGCTCGCCACCGACCGCGTCGAGGTTCTCGGCGAGCTGGTCAAGCGCCGGCTCGAGCTGCTCGGCATCGGGCGCCTGATCGCAGAGCTCGGCCGCGAGGATCACCTGCGTCTGGGAGTCCACGAGCGCCTGGCCGTTGTAGCACTGGTGAAAAGAACCGTCAGAGGTCTTCATGATCTTTGACTCGGGATCGGTGAAGTTGCGCTGCGCTTTGGGCTTCGGCGCGAATGGATCGCGTCCGCTCGGCGGGCGCCGGGGCTTCTTGCCCTGTGCCCGCATCTCAGCGCGGCGCGCCTTCTCGCGCTCGGCGGCCTCAGCCTCAAGCGCCGCCTTGGCCTCGCGGATCACCTCGAGGCGCTGCTCGCGCCGACGCAGCTCCCGCGGCAGCTCATCGCCGCGATGCTCAGGACCGAAGCGCTCGTCCTCCTCGGCGTCGGTGCGCTCGGCCTCGGCCAGCAGCGCGTCGACGTTCTTGCGCAGCGCGGCGATCTCGCCCTCGAGCTGGACCTCCTTCTTGACCATCCGCTCGTAGCTCATCGCCTTGTGCCGAGACGCGTTCGCGCGCAGCTTGGTGCCATCCAAAGCGAGTGTTCCCAGCCCGATGAGCCGTGCCTGCTTGCACAGCCTCAACGCCTGCACGAACAGCTCTGAGAGCGCCTCCAAGTGACGTGCCCGAAACCGCGCGATCGAACGATAATCCGGGTGCTGGCCGGCGCACAGCATCCGCGCCGCCACATCGCGATAGCTCGCCGCCTCCAGCTTGCGCGAGGAGGCCACCCCGCCCGCGTAGCCGTAGATCAACAGCTTGAGCATCAGTCGCGGGTCATATGGCGGGTAGCCCCGCTCCTCCTCATAGGCCGCATAGATCGGCGAGAGGTCCAGCGCCGACTCCACCAGATCTGAGACGAAGTGCGCCAGATCGCCCTCCGGCACCCACTCAGAGAGCACCGGCGCCATCAACAGCACCTGATCGGGGTCATACGCCCGGAAGGTCTTCTCTTCGCCCGCCGCCCGGCGCTCGCCAACTACCGCCGACGCCTGCACCTCCACCAGCCGCTCCTGCGTCACCGCCGACATGACAACCTCCGCGTCGAGAACAACGGAATCGTCTTAAATCCGCCGGACGCCACCGCGACGGTTACTGACCCGGGCTCCTAGGCGTGCCTGGCCCCGATCGCCGCCGCGTTTGCGCTCATCTTCCGCCTGCCGATGCGCGCCCGCGAGCGACAGACCAGACCTGACCGGCCGTGTAAGCGGGCAGCGGCAGCTTGATCTGGCCCGGCTTATTCGGCTGGCGCGGCGTCTGTGGACGGTGTCAGCAACTTCGACGAGCTGGCGGTGCCGATCCCCTTGGCAGGTTTCCGCGGATGCATAGCGAGGTTTCCGCATGCTCGTATCCTCCCGCATCGCGGATGCGACCGGCTGAGCCGATCCGTGGGGTAGTCTAACGCGATGGCCCGGATCGTTGGCGTCCACGGAATCGCCCAGCAGTACCGGGGCGGGCCGGAACTCACGCAGCAGTGGCTGCTCGATATCCGCGCGGGCTTGGAGGCGGCAGGATTCCGCTCGACCGCCGATGGCCTCGCCGACTCCGATGTGCGAGTGGCGTTCTACGGCGACCTGTTCCGCCCTCCGGGGACCATGTCGACTGGCGCACCGCCATACACCGTCGTCGACCTCGGCCGCGATGAAACCGAGCTGCTGTCGGTGCTGTACGACGAGGCGGTGCGCTGCCAGCCGGAGCTTGGGCCGCCGCCCGGCGTCATGAAGGGCAGCCGCCCGCTACCGCACGTGATGCTCGACCGCGTTCTGCAATCTCGCGCGCTTTCAGGCCTCGCAAAGCACCTGTTGATCGACGATCTAAAGCAGGTCAACGCCTACCTCGACGATCATGACCAGCGTCAAGCCGTGCTCGACCGGCTCGCCGGAGAGATGAGCGAGGACGTGGAAGTCATCATCGGCCACTCGCTCGGCTCTGTCGTCGCGTACGAGTTCTGCTGCCAGGCGCCAACCACCGGTGTGAAGCTGTTCGTCACGCTGGGCTCGCCGCTGGGAATCCCCCGGCTGATCTTCGACCGCCTGCAGCCACCGCCGACAAACGGCCGTGGCTCCTGGCCGCAGCGAATCCCCCGCTGGGTGAATGTCGCCGACCGGAACGACATCGTTGCGCTCCGCAAGGAGCTAGCTTCGATGTTCGAGCGGGGGCCCGATGATGCGCAGGTCGAAGACCGCCTGGTCGACAACGGTGAAAAGCCGCACGCGGGCGGTCCGTATCTCAACAGTCGCCAGACCGGCGAGGCGCTGGGTGCCGCACTCGGCGAATAGCCCCGATGGCCTCACGCGGGTCGCGATCATCGCTGGGACCAGGCGTTACAAGTTCGCCGCAGAATGGGAAGAGCTGCCAAAGGTAAGAGCGGCGCTGATCGACTTCGCGAGCGCCCTGCGGGAACGCGACTACGTTCCCGTTGGAAAGCCGCGATATCTGCTCAATCCCAGCGAACAAGGCCTGGTCAAACGCCTCCTTTCGGTGCCCAGGGATGCCGACGTCGTGATCGCCTGCTACACGGGGCACGGGCATTTCGAGGATCTGCACTACCTGATCACCAAAGACAGCACTCAGCAAGCGCCCGAGTACCTCGTAAACTCAGCGATCGAGACGAGACGGCTACCCAAGCTGCTGTCGAAGAGAGATCAGACGGGCCGCAAACTCGATCCACAGCCTCACCTCCTGATCATCATCGACACGTGCTACGCCGGAGCGGCGGCGGAAGACATTACGAAGGATGCGATCCGCGAGGTGGTCGACCCGGGGCATACATGGGTCATCGCCAGCTCACGCAAGGCCGACTATGCGCAACAGGGGCTCTTTGCCGCCGTATTCCGACAGGCCCTCTCCGAGTCAACTGCCCCTCCAGGACAGCGATACGTGCCCCTGGAAACCCTAATGGACAGGGTCAAAGGGCTGTTGCCGAGAACCCAGCAGGCGCGATTCCACACGCCAAGCGGGGGCAGCGACGGCGTCCCGCCGTTCTTCCCTAATCCATGCTACGAGCCTGCTCCAGCGGGCCTGACAGTCGCCGGCCAAGATCGCTGGCGATCACGCACGCGCGGCACGGGGGCGCGATCGACAGCCGGCTACTACCTCGCCGGTACAGGGGGGCGGATCACCGCGGCGCGTGACATCGCACGCTGGATAAGCGATCCAGATCGGGGTGCGACCGCGATCGTGACGGGAAAACAAGGATCGGGCAAGTCGACGCTCCTCGCCCTCCCACTGCTTCTCAGCAGTTCGGCGTACCGTGACAACCTCCTCGCGGCAACACGCGGCCGACCGATCGTCAACGCCGTCACACAGACGCTTGGGGTCGACGTCGGGCTGATCGCGGTGCACGGACGCGGGCTCAACGTCGATCAGATCGCGGGTGTGATCGGAAGCGGCGTGGGCAGGCATGTCGAAACGGCCGGCGAGTTGCTCGACACGCTCGACCGCGACCCGATCGCACAAAGCCACGTCGTAGTGCTCGATGCGCTCGACGACGTCGAACGGCCAGAGGACGTGATCGACGCGCTTGTCTCCAAGCTGCCGGCGCGACACGGCATGCGCGTCCTCGTCGGGGCCCGAAGCCCTATGGCGATGACGATCCCGGACCCGTCGCTCGTCGTGAACCTCGACGCGGAGCCATATCTCGACCGGCAGGCGCTCACCAGCTACGTCGAGGATCTGCTGATCGCGGCTGAAGAGCCCGGTGTCAGCACGCCCTATCAGCTGCTCGCTAGCGATCAGCGCGCGCTTATCGCCGACGCGATCGGCGCGCGCGCGAAAGGATCGTTCCTCGCCGGCCAGCTTGCCGCGCTTGCACTGCGCACGCGCGGGCGGGCGATCGACACTCGTCCGCGCAGCTGGCGCCGGGAGATCCCCACCACCCTGAACACGGCGTTCGACGCCGGCCTCACGCGTCTCGGCGAACGGTCCGGTCGAGCCCGCGCGCTGCTGACCGCGCTCGCATGGGCGAAGGGCCCAGGGCTTCCGTGGGAATACCTCTGGGTGACCGTCGCCAACGCGATACGCCCGGTGCTGAGCGAGCCGCCACTCGAGGCGCTCACAGACCAAGACATCGACTGGCTGCGCAAGAGCGCCGGCGCTTACATTGTCGAAGACGTCGCTCCGGACGGTCGCGCAGTCTTTCGGCTATCCAGCGAGCTGTTCGCGGCCCACCTGCGCGACCCCGACGAGAGCTCGCTCCCCCGCGCCGCCTCAGCCGCACATGCTCGGACCGTCAACGGCCTCGTGGCCGAGGCGCTACTTGCGAGCGTACCCCGTGACAACGCCGGCGCACGCTTGTGGCGGCTGGCGCAGCCATATGTGCGCAGCTATCTCGCGGTGCATGCGGCAGACGCGGGCAACGACGCACTGGCTCGGTTGCTGGCCGACCAGCCTGACTATCTGGTGGCGGCGGACCCCGCCACGCTGCTTGCGCTGCTCTCACAGCGCGAGCATCCCCAAGGGCCAAGCCCCGGAGCGGTGTACCAGCGCGCCGCGGCGCGCCTCGGCTCGGACCTGTGCTGGAACGCCGCCTACCTACAAGAAGCGGCCGTCGCCCTCAAAGCTCAGCACCTGGTCAACGTCTTCTCCGCAGGCCAGTTCGAGCCTGCCTTTACAACAGTTATCGCCGACCAGCAGCCCGAGTGCGTTCCTAGTCTCGAGCACGCGCCTGACGCTCACGAGCCGGAAAGCCCCGCGGCCTCGAGCCTCGCGATAGCGCCATTGCCAGACGGGCGGCGCCTGCTGGCCAGCGCCGGCCCATCCGGCGGAGTACGCCTGTGGGACCCGGCAAGCCGCCAAGCCATCCGAGACATAGGCAGCAACGACGATCCCCTCGTGTACGCGCTGACGGCGCTGCGTCTGCCTGATGGGCGCTGCCTGCTCGCCAGTGGCAGCGCCACCGGCGAGGTTCGGATCGTCGATGCTCAGAGCGGCGCGCCGATCGGGAACCCTCTTAGAGATCAAGGCGGCGCGGTCATCGCCCTCGCCGCCGTCCCTACAGCGCAGGGACCGGCGCTCGCGAGCGCGGGCGAGGGCGGGCAAGTCGACATTTGGTGTCCCGAGGAGGACCAGCGCGCCCCCAGCGGGCGGGCCAAGTGGCCGCGATACAGCCACCTTGCCGTGCTCGAGCTCGCCAGCGCCCGGGCCCAAACCCTCTCCGTCACGCGGCTCCCCGATGGGCAAAGCCTGCTGGCAGTCGGCTGCAGCGACGGGACGATCCGCGTTTGGGATCAAAGCTGGTCGATGTCGATGTCGCTGCGGGCACAGCGCGCTCGCTCAGGCCCTGTGCGCTCTCTCGCCGCCTTCGCCACGCCGATGGGCCGGCACGTCATCGCCAGCGGCACAGACGATGGCGCTATCCAGCTCTGGGACATCGAGCGCCAGCGGCCCGCCGCCACACTGAAGGGCCACCGTGGCCCAGTGCGAGCGCTCGCTCCACTACTCTCACCCGACGGACGGCAGCTGGTGGCCAGCGGCGGGACCGACGGCAGCGTTCGACTATGGGACCTTGCCGACGGGTCGCAACTGTCGGAGATACGTCAGCCCACCGCCGTCACCGCAATCGTCGGCTGGACCGACTCGCTTCTCGCGATCGGCTCGATGAAGGGCTTGACGGTGGTCGTCCCGCCCAAGATGTGGGGTCCCGGACCGCCGCCTCCCTGACGAACAAGGCGCCGGCAGTGTTAGCGGCGCGTAGTGCCCGCGGCAGCAAACGGGTGTGTAGAAGGCCGCTGGGGACAAGCTTCTCCGAATGGTCTCCTTTGGCCAGAGCCGTCCGTTATCAGCGTGCCTCCCGCCACTGCGATCGGGGTCGAAGAGCTCGCCGAGCTTGAGCCACTCGAGGCTGCATATCGCATCGCCGCCTGGAAACCCACCGGCGACTACCGCGGCGCCACCCGGCACGACGCCGCGCGCGAACTCCAGCAGCTGATCGACAACGACCCCCAGCGCTGGCTAGCACAAGCTCCCGCCCCGATCCTAGAGGCACTGCGAGACCCGATGTATGCCGAGCGCTACCTCAACGCGCTCGCAGATCACGTAGACGAACTTCACGAGCGCGTTCCAGAGATACTCGAGGCAGTCGAGCTCGCAGAGCACAACCTGACCACAGAGCCAGCACCGGGCGAGTCCGCTGAAGGTACAGGCTGGCCAAGCGTGGTCAGCGCCGGGATCGACCTGATCAGCAAACTCGCAGCCGCCGGGGCACCGCTCGGATCCGACACGAATCGGGGCTGGGATCTGATCGAGCGCGCCGCCCGCCGCCGTGAGGAACGGTCCGCACCTGACGAGCAAGCCGACGCCGGGTCGTTGCAGCACGCAATCTACCGGCGCTCTATGCGCGCGCTCGGCGATGCCTTCGTCTACGCTGGCGCGACGACTGACGGCGACAGCGAACCGGACCTGTTGCTTGCGCTGCTAGACGAAGCGCTCGATCTCGAGCCGTCCGACGGATGCCATGCGCGCGCCATCATCGGCCGGAACCTGGCATGGCTCGCAAGTCGCGCCCCAGAGTGGACGCACTCTCGGTGGAGCCGCCTCGTCGGTCCTGACGCACCCGCCGGACTCGGCCCGCACACATTCGATCAGTACCTCGAGTGGGGAACTCCCGCAGCAGCGCTACTGACCGAGCATCGAGACCTCTATGAAGCCGCGGTTGCCCGCGTGCCGGACCACGTACGACGGCACCTTCTCCACGCGCTGATCTGGGGATTGGACGGATATGACTCCGCCGTCGTCCTCAAGATACTCGCGGGGGTTGGCGATAGCCAGGTATCGGAGGCGATCCAGTGGCTCGCGTTCGGGGCGTTCCACGGGCCGGGAATGCCGCTTGAGCACTCAATCGAATTCTTGCGGCTCGCGCTCAAACGCGACCTGTGCGCCAGCACCTACGCACCACTCGGCTGGCTCTCGCGAGTCGAACGAATCGACAGCGTGACCTGGCTCGACCTCACGCTCTCAGCAGCCCAGGCGGCACACGGACAGCTCGATCAAACCAATCACGTCGCCGACCGCGCCGCCAAGCATCCCCACGACGAACGCGCCATCCGCATCGTCGCCGCGCTACTCGACGCAGACCTGAAGCTCTGGTACCTAGAGGATGTCGGACGCGCCGGCCTGCAACTTCTCAAAGGCCACAATCCTGCCACGCAAGCCGCACGTGACGAATTGCGGGAGCAGCTGTTGAAGCGCGAGTTCTTCGACGCCTACCCAGACGACCAATGAGCGATCGCAGTTGCCAACGGGTGCGTACCTCCGACAGACTACCTTCCAGCAACTCTCAATAATCAGTCGCTGCTCGCGCCAAATCCGCGCCAGTCCATGCGCGGAACGTGCGGTTTCAGGCGGTTTCACGCGGTTAACGAGCCGCGCGCGACCAGCGTCGGCGGGCGCCGAATCTGGCTAAACCATGCGAAAAACGGCTCAACTAAGCCAAAAAAACGGCGCCCCGCGGAAGGCGCCGAAAGCCGACCGTCCGGCTTTCAAGACCGCCGCATTCAACCGCTCTGCCACCCCTCCAAGGGGACCGCCTGAAGGCTAGTCGATGGAGGGCGCAGCAATCAGCTGGAGACGGTGATCAGTGCGAGCGCCGCCGAGCACAGAGCTTGTGTGCCGAGCGGTTCAGTGCGCCTGTGTCTCGATACGGCCCCAGCGGAAGTAGCCGAGCGGTCCGAAAGTGTTGACCAGCAGCGCGAGACGCCAAAGCCACTTGCTGCCGCGGATCTGATCGGCGCGGCGGCGCTGGATGTCGCGGGCCGCTGCAAGCTTGAGGCCAAGCTCAACAAGTCCGAGCGAGATGATCACGGCGCGCTGTCGCGGCGAGAAGCGCTGATTGAAGTCTTCGACCGGATGGACCATACGATCGACATCCTAGGACGGCGAGCTGTGCGGACCGGGCACGGGAGGTGTTTTCGCCCCGGCAGCTAAGGGTCTAAACTGGGCCGCGACCTCTGGGAGAGGTGGCCGAGTGGCTGAAGGCACTCGCCTGCTAAGCGAGTATGGGGGTTAAACTCCATCGCGGGTTCGAATCCCGCCCTCTCCGTGCTTCACCCCCGCGCAGCCGCGATTGCCGGCTGATCCGCCTCCTGGCGCGGGCTGCTGGCCATCAGCATGTCGCTCATCGTCACCTGGCCAACGAGGCGTCCGCGGTCGTCGATCAGCAGGATTGGGTCGTGGCGGTGCTCGAGTGGGCGCGCGAGCGACTTGCGTGCGAGCTCTTCGATCGGTGTGCCGGCGGGCAGGCGCAGGCAGTAGCGGTCGGCGATTCGCGCCACCGGCCGCTCGCCCCAGAGCGCGTAGCCGAAGCGGTGGCCGAGCACGGTCAGCAGACGGTGGCGGGTGATCAGCGCGAGCGGGCGGTGCTCGCCGTCGACGAGAGTCAGGCTCTCAAGCTCGGGCAGCGCCATGAAGCGTTGGCGTGCCTGGTCTGCGGTCGTATCCGGCGGGATCGTGACCGGGCGCGAGCCGCGGGCCACGTCGCGTCTGGGGGGCTGCTCGCTGGCGGGCAGGTTGGCGCTTGGCCACGGCGGCGCGGGCCTGGCCAGCAGATAGCCCTGGCCGTAGGAGATGCCAAGCGCCCTGATCACCTCCAGCTCGGCCTCTGTCTCGATGCCCTCGGCCACGATCTCGGCGCCGGTGCGCTGCGCATAGCCGGTGAGCGCGTCGATCAGCAGCCGCTGGGAGGGGTCGCGGTCGATCCCGCGCACCAGCGTGCGGTCGAGCTTGAGCAGCGTCGGCGCAAGCTCGATCACCTGGCGCAGGTTGGAGTAGCCGGCGCCCATGTCGTCGACCGCGAGTGTGATGCCGCAGCTGAGCAGCGGGTCCAGATCGGCCCGCAGGCTGCGCATGTCGGTGATCAGGCTCTCCTCGGTGAGCTCGATGATCAGGCGCTCGGGGTGGCTTTCGCGCAGTAGGCCGCGGGTGCGCGGGTCGTGCAGCGCCACGGCAGAGAGGTTGACGCTCAGACGTGCGCCGCCGGGAAGCTCTGAGAGCAGCGCCAGGGAGTGCTGCAGGCAGGCGAGTTCGAGCTCCACCCTCATCCCCAGCGGCTCGGCCATCGCAAGCCATTGCGCAGGGCTTGCGGGGCCTGGCCCTGAAAAGCGAGAGAGCGCCTCGAAGGCGTGGATGCGACTGGCGGCCAGATCGACGATCGGCTGCACCACGATCTCGATCGGGCCCGAGTCGATCGCCGCGCGGATGTGCTTGCGCTTGATCTGCTCTTCTGCATCGATGCCTTCGGCGAAGAGCACCGTCTGGCCCTTGCCGCCGCGCTTGGCGGCGCGCAGCGCCACATCCGCCTCGCGCAGCAGCGCGACCCAGTCCTCGCGCTCGTGATGGCTGCAGGCGACACCGATCGAGGCGCTGATCGGGGCGGGCTGGGCCAGCAGCGCCCTCAGTACGTCGCGGCCAAGCGCCTGCGCGCGGTCGGCGGGCACGAGCGCCGCAAACTCGTCGCCGCCCAGGCGGCCCACGATCCCTTCGGATCCGACGGCCTGCTGCATGCGCGCCACGGCGCTGCAGAGCAGCCCATCGCCGGCGAGATGCCCGCGGCGCTTGTTGAGCAGGCCGAAGTCGTCCAGGTCGATCATCACCACGCCCCACGGGCTCTCGCGCCGCGCGCTCTGCAGGTGCGCTCTCGCCGCGCGCGTGAAGGCGGCGCTGTTGAGCACCCGGGTGAGCGGGTCGATGTCGGCCTCTTCGCGCGATCTGGCAAGCAGCCGCTCCATCACGCGCATGAGCGTCGTCAGCGCGATCGCGGCGATCGCGAACTGCACGCCGGAGAAGGCGGGCGCGGAGTCCACCGGGATTGTGGCCAGCGCGCCCAGCGCGGCGCCCAGGCCGAGATCGACCTCGCGTGTGCCTTTGGCCAGGCTGGCCAGCGCGAGCACCACCAGAAACGGCCCGCAAAGCGGCGATGCCATCTCGCCGTTTGCGCCGATCGCAAGGGCCGCCGCCAGCGCGCAGCCGCCGCCGAGCCATAGCCGCCAGCTGCCGGGCCGCGTCCCGGCCAGGGCGAGCAGCCCGCTGAGCGCCACCAGCGCCAGCGTGCCCAGCAGCGCCGCCACGGGATGCTGCAGAGAGTGCCAGCGCGCCATCACGTAGGCGGTCATCAGCGCGATCAGGCCAAGCTGCGTGCAGGCGTGGGTGCGCGCGTCGAAGACGGTGGCTGGAGGTCTCGTGTCGTCGAAGAGCTTGCGCATCCGTGCCACCCGGCCGCAATGGCCTGCGTTGGCATCGGCACGATGCGCAGTGTCGTCAAGCTGCGGTAACAGCCTGGAAACAGCGTTCGGCTAGGTGGTCACGGAAGCGGCGGCTCCCCGTCAGCCAGCACGGCGAAGACGATGTGACCGCGCGCGACGGCGAGAAAATGGTGGCTCTCGACCGGCCCGCCGTCGAGCGGGGCCACCGTGGCGTCGGTGAGGGTGAGGAAGTCGCGCTCGGAGGCGTTGAGCATGTCCGAGACGCGGCTGCGGAAGCCGTCTCTGGCCAGCGTGACGTAGCCCTCGATGCGGTGCTGGGTGGTCTGCACCCTGATGCGTTCGCGGCGGTGGTCGATCGAGCCCTGCTCGGACTGCTCAGGCTGCTCGGCCTGCTCGGAGGCGATCGGTGTCGCCGCGCTACCCAACTCGCTCATGTACGTGCTCCTCTGGTTGGCTGGGCTGCAGTGCAAGGCCCGCGCGCACCAGCGGACCGCGGCCGCCGCGTCCGTTGGCCGGGCGGTTGCGCTCCTCGCGCACGATGTAAAGCGGGCGGTGCTTGACCTCGTCGTAGATGCGGCCGACGTACTCGCCGATCACGCCCAGCGCGATCAGCTGGATGCCGCCGAGCATCAGGATCGCGATCGTCAGCGAGCCGAAGCCGGGCAGGTAGGAGCCGGCGAAGTGCAGCGCGACCACGACAGGGATCAGGACGAATGCGATCGTCGCCGATATCAGCCCGATGTAGGTCGCAAGCTGCAGTGGCAGGTGCGAGAAGGAGGCGATCGCATCCAGCGAGAAGCGCAGCATCTTGCGCAGGGTGTACTTGGTCTCACCCGCCGCCCTGGCGTCGCGCTCATAGGAGACCGCGGTCTGCGTGAAGCCGACCCAGACGGTCATGCCGCGCAAGAAGCGCGAGCGCTCGGTCATCGACAGCAGCGCGTCGAGCGCCTTGCGGTCCAGCAGCCTGAAGTCGCCGGAGTTGGGCTCCAGGTCGACCTGGGCCAGCTTGCGAAAGAGCTTGTAGAAGAGTGAGGCGGTGGCGAGCTTGAAGGCGGTCTCGCCGTCCCGCTCCTTACGGACGGCGTAAACGACGTCCGCGCCGTCGCGCCACTGCGCGAGCATGTCCGTGATCAGCTCCGGCGGGTCCTGCAGGTCGGCGTCGATCATCGCCACAACGTCGCCGATCGCGTGCTCCAAGCCGGCCGTCAGCGCCGCCTGGTGGCCGAAGTTGCGCGAGAGATGGACGACTCGCACGCGCGGGTCGTTCTGCGCGATCCGGTCGAGCTTCTGTGGCGTGGAGTCGGCGCTGCCGTCATTTACGAGAATCAGCTCGTAGTCGCAGTCTGCGACCGCCGCGCTCGCACGCGCCACGAAGGCGTCGATCAGCTCCTCCTCGTTGTACACGGGAGCGACGACGCTGAGCAGTGTGGGAGTGCGTTGCACGGGTGCGTTCGACATGCCGGACCTCGAAGCTGATTAAGTTGGGAGCAATGAAAAGACTAGGGGACATGGCAGCACTTGCGTTGCGCATGCCCGTGGTGGAGCAGTTCCTGAAGTTCGGGCTCGTCGGCGTGAGCAACACGGTGCTGACCTTCGTGGTGTTCACGATCCTGGTCAAGGCGCTCGGCGTCTGGTACATCGCCGCCTCCGCGATCGGCTTCGTGGTGGGTGCCTGCAACGGCTTTCTGCTCAACCGCAGCTGGACCTTCAGGGGTCACAGCGGGGGCGCAAGCGCCGCGCTGCGCTGGGCCGTGGTGCAGGGCTGCGGGCTGCTGGCCGACCTCGGTCTGATCTACCTGTTCGTCAGCGGCGCCGGGCTGCCAAAGCTCGTGGGACAGGCGTTTGCGATCGCGTTCGTCGTGGTGGCGACGTTCTTCGTGAACCGGACCTGGACCTTCCGCATGCATCTCGCCGAGAGGCCGACTGCCCCTTGAAATGAGTTTTGGCCCGGCTGGACGTCGGATCCCCGCGAACCGTTGTATTGTCAACTTGTCAAGGCGCGACACCCGGCCGCGCCGACAGGGAGGGTGTGCCTTGGACCAAGCTGGGATCGATCAGCCGCAGGCCGCGCGGTGGGCGTCCGCCTCGTGGGCCAAGCGGGGCAGCTCGCTGGCTGGCCAGCATCATCACGTGGAGGCTGTGGAGGTCGTTTCGGACCTCCTGCTTGGCATCGGCGAGGGCTCGCCCCCGGATGCCTTCTTCTCCAGCCTTTGCGAGGCGATCTGCCGCCTGGCCTCGATGCGGCGCGCAATCCTGTTTCGCTACGACCCCGTGCGGCGAAGGGTGCGCGCCGTCGGCGCGCACAACCTGGATATAGAGCGCTTCAGCGACCTGTTCGTGACCGTCGACTCGGTTCCGATCGCGCGCCAGGCGCTGGCCGAAGATCGCGTGCTCGAAGTCGTGGGTGCAAACGACTTCGACATCCCCGAGTCGCTGCGGGAGCTGTGGGACGGCCTTCTGATCGTCTGCACGCCGATGGCCGCCGCCGGCCGCTACGTGGGCGTGGTCTTCAGCGAGCGCGACCCGGCCTACCCGGAGATCAGCGACGAGGAGCGGCATCTGCTCTGGACGCTCGGCAAGGCGATCGCGATGGCCTCGGTCGCGCGCCGCGCGACCGCCTACGGCGAGCGCAACCGCCAGCTGCAGCACCGCATCGATCTGGCGCGCGAGATCCACGAGGGGGTGGTCCAGCGGCTGTTCGGCGTCTCACTCGTGCTCTCCGGCCAGGAACTGCTGGATCGCGAGGCCCAGCAGCGCTGCGCGCAGGAGGTGCATGCGGCGCTCGGAGAGCTGCGCGCGGCGCTGCAGCGGCCGCTGGGACGCTCCTCCCCGCCCACCGAGGTCACCTTCTTCGAGGAGCTCGACCGGCTGCGCGGCCTGCATTCGGACCTCGAGATCGCCCTGGAGGGAGCGCTGCACGAGGTGCCGGTGGAGCTGGAGGCGCTTGCTCAGTCGATCCTCGTGGAGGCTGTGCGCAACGCGATCAAGCACGCCGACGCGAAGCGCGTGGAGGTGCGGCTGGCCGCCGACGCAGACGCGTTCACGCTGGACATCCGCAACGAGTGCAAGCCCGTCGGTGAGGGTGCCTCGCGCGGTGGCATCGGCCTGCGCCTGGCGATGCTGGAGGCGTTGCAGCACGGTGCGGTGCTCGAGTACGGCCAGTGCGCCCCGGGCGTCTGGCAGGTTCGACTGGTGGCCTCGACCTCATGAGCGCGCAGCCGCAGCAGCCGCAGCCCGCGGAGGACGAGATCCTTGGCGGTAGACGGCTGCGCGTGCTGGTCGTGGACGACCACGACGTCGTGCACTGGGGCTTTCGCCTGATGCTTGGGCAGCAGCCCTGGGTGGAGCGCTGCGTGGGCGCGCGCACCGGTGCCGAGGCGATCGAGATGTGCCATCGCTACGAGCCGCACGTGGCGCTGGTCGATCTCTTCCTGGGGGGAGAGTCGGGGCCGGAGGTGTGTGAGCGGCTGCGCGCTCAGGCGCCGGCGCCCCGCGTGCTGCTGCTCTCCGGCGCGGGGCGGATCTCGCCGCGGGCCGCGCGCGCGGCCGGCGCCGCGGGGTTCATCTCCAAGGACTCCTCGGCGAGCGAGATCGCGCGCGTGGTCAAGCTCGTGGGCGCCGGTCAGACGGTCTTCAGCGAGTCGCCGTCCAATCCGGACATCCCCGCGCTGACCGAGCGCGAGGCCGAGATCCTGGCGCTGATCGCAGGCGGGGCGACCAACCGCGAGATCGCGGCCGCGCTCTTCCTCTCACCCCACACGGTCAAGGAGCACACCAGCGCCGTCTACCGCAAGCTAGGCGTTCGCAACCGCGCCGAGGCGGTGGAGCGCAGTCAGCGGCTGGGGCTGCGCAGCTGAACGGCCTGCCGCGTCGCGATGACGGCGCGGACTGTTGGGCGTGACGGGCGAGCGACCCCCGATCGAATGGGAACACCCCCCCATTTGGGGGGTGTTGCGGGGCTCGCGCTTGCTCTCAGTGATCAGATCATCCAAGCTGTGACCCGCACCGAGATTTGGCATCCAGCCCGGCTCGAAAGCGCGCCGCACGGGCAGCGCAAGGGCAGGGCAGGGGCGACGTGAGGGAGCCCATCAGGATGCACCAAGCTCTGTCGGTCCTGGACCCGGGCCGTCAGAGAGAGACCCCCCGGTCTCTCCTCCTCGGGGTGGTGGGGTGGTTTTCGGACCACCCCACCACCTGTTTAAGCGTCCGCGTCGCACGCTCGCGCGACGGAGCGGACAGCCCGATCCCTGCCTGGTTCCCCCGAAGGAACCGGATCACCCCCCGATTGGGGGGCGCGTGCGTGCGCGCGCTTGTGGGCGGCTCCTCTGGGATGGATCGTGGTCTCGTGCCTCTCCTTCCCAGCGGCCCGGTGGCGGGCCTGTTCCCCGGCCAAGGCAGCCAGAGCCCCGGCATGCGCGACGCCGTGGCCGAGCTCGCTCCGCAACTGCTTGCGCAGTGCCTGGAGCTCGTCGGCGAGGATCCGTTCGAGCGCATTGCGGAGAGCACCCGCTTTGCTCAACCCGCGATCTTCTGCGCAAGCGTCGCCTCCTGGATGGCGCTGGAGCGCTCGCTGCAGGACGGGGAGCTTGACGGCGCCTGGGAGCCGATCGTGCTCGCCGGGCATTCGTTGGGCGAGATCGCGGCGCTGGTGGCGGCTGGGTCGATCTCCGCACAGACGGGTCTGCATCTGGCGGTGCGCCGTGGAGAGCTGATGGCGCAGGCGGGTGAGCGCGACGGCGGTGGCGGGCTGGTCGCGATCGTGGGAGCCGACCCGCAGCAGTGCGAGCAGCTCGCGGCCGCGCACGGCGCGAGCGTCGCCAACGACAATGCGCCCGGCCAGATCGTGCTCGCCGGCTCGCGCGAGTCCCTGCGCGAGGCTCGTGGCGGCGGCGCGCGAGATCGGGGTGCGCGCGATCGCGCTCGACGTTGCGGGCGCGTTTCACTCACCGGCGATGGCTCCGCGCTGTGGAGCCGTTTCGAGATCTGCTCGACACGGTCGAGATCTCCACGCCGCGCGTGCCCGTGATCTCCTGCGCGAGCGCCAAGCCGATTGCGGACGTGCGCTCGGAGCTGGCGCAGGGAATCGTGCGGCCTGTGCGCTGGCGGGAGACGATGCTGGCGCTCTGCCAGCAGGGCGCAAAGGAGTTTCTGGATCTTGGCCCCGGCAAGGTGCTGGCGGGGCTTGTCGCGCGCAACCTGCCGGATGTGCGCGGCGTGCAGGCCCAGAGTCTGATCGGCAGCGAGCAGGACGTCGAAGTTGCCGCCTGAGGGCACGATCGAGGTTGCGCAGGACGCGCCCGACGAGCAGGAGCAGGCTGCTCGCAACGGCACCGCGGGGATCGTGGGGCTCGGCACCGCGCTGCCGCAGCGGCGGGTCGGCAACGCAGAGATCGCCAGGCCGTCTCGGGCTGGCCGATGGCTGGATCGAGCGGCGCACGGGAATTCACGAGCGCCGTTATGTGGAGCCAGGCGCGCGCGTCAGCGACCTGGCGATTGAGGCCGGCCGCGCGGCGCTTGCGGACGCCGGCATCCAGGCGGCGGATGTGGACCTCGTGCTGGTCGCCACCCTGGCCTCCGATGAGATCACACCGTCGGCCGCGCCGATCGTGGCGCATGCGCTCGGCACCAGCCAGGCTGCTGCGGTGGATATCGGCGCCGCCTGCTCAGGCGCGATCGCGGCGCTCGCCTTCGGCACCGCCTGGATCGAAGCCGGGCCGTGCCCGCAACGTGCTCGTGATCGGCGCCGAGATCATGTCGCGCTTCATCGACGTCGAGGACCGCCGCACTGCGCCTCTGTTCGGCGACGCGGCCGGCGCATTCGTGCTGGCCGCCGACGCCGCGGGTGCCGTCGGCCCGGTGCTGCTTGGCAGCGACGGCTCGGCTGCGCAGACGATCCAGGCCACGCGTGAGCGGGGGGTGCTGGAGATGGAAGGCCACGAGACCTTCCTGCGCGCCGTGGATCTGCTGCACACCCACACCCGCAAGGTGGTGGAGCAGGCCGGCCTTGGCCTACGGGACATCGACCTGTTCGTCTACCACCAGGCCAACGGGCGCATCCTCTCCGCCGTCGCCGACCGGCTCGGGCTCGGCCGTGGCCGCGTGTTCGACTGCATCGCGCAGACGGGCAACACGAGTGCTGCGAGCGTGCCGTTGGCGCTGGCGAGCGCCCGTGAGCAGGGGCTGCTTACACCCGGTGCAAAGGTGGTCCTGGGCGCCGTGGGTGCCGGGCTTACGTGGGGAGCCGCAGTGCTGGAGTGGGGCTCATGAGCCCCACCGAGCGCGGGTGCGCGCTGGTGAGCGGTGGCTCGCGCGGAATCGGCGCGGCGATCAGCCTGTCCCTAGCCGCCGAGGGCTGGGCGGTCGGCGTCAACTACAGAAGCGATCAGGCTGCGGCCGACGCCACTGTGAGCCAGATCGAGCAGGCCGGCGGCAAGGCGCTCGCGCTGCAGGGCGACGTGACAGACCCGCAGCAGATCGAGGCAGCCTTTGAGCGCCTGAGCGACGAGTTTGGGCCGGTGCTCGTGCTCGTCAACAACGCTGGCGTCCGCGCGGACGACCTCGCACTGAGCATGGGCGACGGCGATTGGGCGCGCGTGATCGACACGAATCTGACCGCGGCCTTCCGGCTCACCCGCAAAGCGCTCAGGGGAATGATCAGGGCGCGCTTTGGGCGCGTGATCAACCTCGCCTCGGTGGTGGGGCCGCGCGCCAACCCGGGGCAGAGCAACTACGCCGCCGCCAAGGCGGGCCTGATCGGGATGACAAAGACGATCGCCGTCGAGGTCGCGCGTCGCGGCGTGACGGTGAACGCGATCGCGCCGGGGCTGATCGAGACGGACATGACCGCCGACCTCGACGACAGCCTGCTTGCGGGCGTTCCTGCGCGGCGTGCGGGCACGCCGCAGGAGGTGGCGGCCTGCGCGCGCTTCCTGGCCTCAGAGCAGGCGGGATACGTGACGGGCAGCGTGCTTTACGTGGATGGGGGGCTTGGGGCATGACCCCAACACTGACAATGCAAGACAAGGAGTGGAAATGAGCACAGGTCGCATCCGAAGAGCAGGTCCAGCAGGTGGTGTTCGACTCGCTGGTGAGCTTTGGCGCGGAGCGCGCCGATATCGACCGCGAGGCGACCTTCGAGGCGCTGGACGTCGACTCGCTCGACCTGGCCGAGCTGGCCCAGGTCGTGGAAGAGGAGTTCGGCGTGGAGCTGCGGGGCTCCGACGTGGCCAACGTGAAGACCGTCGGCGACGCGGTCACGCTGATCACAGAGCGGATCTCCTAGGCGTGGAGCAGCAGATCGCACAGCCGCGGATCGTCGTGACCGGCGTGGGCGCCGTGACCCCGCTGGGCGTCGGCGCGCGCACGCTGCACGAGCGCTGGAGCGCGGGCGTCTCCGGGATCGTGGACGGCGAGGCGCCGTGCGCCGACTTTGACCCGCGCACTCTGCTCTCGGCCAAGGAGGCGCGCCGGGCCGACCGCTTCACGCAGCTGGCGATCGCCGCCTGCGAGGAGGCGATGCTCGACGCCGGCTGGCAGCCGGGCGGACAGGAGGGCCTGCCGTACGACCCGAGCCGCGTGGGCTGCGTGCTGGGCACCGGCATCGGCGGCATCCAGACGCTCGTCGACGGGCAGGACCTGTTGCGCGAAAAGGGGCCAGAGCGGGTGCCGCCGCTCTCAGTGCCTTTGATGATGAGCAACGCGGGGGCGGCTGCGCTCTCGCTGCGACATGGCCTGCAAGGGCCGTCCTTCGCCGTGAGCACGGCGTGCGCCTCCGGCGCGCATGCGATCGGCGCCGGGATGCGGATGCTGCAGTGCGGCGAAGCGGACGCGGTGGTGGTTGGCGGCTCGGAGGCGGGGCTCACGCCGCTTGCGCGCGCCGCCTTCAGTGCGCTGGATGCGCTTTCGCGCAGCGGGATCTCGCGTCCCTTCGACGCGCGCAGAGACGGCTTCGTGATGGGCGAGGGCGCCGCGGTGCTGGTGCTCGAGCGTGAGGACGCCGCCAAGGAGCGCGGCGCCCGGGTGCTCGGGGCGATCAAGGGCTACGGCGCAACCTCCGACGCCCACCACATCACCGCTCCGCGCGAGGACGGCCTCGGGCAGGCGCAGGCGATGATCGTGGCGATGGCCGACGCGGGCGTCGGGCCCGAGCAGATCGACTACGTCAATGCGCACGGCACCTCCACGCCGCTGAACGACCGCGCCGAGACGGCCGCGATCAAGCACGCGCTGGGGGAGCACGCAGGCAGCATCCCAGTCTCCTCGACCAAGTCGGCGATCGGGCATCTGCTCGGCGCCGCGGGCGCGGTGGAGGCGGTGGCAACGCTGCTTGCGCTGCGGGACCGGATCGCGCCGCCGACGCTCGGCTTCGAGCAGGGTGAGGAGGGCCTCGACCTCGACTACGTGCCGGGTGCGGCTCGCCCGCTGGCCTTAGGAGAGCAGCGGCGGGCGATTGCCCTGTCCAACTCGTTCGGATTCGGCGGCCACAACGCCGTGCTGTGTTTGGAGGCTGCATGAGCACCGTCGTAACAGCGGCGCCTGTCCGCGAAGATCGGCTGAGTCCGCAGGAGCGGCTGGAGGCGCTGCTCGACGAGGGCACCCTGCAGCCGCTGCGCACGCGCGTGATCTCACGGCGGATGGGGGGCAAGGCGCGCCCAGGCGACGGCGTGCTGACCGCGCACGGGCGGGTCAACGGACGCCCGGTCTACTGCTATGCGCAGGACGGCACCTTCGCCGGCGGCTCCCTCGGCGAGGCGCACGCCGAGTCGATCGTGGAAGTGCTGCGGCTGGCCGGCAGGGCCAGGGTGCCCGTGATCGGGTTCATCGAGTCCGCCGGCGCGCGCATGCAGGAGGGCCTTGCCGCGCTCTCCGGCTACGGCGCGATCTTCCGCGAGCACGTGATGCTCTCCGGCCTGGTGCCGCAGATCTCGATCCTCTGCGGGCCCTCCGCCGGCGGCGCCTGCTACGGCCCCGCGCTGACCGACTTCGTGATCATGACCGCCGAGGCGGCGATGTTCCTGACCGGGCCCGCGGTCGTCTCCGAGGTCACCGGCGAGCAGATCGACACCTTCTCGCTCGGCGGACAGCGGGTGCACGAGCGAAACGGGGTCTGTCACATGACTGCGCCGACCGCCCGTGCGGCCGCCGGCCTGGCGCGGGAGCTGCTCGATCACTTGCCGCAGAACCGCGATCGGCCCGCTCCCGTGCGCGCCGCGACGGCGCCGGCCCCGGGCTCGCCGGGCGCGAACGTGCCATCCGAGCAACGCAAGGTCTATGACGTTCGATCGGTCATCTCTTCAATCGTCGACTCCGGGAAGATGATCGAGATCTCGCCGAAGTTCGCGCGCAACGTCGTCTGTGCGCTGGCTCGCGTCGAGGGACGGCCGGTCGGCGTCTTGGCCAACCAGCCGCGGCACCTCGGCGGGGTGCTCGACGTCGACTCCGCGCAGAAGGCCGCGCGCTTTGTGCGCACCTGCAACGCGTTCGGCTTGCCCTTGGTAGTGCTTGTGGACACGCCCGGGTTTCTGCCCGGCTCAGGCCAGGAGCGCGAGGGGGTGATCCGCCACGGCGCAAAGCTCGTGCACGCCTTCGCGGAGTGCACAGTCCCGAGCGTCACGGTGGTGCTGCGCAAGGCGTTCGGCGGCGCGTTCATCGCGATGAACTCAAAGGCGCTTGGCGCCGACCACGTCTTCGCCTGGCACGGCGCCGAACTGGGCGTGATGGGCGCCGGGCAGGCGGTGGGGATCCTCAACCGCCGCCAGATCGAGGCAGCTGAGGATGGGCCTGCCGAGCGCAGCCGTCTGGCCGACGCCTACGCCGAGGAACATCTGCATGTGGATAGCGCGGGCGCCGAGGGCTTTATCGACGAAGTGATCGATCCCGAGCAGACGCGGCAGCGGGTTGCCTCCACGATTGAGATGCTGGCCGACGCGGAGCGGCCGGCGGCGCCGATTCGCAACATCCCGCTGTGATGGACGCAGAACAGCAGCTGATCTGGTCGGCGCCCTTCGAGCATCTGAGGGAGGGACAGCGCTTCCACAGCGAGTCCAAGCAGGTGGGCGAGTCGGAGGTGATCGCGTTCTGCGCGCTCAGCGGCGACTGGCATCCTCAGCACTGGGATGCGAAGTGGGCGGCCACCAGCCCCTTTGGGGAGCGGATAGCGCACGGGATGCTGATTCTCTCGCTGGCGGTCGGGCTGGTGCCTTTTGAGCCGCAGCGCGTGCGGGCGCTGCGGCGGGTGGGCGAGACCGTCTTCAAGCGGCCGCTGCGGTTTGGCGAAGAGATCTCGGTCACCGCGGCGGTGGCGGGGCTGCGTGCCGTGGACCAGAGCGCCGGGCTGGTCGATCTGACGCTTGCGATCCGAAACGGGGCGGATGCGCTGGTGGCGCGTGGCAGCGTGCAGGTGCTGTGGGCCGCTGGACACCAGCAGGAGGACTCCTTCTGGCGCGACGCGATCCCGGACGCCGAGCAGACTCCCCACCCGCTGGCGCTGATGTGATGCTGAGCGGGCGACGGCTGCTGATCACGGGGGTGCTGAACCGCCACTCGATTGCGTTTGCGACCGCGCAGCGGGCGCAGGAGCTCGGCGCGGAGGTGCTGCTGAGCGGCTTTGGCCGCACGCGTCGGATGACAGAGCGCGCGGCCAAGCAGCTGCCGCGGCCGGCGCAGGTGATCGAGCTGGACGTCAACAGCCAGGACGATCTGGCGGCGCTGCCTGCGCTGGTGGCCGAGCATTTCGGCGGCCTGGACGGCGTGCTGCACGCAATCGCGTTCGCGCCGTTGGACGCGCTCGGCGGTGGCTTCTTGCAGGCTCCGCGCGAGAGCGCGATCTCCGCCTATGAGACCAGCGCCTACTCGCTGAAGGCGGTGGCGCAGGCACTGCTGCCGTTATTGGCGCAGGCGCCTGATGGCGCGGGGATCGTGGGACTGGACTTCGACGCGAGCGTGGCCTGGCCGGCGTACGACTGGATGGGCGTGGCCAAGGCGGCGCTGGAGGCCATCGCGCGCTATCTGGCGCGCGATCTGGGGGCCAGCGAGATCCGGGTGAACCTGGTCTCGGCCGGGCCGGTGCAGACGCTTGCCGCCGGCGGCATCCCCGGCTTCGAGGATCTGGCCGGCGCCTGGTCGCAGGTCGCGCCGATGGCCTGGGACGCGACCGATCCGATGCCGGTCGCAGACGCATGCTGCTTCCTGCTCTCCCCGCTTGCGCGGCGGATCACTGGCGAGATTCTGCACGTCGACGGCGGCTACCATGCGATGGGCGCTCCGATGCCGGGCAGGATGGGGACAGAGCAGCGGTAGGCAGGGGCGCCGCAACCACGCGGTGCTTGGATTCTCGATACCCACGCAGTGGACGGCGGCAGCTGCGGCGGCCGCGATCGCGCTGTGCGTGGCGGGATGCGGGTCGGCGGCGGCGCCCACGCCTGCCGGCCATCCCGATGCGCGGCGCTTTCTGAGCGTGGATGCGGCGGCGCGCACGGTGCGCCTGAGCGTCGTGTTGGGGTACGGGCAAGCCGCCACGCAAAACATCGACGGTGCGAACAAGGGTGCGCTGGGATTCTCGGTACCGGTGGGCTGGAAGGTGAGACTCGAATGCGCGAGCAGGCTCGCCACCACGCGCTACGCGTGCGCGCTGGCGCCGGCGCCGGGCGCCACCAAAGTGCAGCGCGGCGTGACTTACATCGTCCACCCGGCGGGCGGTCTGTCGGCGGCCCAGAGCACGACGTTTGGCTTCGCTCCGAACGCGGCAAGCCACTACCGCATCGTCGGTCTGACGCGCTCGGAAGGCCGCTGGATGGCTGCGGCGGGCATGTGGGTGGTGCTGCGCGTCAGCGCAGGCGGCTCGCCGCAGGCGCGGTGGCTGCGCTGAGCCCGCCGACTTGCGGCTGCAGGCAAGCGTTCCCCCAGAAAGGTCAGAGCTATGACCATCGGGTGGAATAATCTTTAGAAATGGGTTGACGCAGCTTCAGACCGGTGATAGCTAGTTGAACTAGACGGCGACCCTCTTGTGGGAGTCGGCTTCCGGCGGGTCTCACAAACCTTGGAAGGAGGCGCGGGGCTAATGTTGGCCAGGCGTACGGGCACCATCCTCGCGGCTGTGCTGGTGCTCGGCGGCGGCGTGGCGATCGGCCTCTACGTCGCACTCTTCCTTGAGGCCTCCGCGCCGCCCGTGCAGGCGGCGATCGTCGGTCCACATCAGGCGGCGCTGGAACTGCAGACGGTCGCTGAAGTGGGCCACGGCGAAAACCCGAGCTGGGTCTCCTACTACTCGCGCACGCCGGGGCACAAATGGGTGCACTCCACGATCCTGAGGGTGCCCGCGCACGCGCTGGTCCACGTGACCATCTACCAGTACGACTCGGCGACCGGCCTGCGCAACCCGATCTGGGGCCAGCCGCGCGGGCTGGTCGGCAACGTGATGTACGTCAACGGCGTGCCGGTGAAGGTGCTCAAGCCGGAACTGACCTCTCACACCTTTGCGATCCCCGAGCTGGGCGTGAGCGTGCCGCTGCCAGGAGTCTCTGAAGAAGCCAAGAACACTTGCTCCTACGCGCCCTGCACTCTGGCCGAGGCGCACAACACGATCACCTTCACCTTCAGGACGGGCGACCCCGGCAAGTACCGCTGGCAGTGCTTCGTGCCCTGCGCGGCCGGGTTCATTTTTGGCTTCGGCGGGCCGATGCAGTCGATCGGCTACATGGACGGTGAGCTGGAAGTGCAGGGCTCGTGAGCTTTAACGGGAGGCTCAAACCGCCGCCGGAGCTGCGGCGCATCTTCTGGATATGGCTTGTGCTCAGCGTGATCGCGGTTCCGCTGGTCGTGATCTTCGTCGGGCCGGCGCTGCCGCCGGGATCGGCCAGCGACGCCGCTCACGGCCAGCAGCAGGACAACACGGTGATGGTGGCGATCGTGGTGCCGATCATGATCGGCCTGCTGCTCTACTTCATCGGCTCCCTGATCAGGTTCCGCAGCAAGGATGAGGTCGATGGCCTGACCGATGGGCCGGCGATGACAGGCGATCCGCGCGTGATGGTGCTTTGGATCTCGGTCACGTTCGTGATCGTGCTGTTCCTGGCGGCGTGGGGCGCGTATGAGCTCTTCCCGGGAGAGGGAGGCGCGGGCGGCGGCCTCGGCTCGGCGCCAATCTCCGTCGCGCTGCCGGCGGATGTAAGCAGCGCCCTGCCGGTCCAGGTGATCGGGCAGCAGTGGACCTGGACCTATCGATATCCGACCTACGGCGGCCTGGAGACGACCGAACTGGTGCTGCCGGTCAATCAGGAGGTGAGGTTCTCGGTCACCTCGATCGACGTGATCCACTCCTTCTGGGCGGTCAACCTCGCGGTCAAGGCGGACGCCGTGCCCGGCACCACCAACGTCGCGTTCGTCAAGCCCGTGCGCGAAGAAGCCTCCACGATCCGCTGCGCCGAGCTCTGCGGCCTCTGGCACGGGCACATGACCTCGCGCCTGCGGGTGGTCTCGCCGGCCGCATTCCGTGTCTGGATCGCGCACGAACGAGCGAAGTGGGCGCCGATCCAGCGCTTCCTGCCGCCTTACAAGCCGACCTACGCCCCCGAACCGACCTACAGAGGATGAAAGGGAGGGCCCGCAGATGAGCGCAGCCGCGATCCCCGCCGCAGGCCCCGTGCGCGAGCCCTGGTGGCGCGGGCTCGGGCGCTTCAACGTCTTCACGGGCATCGTGCTCGGCATCGTCGGCTACATCGTCGGCGCGCTGTTGATCGGTCACGTCTTGAGCAAAGGCATCCCGGCGATGGAAGAAACCGATCAGAACGACATCGAGTTCGTCTGCGGGCTTCTGCTCGGGATCATCGGCTTCCTGGTCGGGATGGGTTTCCTGAACTACCCAATTGCGCGCCTGAGCGGCGCCGCGCCGACGCTGCGCGAGAAGGAGGAGCACGGGATCGCTCGCTACTTCACGCTCTGCACCGACCACAAGGTGGTCGGCATCCAGTACCTGTGGGGGACGCTGTTCTTCTTCCTGATCGCGGGCCTGAACGCGATGCTGATCCGCACCCAGCTGCTCTACCCCACAGAGCACTTCTGGTCGGCAGACAACTACATCACCCTTGTCGGGCTGCACGGCACGATGATGATGATGATGACGACCTCAATGGTCTTGGGGCCGTTTGGCAACTACTTCGTGCCGGTGTTGATCGGCGCAAAGCGGATGGCCTTCCCGCGGATCGAGGCGCTCAGCTTCTGGCTTGTGCCGGTGGCGGGCATCGTGCTGCTCTCGGCCGTGGGCGCCAAGGGCTTTCCGACCGGGTGGACGGGCTACGCCAACCTCTCGGTGCAGGCCAAGCTCGGCATGGACTGCTACCTGATCTCCTTCGCGCTGATCGGGATCTCGATGGCGCTGGTCGGCTTCAACATGCTGGTCACCGTCTACACGATGCGCGCGCCGGGCATGACCTGGACGCGGCTGCCGATCTTCGTCTGGGCCGTGATCGCGACCGCGTTTTTGCAGCTGCTGGCGGCGCCGGTGCTGATCGCCGGCATGTCGCTGGTGCTGATGGACCGGGTCGTCGGCACCACCTTCTTCATGCCCTTCTCGGGCGGCTCGCCGTTCCTCTACGAGAACCTGTTCTGGTTCTTCGGGCACCCGGAGGTCTACATCCTGGCGCTGCCCGGGTTCGGGCTGGTGCTCGAAATCCTGCCCGTGTTCACGCGCAAGCCGCTGTGGGGCTACCGGCTGGCCGTCGCGGGTCTCACCGGCGTGGCGCTGCTCAGCTTCTTCGTCTGGCAGCACCATCTCTTCGTCAGCGGCATCAACCCCGATCTGCGTCCCTTCTTCATGTTCACCACGGAGCTGATCTCGATCCCGACGGCGCTCGTGTTCCTGAACGCGATGGGCACGATCTGGGGCGGGAAAATCCGCTTCACCGTGCCGATGCTCTTCGCGCTGGCGTTCTTCTTCAACTTCTTCATCGGCGGCGCATCCGGCGTCTTTCTCTCCGACGCGCCGAGCGATGTGAGCACCCACGGCACCTTCTTCGTGATGGCTCACTTCCACTACACGATCATGGGCGGGTTGGTGTTCGCGTTCTTCGGTGGTCTCTTCTACTGGTTCCCGAAGATGTTCGGGGTTCACCTCAACGAACGCCTGGGCAAGATCCAGTTCTGGATGTTCTTCATCTTTTTCAACCTCACCTTCTTCCCGCTGTTCGCGGTCGGGATGCTCGGCCAGCCGCGCCGGGTCTCTGCCTATGCGCCGAGCCTGCAGTGGCTCAACGACTGGGTCACCGCATCGGCCTACGTGCTCGGCTCCTCGTTCGTGGTCTTCGTGGTCAACGTGATCTACTCGTGCTTCTTCGAGCGGCGAGAGCCAGAGCCCAACCCATGGCACTCCAAGGGAATCGAGTGGCAGCTGCCCACGCCGATCCCAGTCCACAACTTCACGCATGTGCCCGTGATCAACGCCTCGCCGTATGAATACGGCGTGCCGGACGCGCCGCTGGTGGCAAACCTCAACCCGACCCATGGAGAGGTGGTGGCAGCCGGTGGCTGACCCAAGTCAGGAAGTCGCCTTCCAGACGGCCGGCTACGAGGCCGAGCCGCCGGAGGTGATGGGGCGCAACATGAACGTCGGCGTGCGGCTGCTCTGCGCGGCGATGGTCTCCTTCTTCGGTGCCTTCCTGTTCGCCTACGTCTATCTGAAGGAGCGCGATCAGGAAGCGGTGTGGCGACCGGCGGCGGTGAAAGTACCTGTTGGCACCGGCGTGGCAGTGCTCGCGTTGGTGGTGGTGAGCGCGCTGCTCACGAGGGTGGCCGTGGAGGCTTTGCAGCGGCGGGGCGAGGGCGCCTGGCGCGCCCCGGCGCTGATCAGCCTGCTGCTGATCTACGCCGCGCTCGGTGTCCAGTGCTACCAGTGGGCGAGCCTGCCCTTCGGGCCCGGCAGCGGTCCCTACGCAAGCGTCTTCGTGACCTGGACCGGCTTTTACGGCGGCGTGGCCCTTCTGAGCTCGATCTACTGGCTGCAGACGATGCTGGCCGGCTCGATCCGCCACCACGATGTGCCGGCCGGCCCGGTCGTCTCCACTGCCGGCCAGCCCGGCGGCGAGGGTGCGCTCAGCGCCCGCCTCGGCTTCGAGGCGCAGTCCTTCGCCTTCTACTGGTACTTCCTGGCGGGTGTCCAGGTTGTCACCTTCCTGCTTCTCTACATCGTCGCCTGAGGGCCGGTGGTGAGCGGCGTGGCGCCCGCCACCTTCCTGCTGGAAAACAGCGCGTCCGGCAACCTGCCGCTGCTGCTCGCTGCGCTGGCGGGGGCGATGTATTGGCAGGGCGGCGTGCGCTTTCGGGCGGCCGTTCGCGCAGGCACGATCGGGGTTGCGCGTCGTGATCTGGAGCGCCGGCGCACGTTCTCATTCATCTGCGGCCTGGTGATCCTCGTGCTTGCGCTGCAGCAGCCGATGGACTTGCTGGCGGACAAGTACTTCTGGGCGCACATGTGTCAGCACGTGCTGCTGCTTGTGGTGGTGCCGCCGTTGATGATGCTGGCCGCGCCCTGGATGCGGCTGTGGCGAGGTTTCCCACTGAGCTTCCGTCGCTCGTTCGCGCGTTGGGTGGTCGGCAGCGAGAGCGCTGCGCCGCTGCGAGGGCTGGCGCACGTGCTCGGCAAGGCGTGGGTGGCTTTCACGCTGATGTCGATCGACCTGATCGCCTGGCACATCCCGGCCGCCTACGACCTGACCTTGAGGAGCATTCCGGTCCACTACGCCGAGCACGCGAGCTTTCTGATCTTCGGCCTGCTGGCATGGGGACAGGTGATCGACTCGCCTCCGTTCCACAGCCGGCTGAGCGACCCGATGCGAGTCGCCTTCGCCACGGGCCAGATGGTGGTGGGCTGGGTGCTCGCGATCCTGCTCGCGTTCTCATCGGAGCCGTGGTACTCGGTCTACGCCGCCGTCAGACAGCGCGAAGGGGGACTCTCGGCGCTGGCCGACCAGCACCTTGCTGCGGGCGTGATGTGGGTGCCCGCCTCGCTACCCTGGTCGCTTTTGATCTTCATCCTGATCTATCACTGGCTGGCCGAAGATGATGAGGAGCGCCCGCCGCCGCCGGAGCCTGCGCGCCTGAATGGCAACGGGCGCCCGCACGTCCCTCTCCACACCGAAAGGAGAATCCATGCCGCACGCCCTGCTGCCCATCGCTGACTCGACGGTCGCCAGCGAGGTGACGCTGATCATCCCGCTGGGGCTGCTCATTCTGACGCTGATCTGGCTGGGCTGGCAGCTGGCCCGCCAGCACGATCGCACGCAATAGCCGCGTCGTGAACCGGGCGCGGCTCAGCCGGCGACCTTCAGCATGCCGCCGCCGCTGCGGTCGGTGGCACCGCGCTCGGGCTCACGGGGCGGCTCGGCCAGAGCTGCGATGATCGCCGGCCGCTGGCCGTGCAGCAGCCAGCTGCGATCCCTGCGCCTGGTCAGCGCGCCGTTTGCCTCCAACGCCTTCAGTGCGGTGGTGACCGACGGGCGCCGCGCGCCGATCACGCCGGCCAGCAGCCGGTGAGTGAGCTCGAGCTCGAGCAGCACGCCGCCGGGGGTGACGCGGCCCCAGCGGTCAGCGTAGGACCAGAGGATCGCCAGCAGCCGGTCATCGACTCGCCGCACGCCCTGGATCGCGGAGAACAGCGCCATCCAGCCGACCCGCATCGAGATGCGGTCACTGAGGTTGGCGGCGATCTCAGGCCAGGCGCTGACCGACACCGCGAAGCTGCGATCCAGCAGCGCCAGCCGCGCGCGCCTGGTCACGATCCAGCTCTCACGCGCATGCTGGGCGATCTCCCGGTCCACTTCGGCCCACGGCCGCAGCACGTCGCCAGGGCCGACGAGCTCGACCGCCTCCATCTCGCCCACCATCACCTGCCTGGCGATCAGACCCTCCAGCACCATCAGGCCAAGGCTGCCGCGGCGATCGAACATCCAGGGCTCGCTCTGCCAACGTCCGCGCGAAAGCGCCCACGTCGCCGCGGTCGCCGAGCGGGCGGCGCTCGGCAGATTGCGCGGGTCCAAGCCGTCGCAGAGCGCGGGCTCGAGCTCCAGCACGCTTACACGCTGCAGCCCATTGCGACCGTCGGGCCCCGGCTTGCCGGGCTGCGCGTGGTGCACCGCGGAGCCCACTACACGCATGCGCCGCGGCTGATCGGGTGCTCTTTCCCCGGGTGGGCGCGAATCCGTCTCATAGAGTCAACCACTACCCGTCGGCGGGATTGCTCAATCCTCTGCCCGGCGCCGGCCGCCGTGGGCCTATTGCTCCGCTCGCGCAGCGGTGATCTCCTCCAGCGAGCGCTCCCGCGCGCCGCGGGCGCGGCGGTATCGGTTCACGGCGGCGAGCATCTGCTCCACCTCGCTGTTGCGCAGCCGCGCTTCGAGATCCGCCGAGCGCGTGGGCTTCCAGTCGATCAGGCTCGCGTCGTCTCCGCGATGGAAGTGCGAGCCGAGCAGCGCGATCAGGCACATCAGCAGCGGCCCGCCGAGCACGACCGACAGGAATGCGATCTCCATCATCGCTTACCCTCGGCATCTCCCATCCTGCAAGCGTAGCCGGGATCGAGGTGGGATTGTGAGAATTCGAGCGGAAGGAGCACAGATGGCGCAGCAGGCGTTGCGAGGGTCGGTGGCGGGGCTGATGCCGCAGGCGTGGCAGGACCTGCAGCGGCTGGTAGCGATCCCGAGCGTGGCCGATCCGTCGCAGTTTCCGCCGCAGCGTTGCCTGGAGGCCGCCGAATATGTGCGCGAGGCGGCCTCCGGGGCGGGCATCGAGCAATGCCGGCTGCTGGATATGCCGGATGGACATCCGGCGGTCTTCGGGCACACGCCTGCGCCTGCGGGCGCCCCGACGGTGCTGCTCTACTGCCACTACGACGTCCAGCCGCCGTTGGATGATGACGCCTGGCTCTCGCCGCCCTTCCAATTGACCGACCGTGACGGCCGCTGGTACGGGCGCGGCGCCGCCGACTGCAAGGGCAACGTGGTTGCGCACCTGACCGCGCTGCGCGCGCTGGGAGGCGGCCAGCCGGCGGGCAGGTTTCCAGTAGGCATCAAGCTGATCGCCGAGGGCGCCGAGGAGCAGGGCACCGGGGGGCTGGAGGAGTTCGTGCGCCGCCAGCCCGAGATGCTTGCCGCCGACGTCGTGATCGTCTTGGACGTCGGCAACTTCGCTGCCGGCGTGCCGACGGTGACGACCTCGCTGCGTGGGATGGCAAGCGTGGTTGTGACGGTGCGCACGCTAGCCGCCGCGATGCACTCGGGCATGTTCGGCGGGCCGGCTCCCGACGCGCTGATCGCGCTTGCGCGGATGATCGCCACGCTGCACGATGAGCAGGGCGACACTGCGATCACGGGGCTTGCGTGCGATCAGGGCTGGAGCGGGATCGACTATCCGCAGCAGCAGTTCAGATCGGATGCGCAAATGCTCGACGGCGTTGCTCTGATTGGCAGCGGCAGCGTCGCAGAGATGCTTTGGGCCAGACCGGCGGTGAACGTGCTGGGGATCGACTGCCCGGCGGTCGCGGGCTCCACCGCCTCGCTGCAGCCGCAGGCGCGGGCGCGGGTGAGCCTGCGGGTGCCGCCGGGCATGGATCCGCTGGGCGCCCAGGATGCGCTGATTGCCCATCTGGAGGCGGTCGCGCCCTGGGGCGCGCAGGTGGAAATCGAGCGCGACATGTTGGCGGCGCCGTTTGCGGCTCGCATCGACGGCCCCGCCTATGAGCGTATGGGGCAGGCGATGGAGCTCGCATTCGGGGCGCAGATGACGACCGCTGGGGAGGGCGGGTCGATCCCGCTCTGCACCGTGTTGCAGGAGACCTACCCGGAGGCCGAGATCATCCTGATGGGCGTGGAGGAGCCACAGTGCCTGATCCACGCCGCCAACGAGAGCGTCGATCCACGCGAGATCGAACGAGTCGCGCTCGCCGAGGCGCTGTTCCTGCGCAGCTGCGCGGACCTGCGGCGTTGAGCGCGCCGCAGGTCACCTATGCGCTCGCGCCCTCGGCCGTGCTCGGCGGCGTGCTCTGCGGGATGCGCAGCAGGCGCGAGAGCGGTCTCGGCATCCACCAGTTCAGCGGTCCGAGCAGCGAGACCAGCGCGGGCAGCAGCAGCGCACGTATGAGCGTCGCGTCGAGCAGGATGCCCACGCCGAGGCCGGTGGCCAGCACCTTGATGCCGGTGTTCGGCGCCGAGGCCAGCGAGGCGAAGGCGAGGAACAGGATCAGCGCGGCGCTCGTCACCAGCCGGCCGGTGCGTCCCAGGCCCGCGACCACGGCTGCGTCGGTGGAGCCGGTGCGCTCGTACTCCTCGCGCACGCGGGCGAGGATGAACACCTCGTAGTCCATCGAGAGGCCGAACAGGAAGGCGAACACCATCAGCGGGATCCAGAAGGTGATCGCGCCCGTCGCCGGAATGCCGAAGATCGCCTGCGAGCCGTGCCCCTGCTGCCAGAACCAGGTCATGAAGCCGAAGGCGGCGCCCATCGAGACGACGTTCAGCAGTACCGCCTTGACCGCCAGCACGAGCGAGCGGAAGGCGCGCGTGAGCAGGACGATCGTAAGCAGCGCGATGATCGCGAACATCAGCGGGAAGTTGCCGAAGACCGCGTGCTGGTAGTCGAGCTCGATCGCGCCCTCACCGGTGATGCCGATCGTGCCGGGCGTGTCTTTCAGCGCCGCTCTGGCCGCGCGCACAGGTTCCAGCGTGCTTGCGTTGACGGTCTCCTTACGGGGAATGCCGAGCAGGATCGTGGTGCCCGCGCGCGAGCTGTCCGGCGCGGAGGATCGCAGCACCGTTGCGATGCCGGGCACGGAGGCCAGGCGTGCGCTCACTGCTCCGGCGTCGTCCGAGCGGGCGAGCACTTCGATCGGGGTGAGCACCCCGCTTGGCGTTCCGCCGGCGGACAGGCGCGCGTAAGCGTCGTGCGCGCTGCCGCTCTTGGCCAGCGCGCTCGCGCTGGTTTCGCCGGTCGTGAGGCTGAAGACGGGCACGATCAGAATGCCAAGCATGATCACCGCGGCGCTCGCCGCGATCGCGCGATGCCCGACCACCCAGCGCGCCCAGGCGGTCCAGCCCCGGCTGGCCCTGGACTCGTGGCGCACGCGTGGCCAGTCCACGCGCGGCCCGATGCCGCCGAGCAGCGCCGGCAGCAGCGTGAGCGCGACCGAGGTGGAGACCAGCGGGATCAGCATGCCGCCGTAGCCGACGCTCTGCAGGCTCGGCACCGGCAGCAGGATCAATGCGATCAGCCCGATCGCGACCGTCAGGCCAGAAAGCAGCACGGCGCGCCCGGCGGTGGCCATCGCGGCCACGACGGCCTCGCTGTTCTCGCGGCCGTGGTCGCGCTCCTCGCGCCAGCGCGTGACGATCAGCAGCGAGTAGTCGATCGCGACGCCGAGGCCGACCAGCGAGACCAGGAACTCGACCACGAAGGAGACGTTGGCGATGTAGGTCAGGCCGAGCACCACCAGCAGCGTGGTCAGGATCGAGACCGCCGCGATCATCAGCGGCACAAACGCAAGCAGTGAAGCGAACACGAACGCGAGCACCGCGAGCGCGCCGGCGCCCCCGATCAGAGTCTCGACGAACACGCCAGGGCCTTTGGCCGAGCCGCCGTTGGACAGTTGCGCAAGGCCAGTGACATGGACTTCGGCGTCCGGCAGCGCGGCAGCGACCGTGCGGGTCACCTGCGCTGGCACCTTCGGGGCGCCGAAGGTCTTTTCCAGGGCGCTGAAGACGAAGGCGTAGGTGGTGCGGCCGTCGCTTGTGATCAGCTTGGGGTTGTGCGTGGCGGCGTAGTCGACGATCCGTGCGTGCGGCTCCGCGGCGCGGGCCTGCGTGAAGGCGGCGCCGATCTGATGCTGGTCAGCGAGCACGGTCTGCCCGGCGGGTACCGTCACGACTACCAGCGAGGGCGCGGTTTCGCCCCCGTTGCCGTAGAGGTGGGCCATCTTCTTGGCGGTTTCGTAGCCCGGCTGGCCCGGAAGCGAGAAGTTGAAGGAGAGCCGTTTGGAGACCTGTCCGGCGCCGATCGCGCCCGCCACGAAGACGACGGCCCAGACCGCGACTACGAGCCGACGGTGGGCGAGCGCGAAGCGCGCGAGCCGCGCGATGGCGCCGTCGGGAACCGGTGGGGCGGGGGTGCGTGGGGGTGTGGATGCGGGCGCTGGCGGGGATGCGACGGAGCTGGAGCCGGACATCTGGGCCTCCTTGATTTCATGCGGAATCATGCCGAGCGAAATGATTTATATCAAAAATCTTTTGGTCCGGTTATCATCTTCTCGTGGCTGAGACTGACGCGCCGCCGTTCAGGACCGTGGGATTCAAGCTCTCGAGCTTTGGCTACGCGGTCTCGCGCCGGTTCCGTCAGACGCTAGCGCCGTTGCGGCTGGAGCCGCGCGAGTTCGCGTTGCTGCGTGCGGTGGCGGCGCAAGAGGGCCGCTCTCAGCAGGCGATCGGCGAGACGCTGCAGATCCCGGCCAGCCGGATGGTCGCCTTCGTCGACGCCCTGGAAGGTCGAGGGCTGCTGGAACGCCGCACCAACCCACAGGATCGCCGCGCGCGCGCGCTGCACCTGACAGAGCAGGGACGGGAGCTGCTGGGTCGCGCGATGACCGCGGCGCTGGCGATGGAGCGTGAGCTCTGCGCTGATCTGAGCGCGACCGAGCGCGAGCAGCTGCTGGATCTGCTGCAGCGTGTCGGGGACCAGCTTGGCCTGCGCTCGGCTGGGCACGCTGCGCACGTCCACAGCGGATTCTCAGATGAGGTGGGGGCGGCGGACGCCTGCGAGCTCGCCATCGGCGAGCCGGCGCCGCACCAAGGCTGATCTAACATCGAACACATGGGGCGGCAGGACACCGCAGCGTCTGCGACGCCGACCGCCGATCGGGTGCAGCTTGCGCAAATCGGCCACTGGATCGACGGCGCCCCGTTCGCGCCGGAGAGCGCCCGCAGCGCTGAGGTGTTCGATCCAGCGCGCGGGGCGACGAGCGGCAGGGTGCTGCTGGCTGACGCCGGCACTGTGGGGCTGGCCGTGCAGGCGGCGGCACGCGCTTTCCCGAGCTGGCGCGAGACCTCTCTCCCTCGCCGCGTGCGTGTGATGTTCAGCTTTCGCGAGGCGTTGATCGCGCGCACCGAGGAGCTGGCGGGCGCGATCGCCGGCGAGCACGGAAAGACGCTCGACGATGCCCGGGGCGAAATCCAGCGCGGGCTGGAGATGGTCGAGCTTGCGTGCGCGGCGTCGAGCATCCTCAAGGGCGAGCACTCCGAGCAGGTGGCCGGCGGCGTGGACGTTTACTCGGTGCGCCAACCGCTTGGCGTCTGCGCCGGAGTGACACCGTTCAACTTCCCGGCGATGGTGCCGCTGTGGATGATTCCGATCGCGCTGGTGTGCGGCAACACGTTCGTGCTCAAGCCCTCCGAGCGCGATCCCTCGGCCTCGCTGCTGCTCGCGGAGATGGCGGCGCAGGCGGGTGTGCCGCCCGGCGTGTTGAACGTGGTGCAGGGCGATGCGCTCGCGGTCGACGCGCTGCTCGATCACCCGGACGTGGAGGCGATCAGCTTCGTGGGCTCGACGCCGATCGCGCGCCAGATCTATGCCAAGGCGGCGCGGGCCGGCAAGCGCGTGCAGGCGCTCGGCGGGGCCAAGAACCACATGGTGGTGCTGCCTGACGCCGATCTGGCGCAGGCGGCCGACGCGGCAGTCTCGGCCGCGTTCGGCTCCACGGGGCAGCGCTGCATGGCCGTCTCGGTGCTCGTGGCGGTCGGCGAGATCGCGGACGAGCTCGTGCGCGCGGTCGCCCAGCGCGCGGCGGCGCTGCGGGTCGGCCCCGCCTGCGAGCAGGGCTCGGAGATGGGACCGCTGATCAGTCCGCAGGCGGCGCAACGCGTGCGCGACTGCATCGAGCGTGGCGTTGCCGCTGGTGCCACGTTGGTCGCCGACGGCAGGCAGGTGCGCGTGCCCGGATTCGAGCACGGGTTCTTCGTCGGCCCCACGATCTTCGACCACGTGCGGCAGGACATGGAGATCTACGAGCAGGAGGTCTTCGGCCCGCTGCTCAGCGTCGTCCGGGTGGGAACGCTGGATCAGGCGATCCAGCTGATCAACCAGAACCCCTACGGCAACGGCGCCGCGATCTTCACCGCCGGCGGTGGCGCCGCCCGCCGCTTCCAGCGCGAGGTAAAGGCAGGGATGGTCGGCATCAACGTTGCGATTCCGGTGCCCGTCGGCTTCTACAGCTTCGGCGGCTTCGGCGATTCGCTCTTCGGCGACACGCATGTCTACGGGCCCGAGGGATTTCGCTTCTGCACCCGCGGCAAGGTGAGCACGAGTCGCTGGCCAAGCCGGGAGCAGACCGGCGTAAGGCTCGCGTTCCCGAACGACTGAGCGCTGCAGAGCGCTGCGGTTAGAGGAGCGTCCGCGCGCGCCGCGCGTGCGCTTCGAGCGCCGCGACCTGGGCGCCGATCTGCTCGCGCAGCCCCCTGACCTCGCGTCGCTTGCGCACCACCAGCACCGAGAGCATTGCGAGCACGACCAGCGCCAGCGCGCCGAGCAGCTCTGCGATCCTCCGGTTGGTCGAGGGGGTGGAGGCAGAGGCGGAGTGCAGTTGCAACGCCGCTTCGGCGGATTTCGCCCTGCTCAGCGGGGCACGGGCGACAGTACGATCGACGGGCTGGGTTTCCTGCGCAATTTCGATCATCTCCCGCGGAGAGACGCTGTTGATGAGGGTGTTTTGCACCCAGTACGTAGCGCCCGCTTCGTGCCAGGCGACGGTCGTGATCTGTTCGCCGTCGTAATAGAGGGAGTAGCTGCGAGGACCGATCTGGACCGTCTGGCTCGGTTTGCTCAGCAGCGGTGGATTGCTCCAGGTGGTTCCCTCCACGTCGTAGTACTGGCCGAGCAGACCGCGGTCGATCACGATCACGTAGCTTGGGTACGGGGTGCCGTGTGGCCCGTGCAGCTTGTACTGGCGTACCGTGTCCGGTTCGGCTTCCGCGTATGTGTTGCGGATGCGCGGGTACTCCAGCGGGAACGGCAGGTACGGCGCGACCGAGCGGGCGTGCGTCAGGGCCTGTGCGCTCGTCGGCGTCATAGAGGGCTGCGGGGCGGGCGCTTTGTGCGTGCGGTGCGCCTTCACACGCGCCTGCTCGGCGTTGCTGAGCGCCTGGCTCAGCCTGCTGCCGGTGATCGCGGCGGTGCCGCCCAGGAACTGAGTTACGGCTTCATGGATCTGTTCCGGGCTGGCCGTGTCATAGGTCGGCAGCAGGTTTACATTGAAGTGGACCTGGCGCACCGGCTTGCCTTGCGCTCCGATCAGCAGCTTGAGCAGGTTGTAGATCTGTTCTTCGCCGTGCAGGTCGGTTTCGACGTTCTTGGAAAAGATGTGCTCGAACTTGGCGCGTTCTTCGAAGAGGTTTTCGCCCAGCTGCTTCTTGGCTTCGAGCATGAAGCGCTGGTCCCGCGCATCGCGCACCAACGAGGTGCTTTCGTGCCGGTTGGCGACGAATTCGAGCGCTTCTTTGCCGCACAGCCTCTGGTAGCCGGGCTTTAGATTGACTTCAAAGTACTGTTCCCCGCCCGGTTCGTTTTTGTGGAAGTAGCGCGTGTCGACGGGAAAGTAGATGCACCCCACTTCCTCAATCGCATGTTCGAATTTTTTGAAGTTGATCACGAACACATGGTTGACTGCGAGGCCGAGGATTTTTTTGATCGTTTCGACCATCAGCTTGATGCCGCCGGCGGTGCCCCCGCCGTCTTCCCAGCCAAACTGGTAGGCGGCGTTGATGCGGGTTTCGACCACTTCCCCATTGGGCCTGGGGATCGGCACCTGCAGCTCGCGCGGAATCGAGAGCATCGAGATCGTCGGCCTGCTCGGGTCGATCCGCACCAGCAGCATCTCGTTGGAGTGCGGCAGGACCGGTGAAGTCGTCGTGCGGCGGCGTTCGTCATTGCCGACCAGCAGCAGCGTCTCCGGGCCGCCTTCGTAGGTCGGCGCGAGCACTTTGGGCGCCACCACGACGTGCTTGTGCCCGACCACTTCGACGAGTTTTTCGACCTCGCTGAGGGCTACCGCCGCGGTTGCACCGCCCGCCACCAGCGCGAGCGCGAGCGCTCCGATGAGCATGCGCGCAACCGAGCCGCCGAAGCGCTTGCGCGGCTCGGGGGCGCTCCAGGGCGGGGGCGGCGGTTGCGGTGTGGCGGCAGCGTGCTTTGGGCTCACGGGCACGGCTCATCATTATGGGCGCCGACGCCCTGCGCTGCGCCTGTCGCGACGTGGCGGCCGCTGGCGCGATGGGATGCTCGGCGGCTCTCAGGATCCTTCGGTGCGGCGGCGCTCGCCGTCCAGCAGCTCGGAGATGCCCTCGGCGGACAGCGGTCTGTGGAAGTGGAAGCCCTGGGCGAGACTCGCAGCCGAGCTCCCGCAGCGCCTGCGCCTGCCGCTCGTTCTCGACTCCCTCCGCGATCACCTCGATCGAGAGCGCCTGCGCCATCCGCACGATCGCCGTGGTGATCGCCGGTGAGCGCTGCATTGCCGCCGAGCGCCTCGACGAATGAGCGGTCCATCTTGAGCCCGTCGATCGGCAGCCTCGTGAGGTAGCGCGAGCGAGGAGTAGCCGGTGCCGAAGTCGTCCAGCACGAAGCGCACGCCGTACCGCGACAGGCGGTTGATCGTCTCGCGCACACCGTCGGCCTCCCGCACCAGCACCGACTCGGTGATCTCCAGGCACGAGGCTGGCAGGCTCGAGCGCCGCTCGGGCGAGCGCAACGAGTGACTGTCGTCCTCCAGGTCCCGCTGGGTGAACTGGCGCATCGAGAGGTTCACCGAGACGCCCAGCGGAGAGGTCGGGGTGGGCGGCATGCCAGAGCGCCGCCTGGGCGCACGCGCTGTCCAGCACCCACCGGCCGATCGGCTCGATCAGGCCGCTCTCCTCGGCGATCGGGATGAACTCGTCGCGGGTCGAGCAGGCCGCGCGTGGGATGCTCCCAGCGCAGCAGCGCCTCGACGGATACGAGCGCGCTCGGCCGAGAGCGAGACGATCGGCTGGTACACGACGCTGCATCTCCCCGCGCTCCAACGCCCGGCGCAGGTCGTTCTCGATCGAGAGGCGTTCGACGACGCGCGCGCGCATGGCCCCGTCGAAGACCTCGAAGCGTGCCCGGCCGCGGTCCTTGGCCTCGTACATGGCCGCGTCGGCGTCGCTGATCACGCTCGCGGGATTGGCGTCCGGTCGCCGCTCGGCGATCGCGATGCCGAGGCTGACCTTGGCGATAGTGCTCCCCGGCGCTGAGCTGGAAGGGCACGTCGAAGGCCGCCACGATGCGCTCCGCGACGCGCGCCGCCGCGTCGCTCGCTCGAGATCTGCTCGAGTAGGACGACGAACTCATCGCCGCCGAGCCGGGCGATCGTGTCGCCGGGCCGCAGGGCCCCCCGCAGGCGCGGCGCGATCTCCATCAACAGCTCGTCCCCGGCGCTGTGCCCGAGACTGTCGTTGACGAGCTTGAAGTTGTCGATGTCGAGCAGCACGACGGCAACCTGCGCTCCCGGATGCGCGAGGGCATGCCCGAGGCGGTCCATGAACAGGACCCGGTTGGGAAGCTTCGTCAGCGGGTCATGGAGCGCCTGGTAGCGGATGTCATCCTCGCTCGCGCGCCGCTGGATGGCATCGGCCAGGATGTTTGCGAGGGCCTGGACGAAGTCGATGTCCGACGGCTCGAAGGGGCGCTCGGCGGTGCTCGCCAGCCACAACGTACCCCAGGGGGATTCGCGGCCCTCGATCTCGACGGCCACGCCGTCGGGCAGCCCCTCGGCCGGGTAGTTCGCGGCGCGACCCGCGTCCCGGACGCCGGCTCGTTGGCCAAAGCGGATCCGAGCCGGTTCGCGGACGCGGACATCTTGCGCGGCCCGCGACGCGGGCAGCGCTGAGCGCACGAGACCGAGCCCCGCCCGCAGGATCGGCAGACCGTTTGCGGGGCGTTCCAGCACGGCTCCCATCTCGACGCCGAGTATGCGTGTCGCTGCCTGAAGCCCGTCTTCCATCAGCTCGCTGACATCGCAGCCCTCGAGCGCGCGCTTGCCCAGCCGCGCGACCGCCGCCTGTTGTTCGGCCCGGCGCTCGAGCTTGACCTCGGCGAGCTTTCGATCGGTGACATCCGAGATCACGCCATGCCAGCGCCGGCCGCCCTGGCCGTCCGTCAGCAAAGCCGCTTCGTCGCGCACCCAGATGATCCGCCCGTCGCGATGGGACATCCTGTATTCCTCCGGGACGTCGGGCTCGACAAGCGCTGTCTCCCGTCTGAAGACGCGCTCCCTGTCGTCGGGGTGCATCTGGCGGGCCCACAGTCGCGGGTCCGCGAGCCACTCCTCGGGCGAGAAACCAAGGAGCGCCTGAACACCCGAGCTCACGTAGTGCCAGCGGCCCTCGACGCCCACGTCGGCGTCGTAGACGATCGCCGGCAGCCGCTCCACGATCAGCCGCGCGTCGAGTTGGCCCAGCAGGCCGCGGGTATCCAGCGCCGGGAAGGCTCTGGTTGGATCGGCGCCGCGCATGCTGTTCTTGGTATCGGCTGGGGGGCCGGAAATTCTGAGCTTTTGAGCCTGCGTGGTCGGCGGGTGGGGTGCCATCAGGTGCAGGCGACTGTTTCATGAACGTCAACTGGACACTCGCTGCCCGCCAGGGCGCCCGGCGCAGGCCGCTTGACCGTCTGCGGGGCTGTCGGCTAGCGTCGTGTCGGTGTCCTCCGACTCCACTTCGGTTTCAGGCGCCGAGCGCCGCGCGCAGCGCGGCGCGTTGAGCCAGACGGCGGTGCGCGTCTGTCGCGCCGCGCTGGCGCTTTCGGCGCTCGCCGCGATCGGCTACGACGTGGCGGCAGGGCCCGGGGTCAGCGACGCCGATTACTTCAGCTATTTCACGGTTCTCAGCAACCTGTTCGCCGCGGCGATGCTGATGCATGGGGCGCTCCGCCCATCCAACGAGCGCTCTCACGCGGTCGACTTGCTCAGGGGCGCGGCGGTCGCCTACATCCTGACGACTGGGATCGTCTACCTGTTGCTGCTCTCCGGGCACGCCCCGACATACCCGTGGGTCAACGCGATCCTGCACTATCTGATGCCGGTGGCGGTGACGCTCGACTGGCTGCTCGATCCGCCACGCAGGCGCCTGGCTCCCGCTCAAACGGTCGTGCTGTGGATGGCCTTCCCGCTGCTGTACGTCCTCTGCACGCTGGCGCGCGGCGCGATCGTGGGCTGGTACCCGTACTTCTTCGTGAACCCGCACCGCAGCGGCGGCTACCTGCTCGTGGCCGGCGACTGCCTGGCGGTCGGGATCGGCATCCTCGCGCTGGTCCTCACGACGACCTGGGCGGGAAATCGGCGCTGCGCGGCGCTCACTTCATCATGCTAAACCGTCTGTTCGGGCCGCTGGGCGTTCTCGGCGTCGGCGATGGCCCAGCCCACTCGCTCAATCAGCTGCGCTGTGTTGTGGTCGTTGTCGAGATGAATTGAGTAGACACCCTCGTTCAGCAGAACTGAAGGATCCTGGTTAGCAGCTGGATCGGTCGTGACGATGATCCTGGCCATGAAGTCTCCTGTCGCTCGTAGATGATGTTCAGCGCGTTCTCTGCCTTTGCGCCACGGCTTGGCTGGTCCCTGGCGGGGCGAGCTGATTGTGCGGCGCCAGCTCTGCGAACGCATCCAGGTCGAACCACCGGCAACCCATCACCTCTGACGCAGAGGCGGCCGGGCTCAGCGTGGCGCCGCAGATCGGGCAACGATCCTCCAGGAGAGCGATCTCCGGGTCGTTCGCGCGTACGCGGATGCGGCACGCCGGACAGCTGAGATGCAGGCGGGACATCACGCGGCGGCGGTATGGCGCTCTTCGGCCACCTGTGATTCAAAGGGCGCGCAGCGGGCGCGCTCGTGCACCTCGCGTGCGGCGCGCTCCGCGTCATCCTGGGAGGCGAAATTCCCCGACTGAGCGATGACTGCGCCGTCGCTGTCGACGATCTCCCAATGGTAGTGCTCGCCGTTGTCTCGATAGGTGCGAAAAGCCAGCGAGGCTGGTTCTGACACGCCAGCTGTGGCGTGAGCCTTCCTTGTTGCGGTGGCCATGGCCAACCGCCTCTCTACCCTTCTGAATGAGGATGTTGCCCGGAGAGCGAGAAGAGCTGAGGCTCACCGGACGCACTACCGACTCTACCGCGTCCGACTTGCGGGCTCGAAAATCTTCGCACCGCCGCACCTTTGCCTGGTCCTTCAAGCACCGTGTCTAGACTTGAAGCTGCAGCGCACAGTGACACACAGGAGGCTTCCAGGATGACCGAGCACCAGCAGGACGCCGAGTGGAACGTCGCCGATTGGCACGGCAAGATGCTCATCGACCGCGATGGCGAGAAGATCGGCAAGCTTCAGGACGTATACGTCGACGTCGAGAACGACGAGCCGCAGTTCGCCACCGTCAAGGAAGGTTTCATCAACCGCCACCTGACCTTCGTGCCGCTCGGTGGGATCAACGTCGGTCCGGACGATCTGCAGGTGGCGGTCACCAAGGAGCAGGTCGAGTCGGCGCCCAACATCGAGCAGCATGGAGACGAGCTCTCCCAGGCCGACGAGTCGGCGCTCTACCACCACTACGAGCTGAACTACACGCCGCCGAACACCGAGAGCGGACGCCGGCTCGCGCGTCGCTGAGAGGCGTGATGTACTTGGCCTGATGTCTGGCTCGAACACGCCACGTCTGCATCGGCGGGTGACGAGGCTGCTGCTCGTCGACGTCGGCTCAGGCGCTATTGGGCCTGGGCATCAGCTGCCAAGCGAAGCGGAGCTGGCAAAGAGGTTCGGAGTCAGTCGCGGTGTCGTGAGGGAATCGATCCGCGGGCTGGAGGAACGCGGGTTGGTCGAGGTTCGGCAGGGCCGCGGCGTGACCGTCACAGAGAGCTCGAGCTGGGATGTGCTCGACCCGGACGTGATGGCGGCGCTGGTCGCCAGCGGGGGGGCGGCGGCCGCGCTGGCGGAGCTGCTTCACTGCCGGCAGCTGATCGAGATCGATGCGGCCGGCCTGGCGGCCGAGCGCGTGACGGGCGAGCAGCTGACGCGCATGTCAGAGGCCTACGCGCGCATGGTCGACGCGGCCGAGCGGGCACCGTTCACGGCCGATGCCGAGCGCACGTTCCATGCAGCCGACATCGAGTTCCACCGCTGCGTCGTCGATGCCAGTCACAACCGCGTCCTGATGCGCCTGGTGGAGCCGATCCAGCACACGCTGCGCCAGGCCCGTCCGGCGCTTTCGCGGCCGGAGGAGCGAATCGAAGGCTCTTTGCCGGAGCACGCCCGCATCCTCTCTGCGATCGCCGAAGGAGACGCCGCGAAGGCGCGTGCGGCGATGACCGAGCATCTCTCCACGGTCGAGCGCCATCTCGCCGAGTACGCCGCCAACTCGCAACACAGAGAGCCGAGCGGGCGCGCGGGGTGAGTGCTCACCTCGCGTCGCGCGTCAAGTCGCAAAGCGCGCGCTGAGCCCACCGTCGACGGCGAGCGTGGCGCCTGTGATGAAGCTCGCCTGCTCCGACGCCAGGAAGGCGATCGCGCTTGCGACCTCGTCGGGCTCTCCGATCCGCCCAAGCGGGTGGTTGGCGCGCACGCGCTGCTCTGCGAGTACCGGATCAGGCTCGGCCTGCAGCTTCGCGATCACCGGCTCCGTAGCTATGTAGCCGGGGCAGACCGCGTTGACACGGATGCCCTGCCCGCCCAGCTCGATGGCCATCGTCTTTGTCAGCCCGACAACCCCGGACTTCGCGGCCGCGTAGGGGAACATCCCTGCGCGCGTCATGCTTGCGTGGATCGAGGCGACGTTGACGATCGCTCCACCGCCGCGCTCGCGCATGTCTGGCACCGCCTCTCTGGCGCACAGCCACGCCGACTTCAGGTCGATCGCAAAGAAGCGATCCCAGTCGTCCTCGGACATCGTGATGAGATCGAAGGCGGCGTTCACGCCGGCGTTGTTGATCAGCACGTCGATTTGGCCGAACTGCGCTTTCACCTCGGCGAATGCGGCCGTGACCTGTGCTGAGTCTGAGACGTCGCAGCCGAAGGACGCGGCGTCCAGGCCGTCGGCCGCCAGCTTCGCCGCGGTCCGTTGCGCGCCGTGGAGATCGCGGTCGAGGATCGCGACGCGGTTGCCCTCCCTTGCCAGGCCCTCGGCGGCGGCGCGGCCGATTCCCTGTGCGGCGCCGGTCACCACCGCGACCCGGCCGGCCGGGTCGCTCATCGTGCAGACCCTGCGAGCAGCGGCAGCACGTCGGGATTGGCGATGTGATCGGGGCGTTCTCCTCGCAACGCGGCAGCTGCGCCGGCCGCGAGGGTCGTGAACACGCGCTCGTTCCAGATGCGCGTGAGGCCGATCGAGTGGGGGCTGCATATGACGCGAGGATCGTGCAGCAGAGGACTGTCGGGACTTGGCGGCTCTGACCAGAAGACGTCGAGCGCGATCGCCGAGAGTTGCCCGCGGTCGAGTGCATCCATCAGCACCTGCTCGCTCTCTATCACCCCTCCGCGCGCGACGTTGACCAGGATCGCCCCGGGCTTGGCCTGCGCCAGCAGCGCCGCGTCGATCATGCCGCGCGTCGAGTCGTTGAGGCCGCAGTGCAGCGAGACGACGTCGGAGCGAGCCATCAGCTGCGGCAGCTGCAGGAGCTGCACGTCGGGCAGCTCCTGCTCCAAACCTGTCTGTGGCGCCGGGTCATGGGCGAGGATGTGCATGCCAAGCGCACCGGCAAGGCGTGCTACCTCGCGGCCAATGCTGCCGAGCCCCACGATCCCGAGCGTGGCACCGAGCAGATCGAGCCCGGCGAACCGGTAGCGCTCCGCCCAGCGTCCCTCTCGCACCAGGGCTCCCAACTGGCCGAGCTGCTTGGCCGCCGCGAGCATCATCGCGAGCGTGCCCTCGGCCACCGGGCGTGCGCCGACGCCGGGAGCGTAGATGACCGCGACTCCGTGGCGTGATGCTGCTGTCATGTCGACATTGTCTATGCCAGCTCCGGTGCGCGCGATCACGCGCAGACTGGGAAGCTGTTCGATCAGCGAGGCGGGCATCCGCCCGGAGCGCATGATCAGAAGCTCCGCGCCCGCGAGCGCGTCTACGTCCAGTCCCGCCGCGAGCTCGATCTCTCCGAGTGGCGCGAATGCCTTGCGGGCCAGTGCAGGCACCGGGTCAGTGGCCAGGATGCGCACGCCGGCTCAGCCGTAGTAGCGCTGCAGCAGCCGACCGCGCGCGTGCTCGGCGAACGCGGCGTTGGTCTCCTCGCGCGTGGACGTCTCCGCGACGCCGACGTCCCACCAGCACCGAGAGTCGAGCGTGAGGCGATGCGGCTCGACCCGCGCCACGATCACGGCCGGCTTTGGCTGTCGGCGAGCGGCCTCCAGTGCGACTGCGAGCTGCTCGACCGTGTCCGCCTGGAAGACCGCGCATCCGTAGCTGGCCGCGTTGGCGGCAAGGTCGATCGGAATGTAGGGACCTGTAAGGCGCTGGCTGTCCTGCTCGCGAGAGCGAAACTCCAGGCCGAAGCTGCGGCCGGTGCGACCGCGTTGCAGCGCGTGGATCGACTGAAAGCCGTGATTCTCGAGCAGCAGCACGGTGATCTTCAATCCCTCCTGCAGGGCGGTGACCAGCTCGCTGTGCCCCATCAGGTAGGTGCCGTCCCCGATCACGACGAAGATCTCGCCGGCTGCCGGCGCACCGAGCCGGGCGCCGACTCCAGCGGGGATCTCGTGCCCCATGCAGGAGAAGCCAACCTCCATCAGGACGCGGGCGCCCTGTCTTGTGTCCCAGATCTTGTGAATGTCGACGTGCGGGGTGCCGGAGGCCACCACGAGCATGTCCTCAGAGTGGGCGCCGCGATTGAGCGTGTGCAGGGCCTGGCCCTGGGTCATGCGCTCGCCATCGTGAACGGCAAGGTCCTGTGCGAGGTCGGCCTGCCAGCGCCGCTGCGCATCGTCGACCTGCAACCTCCAGTCCTCTGGTGTAGACCATTTCGCCTGCTCCAACGCCTCAGTCAGCGCCTCCAGTGCAAGCTTTGCATCGGCGACGATCGGCGTGGCCCCCAGCTTGTGAGCGTCGGCGGAGGACACGTTGACCGCCACGAACCGCACGTCAGGATGCTGGAAAAGCGAATGCGAGCCTGTGGTGAGATCGATCAGACGCGTTCCCACGCACACCACGACGTCTGCGACTTCGGCGAGCGCGTTCGCGGCGCGCGTGCCGCTGTGGCCGATCGCGCCGACGGCGAAGCGTCCGCCTGGCATCGCGCCCTTGCCGGCCGAGGTCTCGGCGACCGGGACGCCGAAGCGGTCAGAGAGAGCGGCAAGCGCCTCTCGCGCGCCAGAGTAGTGCACACCGCCGCCGGCGATTATCAGCGGTTGACGTGCATCGCGCAGCACGGATGCTGCGAGTGCCAGGTCTGCATATGCCGGTGGCCGCCGCGCGATATGCCAGGTGCGCTCAGCGAAGAACGCAGCCGGGAAGTCGTAGACCTCAGCTTGCACATCCTGGTGCAGCGAGATGGTCACAGCGCCCGTCCGCTCAGGATCGAGCAGCGTGCGAATCGCCTCTGGCAGGGTGGTGAGCAACTGCTCAGGACGGGAAACGCGATCAAAGAAGCGGCTGACGGGCCGAAAGCAGTCGTTGACCGTCAGGTCCCCGACCGCGGGATCGTCGAGCGCCTGCATCGGCGGTCCCTGCAAGCGATTCGCGAACGTGTCTGAGGGCAGCAATAGCACTGGCACGCGGTTCACCGTTGCGGTCGCGGCGCCAGTCACCATGTTCGTCGCGCCTGGGCCGATCGAGGCGCTGCACGCGAGCGTCGAGAGGCGGTCATTCACCTTCGCGAAGCCGATCGCCATATGCACCATCGACTGCTCGTTCTTGGCCTGGTAATAGGGCATGGAGCCGTCGTCCTGCTCGAGCGCTTGACCGATGCCACAGACGTTGCCATGGCCGAAGATCCCGCAGGTAGCCGGTATCACCCGCCGGCGCACGCCGTCGCGTTCGCTCCACTGGGCTGCGAGGTAGCGGATCGTCGCCTGGCCAGCGGTGAGCCGTACGCGATCAGTAAGTCGTAGAGGCTCCTCCCGCAAGTCGCCGGCTGTGTAATTCTCATTCAGCATCTTCTTACCGAACATAGGCAGCGTGTCAGCAGTCGTCAACTGAGTGACAGCTTTGATACGTTGACAGGCCCAAAGATCGATGATGTACTAGCCGTGCTTACATCGAGATTACCGGCTTCAGCCAACGATCTCCGACACAGACCTCGTGCTATGGGTGAGATCGCCAAGTGATCGCAAAGCACGGTCGGATCGACTCTAGTGGGAGGAAGTGGAATGAGGAAGTATCTTTGTATTGGTCTCGTGACCGCCCTGGCGATCACGACGGCTGGATGTGGGGGCAGCGGCAAAGGCCAGACGGTGTCTAGCAGCAGCGGTTCTTCGAAGCCATATCCTGAACTGCGGTGGGGGTTCATCACCTTCCCCGGAGCGCTCGATATCACGAGGAATGTCTCTAACCAACTTGCATCTATCGAGGGGCTGGTCGTAACCAATCTGATGGAATTTGGGCCGGAAGGCGTCAAGCCTGGCCTTGCGAGCTCGGTAGAACAACCCAATCCGACTACTTACGTTTATCACCTCAAGTCGGTGAAGTTCTCCAATGGTAAACCCGTGACCGCCGCGGACGTGGTCTTCTCGCTGGAGCGCAATGTTTCGGGGAAGGAATCGTGGACCAAATCTTATTGGGAAGACGCGAGTTCAATCTCTGCGCCGAATAGCTCGACGGTCGTAATCAAGCTCAAGCAACCAAACGCGATCTTCCAAGATGTCGTGGCATTCACCAGCCAAGTGATCGAAAAGGCGTCGGCAGAAAAAATCGGTGAAAAAGCACTGGGCACGCCGGGCCACATGCTGATCGGAGCCGGCCCGTGGAAGGTCGACAGCTACCAGCCGGAAGCCAATGTGCAGCTCGCCCGCAATCCTTACTGGACGGGACCGCGGCAGCCCGCAGAAAAGATCACGATCGACCTGTTCAAAACCGAAGCATCGATGGCGCTCGCGATGCGCTCAGGTGCGATCGATGGCGCATTTGCCTATTACTCGCCGAAGACTTTTGCGGATATCCCGGGCGTCCACTCGCTGAGGGCACCTGGAACCACGGTCGACTACGTGAGTGCCAACACCGCTAAGCCTCCATTCAACAATGTGCACGTACGGCGCGCGCTCGCATATGCGACTGACGTAAAAGGCATGATCAACGCTCTCTATCCTGGCGGATTTGCCACCGAAGACCCGACGATCATGCCGGTGAATATCTTCGAGGGCCTCGGCTCGAAGAGCGAAGTCAATAGCCTCGTCAGTTCGCTGCCGACGTATGCATTCGATCTTGCGAAGGCAAAGCAGGAACTGGCAAAGTCTCCCTATCCACATGGGTTCAGTACGACTATCGCGGTAGAACAGACCGCGGCAAGCCTCGTGTCCTCCGCTGAAATTCTTGCTTCGGATCTGGCGAAGATTGGGGTCGAGGCTCACGTCGATGAGGTGCCGCCGGCCGATATGACGACGACGCTCAACGGCGCCACTAAGCTCTTGATTACCGAAATTTACTCTGTCTATCCAGATCCAGAAGGAATAACGTCGTCGATTATCGCACCTGGCGCGATACACCCGCCGGGGTCTGGACTGAATAGCGCTAATTTCCGCAACCCGGAAGTGGATAAACTGCTATCGGAATCAGTGGAAACCCTTGCTAAGGCTAGGCGTCTGCAGATGATAGGTAAGCTTCTGAAGATTACGAACGAAGAAGCCCCTTACTGGCCGCTCTATACCCACGCCACGTTTGTGGCTCTGTCTGAAAAGTACGCCTTCCCCTCGTTCACTGGATGGACGCTGCTATGGGGGCAGTGGGCGTTGAAGGTAAAACTCGCCACATGAATGGACGATGCCAAACTCGTGATAGCGCTCAATGTGCAATTGCTGTATAGTACGGATTATAGAAGATGATTGGCGGTGATCGAAAGGAAGCCGTGATGGAGATCGCATTCATGTCAGCAAGCATGCTCGACCGATCGTGGGAGGATGCCCTGGATGCAGCTGTGCGGTGCGGCATCTCCGCGATAGAGGCATGCGGAGGAGGACACATCCCGAAGCGGCACTTCGATCCGGTCGAGGTGAACAAGGATAGCGATGTCATGGGGCGCTTCCGCGAGAGCATGGAAGTGCGTGGCCTGCGCTTGTGCGCGTTCTCCTGCCATGGCAATCCGCTGCATCCAGACGAGGCCGAGGCTGCTGAGATTCACGCCGACTTTGTTGCCACCTGCGAGCTTGCTGGTAAGCTGGGCGTCCCTCATGTCAGCCTGCTCGCCGGCTGTCCTGGAGGAGGCCCGGCCGATCGAGTGCCAAATTGGGTCATTAAGTCCACGCTCCCCGACCGTCGTAACGCCTATGAGTGGCAGTGGAAGGAGCGCGTGATCCCGTACTGGCGCGAGGCGGCGAAGGTAGCTGAGGCGAACGGCGTAAAGATCTGCGTCGAGCCGCACTCCGGCGATGCTGTTTATAGTTTTGAGACTTTCATGCGGCTCCGTGAAGCGGTGGGTGAGACGATCGGGATGAACTACGACCCGTCGCACATGTGGTGGCAGGGTGTGGACCCGGCGACATTCATCGAACATGCGGGCGAGTGGATCTGGACCTGTCACATCAAGGATGCGAGGCTTGACCAGCGCGCCATCAAGCTTCATGGTGTTCTCTCCGCAGAGGACTACGATCACTGGGACAGGCGTCCATGGGTCTTCAGCACACCGGGCTACGGCCACTCGGAGCTCTTCTGGAGCCAGTTCGTGATCGCACTGCGTAACGTAGGCTACTCCGGTGCTCTCAGCATTGAGTGCGAGGACCCGTTCATGACGCCCGATGACACACTGCAGAAGTCCGTTGAGCTGTTGCGACGGGTGCTGCCCGCTGAGCCGCCGCCGCCTGTCGACTGGGCAGCCGTGGCGATCGGCTCGTAGCCTCGCTCAACTGAGGAAGGGTCCTAGCAGGGTGTGGACCTTGCGGCGACTGCGGCTGCAAACAGGAACTCGCGACCATGACGGGAGAACGTGACTCTATGAAGATGCTTGAAGGAAAGACGGCGATAGTGACGGGCGCGGGGCGGGGGATTGGATTGGCGACCGTCGAACGCTTTGCGGCCGATGGTGCGCATGTCGTTGCAGTCGATCTGAGCATCGATTCTGCACTGCGCGCCGGTGCCGGTGGATCGATCGAATGGCTGGCGGGAGATGTGAGTGCGCCAGCCAGCATGGGTGCGGCCGTCGAGGCGGCGATGGCGACTGGCGGTCTTGACATATGTGTGGCCAACGCTGGGGTGGGAAGGATCGAGGACTTCCTCGACGGCGACGTCGAGTCCTGGATGGCGGTCCTCAGGGTGAACCTGCTGGGTGTGATGGTGACCCTGCAAGCCGCCGCGCGGGCGATGGTCGGAGGCGGTCGCGGTGGGCGTCTGCTTGCTACTGCGTCCATCGCAGGCTTGCATGGCGAGCCGAGCGCGACAGCCTACTGTGCCAGTAAGGGAGGTGTGCTGTCTTTGATGCGGGCACTGGCGGTCGAGCTTGCCCCCCATGGCATCACCGCCAACGCCGTCGCCCCGGGTCAGATCGACACGGAGTTGAATGCCGCCGACATCCACGTATTCAGCGACCGCGAAGGAGTGCCATATGACGACTACAGGGACTCCATGATCAGAGCCAACATACCCGCAGGCCGCATGGGCCGGCCCGACGAGGTCGCCGCGCTGTTTGCCTTTCTCGCCTCCGACCCGGCCGCGTTCATCAGCGGCACAACTGTGAGAATCGACGGAGGCGAGCTTGTCGTATAGAGATCACCGGCGAAATGGGGTTCTTTGACATCTGCATCTATCTGAGGAGTCGCCAGCAGATGATGGCGACGGTGAGGCGAACAGTCAGGCTGCTCTCGTGGCGCGCGACCACCGCGACCGGGTTGATGACGAGCGCACAGGTGCGCGAATGCGAGACGCCGCCGACGTGCTGCTAGTCGAGGTGAACAAGGCGAAGCGAAAGATCTCCTCGGCCGTGTACGCGGTGCCCAAGGGGATGGATTGGGACGGTCGACGGCGCGAGACCGATCGATGGACCATCGCGGCGCCTACGGAGCCGTGTTCGCCGGCCACGCGCAGCCCGAGATCACCGGTCTGGGCGTGGAGGCCGCGAGCCGGAGAACCAACCGGCTCGGTCGGACAACCCGCCCAGCACTCCGAAACGTTGATACTGACGACAGACGGCAGCCTAATCGCACGTTCCCGGGTCATCAGACCATGGTCGCCGGGGCCTGGGACGAGGCATGGCTCGGGCGAAGGCGAACCCGAAGCTCGCTGAAGCCCCGTGTCCCGTGGGTGGGATACCAGCGTTGCTCTTTACCGATAAGCTCTATCTCCGCGGTGCTTTGCAGCAGCAGCTCGCTGGCAATGCGAGCCTCGAGTCGAGCCAGCGGAGCACCGAGACAATGGTGAATGCCCTCCCCGAACGCCACGTTGCGTTGAAAGGGGCGGAACAGGTCGAGCGTGTCGGGCGACTCCCATCGACGCTCATCGCGGTTGGCCGACGCGAACAAAAGGACGACGCGTGCGCCGGGGGCGAGCTGCTCACTGTGCAACTGGAAGGGAGTGCTCACCGTACGCACAAGAAAATGCGCAGGTGGCTCAAAACGGAGTATCTCCTCGATAGCAGGTACCAACGATTGAGGTTCGCCCCTCAACCGTTCGGTTTGGTCGGGATATTCGGCGAATAGGCGACACATCGACGCCAGGAGGCCAGAGGTAGTCTCTGTAAAGCCCGCGGCGAGCATCGTGGCGAGCGAGACCACCTCCTCCTCCGAAAGCGTGTGCTGATCCAAAGCCCCGATCAGGCTTGGGACGATCAGTCCTATGTACGAGGAAGAGTCGCGCCAGGCGCTAAGCCGATCCGCAAAAAACGCGAGGAGATCTCGGCCAGCCTCAACTGCTTCGGGAGGGATCATCCGCTCGCCATGATTGCGGCTCAGGAGTGCGTGCAGGAGAGAACCAAACCTGTGCTCATCATCCGGGTCGACCCCTAGCTGCGCGCTGGCGACCACGAGGGGCAACCTCCAAGCGAATGCCTCAACGAAATCGATCTCCTCACCGGACAGAAGGGGCTCAAGCAGCCGACGCGCCGCGGCCCGCACGAACTCCTCGAGCTCCGCTATCGCACGCGGCGAAAATGAACTCTGCAAGGGACGGCGCAAACGGTCGTGTAGCGGCGGGTCGACGTCAAACATGCTCGCCACTCCGAAGGTGCTACCTGTCTGGTCCAAGTCGACGCTCGGTGCCGATGAGAAGGTGCGCCAATCGCGGGCGGCAGCTTGGACATCCGCAAACCGCGAGAGCGTCCAGACGTCGGCTTCGGGAGAGTAGTGCAGCGGCGAATCGGCTCGTAGTCGGCGATAGAGGCTCCACGGATCCTCCGTACCCACCACCGACAATGGGTTGAACACAACTGATTGCGACACGGCTAAACTCCTCTGTGTAGAGTTATGCGGATTGTCCCCTAGGAATATCGGCTTACCATCACGACATGGATCGATGTCAGTGACGATATCTCCGCCGCGAATGCGGTTCTTCAACTCCGCGAAGTCCGCCTGTGAAGCCGCGTGGATTCCCGCCTTGCGACGTTAGCGGCTCGATCTCCGCCCACAACTGATCACTGATCTCGAATCGAGAGGGCACCTCCCCGACCCGGGGACATAACCTGAGGGTTCAGGGTCGAATTGCTCGACCCTTCACTCTGAAGCGGGTTCTTAGCCTCCCACTCACTCCGCGCGCTCGCGAGCGCCGCACCTGCGGTTCTGCGAGTGGCCGCCACTGCCTCCGCGTACAGGCGCGCGTCAGAGGAGTAGAGCAGCATGCTCACTCGGCGGCTCAGCAACCGCCTAAGCGACTGCTCGTTGCCCGAGGCGGCAAGCCCAACGCGCGCTCCTGACCGCACCGCCGCATCATGCACTCGCTCGACCGCGGTGCTCAGCAGTGGAGCCTCCGGCTGCAGCGGCGCGCCCAATTCGAAGGAGAGGTCGGCGAGCCCGACAAGCAGCCAGTCGACGCCAGGCACGGCTGCGATCTCGGACACGTTCTCCAGGCCCTCGGTGGTCTCGATCTGCACGACGCCGATCGGGGGCGGATGGCCTGCACCTCGCAAAGCCGTTCCAAAGGCGTTGCCCCTCCGTGGCGCAAAGCCGCGGCGCCCGGCGGGCGGGTAGGCGAGCCTTGCAAGGAAGCTCTCTGCCTCCTCCACGCTGCTGACGCGCGGCGCGACGAGGCCGTCGACGCCGGCGTCAAGCGCCGCGGTGAGAAGCTCGCTGTCGGAGTGAGGCAGGCGTGCCAGCGCCACGCAGCCGCTCGCCTGGACGGCGATAGTGAGGATCTGCAGGTCGCGGACCGTGAGGGCGCTGTGCTCGAGGTCGATCCAGACGAAGTCGAAGCTGGCCGCCACCATCTCCGCCAGCACGGCGTCCGCCGAGCTGAGCACGGTGCCGCAAAGGGTCTCACCTGCATCGGCGCGGTCCCTCATCTGGCTTCGCGAGTCGAATCCCACCGTCGTCTGTCCTTTGGCGATGCTTGCGAGGAGCCGAACGCTATTGCCGCGCGCCCAATTTGGTCAAATCTGGACAGGAATGATACGTTGACGTCACGATCTCTCCTCTATTTTCTTTGTCGGGAAGCGGAGCTTGAGCAGTCTCACTCGATCGGGGGATCCAGTGAAGCTCGAGAGCATGCATTGCAGGAGGAAAAGATGCCCGAGTTCGAGCCCTATCACGTGACACGCACGATGCGCACGCTCGAGCTGCTCGCCGAACGCCCGCTCACGCAGGCCGAGCTCGCGGACGCGCTGCAGATCCACCGTCGTACCGCGAGGCGGCTGCTTGCGCCGCTGGTGGACGCTGGCTATGCGACGATCGTGGGCGAGCGGCGCCCTCGGTATGCGGCTACGCTCAAGCTCGTGGGGCTCGCCGGCGCCGTGGTCGAGCGCGCGGACCTCGTTCAGCTTGCGTTCCTGCACGTGGTGCAGTTGCGCGACCTCACCGGCGAGGCCGCCCACCTTTGCGTGCCCCGCGATGACGGCGTGATGCACCTGGTCGAGGAGAGCGGTGAGAGCGTCGTGACCGTGAAGCCGGCGGTGGGCCAGATCGTGCCCTATCACTGCACCGCGGTGGGCAAGGCGCTGCTTGCGCATCGGGTCGGTTCGCTCAAGCGGGTGTTCGAAGGCGGGCTGCGGCGCCACACGCCGTACACGCTGGTCGAGCCGGCCGACCTGCTCTTCGACCTCACGAAGGTGCGTGCCTGCGGGTATGCGGTCGACAACCGCGAGAACGACCTTGAGCTGCGCTGCGTAGCTGCGCCAGTGATGGACAGCTACGGCCAGGCCATATCTGCGGTTGGCGTCTCAGCGCCTGCGGGTCGCATGGGTGCCGAGGACGTGCCCAAGGTGGCCGAGATCGTGATCGCCGTCGCCGCCGAGCTCTCGCGGGCGCTTGGCCACGACGAGCGCCGCAGCCAAGAGTCGCTTGTGGCATGAGCGCCGACCGTGAACGCATCCCTTCCAGTGGACGCGTCGAGCGATCGTCCGCCGAGGCGGCTGCGGAGGACCGGGAGGCAGACCGGGTCGCCCAGACGCTGCGGGCCCTGGAGCTGTTCGCGACGAGCCCAGGCACCAGCATCGATCTCGCAGAGAGACTTGGCGTTCATCCGCGCACCGCTCGTCGGCTGATGGGCCGTCTGGAGGCGGAGGGCTACCTCAGCGCAGCCGACCCGCAACGTCGCCACACGGTGACGATGAAGCTCGTCGCGCTGGCTGGCAGGATCGTGGTCCGCACCGCCCTGGTCCAGGTGGCAGTCCCTTAGGACTCACGACTTTATGAGTTGGTGGGTTGTGTCGGTTTGATGGTGTAGTTCCAGTCGCCGTGGAAGTCGTGGCGGTGGAGGTTGACGGCGGCCATCTGTTTGGTGGTGATTTTGATGCCCTTTTCGTAGGTGCCTTCGTCGAGGCGGGAGTAGACCTTCAGACCTGTGCTGGTGCTCGTGGCGGCGATCAGGCTGATGATCGTCTGGTAGCTGGTCAGTGGCCGTCCGCGCCAGTTGATGCTGATCTGGTTGAACAGCTTGTGCTCGATCCGGTTCCACTTGCTGGTCCCGGGCGGGTAGTGCAGCACGCAGATATCAAGACCGGTGAGGTCAGCCAGGCGCTGCAGCTCGGTCTTCCAGAGTCTGCCGCGGGCGCTGTTGGAACCCCCGGAGTCTGCGGTGATCGTCAAGGTGCTGGCGTGCGGGTAGCGCTCGACGCCGAGCTGCTCCCACCACGCGAGGATGCTCGCCGCCGCGAACTGCGCGGTATCGGCGCTGACCCCAACCGACACGTAACCCTCGTCGAGGGCTATGTCAAGCACGCCGTAGGGGACGGCCTTCCCGACCGCGTGACTGGGGAAATCATGCGTGTTGACCTTGACCGGCTGGCCCGTGCGTGTCCGCTCACGGCCGACCGCCTTGAAGTTTCCGACCAGCTCCTTCTTCTTGGTATCGACCGAGATCACGGGCTCTTTGGCCGCCAGCGCGGCCTTCACGATCTGATCGATGTAACGGAACTGCGCATCGCGGTCGGGGTGATCAGCACCCTCGCGCGTCTTGCGGTTCGCTTGCATCGTGAACCCCAGTCGATCAGCCAAACGCAGCACCGAGCGGTCAACGATCTCGTGCCCCAGCGCCTGCAACTCTCGCGCGAGCGTCGCGGCGCTCTTGTTCGTCCACTTCAGCGTGCTCTCCGGATCCCCGCGCGTCGCCGGCTCAAGCAGCCCCTCGAGATCCTCGATCAACGTCTCATCACCATCCACCAATGACGGGCGGCCCGCTCCCGACCGTCGCTGTGCCCCGGCCTCCCACTCCTCATCGCTGCGGAGGTCCTTGATCCCCTGGCGCACCGTCGACTGCGCCATGCCCGTCGCACGAGCGACCGCCGCGATCCCACCACGCCCATACGAGACCGCCTCCGACGCCCCCCACAACCGCCGCTGACGCTCATCCAAACACGCGCGGCCGATCATGTGCCCCCACCGCTCAGCGATCGCGTTCTCGTCGATATCGGCCACAGCCGTCAATTCAACATAATAACGCCCAATCCTTCACTAGAACGACAAGCCATCACAGGACTAATAAAGTCGTGAGTCCTTACGTCGTGCAGTTGCGCAACCTCACCGACGAGGCCTCGCACCTGTGCGTTCCGCGTGAGGAGGGCGCCATGCACCTCATCCAGGAGAGCGGCCACAACGCCGTGATGGTGCGCTCTCAGGTTGGTGAGATCGCGCCCTACCCACGCACTGCGGTGGGCAAGGCGCTGCTCGCGCACATGCCGGAGCAGCTTGAGGTGGAGCTCAAGCGGGGCCTTGCGGCCGGGACCGGGAGCGGGGAGAGCCTGGTTGCCGAGCTGGAGAGGATCCGTGCCTGCGGGTGGGCCGGTGACGATCGCGAGCACGACCCGGACCTGCGCTGCATCGCGGCGCCGGTCTTTGACCACGCCGGGCAGGTCGTCGGCGCGCTCGGCATGTCGGCGCCAGCGACGCGTCTGCACCTCGATCAGTTCGGCGACCGCGGGGAGACGGTCAAGGAGATCGCCGACGCCCTCTCCGTTGCGCTTGGCCACGAGCGGCGGGCGCTGTCCTCCTGAGCTGCGCGCGGAGTGCGTGCGCTAGGGAGCAGCCTGGCGCTGCGCGGGGCGTGGCGCGGTGCTGAAAGCGCTCATCGCCGGCGAGCCACCGCAACGTTCAATCGATCAGCGCAAACGGTCGATGAAGGCGTAATGCGCGCCCCCTTGTCTGCGTTGGCACCTCGAAACGCTCCCCTCGGCGTCAGACTTGGGCTGGCCGCTCTGCTCGCATTGGTGCTGCTCGACCTCGCCCACACCGGGTTTGGTCTTGGCGGGAGCTCAGCCAACCCTGTCTTTGAAACCTGGCTTTACGACGCGACGATGGCGGGCTGCGCAGCTGTCTGTCTTGCGCGTGGAGCAATTGTCCGCAGCTCGCGTGTGCCATGGCTGATCCTGGGGTTTGGGCTGGCCTGCGACGCAGGCGGCGAAATCCTCTCCTCGATCGGCGAATCCTTTGCGCCGGCGGTCCAGCAGCTGCTCTACGTGTGCCTGTACCTCGCGGCATATGCCGCGATCGTGCTGCTCGGGCGCAGGCGGCTCAGCCAGTTTCGCGCCTCCATGTGGCTCGACGGTCTGATCGGCATGCTCGCCGTCGGGTCGCTGGGAGCCGCGACGCTGCTTGGGCCAGTGTCCGCGGCCACCGATCACAGCGGCGTGAGGACGTTGCTCGAGGTCGGCTATCCGCTTGCCGACATGCTGCTCGTCGGCGTCCTGGTGGCGATGCTTGCGCTCAGCGGGTGGCGGGTGGGACGCCCATTCTCGACGATTGCCTTCGGGTTTCTGATCATGGCGATCGCCGACGGCGTCTACCTCTACCAGGAAGCGCACGGCACCTACAACGTCGACACGCCGCTGGACGCGCTGTGGCTTGCCTCTGCGCTCGTGCTCGCATACGCCGCCTGGCAGCCGGAACGCGCAAAGCCTCTCGGCGAGCCCTCGCCAAGCGTGATCGTCGCCGCGCCGGCGCTGTTTGGGCTGACCGCGATCGGTGTGCTTGCCTACGGCAGCATCAACAGCGAGGGGCGGCTGTCGACCTGGCTGGCGATCGCCACGCTGCTGACCGTGCTTGCACGGGTGGTGCTCACATCCAACGAGAACGTGCGCCTTATCGCTGCCAGCAACGCGCTCGCCAATCGTGATGCGCTCACCGGCCTAGGCAACAGGCGGGCGCTGCTGGCGGACCTCCAAACCGCGGTCCAGCAGGCAACCCCGGCGCATCCAAAGTTGCTGCTGCTGTTCGATCTCAACGGCTTCAAGCGCTACAACGACACGTTCGGGCATCCGGCCGGCGACGTGCTGCTGGCAAGGCTTGGGCGCAGGCTGCAGCAGGCAGCTCAGCCCCACGGCAGCACCTATCGGCTGGGCGGGGACGAGTTCTGCGCGCTGGTGAACGCGGATCGCGATCCGAGCAGTCGTGCTGCGGAACTGGCTTCAGCACTGCTCGAGCACGGCGAGCGCTTCACGATCGGCGCAAGCTTCGGCGAGGTGCTGCTCGGCGCGGAGGCCAGCGAGGCCGATGATGCGCTGCGCATCGCCGATCAGCGCCTATACGCGCAGAAGATGCGCCTCTACCAGCCCTCCAACCCAGAGTGGCGTGACGTGCTGCTTGGCCTGCTGTGCGAACGCGATCCTGAGCTTGGCAGCCATGTCAGGCAGGTCGCCGAGCTTGCACTGAGGCTCGGCCGCCAACTTGGGCTCTCCGACGAGGAGCTGCGTGATCTCGTTGCTGCAGCGGAGCTGCACGACATCGGCAAGGCCGCGATCCCTGACGCAATCCTCAAGAAGAGGACCCCGCTGGATACGCAGGAGCGGGCCTTCATCGAGCGGCACACACTGATCGGCGAGCGCATCATCGCCTCGGCACCCTCCGGTCGCGGTGTCGCCGCAATCATCCGAGCAACGCACGAGCGTTTCGACGGCACGGGCTACCCCGACCGTCTTACGGGCGAGCGTATCCCCCTCGCTGCAAGGGTGATCGCAGTCTGCGACGCCTACCACGCGATGAGAAGCGATCGCAGCTATCGCGGCGCGATGAGCGAGCATGAGGCACTCGCCGAGCTCGGGCGTTGCAGCGGCAGCCAGTTCGACCCGCGGATCGTCGATGCCTTCCTTGACGTGTTGCGCGGCGCAGAACGGCAGCGGGAGACCGCTCACCGGCTCTAGAGGAACTCATTGCCGGTGAGCACGTAGACGAAGGGCACGAGCGGGATGATGCAGAGGATCGCCCACACGATCTTCTGACCGAGGCCGAGTTCAGTCTTGAATGGAATCGTCACCCAGATCAGGACGACGGCGATCGGATGCAGCAGGCAGCAGATCAGTTCGAGGATCTTTTTCACGTGAGCTCGCTTTCGTGTCGGTCAAGCTTCTATACCCGCTGGCCGACATTCGATGAACGCTGCCAGCGCTCGCGCTCAGCGATCAGTCTGCCGCTGCGTGTCGTTGCGGTTCCGTCGCCGGCGACGGCGGAGGGACCTGGCTTCGCGATACCGCTCCAGCGCTGTCGCGGCATCGATCATTGCCTTCGCCCACCAGGGGAACACGACCACGAGCGGCATGATCACCGGGAGGTGCATAGCCGTCTTCTACGGCTTGGCTCTCCGCTGCACCATCGGGTGATCGGCCCATCATGAGGATATTTGGCGGCGTCGATCGGCGGGTCCCAGCAGTCGCACGCGCATGCAGCTTCGCCGCGGGGTGGGCGACGTGGATCAACTGCAGCCCGCCGACGAAGGGGCAGACACGGGAAAATGCCTCATTTGCAGGCCGTTTCATGGGCGCGGCGGGTTTCGAACCTGCGACCTCTCGCGTGTGAACGGTCAGGCTTCTCAGCGAGCTACTTGCTCTGGAGGCCCATATTTCCAGGGCTTTCGGCCCGTGATGCGATCGTGGACCGGCCGGGGCATAGGTGATTTTAGCCCGATTTGGGCGTATTTAGGCGTGGGTTTCGCGGGTGAACCGCGAAACCCCTGGTGGTGCGATCCACGGCGGCGGCGCGCTCAAGCGCAGCTCCGTGAAACGGGGAGGTTCAGGCGTTGGCGTCTTCGCTACGCCGCCCGAGCACCAGCGCATCCTGAGACAGCTCGACGAGGTCGGCCTGATCGAGTGAGGCGACGATCGCGTCAAGGTGCAGCGTGAAGAGCTCCAGGAGCGCGTTGTTCGTGATGTTGCCCGTGGTGATGATGAGGAGCTGTCGCGGGGACCCTGCGAGCAGGTGGCCGTCGCGGAAGTCCCGGTCCTTCGTGACCGTCGGCGTCGGCGAGTTCGGCTATCTGCTGGTCGGTAGAGCGGTTCCCATTCGGGAGCTCCATTGTGTGTATGACGTCATGTCCAGCTCCGGTTAGGAACTCTGCAAGCCGAGCTGGCAGCTGCGCGTCGATCAGGAACTTCACGCGGCGGCCAGAGGGACCACGCGGCGGCCGGCGGTGCGCGCACCGAACTCCAATGCGGCGAGGATGTCGTCCCGCTCCAGATCCGGGTAGTCGGCGAGCACCTCCTCGATCGTCATGCCTGCCGAAAGTAGCTCGAGCACGCTTTCAACGGTGTACCGCAGCCCTCTGATTGTCGGCTGGCCGTGACAAACCGTTGGATCAGACGTGATGCGCTTGAGTCGGGACATACGCTCAGAATATCGCCGCCACGGGCGGTCCCTGGCGATCATGCGGGCGTGACTGCCTGGCTCAGCGTTGCGGTTCCGCCGATCAGCCCATCGATCGGCACGTCCACTGCGGCGCGCCGGGTGGAGCGCGCTCGCTTCCGGCCCACCGGGGGCGTCGAAAGGAGCGTCCTCGAGTTCCGGCTGCGCATGAAGGATCGGGAGATCGCCAAACCTCGAGGTCGAGATCCGGCTGCACGAACGCTCGTAGCGGTCCACGCGCCTGTCCGGCGGTCGTTGCCCGTCGTCCAGTTTCGAGCCTGTAGGATTATTGCGGCTGCGACGCAAGCTGGTGTACGAGGTAAGGAGCAGGTCGATGGCACGTCGGAGCATTTGGGTCCAGATGCAGCGCGAAGCCGAGCATCGTCGGCGGGAAGCCGACCGTGCTGCTCGTGCTCGTGAGCGCCAGCGCATACGAGAGGAGCGAGAAGCGGCCAGGCAACGCGCGTTGGACGAGAAGGAGCAGAAGCGTCTCTACATAGAGCAGCGCGCACACGAAGCCGAGCAGCAGACTGGCGACATAGCCGAGTTCGTCGATGAACTCAACACGCTCCTGGCTGACTCTCTGCTGAAAGATGTCGCGTTTGCGATCGAGTCCCTGAAGAAGCAGCCGGCCTCGGTCGAGTTCGAGCCTGGCAAGCTCGCGACTCCGATCGAACCACAGGACAGACAACTGCCCCGTCCGCCATCACTTTGGCAGAAGCTGCTTCCCGGCACCAAGGCCAAGTACGCCCGGGCGGTGAGCGAGGCCGAAGCGACATATGAGGAAGCGCTTGCGCAAGCCGTTCAGGCTGAGCGTGATCGGCAGGCGACGCTGGCCAACGCCGAACGTGACCACCAAGATCGCGTGCGCGCGGAGGCTGAGCGCGTGGCCACCGAAAACGCGGAAGTCGACACCTTCAAAGAGCGGTATGAGACCGGCAACCCGGAGGCGGTCACCACCTATTGCTCGATGGTGCTCGCAGCAAGTCGCTACCCGGATGGCTTTCCGCAGCAGCGCAAGGTCGCATACGTCCCAGAGTCCAAGCAATTGGTGATCGAGATGGATCTACCGACGTACGACATCGTGCCCGAGCTCACCGAATATCGATACGTCAAGGCCAAGGACGAAATCACTTCAAAGGCCCGTCCCGTCACCCAACGAAAGGCGCTGTACGCGAGCATCGTCGCCCAGCTGACGCTGCGGACTGTTCACGAGATGTTCCAGGCCGATCGCACTGGCCACATCGAATCGATTGTGTTCAATGGGCATGTCGACACCATCGATCCGCGCACGGGTCAGCCAACCCACCCGTGCCTCATCACGCTTCGCACGACGCGGGACCTGTTCAACAGCCTTGATCTCGCGCGTGTCGAGCCTGGCGCATGCCTGCAAGGACTGAGCGCATCGGTTTCGCGGAATCCATCGGAGCTGACACCGGTGCGCCCCGTTCTTGAATTCAACATGGTCGATCCACGATTCGTAGAAGAGACGGACGTCCTGTCCTCGATCGATCAGCGCCCCAACCTGATGGACCTGACGCCCGGCGAGTTCGAGGCGCTGATCACCAACCTATTTGAAAAGATGGGCTTGGAGACACGTATGACCCAACCATCGCGGGATGGCGGCGTCGACTGCGTGGCCTACGATCCGCAGCCGGTCCTCGGCGGCAAGGTGGTTATCCAAGCGAAGCGCTACAAGAACACAGTCGGCGTGAGCGCGGTTCGCGACCTGTTCGGCACGATGCAGAACGAGGGCGCAAACAAGGGCATCTTGGTCACAACCAGCGGATACGGCAAGGCGTCCTTTGAGTTCGCGCAGAACAAGCCGCTCGAGCTGCTCAGTGGCAGCAATCTGCTCTATCTACTCGAGCAGTACGCGGGCATCTCCGCGAAGATCGAACCACCCGAGGACTGGACTCAGCCGCAGGAACAATCCGCCAGCGAACCGCAGCTCACACAGACGCCTCCGCCCGCGCCGATCAATGAATCGCCGCAGCAGGACCGAGCACCAGCTCAGCCCACCGTCGGATCCACTCCCTCCCAGACGGTCGCATCGGAGTAAGCGTCGACGGTAGCCGAGTGGCGTGATGGCCGCGGGCAGAACAACGCTGGTGTCGAGTACGACGGGCCGCACGGGGCGGCACCCATCGCAGGCGCTCTCGCGGGGCAGGCTCGACCGCGCCTGTCTCATCAACGTTGAGCGCCGGGGCACGGCGAACGAGGGCGTGCAGATCCCGACTGAACGCTTACCAAAAACAGCGCATTTGCAGGCCTTTCCATGGGCGCGGCGGGTTTCGAACCTGCGACCTCTCGCGTGTGAAGCGATACCGTCGCACCGCGTAGATCGGCCATTTCGTCTGTACTGGAGCTAAATCCGGCTTCTGCCGCAGATGCCATATTCGGCTCATTTCGGTCCAATTGGGCGGGGTTTGGGCCAACGACGCGCTTCATTGGCCCAGCTGTGAGGCTTGCTCGCAGGGCTACTTGGCCATACAGGCGGTGCTCTGAGATTCGTGCGTAGGTGCCGAGTCGCGTCGAGCGATCTGCGTCTGTTCGGGCGTCTTGACGGTTTGACGCCAATGAGCTATCGTCGGACGCATGGCTCGGCGCAAGACGACGTACTACATCGATGAAGGTGTGCTGACTGCGGCAAAGATGACTGCGGTGGCGACGCATCGCAGCGAGAGCCAGTTGGTAGAGGATGCGCTGCGTGCCTATGTCGTCGAACAGGGGCGTGGTGAGGCTGCTCGCGAGGACATGCGCAGGCTTCTCGACGAGCTGCGTGCGCGCCCGGAGCTCAGTGACCTCGATGATGAGCAGTCGATCGCGCTGGCAGTCCGTGAGACCCGCGCGGTCAGGCGAGCACACGCCACCAAGCGCCCAGAGCACACGGCGGAGTGAGCGCTCCGAGGGCAGTCACCGATGTCAACGTCCTGGTCTCGGCGGCTCGCACACCCAACGGGCTTTGTGGAGACCTGCTGCAGGCGGCCGTTGATGGACGCTGGACGCCGGTCATCTCGATGATGCTCTTCGAAGAGCTCGAGGAAGTCCTTGCTCGCTCAGCATTCAAAGACGTGCTTGGCCAAGAAGCGATAGACCGCTTTCTCGCGAACCTGCTTCTGATCAGCGAGTGGGCGCAAGACCCCGACGACCCGCCCTCAGGCTCCACGCGCGACCCAGACGACGAGTATCTGCTCGCTCTCGCACGCTCGGCCGACGTCGATGTGCTCGTCACGGGCGACCGCGACCTCACCGATCTGACCGGCACTCAGCCGCCGATCGAGACGCCCGCGCAGTTCTTCCAACGCATCAGCTGATCCGCTGCCGGCTCGGTCCTACAGCTTCCGTCGCTTCAACTCCGTCCTGTGCTAGGCGGATAGCAGGTTGGCCTCGGCGGGCTATACCGCGATTTCCGCGCAATGGCGGCGCAAACTCCACGATGCTTGTGAATAAGAACGTCCTATGTTTCCTAATGTCTGAGAAGGAATGTCCCAGGGGATCATGGGCAGGTCAGCTACCGGATATCTACGCGAAAACCGCTCCCATGTGAGCGGAAAGCCCGCCTCATGGGGGATGCAGTTCTGGTTCGCCGGCCGCCGGCGATATCTGACGCTGCCCGCCAAGAGTCGAGATCAGGCGCTTCGTGAAATGGCCTTGATCATCCGAGCGGTGCGTCAGGGAACTTGGGCGCCACCCAAGTCTCGGCGCTCGGTGCGAGGAGTAGGCTCCGGGCCGTCCTTCGAGCAGTTCGCTGGAAGCTGGGTTGCGCGACAGAAGGTCGAGGGTGGCCGACATCGAAGAGGCCTCTCACGCTCCGGCCAAGCCGACCTCCAATGGCGCATTGAGTATCTACTCGCTCACTTCAGCGGCTTGCCGATCGACCAGATCACGGTCTCTGACGTTGACGGCTTTCGCCTCGCGAGGGTCCAGGAAGGCAGGCTTGGAGCCACGTCGATCAACAAGATGCTCGCCACGCTCGCGGCCATCCTGGAGACGGCAGTCGAATACGATCTGATCGACCGCAACCCGGCGAAAGGGAGCAAGAGAAAGCTGCCGGCGGTCAAGCCACGTCGATCCTGCCTGGATCGCGCCGAACACATCAGCGCTCTACTCGACGCCGCACGCGAGCTGGATCTCGCCGGCCGAGCGCCTGTCGGCCAGCGGCGAGCGCTGATAGCAACGCTCATCTTCGCCGGCCTGCGGATCGGTGAGCTGCAGTCCTTGCGCTGGGGCGATGTGGACCTCCTACGCGGCACGATTCGCGTCCGGCAGGCAAAGACAGAGGCCGGGGTACGGATCGTGCACATGCTCCCGATCCTGCGTCGCGAGTTCGGCCGACACCGCGACCAGATTCACGCGACCAGCAACCAACTCGTCTTCGCGACCGCATCCGGGCGACCACTCGGCTCCTCAAATATACGCATCCGCATGCTCGCGCGAGCCGTCCGGCTAGCAAGCGCCCAGCTTGAATCCAGAGGCCAGCCGCCGCTACCCGAAGGCATCACACCCCACGCTCTACGCCGCACCTTCGCCTCGCTGCTGTTCGCCCTTGGCGAGCCTCCCCCGTATGTAATGAGCCAGATAGGACACACCACCGCCGCGCTCACGCTCGCTCTCTACGCCCGCGAGATGAGCCGCCGCGATGGCGAGCATGAGCGCCTGAAGGCGCTCGTATCCGGCGCGCTGCCGCAAGTTGCGTCAAGAGCTTGCTCGTCTACGACCACGTCAGTGGTCGCACGGATCACGCCACGTTATGGAACGCCGATCGGAATCGTCAAAGCCGAAGCGGCTCTCACCGTTGCCCAGCTAGAGTGACCTGCGCCGTGCCGTTGGCGGCGCTTGCTCGCGTGCCGCGCCGATTTCACGCCATAGAGCGTGAGGGGCGTCGAGAGGAGCCCGGGCCTCGGCCGCTTTTTGGTCGACCAGCGCGCGATGCTACATGTGTCAGCGGTAGTTCGCATGAATCAACAGCCGTGATCGCACCCGCCACCATCTCTGCGCATACCGAATCGATGGTTTTATAGCCGAATAGTTAGTCTTGCAGAGTGAATTGCTCACTTAGTTTCACCGACGCATCGCGGTAGCGCTCAAGAGCGGCTGTATCAGCCCTGATCGTCAGCGGGAGCGTGATCGTAAGCGGCGCCTCCTCGGTCGCGCCTTCATCTCGTGCACGTGCGGCGGTTTCCGCGATGTGTTCGATCTGTTGCGCCATGTCGTCGACGAACTCCCGGATCGAAGCCAAGGGTGCATCTGCGATGCAGGCGGTTGCCTCGCGGGCCTCCTTGCAAGAGTCGGACACGCTTGTGTTCCTGAGCGCAGCAGCCCAATCAAGGATGTCCTCGTAGAGCTTGGTGATCCGACGGGCGAGGTTTTCGATCTTCGCCGGATCGCCCGGCTCGCCGCGGGCGCCCATGGCTTGTGCCCATGCGGGTTCGTCAAAGATGCGATTTACTAGCTTGAGTCGGTCGATGAGCCAGCCTAGCTCTCGGCTGAGATAGTCGCTTACTTCTGGCCCGGCGAATTCACGACGCGGCCCCCTTGGAACGTGTAGTTCGTGGTCGTCCCACTTTCCCTCCAGTTCGCGCTTATCTGCCACTAGCACGCCAGCCAGCAGCCGATACTCCCAGTAATCCGGCCGTTCAATCATTAGCCTTGCTTGCTCATCACTGGTGGTAGGGATCGGGAGCCGTGCCGATGGCTCTGCGGATTGGAGCACTGGCTCCGGAGCAAGCCCCGCAGCCCCTCGCAACCCGGCGCGCTCCAGTGCTTCGGAGATCTTGTCGGCGACAGCGGCCAAACCAATGCTGGTGCGTACGCCAACCTTGTCAGCCAGGACGGGTGACTGTTGAACGAGGTAACGCTCGTCCACATCGTGCCAGACCGGCAGGATAACCTTCGACCCCGCGGCGACCTCCCGAGCAGTCAGGCCCTCGAGCTCCCGCCGAGGCCACGGTTTGCCAAAGAACGCTCGGCTCAGCACGACAACACCGAACCGGCTTCGGACGAGCGCCTCATCGATCCCGCTGCTAAGCGAGTCGCCTAGCGTCAACTGAACCTCGTCAAGCCAGACCTTCCAGCCCCGCGCAGCAAGTTCAACCGCAAGGGGTCGTGCGACCAAGTCCTTATCCTCCCCAGCATGGGAGATGAAGAGGTCGTGATCCTGGTCTTGAAACGCGATCTCAGCGAAAGAGACTTTGCCGCTTTCTCGTCTGAACAGCGCCGCATCCGCACGGCCAGCCGAGGTCACGCGCCAGTTGGAAACCGCGCCGATCCAGCTTCCGTCCCAGACACATGGCTCCAACACGCCTCCGTGGACAGAACCATATGCCACCAAGCCCTCTCCATGAAGCTCTTGAAGCGCCTGCGCCAGCCAGTCGATCGCATCTAGATCCAGCAGCTCCTCGGCGACACAAGCCCGGAAAATCGCTTCCGAGCGAGTGAGATCGCCGCGGTGGTCACGATCACGCTGAAGTCGATCCATAACATCCAAGACCTCAGACGCCGTCGGCTTATGCCCAGACACCATTGAGGCGAATCCTACTGTTCACCTGAAGCTACTGCGTCTTGACCTGTGATCGCACCAGCCGGACGCTGTGCAGCCGGCACTCAGCGTAGCGGTACTCCCAGCGGACGCCCGCGGATCACTATCCGCCCCTTGCCGCAGAATGGAGGCATGGCCCTCCTGGGCATCACCGACACCGACGTCGCCGCCCTCGGCGGGGTGGGAACGCTCATCCTTGCTGGCGTGGCTGTCGCCCAGATACGCGAGAGCCGCCGGCAGACAGGGGCCATGGAGAACCAGGTGACGGCCATCAGGGATGTGGCCGAGGAGGAGCTGCGAGCCATGCGAGAGGACATCCAGGCCTCCATTGAGCAAGCCCGCGCCGTGCGGGAGGCGGCGCGGGCGCAAAACCAGCCCATCGTCTTCGCCCACACATACGGCGGCGCCATTAAAGGCCCCAACGATGGAGCCGATCTCGGCCCCGGCGAGGTCGGCTTCCGCTACCGCCTTATCAACGAAGGCACCGGCGTGGCACTGAACGTCCGCCACGGCGTCGAACTCTGCGGCATCGAGCGCGAGCACGGTGACGGCATGGAGGTGCGTTCGATGCGCCCTGCCGAGGAACTGCCTCCAGGCGGGCGCACGACGGCCCTCGCCTTCACGGTCGTGTTCAGGGAGGACGAACTGCCTGAGAGTTGGCCCCGAGAGGCTCGTGCCTACGTAGCGCGCTTCGAGAATGTATTCGGCGAAGCGTTCAAGACCGCCAACCCCCATGACCCATACCAATCAGCAGCGTTCATGCGCATCGAGGAGCTGCCGAGCCCGGAGTGATGGTCTGGAGTAGCTCGCGCGCGAGCGCCAATCTGTCTGATACGGGGCGCAGGTCGGGGTGTCGACCTGTCTCGACGTCGCGATCGACGGCGCCCCAACAAGCTCGTTAGTCTGGCCGACCTATCGATGTTTGTATGACGTTGTCTCGTTCGATCCCCTAGGATTCCCGCGATGTCGAACGGAGTGAGTGAGGATGCTGTCCGGGCGGCAGTCGGCGAGGTCGACGAGTTCGAGTCGCTCGGGGGCGGCGGCCAGGGCCTCGTCTGGCGGGTGAAGCGGGGCAATGAAGAGGAAGCGGTGAAGGTCCTGCGAGACATCGACCCGGAGAGGGCCGATCGCGAGGTCGAGGCTCTGCAGGCGGTTGACAGTCCGCATGTCATGAAGTTCCGTGGGACGTTGAGCGTAATTGACGGCAGCGAAACGCACGCGGCAATTCGCGGCGAGTTCATCCCAGGCGGAACGATCGAGGCCCGCCTTCGCCAGGGAGAATGGCCGGACGAGCTCCAGGCTCTTCAGACCACGCTCGGGGTGCTCAAGGCACTGAATGCGCTGCACGCGGCGAATCGCGTCCACCGCGACATCAAGCCGGCGAACGTCGCGCTGCGTGAAGGGCGCTGGGACGAGGCGGTGGTACTGGACCTCGGTCTAGTTCGTGACCTCGTCGCGACCTCGATCACACGGTACCCGGAGTTGCTGGGCACGGTACCATTCATGGCGCCTGAGCAGCTCCGCCAAGAGCGCGCCGTGCAGCGAACGGACATCTTCGCAGCTGGAGTGCTGCTGTTCCTCCTGCTGACCCGTGAGCTTCCGTACTACGACGCTTCGACCGATGTGGCTCTTCCGGGGGATCAGATTCGTCGGAAGATGATCGAGCGTGCCGAAGGCAACGAGTGGCCAAGGTGGTCTCGTGTCCAGGGGCATTTGGACGGGGACGTCGCCGAGCTACTCGCGGGGTTTCTCGACCCTGAGGCGTATGCACGTCCCAAGGTAGGTGCTGCGATCGCGCAGCTGCAGCGCACCATCGACCAGCGAACTCCGTGACACTTCCAATGCCTCCGGTATTTCTGCTGGGCCAGACCTACCAGCATCGCGATCTGCTCCAGCCGGTTGGGCAGGCGCGCGAAGGTGAACAGGAGACTCCTCCGGGCCTACTGCTCTCGTGGGAGCATGTGCCACAGCGAGGCGTCGAAGACGGCCGTGCGGAAGCGTCTCCGCTGGAGCCCATTCTCGCGGACCCTGGGGCCTGCCGGTTCGACCGTCCTAAGATCGGGAGAGTGGCGGCAGCGCCCTGGGTCGGCAGAGCACAGCCAAGCACCGAGGCAGAGTGGGATGTCACGATCGCCGAGGCGCTCGCTGATCAGCGAACCCTTGGGGTCGACTCGCTGATCGTGCCCGGGAAGACACTCCACCAGACAGACTTTCCTGATGGGCTGCAAGATGCCCTCGACGCCGCTCGGCGGAGTCATAAAGGGCGACTGACCACAGACCCTGAGTGGATGGTACGGGCGTGCATCGATGAGGTGTGGCTCACGAACCGAGCCCTTCGCCGAACGCTTCTGAACCAGCTCACGGACCTCCCCGATGATCTCGGGGTTGCTTTGCATGTCCAGTGGTCGAAAGGCGCCCACCCCGACGGGGAGCTTTTGCAGGGGCTGAAGATGGTCGTGACGGCGCTCGCGAGTGATGGAAGGCGGGTGCTGATAATCGAGAGCGGCCTGGTGGGATGGCTGTCGATCGGCTGGGGTGCTTGGGGCTTCACCGCTGGCGTTGCGCGAAGCTCGTGGCATCGGTCGACGGAGGTCGTCCGGCGAAACCGTCCGGCGCCACGCGTCGAGTGGTACTTCGAGCGTCAGCTCCTCCACCAGCTTCGGCGCTCGACGCATCAGCGAATTGCCGTAAGCCCGCGCTATCAGCAGTGCATCTGCACGTTCTGCCAGCAGCTCATCTCAAGCGGGGGCGGTGCTTGGGACGCGAGCCTCGCGTCGCAGCATGCTCTTCACGCGCTCTCGGTGCTTACCGATAGCGTCGCAGCGCCGCAGCTCGCGGAACGCCGCGAACGGATCGCCGCCCTCCTAGAAGGCGCGCGCGATCTCGCTGCGCACCTCCAGCTACGAGGGGAGGCTCGCCCGGCTCACATCAATGCTTGGCTGACGCACCTCTAGTTCGAGAGCGGCTGCGAGCAACTGCTCGCCCACCCAGATCGAACTCCAGTGCGTGATGCGGATCGTTCGCACCTCCGGGCGTAGCCACGCGGTGAGCGTACCGTCTGGCGACAGCGTTCCGAGGCCGACGCCTGCGGCGGACGCTGCCTCGATGGCGGCCCCGGGCGGGCGCTTGGCGAGCAGCACCCATGCCGCGTTCGCCCAGATCCGATACGCGATCGCTTGGCGCAACGCCCGGCTCCAGTCGCGGAGCTTTAGCTCCACGGCCACAGCCCGCCTAACCACTGGCGACCAACGCGGATGCGTTGTGTAACGGAAGCGCGTTGTCTCGATAAGCGCGCCCGCGTCGAGAGCGAGCAGGATGCCGCGTCGCATCCCCGATGGGGTCACCTTGCACGCCTCGGCCATCTCGCGCGTTGTTAGCTTCGCGCGCCGCCCGGCGAGAACGGCTTGCAGCGCCAGCGGGTCGGTGAGGGGCTGTATCCCGGTTTCCTTTCGCCGCCGGACGCATGCAGTATCGAACCGCGCGCCAACGAGATCGGCAATGGCATCTGGGCCGACGATCTCGTCCGCTACAACGCACGGGGGCCGGCGACCCCTCCACCAGGCTTGGCCGGCTTCACGGGCCGGAATGGTCATCTCCGCCTCGGATGAGAACGACGTCATTCCACAAGACGATATGCAGCTCGGTCCCATCCTGCCTCCTGTTCGTGGACCACGTTCCTTCCAGGAGAAGCCTACGCGGGGGCGGAGACACCGTGGCCAGAGAGGTCGACCCTCCCAAAGCTGGACAACTGCCAGGCCCTGGGGCGATATACGCCGCGCCGAACTCGACTCTTGTAGATGCCGCTACCCATCGTCAAGCGATAGCCGCTCGCAAGCAAGTTGCGCGAATTGGTTCGCGTTGACTCCGGTTGGCTCTCGTAGTCGGTCTCGAACCGCCGACCTTCTGCATGCACGGCGAGCGCTCTCTGGGCGAACAGAAGGGCTCTAACAAGCCATCGGCGGAAAAGCAAACGAATGGCAACTCGTCGCTCAAGCGAGCGCTCACACCGTCCGCGTGCCACTCAAAAACAGCCTATTTGCAGAGATTTTTATGGGCGCGGGTGGTTTCGAACCACCGACCTCTCGCGTGTGAAGCGAGCGCTCTCCCACTGAGCTACGCGCCCTCAGGAGCCGATTCTATTGGGGTCCGCCGTGCTCCGCCGTGAGGCGCGCCGGCGAAGGTCTTCGCAAGTATCCTCCCTGTCTTGAGGCTAGAGGGCGGCCCAGGCAGACCACAGGCAGGGAAAGCCGTGCGATGGCTTTGCGTTGCGTGCGCGGTGATGGCAGCTGTCTGGCTGGGGCTCGCCTCCCAGGCGCTGGCCACTGAATCGTTCGGCTCAAGCCTGACCAACTCGGGGGACGACTTGCGCACGGGGTGGTATCCGAACGAGCCGTCGATCACGCCGCAGCTGGTGACCGGAGGGACCTTCGGGCAGCTGTGGTCGGCGCCGGTGGAAGGCCAGGTCTACGCTCAGCCGCTGCTTGACGACGGGACGCTGTTCATAGCCACCGAGCAGAACAACATCTACGGCCTGGATCCGTCGAGCGGCAAGCAGCTGTGGTCGAAATCGCTCGGCACGCCCTGGAACCCCGGCGAAATCAGCTGTGCCGATCTCAGCCCCGACGTGGGTGTGACCTCCACCCCGGTGATCGATCCGGCGACCAACCTCGCCTACTTCACCTACAAGACCTACGTCTCGGGCGCGGTGCGCTGGTACATGGACGCGGTCGGCGTCGGCAACGGGGAAAACGCCCCCGGCTTTCCTGTCGAATTGGTCGGGAACGCTCAGAATGCGCCTGACGTCGAATTCACGCCGACTACCCAGCTGCAGCGGCCGGGGCTGCTGTTGATGAAAGGCGTGGTCTACGCCGCGTTCGGATCCGACTGCGACACGCCTCCGTGGGACGGCTGGGTCTTCGGAGTCTCGACCTCCGGCGAAGTCAAGGCGCGTTGGGTCACCGACGAGACCGAAAACGGCGCTGGCATCTGGCAGTCGGGCGCGGGCCTGACCTCTGATGGAGAAGGCAGGATCCTGCTCAGCACGGGCAACGGCGGTGCGCCCAGCACACCGGCGCCCGGAACCTCGCCCCCCACCAATCTCGGCGAGTCGGTGGTGCAGCTGGAAGTTCAGCCGAACAGCTCGCTGAAGGCGGTCGACTTCTTCGCCCCCTTCGACGCGGCCTCGCTGGACACCTGGGACGCCGACTTCGCGTCGGGCGGCGTGACCGGACTGCCAGACGAGTACTTCGGCACCCCTTCGATTCCGAGTCTTGCGGTTGCGGTGGGCAAGGACGGCTACGTCTACCTGCTCAATCGCAATGAGCTCGGAGGCATGGGGCAGGGGCTCGACGGCTCTGACGACGTGGTCCAGCGCATCGGCCCATACGGCGGGGTGTGGTCACGGCCTGGGGTTTGGCCCGGCGAAGGCGGCTGGGTCTACATACCGACTGCCTCCGGGGGCGAAAGCGCATCTGGCTCATCTGGCAACCTGCGCGTCTACAGCTACGGCCTCTCCGGCTCCGGCGCTCCGGCGCTCTCGCTTCAGGGCACCTCTGCGGAACCGTTCGGGTTCTCTTCAAGCGCGCCAGTGATCACCTCGAACGAAACCGAACCAGGGTCGGCGCTGGTGTGGATGGTGTGGGCGCCCAGCGGCTCCGGGGAAGGCGCGCAGTTGCGAGCCTATTACCCAGTCCCGAAAGACGGCGAACCGGACCTGGCTTGGAGCGCGCCGATCGGCACCTCGGCGAAGTTCTCGATTCCGGGTGTGGGGGCCGGGCGGCTCTACGTCGGCACGCGCGACGGGCATGTGTTCGCATTCGGTTCGCCGGTGACGCCGATGCTCTCGGGCTCGGCGAAGCCGTTCCTAACCACAACCGTCGGTGCCTCACGCAAAGAGACGTTGACGCTGACGGCAAACGAACCGCTCACCTTGACAAGCCTCTCGTCGAGCTCTTCGCAGTTCGAAGTCGGCACTCCCTCGATTGTGCTGCCGGCGACGCTGAAAACAGGTGAGCAGATCGAAGTGCCGATCACCTTCTCCCCGACTGGCACAGGTCCGATCGGCGCCACGCTGACAGCCACAGCGCAGAGCGGCAAGACCGCGAGCTTCGGGCTCTCCGGGATTGGCCGGGCGATTGCCGCCAAGCTTGAAGAGACGCCTCCGCTGGTCAGCTTCGGCGGCACCAGCGTTGGCAGCGTGCTTTCCGCCGGCGCCACGTTTCGCAACGTGGGCGGGACGGCGCTGACGATCGAACACGTGCAAATGCCGAATGCGCCCTTCGGCATCGAAGGGGCGCCAAACGAAGGCGCCACGATGCAGCCTGGTGCATCGATCACGATCACGGTCACCTTCCAGCCGACGGAAGCGGGCAGCTTCGAAGGCCAGATCGGCCTTCAGACCACCGCTGGCGACGGCACGATCGGCCTGACCGGCAGTGCGGCCGCGGCCGGTGACTTGAAGTTCTCCAGCGAATCGCTCGAATATGGGGAAGTGGCGTTGGGTTCGACCGTGGAAAGGACGTTCACGATCGAAAACGCGGGTGGAACCGCGGTTGAGCTGACGAAGTCCAAGCCTCCGATCGGGGGCGAGTTCGCTGCAACGACGACCCTTGAAGAGGGCACGGTCATCAAGCCGGGGGAACGCGTCAGTGAGACGGTTGCGTTCACGCCGACGGTCTCAGGCAAGGCGGAAGGCGAATGGCACATAACGGGCAATGACACCACCGGCACGCACGTGATCCACTTCACCGGCTCCGGTGCCCCTGCTCCCGGGCAGCTGAGGTTCTCCAGCGAATCGCTCGAATATGGGGAAGTGGCGTTGGGTTCGACCGTGGAAAGGACGTTCACGATCGAAAACGCGGGTGGAACCGCGGTTGAGCTGACGAAGTCCAAGCCTCCGATCGGGGGCGAGTTCGCTGCAACGACGACCCTTGAAGAGGGCACGGTCATCAAGCCGGGGGAACGCGTCAGTGAGACGGTTGCGTTCACGCCGACGGTCTCAGGCAAGGCGGAAGGCGAATGGCACATAACGGGCAATGACACCACCGGCGCGCACGTGATCCACTTCACCGGCTCCGGTGCCTCTCCCCTCACAGGACCCCTGCCCGGGGGTGGATCCGGGTCGCTGCTGGGCGGTGGGTCGGGCGGCGGCTCTGGGTCCGGGGGCTCTGGCTCGGGATCGAACGCCGGCTCTGGCGGCAACGGGGCTGGGACGGCTTCAGCGCCTCCTGAAGTCACCCTTGTGGACCTGAAGCTGATTGCCGCCCGCTCCGGCACCGTGGAGGCGAGGCTGAGCTGCCCGAAGGTGCCGCGTCGCTGTATGGGCACGATCACGCTGCGGACGACGACGCGAATACAGGGATCCGGTCGTTCGAGTCGCTGGCGCGTGGTGAGCGTCGTGCTCGCAAGCGGCTCCTTCGCGATCGAAGGAGGACAGACGCAGGGCGTGAATCTGCGCCTCTCACGCCGCGCTCGCGAGCTGCTCGCGCACAAGAGCTCGCTGCAGGCCAAGGCGACCATCGCCGCACGCGACCCGGCTGGCGTGAGCCGCACGGTGCACCAGAACGCAACTCTGAGGCGCTCACCGACCAGCAGGTAGGCTGAGGCGCACGAGCAGTCGAGGTCAGGAGGGGACCGTGGAGGTGCAAGACAGGGTGGCCTTGGTCACCGGCGGCGCGAGTGGGATCGGGCGCGCAGTCGCCACGGCGCTTGCCGAGCGCGGGGCGCTGGTCGCGATCGTCGACGTGGACGAGCAGGGCGGCACCGAGCTCGCTGCTCAACTCGACGCCGAGTTCGTGGCAGCCGACGTGAGCGATTTGCGCCAGTGCCTGCATGCCGTGGAGGTGGTCGGCGAGCGGCTGGGGAGGATCGAGTTTGCGCATCTGAACGCCGGCGTCTCCACCGGGTGCGGCATCGGTGAGGACTTCGATCTCGATGCCTACCGGCGGGCGATGGGCGTCAATCTCGATGGGGTGGTCTTCGGGGTGCATGCCGTGCTGCCGGCGATCAGGGCGGCGGGCGGTGGCGCGATTGTCGCCACCGCCTCGCTGGCGGGGCTGACAGGGATGGTGTTCGACCCGATCTACACCGCCAACAAGCATGCGGTGGTGGGGCTCGTGCGCGCGCTCGGTCCTGTGCTGGCGAGCGAGGGCATCCGCGTCAACGGCGTCTGCCCTGGGTTCGCCGAGTCGAAGATCATCGAGCCGATTCGCGAGGCACTGGTCGCCGAGGGGCTGCCGATCATCCCTGCCGAGCAGGTGGCGCAGACGGTCCTGACGCTGCTGGAGGGTGAGATGTCGGGCGAGTGCTGGTACGTGCAGGCCGGTCGCAGCAGCGAGCCGTTCAGGTTCCGCGGCATCCCCGGCCCGCGACCGGATTCCGTCTGAGCGGCGCGCTGCAGCTCACCTCGAAGCCAACAGCTCCTGCCACAGGTGCGGTGTCAGCCGGATCGCGTTCGGCGAGTAGGCGAGCGCTATCGAGCGCACCCGCGCCGGCGTGAGCGAGGAGCCAAACGCATGTTGTTCGCCGAGGCGTCGGTAGCTGCTGAGCACGCGTTCGCCGATCAGCGAGGCGTCGAAGTGGCCGTCGTAGATGCTGTCGATGTACAGGCCCGCGTTGACCCGTTCGAAGCTCGCGACCTTGGCTGGGCCACGCCGAAGAGAACCGGTGGCCTGATCCACATGCGCCCAGCCATGCTTGGCAAGCATCTCGAATTCGTAAAAGAGGGAAGAGATGCGTCCCGCGGGGCCGATCAATTTGTGGCGATATTGCAGGAACGGCGGGGACGGCAGCGCTTCCGCGGCAGCCCGCGCGACCGAGATCTGACCTGCGAGGCTCGATCCGGGATGGGCGGGCAATCCCTTCGCGATCGAATGCCATACGGCTCGTGTGGCGATCACCTCGTGCTGCAGCGGCTGCTCCAGTTGCTCAAGCTGAGCGCTCACCAGCGCCAGTTGGGAGCGCTGCAGCTTCAATTCGAGGGAGGTATGCGACTCGAGGCCGGGAGACCAGGATCGCCAGCAGCACGCACCAAAGCCCCGATCGCCGCAATGGCTGCGGCGATCGGGAGCGGCCTGTGCCTGACGAAGACGCTCAGGCTGCCAGCAGGTCGACGACGAAGACCAGCGGCGCGTTGGCGGGATCGCGGGTGGCGATCCACGGCTGCCGTAGGCTTCGGCTGACGGGATTATCAGCTCGCGCCGACCGCCGACGCGCATCCCGACGACGCCTTTGTCCCAGCCGGGGATGACCTGTCCCCTGCCCAGCACGAACGTGAAGGTCTTGCGGATTCCCAGGAGGCGTTGAAGACCTTGCCGTTCTTGTAAAGCACGCCGACATAGTTGACTGTCACCGACTCGCCGGCCTTTGCTTCTGCGCCGGTGCCTTTGATCAGTTCCTTTTCACGAGCTTGCTCGGGGCCGGGCCGGACGGCTTGGCTTGACCTTCGGCTCTTTGGAGAGCGGGCCGCTGGTTGGCGTCTTCACCTCGTCGAGGTCGCTGTGGTGGTCGCTCGAGGTCGACTGGATTCCGGGGCTTCTTGTTTGGCGAGCTTCCGCTTCGCCTTCGGGTTCTCGCTGCCGACGGCGATCGATTTCGTTTGAGCTCGACGAGCCGCATCCGGCAATCGCTCCGGCGGCAGCGAGCGCTGCCAGCGCCAGTGCGTATCTGCGCTTGGGATTGGTAACCATGTGTTTGAGAAGTCCGTTGCGGTCGATGTTCAGGGTGTTCACGGGCGCCCAGACTACCGGACGGTGTGAGCGCACGCTACGATCGATCCGGACCGTGCTAGGCGGGGAGGTAGCGGTGCCCTGAACCCGCAATCCGCTGAAGCGGGGCCGAATTCCTCTCTGAGGGATCCTGCTCCGGTCGCCCCGCCGTCTTGGCGCGTCGATGGCTCGGGTCCCGTGCGGTGTCGGCTCGTGAACCAGGTCAGGTCCGGAAGGAAGCAGCCTTAAGCGGTCACCGGCAGGCGCAACGGGAGTTCCCGATCCGGAGCGGCAGGCGGCGCAAGGCGCCGGTGCAGAGATCTCGAGGCGAGGTGCACGGTCCGCTCTGCTTTGTCTCCAGACCCTCGCCGGTGCGGCCGGCGGGGGCTGGTGACTGCGGGCGCGGGGATAGACTCAGGTCTGGTGTCGAGCGCTCCGCAGTCCCTCTCCACGCAGCCCCGATCGCTTTACCGCAGGCACAGGCCGCGGACCTTTGACGACGTGGTCGGGCAGGAGCCCGTCGTGCGGACGCTGCGCAACGCGGTGCTGGCCAAAAGGTCCACCATGCCTACCTGTTCGTCGGCTCGCGCGGGACCGGCAAGACCTCGATGGCCAAGATCCTGGCCGCCTGCCTGAACTGCGAGCGCGGCGCGGGCATCACGCCCTGTGGGGTCTGCGAGTCATGCGTCTCGATCGCGGAAGGCCGCTCGCTGGATGTGATCGAGATGGACGCCGCCTCCAACAACTCGGTCGAGGACATCAGAGATCTGCGCGACAGCGTCGCCTTCGCGCCGCTGTCGGGGCGCACGAAGGTCTACATCCTCGACGAGGCGCACATGCTCTCCACCGCCGCTTGGAACGCCTTCCTGAAGACCCTGGAGGAGCCGCCGCCGAATACCGTCTTCGTGCTTGCGACCACCGAGGCGCAGAAGGTGCCGGCGACGGTGATCGATCGCTGCCATCGCTTCGACTTCCAGATGCCGAGCGTGGAGCAGGTCTCCACGGTGCTGCGGCGCGCCGCGCAGGCGGAGTCGATCTCGATCCCGCCGGAGGCAGTGGCTGCGCTCGCCCGCGCCGCCGGCGGCAGCTTCCGCGACGCGCTCGGCACGCTGGAGCAGCTTCGCACCTACAGCGGCCAGGAGATCGCGCTGCAGGATGTGCTGGCGGTGCTTGGGGTGACCGACGGCGAGCTGATCGCTGCGACGCTCGATGCCGTCAACGCCGGCGATGCCAAGCAGACGCTCACGTGCGTCGAGAGCTGCGTGAGCGCCGGGCGCGATCCGGGCGCCTTCGCCGGCGATCTGGAGGCGCGCGCCCGCGAGCTGATGGTCGTGCAGGTCCTGGGCGAGGTCCCGACCGAGCTGTCGCTTACGCAGGAGTCCGATGTCCGCCTGGCCGAGCAGGCTTCTCGCATCGCCCAGGGCAGCATCGTGCGGCTGCTCGACCTGCTGGCCGCCGCGACCGAGGCGATGCGCGCCGGCGGCGACGCTCGCACCCAGCTGGAGCTGGCGCTGCTGAAGGCCACACGCCCGGAGGTCGACCCGTCCACCAAGGCTCTGCTGGCGCGGATCGAACGCCTGGAGTCGGGAGCGCCGCAGGCGGTGCCATTGCCGACCATCGCGGTGCCCGCACCGCGAGCTGCGCCGCCTGCGCAGCAGCCGCCGGCTACGCCGGAGTCACCGGCTGCACATGAGCCACCCGCCGCTAAGGAGCCGCCGGCCGCCGGCAACGGCGCAGGCCCGGTGGAGCAGGCGCCGGAAGTGCATGCGCCCGAGGAACAGGCGTGGCCTGTCCCGGCGGCCACTGCGGTCGCAAGTGCCACAGACCCGGAGGCGATGCGGGAGCTCTGGCCGGCGGTCGTGGATCTCGTGCGTTCAAACCACGCGCTGCTCGGTGCGGTGATCGAGGAGGCCACTCCGGTCGCGGTGCACGAGGGCGAGCTCACGCTTGCGTTCGCCCCCAGCTCATCGTTCAAGAAGAAGAAGGCCGAGGACTCAGCTAACAGGGCGGCGGTGAGCGAGGCGATCTCCGCTTTGACCGGCCAGCGGCTGCGAATTCGCTGCGAGCTGCGGCAGGAGCTGGAGCAGGATGGCGCCGACGGCGAAGGCGACGAGCACGCCGAGGAGGAGCTGCTCAGGCACCTGATCGCCGAGTTCGACGCCGAGGAGCTGCCCGCGGAGAAGGCGCCCTCAGCGGCGCAGGACCAGCAGGAGGAGTGAGAGACATGGCCAAGCAGCCACGGATGCCGAACATGCAGCAGATGCTCAAGCAGGTCGAGAAGATGCAGCGCGACATCCAGGAGGCGCAGGATTCGCTGAAGGACGAGCAGGTGGAGGCGAGCGCCGGCGGCGGCGTGGTGAAGGTCGTGGTTTCCGGGGACCTGGTGTTCAAGTCGGTGGCGATCGATCCTGAGGCGGTCGACCCCGAGGACGTGGAGATGCTCGGCGATCTCGTGCTTGCGGCCGTCAACGAGGCGCTGCGCGCCGCCCAGGAGCTGCAGTCCAGCCGGATGGAGGCGGCGACGGGCGGCCTCGGGGGTCCCGGCGGCCCGCTTGGGGCCGGCGGGATCGGTGGATTGGGCGGCCTGGGAATGCCCGGGCTGTGAACACCTTCGCGCCGCCCGTCCAGCGGCTGATCACCGAGCTCTCCAAGCTGCCCGGAGTGGGCAACCGAACAGCGCAGCGGCTCGCCTTCCACATCCTTCGCACACAGCCGGAGGATGCGCTTGCGCTCGCCGAGGCGATCCGGGAAGTCAAGGAGAAGATCGGCTTCTGCGAGGTCTGCTTCAACCTCGCCGATGAACCGCGATGCCGCATCTGCACCGACCAGCGCCGCGACCGGGGGCTGATCTGCGTGGTGGAGGAGCCCGGCGATGTGATTCCGATCGAGCGCACCCACGAGTACCGCGGCGTCTACCACGTGCTCGGCGGCGCGCTCTCCCCGATCGACGGTGTGGACCCAGAGGACCTGCGGATCGATGAGCTGTATGCGCGCGTGGGCGGGACGCAGACGGAGATCCGGGAGGTTGTGCTGGCGACCAATCCGACGACCACCGGCGAGGCGACGGCGCTGCACATCGCGCAGGGTCTGCGCGAGCGCGTCGCGGGACTCTCTGTCACCCGGCTGGCAAGTGGCCTGCCGGTCGGGGCCGATCTCGAGTACGCAGACGAGGTCACCCTGGGCAAGGCGCTTGCCGGCCGCCAGGCGGTGTAGGCGCGCTCGCGCCGGTGGCCTGCCCGGCTGCGCAAAGCTATCCTCACAGCGTGTCTGAGATCGTCGTGATGAAGTTCGGCGGCACCTCCGTTGCCGACGCGCAGCGCATCAAGCGCGCGGCGCAGCGGATCGTCGCAAAGCGGCAGGAAGGAAAGCGCGTGGTCGCCGTCCTCTCCGCCCGCGGCAAGACGACCGACGAGCTGATCGCGATGGCCAACGAGGTCTCCGGTGCGCCCGACCCGCGCGAGATGGACATGCTCCTCTCCACGGGCGAGCGGATCTCCTGCGCGCTGTGTGCGATGGCTATCCACGACCTCGGCCACCGTGCGATCTCCTTCACCGGCTCCCAAGCCGGCATTGTGACCGACACATCCCACACGAAGGCCCGCATCCTGGACGTGCGGGCGGAGCGCATCAGGGCGGCGCTGGAAGAGGATCACATCGTGCTGGTGGCGGGCTTTCAAGGCGTCTCGACCAACAAGGACGTGACCACGCTGGGACGGGGCGGCTCGGACACCACCGCGGTCGCTGTCGCGGCGGCGCTGGAAGCGGAGGAATGCGAGATCTACACCGATGTGGAGGGCGTCTTCTCCGCCGACCCGCGGATCGTGCCGCAGGCCCGCAAGCTCGACGTCGTCTCCTTCGAGGAGATGCTCGACATGGCGGCCTCAGGGGCAGGCGTCTTGCAGCTGCGATCGGTCGAGTACGCGCGCAACCATGGCGTCAAGATCCACTGTCGCTCGTCTTTCAGCGACACGCCCGGTACCGTTGTTCTCGACGAGGCGCAGAACATGGAGCAGCCACTCATCACAGCCGTCACCCACATGACCGCCGAAGCGCGGATCACGCTGGTCGGCATCCCCGACGAGCCGGGCGCGGCGGCGCGCATCTTCGACGCGCTCGCGGCAGCCAACGTGAACGTGGACATGATCGTCCAGAACGAGCCCACCTCCGCTGGCGGAAAGGCGGAGATCTCCTTCACGGTGCCAGACGAAGACGTGCGGATCGCTCGGCAAGCGCTTGAGGGGCTGGCGGGAGACGCGTTTGCGGAGATCTGCGAAGGCGCCCAGATGGGCAAGGTCTCGATCGTCGGCGCCGGGATGCGCTCGCATCCGGGTGTGGCGGCAAAAGTCTTCCGGGTGCTGGCGGATGAGGAGATCAACATCCAGATGATCTCGACCTCCCCGATCAAGATCTCCTGCGTGATCCCGCGCGAGAAGGTGCCGCAGGCGGTGCGTGCCCTGCACAGGGCATTCGAGCTCTCAGGGCCTGACGCCGTGGAGACCGAGCAGCCCTCTGGAGTCGGCGGCTGAGGCCGCCCACTCCTCGATCGCCTCCACGCAGCGCTGGGCGGCATCGCCGTCTCCGTAGAGCTGCGGGTGCACATCAGGATGCGGCTTCTCGATCGCCGCCAGCGCCGCCTGGGCGTCGAGGTCCACGAGCGTGTTCCAGCCGGCCTCCACGGTCTCCACCCACTCGGTGCTGGGGCGCAGGGTCACGCAGGTGGTGCCCGCGAGGTACGCCTCCTTCTGGACGCCGCCGGAGTCGGTGAGAACCGCCGCTGCCTGGCACAGCAGGGCAGTGAACTCCACGTATCCAAGGGGCTCGGCGAGCGTGACGTTCGCGTTGGCCTCCAGCCGCTCCTGGAGGCCTGTCTCCCGCAGCCGCGCGGACGTGCGCGGATGCACCGAGAAGAGCACCGGCAGCGGCAGCGCCTCGATCAGCTCGACGAGCGCCGCCAGCCGCTCTGGCGGATCGACGTTGCCCGCCCTGTGGGCGCTCAGCAGCAGGTAGGAGCCCGGAGCAAGGCCGTAGCGGGCCGGCTGCGAGGTTTCCGCCTTGGCCGCTGGTTGCCAGCGCAGCGCCACGTCTACCATCACGTCGCCCACGATGACCACCGACCCATGTGCCGACTCGGCGCGAAGGTTCTGCGCTGCGGTCTGCGAGGAGCAGAGCAGCAGGTCGCTGAGGTGATCGGTCAGCACGCGGTTGACCTCCTCCGGCATGCTCCGGTCGAATGAGCGCATGCCGGCCTCCACGTGGATCACCGGCACGCCTGCCTGCACCGAGGCCAGAGCTCCGGCGAGCGTGGAGTTGGTGTCGCCGTAGACGAGCGTCGCGTCAGGCGCCACCTCGGCGATGATCGGCTCCAGCGCGGCGAGCATCCGCGCTGTCTGGGAGGTGTTGCTGGCGCCGGCAATCTGAAGCCGTCGGTCAGGCTCGGCCAGCCCCAGCTCGGCGAAGAAGACCTTCGAGAGGTTCTCGTCGTGGTGCTGTCCGGTGTGCACCAGGATCTCCTCGTGACGCCGCCGCAGCAGGCCCGAGACCGCAGCTGCCTTTATGAACTGAGGCCTGTTACCGACAATCGTGAGGATCTTCATGCGAATGGGTTCTCGACGCGCACGCCTGCATAGTCCTGGCCGTCGCTCAGATCCTCTGAGAGAACAACATCACATCCAAGGTCCCGCGCTGCCTCGAGGATGGCGGCGTCCCAATAGGAGATACCGAATCGCTGCTTGGTGGCCAAAGCTGAGCGCAACACGGAGACGGTGATCTCCTGGACGGGAAATCGCTGAAAGGAGTCGACCAGCTCCGCTGCCTGCTCGTGGGTGAGTCGATGCTCGCGACTGTCCCGAGTGGCTTGCACATAGAACTCCTGCAACACCTGCACTGAAAGCCCGAGGTCTCGCTCAGCCAGGATCCCGCGCGCTACGCTCGCCTTGTCCCCCTCGTCTGGGTCTTGCGAGACCGCATAGAGCAGGACATTGGTGTCAACGAATCGCACGCTCGTGAACCTCGTCTCGAGAGAGGCGGTCACGGGCGCTGAAGCTATCTATCCGAGCGAGAACCCGTGCCTGCTGAGCCTCACGTCTGCGGAACTCGCTCTCCACGTCTGAGAGCGAGCCAAGGTACTCGGCTACGAGCGCACTGACCGAGCTACCGCGCTCGGCGGCACGAATGCGAGCCGCTCGGTAGATGTCGTCAGGGACGGATACGGTGATGTTGGCCACTGTGATTCACAGTAGCACAGCATCACGGACTGCTGTCCGCTAGGCCGCCGCAGCCACGACCGAGGTCGACCAGTCGATCACCGAGGTCGGCTTTACGACGTGGCGGCTGAAGCCGAGCTCCTTCGGGTTCAGGCCGAGCGCGAGGCCGACGAGCTGGGGCAAGTGCAGCACCGGCATGTCCAGTTTGCGGGCCACGACTTTGGCTGCCAGCGGCTGCTGCAGGTCGAGGTTGAGATGACACAGCGGGCAGGGGGTGACCAGGCAGTCTGCTTCCGCGTCCACCGCGTCGCCCAGGTGGGTGCCGGCCTGCTTGAGTGAGGCCTCCTTGTTCATCGTCACGATCGGGAAGCCGCAGCACTTGCGCATCCCGGCGTACTCGATCACCGTGCCGCCGAGCGCCTCGATCACCTGCTCCAGGTAGTGGTCACGGGGGTGCTCCTCGTCGATACCGAGGCGATTGCGGGGACGCACGATGTAGCAGCCGTAGAACGGGCCGACTTTGAGATTGGTCAGCGGCCGGCGGACCTTGGCGGCCAGCGTGTCGAGGCCGATCTCCTCGACCAGCAGCCAGAGGAAGTTCTTGTTGGTCAGGCCCTTCTCATAGGTCAGGCCGTCGGAGGAGAGCGTCTCGTTTACATGCGAGCGGTACTCAGCGTTTGCGTCCAGGCGTTCCTGGCACTCGGTCTGGGCGCCCTGGCAGGTGGAGCAGATGTTCATCATCAGCTCTGCGCCCTCCACCTGCTGAGCCAGTGCGAAGGTGCGCGCGTTCAGCGTGTCGGCCAGCTCCTGGTTGTGCTCGGCGATCACGCCGGCGCCGCAGCAGTTGCCGCGGTCCAGCTCGACCAGTTCGATGTCGAGCATGGGAGCGACCTTCGCCATCGAGCCGTGCAGCTCGGGCGTGAATCCGCGGCTGACACAGCCGGGCCAGTAGGCGACCTTCATGATTCGTCCTCCCCCACGATGTAGAGGTTGAGCTCGTAGCGTTCGGGCTTGCTCTCCACGCGCTCGTAGATGCGCTTGACGGAGTCGAGGTCTCGTTTGGCGAGCTTGTGGCCAAGCAGCGCGATCTTCGGATTGATCTTGCCGCGCAGGATGCCCCTGATCGCGACGGGCAACGAGGAGAGCAGCTCCTTGCCGGCAGCGGGATGGAACTTGCCAAACCACGAGTTGCCGCCGTAGGAGCGGGGAATCAGCTCCGCCTCGTGCAGCAGCCCGTAGTCGCGGATCAGCGTGGTCAGCGCTTCCTCGTGGCGGTGGCCGTTGTTGACGTCGACGATCTTCTCGTCGTCGCCGGCGATCCGCCGCAGGCGCATGATCTGGCCCATCGGGTTGACGTCCTTCGGGCATGCCTGCACGCACTTGAAGCAGTGGGTGCAGTCGTAGATCCCCTGCGGGTCCTGGGCGAGGTCGTTGAGACGATCGTGGCGGGCGTCGTCGCGCGGATCGCCGACGAAGCGATATGCCTTCGCCAGCGCGGCGGGGCCGATGAAGCCCGGGTCGACCTCCATCGCAAGGCAGTCCGAGACGCAGGCGCCGCACTGGATGCAGGCCATCGTCTGGGTCACGTCGACCATGCTCTCGCGATCGACGATGTACTCGCGCTCAGGTACGGGCTGCTTGCCGATCAGCCACGGCGTGACGCGCTGGACCTTCTTCCAGTGCACCGCGTCCATGTCGACGATCAGGTCCTTGATCACGGGCATGTTGCCCATCGGCTCGATCTCGATCACGCCGTCCTTGGCGCCCAAGAGAGCCTCGTCGAGATGGGTGTGGCAGGCCAAGGCCGGCTCGCCGTTGACACGCACGCCGCAGGAGCCGCAGATCGCCTGGCGACAGGAGCAGCGGATGCCGATCGAGCCGTCGAAGCGATTCCTGGCCTGCAGGATGCCCTCGAGCACCGAGCGGTGCCCCTCCAGCTCGATCTCGTGCTGCTCCCAGTAGGCGGCCTGGCCCGACTCGGGGTCGTAGCGGCGCAGCCGCAGCTTGAAGGCCTGCGTGACGCTGCTCCTGGGCGCGGAGGTGGTGCTCGACATCAGTATTTCCTCTCCTCGGGCTCCCACTGGGTGATCGTCACAGGCGAGTAGGACAGCTGCGGGCCGTCCGCCGTGGCGGTGATGTTGATGTGCTTGAGCCAATTCTCGTCGTTGCGCTGGGGATAGTCGGTCCTGAACTGGGCGCCGCGCGACTCCTTGCGCTCGATCGCGCCGAGCACGACCGCCTCGGCGCAGTCGAGCATGTAGGAGAGCTCCAGCGCGCCCAGCACGTCCTGGTTGAAGACGGTGCCGCGGTCGTCGATGTAGGCGCTGGCTGCCTCCTCCTTCAGCCGCGCGACCACCTCGCGCGCGCTCTGCAGGCCCTGCTCGTCGCGGAAGACCGCGGCGTAGCGGTTCATCGTCTCGCCGAGCTCATCCTTGATCTCAGAGACGCGCCGGCCGCCCTTCTCGCGAGCCACGATCGCAGCAATGCTGCCTTCGTCCTCTTTGAGGCGCGAGATCGCATCCACCTGCGGCATCGGCATCGAGGCGCTGCGGGCAGCCGCGTGTTCGCCTGCGCGGCGGCCGAAGATCAGCGTGTCCAGCAGCGAGTTGGCACCGAGGCGGTTACCGCCGTGCACCGAGACGCAGGCGACCTCGCCCGCGGCGTAGAGGCCCTCGATCGGTGTGCGCCCGTCGATGTCGGTCTTCACGCCGCCCATGATGTAGTGCTGGCCGGGCCGGATCATGATCGGTTCGCGCGTGATGTCCACGCCGGCGAAATCGCGCCCGAGGTTTACGATCTCGCGCAGCGCCTCCAGCGTGCGCTTGCGCGGCACGACCGTGACGTCAAGGTAGATGCCAGAGCCGTTCGGGCCCACGCCGCGGCCCTCGTTGATCTCGATCTGCTCGGCACGGGAGACCACGTCGCGGGAGGCGAGCTCCATCTTGTTTGGAGCCGACTTCTCCATGAAGCGTTCGCCGTTTGCGTTGAGCAGGTGCGCGCCCTCGCCGCGCGCGCCCTCGGTGATCAGGATGCCGCTCTCGACCAGGCAGGTGGGGTGGTACTGGACCATCTCCATGTCCATCAGCGGGGCGCCTGCCTTGTAAGCCAGCGCAATGCCGTCGCCGGTCACGATCAGCCCGTTGGTCGTGGGCTTGTATGCCTGTCCGGCGCCGCCACAGGCGAGAATCACGTTCTTGGCGGTGAACGCCTCCATCCGTCCGCTGCGCACGTCGCGCGCGATCACCCCGACACAGGCGCCGGCCTCGTCGAGTAGAAGCGAGGTCGTAAACCACTCCTCGTAGCGCTCCACCTGCTCGTGGTGCTTCATCAGCTGCTCGTAGAGCACGTGCAGCAGCGCCTGCCCGGTGATGTCGGCGACGTAGGCGGTGCGCTTCATCGAGGCGCCGCCGAAGGCGCGCAGGTCCATCTCGCCCTTGTCGTTGCGATGGAAGGTGACGCCCATGTGCTCCAGGTGCATCACCTCGCCCGGCGCCTCGCTGCACATCACCTCGATCGCGTCCTGGTCGCCAAGGAAGTCGGAGCCCTTGACGGTGTCATAAGCGTGCGAGCGCCAGTCGTCGTCGAGGCTGATCGCGGCGTTGATGCCGCCGGCGGCCGCGACCGAGTGCGAGCGCACAGGGTGGACCTTGCTCATGATCGCCACCGAAGCGCCGGCCTGCGCCGCAGCGAGGGCGGCGCGCTGACCGGCAAGGCCGGCGCCGATGATGAGTACGTCGTGCTCTGGCATGGCGGGGACTCTATAACTCCGCCCTGAATGGCTGCGTAGCGGGACGTCTGCCGGTGTCAGGGTCCCAGTGCGCCGATCGGAATCACCATCACACCGTCCTCGCGGCGGTAGCCGTAGCCGCTGGCTACGATCACCCCGAGCAGAGCAGGGGCGCCGCATACGCCGGTGTCGATCCCGCGGAGGAACTTGTGCAGTTTGGTGGCGGCCTCGTCCACCTGGCCCAGCCCGAGCTTGACCTCGAAGGCCGCCCAGCGACCGTCTGCGGTCTGCACTACCGCGTCAACCTCGACACCGTGGCTGTCGCGGTAGTGAAACACACGAGCGTCCGCCGGCTGCGAGTAGACGCGCAGATCGCGGATGGCCAGTGACTCGAAGAGGAAGCCGAGTAGCTTGAGATCGCTCAGCAGCCGCTCCGGCGTGGCACGCAGCGCGGCAACCGCGAGCGAGGGATCGACGAAATGGCGCTTTGGCGCCTTGCGCAATGTGTATGTCGAGCGCAGATGCGGCGCCCAAGCGGGCTGGTTCTCGACGATCATCAGCCTTTCGAGCGCATGGAGGTATTCGACCACGGTGTCGCCCTTCAGGGGGGCATAGGCGGCCTCGGTGTCGCGCGCGAGCGTGGCTGCAGCCGCCTCGGTGGCGACATTGCGGGCAAGGCTTGCGAGCAGTTGCCCCACCCTGTCCGGATCCCTTCGCCTGCCCTCGACGCGGCCGACGTCGACGCGACGGATCTCCTCGAGGTAGTCGCGCACGCCACGGAGTGCCTGCTGGAGTCCGAGGCCGCGAAACCCGGGCCAGCCCCCGATAGCGATCTCCCGTGCGATGTCGGCGACGCCCAGCCCGGTGTCAGCCGCCCCGCGTGGATGATCGCCGGCGAGCAGCTGCGCCAGAGAGATCTCGCCACTGCTGAGGTCGACCTCGAAGAGCGTCATCGGTCGCATGTGCAGCCGGGCGATTCGCCCCGCACCGGTGTGGCGGGTGATGTCGTCTGGCGGCACGGCCGAGCCGGCGAGGATGAATTGGCCGGGCGCCTGCCGGTCGTCGACTGTGCGACGGACGTGGTTCCAGATGGCACTCGCGAGCTGCCACTCGTCGATCAGCCTGGGGGTGGGACCTTCGAGCAGCAGCGAAGGATCGACCGCCGCGGCTTCGCGCGCGCCCATGTCGATGTCCAGGAGCACCTCGCTGGCGGCGATTTGCCTTGCGGTTTCGGTCTTGCCGCATGCCTTCGGCCCCTCGATCAGGACGGCTCCGGTTCCTTCGAGGCGGCTCACCAGTTCCTGGTCGACGATACGCGGTTTGTATGGGGGCGCAGTGCGGGCAGACATTGGCGGATCGGAGATGCGAAGGGGATATTAGAAACTTTCTAGCGGGGATTTTAGAAAGAATCTGGCGGGGGAAATATAAATTTTTTAGCGGGGAAAATACCAAGGTCTTTGCAGGTCAAGACGTGTCTTGCTCAGCGGCCGCAGATGCTCAGAGCAGCGTCCTGATCGGATAGAGGTGGACGAAGCCATAGATCAGGGCTATCGCCCAGCCCACGGTGGCCGCCCTGGGCATGCTCTTGGAGGCGAAGAAGCGCGTGACCACCAGATAGACCCCCGGCATCACCGTAACCATGTAGTAAAGGTAGGAGATCCGGCCCGATACCGCGCTGCCGAACAGGTAGGGCAGATAGGTGCCAAGGCACCAGCAGGCGCCCAGCGCGGCCACCCGCTCGCCCGTCTTCCAGGCCGCCGCTAGCGCTGCGAAGAGCGCAGGGATCGTCAGAAAGATGATGAACGGGTTCATCACGCCCTCGAAGCGGAGCGTGTCGTGCGTGGCGATCACTTTGCCGGCCACGGAGGTGCTGACCGCCACGCGCGCGTAGTTGATCGGCTTTTCGTTCAAGAGCCATGCCAGCGGGTCGGAGGCGATGCCGGTTTCGCCGGGCTTTGACTTCAGCAGCTGCGCGTATTCGTACATGTGCGCCAGGTGGCTGAAGGGGTTTCCGGCGTAGAGGGTGTGGGTGCCGGGGTCATAGGCGGGAACGAGTACGTCGAGCAGCCACAGCAGCCCGAGCGTGCCGAGCGCGCCGGCGAGCAGGAAGAGCCCGAACTGACGGCCGCGGGCGAGCGCCGCCTGCCTGACAGACTCGTGCTCGCGCAGCCATACGCGCGCGATCTGCAGCGCCTCCATCAGCGCGAACACGAGCAGCAGCGAGAGCGCGACTTCCTTCATGCAGGCCGCCACGCCCAGCGCAAGCCCGGCGAGCAGCGGCCGTCTTCGCATGTAGAAGGTGGCGGCCACGAGCATCATCGCCACGGCGTAGATGTCGAGCGTGCCGATCCGCCCATGGACGAGCATCAGGTTGTCGAGCGCCATCACGGCGCTCGCGCCGACCGCAAGCCACGGCCCTCCTCCGCAGGCGCGCACTAGCGCGTAGAGCGCGATCAGCGCGATCAGCGCGAACAGGATGCTGCCCGCACGCCAGCCGGTGCTGTTATCGCCGAAGATCTCGATCCCGGCAGCTATCGCGAGCTTTGCCAGCTGCGGGTGCTCGGCGTTGGGGTCGTCGTAGAGCGGTGTGTCGTGGTATGGCTCGCCGGCCGGCGGGTTGATCCCGACGATCACGCGGGCGGCGTTTACGTAATAGGACTCGTCGAAGATGAGCGTGTGTTTGCTGCCGGCCTTGCAGGGCGATTCGCAGTAAGGGGGCTGGTTGAGGTCGATCGCTTTGGCGCCGAAGGAGAAGATCAGCACCAGGCACAGCGCGATCCGGGGAGCCCACTTGTTGGCGATCATCCGCCGGCCCATCAGCGCGGCGGTTGCAAGCGAGCTCGGTCCTCCACCGCGCGCGGCGGCCGGCTCCACGGCCATCTGCGCTCGCCGCTAGGAGGCCGGTCGCAGCGCCTGGCGCACCTGCGCCAGCGTCACGACCCCCCGCAGCGTCCCCTCGCCGTCGACTGCCACCATGCCGCCGAGCCTACCGAGCGCCTCGGAGCGCAGGAGCGATTCCAGTGGCTGGCTCTCACCGATCCGCACAGGTATGTCCTCCTCCAGCGCTTCGAGCACGTTCAGGGCCGGCCGGCCGGCCGCCAGCTCGGCGTCCACGCGCTCCTGACGCAGCACGCCCATGAAGTGCCTGGCCGAGTCGATCACCGCGAACCAGGGCCATTTGTAGCGGGCGAAGAACTGCTCCTGGGCGTCGAGCAGAGTCGTATCCACCGGGATCGTGATCGGCTCCCGGTCCATCACGTCTGCGACGGTCAGCCGCTGGATCTTCTGCCCGAGCGACCCCTGCGCCACGGCTGCGCCGGCGCCCTGGTAGACGAACAGGGCGATCAGGGTCAGCCAGAAGCCGGAGCTGTCGCGCTGTGTGAGCAGGTAGAGGCCGGCGAGGCCGAACACCGCCGCGAATGCCTGGCCCAGCCTGCCCGTGATGTGGATCGCGAGATTGCGCTCGCCCGTGATCTTCCAGATCGCCGACTGAGCGATCTGGCCGCCGTCGAGCGGGAAGGCGGGTATGAGGTTGATCGCGAGTACGAACAGGTTGAGGATTGCAAGCACCTTCAGCCACACGCCGAGCGGGCTTGCGTGGGGTCCAGCTTCGACGGCGAGGCTCAGCAGCGGCTGATGTGAAGCTGTGACGCTGCCAAGCAACCAGCAGACCACTATTACTCCTATGGTTGCCAACGGGCCAGCGGCCGCAACAGCGAATTGAGCGCCAGGAGTCTCGGTATTGCCGCTGGTCCTCGTCAGGCCGCCGAGTGCCCACAACTGGATCTCGATCACCTGGAGCCCATTGCGCTTGGCTACCAGCGCATGGCCGAGCTCGTGGACCAGCAGCGATATGAAGAACGAGAGCGCCGTCAGCACAGTCACGGCGAACGAGTCAGGGATCTGGCCACTGAGCAGTTCGTGCAGGACGAAGATGTAGAAGAACAGCACGAAGAACCAGCTCAGGCCGGCCGTGATCCTGATGCCGAACACGCGGGCGAGCTGGAAGCTGGTTCGCCTCGGATTCACATTCGCAATGGTATGCCGCGGGGGCGTTGTGCGGCGCGCTTGCGGTTTACAGCTGCGGCCGGTGGCGCTCGACGATCGAGGCGAAGGCGGTGCCAGCGGGGAGCGTGCCGTACTCCAGGCCGCCATCGTCGCCCAGGCGCGAGCTGCAGAAGGCGTCTGCCACCTCGCTTGGGGCGTGCCGTACCAGCAGTGAGCCCTCCAGCGCGAGCGCCATCGCTTCCACGACGCGCCTGGCTCTCGTCTCGATCTGCTCGAAGTCTGAAAGCTCGCGCTGCACGCGTGCGATGTGGGCGTCAAGGCGCGCATCGCCGCCGGCGGCGAGCTGAACCTCAGCCATGAAGACCTCCCCTGAGCGCGGCTCGCGCACGAGCGCTCGCAGCACGTCGAGGCTCATCACGTTGCCCGAGCCCTCCCAGATCGAGGCCAGCGGCGCCTCCCGGTAGAGGCGCGGCATCCCCGACTCCTCGACGTAGCCGTTGCCGCCCAGGCACTCCAGCGACTCGAACGCGTGGTTGGGCGCCCGCTTGCAGGCCCAGTACTTGCCGACCGCCGTTGCCAGGCGCTTGAAGAGCTGCGCATCGGTGGAGCTCTCGCCCGCCCTGGCGTCCGCGTCGGCCTCGTCGTAGGCGCGGGCGAGCCGCATCGCAAGCGCCGTGGCAGCCTCGGCCTCCACGCACAGGTCGGCCAATACGTTCTGCATCAGCGGCTGCTCGATCAACGGCTTGCCGAACGTGGAGCGGTGTGCGGCGTGGTGGGTTGCGTTCATCACGCCGGAGCGCATGCCGGCGGCGGCGCCAATCACGCAGTCCAGGCGCGTGTGGCCGACCATCTCGATGATCGTGCGCACTCCGCGGCCCGGCTCCCCCACCATCCGCGCGAAGGCGCGATGCAGTTCGATCTCGCTGGAGGCGTTTGAGTGGTTGCCGAGCTTGTCCTTCAGGCGCTGGATGTGAAATGCGTTCCTGCACCCGTCGGGCAGGATGCGCGGAAGCAAAAAGCAGGAGAGGCCGGCGTCGCGCACCTGCGCCAGCACCAGGAAGATGTCGCTCATCGGCGCCGAGCAGAACCACTTGTGGCCGGTGATCAGATACTCGCCGCCTGCGCCCCCGGCGCCGATCGGCTCGGCAAAGGTGGTGTTGGCTTTGACGTCAGAGCCGCCCTGCTTCTCGGTCATCGCCATGCCTGCGATCGCAGAGCCCTTCTGGGCCGCGGGGATCGACCGCGGGTCATAGCTCGTGGCGGTGATCAGCGTCTCCCATTCGGCCAGCAGATCCGACTGGGCGCGCAGCGCGGGGATCACCGCGAAGGTCATCGTGATCGGACAGGCAAAGCCGGCCTCGGCCTGCATCGCGGTCATGTACAGGGCCGCTCTTGCGACGTGGGCTGCGTCCTGCTCAGGGTGCCGCCAGGGCAGCGCGTGCAGCTCGTGCTCGACGCCGAGCTTCATCAGGCTGTGCCAGGCGGGGTGGAACTCGACCTCGTCGATGCGGTGCCCGTAGCGGTCGTGGGTCTTCAGCACTGGCCTGTTCTCATTGGCCAGGCGCCCCCACTCCATCGGCTCTCCGCCGACGAGCTTGCCGAGCTGGGCAGCGCGCTCGCCCACCCAGGCAGCGCCCTCGCGCCTGCTCGCCTCGACCAGCGGCAGGTTGCTTGAGAACAGATCGAGTCCGAGCAGCGGCGGGACCTGGTTTTGCACCTCGTGCGTCTTCCAGGGCGACCCTTCCCCGGCTCGTGCCTGATCCTCGGTTGCAGGCACAACAGCCATCTCAAGCAGAGCTTAGTCCCTCGCGATAGCATCCGCGCCTGCGTTCATGCCGGTTTGCGCAGGCGGGGCGAGCACCAGTGCTTGCCCGACGGGTCCGTCGCGAGCAAGGAGCGCCCTGAGCATCTGCAGCGGCCCGCCCGGGCCAAGAAAAGCCTTACGACCTCAAGGATTCAGACATGGCCAAGATCAAGGTTGCCAAACCGATCGTGGAGCTCGACGGCGACGAGATGACCCGCATCATCTGGGAGATGATCAGGGAGCGGCTGATCCTGCCCTACCTCGACGTGGAGCTGGATTACTACGACCTGGGCATCGAGAGCCGCGACGCGAGCGACGATCAGATCACCATCGACGCCGCGGAGTCGATCAAGCGCCACGGCGTGGGAGTCAAGTGCGCAACGATCACACCGGACGAGGCGCGCGTTGCTGAGTTTGGCCTGAAGCAGATGTGGCGCTCGCCCAACGGCACGATTCGCAACATCCTCGGCGGGGTCATCTTCCGCGAGCCGATCGTGATCTCAAACGTGCCGCGGCTGGTGCCGAGCTGGACCAAGCCGATCGTGATCGGCCGTCACGCCTTCGGCGATCAGTACCGCGCCACCGACCTGGTGGTGCCGGGCGCAGGCGCGCTCACGCTCACCTTCACACCGGCTGATGGCAGCGAGCCGATGGAGCTGGAGGTCTATGACTTTCCCAGCGGCGGCGTGGCGATGGCGATGTATAACCTCGACGAGTCGATTCGCGACTTCGCGCGCGCCTCCATGCGCTACGGCCTGGAGCGCGGCTACCCGGTCTATCTCTCGACCAAGAACACGATCCTCAAGCGTTACGACGGCCGCTTCAAGGATCTCTTTGCCGAGATCTATGAGACCGAGTTCAAGTCCCGGTTCGAGCAGGCGGGGATCACGTATGAACACCGTCTGATCGACGACATGGTCGCCGCTGCGCTGAAGTGGGAAGGTGGCTACGTGTGGGCCTGCAAGAACTACGACGGTGACGTTCAATCGGACACCGTCGCCCAGGGGTTCGGCTCGCTTGGGCTGATGACCAGCGTGCTGATGACGCCGGATGGCAAAACGGTGGAGGCGGAGGCCGCGCACGGCACGGTGACGCGTCATTATCGCCAGCACCAGCAGGGCAAGCCCACCTCCACCAACCCGATCGCTTCGATCTTCGCCTGGACGCGCGGGCTTGAGGCTCGCGCGCGCATGGACGGCACTCCTGCGGTCGGCGAGTTTGCACAGACGCTGGAGCGTGTCTGCGTGCAAACAGTGGAAGAGGGCAAGATGACCAAGGATCTCGCGCTGCTGGTCGGGCCGCAGCAGGCGTGGCAGACCACGGAGGAGTTCCTCACCTCGATCGACGAGGACCTGCAGCGCGCGATGGCCTGACGCGCTGGTGGGCAAGGCAAGTCAATCCAAGAGCCAGGAGCTGATAGGAAAGTGAGCAACCCAGTGAGAGTCGCCGTCACCGGCGCGGCAGGTCAGATCGGTTACAGCATCCTATTTCGCATTGCCAGCGGGCAGATGCTCGGCCCCGACACCGAGGTGGAGCTGCGTCTGCTGGAGATACCCCAGGCGGTGAAGGCTGCAGAGGGTACCGCGATGGAGCTCGACGACTGCGCCTTTCCGCTGCTTGCGGGGATCGAGATCACCGACGATCCGAACGTCGCTTTCGACGGTGTGGGCGTCGCCCTGCTCGTCGGTGCCCGCCCGCGCGGAAAGGGCATGGAGCGTGGAGACCTGCTGCAGGCAAACGGCGGCATCTTCAAGCCGCAGGGCCAGGCGCTGAACGCGCATGCTGCCTCTGACGTGAAGATCCTCGTGGTCGGCAACCCCGCCAACACAAATGCTTTGATTGCGATGAGCAACGCCCCCGATATTCCCCGCGAGCGCTTTACCTCGATGATGCGTCTGGACCACAATCGCGCGATCGCTCAGGTGGCAGGCAAGGCCGGCGTGAAAGTAGCCGATGTGACCAACATCAGCGTGTGGGGCAATCACTCTGCCACCCAGTACCCCGACATCTTCCATGCGAAGGTGGCAGGTCGCCCCGCCTCCGAGGTGCTCGACGACAGGTCCTGGCTGACCGACGATTTCATCCCCACCGTGCAGAAGCGCGGTGCCGCGATCATCGACGCGCGCGGCGCCTCCTCCGCTGCCTCAGCCGCAAACGCGGCAATCGAGCACGTCCACGACTGGGTGCTCGGCACGCCGCAGGGCGACTGGGTCTCGATGGGCGTCCCCTCCGACGGCTCATATGGCGTCCCGGATGGCCTGATGGCCGGCTTCCCCTGCACCTGCACCGGAGGCTCATACGAGATCGTCCAAGGTCTCGCCCTGGACGAGTTCTCAAAGTCCCGAGTGGACGCCAGCGTCGCCGAGCTGGAGGACGAGCGCAAAGCGGTGGCCGAGCTTGGTCTGATCTGAAATCAGGCAGGCAATCCCCGCGTTTGGGGTTGCATGCGAATTTGCATAAAAAAGGGCGCGGCCGAAGCCGCGCCCTTTTGCGTGCTGCAATGATGCAGACCAGGCTATGCCTTGGCGTGCCAGCCTCGTCCTTGCTTGGCTACCTTGCCTTCCTGCTCGAGGGAGGGAAGGACTCGGTAGAGGTAGTTCTGCTTGATGCCCATCCGTGCAGCGAGCTCGGGAATGGTGATCCCGGGCTGCTCCTTGACGAAGTTGAGCGCCTGCGCAGAACGGGTGCCGCTGCCCTTGCGCCTGCCGGCGCGACGGCGGGGCGCCGCAGCGGTTGTGGTGCTGCTCGGAGCGGCTGCCGCGGTGCGGCGGGGACGGCCCGGCCCACGACGCTTGGCGGGTGCGGGTGCGGGTGTGGGGGTAGCGCTGACGCGCGCCGCGGGAGCCGGCGCTACGCCGTTGCCACCCACGCCCTCGAGCGCGGCGGCTGCAGCCTCGAGCCGATGAAACTCGTCGACGAGCGGCCTCAGCTCGGTCAGACGCTGGTTGATCTCTTGGCGCTTCTCGTCAAGGAAGTCAGTCACGTTGGAACCTCACTAGCAGGGTTTAGTTGCGAGCATTGTTACACAACCTCTGGACTGTTATCTCACTGGTGCGGATCTTGAAGGGTGCAATCTCACCTGGCTGACTTCTGCAGCGCCACCTGCAGGCTCAGGAAACATGCGCCATCAGCTCGCTGAGTCGCTCCAGCGTGCGGTGTGCCTCTCGTTCGGGCATGCCCCCTACGAGTGCACGGCTGGCAATCGCGCCGATCGGCCCAAGCGGAGCGTGAAACTCATTGTGATATCGGAAGCAGGTGGTTGCTCCGTCTTGCTCAGGGATGAGCACGTACTCCGTTCTTGCGTGCGAGCGTGCCGGCCCCCGGCCCTCCCAGACTGCATGGCGGTTGGGTGCACACTCCACGAGCTCCCAGTGGACGTCGAGGCTGACGCCCCGCAGATGCACCTGCTGCTCCATCCGGTAGCCGACGCGCGGTGCGCCCTCGTCTGCGTGTCGCAGCCGGCGGTGAATCGTGACCCACTCCCCGAGCCGGCCGGGGTCCATCACGACCTCCCACACCTTCGCGGGCGGCGCATCGATGTGAGCTGAGAGATCGACTGTGCTCATCGCTTTTGAGAACCGTAGCTTGCGTGGGGCGTGCTCGCGCGGGCGATCAACGTGCCGCAAGTGGCTCGCTGCGCTCCCACTCGCCGAGCGCATGCTCGACGGCGGCATCGAATGAATGCAGGCTTACGCCGAGGATCTGCGCTGCGCGCGCGTCGCCCGCCGGCATCTCACAGGCAAGGCTTTCCATCAGCGGCAGCACCAGGTCGGGGTCCTCACTGGCGAGGGCAGCGGCAACGCGCGCGACGATCGGCGTGAGATCCATGCGGAGCTTCACCGTGGGCCGCCAGATGAGCATGAGCTCGGCGATCCGGGAGAGCACCTCCTCATATGTGAGCCGCTGTGGCCCACCGATCTCGAACGAGTGGCCTCCCGCCTCCTTTACGGTTGCTGCGGCCACCAGCATCGCCGTCACATCGCGTGCGTCGATTGGCTGCACCTGTTTGGCGTGCCACGCGGGCAGCGCAAGCACGGGCAGCCGCTCGACCAGGCGTACGAGCAGCCGAAACGAACGCGAGCCGGCGCCAATCACGATCGAGGCGCGCAGCGCCACGGAGTCGGGGATCTCGGCCATCAGGATGCGCTCCACTGTGGCGCGGCTGGTCAGGTGAGCAGAGGCTGTGCCACCCGCCGGCAACGGTCCACCGAGGTAGACGATCCGGCGCACGCCTGCCATCTTCGCCGCGGTTGCAAAGCGCGCGGCGCCGAGCCGCTCACGTTCCGGGAATGCGCCGCCGGGCGCATGCTCTGCTTGCCCGTGATCGCGCGCGGCCTCCATCGAATGGATCAGGTAATAGGCGATCTCGACATCGCGCAGCGCGTGCGCCAGGCCCTGGCCGCTGAGCACGTCGCCGCGCATGGGCTCGGCGCCCGGCACCGTGATGCGAGCTGGGTCGCGGCTGAGGGCGCGCAGCTGATGGCCCTGCGCGGCGAGCTCCGGAATCAGGGTCGCGCCGACGAAGCCGCTTGCGCCGGTGACAAGGATTCTCATGCCACGTCATGATGATGCCCCGATGGGATCTGCACAGCCACAACCGAGCGATCTGCGCAGCGCGCCGGCGCGTTGCGATCTGGCGGTGGTGGGCGGCGGGATCGTCGGTCTGGCGGTTGCACGTGAGCTCACGCGGCGCTATCCGCAGTCCTCGATTTGCGTGCTGGAGCGCGAGCGCGAGCTTGCATCGCATCAGACCGGTCACAACTCCGGAGTGATCCATGCGGGCATCTACTACGCGCCCGGTTCGTTGAAGGCCAAGCTTTGTGTGGAGGGCGCGGCCGAGCTCTACAAGCACTGTGCCGAGCACGGCATCGCGGTACAGCGCTGCGGCAAGCTGATCGTCGCGCTGGATCGCTCCGAGCTGCCAGGTCTAGAGGAGCTGCACCGTCGAGCTACGGCGAACGGTGTCGGCGGCATGCGGATGCTCACCGCGCAGGAGATCGCCGAGATCGAGCCCCACGCCGGCGGCGTGGCAGCGCTGCACTCGCCGGCGACCGGCATCGTCGACTTCGCCGCCGTGGCGCGCTCCTACGCACAGGAGATCGGGGATGCGGGCGGCGATCTTGTGGTCGGCTGCGCTGTGCACAGGGCGATCGACGGGCCAAGGAGCGTGCTGATCGAGCACGCCGGCGGCTCCACCGAGGCGCGCTGCGCGATCTTCTGCGCAGGCGCTTGGTCAGATCGACTCGCGGTCGCCAGCGGCGCCGACCCGGATCCACGGATCGTGCCGTTTCGGGGCGCCTACCTGCGCCTGCGTCCACAGCGCCGCGATCTGGTGCGCGGGCTGATCTATCCCGTTCCTGATCCGCGACTGCCGTTCTTGGGCGTGCACCTGACGCGCACGATCGACGGGGAGGTGCTGGTGGGTCCTACAGCCCTGCTCGCGGGCGCTCGCGACGCCTATCGGCTCTCCCGGGTGCGCCCGAGAGATCTGCTGCAGACCGCCGCCTGGCCGGGCTCATGGCGGATGATCGCGAAATGGTGGCGCACGGCCGCCGGGGAGCTTCACCAGGCGCTTGACAGCAGGGTGATCGTGCGCCTGGCCGCGCGCTATCTGCCGGGCCTTGCTCCAGAGGACGTCGAGCCCGCGTTTGCCGGTGTTCGTGCGCAGGCGCTCGGAAGGGACGGGTCGCTGGTCGACGACTTCGTGTTCTCGCGTACGCAGCGGACGCTGCACGTGCGCAATGCGCCATCCCCGGGGGCGACCTCCTCACTTGCGATCGCGCGCCATGTGGTCGATGCCGCGCAGGCGGGGATGGACCTCGACCGCTGAGCAGCGGCGCCGACCGGGTCGCGGCCCGAGAAGTTTTCTCTGCGATTTGCGAGAAGCCCGACCGTCGCAGCTTGAGCGTGGCGGCCGAGAATGATTTGATGCTCGACATCGCCTCACGCCCTCCCGCCGGAGGGGGAGCAGGCGCCTCATCCGGGCTCATCGTGAGCCCGGCAGCCAGAGACCTGGGCCTCATGGCCAGCTCTGTCGATGCCGTCGGACACGCGCGGGGCTTGCACCCGCGGCGGTCAGCCATGCGCAAGCGAAGGGGGAGTGACTTTGCAGTCAAGACAGCAGGGAAAACGGAAGCCGCGAAAGGTCAGTTGCGATGACTGCTTCTTTGCCCAGAACATGCTCTGTGCACTGAGCCTGGAGGAGCCGTGTGCGACCTTCCGTCCTGCTGAGGCAAACCTGAAGCCTCCTCCCCAGCTTCGCCTGGTCTTCCGCCAGGAGCGCCGTGCGCGGACCGCGTGGGCATTTCCGTCGGCCCAGGAGCAGGCCTCCCTGTACGTCTGACGCCTGACGCGGATGCCGCGGCGCTCGCTGCGGTGCGGTTGGCACGGGGCGACATCACATGTCTACTATTGGGCTGACCGGGAAAGCGCGAGCAGAGGTGGTGGTCAGATGGCAGCGAAAGACGGTATGGGTAAGGCCGCTGAGGCGGCAAGGGCTGCGCAACGCAACCGCTACGTGCAGCGGCTGATCGAGGATGACGATCTGCGCCAGAACATCCTGGCGGCCTATGCGGCAGCACGCAGCGCTTACGGGCGCATGCACAACGGCAAGCCGGCGGGCAAGGCGCTCTTCGAGGATCGCAAGCTCCAGCGCGAGCTCTCAGAAGCCGCGAAGGCGTTGCGGGAGGCCCTCCGCGAGCCTGACCGAGAAGCCCAAGCAGCGCAAGAAGCGACGCAAAGGCGGCGGCAGAACCGTGCTGCTGCTAGCCGTGGGCGGCGTGCTGGCACTCGTGTTCAGCGAGGGCCTGCGGTCGAAGGTGCTTGACCTGCTCTTCGGCGCAGAGGAAGAATTCGACTACAGCTCCACGACCGCGCCCTCACAGCCGGCGCCGGCGCAGAGCGAGAGCGCTTCGGCGCCGGCCTCCTGAGCGCCGGCGAGCCCCCGCGAGAACGAGCAAGAGACGCATTGAGGACAGGCCGATGAGTGCGACGGCGCCACGCGGGCAGGCGCCGTCGCGGCCGCTGACCAGCGAGAAGGCGCGACGGATCGTGGCTGCGATGCGTCACAGCGTCGCGCTGCGCGGCACCGCGGGGTCGACCTTCGAGCGGGTCTCACGCGAGGCGGGCGTATCGCGGGGCCTGCTGCACTACTACTTCGGCACCAAGGAGAAGTTGCTCGTCGAGGCCGTGCGCCACGACTGCGAGCTGCGGCTGGAGCGCCTGGAAGGACAACTCGCCGGCGCGAGCACCGCCGAGGCGTTCGTGGGGCTGATGGCGCAGAGCCTGGAGCAGACCGTCCGTGAGGAACCGGACTTCGTCACCCTGATCTTCGAGCTGTTCACGCTTTCCCGCCGCAACCAGGACATCGCACTGGAGTTCGCTGCGCTGCAGCGGCGCATGCGCGAGCACCTTGCGGGGATGCTCGCGACCGCCCAGCGCGAGGGCGTCATCGCGCTGCACGCCGAGCCGGAGACGGTGGCCGAGATCCTCTTCTCGTTGGCCGACGGGTTCTCACTGCGGATGCTCTCCGAGCCCGACCGCGACTTCTCGCAGACGGTGCTTGCGGGCATCGACTGCGCCAAGTCACTGCTGGCGGGGTAGAAGCCCTGGCACGAAGCGGTTGGCACTCCTATAATCGGAGTGCCAATGCCGATCTACGAGTACAAGCGTCCTGACGGCAGCACCTTCGAGCTGATGCAATCCTTCTCCGAGGATCCGCTTACGCACGACCCAGAGACGGGCGTGGAGGTCCAGCGCGTGCTGCATGCGCCTGCGGTCCATTTCAAGGGGTCTGGCTTCTACAACACCGACTACGGCACCCGCCGCCGCCAGCGCGAGAATGCTTCCTCCAGCGAGAGCTCCTCGGGCGGCGAGTCGGGCGCATCGACTGAGAAAAAGGACTCTTCGGAGAGCTCCGCGAGCTCCAAATCGGAGTCTGGGGGCGACAAAGCCTCCGCCAAGCCGGAGTCGAAAGCGGAGTCGAAGGTCAGTAGCGCCGTCGGCGCGAGCTAGGCTCGGGCCCTCAGCTGCTCATGAATTCGGCCACCTGACGCTTCTTTGCTTCTTCGCTGATCGTCAGCCCTTCTTCGCCGTCGGGCAGCGTGATCGCCCCGGTCGGCCGCAGCACCTTGGTCGGTGGGCTGCCTTCGATCGCAAGCGATGCGAACAGCGCGAGCAGGCTCTCGCCGCTCATGTCGGAAATGATCGCCGGCGGGGCATTCCAGGCGATCAGGGGAAGCCGCAGGAATCCCGTCAGTGACTTCAGCTGGGACTGCATGTCGTTGAAGAGCGCCTGCTGGTGTTCCTCGCGGTTGAGGTCGTCCTGACCCGGCGCGCAGAGGTTGTGACGCGTGCGGGCGATGATCAGCGCTTCACGGCCGTCGATGTGGTGGGTGCCCCCTGGCAGTTTCAGCGTGTAACCACCGTTGCTGGCGCCACCGGAAATTTCGGAATCGATGCAGCCGCCGGTGTAGGTGACCCCGCCCATCGAGTCGATCAGGGCCGGGAAGTTTTCAAAGTTGACTTCAACGAGGTGGTTGATCGGCACCCCGAGGAAGCGTTTGATCACTTCGATCGACTCCCTGGGGCCGCCGTAGATGTGGGCGGCGTTGATCTTCTGCAGGCCGTGCCCGGGAATTTCGGTGACCGTGTCGCGGGGAATCGAGAGCCGTGCCGAGTGCCCGCCGCCCGTGCGGATCAGCATGATCGTGTCGGAGCGTCCGAAGCCGGAAGTTTCCGCGCCCGGTTCCCTGCTGTTCTTTTCACGTCTGTCGGAGCCGAGCACGAGGATGTTGCTCGTGGAGGTGAGCGGGAGACCTCCTCCTTCCAGCGCGCTTGCGACGTTGCTGGGTGGCGAGACGCGCCTGAGGTGCGAGCTGATCAGGAACAGCACCAGCGAAAGCGCCAGCCAGCCGACGAACAGGATGAGCAGGCCGAGGATCGCGCGCTTGATCGTGATCCGTGGGCGGCCCCTGTGCTGCCCTGGCTCATGCGTGCCTCCACCGCCCGGCGGGGGAATAGTGCCTGAGCCTCCCGGCATGCCGGGTCCGGCCCGGTAGCGCGTGTAGCTCGGGTTGGCAGGCGTGCCCGAGCGCGCAGGCTGTGCAGGTATGCGTGGCGTTCGCCGGCGGGAGCCCGGGGGTTGCGGCGGGTAGCGATCCCGCCCGCCGGAGCTCCCGCCTGGGCTTTCAGAGTCTTGATCTGACATCGCTGCTTTGCGGCCGCTGCGTGGAGGGGCAGACGGCGGCACCTATATTCTGCGAGATGTCAGGCAACGGTGCGAAGGTCGGACGGCTGACCGTCTGTCCTACGCCGATCGGGAATCTGAGGGACATAACTCTGCGCACCCTCGACGTTCTTCGCGAGGCGGACGCGATCGCCTGCGAGGACACCCGTCGCACGGGGCTGCTGCTGGAGCATCACGGCCTGCGCCGAGAGGGCGTGAGGCTGATCAGCCTGCACGAGCACAACGAGCGCGAGCGCGCCGGCGAGCTGCTGCGGCTGATGCGTGAGGGAGCGCGTGTGGCGCTGGTCAGCGATGCGGGCATGCCGCTGATCTCCGACCCGGGCTTTCCGCTGGTCGCCGACGCGATCGCGGAGGGGATCGAGGTGGAGGTGCTGCCGGGCCCAAGCGCGGTGCTCACTGCGCTCGTGGCCTCGGGTCTGCCGGTCAGCAGTTTTCGGTTCGTTGGCTTTTTGCCGCGGTCACGGGGAGAGCTTGCGCGGCTGCTCGGCGCCCACTTGGAGACGATCGTTGCCTTCGAGTCTCCACGCAGAGTGGGGGCGAGCCTGGCCGTGCTGGCCGAGCTCGACCCTGACCGCCCGGTTGCCGTGTGTCGCGAGCTCAGCAAGCTGCACGAGCAGGTCCTGCGCGGAGATGCGGCGGAGCTTGCAGCCCACTACGCCGTTGCGGAGGCGCGCGGAGAGATCGTGCTCGTGATCGGCGGCGCCGACCGCGAGGAGGGGGATCGGCAGGCCGCGACCGCGGCGCTCGATGCGCTGGTGGAGGCGGGCGCTCGACGCAGGCCCGCGGCGCGCGTGCTCGCGAGCCTCACGGGTCTCAGCGCGAACGTGCTGTATCGGTCCCACCCTCCCGAGCCGGAGCGCGAGCAGAGCTCGGGCGCCGGTAGCCTTGGGCGCCCGTGAGCTACTACGTCACCACGCCGATCTATTACGTCAACGCGGCTCCGCACCTCGGGCACGCGTACACCACGATTGCCGCCGACGTGATCGCCCGCCACCATCGCCAACGCGGCGAGGAGGTGTTCTTCCTCACCGGCACCGATGAGCACGGCGAGCCCGTCGCAGACGCCGCCCACGCCCAGGGGATCGAGCCGCAGGAGCTGGCGGACCGCAACTCGCAGCGTTTCAGGGAGCTCGCACCGCGGATCGACGCGACCAACGACTTCTTCATCAGGACGACCGACCCTCAGCACATCGCAAAGGTGCAGGAGGTGCTCTCCCGAGTGCGCGAGAACGGCTACGTGCACAAGGGGATCTACGAGGGTTGGTACTGCCCCCGCTGCGCCGACTTCAAGGCCGAGAACGAGATCGATGAGGGCAACCGCTGTCCGATCCACCACATAGAGCTCACGCGCGAGCAGGAGGAGAACTACTTCTTCGCGCTCTCAGCCTTCCAGCAGCCCCTGGAAGACCTCTACGCGCAGCGTGAGGACTTCGTGGCGCCCCGCACCCGACGCAACGAGGCGCTCTCGTTCATCCGTGGCGGCCTGCGCGACGTGCCGCTGACACGCAAGCGGCTGCGCTGGGGCGTGCCGGTGCCCTGGGACTCCGAGCATGTCTTCTACGTCTGGTTCGACGCCCTGCTCAACTACGTCTCCGCCCTCTCCTACGCCCGCCCCGGAGAGGACCTGACAGACCGCTTCTGGCCCGCCGACTGCCACCTGATCGCCAAGGACATCCTGAGATTTCACGCGATCTATTGGCCCGCCCTGCTGATGGCTGCCGGCCTGGAGCTGCCAAAGCGCGTCTTCGTGCACGGCTACCTGCTGATGGAGGGCGAGAAGATGAGCAAGTCGCTTGGCAACGTGCTCGACCCGTTCGCGGTGATCGATCGCTTCGGCAGCGATGCGCTGCGCTTCTACCTGCTGCGAGACGTCTCCTTCGGGCAGGATGGCTCGGTCTCCACCACCGCCTTCGAGCAGCGTTATGAGAGCGAGCTGGCCAACGAGTACGGCAACCTCGCAAGCCGCGTGCTGGCGATGGTGGGTCGCTACCGCGACGGTGTGGTGCCGCAGGCCCAGCTCGACCCCAGTCTGGCGGGCGAGATGGACTCGATGGTCGATCAGGTGCAGGAGCTGATTGATCGTGTGGAGCTGAGCCAGGCGCTGGATGTGATCTGGGAACGCGTGCGGCGGCTGAACCGCTACGTAGAGGAGCGAGCCCCGTGGCAGCTGGCCAAGCAGGGCGCCGATGAGGAGCTTGACTCAGTGCTCGGCTCGCTGGTGGCCGCGCTGCACCGGGTGAGCGTGATCCTGCATCCCTATCTGCCGGCCGCGACTGCGCGGCTGCTGGGAGCGCTCGGGGCAGACGATCTCTCGATCGCGGCTGCGCGCGGGTCGGTGGATCTTGGCGGCAGCCGCGTCGAGGCGCTTGCGCCCCTGTTCCCGAAGGTGCAGTGAGCGCCCGTCAGGCGCCGCGAGGCAGGCGGGGACAGTGATCGACAGCCACACACACCTGCATCTGTGCGAGCAGCCCGACTCGGAGCTGGTCGCCGAGGCGGTCACGGCGGGCGTGACGCGGATGCTCACCGTCGGCACCGACGGAGCCTCCTGCCGCCTGGCGCTCGCCGCCGCAGAGGCCTACCCCCAGGTGTTCGCGGCGATCGGCCGCCACCCCAACGAGTCGCACGGCTTCGACGAGGCCGATCTGGCCGAACTGCAGGCGCTTGCGATGCACGAGCGCTGCGTGGCGATCGGGGAGAGTGGCCTGGACTTCTATCGCGAGGGCGCCTCGCACGCCGATCAGCAGCGTGCCTTTGCGGCGCAGATCGCCTTGGCAAGGGAGGCTGGCAAGCCGCTTGTGATCCACTGCCGCGCGGCCGAGCAGCAGGTGCTCGACCAGCTCGCGGCTGAAGCAGATGGCGTCAGTGTCGTGCTGCACTGCTTCTCTATGCCCGACAGGCTGACCGAGTGCTTGCAGCGCGGATACGCGATCTCCTTCGCCGGCAACGTGACATACAAGAGCGCCGCCGACCTGGCTGCCGCCGCCAGGCTGGTGCCGCAGGACAGTCTGCTGGTGGAGACCGACGCGCCATACCTCACGCCACAGGCCGTGCGCAAGCACCGCAACAGGCCCGCCTTCGTCGCGCACACGGCACAGTTCATCGCGGAGCTGCGGGGCGTGAGCGTAGAGCAGCTCGGCGCGGTGGTGCAGGCCAACGCTGCCCGGCTTTTCGGGTGGTGAGCGCGGCGGCGGCGATGGCCGATCCAAGGCAACCCAGCCTGCGGCGGCTGCGGCGCTTCGAGGTCAGACCGGATCGCGATCTCGGCCAGAACTTCCTGATCGACTCGAACATCCTCGAAGTGATCGGCAGGGCGGCAGAGATCGCGGGCGATGACGTCGTGCTGGAGATTGGCGGCGGCCTCGGTGTGCTGTCCGAGTACCTGGCTGCGCGAGTCGGGCATGTGCACGTGGTCGAGATCGACCGACGCCTGGAGCCGGCGCTGCTCGACGCGCTCGAGCCCTTCAGCAACGTCACGCTGCATTGGGGCGATGCGATGCGCGTCGATCTCGCCGACATGCTGCCGCAGCCGACCAAGGTGGTCGCCAACCTGCCCTACGGGATCGCGGCGGGCGTGCTGCTGCGCACGATCGAGCAGCTGCCCGAGGTGCGGCTGTGGGTTGCGATGGTGCAACGAGAGGTCGCCCAGCGGCTGGCGGCCGGCCCCGGCGGCGGCGAGTACGGGGTCAGCTCGGTGATTGCGCAGCTGGCATGTGAGGTGCAGATGCTGCGTGCGATTCCACGGACCGTGTTTCATCCCGTGCCGAACGTGGACTCTGCGCTGGTGCGGATGACGCGTCGGCGCGAGGCGCCCCCTCCGGCGCTTGCGGCGCTGGTGAGGGCGGCGTTCGCGCACAGGCGAAAGGCGCTCGCGCGATCGGTCTCGATTGCGGGCGCCGGGGGCCCGGTTTCACGCGAGCGCGTGCTGGAGGCGCTTGGCGCGATGGGATTGCAGAGCGATGTGCGAGCGGAGCGACTTTCGGCTGAGCAGTTTCGCGAGCTGGGAAAGCTTCTCGGCGTATGAGCTCATTTGCGCCGCTGCGCGCGCTGGCTCCGGCAAAGATCAACCTTGGCTTGTTCGTCGGGCAGGTGCGAGCGCGCGATGGCAAGCATGAGCTTGTCAGCGTGATGCAGTCGATCTCGCTCGCGGACGAGCTGACGCTGATGCCGGCTGCTGGGAGTGAGAGCGATCAGCTCGATTGCCCAGGCGTGGAGGGGCCTTCCGAGCGCAACCTCGCGATGCGGGCACTGGCAAGCTTCCGGCAGGCAACCGGGTGGGATGCTGGGCCCGTGCGGCTCTCCGTGCGCAAGCGCGTGCCGGTCGCGGCAGGTCTCGGCGGCGGATCCGGTGATGCGGCTGCGGCTCTCAGGCTGGCGGCGGCCGCCTCCGGGCTGGGCGATCGGGAGATGCTGCTCTGCCTGGCGGCGGAGCTCGGCGCCGACGTTCCCGCCCAGGTGCGTCCCGGCCGCTGGCTTGCGCAGGGTGCAGGCGAGCGCCTGCGGGAGCTGCCGGTCGCGAGTCCCGAGTTGGGAGTGCTGGTGTTGCCCGACGCGCACGCGCTCTCGACGGCTGCGGTGTACGGCGAGCTGGATCGAGTCGGGAGGCTGCGATCGGCGGCGGAGCTTTCTGATCTGGCCGTCTCATTGCAGGACGCACTGGCGGGCGGGGAGCCGTTGCCGCCGCCTGAACTGATGGGTAACGACCTGCAAGCGCCGGCTCTGACGCTGTGCCCCTCGATCGCCGGGTCGCTTGATCGCGCCAGATCGGCTGGAGCTGAGATCAGCCTTCTCAGCGGATCGGGGCCGACGGTGCTTGGGATATACGCGGGGCCCGATGGCCCGGTTCGCGCCGAGCGCGCGGCGCAGGAGTTGCACATGCGTGGCGTTGCGGCGCACGCCGCCAGGTCCGTCGACGCTTCCCACGGCGAGGTCGCAGTGGCGGAGCCGTGAGCGCTGTTTGCGCCATTTGGGATATAGCCGGCGTAGCCGCGCCGCGCTGGGTTACGCAACAATGCAGACGAGCAGAATGAGCAGAACGGCGCTCACCGACCTTGTGACGATCTGCGCGGTCGTCTTCGGGCTGGCCCTCTATGCCGGCTTGATCCTCGTACCCGCGTGGACCTCCTACACCCGCATATGGGAGCGGCTTGCGGCCGCGTTCATGTCGCTCTACGTCCTGGCCGTGTTCATCGGCATAGGCGTTCTCGGGGCGATCGCCGTCGTCTACTACTGGGGCTGAGTGGGCAACCTCGACGCGCTCGACGCGGTCACGGAGGCGGTGGCGACCGGCGCCGGCCTGCCGGAGGTCGTGCGCGCGGCTGCGCGCGCGCTCGACGCAAGCCTTGCGGTGACTGACGCGTGGGGCGCCGCCCTGGCGGTCGCTGCGCGCTCGCAATCCGAGGAGCGCGCTCTGCTGGCCAAGGCCGACGGCGTCGAGGGTGTGCCCCTGCGTCTCGCGGACACGGTCGTGGGCACCCTGCACATGCGCGCCCGTGGTGAGACGCCCGCCTCGATGCTGCGCCTGATCACGACGATGATCGCCTCCGAGGTGGAGCGCGTGCGCGCTCCAGAGCGCGCATCGGAGTCGGCGGCCGCAGACTTCCTGCGCGCGGTGCTCTCACGCGAGCTGGTGGATCGCGAGCAGTTGCTGGCGGCTGCGCGAGACCTCTCGCTCGACGTTGCCGATGGCGCGAGCATGATCGTCGCCCGTGCGCGGCCGCAGGCGCCGACCGAGGAGGGCTGGCGCGGAAGGGTGCGGGCGATCGCAGAGCGCGGCGCCCGCGCGGTCTCAAGCCGTTCGATCGCCGCCCTCTCCGAGCGCGACGGCATGTCTGCCGCCGAGGTGATCGTGCTTGTTCCCGGCGGCGATGAGCAGACCGGCGCGCGCGCCGCCGAGGCCGTATCCAGAGAGCTGCAGGCCGGGCTTGGCGGCTTCACCTTTGCGCTGGGGCGCAGCCGCATCGCCTCCGATCCCGCCGATCTGCCCCGCGCGGCTTCAGAGGCGCTGCTTGCGGCCAACGTCGCCGAGGGAGGCGATGGGGAGCAGCCGCTGGCCTTTGAGGAGACGGGCGCCTACCGGCTGCTGCTCTCCACGATGAGCGAGAACCCCGGTGAGCTGCATCGCTTCTACGCCGAGACGGTCGAGCCGCTGGTTGCATACGACGACCAGTACGAGACCGATCTGCTGCAGACGCTTGAGACCTTCCTGGAGCTGGACGGCAACGTCGCCCGCACGGCGCAGCGGCTCTTCACCCACAGGCACACGATCTACTACCGGCTGGAGCGCGTCCGCGAGCTCACCGGACTCGATGTCAGCTCGACCGACGGGCGCGAGAAGCTGAGCCTCGGCCTGAAGGCGATGCGTGTGCTTGGCCTCTCATCCTCGGCCGGCCCGGCGAGCGAGGCGGGTGCAGCGGCCGGACGGGTGCCCAGGGGCTCGGGCGGCTCCGGGCGCTCCTGAACGGGCGCCGCCGTCGGTCCTGCGCTGCGCTTCAGTGCCCTCTTGCGGCGAGGTCGAGCGTGTAGATCGCGCCCACTTTGCTGCTCGGGTTCCAGGGATCTCCGAGACTGATCCCGACGCCGACTTCCTTGAAGCCGGACGCGAGCAATGCTTCACGGTGCGGCCCTGACTGCAGCCAGGACGTGACGATCGCTGTCGGCGTCGATTCCCACGAATCGCCCCAAGCGATGTTCTGGCTCACCGACAAGCTCGCGCTGCCGCGCGCGTACGGGGAGGCCGCCACTCTCTGCATCGGCGTGAGTCCGGAGAGGCTGTCATCGCCGAAGTAGCCGCCCACGAACATGTCATGGCTCTGGCCGGACGCGATGCGACGCAGTACTGGGTTCATCCGAAACGGTCTCAGACGGTAGGCGTGCCGCACCTGGTTTACGACGCAGAGCGTGGCTGCCGCCGCGGTGCCGATCGTGGAGCTGCTCGGGCGAGCTCGTGCACCACGGCAGGCCGACGCGCCGACGGCACTCGCCGGTCCGACCGTCGCTGTCAACGTCGCTATCAGGACCGCGGCAAGCATGCCGAGCCGGATGCGCCCATTCATCGCGTGCTCCCCTTCGTCGGAACGAGTTGCGCATCCTTGCAGATGTGGGCGCAGAAAGTTCTGCTCGCCGGCCGCGCCGATCGGAGCTTGGGAGCTCTTCGTGCGATGATGCGGGACCGTACGCTGGCCTGTGGGGAGTGGGGTAATTGGCAGCCCGGGAGACTTTGGCTCTTCAAGTTCTGGTTCGAGTCCAGGCTCCCCAGTCGCAGGCCGACGGTAGCTGAAGGCATTCCGACCGTAGTGTGGCCTGACGCTGACGAGCCTGCGTCCGGGCGCCTGCGGCTACAGTCTTGCCCGTGAGCGGGCTGACGGTGATCGTGCTGGCTGCGGGGCAGGGCACGCGCATGCGCTCGCAGACGCCGAAGGCGCTGCACGAGATCTGCGGGCGGCCGATGGCGCTCTGGCCAGTCGTGGCGGCGCAGCAGGCCGGCGCCGAACGGGTGGTGCTCGTCGATGCGCCCAGCAGGCCGCTTGAGGCTGTCCTCCCCGATGACGTGCTGCTTTCGGTCCAGCCCCGGCCAAACGGCACCGGAGGGGCGGTGGTCGCCGCGGCACCTCATGTCGAGCCGGAGAGCACCGTCGTCGTGCTGAGCGGGGACGTGCCGCTCGTCAGCGCCGAGGCGATCCTCAGCCTGGCGGAGGCACATGCCGCCAGCGGTGCCGCGGCCACGCTGGCCAGCACGGTCCTGGAGGATCCGAGCGGCTACGGGCGCGTCGTGCGCGACGGTGCCGGCGCGCTGGAGAAGGTGGTCGAGACGAAGGTGGCCGGCGATGCGACCGCCGAGCAGCTGCAGATTTCGGAGGTGAACACCGGCATCTACGCCTTCGACGGCGGCGCCCTGCTGAGCGCGTTGCCGCGGCTGTCTGCGGACAATGCCCAGGGCGAGCTCTACCTGCCCCAGACGCTCGACATCCTGCGCGCGGACGGCAAGACGATTGCGGTCCATGTCGTGGATGACGAGCGGCTCGTGCTGGGCGTCAACGATCGCGTGGCGCTCGCTCACGCGCGCTCGATCGCCCAGCGCATGATCTGCGAGCGGCACATGCGCGCGGGCGTGAGCATCGTCGACCCGGCCTGCACGCTGATCGAGGTCGATGTGCAGATCGCACAGGACGCCGTGATCGAGCCCGGCACCCATCTGCGTGGAGCCACGACGGTCGGCGAAGCGGCAGTCGTGGGCCCTCACACAAACGTGATCGACTCGCAGATCGGTGCTCGCGCGCAGGTCCGCATGTCCTGGCTGGAGCGCGCCCAGGTGGGCGCGGGCGCGAGCGTCGGGCCGTTTTCCTACCTGCGCCCCGATGCACGGCTGGGCGAGAAGGCGAAGGTCGGCACGTTCGTCGAGGTCAAGAACTCCAACATCGGCGACGGCGCCAAGGTGCCCCACCTCTCCTACATCGGAGATGCCGACGTAGGAGAGCGCAGCAATCTCGGCGCGGGCACCATCACCGCCAACTACGACGGCCGCGCAAAGCACAGGACCACGATCGGTCGCGACGTGCGCGGGGGCGTCGACACCGCCTTCGTGGCGCCCGTGAACGTCGGCGATGGCGCCTGCACGGGCGCCGGCTCGGTGATCGCCGAGGACGTGCCGGCAGGCGCGCTTGCGATAGCGCGCGCAAGGCAGCGCAACATCGAGGGCTACGCCGATCGCGAGCGAAGCGACGAGCAGACCGGTTGAGCCTTTACAATTCTTCTCAGATGAGCAGCGCGATCGACACGCGCGAGACGCTCGCCACGAGCCTGCCGATTGACTACAACAAGCGGCTGATGCTCTTCGCGGGCCGTGCCAGCCCACAGCTTGCGGTTGACATCGCGGGCAAGCTGAACGTCGACCTCGGTCCGGTGACGCTGAAGACCTTCTCAAACGGCGAGGTCTACTGCCGCTACGAGGAGTCGATCAGGGGAGCAGACGTCTTCATCGTGCAGTCGATCTGCGGCAACCCCCAGACGGGGGTGACCGCCAACGACTCGCTGATGGAGCTGCTGCTGATGATCGACGCCGCCGTGGGCGCCTCCGCGCACCGGGTGATCGCCGTCACCCCGTGGCTCGGCTACTCCCGTCAGGACAAGAAGTCCGCGCCCAGGGAGCCGATCTCGGCGCGTCTGGTCGCGCGCATGCTGGAGTCAGCCGGCGCCGATCGGGTGCTGACGATGGACCTGCACGCCGGCCAGATCCAGGGCTTCTTCTCCAAGCCGGTCGACCACATGACCGCGCTGTTCATGCTGACCCGGTACTTCGCCGACCTCGGTCTCCCCGACCTGGTCGTGGTGGCGCCTGACGCCGGCAGGGTGAAGCTGAACACCAAGTTCGCCTCCAAGATCGGTGCCGAGCTGGCGATCCTCTCAAAGTCCAGGCCCGCCCAGGAAGTGGCCGAGATCGGCTACGTGATCGGTGATGTGAAGGGCAAGACGGCGGTGATCGTCGACGACATGATCGACACCGCCGGCACGCTGAAGGCGGCCGCTCACACGGTGCTCGAAGAGGGCGCCGCCCGCGTCTACGCGGCGGCCACGCACGCCGTGCTCTCCGGCAACGCTTTCGAGAACCTCACCGAAGCGGGGTTCGAGGAGATCGTGGTCACGGACACGATCCCGATCGGCCCGCACCTTCCCAGCAACGTCAGGGTGCTGCCGTGCGCCGAGCTGCTGACCGACTCGATCAGGCGCATCTTCATCGATGACTCGGTGAGCGCAGTCTTCGGCGGGGAGAACCAGCTCTTCTGAGCTGCCTGCGGGCGTCAGGGCCAGGAGGCCGCTTCGGGGAGCGCCTTTCAAGCGACGGCTGCTAGAGTCCTCGCCCCGAAATGGCTTCCGATCAAACAGCCCTGAGCGTTCACAGCCGCGAGCCCGAAGGCTCGCGCGCTTCACGTCGTCTGCGCCGCTCCGGCCGCGTGCCCGGAGTGCTCTACGGCGCCGGGCAGGAGGCGCTCAGCTTCGACGTGGATGCACGCGAGCTGCGGATGGCGCTTGCCGCCAGCGGCGCGGTGCTGGGTCTGAGCATCGACGGCGCCAAGCCGAGCCCGGTTGTGCTCAAGGAGGCCCAGCGGGATCCAGTGCGTGGCGATACGACTCACATCGACCTGCTGCGGGTCAGTCTCGACACCGCTATCCACGCCGTGGTCGCACTGGAGCTCACCGGTGCCGAGGAGGCGCCTGGAGCCAAGCGCGGGGGCGTGCTCGAGCAGGTCGCGCGCGAGGTGAACGTGGAGGCGCTGCCGACCGCGATCCCCGAGTCGATCGTCCACGACGTCAGCGCGATGGAGATCGGCGATACGGTGACGCTCGAGTCCGTGGCGCTGCCGCAGGGCGTGAGCCTGCTCGACGATCTGGAGACCGTCGTGGCCATCCTTTCGCCGCCCCGACTGCAGACCGAAGCCGAGCCTGAGATCGAGTCCGAGACCGGCCTCGTGGGCGAGGCAGCGGAGTCGGACGAAGGCGAGCAGGAGTAGCCGCTGCGCCCTTTTTCGGGGCTCGCTCGCCCCGCAGCCGTCGATTGGCTGATCGTCGGTCTGGGCAACCCGGGCCGCGAGCACGAGGGCACACGCCACAACGTTGGGTTCGCAGTTGCGGAGGAGCTTGCGCGCCGCTGGGATCTGGGCAAGCCGAAGGAGCGCTTCAAAGGAAGGCTCGCCGAGGGCCGGGCGACTGCGGCGGGCGCCCCGACGCCGAGTCGCGTGCGCGTCGCCGTGCTCTGCCCGCTGACCTACATGAACGACGCGGGCCGCTCCGCCGGGCCCGCGCGAGGCTCCTACAAGCTGCCAATCGAGCGGGTGCTCGTGCTCCACGACGAGATCGACCTGCCGTTCGGTGAGATCCGAGCGCGCGAGGGCGGCGGGCTTGCCGGCCACAATGGCCTGAAGTCGCTGAGCCGCGAGCTGGGCGGGCCGGGGTTCTGGCGCGTGCGCGTCGGTGTGGGACGCCCCGACTCGACCGACCCCGAGATCGTGGCCTCCTACGTGCTCTCCCGCTTCCGCGAGAGCGACGCGGAGGTGAGCGCGCTGATCGAGCGCGCCGCCGACGCCGCGGAAGCGGTTGTGCTTGAGGGATCGCGCGCGTAGCGATGGCGCTGCGAGATCTGCTTGCCCTGATCGAGCAGGACCCGGCTGCGCAGCAGTTGCTCCGCGACGGCGGCCGCGCTTTCACCTCCACCTCACTCAGGCCCTATGCGATCGCTGCGCTCGCCGACGCGAGCAGCGAGGCGAGCCTCGTGGTGGTGGGCGACGATCGCGCTGCCCGCGACCTTGCCGCCGACCTGCGCGAATGGCTTGCGCCGCGGGCGGTGCGCTGGTACCCATCCAGAGGCGTCGCCTACGAGTCGCACCTGCGTCCGCCGCCCCATCTGGTCGGGCTGCGGGTGGCGGCGCTCGACGTGCTGATGGAGTTGGAGCGCACCGGCGAGGCGCCGGTCGTGGTGATCAGCGCCGCCGCGCTGTCGGAGAAGGTTCCCGACCCGGAGCTGCGCCCGCGTTCGTTCACGCTGCGCGTGGGCGAGCTGCTGGATCTGCAGGAGTGCACGCGGGACCTTGCCGCGGCCGGCTACGAGCGCGTGGACCAGGTGGAGGAGCGCGGACAGTTCGCGCTGCGGGGCGGCCTGCTCGACGTGTTCCCCGCGACAGAGGAACGCGCGGTGCGCGTCGACATGTTCGACATCGAGATCGAATCGCTGCGGTGGTTCTCGACGTTCACCCAGCGTTCGCTCGGCGACGTGGAGCAGGTGGAGATCGCCCCGGCCGCAGAGCTTGCGCCCGAGCACCGCGAGCTGGCGGAGATTGCCGCGGCCTCCGGCGCCCTGCAGGCGGACGGCGAGGGGAAGGACAGCCGGCTGGACGTAGCCGAGCTTCTGCCGGTGGACCGCTTCAGGGTGCTGCTCGACCTCGTGGGGCAGAGCACCCAGGTGATCTTGGCGGCAGAGGAGGAATTGGCGCCGGCGCTCAGCGACCACTGGGGAGATGTATGTGCCGCATTCCACGATCAGGACGCCCACCACCTCTACGTCAAGCCTGAGGAGGTGCAGGCCGCTCTAGCCGAGCGCGCCCGCGTGCGGCTGTCGGCGATCACGGGCGACCAGGAGCTGCAGCTGAGGGCCCAGAGCGCCGACTCTGCGGCGCGCTCGCTGGCGGAGGCCGAGCCGGAGCTCGAGCGGCTGCTGCGCTCCGGCTATCGCACGATCGTCGCCTTCCCGCGCCGCGGCGAGGGCGAGCGGGTCTCCTACAACCTCGGTCGCGTCAAAGCGCAGTGGCTTGGAGAGGGCAGCGACACCGCCCACGCTCCCGCAGAGGCCTCGCTGCGGTTCGTGGTCGCTTCGCTGCGAGAGGGCTTCATTGCGCCGCAGCTCAAGCTCGCCGTCTTCCCGGAGCACAGACTGCTGCGGCGTCGCCGCGGGGAGCGGGGCGGCCGTGCCGAGGGCGCGCGCCGCCGCGGAGTGCTGCGCTCCTTCACCGACCTGCACACGGGCGACATCGTCGTGCACGAAGACCACGGCGTGGCGCGCTTCGCCGGCTTTGAGACGCGCACGGTCGCTGGCGTCACGCGCGACTATCTGTATCTCGAATATCAGGGCGACGACCGCGTCTACGTCCCCACCGACCAGCTGGCGAAGATCTCGCGATACCTCGGCGCCGGCGGCGAGAATCCGGTGCTCTCAAAGCTCGGAGGCACGCGCTGGGAGACGATGAAGGCACGCGCCCGCCGCGCCGCCCAAGAGCTGGCCGGCGAGCTCCTGAACCTCTACGCCGAGCGCCGCCGCCGCGCCGGCTTTGCCTTCGAGATCGACTCCGATTGGCAGCGGGAATTCGAGCAGCGCTTCGCCTACACCGAGACGCCCGACCAGATGGAGGCGATCGAACTCGTCAAGGCGGACATGGAGTCTGCGCGGCCGATGGACCGCCTGGTGTGCGGGGACGTCGGCTACGGCAAGACCGAGGTGGCGCTGCGCGCCGCCTTCAAGGCCGCCACCCAGGGAAAGCAGGTGCTGATGCTGGCACCGACGACGATCCTCGCCCAGCAGCACTACGGCACCTTCGCCGAGCGGATGGCCGACTACCCCGTCACGATCGAGCACGTCTCGCGTTTTCGCAGCGCCGCCGAGCAGCGCGAGGCGATCGCCGGCTTCGCCTCCGGGAAGGTGGACATCCTGATCGGCACTCACCGGGTGCTCTCACGCGACGTGCGCGCCAAGGACCTCGGCCTGGTGATCGTCGACGAGGAGCAGCGCTTCGGGGTCAAGCAGAAGGAGCTGCTGCGCCAGATGAAGCTGCGGGTGGACGTGATGGCGATGTCGGCCACGCCGATCCCGCGCACGCTGCAGATGTCGCTGGCGGGGCTGCGCGACATCTCGGTGATAGAGACACCGCCTGAAGGCAGGCGGCCGGTGCGGACATATGTCGGCGAGTATGACGAGGAGCTCCTCAAGCGCGCGATCGAACGCGAGAAGAGCCGCGAAGGCCAGGCCTTCTTCCTGCACAACCGGGTGCAGAGCATCGATGAGACGGCAGAGCGCCTGCGCGCGCTGTGCCCGGGCGTGCGGTTCACGGTCGCCCACGGGCAGATGGCGGAGGGCGAGTTGGAGACAGTGATGATGAGCTACCTGCGTGGCGAGGCGGACGTCCTGGTCTGCACCTCAATCATCGAGTCGGGAATCGACATCCCGCAGGCCAACACGCTGATCGTCGAGCGCGCCGACGCCTTCGGGCTGGCGCAGCTCTACCAGATCAGGGGCAGGGTCGGCCGCAGCCGCGAGCGCGCCTACGCCTACCTGCTCTATGACTCCGCGGAGGCGCTCACGCCCGAAGCGGCGCAGAGATTGGCCGCCCTCTCCGATCACACGGAGCTCGGCGCCGGCTTTCGGATCGCGATGCGCGACCTGGAGATCAGGGGCGCGGGCAACCTGCTCGGAGACGAGCAGTCCGGGCACGTCGCTGCGCTCGGCTTCGAGCTTTACATGCAGATGCTCGACGAGGCCGTGCGCGAGGCGCAGTCGCGCGAGGGAGATTCCGAGCAGGAGGCACCGCAGCCCGTGCGGCTGGACGTGAACGTCGATGCCTATGTGCCCTCCGACTACATCCCCTATGAGCAGGCGAAGATCGAGGTGCACCGCCGGATTGCGGCAGCGGTCGAGGTTGCAGAGGTGGAATCGCTGCGGGAGGATCTCGACGACCGGTTCGGTCCGGTGCCGGAGCCGCTGGAGAATCTGCTCGCCCTGCAGCGGGCGCGAATCAAGTTCGGGCAGGCCGGCGCTCGGGCCGTCAGCTTCAAGGGTGAGCGGCTTGCCGTCACGCCGATCCAGCTCGACTCCGCGCGTGCCAAGCGCCTGCGCGAGCAGCTTCCGGAAGCGCTCTATGAGTCGGGCCGCTCACAGGTATCCGTGCGGGTGCCACGGGATCACGCAAGCCGGTTCCAAACCGTCGTCAAGACGGCCGACACGGTGCTCGCGCTCACGCGCGAGGGCGGCGATTGAACGACCGGCGGGGAACCGCAGCACGTCTTCGATCGATTCCGCTACTATGCCCAACTCGATGAGGAGATCACTTCGGTCCGTCTCGGCGCTAGGCGCCGTTTTCTTTGCCGCCGTCGGCATCGCTGCCTGCGGTGGCGGCATCCCCAGCGACGCCGTCGTGCAGGTCGGTGGCACCCCGGTGACCAAGAGCACCTTCGAACACTGGGTGAAGGTCGCCGCCGCCTCGAGCGCGGCAAGCACCGGCGGGAAGGTGGTCGTGCCCGACCCGCCCACCTACAGCGCCTGCATCGCCAATCTGCGCGCCAGCCAGCCCAAGCCGGCGAAGGGTGCGGCTCCCGCCAGCAACGCGCAGCTTAAGACGCAGTGCGAACAGCAGTACACGACCTACAAGACGAGCGCGCTCAACTTCCTGATCCAGGCCGGCTGGATCATCGGCCAGGCCGAAGAAATGAAAATCTCGGCGAGCAAGCAGGAAGTCGAGAAGGAATTCAACAAGCTCAAGAAAGCGCAGTTCCCCAAGCAGGCCGAATACGAAAAGTTCCTCAAATCAACGGGCTTTACGACCTCGGACCTGCTGCTGCGCGTGAAGGTGCAGAGCGTTCTGACGCCCAAGATCACCAAGAAGATCTCCAATGAAGCGGGCAAGAACGTCACGAAGGCCGAAGCCGAAAAGTATTACAACGAACACAAATCGCTCTACGGCACGCCCGAAAGCAGGAACCTGCTGATTGTGCTGACCAAAGGCGAAGCCGAAGCCAAGAGCGCGAAGGCCGAAATCGAATCTGGCAAGAGCTTTGCAAGCGTCGCCAAGGCCCACTCGATCGACCCCGTCAGCAAGGCCAAAGGCGGAGAACTTGCCAACGTGCAGAAGGGCCAGCAGGAGAAGGCGCTCAGCGAAGCCGTCTTCGCCGCGAAAGTCGGCCAGCTCAGCGGCCCTGTGAAGACGCCTTTCGGCTACTACATCTTCGAAGTCACGAAAGTGAACCCAGGATCGAGCCAGTCCTTCTCCCAGGTCGAAGCCACCATCAAGAAGACGCTCGGCACCGAACGCCAGCAGAAGAAGCTCGCGGCCTTCGTGAAGGCATTCCGCAAGCGCTGGACGGCGAAGACCGAATGCAAGGCGGAATACAAGGTCGAACTCTGCAAGGGCTACAAAGCGCCGAAGGCGACCACGCCCACCGAAGCGCCGGCGACGAGCACGCCCGCCAAATCGTCGACCACGACGAGCAAGACCAAATAGCGCCCGCGCGCTCGCGGACGATAGTCTTCCGGCGTCGATGAGCAGCATCGAGAGAGTTCACGCACGCCAGATCCTCGACAGTCGAGGCAACCCGACCGTGGAGGTCGAGGTCGCGTTGCGGTCTGGCGCCCACGGGCACGCCGCAGTGCCCTCCGGCGCCTCCACCGGAGAGTTCGAGGCTACGGAGCTGCGCGATGGCGGGGATCGATGGCAGGGCAAGGGCGTAACTCGCGCCGTCGGGAACGTCAACGGTGAGATCGCCGATGCCGTGGCGGGCCTCGACGCCGGCGACCAGCAGGGCCTGGACGATGCCCTGATTGCGTTGGATGGCACTCCCGGCAAGTCGCGGCTTGGCGCCAATGCAATCCTCGGCGTTTCGCTGGCGGCAGCCCATGCCCAGGCCGCCGAGGAGGGCGTGCCGCTGTGGCGCTACCTGGGCGGCGATGCCGCAAGAGTGCTGCCGGTGCCGATGATGAACGTGCTCAACGGCGGCGCTCACGCGGACAACAAGGTCGACTTCCAGGAGTTCATGATCGTGCCCTGCGGCGCACCGACTTTCTCGGAGTGTCTGCGGATGGGCGTCGAAGTCTTCCATGCCCTCAAGCGCACGTTGCACGAGCGGGGCCTTGCGACCTCGGTCGGCGATGAGGGCGGCTTCGCCCCCGACCTCGGCTCCAACGAGGAGGCGCTGCAGGTGCTGATCTCGGGCATAGAGGCGGCCGGCTACAGGCCAGGCAGCGATGTCGCGATCGCACTCGACCCGGCGACCAGCGAGCTCTACAAAGACGGCGCCTACGTGCTCGAGCACGAGGGCCGCACGCTCTCCCCGGCCGAGATGGCCAGCTACTGGGAGCAGATCGCTGCGCGCTACCCGGTGCTCTCGATCGAGGACGGCATGGCCGAGGAGGACTGGGATGGGTGGGAGCAGCTCACGCGGCTGCTTGGCGAGAAGGTGCAGCTTGTCGGTGACGATCTCTTTGTGACCAACACTCAGCGGCTCGCTAGGGGCATCGAGCTGGGCGTCGCAAACTCGATCCTGATCAAGGTCAACCAGATCGGCACGCTCTCAGAGACGCTCGCGGCGATCAGGATGGCGCATGACGCCGGCTACAGCGCTGTGATGAGCCACCGTTCAGGAGAGACCGAGGACGTCACGATCGCCGACCTCGCGGTGGCGACTGGCTGCGGCCAGATCAAGACGGGCGCGCCATCGCGCTCGGACAGGGTTGCCAAGTACAACCAGCTGCTGCGGATCGAGGAGCAACTCGGGAGCGACGCGGAGTTCCCGGGTCGCACCGCGTTTCGCAGTAAGTAGGGATCGCCGCCGCGACCCGCGGCATGCATGGCGCGGGTCGATGAAGGAGCTGTGCTCCGCGCCGCGAAATGCACGTAGATGTCGAGAGCACTCGCAAGAGAGCAGCCTCTGGGAGGAGTGCGCTGGGACAAGGTGGCCCGCCTTGCGATGCTCGCTGTTGTGATCGCTCTGCTCGGCCTCTACGTGCGCTCAGGGCTGTCCCTATGGAGTGCGTGGCATGCCTCCCGTGTGGACAGCGCAAAGGTGCTCTCGCTGGAAGCCCAGCACGCCCGCCTTGCCCAGCAGAGCTCGCAGCTCCACGAACCCTGGGCCACCGAAGCCGCCGCCAGACGCCTCGGGATGGCACACGACGGCGAGAAGGCGTTTGTGATCCGCGGGCTGCCACGCAACTGAGAGCCTGCTGCTAGCCTCGCGCCGCAGTGGACCTCACGCGCGCGATCGAACAGTGGCGGCAGGGCGAACGGCGCCTGCAGACCGCCGCGCCGGAGCGCCAGCCCACGCTGGAGCGCGTCTCCGCCGCGCTGGTAAGCGAACTGCGCAGGCGCCTCGGCGGCCGCTTCACCGCCGCCGAACTGGCCGCCCTCTACGACCGCGGCACCGCCTGGTGCCTGCAGAGCGCGATGGCAATCGCACCCGAGGACCCGTGGGCCTGGGACTCAGGCGTGGTCGTGGACGCAGCATTCAGCCGCTACCTGCGAGAGGCGGCCGACTTTGCTGGTGGCCGTCATCGCCCCGACGAGTAGCAACCAGCAGTTGTTGGCGGGCTCTGGTGGAGCACGTACTTAGGCCGTCGAGAGCCAAGCGATACAAGGACGCAGCGAGCGTGGCGTACTCCGTACGCGAGCGAGCGAGGACGCAGTAGCGCGCCGGCTATCGGTGGCCTAAGAGTCTTCGCGGATGCGGCGGATCACTATCTGGTCCTCTTCGACCTTGATCTCGACCGGCCGGTGTCCAGCCCAGTGCTCGGCGTAGACCGGGTCGTCCTGGATCGCGGGGTCGAGCCACAGGCCGTAGCCCTCTTCGCCGTGGTCGAAGGTGCCTTCGAGCACGGCGCCCTCGCGCGCGCCCGACTTGCGGCCACGACCGCCGCGGCGCCCGCGCCTGCGCTTGGGGGCGGACTCCTCGTCCTCCTCATCGCCCTCGTCCTCCGGCTCCTCCTCGACGGCCTTGGCGCGCTTCTCAGCGGCAGCCTTTGCGCGCTTCTCGGCAGCGGCCTTCGCCTTGGCTTCCTTGGCCGCCTTCTCGCGCTCCGCCTCAAGCGCCGCGGCCTCCAGCTCGGCGGCGATCCGGGCGTCGTCCTCGGCACGCATGTCGAAGTCCTCAGACAGCTCCGCCGAGCTCTCGCCGCCATCGCTCTCGTCCAGCGCGTTCTGCGCCTTGAACTCGGCGATGTCCTGACCGGAGACCTCCAGCTGGTGGGCTATCCAGGCATCGGTCCGCCCTTGGCGGACCCAGCTACGTATCTGGTTGAGATGCGGGCGCAGAGACTTGCGAGCCATAGACGGCCCGGGAGACTAGCGCATAGGAAGACTCGCGTGCCGCCGGTCCTCCCTTGCGGGCACGATGAGCACGACGCAAGTCCTCCTGCGCTCGGTGGCGGATGCGCGCATGAGCCCGATCAGCGGGCACAAATCCGCCTGCACGCAGGTGCGTAAATCGGAGCTTCGGATTATGCTTGGCGCAGCAGGCGCGTTCGGTGATGCCTGCCCACCGCCGATCGGAAAGGCAGGGCCCACATCCATGCTGGTCCTCACGCGCAAGTCCAACCAGAGCATCATGATCGGCGATGACGTCGAGGTGACCGTGCTCTCCGTGATGGGCGACAAGGTGAGGATCGGAATCCAGGCTCCGGGCGACGTGCCCGTGTTCAGGACCGAGATCTATCTCGAGATCCATCGTGGGCAGCGGGATCAGACGCAGAGTGAGCAGGAGGCCAGGGCGGAGGTCGACGACGCCCTGCGCGAGTTGGGCGGCGGGGGCTCCACGCCGTAGGCGGCGCTCGCCCCGGCGCCTGTCAGTCGAGCAGCAGGTACAGCGAGGCGAACATCGCCACGGTGACCACGATCGCGGTCGCGATCAGCGTCAACACCAGCAGCACGAATCGCATGGAGCCGCGTTTGTGCACGCGCTCACGCTCGCGCTTTCGCATCCGCCGCTCAGCGGTGCGCAGACGCGAGTCGCGCAGGCTGCGCTCACGTGAGATCTCGGCTGCGAAAGCCTGCTCGATCTCGGCGGCGGTGCGCCTGATGCGCGAGCTCATCTCGGTCCCCGGCTCATCTGCGTCGGCTGCTCAGCCCACGCGAGCCTTGCCCTCCGCGCGCTCGTAGACCTCGACGAAGCGCAGATAGTTCTCGGCGATCTGGCGTGCGCCGGCGATTCGTTCGATCTTGCCGTCGACGTAGGCCTTCAGCGGGTTCCACCAGATCGAGCGACCGATCGCAAATCCCACGAAGCCGTCGACAGGCGCCGCTTGGCGCAGCCAATGATCGACCTTCTCGTCGTTTGCGCCCCTTCCCAGCACGACGCAGACCACGCCCTCGCGTCCGCCTGAGCGGGCCTGGGCGACGAGCATCTCGCAGTCCGCACGCTCCTCAACGCCCTCAATCTTCCAGATGTCGACCTCGATGCCCGCGTCCTGGATCTCTGCGATCGCCTGACGCATCAGCTGCGGCCGCAGCTCCGCGTCGTAGCGCTCGACGTCGCCGTCGACCTGCGCAAGCTGATCCGGCTCCGCGGGCACGAGCAGCTCGAAGAGGAACTTGCGCTCGCGCTGGGTGAGCCAATCGGAGAGGCGCTTGAGCTTGGCCAGCTGCCCGTCGTTCTGCGCCCGGTCGCCGGCGGGGTTGTAGCGCACCAGCACCTTGCTGAAGTCGGGGTCAAAGCGCTCGATATGCTCGCCGAAGTCCTCGCCGTACTGGAAGTCGAAGACGTTCTGGCCAGAACGCTCGACAGGCATCGCGAGCTTCAGGCCCTTCTCGCGCGCCTCCTGCGGCACGCTGCCGCCGAACTGCTCGTCCACCAGCACGCCGGTGATTTGTGCATTGGCGCCTGAGGAGACCGCTTGCATCATGCCCTCGAAGATCAGGTGCTTGGCATCGGCGATCATCGCCGTCTGCTCAGGGTCGGGCTCGCCCTCGATGCCGAAGAACTTCTTCTGGAACGAGCCCCGATGGTCGAAGGCAAGTATGTAGAGCTTTTGGTCGTAGCCGCGTTGCATCGATCGGTATCCTTTGACGGTCGCTGCCGCTGCCTGGAGCTCATAGTCGCCGCCGGCGCGGCGTGTTGGCGATGACGGTCCGATGGACTCTACCGCTCGCGCGGGCTCCGGGGTCGATCCACATCCACGGCAAGAGGCTCCTCGGCAGGCGCAGGGCGGGCCTAGAATGGCTTTCAGGATGTCCCCGGGCGCCGACCTCTTCATCGTCTGCCGGCAGTGCGGCTCGGAGGTCAGCCCCTACATCACGGAGTGCCCTTACTGTGGCCACCGGCTGCGCCGGCGGGCGCCGAAGCTGCCCAAGGAGCGGCCCGGACGCGAAAGGGAGCCACGCCGCGAAGGCGCCGCGATTGCTCGCCTGCGAGCCCCGGCGCGGTTGATCGGCGTCGGGGTCGACTCTCGGCCCTACGCGACGATCGCGCTGGTGCTTGCTGCCTGCGGAGTGTGGATCGCGACCACCAGCGGGTTCGTTTCGCCGGCCAAACTCTCGCTCGAAGGGCCGGTCCATGGCCAGTGGTGGCGGCTCTTCAGCAGCCAGTTCCTCTACGCCAGCGGCGTCTATGCGTTCGTGGCGCTGCTGGCCGTCGCGGTCTTCGGCTGGCTGCTGGAGCGCCGGCATGGCCCCGTGGTCGTGCTCGCTCTGTTCCTCGGTGCCGGGGTGACCGGCGCGCTGGTCGCCGAGGCGGCCTTCGCCTACCCGGTGATCACCGGCGCCAACGCGGGCGCGCTCTGCCTGATCGCCGCATGGGCGGCGCCCGACCTGCGCGCCGCGCGCGGGCGCGAATGGTATGAGGGCGACCTGCTCGGCGCCGCGGCGTTTGCGGCGGCGCTGCTTGCGATGCCATTCGCGCGCGCGGAGGCCAACTGGCTCGCTGGCGTGGTCGGGGCGGCCTTCGGTCTGGTCCTGGGGCTCGGCCTGTCGCGCATCCGTTCGACCTCCGAGATCTGATCCAGGATGCGGATCGCCTCGGGTCGCGCCGGCGGGCGCCGTGCGGCCTATCATCAGTTGCCGTCAACCCGCGTAAGAGGAGCAGCCTGCATGAACGTCCGCTTCCTTGGACACGCCGCGTTCGAGCTCACGGACGGCGGCAAGACGGTCCTGATCGACCCATTCCTGACCGGAAACCCGAAGGCCGCGGCCGCGGCGGACGATCTTTCCGCCGATGCGATCCTGCTCACGCACGGGCACGCCGATCACATTGGAGACACCGTCTCGATCGCAAAGCGCACCGGAGCCGAGGTGCTCGCAATCGTGGAGATCGCGGGTGAGCTCACAGGCGCCGGGCTGGAGAAGGTCTATGACCCCAACCTCGGTGGCACGGTGCAGTTCGACTGGGGCTGGGTCAAGCTCGTGCCGGCCTGGCACACCTCGACCACGCCGAACGGCACCGTCAACACGCCCGCAGGGCTGCTGATCAAGTTCGGCGGCAAGGTGATCTATCACACCGGCGATACCGCGCTGTTCTCCGACCTGGCGTTGGTGGGCAGGCGCGACCCGGTCGATCTCGCGCTCGTGTGCATCGGCGGCCACTACACGATGGACCGCCACGATGCCGTGGAGGCCGCGAAGCTGATCGGCGCCGGCCAGCTGATCCCCTGCCACTACGACACCTTCCCGCCGATCGAGACCGATGTGCAGGCCTTCAAGGCGGACGTGCAGGACGCATGCAGAACCCAGGTGGTCGTGCTGGCGCCGGGAGAGAGCCACTCGCTATGACTCACGCCGTCGTGCTGATCGAGGCTGAGCGCGACGCGCTCAGCCGCCTTGGCGGGGAACTGGCCGATCTGGACGGCGTCGCAGAGGCCTACTCGGTGACGGGCTCCTGGGACTTCATCGCGATCGTGCGTGTGCCAGACCACGAGCAGCTGGCTGATGTGGTCACCGCCGGCATCAGCAAGCTGCCGGGGGTCGCGCGCACCCAGACGATGGTGGCGTTCGCGGCCTACTCGCAGCACGACCTCGAGGCGCTGTTTTCGCTCGGGGAGTGACCGCGACTTGCGCGCAGCCGACTCCCCCGGCCGTTCTGAGACCTAGGACTGGCCGGCTGGCCAGGATTGCTGTAGTGTGCGGGAGGTGTCCGATGGCGAGGTCTCGCAGGTCACCGAGGAGCAGGCCGGGTCGCTGAACGCGCGGGCGGACTTCCGTGCGACGAGCGATCCTGCGCTGCAGGAGTCGACCGAGCGCGCGGGCGCGCAACTGCTCGGCTACGGCGAGCTCTACTCGCTGTGGGAGCGTCAGCAGTGGTCGGTCGGCGCGCTGGATTTCAGCCAGGATCGCATTGACTGGCACGAGCGCATCGACTCCGAGGAGCGGTACGCGCGGATGTATGGACTGAGCTCGTTCTTCGTAGGCGAGCAGCGCGTCGCGGCTGAGCTCGGCCCGATGATGTGGGCCTGCCCGCAGGAGGACATGCGGATCTTCCTTTGCACGCAGATCGCCGACGAGGCGCGTCATGTGGCGTTCTTCGACCGCTTCTACTCGGAGGTGGGCGTGCTGGCGGCAGATGATCTGGAGGGGCGCCTGCAGGAGACCGGCGAGCACCTGAACCCGGAGTTCGGCGTGCTCTTCGACGAAATGCTGCACCGGCGGGTGCAGCGGCTTGCGCAGGAGCCCGAAGACGTCGAGGCGCTGGTGGAGGCCGTGACGATCTACCATATGGTGATCGAGGGCATGCTCGCGCTCACCGGCCAGCACTTCATCATCGAGTACAACGAACGGGTGGGCACCCTGCCCGCGTTCGTGGAGGGCTTCACCAACGTCGCCCGCGACGAGCACCGTCATGTCGCCTTCGGCGCGCGCTTCCTGAAGGACATGGTCGCCCGCGACGAGCGCTACCGCGCCGCGATCCAGCGCACGCTGGCGGAGATCGCCCCGGCTGCTCAGGGCGTGCTGCGGCCGAAGTGGATCGCCGAGTCAGAAGAGGACGCCGAGATCTTCGGGGTGCGCGTCAGCGAAACCAGAGCGTTTGCCGCAAGCGCCCTGGAACGGCGGCTGAAGGTCATCGGGCTCGGCTGACGCGGCCGCGCCGCCGCCTGGGCAGCCGATCCAGAGCGGCTCAGCCGCCTGAGCCTTCGCCGGTGCTTGCTTCTTCGCTGCCGCCCGCGGCGGGCGTGCCACCCGTTTGCGCCGGAGTGACCACCGGCGAGGAGGTCCCGACTCCGGGTGTGCTCGTGGTCGAGCTGGAGGAGGTGACAGAGCTTGTGGTGCTGGTGGTGCTTGTCGTACTGCTCGTCTGAGTGCCGCCCGGCAGCTGGACGGTTTCGGTGACGACCTCGTTTGTCGGCGCGCTCGCTTCGCTGGGAGCTGCCACGGTCGCTTCGGTGCTTGAGGAGGAGCTCGTGCTCGTCTCGGTTGCGGAGGCTGTGGTGGAGGTCGTGATCGCCTTGCTCTTGTGATGCGGCCCCTTGCCGAGGCTGCCTGTGGCGGCGGCATGCGCGGCGCCGGCGTGGATCGTGCTCGTGGGTTGAGCGAGCGCCTTCACGACGACGGGCGCCGGGCCGGACTCGGGGTAAGTGACGATCGGCGCCGCCGCCACGCTCGCAGCGCCGTGGTGACGGTGGCGGGCGCCGCCATGCCCGGCCGCCACTGCTCCCGCCGTGACCAGCGCAGCCGCGGCAAGCCCCGCCACGGCCTTGGTCGCGATCGCGCCGACGCCCGCGCTCGCAAGCCCGCCCGCAGCGCTCGTGCCGCCGGCAGCGGCGCTTGCGCCTGCGCCCGCGCCGGCACCACCGGCGACGTGGCTTGCGCCCGCGCCGATCTTGCTGGCGATGAGCTTGCGGATCATCAGCGCCGCTCCGACCGGCATCACGGCGGCTAGCGTGGCGTTGTTGCTCTTGAGCTGCTTGCGAAAGCCTCTGCAACGCTCGCAGGAACGCACATGGCGCCGTGCGGGCGCGCTGATCTTGAGCAGACCCTCGGCGGCCTCGCCGAGCTGCCCCCGCACCTCCTCGCAGCTGAGCTGCCTCGCCTCGGCCGCCTCGGCCAGCGAGATCCTGGCGCGCACGAGCAGCGACTTCACGGAGGGGATCGTGGTTTCCATCGCCTCGGCGATCTGGTCGTAGGAGAGCGCGTCGATCTCGCGCAGCAGCAGCGCGGTGCGCTGGCTCTCGGGCAGCTGCTGGACGTCCTCGATCAGCTGGCGGAAGCTCTCGCGGCGCATCACCTTCTCGCCGGTGGAGATGCCACCTTCGGCGAAGTGGATGTCCATCGAGTCCACGCCGATCGCCGAGGCCTTGCGCAGGTGGTTGAGCGAGCGGTTGCGCGCGATCCGGTAGAGCCAAGGGCGCACGTTGATCTCGCGCTCGTCGGCGAGGATCGCGTTGAAGGCCGCGGTGAAGACCTCCTGCAGCACGTCTTCGGCGTCCTCCTTGGAGCCGAGCATGTGCCGGCAGAAGGCGAGCAGCCGCGCGTTGTAGCGCGAGAAGAGAGTTTCAAACGCCGCGTGCTGGCCGCGGCGGACCATCGCGATCAGGCGCTCGTCGGACTGCAGACGCAGCAGGGGCGAGGGGCCGCGCGGGGCGGGAAGAGCTGCCGGCTTGAGTGCTGAGACCTCCATGTACGCCCTTTCGGTCACGGGACTCTCCCAGCCCGTCCCAGCCCTGCAGACACGGTAGCAGCGTCCAAGTTGCGGATGTCGTGGCACGAAAGAACGCAACTAGCGGCGGAAAGCGGGACTTCGCGCGCCATCATGTCCTCTCAGATGTTTCTATCTCCCGTTCGCAGATAGCATCCGCGCGCCCAGGTGGACAAACAGGCAAAGTCAGCAGACTTAAAATCTGCCGCCCTGCGAGGGCTTGTGGGTTCGACTCCCACCCTGGGCATCAGCGTCGCCCCGCGCGCGCGCGCCCGGCGTGCGTGCTGTTGCGCGCCCGCTTCGTTAGAGTCGCGGTCCGCGATGTCCTCTACTACGGGTCCAGAGAGCGTCGCCGCGACGAGCTTCCACGGTGGGCGTCTCGTTGCACGGCGACTGAAGGCGCACGGCGTGAGCAAGCTGTTCACGCTTTCCGGCGGGCACCTCTTCTCTATCTATGACGGCTGCCGCACGGAGGGGATCGACATCGTCGACGTGCGCCACGAGCAGACCGCGGCCTTCGCGGCCGAGGGCTGGGCGAAGGTCACGCGGGAGATCGGGGTGTGCGCGCTCACCGCCGGCCCAGGCATCACCAACGGCATGAGCGCGATGGCCGGTGCGCAGGCGAACCACTCCCCGCTGCTGGTGCTCGGCGGCCGCGCTCCGGCCCTGCGCTGGGGTCAGGGCTCGCTGCAGGAGATAGATCACGTGCCGTTCGTGCGGCCGCTGTGCAAGTCGGCGGTCACTGCGGGCAGCGCGGGGGAGATACCGGAGCTGGTGGAGCAGGCGATCCTGACGGCGCTTGCGCCTCACAGCGGCGCTGCGTTTGTCGACTTTCCGCTTGACCATGTCTTTACAGAGGCGCCGGAGGGGGAGTTCGAGGCGGTGGTGCCGGCTGTCTCTCGCGCCGATGGGGCTGCGATTGAGCGTGCGGGCGCGCTGCTGGCGCGGGCGCAGCGCCCAGTGATCATGGCCGGCGCCGACCTCTACTGGGGGCACGGCGAGCAGGCGCTGCTCGAGCTGGCGCAGCAGCTGCGCATCCCCGTCTTCCTCAATGGTCTCGCGCGTGGGTGCGTGCCGGCCGACCACGAGCTGTTCTTCTCGCGGGCGCGCAGCACCGCTCTGCAGGGCGCCGATGTTGCGCTCGTGATCGGCGTGCCGATGGACTTCAGGCTCGCCTTCGGTGCCGCGTTTGGCCCGGAGACGGAGATAGTCGCGATCGACTGCGCCGAGCCGGAACGTCCCCACCCGCGGCCGGTCGCGGCCGAGCTGTACGGCGAGGTCTCTGCGACGCTGCGCGACCTGGGTGCTGCAGCGGGCGGCGCCGCGCTTGCCGGCGAGGATTGGGTGAGCCAGCTGCGTGAGCTTGAGACCGAGCGTCGACAGGCCGAGCGTGCCGAACTGGATGACGACCGTGCTCCGCTTCACCCGATGCGGCTCTACAAGGAGCTCGGGGAGGTGATCGACCGGGATGCGATCGTGATCGGCGACGGCGGCGACTTCGTCTCCTATGCCGGCAAGGTGATCGACAGCTACGCGCCCGGCTGCTTCCTTGACCCGGGGCCCTTTGGCTGCCTTGGCTCCGGGCCGGGGTACGCGCTTGCGGCCAAGCTCGCGCGGCCGGATAAGCAGGTCGTGCTCGTGATGGGAGACGGGGCCTTCGGCTTCGCCGGCATGGAGTTCGACACGCTGGCAAGGCACGGCGTGAACGTGCTCGCCGTGATGGGCAACAACGGCATCTGGGCGCTTGAGAAGCACCCGATGGAGTTTCTCTACGGCTACTCGGTGGCGGCTGAGCTGCGTCCCGGGACCCGTTACGACAAGGTCGTCGAGGCGCTTGGCTGCCACGGCGAGCTGGTCGAACGTCCTGCGGATGTGAAGCCGGCGATTGCGCGGGCGTTCGAGTCGGGCAAGCCTGCGCTGGTCAACGTGCTCACGGACCCGGACGTCGTCTACCCGCGCAAATCGAACCTGGCCTGAGGGTTGCGCCGGGCGCCGGCTGCGTTGTGCCGGGGCCTTCGCTCTAGCCGAGGCCGGCGAGCTTCAGAGCGCCGCCGCGCAGGATGTCGTGCTCTGAGACCTCGACTTCGCTGAGGTCGAAGGCGCCCATCGCCTCTGAGAGCAGGACCATGCCCGCGACGATCGTTGGCGCCCTGTCGGGGTGGAGGCCGGGCACCTGTCTGCGCTGTGCTTCGTCCATGCCGGCGAGGCGGGTGAGCAGAGCTTGCACGGTGCTGCGCGGCAGCTTGTAGCCATGGACCTTCGCCGGGTCGTACGGGTCTAGCTCCTGGTCGATGGCTGCTGCGGAGGTCGCCGTGCCCGCCACTGCGATGCCGCGTTTCACGGATGTTCTGACCTGCGCCGGCAGACCGGCTTGAAAGATCTCGCGCACGTTGCCTGCGATCGCCTGCAACTCGGCCGCGAGAGGCGGGTCGGTTGCGATGTGGCGCTCGCTCATCCGCACAACGCCTGCTTGCAGCGAGGTGTGGAACGTCGGCGTGTGGTCATGTCCGACGACGAACTCGGTGGAGCCGCCGCCGATGTCGATCACCACGCCCGGCTCGTCGCTGGGCGGGCGGCCGCTTGTGGCTCCAAGGAATGTGAGCTGCGCCTCTTCGTCCCCTGTGAGGATTTTCGCGTTGAGCCCGAGCGAGCGCACGCGCTCGCTGAACTGCGGCCCGTTGATTGCGTCGCGGACGGCCGAGGTGAGCACCGCGAGGTTGCGCTCGCAGCCAAAGCTCTCGATCTCCTCGCGGTATCGCGTGAGCACGTCGAACGTGCGGTCGGCGGCCTCCTGAGAAAGCTTGCCCTGGGCGTCGACGCCGTGTCCCAGCCGCGTGACGAATGAGCGCCGCTCGAGCTCGGTGACCGCCTGTGGGCTGCGCACGTCTGCGACGAGCAGCCTGATCGAGTTGCTGCCGATGTCCAACACCGCGACGCGCACGGGGGCATCGTAAGGCAGAGCGAGCGTCAGGCCATTGCTACAATGCGATGTCCGCCGCGGGGTGGAGCAGTCTGGTAGCTCGTCGGGCTCATAACCCGAAGGTCGCAGGTTCGAATCCTGCCCCCGCTATGGAGGAAAAGCCCCGCGACAGCGGGGCTTTTTTGTTGGGTGACCTAGCCGGGGTGCGGTGCCATTGTTCCAATATCGTTCCAATTTGTTTTGGAACTCGGGGTGGCACGCAGGGTGGGACGATCGAACACGCGCCGTTGACCTTCCCTTTCTCGACTTTTTTGGAAGGAAAGATGATATCGTGAGCGACATGACCAAGCGCGAGCATCGAGAGCTGGTGGCCAGCTTCGTGACGCTGGATGACACGATCACGCGTGCCAGCAACGCGCTTTCCAACGGTGACGTCGCGGTGGTCGAGCGTGAGCTCGAGCAGGCGAAGCGAAAGGTCTGCGCAGATGCCCCCGCTCTCACCGTGCCCGAGGTGGCAGAGGGGCTCGGCGTGAGTCGTCCGACCGTGCGAAGCTGGATCGGGAAGGGACTCTTGGACGTGGTCGCGGATACCTCACCCCAGCGTGTGAGGTTCGCGAGCGTGCAGCAGCTCAAGGAGCGCCTGGGCAGGTTGCGCGCTCTGGCCAAGGATGAGCGCCGTTTCTCGCAGTTGCTACGGGAGGCCACTGACCAGCGGGCGCTGGAGCAGCCGGGAGCGCGGGAAGGCTTGCAGGACGCTCTTGCCGGCGACACCGTGGATCTCTGATCGGATCATGCGGCTCGGCTGATGGCGCCACGGTTCAGCGTCACCGTCGCGCGGCGCTGTGACCAACGCGTCAAAGCGCTGCGCGGCGAGGCCAAGAAGCGCTTCGATCGTGTGGTTGAGGAACTCCGCCATCGTGGGTGCGAGGCGGGCGGGATCCGTATGCGCGCCGACACGGGTGCAGACCACCGGGTGTGCGAGAGGCGCTTCTACCGCTTCTGGCGGATGCACCTAGTGTTCGGAGATGACGAGAACATCGTGATCTCATGGGTGGGCGAGCACACCGAGGATGAGGACGTTCATATGGAGGGTGCGCAAGGCATCCCTGGTCTCAGCGGCATCGGTCGCGCTCGTGACGAGCAGCCCAAGTGCTGCGACGATCTGGACGATCCACCTGCAGACCCGGATCTGGTTGATCTCGTCAATCAAATCCGTCCCAGGCGTAGGCAGCGTCGATCGGGAAAGGCATAGCCATTCTGGACGGGTGTTGGGCGAGGAGGCGTAGCGGTCTCGATACGACCTGCCTTGATACGCGCGCTGCTGTCAGCCCCAAAAGATGCAGGTCTGGTCTCGGTCCACCTCATCGAGCAGCATGCGGATGTCCGATGTCGGCTCGATCAGGTCGTAGCGGTGCCAGCGGGCATTGCGGTCACTCCAGTAGAGCGTCCAGACGCCGCTCTTCGCCGTGTAGCGAAGACGCGCGACGCCTCGGTTCGTCCACTCGGGACCGTAGTCCTCACGCCAAGGTGCGCGCCGTTCGACGATGGTCACCGCGCCTCGGGTGAGGATGAGCTCGGCGCGGACTTGATGTAGGGCGTGGGGCGGGACGCGCTGCTCGCAGTAGTGACGCACGGCGGCGACATCGAGCCCAGGGAGCACGCGGACGATCGTAGCCTGCGTTGAGCACGTCACGAAGCGGCTTCGCGGGGATGCTGGCCTGGCGGCTACGCCACCCAGCGGGCGTCTGCCAGCTCGTCGCGGTACTTCCTGGTGGTCAGGAACGCTCGCAGCCGGCGGCCTGACCTTCACAGATCACGTACTGGGCAAAGCGGGTACTCAAGGGCGTTGTCGACAGGCGTAAGACCCGCGATCGAGCGAACCGTCCCAAGCCGAAGTTACGATCAAAGAAGAAGAGGAAGCATCGAACTCTTCGGACTTCGGTCTACTCGCCGTCGTCGAGTAGCGGCTCGCGCCCGAGACCCTCGGCACTGCCGTGACTCCTTTGACGGCGACACGCCCCACGGGAGACGTGCCGGAGTCGTACAGGGCCCGCCGCTGGGATGGGCATGGACAACGCAGGAAGGAACATCATGGGCTGGACCGCCGGACATCTACAAGGACCATTCACCGCACGTACCGCGATCGAGTTTGACCTCGGCGCGGAGTTTGCCGCGCGAGTGATCGACGCCGTTCGCTACGGGCGTGTCATCTATGCGGCTGTACGCTCAAATAATGGCCAGGGAGTATTTGGTCTGGTGCTGTTGACCGAGCGCCGCGGCGGTGTGCTCTACACCAAGCCGATCAGCGAGGACATGGGTCCAGTCGAGGATCGCTGTCCTGCGCGCCTCCTCGATCGGCTCACAGAGCCCAGCAATCAGCACGCACGCGAGTGGCGACAGCGCTGTCGTGCCCGGCTGACGAAGGCATGCCCAGGTCAAGGTCGATCGGGCGGCGGCAGCAATGAGGCGAGGCGGCCTACATTGCTCGACGCGACCTCCCTTCGAGCCACCTGAAAAGGAGCTCGACTTCTCCTCTCGACCGGTGGCCTTGACCGGTCTCGGCGCCAGCTCGGTCGACGCAGACCTCATTCCAGGCGCTCTGCGGCAGCGCGATACACGCCGCCGCCCGATCCGCAAGAATCAGCCGATCGCGCGAGCCCAGAAAGCACGTCGTCGGACTCCGAATGGTCGAGCAGGTCTCGACCCGGTCACAGGTGCCCCCGGTCGTCCTGCGGGAGCGGGGATGTACCTGCACTGGGATGGGCGTCGCGGATACCGAACGCGGATGCCCGCGCCGCGCGTTCTTGAGCCTGTGCCCAAGTTGTCGTACCGCGACGCTGAGGGCAGTCGCGTCATCGAGGGCGACAACCTGCAGGTCATGGTGTCGTTGCGGTCGCAGTACCAAGGGCGAGTCGACGTCGCCTACCTGGACCCGCCATACAACACCGGCAAGAAAGACTTTGCGTACTCCGACGCGCGGTTCCACGACCCCAACGCCGATGCCGACGACATGGTCTACGTCAACAACGAGGACGGCGGCCGGCACACGAAGTGGCTCAACTACATGGGGCCGCGCCTCTGGCTTACCTGGCAGCTCCTCGCCGAGCAAGGGATCTGCTTCGTCTCGATCAACGATGTAGAGCTGTTCCGCCTCGGAATGCTCATGGACGAAATCTTTGGCGAGCAGAATCGAATCGGTACTCTTGTCTGGAAGCAGGCGGTCGACAACAACCCCACCCGGATCGCAGTCGAGCACGAGTACATCCTGTGCTACGCCAAGCACATCGACTCGGTTTCTGATCGCTGGAGCGGCATCAGCCCGGCGAAGGATTGGCTCCTTAGGACTCACGACTTTATGAGTTGGTGGGTTGTGTCGGTTTGATGGTGTAGTTCCAGTCGCCGTGGAAGTCGTGGCGGTGGAGGTTGACGGCGGCCATCTGTTTGGTGGTGATTTTGATGCCCTTTTCGTAGGTGCCTTCGTCGAGGCGGGAGTAGACCTTCAGACCTGTGCTGGTGCTCGTGGCGGCGATCAGGCTGATGATCGTCTGGTAGCTGGTCAGTGGCCGTCCGCGCCAGTTGATGCTGATCTGGTTGAACAGCTTGTGCTCGATCCGGTTCCACTTGCTGGTCCCGGGCGGGTAGTGCAGCACGCAGATATCAAGACCGGTGAGGTCAGCCAGGCGCTGCAGCTCGGTCTTCCAGAGTCTGCCGCGGGCGCTGTTGGAACCCCCGGAGTCTGCGGTGATCGTCAAGGTGCTGGCGTGCGGGTAGCGCTCGACGCCGAGCTGCTCCCACCACGCGAGGATGCTCGCCGCCGCGAACTGCGCGGTATCGGCGCTGACCCCAACCGACACGTAACCCTCGTCGAGGGCTATGTCAAGCACGCCGTAGGGGACGGCCTTCCCGACCGCGTGACTGGGGAAATCATGCGTGTTGACCTTGACCGGCTGGCCCGTGCGTGTCCGCTCACGGCCGACCGCCTTGAAGTTTCCGACCAGCTCCTTCTTCTTGGTATCGACCGAGATCACGGGCTCTTTGGCCGCCAGCGCGGCCTTCACGATCTGATCGATGTAACGGAACTGCGCATCGCGGTCGGGGTGATCAGCACCCTCGCGCGTCTTGCGGTTCGCTTGCATCGTGAACCCCAGTCGATCAGCCAAACGCAGCACCGAGCGGTCAACGATCTCGTGCCCCAGCGCCTGCAACTCTCGCGCGAGCGTCGCGGCGCTCTTGTTCGTCCACTTCAGCGTGCTCTCCGGATCCCCGCGCGTCGCCGGCTCAAGCAGCCCCTCGAGATCCTCGATCAACGTCTCATCACCATCCACCAATGACGGGCGGCCCGCTCCCGACCGTCGCTGTGCCCCGGCCTCCCACTCCTCATCGCTGCGGAGGTCCTTGATCCCCTGGCGCACCGTCGACTGCGCCATGCCCGTCGCACGAGCGACCGCCGCGATCCCACCACGCCCATACGAGACCGCCTCCGACGCCCCCCACAACCGCCGCTGACGCTCATCCAAACACGCGCGGCCGATCATGTGCCCCCACCGCTCAGCGATCGCGTTCTCGTCGATATCGGCCACAGCCGTCAATTCAACATAATAACGCCCAATCCTTCACTAGAACGACAAGCCATCACAGGACTAATAAAGTCGTGAGTCCTTACCACGTACGAGAAGCTGCACGCGGAAGAGGACGACCCGAAGAAGCTCGAAAAAGCGTACCGAGCTGCGATCAGCTCCCAGAAGGCCGCACACCGGCAGGCGGTTGAAGACGGGAAGGGAGATGACGTCATCGATCTCGGTCGTATGGACCGCTACCGGAACGTGGATGAGCGCGGCCCGTGGGCGAAGGACTGGCATCTTGAGAACCCACGCTCAGGTGGCTACATGTACGACGTCGTCCATCCGAAGACCGGGAAGGTCTGTAAGAAGCCACCAAAGGGCTATCGCTACCCCGAGGAGTCCATGAAACAGCTCCTTGCCAACAATCTCATCGTCTTCGGCAAAGACGAGACAGAACCGCCACAGCTCCGCCGATACCTCAAGGATGCGGCGACGGCGCTGCGCAGTGTCGTTGTCATCCCAGGGCGCAACGGCTCCGACCTGCTCAACGGCCTCATTCCCGGCGCGACCGAGCACTATCCGAATCCGAAGCCCGTCGAGCTGATGACGCTGCTGCTCGGCGCGGCAGCTGATCTTGATGCTCTCGTGCTCGACCCGTTCGCTGGATCGGGAACCACGGGACACGCCGTCATGCGCCTCAACGCTCGGGACGGCGGTGTGCGTCGCTTCATCCTTATCGAGGAAGGGTCGCGCGACGACAGGTATTGCCGGACGTTGCTCGTCCCCCGACTGAAGGCGGCAATCAAAAAGGAGAGCTTGCCCGGTGGGTTTGTGTTTGAGGCCAAGGGCCGCCGCCTCAACCGCGACGCGATCCTCGAACTTGAGCGTGAGGCGATCGCGAACCTCATCATCCAGACGGACGCGACCGGCAAGGGCCGCGGTATCCGCAAGGTCGCAGGCGACTACGTCATCGGCTCCAACACCCGACAGGAGGCGATCTGTCTCTGCTGGAACGGCAGGACCAAGAGTGCGATCACCAGGAAGGTGCTTGTCGCCATGTTCGACGAGGTCAAAAAACGCGGGCTTCGACGGCCCGTCCGGGCATATGGCGCGACATGCGAGGTCGGCGAAACCGATTCATTCCGCTTCTGCCAGATCCCCGACGAGATACTCGCTGCGCTCCAGATTGATGACGACGATGGAGCGCTCGCTGAAGATCTCGAAGCCGTCGAACGCTTTGAGGCTGCGGCCCTGACCACAGCCAATGGCCGCGGATAGCTTCCGACTCTTTCCCTTCCAGGAAGACGCATCGCAAGCGATGCGCGATGCCGCCCTGGCGTGGATCCAATACGCCGTCGAGTACGGCCCACCGAAGTACGGCCCAGCACCGATTCCCTTCCTGGGGCAGCTCAAGGCGGTAACCGGGTCGGGCAAGACGCCGGTACTCGCTCAGACTGTCGCCGGCCTGGGCGACGGCGTCGTACTCTGGACGACGCGCTCCAGTGCAGTCGTCGAGCAGACCTTTACCAATCTCAATGATCGGTACCGCGCGCTACTACCGGCCTACGTCACGATTCTGCGCGACATTCCGAGCCAGATTGTGTGGCGCGACCTGATCGACAACACCAAAGGGCTGACGATATGGGTGCTTACTGTTGCGTCATGGAACGAGGCCGAGGCGGACACCAACGGCTCCGCGGACGCGCGTCTTCGCTTGCGCCGTGAACAGCCTGACTGGGCTGGAGAAGGATCGCCGTGGGAGCAGCTCCGTGACAAGCTTAAGCGTCCGCTCTGGATTGTGTCGGACGAGAGCCACAATCAGAGTGCGGCGCAGCTCGACCAGCTCGCCGCGTTGCGTCCCAAGGGGTTCTTCATGGCGTCGGCCACGCCGCTCGTCAACGACCTCTTCACCAAGTGGGCCGAAGCGCTAGATGAAGACGAGCAAACCAGCGAGCTGCTAGCGAACGCGCACGTGCCGATCGAAACGTGCGATGTCGTCGACGCCAATCTGCTCAAGACGACGATTGAGTTGATCGACTTCCGCAGCGGTGCCGAAGAGAGCCTCGATGGCGCACTCGCCGCGCTGGAGCGTGTCCAGGACGCCGCTGACAAAGAAGGTGCGCCCGTCACGCCGCGAGCCATCTACGTCGTCGAGCGCAGCAACCCGCCTCGTGGATCACACGACGACCCGCCCCCGGTAGCGATCTGGCGCCACCTACGCGAGCGAGGCGTTTCGGCCGATGAAATCGCGATCTTCACGGAAACCAAGACGCTCCCGGACGAGGCCGAGCGGGTCACAAGTCTCAGCAAGCTTGAGCCCAGATACCGCCACATCATCTTCAACCAGACGCTCCAGGAAGGCTGGGACGACCCCGAGGCGTACGTCTGCTACTTCGACGGCGTAACACGTTCTTTTCTGCGTATCCGTCAGATCGTGGGAAGGGTGCTCCGGCAGCCAAGAGCACAGCGATTTGCAGCAGAGGAGCTGAACACCGCGACCCTCATTCTGCAAACACCCGCAGCCGCGTACGAGACCGTTGTATCCGAGTTGCGCGCCGAGCTGCGGCTGTACGCGCCAGACGATGAACCGGCCTTTGCGACCATCCGGGTCAAGACCAGCAAGGAACCGCTCGACCCGATCCCAGTCAAGCGCAACGCAAAGAAACTCAGCCTGCCGCGGCGGGCGCTCAGCGCTCCGAGCATGATCAAGATCGAGCGCGATCTCAAGACTGCAGGGGAACGACCTTGGCCGCAGGCAGCACTGGAGGCGCCCGGCACCGGAAGGAAGGCCACCGTCTCGCTCACAGACGGAAGCGAGGCATATGAGTACATAGACGTGTTGCGTAGCGCGCGCACAAAGAATGGTCCGTTTCTACGGCGACGCATCCAGCAGCGAAACCGCACGTGCGCCAATGCGATCCATCCCGACTGGTGCCGCGGTCCGGCATTCGAGGAACTTGCCTGTCATGGGTCGCAGGCGCAGGAGGAGCTAACGACGCTGGCCGCCAACACCGTCGACTACTTCGAGGATCGCGTGGGATACGAGGACGATCCCGACCCCGAAAAGGCGACATGGTGGATCGACGAGTACCGGCCGCGCGGAAAGGACATGCACGACTTTGATCGCGCGGCTCATACTCAGTACTCAAAGGCAGACTTCAACCAGGACGAGCTGGCCTTCGCGCGCACCATCGACAGGATCAAGGGCATTGTCTGGACACGCAACCCAACAACGGACGCCCAGGGGTTCGGCATCCCACTCCCGAAGAAGGTCGGAGATTCTTCGACCTTCTATCCCGACTTCCTGATCTGGAAAAAAGACGCCTGTTGGGCGGTCGACACGACTGGGCGCCACCTTCTCGACGAGAAGGTTCGTGGCAAGCTCGTGGCGCTGGAGACGCCGAGGATGGCGCTCGTCGTGCGTGGCACCGTCGACCTTGGCAGTGGCTCGCGCGAGGGCAAAGAGGGCTGGAGCCTTGTGCTCGGACGGCCCAACCTTAAGCCAATCGTTGAGCATTCTGACGACCTCGATATTCTTATTAAGCTGCTGTTTGAGCAATAAGAAAGTCCTTGATCCCCATGTAGCAACGGACCGAACGAGCTTGGGCCGTGCCCCGACTATGGGCTCCTCTTGGAGCGAGTAGCGACGTCCCAGTCGGTTTCCGTAATCCATCCCTGGTACAGCTTCTCGTCGATGAGCTTCAACACGACCGGAATGTCCTCATCGGTGAGCGCGAGCTTGCCTTTCACGATCAGGCGCTTTGAATCGAGCTTCTGCCGGTTCATCTCGGCACGGAGCATTGCCGTGGTGAATGTGTGCTGGAAGACACCGCGCTCGTGCATGCCACGGAGCTGCTTGGCGAGACGCCCATTGTTAACGGCAAGGACTTGCAAGCGGTCTGTGGTCTTGTCATCGAGTGGAAGTGCCGTGATGGTCGCACCGCTCCAGACGGGGATCCTGTCGACCATGGCGTCAATATCGCGAAAGACCTCCTCAAAGGCACGTGGGTCGAGCACAGCGATTGCGTTCTCTGTCACAACCATGTCAAATGAGCGCTCGAAGACGAGGAGCGGTCCCTCGATCTTGCGAAGGCGGTCGCCAAAAAAGGTGGTGAGTCGACCCGACATGCTGGCCTTGTACGGGTTCCACTTATCGACAAATGCAACGCGGTTCTCGGGCTTGTCGCCCACGACGGCGGCGTAGAAAACAAATGATTGGCTCTTCCACTGGCCGTTCGCATCCTTTAGTTCGGGCGTGCGCAGCACTGGCAGCGATGATGCATCGGCAAGAACCCGCCGCGCGCTGGCATCTACTTCAATCTGCGGTCGCTCAACGGGGTCGTGTGCTTTGCGGCGACCGCGGCGCGATTCCGGGCGGTGGGCAACGAGAAGAGTTGTGGGGGCCACGCAGTACTGCTTCTCGTCGTCGAACGCGAGATCGTCCGCATAGGGGACAGCGACTCGTTTGTTGAGAAACGCCAGCGTGTTGGCACAGATCGTTCGTAGCTCCTCCGCAACGTCAGTGTGCATCACGATCCGGTAACCCTTCAGATTCTTGCCGGTTCGTCTAGCAATCACGAGGGTGATTGCGCCGCTTACGTCGATGCTGGATGGTTTGAAGGACGGTTGTTGGCTCACGATTTGCTCTTCTTCTTTGGTACCGCGACGCGAACCTCGGCGTTGAGAGGGGCGGCATGGATGTCCTGGCCGGGCTCTATCGGTGATGATCCTGCGATGACAAAGCCGGACCACCCGCCGGTTGTGGTGACTCTCGCTACACGCCTCCCAAGAAGGTAGAGGGTCGGATTGATTTGCGTCATCTCTGAGCGGACGTAGATAAGGCCGGTGACCAAGAGGAAGAGGGCATACGCAATTATGTCTCGCGTGCTCGGTTCGGCCACTGTAAGGAATGGCAATAGATAGGTAGCGAGGTAGCCGGCGACTTCTGGACCAGCGTCGGAGACTTCCGCGACGCGGATGGGTTCGGCTTCGGTTCGTTGCGACACCCCATACACGATCCAGATCATGTCAAGAAGCCCGACGGCCGCAAGTAGGCCGCAGACGATCTCCAGCCATCCCGTGTGAAACCTGATGGCCAAAAGCACGAAGAGCGCAGCGTAGGACCCCAGGAAGAGGCGCGACCGCTGCACGACCTGCGTCATCGTCGAGCCGGTGGGGCGGTTGGCGTTTGCATGGTACGGCGGAGCATGAGGGAGGCGCGCGACATCAGCTTGTCGTGCACGATGCTGGCGGTGAGCGCAGAACGCGTGCCGCAGTCTTCTGCAAGATGAACGGTCGCTGGAGCTCGGGCAGCGCTAGCTTGCCCAGATCGATGTCGCCCAGGAGCTGGCTCAGCTCGTAAGAGACCGGCTTGAAGATCGTCTTGGCCACCGAGCGAATCCTAATCGGCGGGACCAGCAGATGCGGCTAGAGTTTGCCAGGACACCGCGTTTCCCAGGCACCTCCGGTTTCCCGCAACTCGCGCTGCAACGGACCCACGTCATGTGGGTGTGGGCGGCTTCCACGGTGGTTCGTATTCGTAGCCGGCAGCATCGAACGCGACGTCGCCAAGATCGAGCGTGCCTTGACCCTTCGCGCGGTCCCTCGCCTCCTGTCGCATGGCTGGGACCAGCTTGGCGGTTTTCGCGTAGAGGTCGGTCATGATCCGCTCGCCCGCCTCGTTGTCGGTGGCGAAGATCATGTGGTAAACGGTTCCGCCACGTGTGTTCTTCAGCTCAAACGGGTGCGTCTTGGCGTATCCGAGGTCGTTGGTGAGGCGCCATCGCATGAGATTGACGTACTCCGCTCGCGCCTCAGAAGCACTCAGTATGCCCGCGACGCGGCGGTCGTAGATCTCCCGCCAGGCGTCGGTGCCGTAGAGCTTGGTCGCCCGATCTTCATCGGCGGGCCGCAGCTTGTCCTCGTCAAGCGCAAGGGTGCGGATGAGGCCCTGGGTGGGGAATAGCAGCCAGAGCTCGATCTTGTACTCCGGCTTCGAGCTTCCGCTGGGCCGGTAGCCGCGCTTGTGATCAGCGAGGCATTCGAGTGTTCGCCACGCGAGCTCCATGCCGTCCGGGTCGATGAACGCGAAAGTTGGAGCCCAGTTGAGACGGCGAAGCTCGACGAGCGCCTTGGGGATCTCGACGTTGCAGTCGCCGCCGTAGACCTTGATGTCGCGGTCTGGGTATTCCGCGAGGAGTCTGTCCTGCAACTCCTTGGCCTTGGCGGCTCGCTCGAAGTACCGCAACCGCGTAAAGCCTCCAGTCTCGTCCGTCTCGATTGCGATGCGGGCCGACCCGTTGAACTCCTCGCCGGTCAGCCGATCGATCCCCAGGCCCTCGCCCGCAAACGCATCGAAGTACACGAACTCGGCGCTCTTACCGGCAGATGCGCGCAGGAACGCAGGTAGATATTCAGCGAGGATCGCGAGCTTCAGCCGGGTCCAGTAGCCCCACGGCCGACCCTGGTGTTCGCTCATGCCAGTTGTAGCGTCGGCGACCCTGGCATCTCGTCCCAGGTGCGTCCGTCCAGCAAACGTCCGCCGCTCTTCGGGCGATGGCCGCCCCACTGCTTGAAGAAGTACGCGACGCCCTGATCTACGCAGCGGTCACGCAGATCGCGCAGCCACTCGATCCTCACCAACCGGTGCTTGGAGCCAGACTCGCCACCGGAGATGAGCCAGTTGATGTCCGTCAAGTCGAGTCCTTCGAGTAGCCCGAGCAACGGCTCGGCGGAGATGAACCTCACCGCTGCGTCGACCTCGCGCAGGTAGTCGGCGCGGTGGACGAAGCGCCGATTCTCGATCGTTACGCCCATCCACACGTTCGGGTGCCAGGGCAGGGACGGCGCCAGGTCAGCCAGGCGCTCGTGACGCTTGGTGAGGATCTGAAACGTGTGCCAGTGGGCTTGTCCCATGACCTCGAAGACCTGTTCGATGTAGGCATCGGGGATCCCCTCGTGGAACAGGTCGCTCATCGAGTTGACGAAGATCATTCGCGGCCGCGACCATTTCAGCGGCTGCTCCAACCGCTGTGGCCAGAGCTTGAGCGCGAAGCCCTGCTCGTAGGGGTGCCCTGGGATGCCGCGCCAGCGCTCGGCGAACGTCTCCGCGTAGCAGTGCGCGCAGCCAGGCGAGACCTTGTCGCAGCCCGTCACCGGGTTCCAGGTCGCCTCAGTCCACTCGATCGCGCTCTTGTCAGCCATCACTGTGCTCGTTCGCCGCCTGCAAGCGGCATCCTGCCTGCTATCGAACATATGTTCCCTATGGCAGCGGACAGACGGCAGGACGCTCGCCAGACGCGAGCCTACACCCGATCCGCCGGCCCCCTCCTGGCGGCCGCCACGGAGCTCATCTCCTGAAGGCGGGCTCGGCACCCCATCGCTTCGCTCCAACGGCCAGAACAGACCAGATGCACAAGGATGCTGTTGCTGTGCGCCCGCTGTGCAAATTCGTTGGCCGCTTCGCCCCGCTCACGGTCATTACCCATGTGATGACGGCGGCGAGCATAGGTGCGTCCCGGGGTGGCGGGTACGCCCGCTACCTGGAGGGCAAGACGGTCGAGCCCGAGCGCGGGGACTACTACCTGACCCCGGATGGGGAGATGGCGCAGGCCCCAGGCCGCTGGCTCGCTGACGAGGAGACGCTCGACCGCCTGGGGATCACGGCTGGCGGTCCGGTGGATGGTGCGGACTTCATCGCGCTGATGGAGGGCCGCCACCCTGGCACGGGCCGGTGGATGCGTCGGGAAGGCGCCGGCGGTGGCCGTGGCGGCGGGATCGATGTGACGTTCAGTGCCCCGAAGTCCGTGTCTGCCGTGTGGGCGCTGGGTGACCCGTGGCAGCGGGAGCAGATCGAGGCCGCGCATGGGCGCGCGGTCGAGCAGACGATCCTTTACATGCGTGAGCGGGTGCCGCTCGTGCGACGCCGCTATGGCGGTGAGGTCGTCGAGGAGCCCGCGCGGGACGTGATCGCGGCGGAGTACCGGCACACGACCGCTAGAGGCGTCTCGGGCGCGCAGGCCCCGGACCCACAGCTGCACAGCCACGTCGTGATCACCGGCGCGGTGCGCGAGGACGAGCGCTTCGTCGCGGTCGCCTCCCGGCCGGTATTCCGCAGCGCTCGTGAGTTGGGTGCGTTCTACCGCTCCGCGCTCGCCGGCGAGCTGACACGCGAGGGCTATGGGATCGAGCAGGCGACGGGAAAAGACGGCCGGTATTTCGAGATCGCGGGGGTGTCGAGGGAGCTGTGCGAGGCGTTCTCCGGTCGCAGCCGTGAGGTCGCCAGGGCAGCGGAGCGATTCCGCGCCCGACACGGCCGTGCGCCTGAGCACGGGGAGTTGCGCGAGCTGGCGCTCGAGAACCGCCGCGCCAAGACCCTCACCACCAGGAGCGACCTGCAGCATGTCTGGACGGAGACCGGCGGCCGCTACGGGTTCGGCCCCGATGAGGCGCTGCGGCTGCTCGCCGCTCCCGAACGCGGCCAGCCTGATCGTTCGGTCGAGGACCGCGTGGAGGCGCGGCTGACCGAGAATCACGCCGTCTTTCAGGAGCTCGATCTGCGCAGCGTCGTACTGGAGCAGACCGCCGGAGAGATGTCACCGGATGAGGCGCTCGGGATCGCGCGGGGAATGGTTCGTGACCGGCGGGTACTCAGCTTGGAAGGCGGACGGATGACTACGCTCGCCGTTCGCGCCCAGGAGCAGGCGATCGAGCGACGAATCACCGTGCTTGCCCAGCCCGCCGGGCGGGATGTGGGCGACGCCGCCAGAACCCAGGCCACACGGGAGGTCGCTGAGCGGATCGCCGGACACCTGAGCCCGGAGCAGGACCAGGCGCTGCGAGCACTAACGGGGCCTGAGCAGGTTGCGGTTCTCGTTGGCCCCGCCGGGACCGGCAAGGGCGTCGTGATCGACGCCGCCGCACGAGCAGAGCAGCTCGCCGGCCGCGACACGGTCGGTGTTGCCGTGTCGGGCTCAACCGCGGAGCGACTCGGCGCAGACAGCCTCGCGCTTGCCGAACGCACGCTCACTCTCGACGCGCTGGTAGCCCGCGCGAACACGGGCACCGTGCATGTCGACCAGGACACGACGGTGTTCCTCGACGAGGCCGGGATGGTCGACCACAAGCGCCTTGACGCACTCACCGAGCTTGTGGAGCGCTCGGGAGCGAAGCTGATCGCGGTCGGCGACGGCAAGCAGCTCCCCTCGATCGGCCCCGGCGGCATGTTCGACCGCATCGCCGACCATGCGCCGGTCGCCGAGCTCGCTGACATCCACCGCACCCACGACCCGCATGAGCGCAGAGCATGGGCGGCGTTGCGCGCCGGGGAACCCGAGCGCGCGATGGCCCACTACCAAGCCCGCGGCCAGCTCTACTTCATGGACACCCGCGACGAGGCCGGCGAGGCCGCCGTACAACGCTGGACCTCCCTTACCGAACACCACGACATTCGCCAAGTCGCGCTGATCGCTGACGCCTCCAACCAGGAGATCGACAGGCTCAACGCCCGCGCCCAACACCTACGCGCCCAACGCGGCGAACTCGGCCCTCGCGAGATCCCGCTCCCCCGCTAGCACTACGGGCTCCGCGAAGGCGACCTGATCGCGTTCACCGCCCAACACCGGCCGCCAGGACAGTCCCGCGTCGAGAACGGCGCCCGCGGCCAGGTCACACACGTCAACGATAAGGCGGCCTGACCCTCACGCTCGACGGCTCCGACCGCCAGGTTGGGCTTGCCGGCGAGGATCTGGAGTCTCTGCGCCTCGGCTACGCGCAGCACGTTTACCGCCAGCAGGGCGCCACCGTCGAGCGCTCCGTCGTGCTCACCGGAGGCTGGCAAACCAGCAAGGAGACCGCCTACGTCGAGGCCAGCCGCGCCCGCCAGACCACCGAGTGGTTCCTCGCCCGCGACGAGCTCGGCGCCGAGGGTCAGGACGAGCGACGCATTATGCAACTCGCCCACAGAATGCGCCAGAGCCGCGCGCAAACACCCTCGCTCGCGCACCCCGAGCTACCCGACCCACGTTGGGGGTCGGGATTCGACCTCGGGCGGATGCGCCCGCCAAGCCTCGCGCGCTGGATCACCCGTACCGCGCGGAATCTCGATCGCGCACCCGAGCGTGACGCGGCTCGTGGTGGCCGCTGATCAACTCGTTGGCCGTTTCGGCGCACGTCACGGTCATTAACCGAGACAGCACAACAAACCAAGAGCTTCCGAAGGGAACCGCATGATGCCTGTCACGCAATCGACCAACGAGCCGTCCATCGCCGATCCACCGAGTGCGCGGCTGCAAGACCCACTGCTGCGACCGGAGGAGGCAGCCCGGCTGCTCTCCGTGAGGACGAGCTGGATCTATGAAGCTGTGCGGGCTCGTCGTCTTCCATGCGTACGGGTCGGCCGCCATATCCGGTTCACCCAACGAATGCTGGAGGAGTGGCTGGCCGACAACACCCATGCCTGACCGCACGCCCATGCGCCCCGCGCCGTATTCCCGGTCTCGCCCGGTCTCGACCCCGATGCTCGCCGGCCGCTCTGCCGCCTACAATCGGGCGGTCATGGCTAAGCGCTCCTACGGCAGTGGTCGTCTCTTCGTCTACAAGGACAAGACGGGCAAGGAGAGCTGGTATGGCTCCTGGCGAGCTGGTACGAGGCGAGTCCAGCGCAAGATCGGTCCCAAGCGCTCACAGGGCGGCACGAGCGGTCTGACGCGGGTTCAGGCCGAGCGCGAGCTTCGCAAGCGGATAGACCACGATCTCGTACTCGCCACCGCCGAGCGTAAGACGCTCGCCGACGCCGGCGCGCTCTACATCGATCATCTGGAGCACGTGATGGATCGCAAGCGCTCGACGATCCAGGACTACCGCGGCTACCTGCGCGGACACCTCGAGGGATTCTTCGGCGATACGCCGATCGACAGGATCGACCCGGCCAGGGTCGCCTCCTACCTCAAGCACAAGCGTGCAGACGGCCTGTCGAGCAAGACGGTCCAGAACCACCTGAACTTCCTGCACGGCGTCTTTGCCTTCTCGCTCAAGCGCGGCTGGGTTCTGACCAATCCGGTTGCGCATGTAGATCGCCCTAAGAAGGCGCACTCGCCGCACCGACGCATCCGCTTCCTGCAGCCCAGCGAGCTCAACAAGCTCATAGACGCGGCCCCCGACGATCCGCTAGGCGCCGTCGAGCGTCCCCTCTACCTGGCCGCGGCTCTGACCGGACTGCGCCAAGGCGAGTTGCTGGCGCTGAAGTGGATGGACGTCGATTGGCTGGCCGGCCGGGTCCGGGTCGCTGACAACTTCACCCGTGGGAAGTTCGACAGCCCCAAGTCCCACGAGGGCCGCTCGGTGCCGATGGCCGACCGTCTGGCGCGAGAGCTCGAGCTTCACTTCCAGCGCTCGGCTTACCGCACAGACGAGGATCTCGTCTTCTGCCATCCCCATACCGGCAACGTGCTCGACCCGTCGAAGATGCGAAAGCGCTTCGGTGAGGCCACCACCCGGGCAGGTGTGCGTGAGATCACCTTCCACGAGCTGCGCCACACGTTCGGTACGCAGATGGCGGCCGCTGGCGCTCCGCTGCGCGCGATCCAGGAGTGGATGGGCCACGCCGACGCAAAGACGACCGAGATCTACCGCCACTACGCCCCGGACCCGACCAACGGAGCGCAGCTAGTCGACCGGGCGTTCAGCACAACCCAGTCGTCGGCGTCGGATCAGAGCCGAACGCAGGAGCAAGCACGATGAGCGCCACAGCAGACGGGGTGACGATTGAGCGCGCCGGACGAGCGCTGATCGAGGCGACCGCGCCGCCGGCCAAGGTGATCCTGTTTGGGTCGCGCGCACGCGGCGATGGGGACGAGCGAAGCGACTTCGACTTCCTAGTGATCGAGCGGGAGGTCGATGACCGCTTTGGGGAGATGGTGCGCCTGGGACGCATTCTCGGACGTCTCCTGATTCCCGCGGACGTGGTGGTTGTGAGCGAGAAGCATGCGCAAAAGTGGGGTTCGGTCAAGGGCACGATGGTTCACGAGGCGATGAGCGAGGGTCGGGTCGTTGCCGAGTCCTGAGGCGCTCGAGCTGGCGCAGCTGCTGGTCCACAAGGCTGAAGGAGACGAGTCGGTTCTCGACAGGCTTTTGGATGATGCGGACGTGCCCGACGATGTGCTCGGTTTTCACGCCCAGCAGGCGATCGAGAAGCGCCTCAAGGCGGTGCTCGCCTTCCACGAGATCGAATACGACCGAACGCACAGCATCGGATATCTCACATCCCTGCTTCGAGCACCACGGAGTCGATCTTCCCGCAAGCCGCGAGCAGATCGAGGAACTGACCCCATGGGCGGTCGCCGCTCGGTACGAGGACACGTTTGAAGAAGTGCTCGATCGCGGCGCCATTCGGGAGCAGATGTCGGTCGTCCGTGAATGGTCGGGACGCCTGCTGTCCGGATAGGGATAGGAACAAGGAATGCTGCAGTGCGGTACTGCAGCATTCCGCTGGGACTGCATTTGGGCATCAATGCTCCGACGCGCTGTTGCGGCATTTCGCGTTCACGATCCTCTTGGCAACAGCAAAATGCGCCCAGCCGTCCTTCGCGGCTATTCCGATTCTCTGTCGGGGACATAGTCCTTCTGCTCAGCGCAGGCCGGGCACAGCGTCATATACCAGGCCGAGGATTTGCGGCAGTGCGGGCCGCCGGGCGCGCCGCAGAGCTCACAGGTAACTGCTGCGCGCCACACCGCGGCGCCAACCAGCTTCTCGGCGAGCTCGCGTCGACGCTCCAGATCGGCCACACGCTCGCGGCCCTCCGGTGTCTGCTGGTAGGCGTTCAGGCGCTCGCTCCAAGCCTCGTGCTGTCGTTGCCATTCCGCCCCCTCGGCGTCCCTCGTACCTGATCTCGGTGGCGATGGCTCGGGATCATAAGGGTCACGGACATCCTCGCTGGATCCCCAGTAGAACCGAAGGCCGCCAAACTTCTCCTTCACCTGGTGGATTACGTAGTCGGGCAGCAGTTGGCGCAGTTGCTCGTCGAGCTCGACGAGCAGGGAATACCAACCGCGACCGCAGCGGATCCAGCGTCCCCAGCCGTCCGGAATGCGCTGAAGCATCCCCGCGAGCGCCTCGGCGTCATCGCCCGCGTCCTCGGGTATGTGCATTGTGTCGAGCATCTGCCGGTAGTCGAAGCCACTGGCCGCCTGTGCCATTGCAGCCCACGCGGCTCGGAATCCTTCCGCGTCGTCGGTCGCCGATGCCATCTGCGTTGTCGCGTCCGCGAGTGCGTCCCAGCGTGCCTGCACCTCGCTCGGCAGAGTGGCCTGGTCCATCAAAGTGTCGTCTATGTGATCGGTCTCGTCCATCGCACAGCAGACAATAGGCTACACATAGGTCAACGACCGATCCGTTCCATCTGCCACGGCCGAAGCGGCGCCATTGTTCCATTCGTTGTTCCAATATGAGCAAATCCCGTCTGAGCTAGCCCCTCACAACCCCAATAACCACGGGCAACCTCATCCAACCCGACCACCCTTCGGCGATCTCATAACCCGAAGGTCGCAGGTTCGAATCCTGCCCCCGCTACTAAGAAAAGGCCCGGATTCCGTGACTGTTCAGGTCGCGGCAGGGGGTGGGGGTCTGGTCGCGAACGTTGTTATGTGTCGTCGGGTCGGCTGTCGCGGGATGATCTTGAGGCGCTGGTCGTCGAGCAGGCCGCGCTGATCGTCGATCTGCGCGCTGAGGTCGCGGAGCTTCAAGCGCGGCTGTCGGCGAATTCGCGCAACTCGTCGCGGCCGCCGTCGTCTGATGGGCTGGCAAAGCCGCCGGCGCCGAAGAGCCTGCGTCGCCGGTCGGGTCGCAAGCAGGGCGGTCAGCCCGGTCACGAGGGTCGTCATCTGCAGCGCGTCGAGCGTCCGGATTCGGTGATCATGCATGTGCCGGTGAGCTGCGACGGCTGCGGCGGCGGAGGCTGTCAGATCTTCTGTGTGTGTGGTTGGGATTGTTTGGTTGTGGTTAGTAGGGGATTCTGTCTCCGAAGTGGATCTTTAGGGCTCGTAGTGCTGAGGGCCAGCGCATCACTTTGACCCATTTCGTCTCGGCTCGCATTAGGGCGAGGTAGATGAGCTTTGTTGCTGCTTGCTCGTCGGGGAAGTGTCCGCGGGTCTTGATCGCCTTTCTGATCTGGCGGTTCAGGCCCTCGATCGCGTTGGTCGTGTAGACCACTCGACGTAGATCGGCTGGTAGCGCGAGGAACGGGATGACGTGCTCCCAGCGTGCCCGCCAGGTCTGGGCGACCATCGGGTAGCGCTCACCCCACTGCTCGTCAAATAGCCCCAGTTGGTGTTCGGCCTCCTCGGCGTTCGGGGCGCTATAGACGCGGCGCAGATCGGGCATCAGGCGCTTGCGGTCGGCGTAACTGACATAACGCATCGACGCGCGGATCATGTGCACTATGCACGTCTGCACCCACGCTTGGGGGAACACCGCGGCGATCGCCTCGGGGAACCCGGCAAGGCCGTCGACGCAGGCGATCAGGACATCGCCGACGCCGCGCTGGTGCAGGTCATTCAGCACCGCGAGCCAGAACTTAGCGCCCTCGGTGTCTTGCCACCACAGGCCGAGGATCTCCCGCTCGCCCTCGAGAGTGACACCGACCGCGAGATAGCAAGCACGAGTCTTCACTGAGCGGTCCTCGGTCATCTTCACCATGAGCGCGTCGAAATAGACGATCGGGTAAACCGACTCCAACGGTCGTGAGCGCCACGCCGCGATGTCCGCCAGAACAGCGTCGGTGACGCGGCTGATCGTGTCCCGGCCGATCTCCGTGCCATAGAGCGATGAGAGGTGCTCTGAGATGTCCCTGACGCTCATGCCGCCCGCATACAGGGAGAGGATCTTCTCATCCAACCCAGCCAGCCGCGTCTGGCGCTTGCCGACCAGCTTCGGCTGGAACGTGCCCTCGCGGTCGCGGGGTGTGTTCACCGCCACCGGGCCCAAGTCCGTCGCGACCGTCTTTGGGATCGACCCGTTGCGATGGTTACCCGCGCCGCCGGGCGGTGCCTGCCCCGGCGGATAACCCAAATGCTCGCTCAACTCACCCGCGAGCGCCGCGTCGATCACACGACCAGCCAGCTGCGTCAACAAGCCGCCCCGGCCGGTGATCTCCTCCGGCGCAAGACCCTCCAGGGCGTCCTTGAGCGCGTCCGCCGGCAACAGGCCAGCCAGACGATCCTCCAGCTCCCGAGGCGCCTGAGCGCCACCCCGAGCTTCTTGGGAGCGGCTGCGCCGCCCAGTGGGCTTCTCGGTCATCTCCTGCATGATGACGGGGTCCTTTCCAGGCCGCGCCCGGGTCAGAATCGCGCTACGCCCACGGCTTCGCGTCAATCCCGACCCGGCACACAAGCCGAGTCGATTACCCCAACCACACACACTTCATCGGACAGACCCCGGCGGCGATCTCACGGACGGCGAGCCGGTCAGCGAGGAGGCGCGCCAGGTGTTCGACCTCCCACCGGTGCGTCTCCTCGTGACCGAGCATCGTGCCCAGCGGCGCCGCTGCGCCTGCGGGCACGTGACATGCGCCGATTTCCCGGCTGGGGTCGGCGCGCCGGCGCAGTACGGGCCGCAAATCCGCGCCCTGGGGATCTACCTGATCGCCGTGCAGCACTTGCCCTACCAGCGTGCCGCGCGGCTGCTCTCAGACTGGCTCGGGGCGCCGCTATCGCCCGCGACGCTGGTCGCGTTCGTCGCTGATGGTGCCGAGGATCTTGATGAGTTCTTGGATGTGGTGCACAAGCAGATCATCGCCTCGCCGGTCGCGCATTTCGACGAGACCGGCGCACGTGTTGCTGGCCGCGGCCGCTGGCTTCACTGCGCCAGCACCGAGACGTTGACGTTCTATGCGCTACATGACCGGCGCGGCACCGAGGGCATCGACCACACCGGCGTGATGCCGCGTTTTCGTGGAATCGCCGTCCACGACGGCTGGCCTCAGTACCGCTCCTACACCGACGTGACACATGCGCTGTGCAATGCCCATCACCTGCGCGAGCTGCTGGCAGTCATCGAGCAGCACCCCGAAACGCAGTCGTGGGCCCGCCAGATCGACGCGCTGCTGCGCGCCCTGCACGAGGAGGTCAAGGCTGCCAAAACAGCCGGCGAAGACTGGCTGGATCCGTCGGTGCTGGCCAGCTACCGCGCCGCCTACCAGCAGATCATCGCGAGCGCCAACCACGACAACCCGCCGGGCACGATCCCGACCGGCAAGCGCGGCGTGATCAAACAGACCCCCGCTCGCAACTTGCTCACCCGCCTGGACCGCGACCGCGAGCAGATCCTGCGCTTCGCCCACCAGTTCCAAGTCCCATTCGACAACAACCTCGTCGAGCGCGACATCCGAATGATCAAGATCCAGCAGAAGATCTCCGGCAGCTGGCGCACAACCGCCGGCGCTGACCGCTTCTTCGCGCTACGCGCCTACATCAGCACCACCCGCAAGCAAAGCCGCGACATACTCGACGCGCTCGCCCGCCTCACCGACCACGCCCCATGGCTACCGGCCGCCGCCAGCACCTGACACGCCACCAGCGACCTGAACAGTCACGGAAATCCGGGCCGGGAGTGTCGTAGGAACTGTGTAGGCATGAGCGAGAGAGGTCGTTATGCCTACTATTACGCAGGGTCAGATGGAGTCGCAGGAGCTGGTGTTCGGCGCCGGCGGGGAGCGCAGGGAGCCCGAAGGGCGACCGGAGTGGACCGGCGGCGGCGCGCTTGCGGCGGGGGACTCGACGGCGGGCCGGCCGGGGCGTGCGCTCTCTCCGGAGCTGGTCGACGGGACCGTCGATCGTGGGGCTGGCCGCCGTCGTGTGCGGCAAGCTCTCGGGGTGGGCTCTGATCGGCGGATCAGTGATGAGGTGATCGACGAGTTGCTTGCCGGGGCGAGCAGTGAGGAGGAGATCGCTGGGCCCGGCGGCTTGTTGGCGCAGTTGACCAAGCGGCTGGTGGAGCGCGCGATGGAGGTCGAGCTGACCGACCATGTCGGCTATGAGGCGCACTGCGAGCCGCCTGGTGGCGCGGAGAACCAGCGCAACGGCAGCTCGCCGAAGACGCTTCTCACCGAGCACGGGCCGGTGGAGATCGATGCTCCCCGGGACCGGGACGGCAGCTTTGAGCCGCAGATCGTTCGCAAGCGTCAGCGGCGGTTCGTGGGGTTCGACGAGAAGATCCTCGCGCTCTACAGCCGTGGAATGTCGACGCGGGATATCGAAGCTCACTTTCGGGAGATCTACGGGGTGCAGGTCAGCCGCGACCTGGTCAGCAGGGTCACGGATGCGGTGATGGATGATGTGCGGGAGTGGGCCAAGCGGCCGCTGGAGGACATCTACCCGATCGTGTTCTTGGACTGCATGGTGTTGAAGATCCGCGAGGCAGGGACGGTGCAGCGTCGCGCGCTCTACCTCGCCCTCGGCGTCACGCTGGAGGGTGAGCGGGACGTGTTGGGCATGTGGTTCCAGGAGACCGAGGGCGCGAAGTTCTGGATGCAGGTCCTGACCGACCTGAAGACCCGCGGCGTGCAGGACATCCTGATCTGCTGCGTTGACGGCTTGAAGGGCTTCCCAGAGGCGATCGAGGCGATCTTCCCGAAGACGACCGTCCAAACATGCATAGTTCACCTCATTAGAGCAAGCTTGCGTTATGTGCCGCGCCGCGAGCGCGAGCAAGTCGCCCGCGACCTCAAGCCGATCTACACAGCCAAGGACGCCGACCAGGCGCAGGCCGAGCTTGAGGCCTTCGATGAGAAGTGGGGCAAGCGGTTCCCCGTGATCACCCAGGCGTGGCTGAACGCCTGGGAGCATGTGACCCCGTTCCTCGCGTTCCCGCCGCAGGTCAGGCGCGTGATCTACACGACAAACGCGATAGAGGCCCTCAACAGGCAGCTGCGCAAGGCGATCAAGACGAAGGGCAGCTTCCCCAACGAGGACGCCGCCCGCAAGCTCGTCTACCTCGCCCTGCAGAACGCCGTCCCGCAATGGACCCGCACCCGGAACTGGACCACAGCGCTACTCGCGTTCAAGATCCACTTCGGCGACCGCGTCCCCGACACCACCAACTGAGTTACAATAATCCAAGAAACCGCCTACACAGTTAATGTGACGCCCTCGGGCCTTTTCTTTTGGGCGAGTCGGCTCGTCCTGGCGGCCATTGTTCCAATATCGTTCCAATTGTTTTGGAACTCGGGACCGCGCGCAGGGTGGGGGCGATCGAACACGCGCCTGAATCTCCGGCGTGTAGGGCCTCGCGGCTAACCGCTGGGACCGGCGCTCATAGTTGTGAGCACAGACGCAATGACCTCTTCGAGCTCGCTCAACGTGTTCTCGGGTGACGGGCTGAGGTCTGTGGGGATTCCTGCGAAGGCCAGATCGGGGCGAATGGTTTCGAGTAGGTCGCGGGCGCTGCTGGCGCGTAGATAGTCCGACGTGGTTTCGAGCTCGGGCTGCTCTGACCAGCGCAGGATGCGTCTGAGAGCGCCGAGCAGCTGTGGCCAGTCGCGGTGGGCCGGTAGCTCGTCGGGTTGGCAGCCGAGCAGGGATACCCATGCGGGACGGTTCGCGGTGTAGCGTTGTTCGCCGCCGACGGTGAATGCAGAGACCACTCCGGCTGTGCTCAGGCCCGCGAGCGCGTCGTGGACATTACGCTTGGCATAGCCCGTAGATCGGGCCAATGTCTGAGCATTGACCCACGAGGCCTGTGTCGTCAGCAGGATGCGGACGACCTCAGCGCGGATGCCCACGCCGAGAATCTGGCGCAGTCGGAAGGCGAGGTTGATGGGCGCTATCGGGTCCGGTGGGTGGGACTTGTGTGATGGGCTCAGGGGCGGTCGGACCCATCCGGCGGCGGCGAAGTCCTCGTCTGTCTTGCGCACGGGTCCCCGGGAGCGGAACAGCGGCTGGAGCGTCGCCGTGGGCGATGCCGGTCCCCGGCTGCTCAGGCGTGCTCGGGGGCGCTGGCGGGCGAGCCATCCCAGCGCGGCTGCCGTGAGCGCACGGTCGGTCTCGTCGATGCACATCGCTCGCAGTCGCCGGACGCTCAGCAGTGACTCGCTGACGAGCATCCAGTCCATGAGCTCGTCGAACAGGCGCGGCTCCGCGCGCGCGACCTCGAGGGTGAACACGATCAGCGCCTCGGGATCTTGAGCCCACGCGCTGCGCAGGTGTGGCGTGACGAGCAGCCCCATCTGCGCCCACTCATCCCACGCAAACGCCACGAGTCGGTCGCTGAGATGGCGGCTAAGGGTCGAGACGTCCATCATCGACTCCGAAGTGGGCGAGGACGCGCTCGAGGACGCTGCGATAACCCTCCGATGGATCGTGCGAGCGACTCCAGCGGGCGGCGTCGAGCAACTCCTGCTCGGTGGGATGCAGCGCCTCCAGATCGTCGAGGTGCTTGCCCGCGCCCTGATCGACCGTCGCATAAAGCTTCAGGTGGATCTGATCGACGCGGGACGCGAACAGGATCTCCAGGCCAGGGCCGTAGACTCGATGCTGCGCCCGCTCATAGAAGCCGTCGGGCAGTCCGAGGTCGAGCAGCGAAGTGGGTCCCGGGTTCAGCCAGTCATCGGACAGCCCGAAGTCGCGGGCCACGGTATGTGCGGCATCGAGCAGGGCCGCGGGGAGCGGTTGCGCCGACACGAGCCCCCGATCCTCGACGATCGCGAGGATGTCGACATCCTTCGTAGCGCGGGACACGAGTCCGAGCGCCAGAAGCGCCGAACCGCCGACGACAGCAAGGGTGTAGCGCTCGCCGCGTGCTGCGAGCTGATCGCCAAGCGCATTGAGAAGACCCTCGGTGGCTTCAGCACTATCAATCGTGGTGTCAGTCATCCTGATTCGAGATGTTATATATCACACCTAGCCTGGATGAGGCAAGAAATACGGTCTTCCGTCGCGTGCGCAGCTCTACTTCATGAATACTCGCGAGCAGGCCGGCGAGGCCGCCGTGCAACGCTGGATCTCCCTCACCGAGGAGCACGACATCCGCCAGGTCGCGCTGATCGCCGACGCCTCCAACAAGGAGATCGACCGGCTCAACGCCCGCGCCCAACACCTACGTGCCGAACTCGGCGAACTCGGCCCTCGCGAGGTTCCGCTCCCGCACTTGCACTACGGACTTTGCGAAGGCGATCTGATTGCGTTCACCGCCCAGCACAGACCACCAGGACAGCCCCGCGTCGAGAACGGCGCCCGCGGCCAGGTCACACACATCAACGAAAACGGCGGCCTGACCATCACGCTCGACGGCTCCGACCGCCAGGAGCTCATAGACGCGGCCCCCGACGATCCGCTGGGCGCCGTCGAGCGGCCACTCTACCTGGCCGCTGCCCTGACCGGACTGCGCCAGGGCGAGCTGCTGGCGCTGAAGTGGATGGATGTCGATTGGCTGGCGGGCAGAGTACGGGTCGCCGACAACTACACTCGCGGGAAGTTCGACAGCCCCAAGTCCCACGAGGGACGCTCGGTACCGATGGCCGACCGCCTGGCGCGAGAGCTCGAGCTTCACTTCCAGCGCTCGGCCTACCGCACAGACGAGGATCTCGTCTTCTGCCATCCCCACACCGGCAACGTGCTCGACCCATCGAAGATGCGAAAGCGCTTCGGTGAGGCCACCACCCGGGCAGGTGTGCGTGAGATCACCTTCCACGAGCTGCGCCACACGTTCGGCACGCAGATGGCGGCCGCCGGTGCGCCGCTGCGCGCGATCCAAGAGTGGATGGGCCACGCCGACGCCAAGACGACCGAGATCTACCGCCACTACGCCCCCGACCCAACCAACGGAGCGCAGCTGGTCGAGCGCGCGTTCAGCACCCTCCAGCCGTCGGTGCCGGACGAGAGCACTACGCAGGAGCAAGCACGATGAGCGCCACAGCAGACGGGGTGACGATTGAGCGCGCCGGACGAGCCCTGATTGAGGCGACAGCGGCTCCAGCCAAGGTGATCCTGTTCGGGTCGCGTGCTCGTGGCGATGGGGACGATCGAAGCGACTTCGACTTCTTGGTGATCGAGCGGGAGGTCGACGATCGCTTTGGGGAGATGGTGCGTCTGGGAAGGATTCTCGGGCGGCTCTTGATCCCTGCTGATGTCGTGGTAGCCAGCGAGCAGCATGTGCGGAAGTGGGAGTCGGTCAAGGGCACCATGATTCACGAGGCTATGAGCCAGGGCCGTGTCGTCGCCGAGTCCTGAAGCGCGCGAGTTGGCACTGCTGCTGGTGCGCAAGGCCGAAGGAGATGAGTCGATCCTCGATAAGTTGCTCGACGACTCCGACGTGCCCGATGACATGCTGGGCTTTCACGCTCAGCAGGCCATCGAGAAGCGCCTGAAGGCGGTGCTTGCGTTCCACGAGGTTGACTACGATCGAACGCACAGCATCGGCTATCTCACCTCTTCTTTTGGAGCATCACGGGATCGCTCCTCCCGAGGGTCGCGAGCAGATCGAGGAGCTGACGCCGTGGGCAGTCGCCGCGCGGTATGAGGACAGGTTTGAAGAAGTGCTCGATCGCACCGCTGTGGGGGAACAAGTGTCGGTCGTACGCGACTGGTCGGGTCGCCTGCTGGGCGACGAGGAGTAGCAGGCGCGCGAGCCAGCCCCAACGCCATTGTTCCATTCGTTGTTCGAATCTGTGCTGAGCGAACTGTCCAAGCCCTATAGACACGGATAACGTCTGAAGGAGGCGTCCGTCCGTCACGCAAAGATGCGCTCGTGATCGCCCTGCACGCCGTCTGGTCTCGCGACTCGCAGCTTTGTGTGTGGGGAGAGGGGTCCGACTTGCCCGCGCGGGCTCCGAGGCGTCGCGGGTGCAGACCGGCGAAACCGCGGGCGCGCAAGCATCCGTTCGCCTGCTCGGTGCGGGACCTGGCCAGCGCGTTGGACGCCCTGGGTGTGTCGCTCGAATCCGATGCGCTCCCCGAGCGCGAACTCCACCTGATGCTGCCCTCCAGCGAGGATGGACCCCAGCACTCGCCGCAGCTGTTGCGGGGAGGCGACGAGCGCCGCGATGGGAACGCGAAGCTGCTTGACCCCTGGATCGTTCCCGCGATCGTGCTTGGGCCGGCCGCGGCGCTCGAACTGCTGCTCGCGCTGCCGACCGCCCGTTGCGCGGGCGGTGCCCCCGGATACGACAACAACGATGCCCGTCGGTCTGCAGGCGTGGCGCTCGGCGATTCGCTGCGATTCCTAGCCGAGGCGGGCAAGCTCGCGCTCGAGCTGGTTGCGCACGGCCGGGTGCTCCCCGGGTTGGCGCGAGGTGAAGAGGGTTGGGTTGCATGGTGGCGGGCGATGCCCGGCGATCCCGAAGATGCGGAGCGCGTGCGGATGCTGGTCGCGGCGATGCCACCGCTTGTGCGGGCGGAGATTGCACTCTCGGAGGAGGGAAGCGCGCCCGAGGTGGTCGTGGGCGATCTGCTTGGGGCCGTTGTCGATGCGTGTGCGCGGAGCTTTCTCGCCGGCGGACTTGCCGGGCGGCGGGCGCGTCGGCGCTCTGAGCGCAGACTCCCGGTTGTCGACGCGTGGGTCGCGGCGTTGACAGACCTCGATCCGGTCATTGATGGGGACGAGCGGGAGCTGGCGGTGCTCGCCGAGGAGATCGACGAGTGGCGCCAAGCGGGCGAGCGGTATGCGGAGCACCGCATGTTTCGGACCTGTTTTCGCCTGTGCGAGCCGGACGAGCCGGCGGAGTGGCGGGTGGACGAGCTTCAAGCCGGGTCCAGCGGTGGCGATGGGCTGGACGCGGATGGTGAGGAGTTGAACTCCGATTCCTGGCGTGTCGAGTTCCTGCTCCAGGCCAAGGACGATCCGAGCGTGCTCGTTCCGGCCGAGCAGGTGTGGAGTTCGAACGGGAGCGGGCTGAGGGCGCTCGGCCACCGGCTGGTCGATCCGCAGGAGCGCCTGCTCGGCGGGCTCGGTCACGCGCTGCGACTGTGGCCCGCCCTTGAGCCGGCGCTGCGCGAAGCCGCCCCGACGGGCCTCGATCTGACCTCGGAGGCTGCGATCGGTTTTGTGCGCGACGCCGCTCCGGCGCTGGAGCAGGCTGGCTTTGGAGTGCTCGCGCCGCCGTGGTGGAACAAGCGGCTGCGGCTCCAGTTGAAAGTGGAGCCGTTCGACGAGATCGAGGAGGGCAGCGGGTTGTTCGGCCTCGACGGCCTATGTGCGTACGAGTGGAGGATCGCCGTTGGCGACGCGACGCTCTCGCTGGCGGAGCTGCGCGAGCTGGCGGCATTGAAGCTGCCGTTGGTGATGGCTCGCGGGCGCTGGATCGTGCTGCGCCCGGAGGACGTCGAGGCGGCGCTCGCGTTCTTCGAGCGTCGCGCCGAGCGGGGCAAGGCGCCGGTGGGGGAGCTGATCCGCGAGAGTCTTGGCCTTGCCGCGGGCGCCGAGGCCAAGACCGACTCGCCGGTCGTCGAGATCGATGCCGGGGGATGGCTGAAGGAGCTGCTGAGCACGAACGGCGATCGCAAGCTGCAGGTGCTTCCCACCCCGGCGGGCTTCGAGGGCGAGCTTCGTCCCTACCAGCAACGCGGGCTCGCGTGGCTGTCATTCCTGTCGAGCCTCGGCCTCGGCGCGTGCCTGGCGGACGATATGGGGCTTGGCAAGACGGTGCAGCTGCTGGCGCTCTTGCTCGCCGAGCGCGAGCACGCCGAGCGGCAGTCTCATGGGTCGCAGTCCGAGGGGTTAACCCAAAGGACTGCAACCCGGACCCCACCCAGCGCCGGCAAGCGCCGGCGCAAGCGCCTCGCGCCGACGCTGCTTGTCTGCCCGATGTCGGTGGTGGGCAACTGGGAGCGCGAGGCCGAGCGGTTCGCACCCAGTCTGCGCGTTCACGTGCATCACGGCCCCGAGCGGCTGGCGGACAAGCAGTTTGCGCGCGCGGCGCGCGCGAGCGATCTCGTGATCACGACTTACGCACTCGCGACCCGCGATCGCGAGACGCTCGCCGCAGTCAAGTGGGAGCGGATCGCGCTCGACGAGGCGCAGAACATCAAGACGATCGACACCAAGCAAACGCGTGCGATTCGCTCGCTGCCAGGGCGTCACCGCGTCGCGCTGACGGGCACGCCGGTGGAGAACCGGCTGAGCGAGCTTCATTCGATCATGGACTTCCTCAACCCCGGACTTTTGGGGCCGGCGGCGACGTTCAAGCGCTGCTATGCGACGCCGATCGAGCGCTACCGCGACGAGCACGCCACCGCGCGTCTGCGCCAGGCGACGGGGCCGTTCATCCTGCGTCGCCTGAAGACCGACAAGCAGATCATCGGCGACCTCCCCGAGAAGATCGAGATGCGCGTGGACTGCAATCTCACCAAGGAGCAGGCGAGCCTCTATGAGGCCGTGGTGGAGGAGATGCTTCAGAAGGCGGGGCAGGCGGCAGGGATCGAACGCTCCGGGATCATCCTCGCGGCGCTGATCAAGCTCAAGCAGGTCTGCAATCACCCTGCGCACCTGCTCAAGGATCGCTCTCACCTGGATGGGCGCTCGGGCAAGCTCGCGCGCCTGGAGGAGATTCTCGTCGAAGCGCTCGCCGAGGGCGACCGCGCGCTCTGCTTCACCCAGTTCGCCGAGTTCGGGCACATGCTGCGTGTCCATCTGCAGGAGCGTCTCGGCCGCGAGGTTCTGTTCCTGCACGGCGGCACCTCCCGGAGCGACCGCGATGAGATGGTGCAGCGCTTCCAGTCTGAGGATGGCCCGCCGATGTTCGTGCTGTCGCTGAAGGCGGGCGGCACCGGGCTCAACCTGACCGCCGCCAACCACGTGGTTCACTTCGACCGCTGGTGGAACCCCGCGGTCGAGGACCAGGCGACCGACCGGGCGTTCCGGATCGGGCAGAAGAAGAACGTGCAGGTGCGCAAGCTCACGTGCGTTGGCACGCTGGAGGAGCGCATCGACACGCTGATCTCCCGCAAGAAGGACCTTGCCGATCGCATCGTGGGAACCGGCGAGGCCTGGATCACCGAGCTCGACACCGCCCAGCTGCGCGAGCTGGTGACGCTCTCGGCCGACGCGGTCGCGGAGTGACGATGAGCTCGTTCGACCACCACCCCTTCTATGAGCCCTCGCGGCCATTGCCCGCGCAGGGCGGCATCGAGGCGCGCAGCCGGCGCGGGGAGATCGGCGAGACGTGGTGGTCGAGGCGGTTCATCGAGCTGCTCGAGTCCTTCGGCGTCGGCTCACGGCTGAAGCGCGGACGCAACTACGCCCGCTCCGGCCAGGTCGTCGAGCTCGACGTCGAGCACGGGGTGGTGTTGGCGAAGGTGCAGGGGTCGCGCTACTCGCCCTATCGCGTGCGTATCCGTTACAAGGCGCTCACCGAGAACCAGTGGCGTCGAGCGGAGAAGGCGATGGCGGCACAGGCGCTGCCGCTCGCGAAGCTGCTCACGGGCGAGATGCCCCACGACATCGAGGAGCTCTTCGACTCGTGCAAGCTGACGCTGTTCCCACGCTCGGCGAGCGAGCTGACCGCGACCTGCACCTGCCCGGACGGGGTGAACCCGTGCAAGCACATCGCGGCCGCCTACTACATCCTCGCCGAGCGTTTCGACGAGGACCCCTTCCTGATCTTCACCTGGAGAGGACGCGACCAGGATGAGCTTGTGGAGAGCCTGCGCAAGCGGCGCGTGCCCGCCGGGCGTGGCGCCAAGACGAGCACGACTTCGGTCAGGGCCTTGAACGTGCCTGAGCCAAGTACACCCCTGTCAACCGTGCTCGACTCATTCTGGTCCTGTGGGCCCGAGTTGGATGCCTTCCACGTGAGCCCGCTCGCCGGTGAGGCTCCTGACGCTCTGCTGCGCCAGCTCGGCCCCGCCCCGGTCGAGGTCGGGGAGCGCAACCTTGCCGAGGTCCTCGCGGGCGCGTATGTAACACTGGCGCACGCGGCGGAGCAAAGAGCGCTGTCCGAGTAGCCCAGGCGGGGATCTCGTCAGCTGGCCCCGGCCCCGGACTCTGCCTCTGTAGAAGAGCCAGCCCCGGCGAGCGTGGGTCCGCCATTGTTCCATTCGTTGTTCCAATTTGAGCGGATCTGGCCTGAGCGAGCCACCCATAACCCCAATAGATCCGGGCATCCCCACCGTACCCAACCTACCCCCTGCGATCTCATAACCCGAAGGTCGCAGGTTCGAATCCTGCCCCCGCTATGACAGTTGTCTGTAGGGCATCGCCAGGTGAGCAACGGTTCGTCTCGGCGTCGGTGGTACGCCATCGAGACTGGATCGTTCGCGGCTGGAGACGCGACGGGACGGGATGACTTTCGCGTTAACCTCGATGCGAGAGCGTCGAGGGCGGACCGTGGCGCGCTCAGTCTTCGTCCATCCCGATCGTCTCGGCGACTTTGGACCCGGCGCCTCCTTTGCCGCGTAAGCGATCGTCCTCCTGTCCGCGCGATGCAGATCCGGGTCGCCGGCGGCAAAAGACGTGCAATGCCGGCGAAGCCGGGCGCGCGCCGAAGCGTCAGCGCGAGGCCGCTCTTGGCGTCGCTCAATCCGTTGACACACTTTAGGCCGCGAGTGCGATTTATCAGCAGTGGGACCCAATTACGCCAACGCACCAGACGCAGAGCTGATCGGCGCAGGCCGCGCTGATGCATTTGCGGTGGTCTACGACCGGCATGCCGCGGCGATCTACAACTGGGCTCGGTCGAGGGTCGGCGACCACGCCGTCGATCTCACCGCCGAGACGTTCGCCCGCGCCTGGCTCTCGCGCCGCTCGTTCAGGGACGCTGCCGAGGGCTCAGCGTTTCCGTGGCTGCTCGGCATCGCGCAAAACCTGCTGCGTGACTCGCTGCGCAGACAGCGGATCGAGGACAGAGCGAGGGCACGCCTCGCGCTGCCGCGCGAGCTCGCGACCGATGCGGGCTACGAGCTCGTCGAGGAGCGGCTGTCGCTGCACGAGGCCGCGCTGAAGGCGATCGCCGACCTGCCCGAGGCCGACCGCCAGGTGCTCGACCTGCGCGTCGTCGAGGGACGGCCCTACAGCGAGATAGCGGCGGAGCTGAGCTGCACCAAGGTCGCCGCGCGCCTCCGGGTCTCCCGCGCACTACGCCGTCTGAACGTCGCAATCGGAGGAAACCAGTGAGAACCGATATCCCCGACACCCTGAACATCGCAACCGGAGGAAACCAGTGAGAACCGATATCCCCGACACCCTCGTCACCTACCGCAGCCAACTCCACGGCGCGATCGAGCGCGATCTCGCCCGCGGCACCCGCACCGGCCGCTTGAAGCGCCGGGCGCTGGCGCTGAGCGTGCCGGCCACAGCAGCGGCCGCCACCACCGCGACCGTGCTCCTGACCGCCGGCGGTGCCTCCGGGCCGAGCCTGGCGAGCGCCGCGATCATCCGCCACGTCCGTGCCGAGCTGACCGTCGCCCCGCCCGGCTCGATCCGGCACGAGTCCGCCATCGTCACGCTCCCCGATGGTTCCTCGATGCGGTTCGAGCTCTGGGCGCAGACCGACGGAACGGGCAACGCGACGGGCGTCTACCGCGTGATCAAGTTCGGGCAGGAGGTCAGCCTCTCGGAAACCGAGAACGAGATCTACGACCCGTCGACGAACACGGTCACGGTCTCGCCGCTCCCGCCGGCGATCCACCAGCGCGAGGTCTCACGGGGGGTCGACCTCGCTGACGAACTGAAGCGGATGGTCGACTCCGGCCAGGCCACCGCGACACCGACCACGTACAACGGGATTCCGGCGTACGAGCTCAGCGTGAACTCGTCGAGTGACACGTTGCTGAACGGCATCGCGTACGTCGCCCGGAGTGACTACCGGCCGCTCGAGATCGACACCGCGTCGAACGGCGGGAAGATCGTGTTCTCGGCGTACGAATACCTCCCCGCGACCCCGGCCAACGACGCCCTGCTCGCCGTCACGAGCGCTCATCCGGGCGCGACGGTCGTGAACCAGCCGTGAACCAGCCGGGCAGACGCCGATAGCCTGCCGGCGCGTCTCTCGATCGAGCCTCATCGGTAGGCCGGCGACCATGATGAGACTGGCAGGGAGCACGAGCGGGTCGCCGTGGGCAGTGGCGACCCGCTCCATCGCGCAGTCACTGAAGGCTGAGCCACTTTGGCGCAGTCGGCGATTGTCCGGCACGGGCTGCTCTGAATCCTGGAACCCGAAGCGCCGCCACTACATCTCGGGGTCTTCATCGGTCCCTATGAACGCCGCAGTAGCGGAAGACGCGATCGAACGTGCTGGCCGCGCTTGATCGATGCCGTGGCTGCGCCGGCGAAGGTGATCTTGTTCGGCTCGCGTGCGCGTGGCGATGCGAGTGACCGCAGCGACTTCGACTTCCTTGTGGTGGAGCGCGATGTGGCTGATCGATTCGCCGAGATGGCTCGCCTAGGACAAGTCCTGGGACGGTTGTTGATCCCCGCTGACGTCGTCGTCGTCAGCGAGCAATACGCCGCGAAGTGGGCGAGGACGAAGAGACCTCTACGGCGCGCGCGGTTGACGTCATCTCGGACGCCGCATCAGAGGCCACAAACCTCTTCGATGCGGTGGGCCGCTGCGGTCGCTGATCGGTGTTCAGTCCCCGCCCCCGCTATGACAGTTGTCTGAGTTCTCCGCAGGCAGACCGGATCGCTGGACGAAGTCACTACGAGAGAGACCCGCTACTCCGCAGGCATCTGCAGGTGCCTGCATGGTTTGCGTATATCCATCTCATCCCACCCGGCGGTAGCAGATGTGCGTCGCCAGTGGGGAATGGAGGACCTCGGCGGGCTCGAAATCGAACTCGGCGACGCCATTGAATATCCTCTCGCCGGACCCGAGTAGAACGGGGACGATGTCGAGCCAGAGCTCGTCGATGACGCCCGCCAGCAGCGCTTGGCGGACGGCTGAGGCGCCGCCCGCGATGTCGATCCCGTCTGCGCCGGCAGTCTCGCGGGCCTGTGCGTAGGCGGCGTCGAAGCCATCGGTGACGAAGTGAAACGTCGTCCCGCCATCCATCTCGATTGGCGCGTGAGTGTGATGGGTTAGGACGAACACGGGTGCGTGGTAGGGCGGCTCGGGCCCCCACCAGCCCGACCACTCCTCGTCCCACTCGCCGCGGATCGGGCCAAACATGTTGCGGCCCATGACGTAGGCGCCACGGGGGCGCAGCAAACGGCGCTCGACGGTCGCGTCCGCCTCGTTTGCGCGCTCGTCGCCAAGGTGCCAGCCGTGAAGCTCTCGGCCCCGCTTGCCGAGCGGGTTTTCGCGGCTTTGATCCGGCCCGGCGACGAAGCCGTCGAGGGAGATCGACATGTGGCAGGTGGTATCGGCCATTGCTTTCCTCCAAAGTGATTGTGATTTGCAAGCAGCGGCGAGCGATCTCACGGTAGCTCCCGCAGCTCGACGAACCGATAGCCGGTCGCGGGAAGGTGTACAAGTCCCTCCCCTGCTACACCGCGGAAGCCTTCAGTCGAGCGGTTTCTGCGTTTCTGGCTTCGCACAGGGCACAAGCTCGGGCAGTGCCCGAGCGGCAAGATCGCCAAGGCCCGGCTTATCTTGGAGTCGGCGTTCTCAATTCTTGATCATGGTTGTGGCACGTAGCGCGTCTGGCTGGCGCAGCTTCCGCACAGCGTCTTGTACCAGGGAGAGTGCGAGGGAGTGCGGTGCAGCGATCCCGGTTCTCCGCACAACTCGCAGGTGACGCGCGCTCGCCGCTCGGCTACGTCCACGAGCTTCTCGGCGAGGTCGACGCGGCGCTCGAGATCGGCGATCCGTCGCTTGCCCTCAAGCGTTTGCAGGTATCGGTCAAGGCGCGCGCACCACGCCTCGTGCTTGCGTCTCCATTGGGCCCACGCCTGCTCGCTATCGTCTCGTGCAGGCGGCGGCGGCTCGGCGTCGTGAGGATCGTGGACGTCCTCGCCAGCTCCCCAGTAATACCGCAGTCCGCCGTACTTCTCCTTAAGCTGGTGAATCACGTAATTGGGCAGGAGTGCGCGCAGTCGCTCATCAAGCTCGACAATCAGTGAATGCCAGCCGCTGTCACAGCTGATCCAGCGCCCCCAGCCGTCGGGAATGCGTCGTAGCATTGCGGTCAGCGCTTCGGCGTGCTCGCCTGCGTCGATCGGGACGTGCACCGAGTTCAGGATCTGCTGGTGATCGAGGCCGCGCGAGGCTTGCTGCAAGGCGCCCCACGCCGCCCGGAAGCCGTCGTCGTCTGACGCGGCAGTGGCCATTTGTCTCGCGGCGTCCGCGAGCGTGTCCCATCGCGACTGTGCGTCACTGGGCAGAGTCGTTGGCTCTGGGGAGTCGGTGTCTGGTCGGTCGCGCCGTTCCATATCGTCATCGGTTCGTGGTCATCGAGCAGCGCCGTCGCGTGACTGGCCGCCATTTCCTGGCTATGAGCGCACCTGATCACAGTCCCCGTACCCACCCTCGCCGGCAAGTCAGCGTCTGGTCGTGCTCGATTCTCCGTGCCCGGTGCGCGGTGCGCGTTGCTGGGCTGATTGGTGCTTGGATTCGATCCATACGCCTGCCCAGGCGATCCTTTTCCAGGGATGAGGTATCGCGGCTCTTTGGCCGGCCGCTGGCCTTGACGCTCGCCCTTGCGCGGCTACCGACTGCCTCTTTCTTTTCCCTCCTCCTGCCGTCTCACGGGCGTATGCAGCGTTTCTTGTTGCTCTTCACTCCGCCAGGGCGGTCTGCCAGTTGTGCTCCTGCACGCGGTTGTCCAACTCGCGTCGTTGCCTGGCGAGGGCGTCGAGCCGGTCCTGGAGCTCGCTCACGCGCACATGGCGCACTGTGCGGATCTCCGAGTGGCTGTACCGCGAGAACCTGCCGCCAGAGCGGCGCCTTCGCCGGTGGCCGACTTGATGGCGGCGCGCAGAGCGCCCTGGCGCAACGCGATCACGTCGCGGCGCGCGAGCGCCTCGGTCACGGTCGCCCCATCCGCGAGCCTGGCTGAGGCGTTGGTGTGGTTGATCTTCGCGATCAGCCCTTCCAGCTCCGTGCAGAGCTGATCGATCTCTCCCATCGGCATGTCTGGGTCCTCAGGCGGCTCCTCGCCCTCCTGGGCCACGACGCAGGCGCGCATGCGGTCCTGCAGTTGGGCTATCCGCCGCTGCAGGTCAGCCCGTCGATTGAGCGCTTCTCCTATGAGCATCGTCATGACGATATGATTGCATACTATCAGTATCGCGTCAAGTCGTGCGGAACAAGACGCTGTTTCGGGCGTACGCGCAGGCATGCGCTTGGAAGCTGCCGCATCGGTGCTCACCGTGCGCGCAAGCAACGGCGGGCAGGTCGATACTGATCGTCTGTAGACTCATCGGCTGCTGGGCGGCATGATGGGCGGACGATGGCCCCGAGATCGAAGGACCATGTCGCGCTCGGCCAGGCGATCAGGGAACTGCGCATCTCGACCGGCCTCTCTCAGGAGGCGTTCGCCGACCGGTGTGGCCTGCACCGCACCTACGTGGGCGGGATCGAGCGCGGCGAGCGCAACCTCAGCTTCGCCAACCTGCTGCGAGTGGCCAGCGCCCTTGGCTTGCGTGCCTCGGAGCTGCTGGTGCGTTACGAGCGCTGCCTGCGGGAGATGTGAGCTGAGCACTGCCGAGCAGGGTCGAAGCGACCGCAAGGTGCGTGCGCTTGAGGGCATAGTGCAAGACCTCGGACCGGGAAAGGGCTACCGGCTTCTCTGTGCCGAACACGTCCCGGCCGGAGCGCTCGCCCCGCCTGTGTCGTCCGAGGCGTCCAGGCTGCCGTCGATCTGCGGCGGCGACGAGCAATACGAGCGATAGCCGATCGCTGCTGCGGCATTGCCCTAGCAGGTGCGTCAGCGCCTGGCTCCGTCGTGCCTCCCGCCGCGAGCGGGGGAGCAGTGCCGACCGGCCGAGTGTCCCGTCTTGCCGCCGTGGGTCGGATGAACACGTGGAGATCGATTGACGATGACCACGTGTGCCCCTGGATCTGCCAAGGACCGGCCGAGCATGGCGGCTCGGGCGTCGCACCCTGCAGGCCTCTTCGAGAAGAAGGCATGGGATTGAAGCGCTCGCGCCTCTATTTGGACGTGCCCTATCCCGAAAAGGATTGTGCAAAGGAGATCGGTGCGCAGTGGGATTGGCGACAGCGCGCCTGGTTCATCCCATTCGGGCTTGACGTTGCGCCGTTTGCCCGTTGGCTGCCAAGGATCGTGGAGCGGGGCGTCGTGGTCGAGGTGCTGCTCATGCCGGAGACCTGTTGGAAGTGCGGGACGATCACACAGTGCCTGCTCGCAGGACGAGATGCTGGAGGCATACGTTATTTCCTGGGCGACGACGCGCTGCATTGCCTGGCAAGCCAGCTGCAGGCCGAGACGCTCGCTAGCGTTGGCGCAGGCCCGCTGCGGCCACGTTGGAGCGGCACGCTCAAGCGATCCTCGTGGTCGAATGGATGCGTCGAGTGCGACGCTCTGCAGGGCAACTTCTTCCTGTGGGAGGCCTTTGGCCAGCTCGCATCCACTGGCGCGCTTGACGATCTTCCAATTCTCGGCCGAGCGCGAGTCCCGCATTCGGCGTTCGGCGGGTGCGCCGGCTGACCGCCAGCTCGAACTCTACGACGCAAACCCAAGCTGCTGACGTCTCAACCCCAGCATCTTCGCTTTGGCCTCGGCTGCAAGCTGCTCTATCCAGGATTGCGGCGAGAGCTCTTCCCCGAGCATCTGCGCCTGGCGCTTGACGGTCGCAAAGTCCCCGGGCGCGAGGTCGTCGATTGCGCCCAGCGCTTGCCTGAGCTCCTTCGCACGCTCGGGATGCGCGTCCGGGTCGAAGCCGCTCTCAGTGCAGAACATCGACCACGTCTGCTCCTGACGCAGGGCCTTGAACTCCAGCTTCCATGTGAAGCGGCGCATCGCCGCCGCGTCGATCGAGTCCATCAGGTTCGTCGCCGCGATGAAGATTCCCTCGAAGCGCTCCATGCGCTGGAGCAGCTCGTTGACCTGCGTCACCTCCCAGTGGGCGCGTGCGAGTGTGCGGTCGCGCAGGAAGGAGTCCGCCTCGTCGAGGAACAGCAGCGCGCCCTCGTTCTCTGCCTCGGCGAACATCTTCGAGATCTGCTGCTCGGTCTCACCGAGCCACATCGATAGAAGCTCGGAAGCTGAGCGCATGAGAATCGGCAGGTCGAGCTCGACCGCGATGTGCTCCGCGAGCTGGGTCTTGCCCGCACCCGGGATGCCCCAGAAGCACAGCGAGCCCATCGGCCGCTTGCGCAGAGACGCGATGATCTGCTGCGGCGTGAAGCGGCCGGCTATGTTGAGCAGGTCGAGGTCGTAGCTGGTGACGGAGTCCCGTATTCCCTCGGTGCGGTCGCGCCCGAGAACCTTCTGACTGTGGGCGACGGCGCGCTTGATCACCTGCTCACGCTCGGCGCCCAATCGCTCCATGCTTCCGCCAGGCTCGTCGTCGGGAAGCACGATCAGCCGCGCGAGCTCGGCGGCTTGACGGACCTGCTGCTCGCCGATCAGGCTGTACTTCGCGAGGTCGCGCTCCAGCGTCGGGGAGAGCCCGAAGTCCGAGATCACCTGTGCGACGCGTGCCCGCCGCTCCGCACGTGAGCCAGGAAACGCTTCGCAATGGAACAGGAAGGCGCCTAGGTTGCGCTCCGAGAGCTGCCGCGCTCGGTCGGTGATCCAGACGCAGCGCACGCGGCTGCCCGTCAAGCCTTCGTCCGAGGCGCGCTCTGGGTCATCGTCGGAAACGAGCTCGGCGTCGTCGAAGTCGAAGTCGAAGAGGTGGAGCCTGGAGCGCGATCGGGTGGCGAGCGCCTCGTGAGCGCGATCTACGACAAGCACCGCCTCAGGGCTGGATCGCTCGACGTGGCGCTGGGCGATGTAGGTCCACGTCGGCATGTCGGCCGCCGTCACATGCCTGGTGAACACTGCGTGCGCCTCGATGGCCTCGTCTTGAAGCAGCCGTGCCACCATGTCGCGCTTGTCGACCGACTTGGGGCCGTAGACGAGCGCGTGCACGCCCCGGCCAGCGGGCAGGGGCTTGCGCAGGATGCCGAGCAGGATTTGCCTGTCGTCCTCGTGCAGTCGCCCGAGCGATCCTGTCGAGGGCGAGGGGGTCAGCGGCTTGGCGAATCGCTCGATCAGTGCCGCATCGTCCTCGGCAGGCTCCGCGAGCGTTGCGATCAGATGGCTCGACGGCCCGCTGACTCGCAGCGGACGCTCCTTCACGTTCAACAGGCCAGAGCGCACCAGCACTCCCTGCTCCGACAGTGCCGAGACCAGATCTGACTCGGTGTGAGCGAGCGCTGCTCCGAGCACCGCCTTGGTCGCTTGGTCGGCGCCCATCAGCAGCTCGAAGAGCTGAGCAAATCCGGGCCGCACGCGGCCGATCTGGAACGCGAGCACCTCGCGCTCCGTTGCGTTCAGATCCAGCAGTCCCGCGATGCGGTCGATGTTCTCATCGAGGGCGGTGATGAACCGCGAGGACTCGACCTCCGCGGTCCGCGCCCACTCGCCCAGCGCATCGTGGAACGCATCCCGATCCCGGTCGATCAGTCCGAACACGCTGCTGCCGCGCAGATACAGGCGAACGAAGCGCCCGCTGGTGCGCTCGCCGAACTGGCGCTGGAGGTCCTTCAGCGTCGGCAGCAGCTTCTCGTCGGCCGCGCCGGCCTCGCCGCTCTCGCCGGCAAGCGGCTCGGGCGGGGAGACGGCCGCCGCGCAGCTTGCGTAGAGCAACGCGAACAGATGCGGGTCCGCGGCGAGCAGCCAGCCGAAGCCTGGGCTCTGCGCCAGGCGCAGCGTCCACGCCGCCATCTGCTGCGCGCCGGGCGTTTCGAGGGGATTATCGGATTGGGTGTCTCGGTCGTCCATAGCCGCTTGAGGGCACGATTGGTCGGATGACTATGAGTATCGCATATAGATGCCACGTGTGTGAGGCGGCGCTTCCGGCACCCAAAGAGGAGCTGAGCACGACTCGCACCGGCTTCCTCAACGGCTGTGGATCTCAGCGCCAACCCGCTGTGATATTCGACCATCCGTCCAGAGCCGGCCCGCGCCGAAGCGGCCCGGGCCGAGGCCTGCCGAGGCTTACCGCTGCGTTGGCTCCCGCAATGGAAGGAAAGACCTTGAAGCGCACCCTGCTCGGATTTCTCGTCTGCATCTGCTGCCTGGCCACGCCCGCTGCCGCGACTGCTGCCACGCAGCCCCCGCCGCAGGCTCGGGCGGCCGGGATCGGCACCGACATCGCCGGCGCCTTCGCCGGAAAGCTCGCCACCGGCGGCGCCTCGTATCTGATCGGCAAGCTCCAGGACGGGGCTCTCGGCAGCACCGGCGTGACCATCGGCAACTTCCTCTCCGACGCGGGACTCGGCGGCAACAGCGCCGAATTCGCGGAAGTCAAAGAACAGCTGAACGCGGTCAGCGAACGGCTGGTCGGCCTCCAGCAGCAGGTCGGTGCTTTGGACAGCAAGCTCGATCAGCTCGGCGCGAGTGTCGCCAACGGCAACTACAGCATCCTCGTGGCATTCGCCAACAAGCTGCGCAGCGCCGTACTGACGGGAGATCGCAAGCTGCGTGCGATCGCCGCGGCTCCCGCGGGGGAACGCCGCAGCCTGGCCGAAGACTTCGTCGACTTCTACAAACGCGAGCTGCAGGACAAGGAACTCGAGTTTCATGGCTACCTCACCGGAAACGGCGTGCCCGGCGCTGAGGGCATTCTCAAGATCGCAAGCCGCAAGGCGCGCAGCGCGGCGCAGCCCTTCTTCACGTACACCATGAGCCTGTTCCCGCTCGAAGTCGCCAACGACTACGCGATGGTGCAGGCGGTTTGGCTCGAGGAGCGCGTCAACGTCATGAACTTCGAGCACAAGAGCCCAGAGCAGATACAGGCCGCGATCAACGAAGCCAAGGAAGCTTCCAGTCGCGACTATCGCGAGATTCCTTCGCTGCGGCTCTTTCCGAACACCGTGATCGACACGCGCACCAACATCATGTGGAGCTGGCGGATCAACCCATCGGGCTGTGACTCCAAGTACAACGAGATCCTGGCCAAGGAAAACCGAGCCACCGAATTGAAGGCCCTGCGCACGAAGCCGGCCGATTGGCCAAAGCCGCTGCTCGACGCTCAGGAAGAGCTGAGAACGTTGCATGCCCAGTACACCCAGTGCCTCTACGACCACGGTGCGGACGCAAACCAGGCCGCATATGACGAACGGCCCAGCCGCAACTCGATCGAACCGACGAATGGCAGCCCGCCCGCCGGTTGGCAGCGCCCGAGCGTTGAACAGATCAAGGCGCTTGACAGCGGTGCCAGCGGCCCGGTGCCGAGCTGGCTCAACGCTCGCGGTGGTTTTCCATCACGGATCACCGGTGAGGTGTGGACCTCGGCCCGCAGCGGCAACAGCGCCACGACGGTCAATCAGTCGACCGGCTCGGTGCAGAGCCGCGACGTCAAAGAAAACGAGTTCACGCTGCTGCAGGGCGAAACCGTCGGCGCTTGGTACTGGGTGCAGTAGCCCGACCTGCGCCCAGCTTGCGGTGAGAAGCCCGATAAGCCAGCCTGGCCGCGCCTCAGCTGACGTTCCAGCCGAAGTACACCTCCGCCCGAACGATCTTCTCGCCCTCGAAGATGAGGATCTCGGTGTTGCGAAATCGCGTGCCATCGGCCCTGGTCGCCTCATAGGTCACCACGATCTCCTCGCCGTATTCGATGACCCGCTTGAACTCGAACGCGACGATCATCTCCGCGTTTGGCCAGCAGCGCTCCCAGTAGGTCGATAGGTCGATTCCAACATCGGCGGGGCTGTAGAACCTGAAGCTCTCAGCCAGATGCTTCTCCACCATCGCGCGGTCACCAGACTCGTAGCCGCCGTAAGTCTCGCGCGCGATGCGCATACGGTCGATCGCTGCCATGGCTCCTTCTATGCTCGCTGCTCCGGGAGATAAACCGCGCTTCGAGCGCCGCCCTCAGGAGCCGACCGGCTCTGCAAGCATGCGCCCCAAGATGTCGCGCAGCTGACCCAGCTCCTCCACAGAGAGGCGCTCAAAGCCCTCCGGGGGACTCCCGATGCGCTGCAACAACCGGGCCCGCAGCCGCCGACCCGCCGGAGTGAGCACGACATGCTTGACGCGTCGGTCCTCGGGGCTCGGGTGGCGCGCGACCAGTCCCCGCGCCTCCAGCCGGTCAACGATCCCGGTGACGTTCGAGCTGTCGCAGACCAGCAGGCTTGCGAGCGCGTGCATCGGCAGCGGCTCGGCGAGATTCAGGAGTGCGCCTGCCTGTGCTGGATGAAGGTCGAACTCGGCGGCAGCGATGAGAAATCGCCGTCTGTGGTGTCCAAAGAGTGTGAGGAAAAGCGCCCACGCCTCGGCGCCGACAGGTTCGGCTTCCAGAGCGGGGCTCGAAACGATCTCCATCCGAGCCCAATTCTATTGAATACCTCCATCATTGACAACCTCAACCATTTGCTAGAGTGCCGCCCGTGACCAACCAGCCGGCAATCGAGGTGCGAGAGGCTCGTCCGCGAGTTCCGCAAGGGGCCGCGGGCCGTCGACGGGATCGACCTGGCGGTCGCGCCCGGCGAGATCTACGGCTTCCTCGGACCGAACGGCGCGGGGAAGTCGACGACCGTGCTGATGCTGACGACGCTGCTGCCTCCGACCAGCGGCCGGCGCCAGCGTCGGCGGCTACGACATCGTCCGACAGGGCGCGCAGGTGCGCGCCACCATCGGCGCCGCGCTGCAGGAGGCGGCGCTCGACCCGATCCTCACCGGCCGCGAGCATCTGCTGCTCCAGGCGACGCTGCAGGGCCTGCCGCGCGCGAGCGCCGCCGGCGCGCGCGCCAGGAGCTGCTCGAGCGGGTCGGGCTGACCGAGGCCGCCGACCGCCGCGTGGGCGGCTACTCCGGCGGCATGAAGCGCCGGCTCGACCTCGCGCTTGCGCTCGTGCACTCGCCGCGGATCCTGTTCCTCGACGAGCCGACGACCGGCCTCGACCCGCAGAGCCGCGCGGCGCTGTGGGAGGAGGTCGCGCGGCTCGCGCACGACGAGGGCATGACCGTGTTCCTCACCACGCAGTACCTGGAGGAGGCCGACGTGCTCGCCGACCGGATCGGGATCATCGACCACGGCCAGATCGTCGCCGAGGGCACGCCCGACGCAGCTGAAGGCGGAGATCGGCAGCCCGAGCGTCGAGGTGACGCCGGCCGACCCGGCAGGCCGGAGACCGTGTGGCCGAGCTGCTCGAGGGCTTCGGCGAGCTGCGACGCAACGGTCGGGGAGCGTCACCGTGCAGCTCCCCGGCGGCGAGGTCGCAGCTGGCCGAGATCGTCCGCGCTGCTCGATCAGGCCGACCTGCACGTCGAGCAGCTCAGCTTCACCAGCCCTCGCTCGACGACGTGTTCCTGGCCAAGACCGGGCCGCAAGCTCGAGGGGTCGGCGGACGAGGCTGTGAGCGACGAGGCCGGCGCAGGCGACGGTCGGGACGGAGGCGGCGTGGCCGTTGACGTAGCGCTCGCGCCGGCTGCCGTCGGCGTCCAGCCTGGCATCGCCGGGCTGGTCGAGCAGACTGCCGCCGTCGCGCGCCGCGCGGTCCTGCGAACCCTGCGCCAGCGCGCGCTGCTGATCTTCCCGATGGTGTTCCCGTTGATCCTGTTCGCGATCAACGGCTCGGCGCTGAGCGCCGCGACGCAGCATCCACGGCTTCCCGACCGACAACTACCGCGACTTCCTGATCGCGATGCCGTTCATGCAGGGCGCGCTGTTCGTCGTCGATCACCGCCGGCGTCGACCTCGCCCGCGACATCGAGTCCGGCTTCCTGAACCGGCTCGCGCTGACGCCGCTGCGGGGCGAGGCGCTGCTGGTCGGCCAGCTCGGGGGCGCGCTCGTGCTCGGCGTCGTGCAGGCGGTCGTCTACCTGCTCGTCGGGCTCGCGACCGGCGTCACGTTCGCGAGCGGCGTGCGGCGGCGCGCTCGTGCTGCTCGCCCTCTCGATCCTGATCGCGTTCGGGTTCGCCAGCACTCGGCGGCCTGCTCGCGCTGCGCTTCGGCACCGGCGAAGCGGTGCAGGGAATCTTCCCGCTGCTGTTCGTGACCCTGTTCCTCAGCTCCTCGAGCCTTCCCGCGCAACCTGATCAAGGACGACCTGGTTTCGCGACATCGCCACCTACAACCCGGTCTCCTACCTGATCGAGGGCGCTGCGCAGCCTGATCATCACCGGCTGGAACGGCGCAGGCGCTCGAGCTCGGGTTCGGGTTCGCGACCGCGATCTGCTCGTGATCGCGCTCGGCTTCTCACGAGCCGGCGATGAAGACGAGGCTCGGCACGCTCGATGAGGCGCTTCTGCCAGCGTCACCCGCGGCGTCGCCTGGCGGTCGATCCACAACACGTTCGTCAACCCGGCGATCCTCGTGCCCTCGATCGTCTTCCCGCTCTTCTTCCTGATCGCGTTCGCCGGCGGGCTCTCGCGGATCGGCGACGTGCCGAACTTCCACTACCCGCCCGGCTACACGGCCTTCCAGTTCGTGTTCGTGTTCCTGCAGTCGGCGGCGTTCGGCGGCGTCTTCACGGGGTTCGCCGTCGCCCGCGACTTCGACTCCGGCTTCGCGCGGCGGCTGCTGCTGAGCGCCCCGCAGCGCAGCGGGATCATCGCCGGCTACGTCGTCGGCGCGCTGCTGCGCTGGGTGATCACCGGCACCGTCGTCACGATCGCTGCGCTGATCGCCGGGATGAACGTCGACGGCGACGGCGTCGCACCTCGTCGGGCTGCTCGGCCTCGGTGTCGCTGATGAACCTCGTCGCGGCCCTGTGGGCGTGCGGGGTGGCGATGTTCCTGCGCACCGAGCAGGCCGGGGCGCTGATCCAGATGCCCGTCTTCGTGCTCCTGTTCCTCGCTCCGGTCTATGTGCCACTGTCGCTGCTGACGGGCTGGATCCACGACGTCGCCAAGCTCAACCCGGTCACCGCCGTGCTCGAGGCCGGCCGCGGGCTGCTCGCCGGCACGCCGGTCGAGGTGCTCGCCGCGTTCGCGGGGCTCGCGATCGCCGCCGCGTTGCTCACGGTGTTCGCCAGGCGCGGTCTCGCATCAGCCGAACGCGCGGGGTAGCGGCCCATGCTCGTGCCTCAAGCCGCAGGCCCTTCTATGAGATCGAGCCCGGCGGAGCCAGCCAGATTGACTCGAACTCCATCACCTCGGTGAGCGTGTCGTAGTCGCGGTCGTAATGCAATACCGCAGCACCGATCTGCTCCGCGGTGGCAGCGAGCAGGTAGTCGACGATCGGTAGGCGGTGAGTGCCGTGGGAGCGTTGCGCGAGCTGGCGCATTGCGTCCTCGGCGGCGTGGAGGATGGTGCCGGTGAGCTGGGTGGCTCGCAGGGCGGAGAGCGCCTCCGCGAGCGAGTCGAACTCGGCTCCGCCACGGGCGCTGAGGAGGATCTCAAGTCGGATTGTCGGCGCCAGTCGCAGCTGGCCGGATCTCAGTGCTGCTGTCCAGCGCTCGCGTACTCTCGGATGCCCGGCACGCGCCCACGCGGAGGTGTCGATGAGCAGGGGCAGAGGCCCCCACGGATCTTCGCTACCGGAGTGGCCAGGCAAGCCGCTTGCCTTCGCGCATCGACTCCCAATCCCACGGAGCGGTCTCGGGATGCTCGAAATGTGAAACCAAGCGCTCTATCAGCTCGTTGCGCCGCTCTTCGCCGATCGGCTCTTCAACGATGTGCCGTGCACCCACGATCGCCAGTTCACGCACCTGCTGGGAGCGCGGCAAGCCAGGGCGCAGGTGTGGAGCGGCGGCGCGCAGCGCGCTCCTGAGCTCGGGATCTTCGGTTACCTGAATGCGTGGATGGGACGTCGCCACGCCGAGCAGTGTACCACTGATGTGTCACCGCCAGGTCGTGAGCAGCCCTCAACGGCACAGCGGGTTCTTCGGCACCCCTTGCACGGATTCGTCGGCATGGTTGGCTGAGGTGCAGGAGCCGGTTGGGGCGTCCCGCGTCATTACCTCACCGGGCGGCTTGCCATAGGGTTTGAAGCGGCGCAGGTTGCCTGCTAAGTGACGTTGCGCCGCGACCCTACGAGGAGGATGCCGATGAGAGTGTTTGCCGATCTGGACGAGCTGCGCGCCGCGACGGGCGAGGTGCTTGGCCCGAGCGACTGGATCGCCGTCGACCAGGCGCAGATCGACAAGTTCGCGGATGCGACCGGTGATCATCAATGGATCCACGTCGATCCGCAGCGCGCTGCGGCGGGGCCGTTCGGGACGACGATCGCGCATGGCTTCCTGACGCTGTCGCTGATGCCCGTGATGCTCGAGAGCCTCTACAAGATCGAGGGCGTGCGGATGGGCGTCAACTATGGCCTGAACAAGGTGCGCTTCCCATCGCCGGTACCGGTCGACTCGCGCCTGCGCGGGAGCGCGGAGGTGGCCGAGGTGAGCGACATCGAGGGCGGCGCTCAGATGGTCCTGCGGACGACGATCGAGCGCGAGGGCGGCGCCAAGCCGGTCTGCGTGGCCGAGTTCGTGGTTCGCGTCTATCTCTGAGCCTCGCCGGCGCTGGACGCGTGTTCGATGCGGGCGGGCGGCAGCTACTGCACCGCTCCGCCGCGTCCGAGATCGATCAGGCATACGCCTGTGCGTATGTCCCTCGAGAACTGGAGCTGCGCATGAACATCGGGCTCTTCGGAGCGCAGGAAAGATGGCGATCGGCATGACGATGCCCGAATCGGCTCAAGTCTCCGGCGATACCCACCTCGGCCCTTCGCCGTTCATGGTCTTCTCACGCGAGCACGACGCGCAGACCACCATCGTCACGGTTGAGGGCGAGCTGGACCTCTCCTCGGCGCCGCGCCTGAAGTGGATGATGATGGACGCCTTCGAGGCCGGCCGCAGCCGGCTCGTGGTCGATCTTTCTCGTGCGAGCTTCATGGACTCGACCGGCCTTGGCGTGCTGATCGGTGTGAACAAGCGGCTGCAGCCGGGCACCCAGTTGGCGATCGTCTGCCCGCCAGGAGCCGTTGCCCAGGTCTTCGAGTTCTCCGGAACCGACGGAGCCTTCTCGCTGTTCCCCACGTTGCAGGCGGCGATCGCGCACCTGGAGGGGCGCGCGCCTGAGGCCGGTTGAGTGGGCACGCCGCCGATGCAGAGCCAGCCAACGCAGCACTTGGGTTCAAGGCGCCCAAGGCGCAGACTGGCGCTGGTCGGCGCGGTCTGCTGTGGGACCTGCCTGCTGCCGGTGATCGCGACTGCGACGGCAAGGCCGCAGGCGTCCTGGACGGCGCCGCCGTCCGGGCACTACCACGAACATGGCGGCGGCTGGAGCGGCGGCGGGTCTGGCTCCCAGACGCCGAGCCAGCCTGAAAGCGGATGGCAGGGCGATCACGGCGGCGAGCAGAACGGCGGCCAGCCCGGCAGCTGGTCTGAAGGCCGGGGGTCCGGCGGAGACCATGGCCGGCAAGGTCAAGGTCAAGGTCACGGCGCAGGTCAGGGCCAAAGCGGCGAAGCTGCCGGACAGCAAGCTGATTCGCAACCAACGCGCGGCGACGGCCAGGGACACGGCTACGGGCAGGGCCAGACGAGTGGCGACGGCAACAACGAAGGCCAGGCGCACAGCGATGGCCAGGGCCACGGCCAAGCGCAAAGGGACGCCGGGTCACAGGCCCCCGGCGCGTCCGGGTCCGCCCAGCCGCAGGCCCAAGTGCGGCAGAGCTCCACCGCGCCGGAAGCGTCGCCTGCCTCACAGCAGGTCGCGGCCGCGAGCGCGTCTTCAGCGCCGCCGACCTCCTCCAGCACACCGGCAACCAGCTCGTCTGCGCCCGCCCAGTCGCAGACCGGCGCCGCCTCGCGTCGCCGATCGACCCCGCGAGCGGCAGGCCACGGCCACCAGCGCGACCGGGCCCGGCCGCAGTCCTCTCGGCGAGGATCACGCGGCGCGCATCGCGCGTCCGAAAGCACACCAGCCCTGACCGCAACCGCCGATCGCGCGAGCACATCGAAAGTCCACCGGACGGCTTCCAACCACCCCGCCGCGAAGACGAAGAAAGAAGCTCAGTCGAGCCGCCTGCCGCCCGTGGTCACGACGATCACGCGGATCGTCTCGGTCGTGCCGCTGCCGCTGCGGTTGCTGATCGGCGCCCTTGTCGCGCTCGCGCTCGCCCTGGCTGCGCGGTCGCGCATCGCCGCGACTCGGACCAGGCGGTTGGAGGCGCAGCGCGCCGAGCTGCTGGAGGACGTCGGACTGATGCAGGCGGCACTGCTGCCGAGATCGCCTGAGCGCCTGGGGCAGGTCGGCGCCTCGACGGCATACCGCCCTGCGGATGGGCCGGCAGCCGGCGGCGACTTCTACGATCTCTTTGCGCTGGAAGACGGACGGCTGGCGGCGATCGTCGGCGACGTCTCGGGGCATGGCAGGCAGGCGCTGCCCCACACAGCCCTCACCCGCTTCACGCTGCGCGCCTACCTGGAGGCGGGCTTCTCCCCGCGCCAGGCGCTGCAGACCGCCGGCGCTGCGCTGGAGCGGCAGCTGGGCGAGTCCTTTGCCACGGTCGCGCTGGCGATCTATGACCCGCGCAAGCGCGTCCTCACCTACTCCTGCGCGGGCCATCCGCCGCCGCTGCTGCTCGCCTCCGAGCCGTTTACGCCCGTGACGGCCTGCTCGGCGCCGCCGATCGGCGCCGGCATGCAGACAGGGACACGCCAGACGGTCATCTGCCTGCCCGGTGCAGCCCAGGTCTGCCTGCACACCGACGGCATCACGGAGGCACGGGTGGGATCGGAGCTCTTCGGCGCGCAGCGCCTCGCGGATGTGCTGGCGGATCTCGGCCCCGATGCAAGCGCGGCGCAGCTGCTCGATCGGGTCGCGCAGCAAAGCGATGCGCGACCAGACGACATGGCGGCCTGCCTGCTGCGCATCCCAGGCGGCCAGCAGGCTCCGCAAGTGCTGGCCGAGGAACTGCAGCTGGACGGCGAGCATCTGAGCAGCGCCCGCACCAAGCAGTTCCTGCTGGCCTGCGGGGTCGGCGAGGCGCAGGTGCAGGGCGTCCTCAGCGCGGCGGAAGGAGAGCTCGCGCTCCGAGGCGGCGTGATGCTCGAAGTGCAGCCGGCAAGCGGCTCACAGGCAGCACAGGTGAAGGTGGCGCCCGACAACGTCGCCTCGATCGACAGCATGAGATTGAGGAGAGAGATGGCGGGTGCGCGATGACACCGAGCTCGCCGGCGCTCGCTCCCGATGCTGCGGTCGCACTTGGCATCGCCTCCACCGCGATGGCGTTCGCACGCACGCCCGAGGCGATGCTGGAGCGCTGGCTGAGGATCCTGCGCCTGCACGGAGACGCGAGCATTGCGCTGCAGGGCCTGGGCGTGGGAGAGGGCAGGCTCCAGGCGGATCCTCAGAGCTTCGAGCGCGCCGGCAGCGCCTCTGGGAGCCTCACCTCTGCTGATGCTGCTGAGCGGGTTGGCGAGAAGGCACGCGAGATCGCCCGTGAGCACAGCGAAGGGCTCATCACCACCAAGCACCTGCTGTTGGCGGTGATGAGCCTCTATGGCGCGGAGTTCGACCGCGTCCTGCAAGCGCACGGCTGCGATCGCAGCGAGCTCAAGCAGCGGCTGGACGCCAGCTTCTTGTCTTGCTGAGGCGACAGACGCTCAGTCGACCTGCACGACCATCAGGCTGTTGCCCTCGGGGTCGCGGAACCAGAACATCGGCGGCACGGGACCGCCCATGCGGCTGACCTGCTCGTCGACATCGGCTCCGCGCTGCTTCAGCTCTGCGTACGTCGCGTCGATGTCGTCGGTCTGCAGGGCGATGCCGGTGTTCATGCCCCCCGTGGGGACGCCCTCCGGCGGCGGCGCGAGTGCAATCGTTGTGACCGCGCCCGGGGGAGCCACTTCGACCCAGCGGTAGCCGTTGCCAAAAGCCACGTCGGTGCGCTTCTCGAACCCGAGCGTCTGCTCGTAGAACTCGATCTCGCGATTCTGGTCTGAGACCGGCACGCAGATCGTGCTGATCTTCTTGATGCGGGTGGTGGTCGTGCTCACCTGGTCCTCCTTGGTCGAACTGAGGTTGTACCCTACGAGACTGCCAGACGCCGCGAGAGTCATCGGTGGGCCGCCTCACCCGGTTGGGCTGAGCGCGAAAATCTTCGGTTCGGAGTCGACCTTCTTGCCGCCGTCGTAGGTGAGCGTCGCCTTCGCCTTCACGTAGGCCGGCGCGAGCACGACCGCGACCGGCAGCGAGGCCCCGCCGGGCGGCATGAATTCAAACGAGAAGCTCTTGCCGGCCGCGACGCGTCCAAGGCCGATCCCGTACTTCTTGTCGGTCAGATTGCCGGAGGACCCTACGCCGGGCTGTCCGAGCGCTGGTGCGGCGATCTCGCTCCCCAGTTCGCCGCCCGCCGCCGATGGCACGTCCACCAGGCCGGCGAAGCCGTTGACGACTTTGAGCTTTGGGTCCTTGCCGATCGCGCGTGGATTGAGCAGAGCCTGCGCGACCTCGCCTTCTTCGCCTTTGGTCGCCACTTCGACCTGGTAGAAGACGCCGTAGTTGCCGGTGTCGGTCGCGTGCGTGTCGATGGCTTGGCCGTACTGTTCGCCCTCTTCTTTGGGATTGCCGGCGAGCAGCGCTCCGATCGCCTTGCCGTCGTTCTCGTCATATTCGGGCAGGGTCACCTTGACGGTGTCGTAGTCGAAGGTGCCGCTGACGTGCGACTCGCCGGCGTTGACGAGCGTGCCGCCCGAGGTGTAGGTGCGGCCGGGGTCGCCGGATGGGTGCGCTTCGTCGGCAAACTTGTAGTGAAGGGGATCGGCGATGAACGCGCCGACGTGGCTTGAGTCGATCACCACGACGCCCACCTGCACATCGCCACCGGCCGCGGTGCAGTCGAAGATGCCGTTGAGGACCGCAGCCGCATAGACCGGGCTGACGGTTTCGCCGGGGCCGAGCTTGCTCGGCTTGCTGCCGACCGTCTTGCTGGTGGTGACGTGCTTGACCGTCTTGGTGAGCTTGTAGCCGGCGAGCTTGTCCGGCGCCAGCTGCGCTCCGATCGGACATTCGGCATCGCCGGTGGAGATCGGCACGGGCTGTGCGGCGCTGCCCGCGGAGCCGCGCCTTGAGCCTTCGTAGGATTCGAGCGCCGCGCGCCCGGCAGCGACCGGGTCGCCACGCTTGACGTCCATCCCCTCGTGCACCTGTGTGACCGTGGTGCCTGGTGCGTCGGAGGTGAACACGAAGCAGATGCTCTTGGCGACGCTCGTCCTGTTCTCGTGGTTCACGTAGAGGCGAAACGCCGGCCGCGCGGCGGTCGCGGCATACGTCGCGCCGGTCTCCTGGTACAGGACGCCCTCGATTTCGTTGCCGCCTTCCTGCCCGCTGGGGAGGATCTGGGTGGTAGGGGCGATGTACTCCGGCGAGTCGCTGAAGACGAGGTAGCCGCCTTCGCGCGTGGCTTTGGGCACCGGTTCGTGCTTCCAGCCTTCTTTCGACCACTTTTCCATCGTGCCCAGCGTGTGGCCGTCGGCGACGACGGTGGGCGCGATGTCGGCGGGCATCGGGAACGTCTTGGAAGAGCGCTTAGGCAGGTCGCCGACGTCTTCTTTCAGGCTCGCTTTGCCGGCGAGCACGAGCGAGGGCGACAGCGTGACCGCGAGGCTCCCGCCTTTGACGCCCGCGGTGCCGGTGGAGACAGTCGCGGAGAGGTCGAGCTTGCCGCCGCTGTCGGGTTTGACGCTCACCGGGGAGCCGTTCAGGGAGACCGACGGGGGACAGTCATCGGCCTTGGCGGCGCTCGCGAGCGAGCTCTTCAGCGCACATCCATGCGGGCCTTCGACGTAGTAGTAGTCGCCGCTGGGCGCGCAGCCGAAGAAGCCGCAGAAGCCGGCTTCATAGACTTCCCAGCCGCCCGACCAGCCCGATCTGCCTTCGGTCGGCGGGTAGTCGCTCGGCGCGGTGGCCTTCCAGGTGCAGGTCGGTTCTTCGCCTTTGCAGCCAGAGACGACCGGCCCCGGCGGGGTGCTCCAGCCGACTTTGCCCCCCAGCGCCGTGGCCGCGGTGACGGTGATGTCCTGGCCGACGTGGACGAGATGCGGCGAGATGTGGATCTGCCCGTAGTAGGTGGCCGCCATGTACTTCGGCGGATCGGGGTTGGTGTAGCCGCACTTGTTGTCGCTGCTGCCAAGCGGAAAGCACGGTTCCGGCGGCGTTCCCGGTTTCTTGGTGGCGGCCTGCGCCGGGGCGCTGCTCAGCATTGGCGCAATCGCGCAGAGAAGGAGCGCGAGCGCGAGGCGCCTGCGCGTCGTCGCTGCGAGTCTCAGGTCCCCGGACATCGGCGAGTCGATCCTACTTGGGAGACAGCGCCGCATGCGGCGCTGTCCGGGGGCGCGCATGCGCGCCCCCGCCGGCCGGCGCATGCGCCGGCCGGTACGGAGACGAGCTGCTGACTAGTGACCCCAGGAGCCACCGAAGCCGAAGCCGGCATCGGTGTCCGTCCCGGGCGTGAAGGACACGCCGCGGAACAGTTCGCCGAGCCCGGAGGTGCGCAGCGTCTGGAAGCGCTCCCACGGAGCCGGCGTGCTCGCGCCGATCGGATCGGTGATCGTGACCAGCTTGTCAGGATCGGCGCCCTGGTCGCCGTTGCCGCTCACGGTCGAGGTGACTGCATACAGCGTGACGGTGCCGTCACGGTTGACGCGGCCGGTCAGCGCGCGCAGACCGTCGGTCGCAGGCGACCACGGCAGTTTCGTGGCCGGGTTTTCGCCGGTCGGGTAGCCGGGGATGGTGTAGGGCTGGCCGAGGTTCAGCCCCGCCTGCAGCGCGTAGGCGAATTTCCATTCGCCGGTCGTGGTGTCGAACACCCACTTCTCAACGCCTGCATGCGGTTCGTTGGCGGCCTTGGTGTATTCGTTTGTGACGGTCGAATATTCGTTTTCGCCGTTGCCCTCATCTGCGATGTAGAGCGTGTGGGGGTTGGCGAACCAGAGCCCGAACGGGTGCCAGGCTTCCGACTTGATTTCGTCGGGCAGGCCCTTGAGGATGCACATGTTGGTGGGCTTCAGTTCTTCCTTCTTGGCCTTCAGGTCTTCGGCCACAGGGGTGATGGGGCTGGTCGGCAGCTTCGCGCCCGGCTGTGGCAGGCCCACGCCGCCGGTCGGGCAGGCCTTGCCCGTCGTGTCGACGAAGTAGACCGTGTCAACGCCGTTGCCGCCGCTGCCCTTCGTGTAGTAGAGAACTTTGTTGGCGATCGTGATGCCGCGGTAGTTGTTGTCCTTGCTGGGCTTGTCCGCCTTATCACCGAGCTGCGTGATGTTGAAGCTGCCGACGGGGGTCGGCGCGCCCGGCGTCTGTGCCGTCTCGGGCAGCAGCGAGGGCGTCATGATCTGGGCGCCGCCGCCGAGGATGATCCCTTCGGCGATCGGCTTGGAGCCGTTGCCGGCGTTGCCGGCGGCGTAGATCAGGTTCTGGCCTGCTTCTTCGCCCACGATCGCCGCGCGCGGGTTGTCGCCGCTGTAGGCGTTGGTCTCGGTGAAGTGGAAGTGGCCGTCGGCGCCGACCTGCGCGATCACCCTGTAGGCGTTGACCGGGTCAGAGTTGGTCGGATCGATCACGCCGGGCGTGTTGCCTTTGGAGGTGTCGATTTCGCCCGGGCCGGCGACATAGCCCGCGAAGCTCACGTACTTGCCGTCGGTCGAGAGGTTGAGCGCGAGTTCGGACTTCGACGGGAAGCTCGTGACCATCTCATCCTCGCCCTTGACGTAGCCGTGCTCACCGCTGTTGGGCACCTCGACTGAGTTGATCGGCCAGCCCCAGGGGGTGATCTGATCAAGGAAGATCTGCGAGGTGATGCCGAAGTTTTCGTCGGTCAGCGAATTGTCGAAGACTTCCGGGAAGCTGGGGCCCGCGCTTGCGGTGGTGCATTCGAAGGTGCAGCCCGGGGAGAGCTTGGTTTCGCCGGCTTTCAGGCCCGCCGGTGCGTCGTAGACGGTGCGGCTGACCAGCAGGTTGCCGGGCCAGAAGACGTCATGGTCTGCGCCCGGATGGAAGTGATGCCAGTCGCCGTGGTCGGCGTAGGCCGGTGCGACCGAGAGGGCCGTGAGGGCCGCCGCGGCGACGGTCGTCAAGGCCAGCCTGCGGGCGCGCTTGCCCCTGGCGTGACTGATGGTTGCCATCGAGTCTCCGTTTCGTAGATTTTGCGCCTGTTTCAGGCGTTTGCGTCCCTGCTCGCAGCGGCCGCAACGTATGACGGCTGGCTTAGCCGTTTGTGACGATCGGGAGAGATGGGTGTGACGATCGTGTAATCGGTTAGCGGCACGGCGGCCGGCGTGCTCCCGGCGCCATCCGCACAGGACGGCGCACACGTACCAATTACGCGAACAGTTGCGACGCGCGGGGCCTCCGTGGCGGTTGTTAGCATCTGCTCGATGCCTGAACCGATCAGGCGAGGTCAGCGCTACATGCCGGGGCTGGACGGCCTGCGCGCGATCGCGGTGCTGGCCGTGCTCGCCTACCACCTGGAATTCTCATGGGCCGGCGGCGGCCTGCTCGGCGTGGGTGTGTTCTTCACGCTCAGCGGCTACCTGATCACCGACCTGCTGCTCGCCGCGCAGCAGCACGGCGGCATCCGGCTCGGGCAGTTCTGGCTGGGGCGCGCGCGGCGGCTGCTGCCCGCGCTGTTCTTGATGCTGGCCGTCGTGGTGGGCTGGGTGGTGCTGCTCGGCCCCGCGCAGCCCTCCCAGTTCCGCGAAGCCGTCGGTGCGGCGGCCCTGTACGTGGCCAACTGGCAGCTGGTCCTTCAGCACGTCTCCTACTTCGCGCGCTTCGGGCCGCCCTCTCCCCTTGGCCACCTCTGGTCGCTGGGCGTGGAGGAGCAGTTCTACATCCTCTGGCCGCTGCTGCTGATGGCCGGCCTGCGGCTGGTGCGCGAGCACAGCTCTGTATCGGATGCCCGCCCGCCCATGCGGCCCCGCCTGGCGGTGCTGACCCTGCTGCTGGCGGGCGCCTCGGCGCTTGAGATGGCGCTGCTCTACCACACGAGCCTCGATCCATCCCGCGTCTACTACGGCACAGACACCCGCGCTTTCGAGCTGCTGGCCGGGGCGGCGCTTGCGATGGTCTGGCCAAGCGCGACGCTGCGGGCAGAGATCACGCTCGGCGCGCGCCGGGTGCTCGACGGCGTCGGCCTGCTCGGCCTGCTCGTGATCCTGACGATGTTCTGGCGCACCGGCGAGTACTCGTCCTTCCTCTACGAAGGCGGCTTCGTGCTGCTGACCGCGGCCTGCGTGCTGCTGCTGGCGGCGCTGGCTCACCCGGCATCCAGGATCGGCGTGGCGATGGGCGCCGGGCCGCTGCGCTGGATCGGCGAGCGCTCATACGGCATCTACCTCTGGCACATGCCGATCATCGCGCTGACCACGCCCGCCGGCGCTCATGGCGCGAGTCTTCCGCGTGCGACGCTGCAGGTGGCGGCGACGTTCTGCGTGGCGGCGCTGTCGTGGCGCTTTGTCGAGCAGCCGGTTCGCCACGGCGCGCTGGGGCGGCTCTGGCATCGTATGGCCGATGCGGGCTGGCGTCCGTGTGCGCTGCCACGGCGCTCGTGGGCTGTGGTTGCCGGTGTGCTCGCACTGTTCGTGCTGGTGGTGGTCGGAATGGCGGGCGTGGGGTCGCGAGCAGGCACCGCAGGTGATCTGCCGGCGGGCCAGGGGGCCGCCTCGCATGTGGGAGCCGCCGGTCAGGGCAAGGACGCCGGGCTCTCCGAACCGCAGGTGCCCGCCGATCCGGCGGCGCCGCAGCGCAGCTCATGCCATGCGGTGCTCCACATCGGCGACTCGACTTCCGAGGGCCTTATCTCCCATGACTACCTGCCTGACCCCAAGCAGCGAATTGAAGCCCAGTATGCGCGGGTCGGCGCGACCGTTCAGCACTATGAGATCTCCGGTGCGCGCTCGATCGTCGAACGCTACAAGGGTCAGCCCAACGCCTACGAAGTGGCGCGGGTCTGGAAGCGGCGCGGATACCACGGCTGCTGGGTGCTGGCACTTGGCACCAACGATGCCGCAGACGTCGCCGTCGGCTTCGAGCGTCGGGATGGCGGAACGCATCAGCGAGATGATGAAGCTGATCGGCAACGAACCGGTGATGTGGGTCAACGTGAAGTCGCTGCTCTCGACCGGCCCCTACGCCGAGCAGTACATGCAGAGCTGGGATGAGGCGCTCGTGCAGGCGTGCGGGAAGCACCCGAACATGCACGTCTTCGATTGGGCCGGCCTGGTCCGCAACAGCTGGTTCATCAGCGACGGGATCCACTTCAACACGCCCGGCTACGCGGCACGTGCGCGCCTGATCGCGCAGGCGCTTGCCTACTCCTTCCCGACGCAGCCGCAGGAATCGGGCTGCGTGGTGCGCTGAAGGGGCGCGGGCGCCACGCAGGCGCCCGCGCAGAGGCCTGTCAGGCGTTGCCGGTCATCTGATGGGAGATGTCTTCCGGGAGGCCCGGGTCTGGGGCGCCGAGCTTTGAGATCTCCGGCGCCTCGTAGGGCTTGCCCGGGCAGCCGCCGACTATGAGCAGGCGCATGCCCTGATCGCCGGGCCAGACCTTGCGGCGGGCATCGGGTCCGACCCTGACCATCGTCTCGGAGTCGATCGCGTGGTGCTGCCCGTCGATCTCGATCTCGCCGGAGCCGCGCAGCACGGCGAAAACCTCCTCCTGGCTGTCGTGGTTGTGGTCGTGTTCGGGGTACTGGGTGGCATTCGGCGGCATGTCGATCACCTGCATGCCGAATGAGCTGACGCCAAGCTGCGCCCTGGCGCGCTTGAAGGAGCCGAAGACGACTGCCTCCATGTCGTCGATCTTGCTGATCGTGAAGTCCGGCATAGCTGCCTCCTTGGGGCGGTGGGGTGTGCGTTCGCAGCCGCGAGCGCGCGGTGATTAATAGCACGATCGTTCGTGCGATAGAATGCGGTCCCATGGGAAAGGCGCAATCAACCCGCAGCGCGATCCTTCAGCACGCCGTCGATCTCGCCTCCGAGGAGGGGCTGGAGGGCCTCACGATTGGCCGTCTCGCAAGCGATCTGGCGATGAGCAAGAGCGGCCTCTTTGCTCATTTCGGGTCCAAGCAGGACCTGCAGCTGGCGACGATCGAAGCCGCTGGGATGCGTTTCTATGAGGCTGTGATCGCGCCCGCCGCATCGGTGCCGGAGGGTGCGCCGCGTCTGCGCGCATACTGCGAGCGCTACATGCAGACGCTGAGAGAGGGGCTGTTCAGCGGGGGCTGCTTCTGGGCCGCTGCCTCAGCGGAGTTCGACGACAAGCCTGGGCCGGTGAGAGAGGCGATCCAGCAGGCGGTGCGCGCCTGGCTTGGCGAGCTGCAGCGACAGGCGCAGATCGCCGGCGCGGAGGATCCGTACGGGCTCGCGTTCGAGATCTACTCGCTTGGCCTTGGCGCGAACGCGTTCGCGCGGCTGCTGGACGATCACGATGCTGTCTCTCGTGCGAGTGAGGCGCTCGAACGTCGGCTCCTTGCCGCGCATGCCCTCGCCGCGAGCACGACAGATCGTGCGGGGCACGCAACTGCGGTGGAAGGCTAGTCCGCCCGTCCGCGCGCCCTGCGGATTTCGGCCAGGCGGGCTGCCAACTTCTCCTCCGCCTCGTCGGGCATGTAGAAGCGCTCGTCTATCGCCTCGTCGGGAGCAAGCTCCTGCGGCGCGACATGGCCAGGATGGCCATGCGGATTGTCATAACCCTGCCCACGCCCGCCTGAGCGAAGCTGGACCGGCGGGGGCGCCGCCCCGCGCTCGCGGACGAACTGCCTGGCGGCGCCGATCGCGCGCTTGGCGGCGTCCGACTTGGGTGCCAGCGCGAGATAGACCGCGGCCTGGGCGAGCGCGAACTGGCACTCCGGAAGACCTGCGTGCTCCACCGCGGCGGCTGCGGCGGTGGCGAGGCTGAGCGCCTGGGGGTCGGCGTTGCCGATGTCCTCGCTGGCGAGGATCACCATTCTGCGTGCGATGAAGCGTGGGTCCTCGCCACCCTCGAGCATCACCGCGAGGTAGTAGAGGGAGGCGTCGGGGTCCGATCCACGGGTGGCCTTGATCCAGGCGGAGATCGTGTCGTAGTGGTGATCGGCGGCCTTGTCGTAGTGCAGGATCCGTCGCTGCAGCGCATCCTCTGCGTGCTGCAGGCTGACGCTGCCCTGCGCCGTGCGGCACGCAAGCTCCAGCGCGCCCAGGGCGGTCCTGGCATCGCCGGCCGACCGCGCGGCCAGCAGCTCGATCGCCTCGGGCTGCACCTCCGTGGTGCCGCACTCGCCGCGCTGCAACGCTCGCATCAGCAGTGTGCGCACATCCTCCTCGGTCAGTTGTGAGAGCTCGTAAAGGCGCACTCTGGAGAGCAGCGCGCCGTTGACCTCAAACGAGGGGTTCTCGGTCGTGGCGCCGATCAGCGTGAGCAGCCCTTCCTCCACTGCCGGCAGCAGCGCGTCCTGCTGGGCCTTGTTGAAGCGGTGGATCTCGTCGAGGAAGAGGATCGTGCCGCGGCCTGCGCGCCGCCGCTCCCGGGCGCGCTCGATCACCGCTCGCACCTCGGGGCGGCCCGCTTCCACGGCGCTCAGCTCCTCGAAGGCGGCGCCTGCGCCGGCGGCCACGATCCGCGCCAGTGTCGTCTTGCCGCTGCCCGGCGGTCCGTGCAGGATCATCGAGTGGGGGTGACCCTGCTCTATCGCGGTTCTAAGCGCGGACCCCGCTGCGAGCAGGTGCTCCTGGCCCACGAAGTCTTCGAGGGTGTGCGGCCGAAGCCTTGCCGCGAGCGGTGCATCGTCGGAGAGATCGGCACCGACGTCGCGGTTTTCGGCGGATGTGGGGTCGAACAGCGAGTCCATGGCGAACAGTGTGCCTGAGCGGGTGGCGATTCCGTCGGCGAGTGGACGCCCGCCGCCCGAGGACGTTGAGGCTTTGCTAGTCCAATTCGAGCTCCGGCTCGCCCGTGTGAGGAAGTGCAGGCAGCGGAGGCATCGATCGTGTCCGTGGCGTGGAGGCTTGCAGCGGCTTCTGGATGTCTGGGCGGGCGAGTGCGAGGTATGTGACCAGTACGAAGACGGCAATGGCGAACACGATCGCCGTGGGTCCGTCGCCGTGGTTGATCCCGCTGAGGCTTTTGGGCTTGCTGATGTAGTCGGCGAAGGAGGCACCCAGCGGCCGCGTGATGACGTAGGACATCCAGAACGCGGCGATGCCGTTCAGGCCAAGCTGCCAGCGTGCAAGCGCGGGGATCATGATCACGACCGCAAAGAGGATGCCCGAGTCCAGGTAGCCGAGGTTCAGCGAGGTCGCGGTGAAGTCTCCAAGCGCGGTGCCGAGGGCGAAGGTCGCGAACACCGTCGCCCAGTAGTAGGCCTCGCGGCGCTGGGTGCTGATGCTGTGGATCGACAGCGTGCCCTCATTGCGCTGCCAAAGCCAGAAGATCGCGGCCAGAACGATTGCCCACAACAGAGTCGTCCCCGCATAGGGGATATGGGCATCGAGATGCAGGAAATCCGAGACGCCGGTCCCCGTGATCGCGATCGCAAACGCCAGCGACCAGTAAGCAAACGCCCGGTAGCGACGGGTGCCGAACTGCAGCAGGAGCCCCACGACGATCACGAGCACCTCGATGCCGCCTCCTCCGAAGTTGCCATACGTCTTCAGGTAATCCGACGTTGCCTCCCCGCCGGCGGTCGTCAGGATCTTGACCACCCAGAAGAGGAGAATGACCTCCGGGACCTTCGCGGCGACCGGCGCAGGAAGGAAGCGACCGATCAGCGGAAGCTCAGCGCTTCGCGACTTGCCCGGCCCTTCGGGCCTCTGCGAGGACTGGTGATGATCGCGAACGGGTTCCAAGTAGCGCACGCCTCCCTCGATTGGACGAGGGCGACCTTAGCAAGCAGCTAATCGGGAGATCGTGGGTGCAGCGGTCGTGAGAACGCCCACGGTCCATTCGCGGTCACAACCGCGACGCTCGCGGAAGATAGCTTGCGATGCCGAGAGCCTGGGAGGACGCCACCGACGCGGAGCTGCTTGCCGCCTGTCATGCGCAGGAAGAGCCGTTCGCCGTCTTCTACCGTCGTCACGAGCGTCTCGTGGCGGGCCTCAGCCGGCGCAGGCCTGGTTGCTTGGGATCGCACTCCTACGCCTGCTCGCGTTCGGTCAAGATCTCGCTCGCTTACACGCGTGGGATCGAAGGCAACATCGCCGTCACTGCACTCGGCAATGTGACGGTCCACATCCCGCGTGGCGACCATGCGCGACCGCTTCCACGCAGCGTGAAGCAGCGGCTGCGCGAAGCGGAGCCGCTGGGGAAGCGTCGCTGACCTTCTAAGCGCGTCCGCCCCGCGGCGGCGGATGGTATGGCGCTCTGCGATGATCGCCGCCGTGTCACCTGACGGGGATCCGACCACGCCTGCCGCGCATCGCGCAGCGACCCGCGAAGCGTACGACCGTCTTGCGGGAGTGTGGTCAGCGACCACCGACGAAGGTCCATGGAACGGACTGCTAGAGCGACCGGCACTGCGATCGCTGATTCCAAGCCAGCTACGCTCGGCGGCTGTGCTCGACGCGGGCTGTGGGGCGGGCGCCCAGTGCCAATGGCTGGCCGCAGAGGGCGCACGCGTCACAGGGATCGACCTCAGCCCTGAGATGGTCGCGCAGGCCCGAGAGCGCTGCGGCGACGAGGTCGAGTTCAGCGTCGCCGATCTTGGCGAACCGCTCGACATCGAGCCCGGCTCCTTCGACGGGGTGACCTGCTCGCTGGCGCTGCACTACATCGAGGACTGGTCGGTGCCGCTCACCTCCTTCGCCGCGGCGCTCAGATCCGGAGGCTGGGCGGTCATCTCGGTCGACCACCCGTTCTCGCCGCCGCTCCCGAGCCAGCGCAGCGGCTACTTCGACCGGGAGCTCGTGAGCGACACGTGGACGAAGGCGAATGTCACGGTCACCCAGCGGTTCTGGCGACGCCCACTCAGCGAATCGATTCAGGCGTTCGCGGACGCCGGCTTCGTGGTGGAGCGCATCGTCGAGCCGCAACCGACCGACGACGCCGTGGCGCGGTTCCCAGAGCTCCGGTCGATCGTCGATGTCCCATGGTTCATCGTGTACCGGCTCCGCCGCGCGACGTAGGCATGCAATGCTTGGCGTGAGGATTACTCAGCCTTTGTGGGCCTGCGTACCAGACGAGCAGCTACTGCAAGTCACAGACAACGGTCTAATCGGGGAAACGGGATTTGAACTCCGTGCCGCCCAACCGTCACGCCTGAGCGCTAGCTCGGCCCGTACCCCACGGACCTCGCCGTCACCCAGAAAACGCGCCCGCCAGCCCATTGGTGAGCAGGCCGGTGAGATTGACCACTTCTCCTTCGGGCGGCGGCGTCACGGCCGGGACAGGTCCGTATTCGGTGAAGCCGACTGTGACGGTCGCTGATCCGGTGGCGGTCGGGCCCGCGACATTGAGCGACATCTGCAGTCTGCGCACCCTGCCCTTGTCGTCCACCCAGACGTCGATCGGGATCGCGCCTGCGTTGCCGATGTGCTGCAACAGGGGTCGGGCGGCGATGCGTTGCTGCGCCGGGAGCTGCTTCAGAACGGCGGCCAGCTGAAGCGTCGCTTGGTAGTGGGTGGTGGAGACGCCGTAGAGCTGCTCGGTGCCGAGCTTCTGGATGTGTCCTGCGCTTGCCTTGAGGTATTGCAGCAGTTGGGTCGGGTCGACCTGGCCGATTCCGAGCGCCTGGGGCACCGGTGCTCCGTGGTTGGCCTGCGCCACCTTCGACATGTCGATCTTCAGCCAGGACTTGCCTTCGGGCAGCTTGTCGGTGAGGAACGGAACACGCATGTAGACCGTTGGGTAGAGGAACACGGCTTCCACGCCACGACCACCGGTCGGCATTCCGGTCGCGCCGGGTATGCCCGAGAAGTTCATCGCCAGCTTGGAGCTGTGTCCGCCCTGGCCGGCGTAGCCGCTGCCGGTGATCGTGAAGTTTTGTGAGAGGCTCGCGTAGGAGAGCCGCAGGTCGAGGGTGAACCTCATGCCCGCTTCCTGGCTGCTGACATAGGCGGCGCGAGCCACCGCGTCGCTGGCCACCGAGGGCGAGGACGAGCCGCATCCACCCAGCAGGAGCGTCGTGCAGAGCAGAACGGCGGCCAGACCGAGTAGGGAGGCGATTCGATTGCGCATTGCTGTTGAGCGCTGCGGGCGCACCTCAATCATCTCGGCCGAGGCTAGCCGGTACTTGAGTCACGGCAGGAGTCCGACGGCTCTCTTGCCTGCGCGACGGCACACAGTTGTCTGCGGTGGCGTCTTCTGTAGCAGCGCATCAGCTTGCGAGCTGCTCGATCCCGCAGGCCCTTCGGGTCCTTGTCCTGCCGCCAGCGCAGCAGCCGGGCGCCGTGACGGATGCGCCCGGCGGAGACGTGGTCGAAGCTCACCTCCAAGACCAGCTCTGGGCGAAGCTCCACCCACTGCAGATCTCGACCCGCGGTCCAGCGGCTGGGCTCGGCCGATCCGCGCTCACCGGTCTCATATGGGGCGAGCCGATCCACTAGCTCGCGCTTCTCGGTGGCGCTGAGCCCGGAGCAGTGGCCCACCGTGCGCAGCTGTCCATCGTCATAGAGGCCGAGGATCAGCGCGCCCACCGTGCCTGGCTCCTTGCCGGGGCGCCAGCCAACCAGTACGGCGTCGATCGTGCGCACGCGCTTGACCTTCACCATCCCCTTGCGCTGACCGGGCAGGTATGGCGCCTCGCGCTCCTTTGCGATCGCGCCCTCCGCATCGCCAAGCCATTCCTGCGCCTGCTCGGGGTCGGCCGTTGAGACCATCAGTTCTACAGGTGCCGAGGCGAAGTGCGGCTCGGCAAGCAGCCGCTCCAACGCCGCCCGCCGCTGATCGAAGGGCCGCTCCAGCAGCGTCTCATCCTCCAGCGCGAGCAGGTCGAATGCCACATATACGCTGGGCGTCTCGGTGGCCAGCCGCTGTACTCGCGAGTCGGCAGGGTGAATGCGCTGGCCGAGCGCGTCGAAGTCCTCGTGCCCCTCAGCGTCGCGCACGACGATCTCCCCGTCGAGCACGTAGCGGCCGACGGGAAGTGAAAGCTCAGGGAAGTAGCGAGTCAGCGACCTGCCGTTGCGCGACTGCAGCTCGATCTGCTCGCCGTCCACGAAGGCGATGCAGCGAAACCCGTCGAGCTTGATCTCGTACGTCCACTGCGGCCCGGTGGGCAGCGCCTTGCGCGAGAGCGCGAGCTGCGGCGCAAGCGGTGGGGAGAGCGGCAGAGTCATTGCTTGCGGGCGCGGCTTGGCTGGGCGCGGCGGCCCTCGCCGGGCTGCTTGCGGAAGTGTGGAGGCCACGGGGCGTCGCCGAGTCCTTCGCGCTCGTCTCGCGCTGCGAGCTCCAGCAGAGAGTCCAGCGAGCATGCGTGCTCGTCGATGCTGGCGCTTGGATCGCCGCGCTCGCGCAGGCGTGCTGGCACCGTGTCCAGACGCAGCTCGCTCGGGTCGACGTCTGCGACCTCATCCCAATCAAGCGGACAGGAAACCAGCGCATCTGGCACCGCGCGCACCGAGTAGGCGGAGGCCACGGTGCGATCGCGCGCATTCTGGTTGTAGTCGATGAAGACGCCTGTGCGCTCCTCCTTCCACCACTTGCTGGTGGCGCGCCCGGGCATGCGCCGTTCGACCTCGCGTGCGAGCGCGAGCGCGGCGCGGCGCACCTCGGTGAAGTCGTGTTCCGGCTTGATCCGGATGAAGATGTGGATGCCGCGGCTGCCGGAGGTCTTCGGGAAGCCCACCAGCTCGTGCTCGCCAAGCACCTCCTGGACGCCGAGCGCGACGGCCCGCACCTCCGCGAATGGCACCTCGGGCTGCGGGTCCAGATCGACGCGCAGCTCATCGGGGCGATCGAGGTCGGCGCGTCGGACCGCCCAGGGGTTCCAGTCGATCACGCCGAGGTTCACGCCCCAGACCAGATGGGCGGCGTCGCCCGGCACGAGCTCGCGTGCGTGGCGGCCGCTGGGGAACGTGACGGTCGCGGTTTGCAGCCACTCTGGCGCTCCCGTGGGCACTCGCTTTTGGAAGAACGGCTCGCCCTCCACGCCATCGACCCAGCGCTTGAGGACCGTGGGCCGCTCGCGCAGACCCCGCACGACGGCCTGCTCGCACTCGATGTAGTAGCGGACCAGATCGAGCTTGGTGTGCCCGCGCTGCGGGAAGAAGACCTTCTCCGGTTTGGAGACGCGCACGCTGCGGCCACAGACCTCCAGCACGACGTGGTCTCGATCGGACATGTGTGAAGCATGCCATCGCCGGCCGTCGTGCAGCGGGAGGCAGCTTCTGCGCCCACTAGATGAGTTGTGCCACGGTTTTTAGGCGGTGTAGGGGGCGAGGGATCGGCTGGGGCGGCCGAGGTGGTGGTTGAGCGCGATGGCGGCGGTGAGTGCGGCGAAGCGGGTGAGTAGGCGCACGCGGAGGTTTCGCAGGGTGCGGGCGCCGTGTCGCTCGAGGGTGAGGATGTCCTTGCAGGTCCAGAAGATCGACTCGACGCGTTGACGGATGGGCGCGAGGTGCGGGCCGTGGCCGCGCTCGTCTTTGCGTCGGGGGCGCATGATGTGAGCGTCGAGTGTTGCGAGCTGGGTCTCGAAGTCCTTGCCGCGGAAGTTCTTGTCGCCGATCAGGATGAGGGTCTGTCCGGGCTGGCGCTCACAGCGCTCGACGAGCTGCAGGCACACGAGCTTCTCGTCGATCTTTGGGGAGGTCAATGCCAGCGCCCTTGGGGTGCCGTCCAACGCGAAGATCGCGTGCAGCCTGAAGCCCCAGAAGAATCGGCTGTGGCTGGCGCAATACCCGTAGTCAGCGGCGTTGGCGAGCGCGTCGGTGAGACTGGAGGAACCACCACGCTTGACGGTCTCGCGGCTGCGAGCGCACTCCACCGGCGTGGAGTCCACCAGCAGCATGTCGTCGTAGAACCCGGGGCTGTGGCTCGCGAACTCCCGGATCAACGCCTCGATCGCCCCGGATAAGCGCAGCCTGCGCTTATGAAACGCGGTCCGCTCAGGCAGGCAAGGGAACAGGTGCCCGAGCTGGCGGCGAGCAGCCCGCAAAAACCGTTCATCGCAAGGCACACCCATCATCGCCTGGGCTACACAGAGCGTGATCACCTCCGCGTCAGAGATCCTTCGTCGTGCGTTTCCTGGCCTGACAGGCAGGAAATCATCAGCCGTGCAATAAACAGCGATCAGCAGCAGATCGAGGTCGGCGTCCATCGAGGCCCCCTTGGGTCAGCGGTGACATTGAGCACCGCCGACTTCGATCTGACTGCCTACCTCCCCTTCCCACGACCCACGAGCACCCCGCCGGCCGTGGCCGTGGCACAACTCATCTAGGATGTGGAGGGTGAAGAGCCGGTTCATGCGGGCGCTCGCTGCCGGCGGGCTCACAACTGCGGTCGTGCTTGGCGCCCCCGTCGCCGCGAGTGCCACGATTGCCTTCGTCCGTGGCCTCGAAAAGCCAGCGGTGTGGTCGGCGGCGAACAACGGCTCGGGCCAGCGGCGGCTCAGCCTCGGGACCAGTCCGCATATCGCGCCCGATGGCAGCACCATCGCGTTCATGTCCTTCACCGGCTCCGGCCCGGCCACGCCACGCCTGATGCTGATCGGTGCGGGCGGCGGCACGCCCAGGTTGCTGGCAAGCGGCTGGCGCGCTCCTTACGTCTTTGCCTTCTCGCCGGACTCCGGCATGATCGCGACGGTGCTGGGTCCCGAAGTCGGCAAGGAGCACCTCGTGCTGATCGACGTGGAAAACGACTCGCAGCGCACGATCGCAACCGGCTACTTCGGTGGCGTGAGCTTCTCGCCGAACGGTGAAAGCCTCGTCTACTCCATCTCCCCGAGCGAACGCTATCCGTCAAACAGCGACATCTACCGCGCCGCCGTCGCGGGCGGATCGCCGGTCGCGCTCACCCACAATCATCGTTCGCTCACTCCTCTGTGGGGCCCGTCGGGGAAGATCGTCTTCGTCGAGCAGCTGGACGCCAAACGTCGGCTCTACGGGCCCAAGAACGAGCTGTTCACGATGAATCCCAGCGGCGGCAGCGTGCGTCAGCTCACCCACACGGTGGTGTCTGCCCTGCTGCAGGGTCTGACCCCGACTCAGTTCTCGGCAAATGGCTCCCGCCTGCTGGCCGAGTTCGGCGGTCAGGACACCAGCTACGCCGTGACAGTGAACCCGGCAACAGGTGCGCAGCGGCCGGTCGGCATGACGAAGGGGTTCGTCGCCACGGCGCTCTCGGCCAACGGGCGCACCATCCTCGGCTTCACCGGCTTCCTCGGCTCGGGTCTGCACAACATCTGCACTGCCGCCTACGCCGGCGGCCCGCTCAAGCGGCTGATCCGCAACGGCTACGAACCGTCCTGGAACGGCTGAGCCGCGGCCCAGCTGTCTAGGCGGCCCCGACGCGATACGCCGGGCCGGATAGACATCCATCTATGAGCAACGCTCTGGACCTGATCAAGATGTTCGGAGCAGATCCGTAGCCCCAAAGAAAGGGAGAGTGAAGTGAGCGCTGCAGCCGCAGTCTCCGCCCCAACGGCCATCTCGCGCACGCTGCCATCTCGGCTGCTCGCGCTGACCGTCACGACCGGCGTGATCGACGCCGCAAGCTACATAGGCCTCGGCCACGTCTTCACAGCGAACATGACCGGCAACGTCGTGCTGCTGGGATTTGGGCTCGCCGGCGCCGGTGGGCTGCCGGTGCTCGCGCCGATCATCTCGCTTGGTGCGTTCATGCTGGGAGCTCGCGCCGGGGGCATCTTCGCTTCCTCGGCAGCCGCGGACCCCGGCGCGCGTCTTGACCCCGCGCTCTCGTGCGAGGGAGCACTGGTGCTGATCGCCGCAGTGCTTGCAGCGGTGATCGAGCCGAAAGTCGGCTCGCTTGCCGCCTATGTGGTGATCGGCCTGCTGGCGCTCGCGATGGGGGTGCGCAACGCGGTCGTGCGCAAGATCGGCGTTCCCGACCTGACCACGACGGTTTTGACGATGACCATCACGGGTCTCGCCTCAGAGCCGTTGCGCGGCGAGCATCGCATGGCCCATCTGCGCCGTCTCTCGGCGGTAGGCGCAATGCTCATCGGCGCGCTCGTCGGTGGCCTGCTCGTGGAGCGACAGCTCGCCGCGCCGCTATGGCTGGCCGCTGCGATCGCGCTGGGGTGCAGGGCCTCCAGCACCGTGATCCGGCGCAGGCATCCGCGGGAGAACGTGGCCTGATGCTCGCCGTGCTTGGAGGCGCGGACGCCACGGTGTAACTTGAACTCATGTCGAGCAGCTGGCCGGCGCTTGCCTACCGCGACTGGAGCGCGACGTGCGAGACGTTGCACGCCCACACTCAGGTGCTCGGCAAGCTGGCCGCCACGCTTGCGCCGGCTGAGCCACAGCTGCAGCACGCCGCGCTGAAGCTCACCGCTCGCGGCTGGGAGACGCTGCCGCTGCCGGCCCCCGACGGCTCAGGCGCCTTCGTCGTGGCGCTCGATCTGCACGGCCACGAGGCGCTGGTCGAGCACAGCGATGGGTGCGCGCAACGGGTGCCGCTGACGCCGAATCGCAGCGTGGGTGCGGTGTGCAGGGACCTGCTGACGGCCGTGAGCGCGCTCGCCGGTCCCGTCGAGATCGACCCGGCGCCGCAGGAGGTGACCTGGACGGTCCCGCTCGACCAGGACGAGCAGCATGCGAGCTACGACACTGCGGCCGTCGCCGACTACTTCGCAGCGGCAACGCAGGCCGCGCTCGTGCTCGCCGCCTTCCGGGCGCCCTATCGCGGACGATCGACGCCCGTCAACGCGTGGTGGGGCTCCTTCGACCTAGCGGTCAACCTCTTTTCCGGAGCGCCTGCGAGGCCGCCCTCACAGGACTTCATCATGCGCAACGCGATGGACGCCGAAGAGGTGGCGGTCGGCTGGTGGCCGGGCGACGCTCGCTACGAGAAAGCCGCCTTCTATGCCTACGCGCACCCGGCCCGCGAGGGCTTTGTCTCCGCGAGCGTGCAGCCCGAGCAGGCACGCTTCGAGGAGACGCTTGGCGAGTACATCCTCGACTGGGAGGACGTCTGCGCCGTCGCCGACCCTCACGCCTTTGCTTTGGGCTTCGCGCGCTCGGTCTTCATGCACGCCTGCTCGGTCTGCGAATGGGACCCGGAGCTGGCCGGCAGCGCGGAGGGTCATCCTCCGCCGGTGGTCTGAGCGCCCGTCGCCCCAGATAAGAAGACCACAAAAGGTACGTCCGCGAGCGTTCGTACTGTTCTGCATCTGCGCACGCTCGAGGAGATCACCTACGAGGCCGGTAGGTCGGCCCTTGCCGACCAGGAGTCGGTGGTCGCCGGGGTGCGACAGCGGACTGGCACGCTGCTCGCCGCGCACGCGCTCGTGGCGTCATTTCTGGGTGCCACTACGGTTCGCGCTCAAGGACTCGACGCCCTTGGTTGGGTGGCGCTAGTGTCCTGCGCCGTTAGTTCGTTGCTTAATTATGGTATGCTGTGGCATGCCAAGAACTGGACGGCCCAAGCAGGTGTTGGAGTTGACTGACTCCGAGCGTGATCAGTTGGTGCGGTGGGAGCGGCGTAGGAAGTCTTCGCAGGCGTTGGCGTTGCGCTCGCGGATCGTTTTGCAGTGCGCGGAGGGGCGTTCCAATAAGGATGTGGCGGTGGCGTGTGGGGTGTCCACGCCGACGGTCGGGAAGTGGCGCAGACGGTTTTGTGAGCTGCGACTGGATGGGCTCTCGGATGATCCGCGGCCGGGACGTCCGGCAACGATCACTGCCGAGCAGGTCGAGGACGTAGTGGTGGCGACGTTGGAGTCCACGCCGGAGAACGCGACGCATTGGTCGCGCGCGAAGATGGCTGAGCGCTCGGGACTCTCGAAGTCGACGATCGGCAGGATCTGGCGGGCGTTTGACCTCAAGCCCCACCGCACCGACACCTTCAAGCTTTCCACCGACCCGTTGTTCGTGGAGAAGGTCTATGACGTGGTCGGCCTGTACCTCAATCCACCCGAAGGCGCGGTCGTGTATTGCGTTGACGAGAAGAGCCAGGTGCAAGCCTTGGCGCGCTCGCAGCCAGCGTTTCCGATGATGCCCGGCATGCCCGAGAAGCGCACCCATGACTATCTGCGCCACGGCACTACCAGCCTGTTCGCCGCGTTCAACACCGAGGACGGGACGGTCATCTCAAGCCTGCATCGCCGCCACCGCACAATCGAGTTCAAGAAGTTCCTGCAAAACATCGACAGCCAGGTCCCAGAGCACCTCGACGTCCATCTCGTGTGTGACAACTACGGCACCCACAAGAGCCCCGCGATTCGTCGCTGGCTCGATACTCACCCCAGGTTTCACATGCACCACACCCCGACCTACTCCAGCTGGATCAACCAGGTCGAGCGATGGTTCGCCTACCTCACCAACGACTTGCTCAGACGCTCCGACCACCGCTCAGTCCAAGCGCTGGAGAAAGACATCCGCGACTGGGTAGCGGCATGGAACGAAAACCCCAAACCATTCATCTGGACCAAGACCGCCGAGCAGATCCTGGAGTCGATCTCACGACTTCTACAACGAACTAACGGCGCGGGACACTAGTTGCGCTAGTGCTCGGGCTTGTGGCCGCTGCGGTGCTGCTTGCTCCATGGCGTCTGAAGTTTGCGGTGGACGCAGGCGAGCTTTACGAGGAGCTATACGACGAGGCGAGCGCCGAAGCTGAGCACGACACGCTCGGCTGGCTGGCGGCGGCTGGCTTCGGCTACCAGCGGCTGAGGGAAGAGAACACGCAAAAGGTGCGTGTGATGTCGTTGCTCTCAGGTGCACTGGGCGTGCTGATGGTCATGCAGACGCTCGCTTGGTTGGCTGCGCTGGCGATAGACTGAGTCCTGATGGCACCACGACCGCTACCTCCTGAGCAGATCAAACCCCCCTCCACCTCGATCGGCATCGAAGAGGGAAGAGGCGGGTCGCGTCCGGCGCCTCGGCCGAGCTCCGGGAGCTGATGCCCTGCTGAGGGCGCTTAGCTCGCGCCCTCGTCAGTCCAGCTGGAACTGCCCGTCGCGATAGATCACGCGTTCGCTGCCGTCTTTCAGGGTCGCGGTGACCGTCCGATCGGCGGTGGAGACGATGTCGGTGTGGACGCTCGACTCGTTGAAGCCAAGGCGCTCCCACTCGGCTGCGACAATCCCGGCCGGATCCCCCGCGTAGCAGTCGTGGTAGGACTTGCCGACCGCCAGGTGGGTGTTGCCGAACGGGCCGCCGACGTTCTCGTCGAAGAGCGTCTCGGCCATGAACTTCGTGATCCGCGAGAAGCGCTTGTCGGTCAGCGAGTACTCGCCCACCTTGTCCGCGTTCTCGGTCGCGATCATCTCGGTCAGCACCTTCTCGTTGGTGTCTGCGCTGGCTTTGACGACGTGCCCGTCGGCGAACTCCAGGCGGATGCCGGTGATCAGGTTGCCGTAGCGATAGAGAGGCTGGTTGAAGGCGATCCAGCCCTCGGTGCCGCGCCAATCGGGGCTGGTGAAGATCTCGAAGCTGGGAATGTTGCGGCCGCTGCCGCCGACCCACTGGCGTCTCTCGCCGAGCGTGATCCAGAGGTCTGCGTCCGCTCCCATGACGTGCAGGCGATCGATGTCCAGGGCATTCAGGCGCTGCACGTAGTCGTTGATCTGGCCGCTGACCTGCTTCCAGCGCGCAATCGGGTCCTGCTCGTCAAGGAAGCAGGCGCCGATGATCTGCTCCCAGTACTCCTGCTCGGAGAGTTTCGCCTCCGCGGCCATCGCCGGCGTGCCGTAGAGCGCGAGCGTCCAGGTGAAGTTGCCCGCGTTCTCCTTCTCGGTGCGCCAGTCCATCCACGGCTTCATCGCCTTGCCCACGCGCATGATCCGCGCGGGGTCGACGCCCTCCAGCGCGTGCATGTCGGTGTCGCAGAGAATCGAGACCTGGTGCTCGATCTCGTCCACCAGCCCGCGCATGTACTTGGCGGCAAAGAAGTCGATCTGGGAGTCGTCGGCGAGCTCGAAGAAGTCGCGCGAGAGGTTGAACTGCTCGTCGTCGCTTGGCAGATAGCTGCCGATCGGGTGCGCGCCCGCGCGCAGCACGGCCCTGCGCAACTCGACGTAGAGTGGCTTGGCGGCCTCCGGAGCGACGACCCGCACAACCTCGCCCTTCCCCACGCCGCTGCCGCCGCCGAGCGCAAAATTGACCAGCACGTCGGCGTACGCCTCGAGGATGGACTGGGGTGGGTGGTAGGCCATCGCGCGAGAACGATATGACGTTCGTGGCGCAGACGTGGTGGCGGGTGGTGCGTCCGCCGCGAAACTGTCGTGCACAGCCGGACATGTGCGGCTGAAAGGAGTGAGCTTTTGAACGATGACCGCGATCAAGATGCCTTGCTGCGCCAGCGCTTCCGGGAGATCTATGAGGCAAACCACGCCACGCTGGCCGCCTACGCACTGCGGCGCGCTGCGAGTCCCGAGGATGCGGCCGATGCCGTGGCGGAGACCTTCGCGGTCGCCTGGCGGCGCATCCGACAGGTGCCGGCCGGCCACGATGCCACGCTCTGGCTGTTCGGCACTGCGCGTCGGGTGCTTGCCAGTCAGCGGCGCAGCGAGCGTCGGCGCCTGCGACTGTCGTTGCGGCTGAAGACAGAGCCCGCCGGCGCTCAGGCCGCGATCGAGGAGCGTGCGGGGGAGCTGGATCTTGCTAGGGCAGCATTGGCGCGCCTGCCCGAGCAGCAGCGCGACCTTCTCGGGCTGGTTGCTTGGGAGGGACTCTCCAACGCCGAGCTCTCCGTCGTCCTTCGCTGTTCGGAGAACGCAGCGAAGATCCGCCTGCACCGCGCCAGGCGTGCGCTGCAGCGCGAGCTGGAGCAGGCGGGACAGTGGCCGACCCCGACACGCGCGCCACTTGACGGACATGAGGCAAATGCATTCTCGACCCCTTCGCCGATGCCAGGAGAAACACGATGACCGACCACCTGAGTACTTTGCTGCGCGATCTGGACCCGCTGCGCGAGGATGAGCTCGCGCGCGTCCTGGAAATGGGCGCAAGGCGCGGAGGAGCAGAGCGGATCTCGGCCACGCAATGGCGGCGGGCGCGTGCGTCGGGGAGAGGAGCGATCGGACTCGCGGTGGCCGTTGCCGCCGCCGTGAGCCTGGCTGTGGCGATAGCGATCTCGCTTGCCTCCTCATCGGCTCCGACCGCCTACGCGCTGTCATTCAGCGAAAAGAACGGCTACGTGATTGCCAGGATCGTGAACTCCTACGCGAGCGTCAAGGAGCTCAGTCGCGAGCTGGCGGAGAATCATCTCCACGTCACTCTGCGCCTGCTGCCGGTGTCCCCGGGATCGGTCGGAAGCATTCTGGAGTTCCAAAGCGAACCTTCAGACGGCGTCCAGCCGCTGCAGGAAGGCCACTGCGTGAACGGGCCATGCACCGTCGGCGTGAAGGTGGCTCGTGGCTTCACAGGCAGCGGCCTGGTGTACATCGGTCGCCCGGCTCGCCGTGGCGAACGCTACGAGAGCACTCCGATCGGCGGCGCCTTTGCGGCTGGCGAAGCGCTGCACTGCAGTGGGCTGCAGGGCGCGCGCGTGGCACAGGTGCTGCCAGCGCTGGCAGCCAGGAAGCTCCGGGTGACGGGCTGGCGGCTGATGGGAAGCGGCTCATCGACTGCGGGCAGCCGCGCGCCGTCGAGCGATCTGGTGGAGGAAGTCATGCCGGTCGCGCCCGGCAGGGTTGAGCTGTGGGTCTCGGTCTCCGGGGGTACCGGCTTTACGCCCCTGCATGAAGCGTCGATGCGCGGCTGCGGCTCCTCCTGAGTCGCCGCCGCGCCTCAAGCGCGGCATACTCAGCCCGATGGCGAGCGATGCCGCCGCGGCCCGTCCTGAACGCACCGCCTGGGCGCGCAACCTCGGCGCGCCCGTGCGCGACTTTCTCTCCACCGAGACCGGCGGGGCGGCTGTGCTCGCGGTCGCGATCGCGGCCGCGCTGATATGGGCGAACCTGCCTTGGTGGCACACCTACGAGCGCTTCTGGCACACCACGCTCGCGATACGGCTCGGCGGCCATGTGCTCTCCGCCGATCTGCGCTCGTGGGTCAACGAAGGGCTGATGACGCTGTTCTTCCTGGTCGTCGGCCTGGAGGCCACGCGTGAGCTGGCGCTCGGTGATCTGCGCGAGCGGCGGCGGATCGCGATTCCGGTGCTGGCGGCGTTCGGTGGGATGGCGGCCGCGGTCGGAGTGTTCCTTGCTCTGAACGCCGGCGGTGCGGGGGCCGGCGGCTGGGGCGTGGCGATGTCGACGGACACCGCGCTGGCGCTTGGCGCGCTTTCGCTGGTGGGGCCGCCTGGGGGCGCGCGCCTGCGCGTATTCCTGCTGACGGCGGTCGTGATCGACGATCTCGCCGGCCTGGGCGTGATCGCGTTTGCCTACTCGCACAAGGTTTCGCTCGCCGCGCTGCTGGTCGCGGTTGGGCTCTTCGGTGTGCTGATTCTGCTGCGTTACCTGCAACGCGGCCGCGGGCCCGCCTCGGTGGCGGTCGGGGTCGGGATCTGGCTGGCGATGTTCAAGTCCGGGATCGACCCGGTGATCGCAGGGCTTGCGATCGGTCTGGTCACAAGCGCCTACCCGCCTGCGCGCAGCGACCTGGAGCACGCGATCGAGCTGACGCGCGCTTTCCGTGAGCAGCCCACGCCGCAGCTCGCGCGCTCGGCGCAGCGCGGGCTTGGCGAGGCGATCTCACCCAACGAGCGGCTTCAGCATCGCCTGCACCCCTGGTCGGGCTTTCTGATCGTGCCGCTGTTCGCGCTGGCGAACATGGGGGTGCACATCACCGGCGCGGTGCTGAGCGCTGCCGCCACCTCGGCTGTGAGCATCGGCATCCTGCTCGCCTACCTGCTAGGCAAGCCGCTGGGCATCCTCGGCGCCTCGTGGCTGGCCAGTCGCAAGGTCTTCGGCGCTGGCAAGCTGACGGTGACCTGGCCCGGCCTCGCCGGCACCGGGGCGGTGGCGGGCGTCGGCTTCACCGTCTCGCTGCTGGTCGCGGGTCGCGCGTTTGGGCCCACGCTGTTTGCGCAGGCCCAGCTTGGGCTGCTGGCGGCCGTGCTGCTCTCGCCGCTGCTTGCGTTTGCGATCTTTCGGGTGACGGCGATGCTGCCAACCCAGGTGCGCATCCGCCAGCTGCAGCGCACGGCTGCCCAGCTCGTCGATCTCTCAGACGACGTGGACCCGGAGCGCGACCACGTCCGTGGCCATGACGACGCCCTGGTCACGCTTGTCGAGTACGCCGACTTCGAATGCCCATTCTGCGGCCGCGCCGAGCCCGCGGTCAGGGAGCTGCTTGCCGCCGAGGGCGATGAGCTGCGCTACGTCTTTCGTCATCTGCCGCTGAGCGACGTGCATCCCTTCGCGCAGCTGGCGGCCGAGGCCGCCGAGGCCGCGGGCGCCCAGGGCCGCTTTTGGGAGATGCACGATCTGCTCTTTGAGCATCAGGGCGACCTTCGCCCCCGCAACCTACGCGAGTATGCGATCGGGCTTGGCCTCGACGTGGACCGCTTCGAGTCAGACCTGCATGACCGCAGATATAAAAAACAGGTCAGCGCCGACGTCGCCAGCGCCGATTCCAGCGGCGTCTCGGGCACCCCCTCCTTCTTCATCAACGGCCGCCGCCACCACGGCGCCTATGACCTGCAGACGTTGACGGCGGCGGTCAAGACCGCCGCAAAGCTCGCGCAGCGGCCGACGCTGCAGAGCGTCTGAGCAGGCGCTCAGCGCTCGCCCGGCGGCTGTTCGCCGACCCGGTGCCCGGCGCGCGCCTCGATCCGGAGCAGCATCGCCGAGTGGTCCTCGTCGCCGAGCCCTTCGGCGATCAGCTCTTCCAGCAGCTCGTCCGCGGCCTGCGCGCCGGGGAGCGAAACGCCGAGCTGGCCGGCGGCGGCCAGCGCGTTGCGCAGGTCCTTGTGGTGGAGGCTGGCCCGGAAGCCAGGGGTGAAGCGGTGGCTCAGCATCTTCTCGCTCTTGAGCTCGAGCACTCTGCTGGCGCCAAGCCCGCCGCTCAGCGCCTGCAACAGCGCCTGCGGGTCAACGCCCGCCTTGGAGCCGAGCACGAGCGCTTCGCTGACCGCCTCGATCGTGCCGGCGATCAGCACCTGGTTGCACGCCTTGGCGATCTGGCCCGCGCCCGCGCCGCCGACATGCACGATCGTGCGCCCGAGGCAGCGCAGGATCGGCAGCGCCCGCTCAAACGCCTCGGGCTCCCCGCCGACCATGATCGAGAGCGTGCCTTCCTGCGCGCCCACGTCCGCTCCCGAGACCGGCGCGTCGAGCGTCTGCACGCCAAGCTCGCCGGCACGGGCGGCCAGGCTGCGCGCGACCTGCGCCTCGATCGAGCTCATGTCGATGAAGAGCTGACCGGGCGTCGCGCCCGCGACCAGGCCCTCGTCAGCCAGGTAGACGTGTTCGACGTCGGGCGAGTCGGGCACCATCGTGATCACGACCTCGCTGAGCTGTGCGACCTCCTGCGGGCTCCGGGCCACCCGTGCGCCGAGCTGCGCAAGCGCCTGCGCCTTGGCGGGCGTGCGGTTGTGCACGACCAGCGAGTAGCCCGCTCCCATCAGGTTGCGCGCCATTGGCGCGCCCATCACGCCAAGGCCGATGAAGCCGATCGTCCCCTCGGTCATCCAGTGACGAGCGCGAGCGTGAAGCCGTCGTAGCCCTTGGCGCCGACGGTCTGGATCGTGGTGGCGCTGACGCGCGGCTCTGCGGCCAACAGCTCGTGGAAGCGGCGCATCCCCTGTGCGCCCGCATCGGCGGTGTCGGGGTCGGCGAGCTCGCCGTGACGCACGACGTTGTCAGAAATGATCAGGGCGCCGGGGCGTGAGAGTGCAAGCGCATGCTCGAAGTACTCGGGCGTGGCTGGCTTGTCGGCGTCGATGAACGTGAGGTCGAACGGCTCCGCGCCTTCTGCCTGCAGCGCCTGCATCCCCTCCAGCGCCGGGCCCACTCTGACTTCCACACAGTCGGACAGGCCCGCGGCCCCGATGCTCACACGCGCCGTCTGCGCGTAGCTCTCCTGCAGCTCGAGGCTGATCAGGCGGCCATCGGGCGGCAGCGCCCTGGCGAGGAAGATCGTGCTGTAGCCGCCGAGCACGCCCAGCTCGAGAATCCGTCGCGCGCCGTGAATCTGGGCGATCAGCTGCAGCAGCTTGCCCTGTGCGGGCGTGACCGCGATCGGCGGCAGTCCGTCCTCCTGCGCCCGCTGCGCTGCATTCCGCAGCGGCTCATCCTCCAGGTGCAGCGTGTCGGTCAGGTACTCGTCGACTTCCGTGAAGCGCTTCTGGTCCATGCCTCTGCCTCTCTACGTGCCGGATGCGTGCTCGATGTGAGCGCTCAGCTAATAGCATCGCGCTTGGCAAGGCGAGCTGTCGTGAGCCGGCGCTGCCACTGCAAACATGTCTTCGGTGCTTCCCGCCTACATCCCAAGCCCGCCCCACAACGGCTTCTACCTCGGGCCGCTGTTCATCCACGCCTACGGCCTGGCCTATGTCTTTGCGGTGGCGGCCGCGATCATCATCACCATCAGGCGCTGGGAGGCGATCGGCGGGCACCGCGACCTTGTCTACGACGTGGCGTTGTGGGGCTTTCCCGCGGGCCTGATCGGGGGGCGGCTCTACTTCGTGATCACGACGCCGAGCCAGATGCCAAACCACTGGTGGGGTCCGTTTGCGATCTGGGACGGCGGGCTCGGCATCTGGGGCGGGATCGCGCTTGGCGCCGCCGTGGGCATCTGGCGCGTGCACCGCCACGGCGCCGACGTGCCGCGTTTCATGGATGCGGTTGCGCCGGCGTTGCTGGTCGCGCAGGCGGTCGGCAGGGTGGGCAACTACTTCAATCAGGAGCTCTTCGGGCTGCCGAGCAAACTGCCGTGGGCGCTTGAAATTGCTGCCGCGCACCGGCCGGCGGGGTACGGCAGCTACGTCACCTTCCAGCCAACCTTCCTCTACGAGATCATCTGGAACCTGATGCTCGCGGTCGCGCTCGTGCAGCTTGGCAAGCGCGCTCGGATCAAGCCTCCGGGCCTGTTCGCACTCTACGTGGCCGGCTACTCGGGCTTTCGCATCTTTGAGGAGACGATCCGGATCGACTACTCGAAATACATCCTTGGGCTGCGCCTGAACTTCTTCGTTGCTCTCATGCTTTGCCTCGCGGGGCTGCTGTGGTTTGTCGCGATCCAGCTGGGCTGGTCATGGTCGCGCAGAGGCGGTGGGCGCAAGGCGCTCCCGAGCGCTCAGCCGCCGGACCACTTGCCCTTGCCGTAGGCGGCCAGCTCCAGCCGCGCAATCACGCCGCGATGGACCTCGTCGGGGCCGTCTGCCAGTCGCAGCGCCCTGGCCACCGTCCACGCCGCAGCCAGCGGGAAGTCGTTGGAGAGCCCGCCGCCGCCGTGCAGCTGGATCGCCATGTCCACGACGCCTTGGGCCATGTTTGGGGTGGCGACCTTGATCTGGGAGACGGCGCCAAGCGCGGCCGGGGAGCCTTGGTCCAGAAGCCATGCGGCGTGCAGGACGTGAAGGCGCGCCTGATCGATCGCGATCCTCGCATCGGCGATCCGTTCGCGGTTGCCACCGAGGTTGGCGAGCGGCTTGCCGAAGGCGACGCGCTCGGTTGCACGCTCACACGCGAGGCCGAGCACCATCTCGGCCATGCCGATCAGTCGCATGCAGTGGTGCACGCGCCCGGGGCCAAGCCGCGCCTGCGCGATCGCGAACGCCTGTCCGGCGCCGCCGATGATCGCCGAGACCGGCAGGCGCACGTCGGTGAAGGAGACTTCGCCGTGACCGCCCGGCGCGTCCAGGAAGCCCATCGCCGGCAGCATTCGCTCGACCTTCACACCGGGTGTGTCCCGCGGCACGAGCACCATCGAGTGCTGGTGGTAGCGGTCGGCCTGCGGGTCGGTCAGGCCCATGAAGATCAGTGCCTCGCAGCGCGGGTGCCCGACGCCGGTGCTCCACCACTTGCGCCCCTCGAGCACGACCTCATCTCCCTCGATCCTGGCTGTCGCCTGCATGTTGGTCGCATCCGAGGAGGCGACCTGTGGCTCTGTCATGCAGAAAGCCGAGCGGATCTCTCCGGCCAGCAGCGGCGCAAGCCAGCGCAGCTTCTGCTCATCGGAGCCGAAGTGCCAGAGCACCTCCATGTTGCCGGTGTCCGGCGCGTTGCAGTTGCAGACCTCGCTGGCGATGATCGAGCGTCCCATCCGCTCGGCCAGCGGCGCGTACTGCACGTTGCCAAGGCCGGCGCCATGCTCCTCGTCGGGCAGAAACAGGTTCCAAAGCCCCTGCTCTCTGGCCTTGGCCTTCAGCTCGTCGATGACGGGCAGCACGACCCAGGGATCATCGCCTGAAAGCAGCTGACGGTGGTAGGGCTCCTCCCTGGGGGCGATCTCCTGCTCGATGAATGCGTCAAGACGCGCAAGCAGCGTCTTCGTGCGCTGCGAGTGCTCAAAGTCCATCCGGTCCCTCCTCGACGTGGGGGCGCGAGCCTATCGCGGCTTCGCGTACGCCGGCAGGACCGATTGCTCGATGAACGGCGCCAGCAGCCGCACGGCGTCCTGAGTGGCCTGTCCGGGCGGGGCGGTCGGCACGGTCAGGTAGCTGATTGCAAGCCGCACGAGCGTCTGTGCCAGCAGCAGCGCATCGTCGGGCGCCGCCGCCGGCCAGCCCTCCGAGATTGACTGCGCGATCTGCGCTGCAGCCCAGTCGAGCACCGGGCGGCTGCGCGTGGTGATCAACGGCAGCAGCCCGCCGGTCCCGTCGTCGTCGAGCAGCATTCCCACCATCGGATCCATGCCGGCGGTGTCCAGGAACAGCTGCAGCGCCGCCGCCAGCGCCGCCGTGGGATCGTCGAGGTGAGCCTCGATCGCCTGCCGCACCGCCGCGATGAAGCGCTCGGCCTCTCTGAGCACGAACGCCTGCGCGAGCTGATCGCGGGAGCCGAGCTCGTTGTAGAGCGTCTGCCTGCTCACGCCCGCACGGCTGGCGATGTCGGCCATCGTGATCTGCGCCCACGGCCGCTCCTCCAGCAGGCTGCGCGTCGCGTTCAGCAGCGTCTGGCGCAGGAGCTGCCGGGCGGCCTCGCGATAGGGGACGGCGCTCATGCCTGAGTCTGGTCTCCCGCGGGCTCGAAGTCGACCCTGTCGCGCACGCCGCAGTCCGGGCAGGCCCAGTCGTCGGGGACCTCGCTCCAGGGAGTGCCGGCGGGGAAGCCCTCACGGGGGTCGCCTGCGGCCTCGTCGTAGAGGTAGCCGCAGGAGGGGCAGACGAAGCGGCTCATGCCTGACCGCCGGCCGTTCCGTACCTGGCCAGCACGCGCTTGCGCGCCCGTGGCGAGATGTTGGCTCTGGTGAGGTCTCCCTCGTAGTGTGCGACCACGCGCCTGTCCATGATCGCCCGCCAGAGCGGGGGGATCGCCGCCAGCACGATCATGCCCGCGTAGCCGGTGGGCAGCTGCGGCGCCTCATCCACATGGCGCAGCGCCTGGTAGCGGCGGGTCGGGTTTGCGTGGTGGTCGGAGTGGCGCTGGAGGTGGTAGAGCAGCAGGTTGGAGGCGACGTTGTTGGAGTTCCAGCTGTGCTCGGGGCGGGTGCGCTCGTAGCGGCCGTCCTCCCGGCGCTGGCGCAGCAGGCCGTAGTGCTCCAGATAGTTGACGACCTCCAGCAGGCAGAAGCCGATCACGGCCTGAATCGCCAGGTAGGGCGCCACGCTCACGCCGAAGACGACGATCAGCGCGCCGAACAGGACCACGCTCATCGCCCACGCCTGCAGGATGTCGTTGTGGATCGAGATCGTGTGCTGCTTGCAGCGCGAAAGCCGCTCGCGCTCCAGATGCCAGGCCGAGCTCAGGCTGCCGCTCACGGTGCGCGGCAGGAAGGCGTAGAAGCTCTCGCCGAAGCGCGCGCTTGCGGGGTCCTCGGGAGTGGCAACCCTGACGTGGTGGCCGCGGTTGTGCTCGATGAAGAAGTGCCCGTAGCCGCTCTGCGCGAGCGCGACCTTGCTCAGCCAGCGCTCCAGGCTTGCGCGCTTGTGGCCAAGCTCATGCGCGGTGTTGATCGCGATTCCGCTGACCATTGCGACCGTCAGCGCGAGGCCGATCGAGTCCAGCGTGGAGAGCCCGCCGTAGGTCCACAGCCAGCAGGCGAAGATCAGCCCCGCGTACTGGACGGGCAGGAACGCGTAGGTGCACCAGCGGTAGTAGCGATCCTGCTCAAGCCACTTGATCACCTCATCCGGCGGGTTGCTCGGGTCGGTCCCGCGCAGCACGTCGATCAGCGGGAAGAGGCCGAAAACGAGCATCGGCCCCATGAACCAGAAGACGGCGAGGCCGGTGGCGTGCACGAGCCCCCAAGCGATGAATGGCAGCAGCGGCACGACCAGCCCCAAGAGCCAGGCGTAGCGCTTGCTGTCGCGCCATGCCGGCGCGTCTTTCAGCGTGTCGGGCTGCCCGGCGAGGCCTGTTACGGATGCCATATGCGTCCTCCTCGGGGTCGCTTTGGCCGTCGAGTGACGGTCGCGATCGACTCTAGACAAACACCGATAATTTGTCAAGCATAAGGACACGCATGCAAGATCTGTAAGTGGACCCGTGAAATGCCGCATTCCTTCAGTGCTTTGCCGTGCTCCCTTTTCGGTCTGGTGCAGATGCAGCGGCGCTGCACGTAGTCGATCTTCTTGGTCAGGATGGACACCCCAAGCCCGCCACTGCCGCGGAAGGTACTGGTCGCAGGCGGAGGCTTTGCCGCAGTTGAGGCGCTGCTCGCGTTGCGCGCGCTGCTGGGCGAGCGCGTTGAGCTCACGCTCATCTCCAGCGGCGAGCGGCTGGCGTTCCGACCTGCCGCCACCTATGAGGCATTCGACTCAAACGGCGATCCGCCGAGCAGCTGCAGCCTGAGAGAGATTACCGCCGACGCGCAGGCGCGCTTTCACCACGGCCGGCTGGAGTCGGTTTCCCCCGCTGTGCACGCCGTGCGGCTGGCCTCCGGCGCCAGTCTGCGCTACGACTCTTTGATCCTTGCGTTGGGTGCGCGTGCGCGGGTGGCGATCCCGGGCGCGCTCACGTTCCGAGATCAGCGTGATGTGCCGCAGATGCAGGCTCTGCTGGAGGAGGTCAGGCGCGGTGCGGCACGCCGGATCGTCTTCGCGGTTCCGTCGGGGTGCGCCTGGCCGATGCCTCTCTATGAGCTTGCGATGTTCGCGGCCGCGTATGCAGAGCAAGCCGGCGTTGAGGTGGAGGTCAGTCTCGTCAGCCCCGCCAGTGCGCCACTTGACATCTTCGGCGCGCAGGCTTCTGCGCGGGTGCGGGGACTGCTGATGGAGCGGGGCGTGCGCTTCCGCGGTGGGCTGGTGCCCGCAAGCGTGCGTCACGACGGAGCGTTGCAGCTTCACTTCGGCGGCACCGTTCCAGCCGATCGCGTGGTGGCTGCGCCGCAGCTTCGCGGCCCGCGCATCGTGGGGGTGCCAAGCCGCTGGTGGGGCTTCGTGTCCACCGACCCCGAGGGGCGCGTCGAGGGTCTGATTGACGTCTATGCCGCGGGCGACATGACGAGCTTCCCGATCAAGCAGGGCGGCCTCGCCGCTGCGCAGGCCGACATGATCGCGCGCGTAATCGCCGCGCAGGAGGGAATCGACGTCGCGGTGCCGCCGCCGGTGGATCATGGATGGATGATCGAGGCGCAGCTGCTCGGTGGAGCGCAGACTCTGGCGATGAAAGCCAGGCTCGATGCCCACGGCGCTAACGACCCATCCTTCGGCGGCGCGTCGGCCACGCCTCTGCGCCATACAGGCTCAGCGCAGGGGAAGATCAGCGGGCGCTATCTACGTTCCTATCTTGCTGGCCGCGATATCGCCGCCCGCCGTGGGCCCCGTGCCGAGAAGCGAGGACCGGCAGAAGACGCTCACGCTGCCAACGGTGTCTAATAAATGACATAAGCTGCCGATGCTGGACCGAGGCCGCAACTTCGTCATGGGCTCCGCGATCAAGACCTGGCTGCTGGGCAGCCAATCCGACGAGAAGTTGCTGGAGCTTGCCCGAGATCGCTCGCAGACCGCCTGGCAGACGCTCGCCCGCCGCCACCACGGCCTGTTGCTGCGCCACTGCCGCGGACTCTGCCTCTCGGAGGAGATGGCCCAGGAGGTGGTGCGCAGAGCGCTGTCTGAGGCTTGGCGCGGCATCGAGGCAGGCGCTCAGCCGCGGGAGCTGCGGCCCTGGCTGCACCGAATCGCTCACTGGATAGCCGTCGAGGAGCTTGAGATAACCGGCTTATTGCCAGGGCGGGAGGGCGCCGCAGTCGCGTCCGGGACGCCCGGGCCGCAAAGCGGAGCGGCAATGGACGGCGCTCCCACACCGGATGAGCTGCTTGCCCTACGCGGCGCGCTCAGGGCAATGACGCCAGATCGCAGCCGCGAGGGCATCGTCGTGCACGGGAGCAATGGAAACAAAGCCAAGGTGGTGGCGGAAGATGCATTCGAGTTCGCCGACAGTGCGGTGCGCGGGCTGCTCGGCCGCGCGCGTAAAGGGATCAGCGCGCTCACACCGCCGCCGCTGCTGGCGTGGGTCATGGGCAGGGCTGCCGAGGGCGGCGCTCCCGGCGAACGGATGGCCGAACTTGGTGCCGGCGGCGGTGCGGCAGGCATCGCCGGCCTGGCGCTGAAGGGCGGACTTGCCGCGATCACAGCCGGCGTGGCGATCACTGGCGCGGTGATCGCGCAGTCGAAGGGCACGCATGGCAGCCCCGCCCGCCACCACGCCGCAGCGGCGCAGGCAACAGTTGTGGCTGCGGGCACGCCTGCGTCTGCGGCCGCCGACGCCGGCGTGGGCAGGGGCGTGCGGCGCGCTTCACGCGCGCCGCGTTCCGGTGCCCATCGCTCGCCGGCCGCCCTCAAAACCGGGCAGGCGCCGTCTCAGTCCTCGACGACCTTGCAATCGATCGTGACTCCGGCGTCCACTGATTCGCCATCGTCCGCTTCCGGGCCACGCGAGCAGTCCACCACGTCCGGCTCTCCGTCGACCACCGGCACAGCAGGGACATCCGTGGACAACGCCTCAGCCTCTGCTCCCGCGAGCGCGCGGAGCACCTCGACGCCGTCCGGCAGCGAATCCGGAGGACATGGCTCGGGGATAGGGGTGCAGATCTCTGTCGGGAGCGGCTCAGGCCAGCAGACGGCCAGCGGGTCCGGCCCGCCAGGCTCCACCGAATCGACGTCCCCCTCGAGCGCAACATCTCAAGGGGTCGGCGTTGGGATCTCGGTCTCGCTCGAACCGCTCGGCTCGGTGGGGGTCCACGTCTCCCTGCCTTAGAAGGTCGCCTGGACGTTTGTTCGACCCGGCGTGAGCTTCTGGATCGAGGTCGTGTCTCAGTTTGTGTCGCGCGATCTGCGTCGACGCAAACGTCCAGCTGACGGCCGCCTGTGGCGGTCTCGACCAAGGAGGCATAGATGAGGCGAATCCTCACCGCTTTGGCATCGGTGCTCGCGCTAGTACTCGCCGCACCGGGTGTCGCATTGGCCCACCACGGGCACGGCGCACGCCATTCCCGCACGCATCACAAAGGACACGCAAAGGGTGCGCGCGTGTTGAGGCTGGCTCCCGTCGAAGGGGGGAAAAGCACTTCCGAGCCTGGCACCCAGACGACGAGCAGCACGAGCACCGAAGATATCGGCACCGTGTCATCCATCGAAGGGGAAGTCCTCACGATCAAGCTGAACGACGGGTCGCTTGTCAGTGGCAAGCTGACCGAAGACACGCACGTGATCTGCATTTCTTCGAAGCCGACCGAAGGTGACGACGACAACGGCGAAGGTGACGACGATCACTCCTCAGACGGAGGCTGGCATCAGGGCGGCGGCGGCCCCGAAGGTACCTCGTCGCAAGAAGGCGGCAAAGAAGGTGAGGCAGGGCCGACAGCTCACGACAGTTCATTTGACGGGCAGGGCGGACCCGGCTGCGAAGAAAAGGAAAAGGCGCTTGTTGTAGGCGCGACCGTCAAGGAGGCCGAGCTGCGCTTCACCTCGGCCGGAGCAAGCTGGGAGTCCCTCGTCATCGTCCAGTAGGCAACAGGCGTTCGAGCTCGTCGCTTGGCCTGTGCTCCGGCGGCGAGCTCGACGCATTGCGGGTTTTGGTGTCCAGCCCGCGGGGGATGATGCCGATGAAGAGGTGCGCCGGGCGCCTCCTCCCCTATGGCCTCCACATCGAGCATGACGAATATCAAGCGCCGTCTGCTTCTCACTCAATCGGATGAGAGGCTGGTTTGCCTGGTGCAGGCAGGTCACGAGGGCGCCTTCGAAGCGCTTGTGCATCGCTACCGCAGGCCCTTGCTGGGCTATTGCCGGCGTCTGTGCAGTTGCGAAGCAAGAGCCGAAGAGGCGCTGCAACAGGCGCTGCTGAATGCCTGGGTGGCGCTGAGACGCCAAACGGAGGTTCATGACCTGCGGGCATGGCTCTATCGGGTGGCTCATAACGCGGCGCTGAACTGCATGCGAAGCGAGCAAACCGCGAGGCTGGCGGATCTCCAGCATGCGGAGCAGCTTGACGTGCTTCCTGGCGCTGTCGCGCAGCCCACGAGCATTGAGGATTCGATGGCGCTCCGCGAAGTGTTCGCGGGCATTGCGGCATTGCCGGAGCTGCAGCGCGAAGTCATGCTGCGCACCGCTCTCGGGGGTCACACCCACGATGAGGTGGCCTGCGCGCTTGGCATCAGCGATGACGCCGTGCGGGGCCTGCTCTACAGAGCGCGAACCGCCCTGCGGGCCGGTCTAACCGCGCTGACGCCCGCCCCCGTGCTGGCCTGGGCGGCCCGGGGCGCCGAACGGGGAGCCGGCTCCGGCGGGCAGCGTGTGGTCGAACTTGCCACAGGCGGCGGCACCGCCGGGCTGGCCGGCATTGTGGCCAAGGGCAGCGCGGTCGCAATCACCGCCGGTGTGGCGATCACGGGCGCCCTGGTTGTCCATCATCGCCACGCACTCGCGATGCATCAGGGACCATTCAAGGTGCTGCGCGAGTCGGCGCAGGCTGGATCAGTCGCCGGCGCGATCCGGGGTCCCGTTGCTTTCGCCGTGGGCAGCGCCGACGCTCGAGCGGTCGCGAACGCTCGCTCCGGGACGCATGGCTCGGCGGGCGGTGCGGCGCAGGCCTTCCACGGGTTTGGCAAACGCCGGCAGGGAGCGCGAACCGCGCTCACAGCGACTGAATCTCCGCCTACGGCTCGGGTAGGCCCGCCCGCTCATGATCATGCCGGCTACCCAGGCTGGTCTTCACCTGCGGGACGCGAAGGCGAAGGCTCGAGTCAGCCGGCCCCGACTGCTCCGGACGGGCAATCGACGCCCACTCGGCTTGAAGCCTCTGGGGGCAGCAAAGAGGACGGATGGCAGCCGGGAACACAAGCGGACCACGGGGAGGCCGAAGGCGGGGCCGTTGCCGGCCAGGCCGGTTCCGACGGCATCAGTTCGCAAGAAGGCAGCCAGTCATCGGAAGGAGGCGAAGAGGATTCCGGCCGCGAAGCCAATCAGTCCGCGCTGCTCTCCTCTCAGGCCAAACCCAATGAGGGGCATGACCACGGCGAATCGCCGGAAGCGAGCGACTAGAGACCGCTCTTCCCGTCTTGCTTGCCTTGCGCGAGCAGCCGACTCGCGAACAGCACTGCGGCGACCGAGGTGGCAAGGTTCAGGCTGGATACGCCGGCGCGCATTGGAATCCGGAGCCTGTAATCCGCCTGGCCGAGCAGCTCCTCCGAGAGCCCCTGGCGCTCGCTGCCAAACGCGAGCATCGCCCGTGGTGGCAGCTCCCGCAGGGCAAGCTCCTCGCCTTCGGGATCCAGCGCCACGAGCGGTCGATCGCTTGCCGGGAGGTCCGCAGACCAGAGCACCGGCAGCGCGTAGTGCAGGCCCGCCGCTCCGCGGATCGCGTCTGCGTGCCACGGGTCGTGGCGGCCTGTGACGATCAGACCGGCCGCCTGCGCGGCCGCGGCGACGCGGATGCAGGCGCCCACGTTGCTGAGGTCGCGGGGCTGCTCCAGCAGGACGATCGGGGCGCTGTCGGGATTGCTCAGCGTCGCGTCCGGGTCGGGATGGGGACGCTTTGCGATCGCGATCACTCCGGTGCGGGCAGCGCGCGGCGCGATCTGCTCGAAGAGCGCCGGCTCCACGGGGTGCGCGAGCGCGCGCAGGCGCCCGCCGAGATCGGGCGCGAGCTCGCCGGCGAGCCGGTCCAGCTGCTCGGGCTCGGTGCAGAGCGCCTCGAGAATCTCGGCATCGAAGCGCAGGGCGTGCTTGAGCGCGTGAAAGCCTTCGATCACCGCCAGGTCGGGGTCTCGCCGTGCACGCCTTACGCGGTCCAGGCGGGCACTCTCGGGGCCGCTCACCGCGTTGGGGCTACGCCAGCTGCTGCAGACGCGCCTCGAGGGCGATCTGCACGGCCTCGGCGGCGTCCTCGACGCAGAGGTGCGGGGTGATCACGAGCTCCGCAGCGGGCGGCGGCTCGTATGGGTCGTCGAAGCCGGTCAGGCCGGCCAGTTCGCCCGCCTGCGCCTTTGCGTAGAGGCCCTTGGGGTCGCGCCTTGCGCACTCTCCCGGCGGCGTGTCGAGGAACACCTCCATGAACGGGAGCCCGTCGCGTTCGTGGAGCTCGCGCACGCGTTCCCGACAGGCGACGTAGGGCGAGACGAGCGAAACGATCGCGATCGAGCCCGCGTCGGCGAACAGACGCGCCACCTGACCCACGCGCCAGACGTTGCTGTCGCGATCCTCAGGCGTGAAACCGAGATCGCCGCAGATCCCGTGGCGCAGGTTGTCGCCGTCCAGGCGATACGCGAACCGGCCGGAGTCGATCAACCGCTCCTCGACGGCCGCAGCGAGCGTCGACTTGCCTGAGGCAGGCAGGCCCGTCAGCCAGACCGTGGCGCCCTGCGTTCCCAGCCGGCGCCAGCGGCTGCCGCGGTCAAGCGTGCCGTCCTGCCAGGTGACGTTTGCGCTGATCGTTCTCGGCGTCACCGTCTGCTTGCCCCGATCATGGTCTTCATGTCTGGTCTCCTGGATGTCGAGATGTGCGTCTTGTCGTCCTTGAGAGGCGCCGTGCGAGCCTTGCCTCGTGGTCTTGCTGGCATCCCCGGAGCAGTGTTAGTCAAGGTTAAGATTGTATTGCAGACGGCGAACGTAATGATGCAACGTCGTCTTCGACGTTGCTCGCAACTCTCACGGCGCGGAGAAGTTGCGCTGCTCGGACCTCAATCATCCCCGAACGGGGCGATGGAAACCCCGTGGTCGTGCTCGCGCATCCCGAGCTCGTATGCAGCTCCATGCCTGCTGATCAGCGTCTGTGAGGCCTCTCCCTTGCGTCGCAGCACCAGCCTGAGCGCCGCGATCGAGCAGTTGACCACGTCGTGCTCGCCGCCGTCGGGGTCCGCGTAGCGCCAGCCGGCGGCGGTGCCCGCCGGGGTCTGAACGTGTGCCTCCACAGAGAGGCCTTTTGGCCCGGGCACGTGCAGCGAGCAGCGCTCCGGGCGCTCGGCCACACGCAGCCCACGCGCGAGCAGGCCTCCCAGCCGCAGCCGTTGTCCCTGCAGGCAGAGCGCCCCGTTTGCCACCCAGGGGGTCAGTCGGCCTGCGACCTCGATTCGGCCCACCGCGAGGTCTATCCACGCGCCCGGCGTCTGGTCGAAGTCGATGCCGTGCAGCCAGATCCAACGCGCGGCGTGCTCCGAACCCCAGTTGTGGCCGATCATGCCATGCCAGCCATCAAGGTCAATCGTGCGCTGCCCCAGCTGCAGCGAGCCTGAGAACCCAGCCGCCGGGGCGGGGCTCGTCAGCTTTGTGCGCGGCAGCGGCGCGCGGTAGAGCAGCCCGTGAGGCAGATGGCGCAGCTCCTGCTCGTCGCTCTCAAAGCGCAGCGACCAGGACGCCTCGCCACAGACGCCCTCGGCGATTCCCGGGCCCAAGCGCGTCTGGCCGACCGCGATCCAGCCGCCTGCGGGCACGCTGAGCTCCTCCGTGGTCACCTTGTGCATGAACGGCGCGCCCGATGCGGCGTCGAACACCGTGCACCAGACCGACCCTCGCGGTGCTTGGCCCGGACGCTTGTGGACCGTGCAGCGGATCCAAACGCCGACCGGCTGCACGGGGGAGACCGCGCGCAGGTAGAAGGACTCGTACATCCCCGCCTGCATCGAGGCGGTGGGGAAGACGGCAGCCACCGGCATCGGTTGATCCTATCCGCGTGCAAGCTCCTCAGGCATGCGAGGATGCGTCCGTGCCGATCGCGCGCACCTCTCTGATCGAGCTCCCGCCGGCGCTTGCACTCGGTGGCCCGAGCCGCGCCGGCGCGGGCGAGGGCGCACGCTGGCTGATGGGCATTGACGGCGGTGGCACGAAGACCCTGGCCGCTGTGCTTGATGTGCAGGAGGGGCGTGTTCACCTCGCCCACGACGGCCCCAGCAATCCAGACTCGGCTGGTGTGAAGGCTGCCGGCAACGCGTTGCTGGCAAGCGCCGCGGTGGCTGCGCAGGCGGCCGGGATCGAGGCGGCGCAGCTCAATGCCGCCGTGCTGGCGATCGCGGGCACCGACACCGAGAGCGTAGAGCGACACGTCCACGCCACGGCGCCGCAGAGCTGGATCGTGGTCAACGACGTCGTGGGCGCCTGGGCGACTGCCACCGGCGCCGCTCCGGGGCTGGCGGTGATCTCGGGCACCGGCAGCAACGTCTTTGGCGTCGGATCTGACGGCCGCTGCTGGCGCGCCGGCGGCTGGGGTCATGTGCTCGGTGACGAGGGCTCCGGCTACTGGATAGGCGTGCGTTCTCTGTCGGCCGCGCTGCACGACCGCGACGGCTCCGGCCCCCGTACGGCGCTGAGCGAAGCCGCGCTGGAGTTCTACGAGGTGGGCGGCGTGCAGGAGCTGATCGCGCTGGTCTACGGCAAGCCGCTTGACAAGAGCGAGATCGCCGCGTTTGGAGCCCAGACGGCGAAGCTCGCCCGCGGCGGGGACGATGTGGCGTGCGCCATCTATCGCCAGGCCGCCGAGGAGCTTGCGGCGCAGGTCATCACGGTGGTGGAGCACTCGGGTCTGCGGGGCGAGTTCCCGGTCGGGCTGATTGGGAGCGCCTTCAAGGCGGGGGCTGTCTTCGTGGAGCCGCTGGAGCGGCGCATCAGGGAGGTGTCGCCCAAGGCGCAGTTGTCGGTGGTCGAGATCGCTCCGGTCGCCGGCGCACTGATGCTTGCGGCACGCGCCAGTGGCATGCAGGAGCGGTTCGACGCCCACTCGCTCGGCGCCCTGGTTGACAGCGCGCTTGCGGACTTCCAATCCAGCGCAGCGGCGCCGTAGAAGGAAGCGGCGCGGCCAGCGTCAGGCTTGCAATCGTCGCTCGATTGCCTTCACGCTGCCGACCGCGTCTGGACCCCGGCCGCTGATTCTGACCGCGGCAGCAGCGTTGCCGTAAGCGGCGGCCTGCAGGGGAGTGAGCCCGTCGCGCAGGGCGATGAAGAATGCGGCCGCAAACACGTCGCCTGCACCGAGGTCGTCGTGGGCGCCGTTGATCGGTTGCGGCGTCACGCGCAAGTCGACTCCGCCCGCGACGTGGATGGTCGTGGGCCCCTCGCCGGCGGTCACCGCCATGACCGGGACGGCGTCGAGCAGCGGCTCGCAGAAGGCCCGCTCGCTTGCGCTGATCACCACGGCGTCGAGCGCGGGGGGCAGCCGCGCACGGTCTATCGCAGCAAGCTCGATCGCTCCACCGAAGGCATCCCAGCGCCGCACGAGCCCCTGTGCGGTGAGGCCGAGGAAGTTGCAGGTGCACGGCCATGCGGGCGGCGTCTCGCGCGCCACCGGCGCCAGATGCAGGATGCAGGCGTTGTCGGGCAGCGCGGCCGGGGCGAAGTCCTCCGCGCAGATCTGTCCGGCCCAGGTGTGCACGCGCTGCTGGCGCTGTGCCCCGCTGCCACGGGTCTGCATCGTCGTGGTCTCGGGCGCGGGAGCGATCTCGACGTCGATCTCTCCGGCGAACGGGGCGAGCAGCTCTGCAATCTCGCCCGGGTCGCCGCGGGTGAGAACCAGCGTCCGCAGCCCCAGGCGCGCCGCCTGCAGGGCGCTGTAGAAGGCGCCTCCGCCGGGCTGGCGGCGCTGAGCGCCGTCGGCGCTGATCAACACGTCGGCCGTGACGTGGCCGACCGTGACGTAGTCGTAGCTGTGCGCCGGCTCGCCGGACATCGGTGTCAGAGGAGCGCCATGCCGGGGGCAACCTGCGTCTCGATCAGCCGCGGCGCCTGCGCCTCGATCGCCTGGGAGAGCAGATGCGAGAGCTGCTCGACGCCCTGCGCGCGCTGCGCGTCAACGCCGTATGCCTGCGCGAGCGCGACGCAGTCGAGCGCCGGAAGGTCGAGGCCTGGGGCGCCACTCACGTCCTCCATCATCGCGAACCACTTCAGGATCGAGTACTCGTCGTTGCGCAGCACCAGATAGGTGAGCGGCACCTTGTAGACGGCCGCCGTCCAAAGGCTCTGGATCGCGTACTGCGCCGACCCCTCGCCGAGCACGCAGACGACCGGCCGCGAAGGCTGCGCCAATTGCACGCCGATCGCCGCCGCGATGCCGAAGCCCAGGCCGCCGCCGGCGGAGAAGTAGTAGCTGCCGGGAGCACTGAGCCGCAGCTGGTTTCGCAGCGCGAGCGTCGCCGACGGCGCCTCGAGCACCACGATCCCGTCCTGCGGGAAGACCGCGGCCAGCGCTCTGACCGCGGTCGAGGCGCTGATCGGATCGCTCTCGGGCATGTCCTGCGGCGCGGGGCGCACAGGTGGCGGCTCCCGATCGCTTGGCTCGCACCGCTCCGCAAGCGCGGCCAGCGCTTGCGCGACATCGGCGACGATCGCATCGCCCATCGGCGCCCTGGCCGCCTCGTCGGGGTCGCTGGTGATCGCGACCAGGCGGGTGCTTGGCTCCAGCAGTGGTCCCGGGATGTTGGGGTAGTACGGAAAGACGGAGGAGCCGACGACCAGCACGAAATCGTGGGCGCGGAGCGCTTCTGAAAGTGGACCGACCGCCGGTGGGAGGATGGCCTGGAAGAGAGGGTGGCTCTCCGGGAAGCCAAGCCTGCCGCCGCCGGGCGCAGGCGTTGCGTAGACCGGCAGGCGCAGACGCTCGGCAAGCGTGACGGCCGCATCCCAGCCGCCCGCCGAGTCTATGTCTGGGCCGGCGACCAGGGCGGGCGATGCGGCCTGCTGCAGCTGCCAGGCGAGCTCGTCCAGCGCACGCGCATCGAGCCCGCCCGCCTGGGAGACCGCGCGGCTGACCTGCAGGCGGACGTGATCCTCGCGCTCGATCTTCGCACCCCAGTCGTCCATCGGCACCGAGAGCATCGTCGGCCCCTTGGGCGCAAGCGAGCAGGTGTGGATCGCGCGGGCCAGGGCGTGGGGCACGTCCTGCGCGCGTGGCGGCTCATAGCTCCACTTCACAAGCGGATGGGGCATTCGCGTCGCATCGCGGTTGGTGAGGTTGGCCTGGAGGGTCAGTAGCGTTCGGTGCTGCTGGCCGGCGAGGATCACCAGCGGCGAGCGGTTGGCCTGCGCATTGAAGATCGCGCCCATGCCGTTGCCCAGGCCCGGCGCCGTGTGCAGGTTGACGAGCGCGGGCTTGCCGCTGGCCTGGGCGAAGCCGTCGGCGATCCCGACCGCGCAGGCCTCCTGCAGCGCGAGCACGTAGGAGAGATCGGCGGGCAGATCGGCGAGCATCGGCAGCTCGGTGGAGCCGGGGTTGCCGAATATCGTGGTCATCCCGCGATCGATCAGCATCTGCATGCACGCTTCGCGAACTGTTCTCATCTTCGGTCTCTCCTCGGTCTCGATTTGCTGCGCCGGCGCCCGGGGGACAGGCATGCGCGCGGCGAAGCAGATAGTTTGATGGAGGATGAGCGAGGCCAACCTGACCACCGCCGAGGGGCTGCAGGCACTGAAGGCAGAGCTTGAGCAGCTCGAAGGAGCGGGAAGGCGCGAGATCGCCGAGCGCATCAAGACTGCGCGCGAGTGGGGCGACCTCAAAGAGAACAGCGAGTACCACGACGCCAAGAACGACCAGGCGCACCTGGAGACCAAGATCGCCAAGCTGCGCGAACGGATCTCCACCGCGGAGATCGTGGAGGGCGCCGGCGAGCACGGCGTGGTCTCCTTCGGCAGCACTGTGACCGTCAAGGACGGCGCCGGCACGCAGCGGGTGTGGCAGATCGTCAGCTCGCGGGATGCGGCGCCGGCGCAGGGCAAGATCTCTGCGGAGTCTCCGGTCGCGCGGGCGTTGCTCGGTCTGCAGACGGGCGACGTCGCCCGCGTGGTGCTGCCGCGCGGCGAGAGCGAGATGACCGTGCTCTCCATCGAGGCCTGAAGAAGGCTCGCCGGCACCGTTCCAAGGCTGGAGCGCGTGCGGGTTGTTGGGCCGCCCTGGGTGCCTACCGCGATAGGCCCTTGGGCAGCCGCTTGCGGAACCGCTTGGGCTTTGCCCGATAGAGCGCTGCGCCCTCCAGTGCGCGAGCCCGAAGGCGCTTGCGGCGGCGCTTGATCTCCGCCTGCAGGCGCTTGCGCCCGGCTTTGTCGCCACGGAAGATGGTGTCCTCGGTGCGCACGCGCTTTGCCAGCAGCGCGAGGTCGTGCTCCTCTCCCAGCGCTTCGCCGAGCCTGTCTGCGTCACGGCCGATTCTGCTCAGTCGCGCGCGGGCGCTGCCCTTCTTGGCGGAGCCGCCGTCTCCAAGCGCCTGCGCCGCATGGCGCAGGTCCTTCACGCGCTTGCGCCACTCATGCATCTCAGCGATGCTGCCGCGCTTGCGCGCGGCACGCATCGCCAGACGTCCGCGCGTGTATATGCGGATCATCCCCGCCGTCAGCGCGCGCGCTTCGCGACGCCCGCCGCGGGTCGGCTCACGGGCGAGATCGGCTCGAAGTTTCTTCCAGCAGCCGCAGCGCGCGCCGGCGCGCACCTGACTCCTGCGCCGCCCGCTCTGCGGCGGTCTGCTCAGTGAGCAGCGCCGCGTGGAGCCTGGCAACACCAGGGCTTGCGCCCAACTGCTTTGGCTGCCGGCGCATCAGGCCCTCCAGTGTGTTGAGGGCGACCTGGGCGTCACGGGCGCCCGAGAGTTCGCCGGCCGCTTCCCTGAGCAGATCCTTGCGGTGTCGCTGGCGCTTGCGATCGTTTGCGTCGCGCATCAGGCGCTCCAGCGTGCGCGCCCGCTTGATCGCCTTGCGCGTCTCGTGGATGGCCTGCTCCAGGTCGCCGTCGCTTGCCTGCGCAAGCGTCTGAATCGCAAGATCCAGTTGGGCAAGGGTCATACGGCGCACGCCCGTGGCCGCCGACTCGCCGTCGCGCAGCGCGAGCTTGTGCGGGCGCGAGGACGCGTCCGGCGGCCAGTCCTGCGCGTGGGTGGTGCTTGCCCGTCGCAGCTCCCTTGCGGCAAGCAGCGCGGCGGCGCCGATCCCGACGCCGAGCGCGATCGTCGCCAGCGGGCGCGGCGCAGGCGTCAGAATGGGCCGATGAGCAGCCTTCCTGCGGCGCAATGGTGGACGGTTCGCCCAGCGGGCAATCGCCTTGCCAAGACCTATCGATGCCCTATTTGCGGTCATCTGCTGCCGTCTTTGAGCCAGCACCTGCTGATCGCGCCCGAAGGAGACACACGCCGTCGCCGCCACGCCCACAGCGAGTGCGTGCTGGCGGCCCGGCGGGGTGGCGAGCTGCCCTCCCATGAAGAGTGGCGAGCGTCGCAGCGGGCGAGCGCAGAGGGCCGGTCATGGTTGGGACGCGTGCTTGCCGTGCTCAACTTCCGTAGACGTGGACGTGGTCAGGCTCCACCCGGATGATCAGGCGCTGTTCCCCCGGCTGGCGGTAGGGGTAGGTCTCCTGGCCCAAGTACTTCATCGCCATCGCGTCGATGTGCGCATCGGCGCCCTCGTGCTCACGCGATGAGACCGTCCCGCGGATCGTCACGTACTCGTAGGGGTTCTCCATGTTCTGGACGGTCAGCGTGAGGCGAGGATCGCGTTCCAGATTGCGCGGCCACGCCCGCCCCTCGGCGGTGTTGAGCACCGGCTTGCCGTCTTGCACGTCAACCCACACGGGCGCTGCGTGGATGCTCCCGTCGCCTCTCAGCGTCGAGACGTTGCAGAAGTTGGGTGCTTTCAGAAGTGCCTCGGCGCGGCCTTCGACTGCTGTGCTCATGTGACCTCTTTCCTGTTGGCGGGAGACGGTCCTGGGAACCTTCAATCTAGCCGCCCGCGAGGCCGCTGAAAAGAGGCGTTCGCCGCAGTGCGAGGCGTGGCCTAAAGCCGCGAGAGGCCGCTGTCGGCGTGCGCCGGGGGGATCGGGTCGAGCGCTTGCAGGCGGCCGTTGTTGAGCTGGAAGACGACGGTGGCCTGGCTGTCGGGACAGCAGAGCGAGTCGCCTGAGCTGTACATGCCGTAGCTGAGCGTGACGCTGGTTTCGCCCTGCGATGCCACTTTGACCGAGCCGCTTGGCTGGCTGGAGTCCGTGCCGATGTAGCGCCCATCGACGAAGAAGAACGCACGCTGCTGGTAGCTGCCGCCCGTCCCCGCTCGGGTTGCGGTCAGCACCCTCAGTGTCTGCTGCGGGTGGTACTCGGAGGTGTCGTTGGGCGTGTACCCCTGGCTCTTGACGGTCGCGACGGCCGCTGCGAGCGCCTGTCCTTCGCCTTCCTGCTGGGTGAACGCGGGGGCGCTGGAGGTCCGCGCGCTGCTGGTTGTGACGGTCTGCGTGACGGTGGCTTCCGTCGAGCCGGTGGTGGAGCTGGAGCTGGCGCTCGTGGTCGAGGAGCTCGTGTGTGTGGAGAGCCCTTCGTTTGCCGAGTCGACTTTGGCGGCTGAGCCGCAGCCGGCGATTGCGGCGCAGGCGAGCACGGCGGCGATGAGTGGTGCAATGCGCATAACGCCAGAGGATAGGAAGCTGGCGATTGAAAGGCGCAAGGCTAGAATCACTGGCAGATGTCGAGCACTTCAGGGTCCTCAGCGGGTCGAAAGGCCAAGCAAAGACGCAGCAGGGCCGACCTGGCTCGCACCGCGCTGTGGGTGGTGCTGGCGGTCCTGATCACGCTGTTTGCCGTGTTGAACGTCGAATCGGTGAAGGTCAACTGGATCTTCGGCGAAAGCTCCGCGCCGCTGATCATCGTGATCGTGATCTCGCTGCTGGTCGGCGTCGTGCTCACGTACATCGCCGACCGCCGCTTCCGCAAGCGCTGAGCGCCGCCGCCCTCAGAGCGTCGCGGCCGTGGTGCCGGCCAGCCGCTCCTGCGCGGCGTTGACGCCGAGAAACGGCGTCAGCACGATCTGGGTCAGCGGCGCAGTGAGCGCGGGCAGCATGCGCGCCCGCTCGGGGGTGCCGTATGTCTGGATCGTCTGCCAGATCGCTCCAGCAATCCACTCGTTCAGTGTGCGGGCTCTGATCAGCCCGGGCGCCCCCTCGGTGAGCACGCTCGTCAGGTCCAGCGCAAGCTGCAGGCTGCGCTCCACCGCCGCCTCGCCGGCGGCGTAAACAGAGGTGGCAATCGTCTGCGCGTAGACGGGATGCTCGGCCAGGTGCTCCATCAGCGCGGAGATCACACAGGGCAGCGCCGCCTCCCATTCGGGCCCGACCAGCGAAGGGTGGGCGGCGATGGTCAGCAGCTCGTCGCCGATCATCTCGAACGCGCTCATGAAGCAGTCATCCCGCCCTTTGAAGAGCTCGAGGAAGGCGTCTAGCGACACGTTGGCCTCGTCGGCGATGCGGACCGGGCCCACGTCCTCATAGGGTTCGCTGGCGGCCAGCCGCAGCACGCTGTCCAGCAGCCTTGCCTTCGGGCCGCTTGGCCTGCGGTCCTCGGGACGCACCGGACGAAAGTCCTCATGTGGCTCGGCCTCGGATGCGCTGCGTGCACGGATCACGGACTCCACCCGGGGGTTGGAGCTCGGGTGAAAGAACATCGTCCAGCGCAGCATCTCGCGTGCCAGCGCCTGCGCCTCCACCGCGCGCGGCCCGCTCTCGCGCTCGCGCACGAGATGCAGATAGGTGGCACGCTGGATCCCGCCGACGATGCCGCGCGCCACCGATGCCGGCATCTCGCATCCGCCGAGGTTTGCGTACCCCTCGCGCAGCAGCCGCTCGAAGGCGACCGAGACGCGGCGCAGCCTGATCGGGCCCTCGGGGCCGATCGCCAGTGAGTCGACCATCACCATGTGCGCGCTCTTCGGGCTGCAGACGATCTCGTCGACGAAGGTGCGCAGCGCGGCGCGCGTGCGCGTGCGCAGATCCCCTTTGGCCTCCCTGAAGGCATTGTCCACTCGCTTGAGCCAGCGCGCCGCGATCAGGTCGCAGGTTCCGATGAAGCAGCTGCGCTTGTCGGTGAACTGTTCGTAAAAGGCTCGTCTTGAAACGCCCGCGAGCCCGATCACACGCTTGACAGTGGCGCCCTCGTAGCCGTGCGCCGCGACTGCCTCGACCATCGCGCCGTGGATGCGCATGCGCTGGTTGCGCACGACGCCGTCGCGGCCAAGATGGTGCGGTCCTCGTGGCAGCCGATCGTAGATCGGCTCTATCGAAGGCCTGAACCGCGAATTGCGATCGACGATCTCAAGCGACGACATGAACCCCTTCCCCTCCGTGTCAGTCCCCTCGGTGGCTTCAGCCTATCATGGATATGAGGGAACGACGGTATTCCCGTTTAGACGTTTTCGGTCCCGGACTTCTTGATGAACCGAACGATGTAGGTCTTCTGAGTGGGCGATTTCCCGCAAGTGTGTAAGCCCGCGGATTGCGGCCGGCCACATCTCGTGCTCACTTCTGCTTATCCCCATCGTTCGCGTGCACGATCAGGACAGGTATCTCGCCCGCGCCTTTCAGGATCGCGTCGGAGGTGCTGCCGAGCAGCTTCGCCCGCAGGCCGCTGTGGCCACGCGAGCCGACCACGATCGCCTCCGCGCCGTTCTCGCGTGCGCTCTGCAGGATCGCCTCCGCCGGGCGGGTGACATCCTCGACGGCGAGCTCCTGCGCGTCGAGCCCGCAGTCGCGAGCCAGCTTGGCTCCATCTGCCGCGATGTCGCGGGCGGTGTGCTCGACCTCGCGGTCGATCTCGTTCGCCAACGCGGGGTCGTAGGGCATCATCGTCGTGCCAAGCCCGGTCGGATCAGGCACGAGCATCATCTCGCCCAGGCGCGGATCCCAAGCGGTCAACACGATCGTCTTGCGATGCCCAAACAGCGCCCCGGCGCGTGCAACCGCAGCTCGCGCTGCCGGCGAGCCGTCATAGGCGATCACGATCGGCGAATCCGACGCCATCAGGGCAGAAGGCTACTGATCCGCCAGGCTCTCAGTGCCGGCTGGCCGCTTCCCACGCCGCCTGCGCCCCAATGAAGGGAGCCAGCGCGATGTAGCAGACGTGCTCTGTGAGGTCGGGCAGGTGCGCGGTCCGGCCGTGCAGGATCGCGTCGTGGAGCAGCTCGAAGATTCCGCCCACGATCGCCTCGCCGACGACGGGGGTCGGCATCCGCGAGGGCGCCGAGGCGTCGAGCCTGAAGTCGAGCAGTTCGGCGTAGGAATGGTTGGCCGCGTCGATGCGGCGTGCGACGTGCGGGTAGGCGATCAGGACGTCGACGCAGGCCAGGTGCGCGTAGGCAGGCTCGGAGGCCAGGAACTCCAGCAGGGCTCTGGCTCCTATCTGCACGTTGCGCTCCCAGTCCAGGCGCAGGTCCAGCGCGCGGCTGACGGCCGCCACTGTCTTTGCGTGGCCGACCTCGTAGGTGGCCAGGAAGGCTTCCTCCTTGTTGGCGAAGTGCTGGTAGAAGGTCTGCAGCGAGATGCTCGCGCCGGCCGCGATGTCCTCCAGGCCGAGATCGGGATAGCCCCGCTCCGCAGTCGCCTTTGCGATCGCGTCGAAGATGCGCTCCCGCTGATTGTGCGAGACAAACCCTCGTGGGAGGTTGTGTTCGCCGGGTGGCAGTCCGCGCGAGCTCCACGCCGGCGCGAGCGTGAGCGAGCCCGGGGCTCTGCCGCTGAGCAGCTTGCGGTGGGCGCCGCGAGCATGAACGCGGTGCGGCACCTGCTCAGGCGATGGGTAGTAGCTGGATATCCAGGCGACCAGGTCCGGCAGCAGCTTGGTCAGCTCCGATCGCAGCGCGCGGCTGGAGCGCTTGCGCCGCACGCGCGAGTAGAGGATCTTGCGCAGCGCGCCCACGATCGCCTGCGCGACCGGCTCGGGGATGCTGCCGGGGCCATCGGCCTCCGCGAAGACCTCGCCGATGAATCCCGCAAGCCGCTTGCTGCCCTGCGCCCAGCGCTCGACGCCCGGCGGTCCGGCCGCGGCCAGCTCCACGCAAACCAGCCGGGCGGCGTCGGGACGCTCCACCGCCGCCTCAAAGAGACCGCGCAGGAGCGATTCGAGTCGTTCCAGACCTTCGCCCGCGGAGGCGTCGACTGCGGCCAGCCGCTGCGTCAGCGTCTCGATCAGCATGTCGTAGGTGAGCAGCAGGCACTGCTCCTTGTTCTCGAAGTGTTCGTAGAACGTGCGCCGGGAGACGCCGGCGTGCTCGACCAGGTCCGAAATCGTGGTTGTGACGAAGCCACGCTCGTCCACCGCGCTGATCATCGCGGCGAAGAGGCGCTCGCGCTGGTGTGCGGCCACCTCGTCTCGTGGCAGCGCCTGCGGGCCGCGGGGCAGGCCCGCAGAGGTCCGACTCCGCCGTCTTGCCGTGCTCCCCGCGCGCTCAGGCATGCGTGTCCCGGCCATCTCGCTCGCTCGCGCGGGTGCTCTGCAGGCAGGTCGACGCTTCCCCGTAGATGAGGGCGCCGGAGGACCGTGAGTGATACCTACTCATTGACAGTCTGCGTAAAACCTGATTTATATGATGATCGTGAGAGAGGCCGGTGGACATCCTCGTCGACCAGTCTACATCGCAGGTGTTCATGGATCGAAGGCAATTCAAACCGACAGGATCTGACGGCTGGAATTGGGCAGGAAGCTGAAAGGGAGCCAGACGCGTGTAAGACTGCGTCCGGTATGGGTTTGTTCCACGTTTCTGTAGAGAAGATGCTATTTGTCGTGGGGAGGGTGCACCTCGCCTCTGTTGACGCGCGCTTGGGGCGCGCGCCGACAGAGAGCGAGAGATCGAGTGGAGCGATGCTGCGGTGAGGCGTAGCGAATGTCACGCGTCACGGATGGGCAGGGCTCTGCGCCCGCGCTGGCCCTATCGCCGCGCGCACAGCAGACATGACCTGCACTGGCTCGTGCGGGTGCGCCCGCGGCGCCGCTGCAGCCCGGGCGGCCGCGTTCACTCCCTCACGACACTGCGATCGGATCGCGGTGTGCGCAGGCACACCGACTGGTAGGCCGTTGATCAGAGGTCCGGCCAGTGCCGGACCACGTATCCTTCGTTGTCGACGGGATTGGGCTGCCAGCGAGAGGCGAAGACGCCGCTGCGGCCGGCGGTGTCGTAGAGCATCCAGGCGCCGCCGACGTTGACGTACATGTAGGTGTGGCCCGCGTTGGCGTATACGGTGATCCACTTGCCCGGGCCGGGTACGCCCAGCTCTCCAGCTGCCCTGAGGTCTCGGGTGCGCCCAGCAGCCCGCCCGCGGCCAGTGCGTAACTGACTGAGCCCGAGCAGTCGTAGGCGTTATCGACGAATGAGGCGTGGCCGCCGCCGTAGACGTAGGGGAAGTTGGCAATCGCGTTCGCGCCGGCAATCACGCGCTGAACCACTTCGGGCACATCCCGGGGAATCGGGATCGCGCCATCGTTTCCGACGATCGAGTCGCCGCCGGGCACCGTCGCCATCTTCGCCGGGCTGCTCGCGGCGCTTTCCAGCTGCTTGACCCGTGCCAGCTCGTTGCGGATTTCGGCGTCGGAGGCTGCGCCGGCGGCCACCTGCACAACGCCTGCGGCCTGAGGCGTCTTCGCGGCGCTGTGGTGCACCGAGGCGGGCGCTGGGAAGCTTTTTGCTTCTTCGGGGTCCCGGACCTCGGCGACCTGGCGGTGAGTGCCGGCGGTGGCGGTGGAGCCGGCGCTCGCGCCGTGCGGGGCGGCGTTGGTGGCGGTGGATTTGCTCTTCTTGACCAGCTCGGCTCCGCCCAGGATCTGGCTATGCGAGGAGCCGTGGCTGTGCGGCGGACTCGCCAGCAGCATCACGGCGGCCGCGATGGCCAGCGCGACCAGGCCGAAGCCGAAGCCTGCCAGCAGAGCGATGCGCGAGGGTCTCCGCCGCGCGGCCCCAGACGGCATCACCTCCCCGTCTCTCCACGTGCCCACCTGCCAAAGGCTAGCGCCACCGCACGCATACCGCGCCTGCTGGCGCTACGCTGGGCGGATGCACGATGAGGTAAGTGCCGTGGAGATGCCGCGGCCGAAAATGGGCAAGGTCGGTGGCGCGGCATCGCCGCTGAGGCCCCATATGCGGCTCTGGCACGGTATGCGCAGGCCCGCAAACTGGGTGCAGCTGATTCAGTTTGGCCTCGTCGGCGGACTGGGGTTCGTAATCAACCTCGCGGTCTTTGCGGTCTGTGAGCGTGGCTTCGGCCTGCCCTATCTGCTTGCCTACGCGATCGCCTGGCTGGTCGCGGTCACCAACAACTTCATGTTGAACCGGCGCTGGACGTTCAACGAGCATGCCAGCTCCAGCCGGATCCACTTCCAGGCGCTCCGCTTCTTCTTTGTCAGCGCGATCGCGGCAGCCGTCGGCGCCGGCCTGCTCGCCCTGATGGTCGAGGTCGGAGGCTTCGGCAAGCTTCCCGCAGAGGCGATCGCCGTGGCGGCCTCCACGCCGCTGAACTTCCTTGGCAACAAGCTCTGGAGCTTTCGGCCCAAAGGCTGATCTCCGCACGCCGCCCCGCCCGCGGATAGGCAGGGTTGGCGCTCTCGGGGCGGCGCTTTACGGCACCTATACTCTGGTCTCGATCTCCCCTTTCGGAGGACTCTCGTGCAGGAGATGGTCATCTACGGTGTGAGCTTTGACATGGTCGGCAAGCAGCCGATCGTGTTGCTGAAGACCGTCGAGGGCAATCGCTTCCTGCCAATCTGGATCGGCCACCCCGAGGCCGCCTCGATCCTGATGAAGCTGCAGGGCGCCTCGACGCCGCGGCCGATGACCCACGACCTGCTCTGCGACATGCTCGGCGAGCTGGAGGTCAAGTGCACCCAGGTCGCGGTCACAGAGCTGCGCGACAACACCTTCTTCGCCTCGATCACCCTCTCGGTCAACGGCCGCGAGCTGGAAATCGACTCCCGCCCCTCCGACGCGATCGCGCTGGCCGTCCGCTCCGGGGCGCCGATCTTCGCGGCCGAGGAGGTGATCGCCGAGTCGGCGATCGAGTTCGAGCAGAGCGAACAGGAGAGCGAGGACGTGGTCGAGAAGTTCAAGGCGTTCCTCGACGAGGTCACGCCCGAGGACTTCGCCGCCGGCGACTCCTGAGTGGAGACGGCTTTGAGGCTCAGCGGCTGCGCTGCTTGCTCTCGCGCTGCTCGCGGCGCGGCAGCTGCACCACGTCGGCCATCGGCTCTGCGGGCTCGGGCGTCGCGGCCTTCTGCGTGGGCGTTGGCTTGCCGCCGGTGAGCGTCCCGAACAGGCCGACCTGCTCGGCGATCACGCGGCCGATCCGCTCGATGCCCTCGACGATGTCCTCCTCCGCCACGCCGGCGAAGTTCAGGCGCATGCTGGAGGCGCCGCGACCGTCGACGTAGGCGGAGCGTCCCGGGACGAAGGCGACCGCCTCGGTCTCCAGTGCTCGTGCGAGCAGGTCGGTCGTGTCGATGTAGTCGGGCAGCGTGGCCCAGACGAACATGCCGCCCTGCGGGCGCGTCCAGCGCGCGTCGGGGCCGAAATGGTCTCCGAGCGCGCCGAGCATCGTGTCGCGGCGGCTGTGGTAGAGCGCCTTCAGGGTCTCCAGGTAGCCGCGCCAGTCGTGCTCGCCGAAGTAGGCGGCGACGAAAAGCTGCGTGACCGGCGAGGAGCAGAGGTCGGCGCCCTGCTTGCCCAGGTTGAGCTTCTCCAGCACCGGCACCGGCGCCACCGCCCAGCCCAGACGCACCCCGGGGGAGAGGATCTTCGAGAAGGTGCCGAGGTAGATCACGAAGTCGGAGGCGCCGCCGCGGCCGGCGAGGGCAGCGTCGAGCGAGTAGAGGGTGGGCAGCGGATCGCCCTCGTAGCGCAGCAGCCCGTATGGGTTGTCCTCCAGCACGAGGATCTCGCGCTCTCGGGCGACCTCGACCAGACGGCGGCGGCGCGGCAGCGACATGGTGACCCCGCCGGGGTTCTGGAAGTTGGGGATCGTGTAGATGAACTTCGGCCGCCTGCCTTCCGCTTGCAGGCGGTCGAGCGTTGCCTCCAGCTCGTCGATCGGCATCCCGTCGGAGTCCATCTCGATCTGCACCACGTCTGCCTGGTAGGCGCCGAAGGTGGGCACCGCGCCCGGGTATGTGGGGGCCTCGGCGATGATCACATCGCCCGGATCCAGCAGCGCCTTGCAGACCAGATCGATCACCTGCTGGCCGCCCGTGGTCACCAGCACTTCGTCGGGATCCACCAGCGTCTGCTCGGCTGCCATCACCTGCACGATGCATTGGACGGTCGCGGCAAGGCCCTCCGTGGGCCCGTACTGCAATGCCTTGGCGGTCTGCTCTGCGGCCACGTGGGACATCAGCTTCGCGTAGAGCTCGGGCGCGAAGGTCTTTGTGTCGGGCAGGCCGCCGGCGAGCGAGATCACCTCCGGGCGCTCGGTCAGCGACATCATGTCTCTCATCGCCGAGGAGCGCATCCCCTGCGTCCTTGCGGCGAAGAGGCTCTCGTAGCGCGCGAGCTCGTGGGTTGCCGGGCGGCCGCGAGCAGGGTGGGCGGGTACTCGTTTCCCTGACCCGTCGTCTATCGTCATGGCGCCTGCCACCGTAGCGCACGCCCTGCCGGGCAGCAAACACGACGCCGGCCCTGCAAACCAAGCACCACACGCCCACACGCGCGCACGCATTGAACAACGACAGCCTCGTATTCATGATCGGCCTGGGTCTGGGCCTGGGCATCGCCGCGGGTCTGCGGCCGTTCCTGCCCGCGTTGCTGGCCGGCGGACTGGCCTCCGGGAGCGCGCTGGGCGTCAAGTTCGCGCCTGGCAACTACAGCTTCCTGCAGGCGGACTGGTGGCTGATCGCGGCTGCCGCGGCACTGCTGATCGTCTACGTGATCCAGTTGCGGTTGGGCGCAGGGCGCTTTGACTCCGGCGCTCCCGGGGCGGCGCTCGCCGGCCTTGGCGTCGGTGTCGGCGCGCTGCTCTTCGCAGGGACGCTCTGCTCCCACGGACGGATTGCCTGGCCGGGGCTGATCGGGGGCGCGGCGGCGGCGCTGCTGGCCCAGGCGGCGGTGCGGCCGATCATCTCCGGAGCGCGCGGGCGCCTGAGCGATCACACCGCGCGCCAGGCACTGACGGTTTATCTGGACCTGACGGCGGTGATCCTTGCCGCGCTGGTCTGCCTGCTGCATCCGCTCGGATACGTCGCGGTGCTGCTGTTTGCCTGGCTTGCCTTCGTACGCTGGCGCCGTGGGGACGGCGGCCGCTACGCCGGCCTGCGGATCCTCGGAGGCTGACGTGCTCCTGCGGAGCGGCAGCTGGTGACGCCCTCCAAGCTCGTCCTCTGCGTGATCGACGCGATGGCGCCGGCGATGCTGGAGCGCGCTGTCGCCGACGGCGGCGCGCCGGTGCTCGGCGCCCTGATGGAGCGCGGGCTCTACGTGCCCGACTGCGTCTCGGCCTTCCCGTCTGTCACGCCGGTGTGCGCTGCCTCGATCGTGACCGGGGCGGCCCAGGATGAGCATCTGATTCCGGGCATGAACTGGTACCACCGCCAGGAGGGGCGCTACGTCGAATACGGGTCGAGCTTCCGCTCCGCCCAGCGCTTCGGGATCGCGCGCCAGCTGACCGACACCGTCTACAACATGAACAGGGCGCATCTTGCGGCCAAGCCGGAGACGATCTTCGAGCGCCTGGACGACGCGGACGTGCGCACCGCCGGCACGACCTACCTGATGTATCGGGGGCGCTATCGGCACGAGCCGCAGCGCGAGGGCGCCCTGGCCAAGATCGCCTCCAGCACGCTGATGCGCCACCCGGTGATGGGCCCGCGCGAGCTCTTCTACGCCGACATCTTCGCCAGCAGGCGCACCCCTTGCCGCTCCGGGCTTGGGATGCCGGGGGTGCGCGATCGCCACACAGGTTGCGTCGGCGCCTACATGGTGGAGAACGACCTCTTCGACTTCATGCTCTTCTCGCTGCCCGACAACGATTGGGTCTCCCACAAGTACGGGCCCGAGGCGCAGCTGCGCTCGATTGCCGCGGCGGATGAGCAGATGGCGCGCATGATGGCGCCCGCTGGTGGGGTGGAGCGCTTCCTGGAGGATCACGCGGTGATCGTGATGGCCGACCACTCTCAGGCGCCGATGAGCGGCGTGATCCCCGTTCCCACTCACATACCGGGCATGCACGTGCTGGGCCCCGACGGCCGCGCCGCGCAGGACGGCCGCCCCTGGGTTGCGTTCTGTCCCTCGCAGCGCGCCACGATGCTCTACGTGATCGACGAGGAGGAGCGCGACGCGCTGCGGCCCGCGATCGTTCGTGACGCGCTTGCGATGGAGGGCGTGGAGCTGGCCGCTTGGTTGGAGCGCGATGCCGCCGGCGCGCCGCGGGAGGGCGCGATTCGCTCGCTGGCCGGCGAGCTGCGGTTCGCGCCCGGCGGGGAGCTGGTCGACCGCCGCGGGCGCAGCTGGAGCGTGGAGGGCGATCTCGGCGTGGTGGGGGCGCGGGTGGCGGACGGCGTGCTCCTCAGCGAGTCACACCCCGATGCCCTGGGTCGCGTGATGGAGGCGCTGGCCTGTCCGACGTCGGGTGATGTGCTGCTGTCCGCGATGGAGGGCTACGAGTTCGCCGACTGGGGCGGGCAGGCGCACGTGGGGGGCGGAAGCCATGGCTCGCTGCGAGCCGAGGACTCGCTGGCGCCGCTGATCTTCTGCGGCCTTCAGACGCAGGCGCGCGCTGAGCCCTGGAGCATCAAGGACGTGACGCCTGCGATCGCGGAGTTCTTCGGTCTGCCCGAGGTCTGAGACTTTCTAGGGCCGCGGCATCAGGATCTGCTCGATCGAGTCTGCTTTGCGGCGCTGCGAGCAGCGGATCAGGACCGCGTTCATCCACGGGTCCTCCTCGGAGGTCTCAAAGCGCGTGGGCATCTGCGTGAGCATCGACTCGATCGCCTGCTCGCGGCGCACGCCGATCACGCCGCCGCGGGGCCCGGTCATGCCCACATCGGTGATGTAGGCGGTGCCGCCCGGCAGCACGCGGCCATCGGCGGTGGGGATGTGGGTGTGGGTGCCGACCACCGCGGTCACGCGGCCATCCAGGTGCCAGCCCAGGCCGACCTTCTCGCTGGTGGCCTCGGCATGCATGTCGACGAGGATGTGGTCGGCGTCCTCCAGCTCGCGCAGCGCGGACTCGATCTCCACGAACGCCGATTTGCCCGCCTGCACATAGAGGTTGCCAGAGAGGTTGACCACGCCGAGCTTGACTCCCGAGGCGCTCTGCACGATGCATGTGCCGTGGCCCGGCTGGGAGCGCAGGTAGTTGGCGGGACGCAGGATCCTCGGCTCCTCGTCCAGGTAGGGGTAGACCTCACGGCGGTGGTATGTGTGGTTGCCGAGCGTGATCACATCCACGCCGGCCGCGAAGATGCTGCGCGCGATCTTCGGGGTGATTCCGAGGCCGCCGGCGGCGTTCTCGCCGTTTACGACCACGAAGGTGAAGTCGTGGCTCTCTCGCAGCGCCGCCAGACAGTCGATCAGCGTGTGCCTGCCGATCCCGCCGACCACGTCGCCGACGAACAGGATGCTGACCTGCGCATCAGAAGGTGCGTTCTCGGGCGCGGCCGCCTGCGGCTCAGCCATACTCTGCCGACGATGGGAGGCGTTTGGAGAAAGTGAGAAGCGGCGCTCCAAGCTCTGAGCTCGCCCACGCGGCAGGAGAAGGAGCTGGCGCACGACGCCGAGCAGCCGGAGACGCAGCGGCGTCCGCCGCGCACCGTCGTGCCGCGCTGGGTCCAGCTGGTCGTGCTGCCGCTGGCGATCATCGCGGCGTTCCTGCTGGCCCGCGCCGCGGGCAAGGTGCTGCTGATCTTCATCATCGCGGCGCTGATCGGCCTGATCCTCAACCCCGCCGTGGAGGGGTTGCAGCGTCGCGTCCGGCTGCCACGCGGACTGGCCGTGCTCACGGTGTATATGGGCTTCTTCCTGGCGTTGGCGGGCATAGGTCTCCTGCTGGCCAATCCGGTATCAAACCAGGTCCAAGCGTTTGCCCACAACGTGCCCCATCTGATCAGGGAAGGCGAACACGCGCTGGCGGGCCTTCAGAGCACGCTCAACAAAGCCGGCCTGCACGTCAAACTGGTCGGGCACGGTAAAACCGCGTTGCAGACGCTGAAGAGCACCGTCGAGAAAAGCGCCACCTCGCTGGTCTCCACCGCCGGCAGCGTGCTCAGCGAAGCCGCGGCCGCGATCGTCGACGTGGTGCTGGTGTTCGTGCTCTCCGTCTATGTGCTGCTGTACGGCAAGCGGATCGGCACGCTCGTGCGGAAAGCGATGCCGCCCGGGGATGGCACCAAGGCCGACGACTACCCGCACCTGGTCCAGCGCGCCGTCTCGCGATACGTGGGCGGGCAGCTGCTCTTCAGCGTGATCATGGGCACCACGGCCGGCATCGCCCTCTACATCTACGGCGTGCTCGGGATCTTTCCGGACGGGCGCACCTACGCGGTCGCCTTCGGCGCGTTCCTGGGCTTCATGGAGCTGATCCCGTACCTGGGCCCGGTGCTGGGCGCGGTGCCGCCGGTGCTCGTCGCCTTCTTCACCGACCCGATCAGCGCCGTGTGGGTGGCGCTGCTGTTCGTCGGCATCCAGCAGCTGGAGGGCCACGTCGTGGCCCCGCAGATCTTTGGGCACACGCTGCGCATCAACCCTTTGATCGTGATCTTCGGCCTGCTGATCGGGGCCCAGATCTGGGGTGTGACCGGTGCTCTGGTGGCGCTGCCGATCCTGTCGGTGCTGCGTGAGACGGTGATCTACCTCAGCCGCCATCTGGAGCTTGAGCCCTGGAGGGACTCCGCCGGCGGCGGGATGCTGTGAGTGCCGCGGGCGAGCCCTCGCTGCTCGTGCGCGGGCTGAGCAAGCGCTTCGGTGAGCGGGCTGCGCTGCAGGAGGTCGACTTTGAGGTGCGTCCCGGCGAGATGGTGGCCGTGATCGGGCCAAACGGCGCCGGCAAGACGACGCTGCTCTCGATCGTGGCCGGCGTCCAGCCGCCCAGCGCAGGCTCGGTCAGCCGTCCGCCGAGCGAGGTGGGCTGGGTGCCGCAGCAACCCGCGGTCTACTCCAAGCTCTCGGTGCGAGAGAACCTGGCGCTGTTCGCGCGCCTGGAGCGGGTCGCGGATGTGCAGGCAAGCGTTGAGGGGATGCTCGCGCAGACCGGCCTGCACGGGCGCGCAGACGATCTGGTTGCGCAGCTTTCCGCCGGCAACCGTCAGCGCGTGAACATCGCCGTGGGACTGCTCTGCGATCCTCCCGTGGTCGCGCTGGATGAGCCCTCGACGGCGCTTGATCCCACTCAGCGGGCGCGGCTGTGGTCGTTCGTCGGCGAGATCGCAAAGCGCGGCAGCGCGGTCATCTTCTCCACTCACATCGTCGATGAGGCGCAGCGCTACGCCGACCGTGTGCTGGTGCTGGATGACGGCGCAAGGCGCTTCTTCGGCCCGCCTGCGCAGTTGGCAGCCGGCCAGCCGGATTGCGAGGACTTTGAAAGCGCGTTGGTCTCCTTCCTGGCGCAGGCTCCGGCATGAGGTGGCTGCTGGGCAAGGATCTGCGGATCCTCGCGCGCTCGCGGCTGCTGGTGGCCGTGCTTGTGATCTACCCGGTCGCGATTTCCCTACTGATCGGCCTGGCGATCTCGCGCGGACCGGGCAAGCCGAAGGTCGCGGTCGTGAACCTCGTGCCTGAAGGCCAAACGATCGAACTGGCGGGCAGGACGCTGAGTGTCGCGCAGTACGCCAACGAGCTCTTCAGCCAGCTCGACGCGATCAAGTCGCGCAGCCGCGACGCCGCGGCGGCGGAAGTCGCCTCCGGCAAAGCGCTCGCGGCGGTCGTGATTCCACCGGACGTGATCTCCAAGATCTCTTCCGGCGTAAATCAGGCCCAGGTCGAAGTGATCTACAACGGCAACGCGCTGCAACAGTCGGTGGTCAAGGCCAGCATCGGCTCCGCCCTGGCCGAAGCGAACCTCGCGCTCTCCAAGCAGATCAAGGACGTTGCGGTGCGTGACATCGACGTGTTGCTGAAAGGCGGCGAACTGGGCATCCTGGCGGCGCCCCAGCAACTGATCGGCCTTAGTCACATCCCGTCCGCACTGCGCAGCATCGCGGCGCGGCAGAGCTCTCCGCCGACCGCCACAAGCTGGAAGAAATCGCGAGCTTCGCCGGCTTCGCCGCCAGCAACCTCGGGATCAGCAAGGACGTGCTCAGCACCGTGAGCCAGCCGATCGCGGTGAAGGAAACGCTGTTGCATGGCAAACGCACGCCGCTCGACAGCTTCGCGATCGTGGTTGCGGTGGCGATCTCGCTGATGTTCGTTTGCGTGCTGCTGGCCTCCGGGGGAGTCGCGCTGGAGCGCGAGGAGCACGCGCTCGGGCGACTTACACGCGGCAGCGGGCGCCGACCGGCGCTCGTCTCGCGCATGGCGTTGATTGCAGAGAAGGTGACGCTGGCCGCGGTCTGCGCGTTCGTGCTTGCGAGCGCGATGCTGTGCGCGATCGCGGCGTTCACAGCGCTTGACTGGAGCCGCCTGCCGCTGTGGCTGATAGCGCTGGCGGCCGGCGCGCTCTCCTTCGCGGCGCTGGGCGTGGCGATCGGCGCGCTGGCGCGGGAGGTGCGAGGGGCAAGCCTGCTCGCGTTCCTGCTCTCGCTGCCGCTGGCGCTGCTTGCGCTCGTGCCGCAGGGCGCGGTCGCGGGGGGGCTGTACACCGCGATATCGGTGGTCTCGTTCGTGTTTCCCTACAAGGCGGCGCTGCAGGCGCTGGACGCCGCGGTCAACGGATCCTCGCCGGGGATCGCGATTTCGCTCGTGCACGTGCTGGTGCTCGCACTGCTCTTCGCCGCGCTGGCGCGCTTGGGCTTGCGCCGAGCCGAGTAACCTGGGGCCGATGGCCTTTCCACAGACGCGCATGCGACGGCTGCGCGCATCGGCTGCGCTGCGCGGCTTGGTGCGCGAGACCGACCTGAGCGCCGACCGGCTCCTCGCGCCGCTGTTCGTGAGCGAGTCCGGTCCCGCGCGCGCGCCGATCGAGGCGATGCCCGGCGTGGAGCGGCTCTCGATCTCACTTGCCGCGGAGGAAGCGGCGCAGATGGCAGAGCTTGGCATCGCGGGCGTGCTGCTGTTCGGCATACCGAGCGAGAAGGACGCGCAGGGGTCGGGCGCCTACGACGACGAGGGCCTCGGTGCAGCTGGCGACTCGCGCGATCAAGCAGGCCGCCCCCGATCTGCTCGTGATCACCGACGTGTGCCTCTGCGAGTACACAGACCACGGCCACTGCGGCGTGCTGCACGAGGGCCGCAGGGGTTGACCGTCGATAACGACGCAACGCTGGAGCTGCTCGCCCGCACCGCGATCAGTCATGCCGCGGCCGGCGCGGACATCGTGGCGCCGAGCGACATGATGGATGGGCGCGTCGGCGCGATCCGCGCGCGCGCTCGACGAGGAGGGCCTGACCGACACGCCGATCCTCGCCTACTCGGCGAAGTTCGCCTCCGCCTTCTATGGCCCCTTCCGCGAGGCCGCCGGCTCGACGCCCGCCTTCGGCGACCGCCGCAGCTACCAGATGGACCCCGCCAACCGCCGTCGAGGCGCTGCGCGAGGCGCTGCTGGACGAGCAGGAGGGCGCGGACATGCTGATGGTCAAGCCCGCGCTCGCCTACGGCGATCTGATCAGAGAGATCAAGGACGCAAGCCGGCTGCCGCTGGCTGCCTACAACGTCTCCGGCGAGTACGCGATGGTCAAGGCCGCCGCTGCCGCCGGCTACCTAGACGAGCGCGCCAGCGTGCTGGAGATCCTCACCTCGCTGCGCCGCAGTGGCGCTGACATCATCATCACCTACCACGCCAAGGAGGCCGCCAAGTGGCTCTCGGAGACCCGGTAGCTGCCGAGCCGACGGCGGCGGGCAAGACCGCCGTTCCCAAGCTGCGCAGCCGCACCCACGGCGCCGCGATCCCGCTCGATGAGATGGACCGCAAGCTGCTGAACCTGATGCAGGGCAGCTTCCCGATCGAGCCGCGTCCGTACCTGCGGGTCGCCGAGCGGGCCGGGGTCGGCGAGCAGGACGTGATGGCACGCGTGAGTGAGCTGCTGGAGAAGCGGATCATTCGCCAGGTGACGCCGATCTTCGACACGCGCGCGCTCGGCTACTCCTCGATGCTGGTGGCGGCGAAGGTCGACCCGGAGGTGCCGCACCGGGCGGCGAAGGTCATCAACGAGCATCCCGGGGTCTCGCACAATTACCTGCGAAACCACGACTTCAACCTCTGGTTCACGATCGCCGTGGAGCCCGACTCGCCGCTTGGCCTGCAGGGCACGCTGGATGTGCTCGCGCAGGAGTCCGGCGCCACCTCGGTGCGCCAGCTGCCCACCCTGAAGCTGTTCAAGATCAGGATGGACCTGGAGATGGAGGGCGACACGCAGGCGCTCTCAGCAGCAGCCGCGCAGGCCAGCGAGCCGGTTGAGCTGGAGCGCCAGCCATATGACGAGCTCGACATCGCGACCATCCGCGCGCTGCAGGGGGACATGCCGGTGATCGCAGAGCCCTATGCGCCGGCCGCGCAGGAGCTCGGTCTAAGCCAGGAGGCGCTGCTTGCTCACCTGCAGGGCATGCAGGAGCGCAAGATCCTGCGGCGCGTGGCGGCGATCCTCTACCACCGCCGCGCCGGCTTCTCGGCCAACGGCATGGGCGTCTGGAAGGTGCCGGACGAGCAGATCATGGACACGGGCAAGCGGATGGCCGCGGTGCGCGGCATCTCGCACTGCTACCAGCGCCCGACCTACCCCGACTGGCCCTACTCGGTCTTCACGATGGCCCACGGGCGCAGCAAGCAGGAGTGCGACGCGATCCTCGACTCGATCGCGGATGCGACGGGGATCGATGAGCGGGCGACGCTGTACTCCTCGACGGAGTTCAAGAAGATCCGGCTGCTCTATTTCACCGGCGAGTTCAAGCGGTGGGAGGCCGAGCACGCGGGCGTGGGCGGGTGAGGCAGGACCGTTCGCGCGAGCTCTACGCTCGCGCGCTTAGAAGCATCCCCGGGGGCGTCAACTCGCCTGTCCGCGCGATGCGCTCGATTGGGCGCGATCCGATCTTCGTGGCGCGCGGGGAGGGTGCGGAGATTATCGACGTCGACGGTAATCGCTACGTCGACTACGTCTGCTCCTGGGGCCCGCTGATCCACGGCCACGCCCACCCGCAGGTGCTGGCTGCGATTGCAAGCGCCGCCGGCAGGGGCACCACGTTCGGCGCGCCGACCGAGGGCGAGGTCGATCTGGCGCAGGAGATAGCTGCGCGGATGGACTCGGTCGAGATGGTCCGCACCACGAGCTCCGGCACTGAGGCGAGCATGACCGCGATCCGGCTGGCAAGAGCAGCCACGGGCCGCACGCGAATCGTGAAGTTCGCCGGCGCCTACCACGGCCACGTCGACGGGCTGCTGGCGGAGGCCGGCTCCGGCGTGGCAACTGGCACGGGCGGCGTCTCGCGGCCTTCGAGCCCAGGCGTGAGCGCAGCCGCGGCCGCCGAGACGACGGTGGTGCCTTGGAACGACCCAGATGCGCTGCGTGCCGCAATGGCCGGGGAGCCGCCAGCCGCGATCATCGCCGAGCCGTTGCCCGCCAACATGGGGCTCGTGGAACCGCGGGCGGGGATGCTGCAGACGATGCGCGAGCTGGCGGATGACAGCGGCGCGCTGCTGGTGCTCGACGAGGTGATCAGCGGCTTTCGCGTCGCCCGCGGCGGCGCTCAGGAGCTGCTGGGCGTGCGGGCCGACCTGACGATCATGGGCAAGGTGATGGGCGGCGGGCTGCCCGCCGGCGCGGTCGGTGGGCCGGCAGCGCTGATGGGGATGCTCGCGCCCGCCGGCGAGGTCTACCAGGCCGGGACGCTCTCGGGCAACCCACTCGCCGTGGCGGCCGGTCTTGCCAGCCTGAGGATGCTCGACGAGCCCGCCTACCTGCGGCTTGCGGCGATCACGCAGCGGCTGACCTTCGCACTTACGCAGGCGGCGCAGAGCGCAGGCATGCAGGACAGGGTGCAGGTGGCAAGCGCTCCCGGTCTGCTCACGGTGTTCTTCAGCAAAGCTGCGGTGGAGAGCTTCGCCGACGCCGCCAGCTGCGATCTGGCGGCGCACGCCGCATGGTGCAGGGGCCTGCTGGCCAGAGGCGTCTATCCGCCTCCCTCGCAGTTCGAGGCGTGGTTTCCGTCGCTCGCGCACACAGAGGACCACCTGCAGCACACCGCGCAGGCCGCCTCCGAAGCCTTCGGTGAGCTGCGATGAGCACAGTGGAGTCAGGCGCCCTCCCGCGGCTGGCCGCGCTGCTGCAGGACAGAGGCGGCGTGATCGCGACGCTGCTGGTGCATCAGGACGGACAGCCTGTGCTGGATGGCGATAGCGCCCGCTCGGCGGGGCCTGCGCAGCTGGCGGCGTCGGGACCGCGAGCCAGCGGCGATCCCGCGGAGTACGAGTTGCTGGTCGAGGCCATCTACGAGGGCTATCTGCTGCATTACATGACCCCCCGGCTGCTGCGGACCTCGGAGGCCGATCTTGCGCTGCTCGCCGGCGATCAGCTCTATGCGTTCGGTCTTGCCCGACTGGTCGGTCTCGGCGACATCGCGGCCGTGGCCGAGCTGGCCGATGTGATCACGCTCTGCGCTCTGGCCCACGGCGGCGGGCGCCCTGAGCTGGCGCAGGAGATCTGGTGGGCGGGCGCATATGCGATCGGCTGGGGCGGCAGCGCCCCCCATCAACGCGCCAAGGAACTCGTACGCGCCGGCTCCAGTGAGGCGCTCCCAGCAATGAGGGCCGCCGCCGCGCCGCCTGTCTGACTGCGCTCCGCGCCACCGTCGCGACCCAGGCGATATTCTTCCCGCCGATGGCAAGCAACCGCAAGATGCAGCAGTCGCGTTACACCTCAGATCGCCTGATCCCAGGCGCCTTCGAGGGTGAGACGGTCACCCGCAGACGCTTCATGACCGGCACCGCCCACACAGCCGGCGCGATCGCCGCGGCCTCCTTCGCGCTGCCTACACTCGCCTTCGCGATTGGCCCGATCTTCAAAGAACAACCCCACCGTTGGGTGGTGGCCGGGCCGCAGGACATGTTCACCAACGACAACTACGTGCCGGTCGACATCACGATCACGCCGGGCATCGGCGAGATCGGCAGGACGACGATCTACGTGCGCCAGCACAACGACAAGATCGACACGGACAAGTACGACAAGAACACGCCCTACATCGCGATCACGAGCCGCTGCGCGCACCTGGGCTGCTCGGTGCGCTGGGTCGATGCTGCCAAGCGCTTCATCTGCCCCTGCCACGGCGGTGTCTACAACCTGCTCGGCGAGCGTGTGGCCGGCCCGCCGCCGCGCCCGTTGGACCGCTTCTTCACGCGCGTGAACGCAGAGGGCCTGGTCGAAATCGGCCCGCGCTTCTCCGTCAACAGCGAACTGCGCCGCTTCTCGCCGCGCGACTCCGGCGAGCCGATCGACGGCATCGGCCAGTACCTGTATCCCTCTCGTCCTTCGATCAGGATCTAGAGCACCGAAGCGATGCCGAAGCTGCCAGCACCACCAATCCCGCCAGCACTCAAGCCGCCGCCGATGCGCCCCGGCGAAGGCAACGGCAAGGCCACCCCGCTCGATCAGGCCGGCGAAGCAGGCACGACCGTAGTCAACTGGGTCGACGAGCGCACCTCCCTCTCCGGCGCGGGGCGCTGGCTGCTCTTCCGCAAGGTGCCCAAGGGCACCAACTGGTTCTACACGCTGGGCTCGGCGACGATGTTCGCCTTCCTCAGCCAGGCGGTCACCGGCGTCTTTCTGGCGATGTTCTACCGGCCGGACGTGAGCGGCGGCGCCTACGAATCGATCCGTTACGTGACTAACGACGTCTTCCTCGGCGCTTTCGTGCGCGGCATGCACAAGTGGGGCGCGAGCGTGATGGTCGTGCTCGTGTTCCTGCACATGGGCAGAACCTTCTTCTTCGGCGCCTACAAGTACCCGCGCGAGCTCAACTGGGTGATCGGCGTGGTGCTGCTGATCCTCACGATGGTGATGTCCTTCACCGGCTACCTGCTGCCCTTCGACGAGCGGGCCTACTGGGCGACGATCGTGGGCGTGAACATCAACGGCACCGGCCCGCTGCTCGGCCCCTACCTGAGTGACTTCCTGCGCGCCGGGCCGGAATTCGGGGCGACGACGCTCTCGCGCTTCTACGCGATCCACATGCTGCTCGTGCCCGGTTTGATCGCCGCGCTGCTGGGCGCGCACCTGTACCTGGTCGCCAAGCTCGGCACCACCGCGCCGCCGTGGATCAAAGCCAAGCAAGACCCCGAGCTTCGCAAGACGGAGGCATGAGCGCCGCATGAACCAGCGTGAGAAGGAGGAGTACCTCCGCGAGTACGGCATCCTGAAGTCCGAAGGCAAGCCGTTCTTCCCCTATGCGGTCGCCAAGGACTCGCTGATGGCCTGCATCGTGATGCTGATCATCATCCTGGCCTCGCTGACCCTCGGCGTGGAGCTTGGCGCGAAGGCCAACCCCGTCACCACCAGCTACGAGCCGCGCCCGGAGTGGTACTTCTTCTTCCTCTTCGAGGTCCTGCGTGTGATCAAGCCGCCGAGCCTTGTGCCGCTGGCGACGATCGGCATCCCCACACTTGGCATGATCCTGCTGTTCCTGCTGCCGTTCTACGACCGCGGCCCGGAGCGGCGTCCTGAGCGGCGTCCGATCGCGACGCTGAGCGGCATCTTCGTGATCGGCGCGATGTTCTATCTGACCTGGAGCGGCGCTCACGCCGGTTCCCCATACGCGCTGGAATGGAAGACGCCCAACACAATCATCAAACGGGGCCCAGCCGCGGTGGCGAAGTTTGAAGCCGGCCGGCTGGCGATCGCGGCCACGGGCTGTGAGGCCTGCCACAAAATCGGCGAAAACGGCAACCCCGGCCCGGGGCCTCCGCTGACCACTATCGGCGCCAGGATCCCCGCTGAAGGCATCGCCAGAACGCTCGTCAACCCGACGGCGCCGATGCCCTCCTTCAAGGGCCTGCCGGCGAAAAAGCTGCAAGACATCGTCTACTTCCTGTCGAACCTGAAGTAGCCGGTCCCTCTGTGATGCCCGCTCGCTTGCGCGCGATCTGCCGGGCGCCTGGCGCGCCTGCGGGATAGGCTGCACAGATGCCCACCAGCAACGGAGCCGCGGCGGCGGGCCGCATGGAGGCGGGCCAGGTCGCAGCGATGTTCGATCGCATCGCCGGGGTCTATGACCTGCTCAACGGCGTGATGACCGCGGGCCTGCACCATCGCTGGCGTGCCCGCGCCGCCGACCTTGCCCAGATCGCCCCCGGCAGCCGGGTGCTGGACGTGGCCACCGGCACAGGCGACCTCGCGCTGGAGCTATCGCGACGAGTCGGCGCCGGCGGGGAGGTGATCGGCAGCGACTTCTCCGAGGCGATGCTGCTGCGGGCCAAGGCGAAGGGGAGCAGCGCAGGCGCCGCCGGCCTGAGCTTCGAGTGGGCGGACGCCACCGCGCTGCCATATGCGGACGCGAGCTTCGACGCTGCGACCGTCGGCTTCGGCGCGCGCAACTTCGGCGATCTTGGCGCCGGACTCAGCGAGATGGCACGGGTCGTGCGCCCTGGGGGGCGGGTCGTCGTGCTGGAGATCACGACCCCCACCAAACCGCCGCTCTCGCTCTTCTACAGGCTGTGGTTCGATCGTGCGGTTCCCCGGCTCGGCGAGCTCGCCGGCGCGCTGGCCAAGCTCGCCGGAGCCCGGCGGCATGCGGGCCAGGGCGTGGCGGACTCCGCGGTTGACGGCGATCGCGCGAGCATCGCCGACGCTTACACCTACCTGCCCAATTCGGTCAAGCGCTTTCCTGCCCCGCCCGCCCTGGCTGCCGAGATGCAGAGCGCCGGTCTTGCCGAGGTCAAATGGATCCTCACGGCGGGCGGCATCATCGCGATTCACGCCGGCACGGTGAAGGGCCGCTGATGCGGATTCTCGGCTCCCTTCGCAGCGGCGCGGTGGAGCACCCGGAGCTCGACGGCGAGGTGCACGCCGATCTCGATCGCGCGGCGGCCGAGGGCCTGAGCGCGATCATCGCGCGTGGCGGCGAGCTGCTTGCGCAGCGCATGGCGAGCATCGAGCGCTACTTGCAACGGGTCAGCGCCGAGGCGGGTGTGCCTCTGGGCGAGCACGCGCGCGAGACGATTGCAGCGGGAGGCAAGCGGCTGCGACCACTGCTGGTCGTGCTCGCCGCCGAGTCTGCCGGTGGCCCGGCGCCGACGCAGGAGGGCGAGGATGCGCTCGTGCGCGCCGCCGCGGCCGTCGAGCTCGTTCACTCCGCCACGCTGGTGCACGACGACGTGATCGACGGGGCTCAGCTGCGACGCGGGCGGCCGACAGTAGCGCATGCAGCCGGCCGCGAGACCGCGGTGGCCACTGGCGATCTGCTTTTCTCACGCGCCTTTGCGGAGCTCGCGCGCAACGGCGACGTTCTGCAGCTGCGCGCTCTCTCGGATGCGAGCTCCTCGCTTGCGACCGGCGAGCTGTTGCAACGCGAGGATGCCTATGCCGCCGAAGTGCCGGTGAAGCGCTACATGCTGCGCTGCGAGCTGAAGACCGCGGCGCTGTTCGAGGCGGCATGTCGCCTCGGCGCGTTGCTCGCGGTGGAGGGCTCCTCAGCGCTGGCAGACGCGCTCGGCGCATTCGCGCGCCGCATCGGCCTCGCCTTTCAGCTGCTGGATGACGTGCTCGACGTCTCGGGGCCAGTCGAGCGCACCGGCAAGCCGCGCGGCACCGATCTGCTCGATGGCACCGTGACACTGCCGCTGATTCTTGCCCGGCAGCGTGATGCACGGCTTGCCGAGGAAGACCTCTCGCGCCTGCGCGGCGCACGGGAGGCCGAGGCGCTGTGCGATCGGATCGCGGCGACCGGCGCGCTGGATGACGCGCGCGGGCATGCGTTCGAGATAGTCGCGCAGGCCAAGCAGGAGCTGCCGCAGTGCCTGCCAAGCGGCGGCTTCGGGCTGCTCGACATGGTCGCCGACGCAGTCGTCGAGCGTTTCAGCTGACCTGCTCAGCGCCGCCGGCCCTGCGGCCAGACGCTCTCAGCGCTCGAAATCCGAGGGCACGATCACGTCTGCCTGCAGCGCCCGGACGAAGAATTCGATCTCCTCGCACATGTTGGTGTGCGTCATCCGGCGCAGGTCGCTGAGCAGAGAGCCGATGCCGCGGTCCAGCTCGTCCTCCAGGACGTCGATCTCATCCTTGGTGAAGACGCCCTCGCGCGTGGCCTCGCATTCGGGGCAGCGCAGCAGCAACCGCCAGCCCTCACCGCCTTCATCTGTCCAGTCGAGCGGATGGACGAGCTCGCTGCCGCAGTGAAAGCAGACGTGCAGTGCGAGGCCGCCGCCCTGCTGGCAGCTATCTGCTTCGCGCAGCCCATGCTCGAGGTAGACGACCTCGATGTCCCTGCCGTCGGGCAGCTTTACATGATGATGGATTCTGTGGCTCTCTTCAGGTCGCATGATGGCTTCCTCGCCACCGTCATCGACCACTTGCAGGGGCCGCTTTAGCCTCTCCTGCACGCCCCGCACCGGGGCGGCCGAGCGTTGGATAACCTGGAGGCAGCCCGATTTACCGCCGCGGTGTGCGGTACCGGGCGACGAGAATGGCAACCGCAATCCGCATGATCGGCCACGAGGAGCGAATGACCCTCGTGGATCACCTAGATGAGCTGCGTACTCGTCTGATCGTCGGCGGGCTGGCGTTCGTGGTCGCGTTCGGACTCTGCTTCTGGCAGAACAAAACGCTGCTGCACGTGATCAACACGCCGCTGGAGCAGCAGACGCGCGCGCAGGTGCAGCGCGGGGAAGGCCCAGCCGGCAAGACCTGGGAGGTGCAGCGCGCGCTGCGCAAGGTGGCCGGTGAAATCGAAGCGAGCACCAAGATCCTGAGTGCCCCCGGCAGCGGACTCTCGAACTCCGCGCGCAGCGAACTGGCGGCGCGGCTGCCGCGACTGAAAGCCAGCGTCGCCGCAATCCCGACCAAACCGGAAGGCTACAACCCGACCACGATCGGCTTCGGCGAACCGTTCACCGCGACCATCACGGTCACTCTCTACTTCGCGCTGCTGCTCTCGCTGCCGGTGCTGCTCTTCCAGCTCTACGGGTTCATCCTGCCGGCCTTCAGTCCTTCCGAGCGGCGTGTGGCGCTGCCACTGCTGATGGCGGTGCCGTTTCTGTTCGTCGCCGGGGTGGTGTTCGGCTACTTCGTGGTGCTGCCGGCGGCCGTCCACTTCTTCCAGAACTTCAACAGCGGCGAGTTCAACGTCCTGGTCCAGGGCAACTCCTACTACAAATTTGCGGCGATGATGCTGATCGCGATGGGTCTGATCTTCCAGGTCCCTGTCGCCGTGCTCGGTGTCACCCAGGCGGGCATCGTCACGCCCAAGCAGTTGCGTAAAGCCAGGCGCTACGCGCTGGTGTTCTGCGCGCTGGTTGCGGCAATCCTGCCCGGCGACGTGACCACGATGGTGCTGGAGACATTGCCGCTCTACCTGCTCTATGAGCTCAGCGTGCTGCTGGCGGCAGTCCTGGCCAAGCGGCGCGCCGCCAGGGAACAACGGGCGGCTGCGGGCGCGCCCGCCTTCGCCGTGGCCGCCGCCTCTGGCGCGGGCGCGCCATCTGCAGATGCGCCGTCTGAGCCCGCTGCCAGCGCGCCCGGCGCAGCAGAGCAGCAGATCGATCCGCAGGTACGCGAGATGCTCGACCACATCGATCCCGACCTGCACAGCTGAGGCGATGGCTGCCTCCGTGGTGGCAGTGGCGCCACAACCGTAGAATCAAGCTGGATGCTCTTCGATCTGAGATCTCGCGGCAGACGCCGCTCTGTGAAGGTGATCTACTCCGGCCTTGCGCTGCTGATGGGGATGGCGCTGATCTTCCTGGGCCTGGGCGGCCTGGGCGGCAACGTGCTCGAAAGCCTCAGCAAAGAAGGCCACGCAAACAGCACCTACTCGGCGAAGATCACCGCGGCCAAGAAGCAGATCGCCGAGAACCCGAGCAACGCCACAGCCTGGGTCTCACTCGCCGAAGCGCAGATGCACGAAGCCGACGCGAGCGAATCGTATAACTCGACCACCGAAGCCTATACCGCCAAGGGCAAGGAACAGCTGCGCCATGCGGCCAACTCCTGGAACCACTATCTCGCGCTGAACCCGAAACCGCCTAGCGTCAAACTGGCCAGGGAGGTTGCGAACATCTTCGCCACTACGGCGCTGAACGAACCGGCCAATGCGGTGCAGGCGCTGCAGATCATCATCGCCGCAGAACCGGAAAGCGCATCGCTCTACTCGCAGCTGGCCACATATGCGTATCTCGCGCACAACGAACGCCAAGGCGATCTGGCAACCAAAAAGGCCGTCGAACTCGCGCCCAAGGCCAGGCGCGCGCTACTGGAAGCCGAACTCGAAAAGATCAAGCGGGGTGTCCAGGAAGAAGAAGCCAAGAAGAAGGCTGCCGGCGGGACAGCGGCAGCGACCGGCGGGACAGCAGCGGCTACGACGAGCACGACGAGCGCCACCTCGTCTGCAGTCGGCAAGAAGAAATAGCAGCGTGCGACGGTGGCTGGCTCAGGGGAGATCGCCTACCCGCTGGGCTCGATGCTCGCCCAACCGGCAGAGCCGCCGCCGTACTCCGCGCGGCTGCTGATCGGCTGCCCCGATCGGCCGGGGATCGTCGCGGCGGTCTCAGGCTTTCTCTTCGAGGAGGGCGCGAACATCGTCTCCTCTCACCAGTACTCATCCGACCCGACCGGCGGGCGCTTTTTCCTGCGCACGGAGTTCGTGCTGGACGGCATGCCGCAGCGCGCGGCCGAGCTCGAGCGGCGCTTCGCCGAGCAGGTCGGGCATCGCTTTACGATGGACTTCGAGATCCGCCGTTACGGCGAGCGCCAGCGAATGGCGATTCTTGTCTCCCGCCACGACCACTGCCTAGTCGACCTGCTCTGGCGCTGGCGCCGAGGCGAGCTTGAGGCGGAGATCGTCGCGGTGCTCTCAAACCACGACGACCTGCGCTCGGAGGTCGAGCCGGCGGGGGTGGCCTACCACCACGTGCCTGTACGCAAGGACCGCAAGCAGGAGGCTGAGCACGAGCTGCTGGAGCTGCTGAAGGGACGCGTCGACGTGGTCGTGCTGGCACGCTACATGCAGATCCTCAGCGGCGAGTTTCTCGAGCAGCTCGCGGTGCCGGTGATCAACATCCATCACTCCTTCCTACCGGCCTTCGCCGGCGCCGACCCCTACCGGCGCGCCCGCGAGCGCGGCGTGAAGCTGATCGGCGCGACCGCGCACTACGTCACCGCCGAGCTCGACGGCGGCCCGATCATCGAGCAGGACGTCGAGCGGGTGCAGCACGGGCAAAGCGCCAGGGAGCTCGAACGCGTTGGCAGGGACATCGAGCGCGTCGTGCTCGCGCGGGCGGTGGCGCTGCACCTCGACGATCGCGTAATCGTCGATGGGACGCGCACGGTCGTCTTTCAGGGATAGATTTGGCGGGGGTCTGCTGTGCCGCGCAGTCGCCTTGCGGCCCGGGCCGGTAGAATTCGCAGTCGAGCCGGCCTGTAGCAGGCCACCCCTCGGGCCGTTAGCTCAATTGGCAGAGCAGGGGCCTCTTAAGCCCAAGGTTGCAGGTTCGATTCCTGCACGGCCCATCGGCCGAAACCCGCATTGCAATGCGGGTTTTGTGCTTTCTGAGGGCGGGCGCGGGGAGCGGGTTTGGGGCGTGGGTACAGTCCATGGGTACAGCTTTGGGCTGGGAATGGTGCGTTCAGGCGCCGGTCGTGGGCTGCGAAGGACGATATGCTGATCGCATATGTCGCGTTTGCTTTCAGTGTCTGTGCCTGATGAGCTGGCCGCGGAGGCGGAGGCACTTGCGCGCGCTACCGGCAAGACCAAGAGCGAGGTCGTCCGCGACGCGCTGCAGCGCCATCTCAAGCATGAGCACCTCGTCGATCTGCGGCGCTACGGACGCGATAGGGCCGAGGCCCGTGGCGTCGGACCGGAGGACGTCGAGGGGCTGATCGACGAGTTGCGCGCCCGGTCTCGGTGACCCCGAGGGCGCTTTGCGACACCAACGTCCTGGTTTCGGCTTTCATCGCCGGCGGGCCGCCGAGCCGCGTGATCGAGGCGGCCGTCGACGGCCGTGTCGTGTTGGTGCTCGCGGACCCCGTGCTCGATGAGCTTCGGCGAGTCTTGGCGGTCAAGCTTGGCTTCGAGGGACAGCGCATAGAAGAGATCGTTGGCTTTCTGATCGATCTTGCCAGCGCACGGGTCGGGGCGCCTGCGGCAACGCCGCCGGCGATCACCGGAGATCCTGACGATGATGTCGTCTTGGCGTGCGCGCTGGCCGCGGACGTTCAGGTTCTCGTCTCCGGTGACCGCCGGCACCTGCTGCCGGTCGGCAAGCACCAGGGCGTCCGGATCATCACCCCGCAGGCCCTGCTCGCCGAGCCGGCCGACGAATAGCTTGACTCTGGGATGATGAGGCTCGTGACGAGACAACGGCGGTGGAGTTGGTATTGGCTTGCGGCGGTGGCCGCTGTCGGCGTTGGTCTCGCTGTGGTGGCCGTCACGACGGCGGCTCCTGATCGGTCGATTGCCGGCCCTGGTGCTGTGGCGTCCGCGGGTGATCGCGCGGCGACGGTTGCGTATCGCAGGGCGGAGTTGGTCTATGAGCAGGCGGTGGCTGCCGCTGCACCCGCGTCGCTGGCGGCGGTGGAAGGGCTCGCTGGCAGGCTTGGCGGCGAATGTCCGGGTGTCGTTGCCGGGGTGCAGCAGAGGATGCAGCGCACGCGTGGGTCGGCGCGCTCGCCGCGGCAAGAAGGCGAAGACGCCCGCATGCGTCGTCAGTGGAGCGATCTCACCTATGAGCTGACACGAGCGATCGGGCTGACCCGAGATGGGTCGTACCGGCAGGCTACGGTTGCGTTTGCGCGCAAGGTGTTGATGCTGCGGTGGAGCGATGAGGCTGTCACCGCGTTCGAGCACGCGAACGCCAGGGCCACGGAATGGGAAGTGGATGGTGTTCTGCCGGCGGTGTGCGCAGATATGGAGACGTGGGTGCGCAGTGGCTATCAGAGGCTGCCTACCGCAACAGCGGCGTTGGAGCGCGAACACAAGGCGGTGCAACAGCCCTTCAGCCTTCTCTTTGTGAGAGCGCCATCCGGGTCGTTCACCAACCCTGTGAGCCGCTACGAAGGGTCGCGTGCGAGGGCGTTTGTGCTGCGTCTTGCGAGCGTCGTGAAGCAAGACCGGGGAGCGCTTGAGCATATTGCAACGGTCGAGCAGCACATCAGGATCGCTCTTGGTGTGACAAGCGAAGCAGAAATCGAGGAATTCACAAAGCCCAGCAAAAAACAGAAACTGGTGCCTAAGGGCGCCACCGCAATCGGCAAGGGCAAGACGGCGGCTGGCAGCACTTACATCATGTGGGTCGAACCTTCGAGGCATCGTGGCGGCTCAAGAGGTGGATCTCTGGTCGAAGCTTTCGCCATGCGCAGGACTTGTGGAAGCCAAGTTGATGTTGTGGAAACCACGCGGCCCAGCGCAGAAGAATCCCTGTCTATTTCCGGCGAACCGAGGGTGGCTTGCTTGTCTCGCTCGCGACCGCTGGCGCCGCGTGTGCGGTGCCAGCAGGAAAACCTCACGATTGAAGCGCAGACGGTTGCGGATGCCCGCCGTGTGCGGCTTGCGTTGGCTGACGGCCGGCAGATCGTCTCGCGCGTCGCGGTTGTGCCGCGCGGGCTCGGTGGACCGTATGGCTTCTACTATCAGGCTGTGCAGGTCTGGTCTTCTCCGCCTGTCTCAATCACTGAGCTGGATAGCCGTGGGAGGTCGTCGAGGACGCTGAGTCTGCGGCGCGCGACACCGAGATGCCCTTCGCAGTGGCCTTTCGTCTGGCCGGGCAGTGTCCGCTGGATCACGAGCGGGAGGGTGTCCGGCGGGCCTCGGTTCTCGATCATCGGCAGCAACGGAGAGCCGGGTGAAGAGCCGCCCAGACCGGCTCAAGTGTCGCTGGAGATCGAAGTTGCCGGCGAACCGGGCTTTGGAGGAATCGAACGCGATACGGGCGGCCAGTTTGCCTGGCAGATCGACGATGGCTGCCAGCCTCGCGAATACGCGATCCTCTACGGCGTTCTGAACGATACCCGCGACACTCTGTGGGCGCGCAGCACTGGCGGCCTTACGCAGCTGCGTCGCGTGCGAATACCGGCGAGCCTTCACTCTCACAGTGTGCTCGCGTATGCAGCTTTTACAGCCACTCCGAGCCTGCTGGTCTTGCGTGGACCCGGCGGTAGAACGCTGTTTACGCAGAAGCTGGCGGCGACAGCTCGCGAAGCCCGCGAAACCTGCGAAGGCGAAGCAGAACCACCAGCATGACGCTCGCGTCCAGAGCCCAGCTCAGCACGATCAAGGTTGGCCGATGCCAGCCGCCCACGAGTGCTGCCTAGTGTCCTGAGTCTGAAATTCGTTCGTAATATGCTGCGAGTGTGTTGAGTATTTGCTCGGCGGTCTTGGTCCAGACGTAGGGGCGGGGGTTCTCGTTCCAGTGGTCCATCCAGTCGCGGATGTCGTGGTTGAGTTCGCGGACGGAGCGGTGTGTGCCGCGTCGGAGCTTGCGTGAGGTGAGCTCGCCGAACCAGCGCTCGACGAGGTTCAGCCACGATGAGCCGGTCGGGGTGAAGTGCAAATGGAACCGGGGGTGGGCCGCGAGCCAGCGCTTGATGGCGGGGGTCTTGTGCGTTGAGTAGTTATCGAGGATGAGGTGCACGTCCAGGTCGGCGGGTACCTCGTCGTCGATCTTCTGAAGGAATTTCTTGAACTCGATCGCGCGGTGGCGCGAGTGCAGCGACCCGATCACCTTGCCCGAAGCCACATTCAACGCTGCGAATAGGCTGCTCGTGCCGTGACGCTTATAGTCGTGAGTGGCGCGCTCGGGGACACCGGGCATGATCGGGAGGATCGGCTGAGTGCGGTCCAGTGCTTGTATTTGACTCTTCTCGTCCACGCACAAGACCAGTGCTCGCTCAGGCGGATCCAGGTAGAGCCCGACGATGTCCCTGACCTTTTCGACGAACAACGGGTCCTTGGAGAGCTTCCAGTGCTCCACTCGGTGAGGCTGCAGCCCAAACGCCCGCCACACACGCGAGATCGTCGACTGCGAGAGCCCGGTCTTGGCGGCCATCTGGCGTGTGGACCAGTGCGTTCCTCCATCCGGCGGCGCGGTCTCCAATGTTTTGACGATCACATCCTCGACGCGCTCATCAGCGACCGTCCTGGGACGCCCAGACCGCGGCTCGTCCACGAGCCCATCGAGCCTGTCGGCGAGAAACCGCCGCCGCCACTTCCCGACCGTCGCCGCGCTCACTGAAAGCCGGGCCGCGACCTCCTTGTTGGAGTGCCCATTCGCGCACGCAAGCACGATCTGCGAGCGCAACGCCAACCCCTGCGCGGTACGACGCCTACGAGTCCACCCCTGCAACTGCGCACACTCACCGTCAGTGAGCTCCAAAACCGCCTTCGGACGACCGAGAGTAGCAGCCATACGGCATAATACCACACTTACTCCCCGAACTTAAGACTCAGGACACTAGGCGTCTCGCTGATGGTTTTGATCGACGCGAGCGTCGTTCGAGCCCTGCTAGCGCCTTCTCTGATGGTGCTGTTCGGTGAAGCGAACTGGTGGGCACCAGCACGCTTGCAAGCAGCTCACAACCGGGTCTTCGGGCGGCGGCGACGGCGGGGTAGGGTGGTGCTGCGATCTGGCGGAAGCTCCGTTGGGCCATGATCTGCATGTTCGTGGTCGCTGTGCTCGCGGGGTTCTCGACCTGCCCCATGCGGTGTCCGCGATGAGCGGCGTTGAAGCTCCTGTGAGTAGCGGGACTGGACTGGGTGGGCCGCTGGTCCCATCGGATCTACGTCTTTTGCGATGCTATGTGGCGGTTGCAGAGGAGCGGCATTTCGGTCGTGCAGCTAGCCGCTTGGGGCTTGGGCAGCCTGCGGTGAGCAGGATCATTCGGGCTTTTGAGCGGCAGATAGGGGTTTCGCTTCTGGTTCGGGACAAGTCTCGAGGGGTCGATCTCACTGCTGCAGGTCAGGTCGTGTTGGCGGAGGGTCGGGATCTGCTCGTGAGATACCAGAGACTGGTTGAGGAGGCCCGTTCCGCCGCCTGAGCTGAAGCCTGGCTATCGCGACTATTCGAGCTGATTCCAAATTGGAATTAGCAATCGTCGGCGGGATGCCGTAGCGTGCCGCGGCACACGCATCCAAGCACGATGCAAATAAGCGGCGCACTTCCAATCATAATCCGCAAGGGGGAGCCAGGGGATGAGGTCAATGCGATGGATCGTGGGGGTTGCGGTTGCATGTTGCGTGACCGCGTTCGTTGCGTTGACGGTCTTGCTGTCAGCCGGCGCGCCCGTGGCGGCTGGGCCGAGGGTGCCTGGCAGCGACGTCGAGATGTTGGGTGCGGCTGGTGGTGCGCTGGGCGCGTTGCCGAGCGTGAATGGCTTGGCGACCGGCGAGGCCGAATTCTCACGCGAGACGGGCGTAGCTCGGTTGAACAATGCGTCCAGGTTGCGTTCGCGGATGGAGTTCGCGCACCTAGGTGCTGCGCGTGCCGCACGGGTGGATCGTGCAACGTTTGCTAGTGTCCTGAGTCTGAAATTCGTTCGCAATATGCTGCGAGTGTGTTGAGTATTTGCTCGGCGGTCTTGGTCCAGACGTAGGGGCGGGGGTTCTCGTTCCAGTGGTCCATCCAGTCGCGGATGTCGTGGTTGAGTTCGCGGACGGAGCGGTGTGTGCCGCGTCGGAGCTTGCGTGAGGTGAGCTCGCCGAACCAGCGCTCGACGAGGTTCAGCCACGATGAGCCGGTCGGGGTGAAGTGCAAATGGAACCGGGGGTGGGCCGCGAGCCAGCGCTTGATGGCGGGGGTCTTGTGCGTTGAGTAGTTATCGAGGATGAGGTGCACGTCCAGGTCGGCGGGTACCTCGTCGTCGATCTTCTGAAGGAATTTCTTGAACTCGATCGCGCGGTGGCGCGAGTGCAGCGACCCGATCACCTTGCCCGAAGCCACATTCAACGCTGCGAATAGGCTGCTCGTGCCGTGACGCTTATAGTCGTGAGTGGCGCGCTCGGGGACACCGGGCATGATCGGGAGGATCGGCTGAGTGCGGTCCAGTGCTTGTATTTGACTCTTCTCGTCCACGCACAAGACCAGTGCTCGCTCAGGCGGATCCAGGTAGAGCCCGACGATGTCCCTGACCTTTTCGACGAACAACGGGTCCTTGGAGAGCTTCCAGTGCTCCACTCGGTGAGGCTGCAGCCCAAACGCCCGCCACACACGCGAGATCGTCGACTGCGAGAGCCCGGTCTTGGCGGCCATCTGGCGTGTGGACCAGTGCGTTCCTCCATCCGGCGGCGCGGTCTCCAATGTTTTGACGATCACATCCTCGACGCGCTCATCAGCGACCGTCCTGGGACGCCCAGACCGCGGCTCGTCCACGAGCCCATCGAGCCTGTCGGCGAGAAACCGCCGCCGCCACTTCCCGACCGTCGCCGCGCTCACTGAAAGCCGGGCCGCGACCTCCTTATTGGAGTGCCCATTCGCGCACGCAAGCACGATCTGCGAGCGCAACGCCAACCCCTGCGCGGTACGACGCCTACGAGTCCACCCCTGCAACTGCGCACACTCACCGTCAGTGAGCTCCAAAACCGCCTTCGGACGACCGAGAGTAGTAGCCATACGGCATAATACCACACTTACTCCCCGAACTTAAGACTCAGGACACTAGGCAGTTTGAGCGGCCTGCGGGTGGGCTGCCATCGCTTGCCCGTGGGCAGCGAGTGACGCGGCTGCTTTCGGCGCGTACGGCGCAGGTCGCGATTGGACACCATGCTCGTGGCGTGGTCGAATCAAAACAGCCGATGGCCGTCGAAACCTCGCCTGGACATTTTGCGCCTGTGGATCTTGCGCTCCAACGTGTTGGTGGTGCGTTTGAGTCGGTGCGGCCGGTCGTGGGGGTGCTGATCCCATCGCATGCAAGCGAAGGCGTGCAACTGCCTGATGCCGGGGTCTCGCTGACCCCGGCGAATGCGAGGGGCGGCTCTCTGGCTGGTTCTGAAGGGGCAATGGATGGCGCGAGCGTGATCTTTGCAAATACGCAGACCGATGAGGATACGGTGGTGACGCCAACAACAATGGGCGTTGCGCTGAACGCGATGCTGCGTTCGGTCGAAAGTCCCAATACGCTCTACTACCGAGTGGGCCTACCGAGCGGCGCCAGGCTTGTGCAGGGTGAGCAGGGTGCTCCTGCGAGGGTTGTGGCAGGTGAAGTTACGCTCGGTCTGATAATGCCGCCGACCGCGGTGGACGCTGCTGGCCAACGCGTGCCGGTCACAATGAGCGTGATCAACGGGGACATGTTGAGCTTGCAAGTGCACGACGCGTCGGGCGCCTATCAGTTCCCGATATCAGTCGATCCGGAATACGTCTGGACTGAAGATCGCAGTTTGACGGGGGCCGTATGGCCGGTCGAACCGTACAAGGGCGGCTGGTGTGAAAACTGGGAAGTCCAGCACTGCGCAAGTAACTGGAAGCCAGTATACTCGTCGTCCTTCAGCGAAGCCCATACATACAAAGCTAGTTATAGCTGTGGGCTCGAAGAGTATTGGTGCAATCAATCGTTTGAAATCCAGCCGAATGGCGCATACAACGGCGGTGAATACGCTGGCGTGCAGTACAAGACGCAAGGCGAATCGACCGTCTATGATCTGGAAATGTGGGTTGAGGGTTACAATGAACCCAGCGAAACGACCACGGAAGTCGAATATAACTATGGGCCAAACGCGGAAGGACGGGACAACCATGTGCTTCTGTCGGGAGGGTCAAAACAGGCGGAGTACAAGTACGAACCGCTGTCGATGACTTCCGGATATTTCCATGAACCGTTGGAAACGCCGCGCAATAACGACGTTAGGTTGATGGATTACACCACTAAGCATGAAAGCTTGTACGGGTTTTGGACTGATATCTGGGCGGCGCGTGTGTATGTGGCGCAAGAAGATTCTAAGCACCCTGAAGTGGAATCGACGACCGCCTGCCCACATTGCGGCTTTAATACGGCTAGCTCCACGATCGCGGGAGCAGATAACCGCACGAATGTCCTGTATGGCGCTGGTAGCTGGCTTGGTCCGAACTCTGGAGCCTTCGAAGTCTCTGCGCATGATCCGGGGATCGGGGTTAGCTTCGTGGCGCTCGAAGGTCCTACCAAATCCGAAGAGAGATTCATCCGCAACGAAGAAGGCAAGTGTCTTGGTATCCAGTGCAGCGAGACCTACAGCAGCCCGGACACCTATCTTCCGTCCATGCCAGAAGGCGAAGATGGCTTCCGGTTCTATGCGGAAGATGCTGCGGGGCTCTACGGCGACACGAGCGACAGTACGTTAAGGTTGATGCGAGGCCGCCGGAAAACCTCGAAGTGACGGGCTGGTCATCGAGACGAGAAATCAGCGCTGCGATGCATACTCTTACGATCTCGGCGACCGATTCGGGTCCAGAAAAAAAGAAAAGCTCGGGCGTGAAGTCGATCACGGTCTCCATCGACGGCGGCACGGAAACGACGATCGCGGGCGCATCCTGCTCAGAAGGTCCCTGCACTGGGAGCGGCAGCTACACGTTGCACGCCGAAAACCTGAGCGAAGGCGTGCACCGGCTGGTCGAGACCGCGACAGATAACGCAGACAACGTTTCAGCCAAGGAATTCACGTTCGACGTTCGCCACGCAAGCCCAGTAGCTGTCGGTCCAGGCGCCGTTGACCCGACGACGGGACAGTTCACGCTAAATGCCACCGACGTATCGCTGGGCGGGGTCGCCGCGGTCGCACGGACTTACCAGTCGCGTGATCTAACTGCGGGCAGCGAAGGTCCGCTGGGTCCGCAGTGGGCTGTCAACCTCGGCGCGTCGCAGAGCCTTGTGAGGCTCCCCGAAGGCGCGGTGGCGCTAACTGCCTCGGGCGGTGGACGCACGACCTTCGCGTCCAAGGGCAAAGGCGAATACGAATCCCCGCTCGGCGATGAAAACCTCACCCTCGAAAGCAAAGAAGAAAAAGCCGGCCAGGGCATCTCCGAATACCTGCTCAAGGATGCCAAGGCCGGCACCACGACCGTGTTTACCCAGCCGGCCGGCACCGAAAAGACGATGCCGATCTATGCCAACCAGTTCGGGCAGGAAGGCACAAACATGGGCCGGCCGGTGAGCGCCGCGGTCGACGCGAACGGCGATGTGTGGGTGACCGACTACACCAGCGACCGGGTGCTCGAGTTCTCCAGTGGCGGGGTTCTATTGAAAGAGTTTGGCTCGGCCGGTGAATGGCTCGGCAACTTCAAAGAACCGTGGGGCATCGCAATCAACAAGTCGACTGGGAACGTGTACGTATCGGACCCGGGCAACAGTCGCATCGTCGAGCTTAATTCCTCGGGCCAGTTCGTGCGCGCGTTTGGATGGGCTGTGAAGCCAGGAGGGGAACGAAAAGAAGAATTCCAGGATTGCACGAGCTACTGCCAGGCCGGAACTGCGGGTACCGGGGCCGGCCAGCTCGACTGGCCGCAGGGCGTCGCAATCGACTCGAGCGGTGACGTGTGGGTCGCGGAATACGACAGCAATCGTATCCAGGAGTTCAACGCTGAAGGCCAATATCTACACAGCTACGGCTCGGCCGGCACCGGCGACGGACAGTTCGAGGGGCCGCTGAACATCGCGTTCTCCGGCAGCGATCTGTATGTCACGGAGCTGAACAACAACCGGCTGCAGGAGCTCACGACCTCAGGTGCATTCGTAAAGACGATCGGCTGGGGCGTCAGCAACGGCGAAGAAAAATTTCAGATCTGCACCAGTGGCTGCCGCGCAGGCATCGCCGGCGCCGGGAAGGGCCAGTTCAACGGACCGTGGGGCATCGCGCTTGACGCGGCAGGGGACCTGTATGTAAGCGATAACCACAACGACCGCGTGCAGGAGCTAAGGGCTCGCATCTCAATAAGTGAAGGGTTTGCGGGGGTTGTGTAGAACCTGTTGGTGTGATTGATGAGCGGGCGATTGGGGAGCGTTTTCGGCTGTTGAGGGAGAAGGGCGTGTTGGATGAGCGCCGGCGGCGGTTGTGGGCGGCCGCAGAGGCTCGTTCGCATGGGTATGGGGGCATCGCGGCAGTCGCGCGGGCGACTGGTCTTGACCAGGAGACGGTTCGTCGTGGTGTTCGTGAGCTGGAGTCCAGTGAGGTGCTCGATGAGGGTCGCGTGCGTCGTCGGGGGGCGGGTAATAAGCCGATCGAGGAGACGCATCCCGGGATCGAAGAGGAGCTCGAGCGGCTGGTGGCCCCCGAGACTCGAGGTGATCCCTGCTCGCCGTTGCGGTGGACGTCCAAGAGCGCTGTGAAGCTCGCCGGGGCGCTCGCTGAGCGTGGCTATGGGGTGAGCGACAGCACAGTCCTGCGCCTGCTGAAACGGTTGGGATACAGCCTGCAGGCCAACCAGAAGGCCAGGGAGGGGGCAGACCACCCGGATCGTGACGCGCAGTTCGCGCACATAAACGCGGTCGTTCAAAAAGCGATCGAGCGTGGTGAGCCAGCGATCAGTGTGGATACCAAGAAGCGCGAGCTGGTCGGGGATTTCAAGGCCGTCGGACGGGAGCTCGAGCCGAAGGGAAAGCCAGTGCAGGTCCGTACCCACGATTTCAAGGACAAGGAGTTGGGGCACGCGATCCCTTACGGGGTATTGGATCTCACCCTTGATGAGGGGTGGGTCAACGTCGGGGTGGACCGCGACACCGCCCAGTTCGCGGCTGCCTCTATCCAGAGTTGGTGGGAGAGCCTCGGCAAGCAGCGCTACCCGGATGCCGAGGAGCTGACGATCACGGCCGACAGCGGCGGATCAAATAGTTACCGCACACGGCTATGGAAGGTTGAGCTGGGAAAGCTCGCAGACCAAACGGGCCTGCGGATCGCCGTCTGCCACTTCCCGCCCGGCACTTCGAAGTGGAACAAGATCGAGCACCGCCTGTTCAGCTTCATGAGCATGAACTGGCGCGGCAAGCCCTTGATCAGCCACGAGGTCATCATCAACCTGATCGCCGCCACCACCACCAGCACCGGCCTGAAGGTATACGCCCAACTCGACGACCGCGACTATCCCAAGGGCGTCAAAGTCACAGACCAAGAACTCGACGCCGTGAACATCGAACGAGACACCTTCCACGGCGAGTGGAACTACGTCATACACCCCGCATCAACCGAGACGTGAGCCCTAAGTTTGGCATTGCGGGTGTTTGCAAGTGGATTTCAGAGAAACATGGCCCGTATTACGGGGAAGCCATGGCCCGATGAGAATGCAGAGCCGCACTATGCCGTGACGGCCGATGAGCTGTACGTATGGTGGGGTGGGCCTATGAGACAAGACGCTCGCGTACAGGTGCCGCCTATACGTCGCCCAGACATCAAGTAGCAAGGTCGGCATTTTGCTGAGAACGCTCAAAGCCAAGTATTACGCAGTCATAATTGCCGTCTGTGCGGTGAGTGGTATCACGATGGTGATAGCAGGCGAGAGCGGCTCACGACTGCGTCCTGTGGGTAGCGCGACGGTGGTGTCGTCAAAACCGTCGCGTGGGGGTCCTGTCATTTTGCGCATTGAAGCATCGGCGTCTGTACGGAGTATGGGACGTCGTGCCCTAGATCGCTGGTATTTCGGTCGACGAGTGGCGTTCGGGCGCGGGCTGCGCAGCGTGTCACCGCATAGGCGAGAGCGGCAATGCGGGCCCGGGTACAGCTCTTACACAAATCGGTGAGCGGCTAGCCAAGCGGGAACTCGAACAGGTTCTAGTTGATGCGCCTGCGCCTATGCCTTCGTTCAGGGGGCTGCCGCGAAATAGGCTAAAGCCGCTTGTGTTTTTCCTCGCACTCCTACGTGGTAGACACCGATCGCCTATAACTTCGGGCGGGTAACGGCTGGCATGGCGTATGAGCTCCCTTGTGCTCTTTGGAGAGCCCTTGTAGTTCGAGGCGGCGCACCAGCAACGCCACGGCCTTGTGGTTCGCGATTGTTCCCGCAGCCGGAGCGAAGCTCGGCTCTACTTTGGGTCGGTCAGTCTGATTGATTGCGCTGAAGGCCAAGAGAACGTGGCGTGACCTCTGTGTACGGTCCATTTGGACCACTACACAGAGGTCACACGAAATGCGTTGGTACACTAGTGTCGTCGAGGATCTAAGTGAGAAAGCTAATAATTGTGGGGGTCTTGCTAGTGGTGATCGGGGCTTGCGGGCTCGTGGTCGCTTATCGCTATCGTCCAATGCCTGCGGGATATTTTCTCGCTGGCGTTCCCGGCGCGCCGACGCGTCTTTCCCCAACCAATCATAGTTTGGTGGTTGGCGGTGCCGATGCCGCAATACTTGCTGGCGTCGCGACGTTCGTCCTCGCGACGGAGAGGTTCATACATAGCAAGCGTAGGGTGACAACGCCCATTGACAGGCCCTTGAGCTGATCTGGCCATTACTTTGAGGCCAGATCGCTCTGACCACTAGACAGGGGTCACGCCAGTAAGTATTTGCAAGTTCGTGTCAGAGAAATATGGTCCGTATTGTGGGCAAGGCGTGGCCCGATGAAAATGAGAGGCCTCACTGTGCCGTCAAGGGTAGGGTCACGAATGCCGCTGGAGCCGGGATCCGGCGTCCAGGTTTGCGCCGAAGGGACCGATGGCGAGCAGGAAGCGATCAGGTATCAGACCGAGGACGAGACCGGCGAATGCACCACATCTTCCGGCGCAGCCGCGTCCGGTGTGACATGAGCAACCAGCTTGCGATTCCCGCCGCAAGCGCGCCGGGCAAAGCGGCGGAAAGCAAGTTCAAGCTGCTGTCATTCGCCAATGCCAGCGCCGGCTTTATCGTCATGAGGCCAGCGAGACCGGCCAGCGCAAGTGCCGAGATCGCGCCAGTCACTGGGGTGAGGGCGAGATCAGTCACGCTCGACGCTGCGTGCCAGTGCTCGTGCGGCTTGCCGGCGGTGGCAGTACGGCAGCGGCGGGCACGATCGCGGTGGAAGTGCGCCCTGACGCGATAGCGCGCCGAGCACTGGCCGCCGGAAGCGTATTGCGCGTCACCGGCAACTTCGAGTTTCGATCGAGCGCCGGCGGTTCTGAATCGCAGCCTGTGGCAATAAAGATCAAGGGCACGAACTGCGGAGGGGCTCATGGCTCCAAGCGCGGCGGCTCTCATGCAGCGCGCTGTCCGTCGCGTTAAGACGAAGCCGACGCTGGCGGGCAGGATTATGCCTGCACGCGTCCGGGGCCGGATGTCCGATCCGGCTGCGGCGAGCTGGTGATGGATACCGAGACGTCGCGAGCGAGCCGAGTAGCCACATAGGGCCATGGGGTCGTCTCATGTCAGATGCTTGCTAGTACCGGGCCTGGGGTCGCGGGTGTGAAGGCCTCGGTGAAGAGCCGCGCCTGGTCCGTAGCGGGCCGCGCGTGTAGGTAGCGGCTGGTGGTGCTGAGCTGTGCGTGGCCCATTGCTTCCTTGATCTTTACGATGTCGACGCCGCGTGCGGCCAACTGGGAGCCGAAGGTGTGCCGTAGGTCGTGGAAGCGCAGCGGCTCGACTTTTGCGACGGTACGGGCGCGCTTGTAGCGGCGGCGCAGCGCGGACTCATCCAGGGTGCGGCCGTAGGCGTTGCAGAACACGCGGTCATTCGGGCTGGTGTAGTCCTCGCGGCGGCTGACGCGCTCGAGCGCGGAGGCGGCTTGGTCTGAGAGCGGCACGATCCGCACGCGCCCGGACTTGGTGGTCGACTCGACGCCGGCGCTGATTGCGCGGTCGAACTTGATCACGGCGTCGGCGAAGTCGATGTCGCGCCAGCGCAGCGCGCGCAGCTCACCCATCCGCAGGCCGGTGTAGTAGCCGACACGCACAAGCTCAGCGTCCTGCAGGTCCTCAGCGTGTTCTGCCTCGATCACCTCCGGCGTGACCGCCAGCCGTGAAGGGTCGCGGTGCTCACCGGCCGCGAGTGCGCGGGCGATCGCCTCGACTTCCTCGGGCGTGTAGTAGAGCAGCACGCCCGGATGCGGTTCGCGGCGCTTGTCCGCGTTCTTGGCGGGGTTGGCGGGCAGCGCGAACGTAGAGGGCCTGCACCCATAGTTGAAGACCGCGTTGATCACCGCCCGGTACTTGTTCACCGTCCGCGGTGTGACCTTCCGCCCGGGCTCCTGCGCATCCTCATCTGGCTTGCCGATCGTGCGCTCGCTGATCATGGCCAGCAGGGTCTCGATCTCTCGGGTGGTGATCTGCGCAGCCGGCCGGTCACCGAGTGCAGCCATCACATACCCGGCCGTGGTGCCCTTGCCGCGCTTGTAGGGCACGCCAGGCTCCGCGAGCACGCACCGATGTCCTTGCAAGGTCGACGGTTTGGCGTCCTGCACGCTCTCAAGCCACTTCAAGTAGGCGTGCGCGACCTCACGGAAGCTCGCGCCGGCCTGCCGGCGTTCCAGCTCGGCGCGCTCGGCGTCTTCCTCGGCTGCCACGCATTCGGCGACGATGTCCGTCGCCCGCACCGAGGCGCGGACCTCATCAAAGACGCCATCCGGCACCCGCCGCTTATGGTGCCTTCGCCAGCCCTGGGTGCCGGGGTCGCGCTCAAGCCACGCCGGGCCGATCCTGCGCTTGACCTGCCGGCCACGAAAGAAGAACTTGACTTCGTAAAACGGCTGGCCGCCATGCTCTCGAACGATGATTTTCGGGCTAGGGCTCGCTGCCGGCATTAAGTGACCTCCTTCGGGCGTCCCGGCCCCTGGCGACTCGTCTAGTGCGGGGGCGATCGCGTTTACGGGCGCCTACTCTACCAGCGTGGGTACAGTCGTGGGTACACCCGGTGCGTGGGTACACGAATGGGTACAGAGATGCCCAAAAATGGCTCTCAATAGCCGTGCTGAAGCCGCCAAATCAGGCCAGAAATAGCCCGTCATGTGGCATGTATGGGCCTCTTAGGCCCAAGGTTGCAGGTTCGATTCCTGCACGGCCCATTTTTCTTGTCGGCAAACAAACCACGCGGTGGGAATGGTTGATCTCGGCAACACCGATACCGTTCATGCTGGCCGCTCGTGGTCCTTGCTATCCACCGTTCAGGGGAGCGCTATTCCACGCTTGTGGACCGCTGGCGCCGCCAATCGAGACGGCCCTGCATCCACCAAGGGTTGCGCCCACATAGCACGAAGCCGATCGCCACGAAGAGCACAATAAACAACGCCGCCCAGACCACTAGCCACGGACCAGCAACCATAAAGGCCACGCAGGTAGCTGCCATGAAGATCAGCGATGGAAGCTTCCATCGACTGTTCGGCGGCTCAGGCTCATGACGCCTTGGAAATGACTGCGAGAGTCCCACGACTGCAATGATTGTGCCGATGACGAGCCCAGTCAGCATGATGGGATTTTAGATGATGTGCCCGACCATCGTGCAGTGGCAGCGAGGTTGGCTTAGCGTCTAGCGCCAGCTGAGCGAGACGCGTTCTCACGAGCCTCTGCGTAGAGCGGCTCAGGGGCCATGTCAGCACCATTTGGCCACGTAACGGTGCCTGCCTCGGCGTCAACTGCCACGCGCGCGAAGTAATCGGGATCGCGCAGCGGCTCAAAGACACCTCGCCACTCGCGTCCCGCGAAGTCGACCTCGCCCACTGTTCCGTCGTCAAAGGTCAGGCGCAGTCGGTACTCGCCGCTGACCTCCACACCGATGACGTCATGCAGTTGCTCCACGGAAGCCATGTTACGCCAGGGCATCGATCGGCTCCAGCGACTCGTCCTGTCGCGCGCGCTCCCAGTCCGCCGCAAGCTCGTCCTCGTGCAGAACCACCCACTCTGCGACCAGCACGAGCGCGCGCCGTGGAAGCGAGCCCGCGATCACGGTGCCAGCGAAATCTACCGACGCGGTCTGCCCTGCGTAGCGGGCGTGGAAATGCGGACGTGCGTGAGCGCCCTCATTCCAATACATCCAGATCGTGATCCCGTAGAAGGCGCTGATCCTCGGCACGCACGCACCATACGATCGCCTTGGGACGAAACGCTCCGACGCGGCTCAGACGTCGATCTGGCGCAGCCCGAGTCTCGTTGTGGCGCGTAGTAGGTCGTCGACGAAGCCGTGCGCATCAGCGGCGGCGTCGTCGAGCTCGGTGTCGGCGGTGATGCAAAGGCCGCTGCACGGCGGGGACCGATGTTGTCTGGCGTATTGAAATCGCGGTTCAGGAGCCCGAGAGCGTGCGCGACGATCTCGGCGTGGAGTTGGGCGTGGAGGCGCAGACGTTCCGCGATGGCGGTGCCGACGGGGGTGTGGCGGATGACGTAGATGAGGTCGTAGGCGAGCGTGACTGCGACGGTAAGGCACACAGCCTTGACTTGTTCGGTTTCCTCGGCCGTGTAGCCGGAGCGATGGCGTGGCTTGTCAGGGGCGGGCATGCCAGATCGCTCCGTCGTGGCGCAACTCCTCGGCTGCCTCGCGAGCGCGCTCGGGTAGGGCGAGGAGGTCGAGGTAGACCTGCACGCTCGACACGCAGGGCAACTCGTCGATGTCCTGCTGGCCGTCGAAGACGCCGTCGTCGTCGGGGCCGATGAGCTGTACGTTGGCGCCGCGCTCGTTACATCGGAGCTCGATCGCATCCGCCGCGGCGCGTGGGTCGCCGTGGACGTAGACGCTGTTGAGGCGGAACCGGGCAGAGCGGTCAAGCGCCCACGCTGCTGGCAGCCCAGTGAACGCGTGCTCGACGTCGGCGTCACGTAGCCGATGGTCGAGTTCGCGCGCCGCCTCGATGCCACTTCCGGAGATGTGCCCGGTGATGATGTCGTGGCGACCGAAGCGGTACTCGTCGGCCCATGCATCTAGCAGCAGGTCACGGTCGCGGGGGCGCAGCAGTGCTCGATCGCGAGCGAGGAGCTCATCGTCATCCAGTCGTCGAACGACGCGCGAGACGCGGCCGGCGTCGAGGCCAGTGTGCTCGCCGAGCTCCTTTTGGCGCCACCAGCGCTCGGGGTCCAGCAGCAGCGTTCGCGCTACACGAGAGCTCTTGGGTGCAAACGCAGACGAAGGGCGACCCCGGACGGGGAACTGATTGGGTCGGCCTTGAATCGAGACATAGAGATCCTTGTCACGGATGTGTGCGTTTCCCGAGAGGTCGAGCCAGTTCAGCTCTCGCTCCTCGGCCGCTTTCGCGCCAGCTGGCGTCATGAACGGCACGACCAGTACGGCGATGCCGTCATGGGTCGCGAGGCGCGCCATCTGCTCTGCGGCCAATGCGACAACTCCAGGGCTGGCCGCTGACTTGATCTCGATCAGCCAGAGGCGGCCGTTGCTATTGACAATCGCGTCGAGGCCACCGTCGGGCGTCGGTTGCTGGGGTGGTCCGATGTCTGGCTCGTCGAGCAAGCCTTCGAGAATGGTCGGAAGCCGTCGCAGCGCCTCGCGCTCGAACTGCACGCCTGCGTAAGCGACATTGGTTGCATGCCTCGGCATACGGCGTATTTTACGCAGCTAGCTGCGTAAAAGCAAGCAATCGTTCACACCGACAATCAAATACTTTTGCGCAATGCGAGGTCTGCTCCCAGAGCGCCATAGATCGCGTGGGTCTCAGCTACCCTGCAGCCGGATCTCCATCTTCCTCTTCGTAAACAGCGTGCAAACCGGGTCCCGGCACTGGATAGAAGCGCAGCTGGTGATCATCCTCGACCGGCATTGACGTCCGCGCTCGACACGATCGCGGTGGCGAGAGCGCACCAGCTCTCTGTCATCTCCTGCACCGACATTCCCCGCCCCTCGCGCTGGTGCAGGAACGCGTCGGCCCACAGCGGCGCCAGCAGCGCATCTACGAGGTAGTCCGTGCGCGTGCCCTCGCCGAGTATCTCGCGCAGCAGCAGGCTGACATGGGTCTGATGGAACAGGTATGCCGGATGGCTGTAGCGGTTGTTGCTCTCGCCCTTGGCGCTGATGAAGTGAGCTGTCTGCTCCAGGAGCTTGATCAATCCTGCCCCAAAGGCGTGCAGTCGCTCGATCGGCGGCGCGCCCGGGCCAAGCGGAGGCTTGCCGCGGATCACTGATTCCTGAAACTCGCGCTCGGGTTCCTCGACCAGGGCTCGAAGAAGCGCCGAGCAGTCGCCGAAGCGCCGATAAACGGTGCCCTTGCCAACGCACGCCGCGGTGGCGACGGCATCCATCGAGACGGCTTCGATGCCTTGTTCGCTGATCAGGCGGGCTGCAGCGCTCAGGATCCGCTCTCGGTTGCGCCGCGCGTCGGCGCGCTCTCGATCTCGGGGGGGCGCTTCGAACATCGGCAGCTCGATTGGTGCTTTTGTCACATGTATGAGTCTATGCCGCGTTGCTTGCGGTGGACTCCTCCGCCAACGTCCCACGGCCCACGGGTGCTGCTACGTGTGAGATGAGCGCCTCCAGCAACTCTTCCAGCGCCGACTGGAGCTCAGGGTCGCCGAGCTGCCCTTGCTCGGTGAACGCGCCATGCGCCTGTCCTATCGGGACTTCGTTCTCCAGTACGTCGGCTCCAGCTGTCTTGAGTGCCTTGCGGACCTCGGCCTGCGCCCAAACAGCGCCGAAGATCCCGGTCGAGGCGCCCATCACCGCGACAGGCTTGTGCGCCAGTGCATTGTCGGGAAACGGTCGTGAGGCCCAGTCGATTGCGTTCTTCAATGCTCCGGGCACCGAGCCGTTGTACTCGGGAGTGGCGATCAGCAGGCCGTCCACGGAGGCGATGGCAGTGCGTAGGTCGGCAGCCTGCTCGGGAACTGGATCGACGTCGAGATCCTCGTTGTAGTGGGGCAGCACTCCCAGCCGGTCGTAGATCTTGAGCTCCACGCCGGGCGGCAGCAATCGTGCTGCCGCCCGCAGGAGACTCGTGTTGTGTGAACCGCGACGCAGGCTTCCGGAGATGCCGAGAATGCGGATCGGAGGCATCGCTTCAGCCTTGCTTGACGAACTGCAGGTCGACCGAGACGATGACCTCCCAGGCCAGGGAGTCCTTGCCGTTGGGGAGCGGGTTCTGCCAGTTGAGCCCGAACTCGCGACGGTCGACCGCGGTCTCGATCGCGAATCCAGCGCGCTCGTTGCCGAAGGCGTCGGGGCCGCTGTTGTAGGAGCCAGTGGCCGTCACGGCCTTGGTGACCCCGCGGATTGTCAGCTCGCCGTCGACCTCGACGGTGCCGTCAGCCGACGGCCGGATCTCAGTCGAGCGAAACGTGACGTCGGGATTGGCCTCGGCGTCGAAGAAGTCGGTGGAGAGGAGGTGCCCCTTGAACTGGGGCTGATCGATGTTGATCGAGCTCACCTTGGCACTGCCCGTGAGGACGCCGTCGCTCAGCTCCGCGTCGACCTCGCCGAAGCTGGATCGGAACGTGCCGATGTTGTACTTGACGCCAAAGGCGAAACTCGAATGGACCGGGTCGAGGGCGTAGGTGCCGGTGGGGACCTGCTCAGAGTGTGGTGCTCATTGGGCCGTGACTCCTTGGTTCGATAACGGACGCTAGTCCGGTTATCATAGCGGACTCGCGTCCGCTTACGTCTCAAGGCTGACGGCCGGCTGCCTCGAGCGTCTCTCTCATTGCTTGGGCGCCTCGCTCCATCGCCGCATCGAGCAGCGTGGCAAGGCTGTTCGGCAGGAAGTCGACCTGCCAGATCAGGCGCGTCAAGCCGCGCTCATCCACGCTCACCTCCACAGCGGCGTTGTAGTGCGTGGTGCCCATTGGCGAATCCACTGCGGTGTAGACGAGGCGCCTGGCCTCACCATCGAGGCTCACTAGCGGCTCTCTCTGTTGGACGCCGTTTGCGAAGGTTACGATCCGGTCCTCGCCGTCGAGTTGCGTGTCGACCACAAAGCCCTGCACGAGTCGCGAGTGAAGCGCTCCGAAGTCCCGCACGGCGTCCCAGACGTCCTCTGCGGGCAACTCGAGCTCCAGTTCCTTGCGGATCGATCCCATCTCGTCGTCTCCTTTTCGGGGTGCCGCTGGCACGCTAGGATTCGAGGCCGTGCCGACGTAGCTCAGTTGGTAGAGCACCTCCATGGTAAGGAGGGGGTCAGGGGTTCGAGTCCCCTCGTCGGCTTGGCTCATAAAGCCGCTCCAGCACTGCGCGGCAGCGTGATGAACGTCCCCAGACGCTTGCGCGCCTGCAAGCGGTTCGCTACCGCTGAGCTGCTGCGCGATCGGCGCGCTGCAGCCGCGAGCGATGGCGTGCGGCATGCGGCCAGTTGATCGGAGCCGGTCTCGTGCCTTCCGGTAGGCTCACTTTGGCCGTGCCGACGATCGTGTCTGCGCCCCCATTGGCGGTCTCGTAGACGATTCGGATCGTCTTCGAGCGCGGGTGACATCCGCTGTTCGCCCCGAAGGGGTCGCTCAGATCGAATCGGACGGTTGCCCCGCGCGGGACGTCGCGTTCGAGCGTTTCTCCGCTGTATCCAGTCACGCCGCGGTTGCGCGTGGTCCTGCACAGCTCGGCGGGCACCTCGGCTGCGTAGTGGTGGCGTGCGCTGCTGACCGCAAATGGCGCGGCGAAGCTCACCTGCACACCGGTTACGAAGTGGTCATAGATTTGCAGGCGGGCGTGAATGGGCAGGTGCAGGTTCCGTGGCGGCTCGGTGTTTTTCGGCCAGTGGGGTGTGGGACAGGGGTGTGACACGGAAACGTCGCGGTAGGGGCCGGTGCTGGCGCCGCGTTCGCACAGCTTCCCGTCAATGCGATACGTGATCGCGGCGATGCCGGTGCCGGCTGCGAGCAGGCCGGGCGTTCCGATGCTGCCGCTGCCGTAACCCGCTTGTGCGGGGTGCATGGTGCGCTGGACGAGCAGGTAGCCGCCGAGCCCAGGCACCACGCTCACTGTGTGCGCCTGGCTGCCGACGCCATATCGGACGCTCACGGCCTGCGGCCCGAGCAGGCCCCAGTCGATTGTGCGCATGTCTGATGGTGGTACCGAGCCGGCCTCTCCCACGCCGGCGTTGCGATCGTCTCCAATTGCCTGATTGGCGGTTGCGGAGCCGATCAGTTGGCAGCCCCCGATCGGCGCGAAGCCGTTTGCGGCTTCCTTGCTGGCGTCTTTGAAGTACTCGGCCTGGGCGTCTGCGGGGACGGGATGAAAGAGCCCGTCGTCGCGAAATGCGCCGTCGATGCCGAGCTCGCCGAGCTGGCCGCCCTGGACGCGGCCGATCTGCACGCAGACCTCGCCTCTCGTGGTTCGCACGACGCGCATGCCCCACGGCAGGCCGCCATAAGGATCGGGGACACGCAGGGGCAGCAGGCGCGAGCCGCCGGCTAGCGGCAGACCCTCTCCTGCATCGGGATTCAGTGGCTGCCGTGGCTTCACCGGGACGCCGACCGGGATCACGCCGCTCGCAGCGAGCGCGATCGTGGCGCTGGTAAGCAGGCAGCCTGCCGCGAGGAACGGCAGCCTCAGGCGAGCCAGCCCGGCGCCCGCCGCGGGCGCCTGCTTTCTGCGCTTGGCAGCCTCGACCAGGTCACGCTCCAGCTGCGGCATTACGCTCATCGCTGACCTGCCACTCTGGCTCTGAGGGTCCGCAGTCCACGGCTGACACGTTGGCGGATGACCGCCTCCGAGCAGCGCAATTCGCAGGCGATCTCCTGGTAGTCGCGCTCCTCCACGACGTGCGCCTGAACCGCGTCTCGTTGAGTCGGCGGCAGCTGCGCCAGCGCTAGCTGCACGGCGTTCTCCTCCTGCACTGCCAGCTTGAAGATCGTCTCCGCTGCGTGGTCGTCGAGCAGAAGCGTTGGCAGTCCGAGCCGTGCTCTTGCGCTGGACTCGACCCGTCCGGCACGAAAGCTCGACATCAGCAGATTGCGCGCGATGCCAAAGAGCCACTGCTCGGCGCGGCCGCGTTGTGGGTCGTAGCTCTCGACAAACTCCAGAGCCCGCGCGAAGGTCTCGGCGGTCAGGTCCGCGGCTGCGTCCGGACTGCCGGTCGCGCGCACGAAATAGCCCAGGATGCGCCGCTCGAAGAGCCGGTAGAAGGCGCCGAAGGCATGTGGATCTGTGCAGGCAGCCGCGAGCAGGCCCTCCGGATCGCGATCTTTGCGTCTCATTACCGACAGCTATTAGCTCAAAGTGTGCTCTCTGTGACACCCGGTGTGCCGGGGGTCCACCATCGGGCTGCACCGCTCATGCGCGGGCAGCTACCGGCCGATGGCAATACATCGCTCCCTTGCCTGCATCTCGTGCCCTGCGCGCAGCAGTACTTGCCGTGCTTCTCTGCGCTGCAGCGATAGCTGCTCCCGGCGCCGCGGCTGCTCGCACCATCCATACGGCGGGCAATTGGGATCTGGAACAGCAGCGCGCGGTCGTGCGTGCCGGTCTGATGGCACCCCTCGGCAGCGAAGGCTTTGCCGGCGCCAAGCCGCTCTCGGCGGCCGCCGAGAGCGCTGCGCTCAGTGGGCTTGCCGCCCGCGAGGGTCTGGCGCCGCTTGCTTCGTCTGCCAAGGCTCCGCCGCTGACCCTTGTGCGCTTCGATGCCCTGCTCGTCCAGCAGCTTGGTCTGGCGGAAGTGGCGCAGTCGGTCCAGAAAGTTGCTGAAGAGGCGCGTCTTACGCCACCGTCCTACTTCGGCAGCGAGGTGGTGGCACGGTATCTGGGCCTGCGCTACGACCATCCTGCCGGCGAAGACCGCCTCGAGCTCTATCCCTGGAACCTCATTACCCGTGCCGAAGCTGCGCACTCCTTCGCCGTGGCGCTTGGGCTCTCCACGTGGGAGATCGGAGCCGTGCGCGAAAAGCTCTCCACTTTCTCGTTGCCGCACTACAGCTCAGACCAGCTGGAGGTGCTGCGGATCGCGATCTCCAAGATCGGCATGCCATACGTCTGGGGCGGCACCACTGACGGCATCGAAGACGGCCTCGAACACGGCGGGTATGACTGCTCGGGGTTCGTCTGGCGCGTGTACAAGGTCTCGGGGCTGCCGTGGGGCGCGAAGATCCTCGGCCGCACCGCCGCCGAACAGGCCGGCGAAATCCCGCACTCGCAGCGCATCAGGCTCGACGGCGTGCAGCCGGCTGACCTGCTGTTCTTCGGCAGCGCGCATTTCAACTCGAGGGCGACCGAGGCCAACGTGATCCATGAGGCGCTCGCGCTCGGGAACGGTTGGGCGATCAACTCCTCGGGCCAGGGCGTCTACGTGCTGCCGCTCGATGAAGGGTGGCTCTACGAAAGCTTCACCTGGGCCCGCCGCGTGATCTGATGAGCCTCGGCGTGCGCGGCTTCTACCCCGCGCGATGGACTGAGCCGCTCAGCGGCCGAAGGTGCGTAGCATTTCGCGCGCTGCTGGCGGCACCTGGCCAAGCAGCTCGCGCACGGCGCTCATGCCCGAACGCAGCTCGGCGTCGCCGACCTCGACCGGCAGCATTGAGTCCTGCAGTTCCGCCAGCGTAGTGTCGGCCCGCTGCACCGCTTCGGTTGCGTCTTCGAGGAATCCCTTGGCCCCACGAGCGGGCGCGCCGCGAGTCGGGGTCGCAAGCACGCCGTTTGGCATCTCGTTGCGGCCGGCGAAGTCGACACGCGTCCGGCGTGCCAGGGCATAGGCGCGCTGCACGGGGCGAAACATCTGCTCCTCCAGCCGCTCTCCAGATTGCTCGTCGAGCTGCTCATGCGCCTCGCCCAGCGCACCGAGCGCCATCTCGATCTCCTGGGTGGCCTGAGCGAGCGAGTCAAGCAGCTGCTGTTGACCTTCCTGTCTGGTGTAGGCCATGAGCGCAGGTTAGTCGCTGCGTCGCTGCGACACGCTGGCGCAGTCGCGATCCTGCTTCCTAGCTGCTGCGGAAGTGCTCGATGAAGCGTTCGATTTCGACCCGGCCGTCCAGCAGCGTGCAGATGTCGTGGGTGTAGACAGAGTCATAGTGGAGCTCGTCGGATGCTTCTTCGACTTCGGCGATGAACAAGATCGACTCATGGGGCGCGCTCGGGGTGGCGACGCTGACCCTGCATGCTGGCTGCACTGTGCAGGAAGAGCAATTGGCGCGGGTGAGCGGCCTTGCGGGCACGCGTGGGCTCCAGGTGTGTTCTTCTACCCCCACGTTTTCTTCGAGGTAGGCAGCGAATGCGTCGCAGAGTCTGCCAGAGACGAGCCTGCCCGTGAGCGTGATCTGTTCGAGCGCGCCGTCTTCGCGAGCCAGCGTGCAGCCGCCTCGCAGTGCGCTTTGAGCGGCCGCTTCGGCGGCGGATGGGCTGGCATGCCCGGAGCCGCCGGATTCTTCACCGGCCAGCGAGGCTGCGAGTGTCAGCAGCGCACCGCAGGCGATTGCCGCACCCGCCGCCAGCGCGATCTTGCCTGCCGGGCTCAGTCGCTGCCAGAAGCGGATCGCACGCTTCACCAATCCGCCCCAGCTCTCAGGCGTGCCTGCAGGAAGCTCGTTTCATGCGGCTTCCTTTTTTGCGACGGCCATGTCCCCAAAATAGCTGACCATCAGGTCCGCTCGTTGGCGTGCCCCGGCGCACGAGGCCGCCACGGGCGGCCTCAGATGTCAAGTCGCGGCTGCGTACTCGCCTGCTCCAGCTCGAGCAGGTAGCGCTTGCGTTCCAGGCCGCCGCCGTAGCCAGTCAGCGTGCCGTCGGCGCCGATCACGCGGTGGCAGGGCACGATGATCGAGATCGGGTTGCGGGCGTTGGCGATGCCGACAGCGCGCGCCGCGCCCGGCTGGCCGAGGCGGGTTGCGACCTGCCCATAGCTGGCGGTCTGGCCGTATCCGATCTCGCACAGGGCCGACCACACGCTGCGTTGGAAGGGCGTGCCGTGCATGCTCAGGGGCAGGTCGAATTCTGTGCGCTGACCGGCGAAGTACTCCTCCAGCTGGCGCCGGGGCTCTGCGAATGCCTGCGGCTCACTGCGCCAGGTGGCGCTGATGCGTGCCGGGCGGGGCGCCTGCAGCATGTGCAGGCGTTGCAGCGTGCTGCCATCGCCGACAAGCAGCAGCTCGCCGATCGGGCTGGGGATGCAGGTGTAGAGAAGCTGGGTCTCGGGAGCGCTCATGTCAGTGCCACGATCCTCTCGTCTGGTCGTTGCCGGGCAGTGCGGATGGGTGTGGCAGCTCGCGGCGCTAGGGCAAGTTGCGCCCACAGATGGATGACTGCGTAGGCCCTGTATGGTCGCCACTGCTGCGAGATGCTGCGCGCCGCCGCTGGGCGTCCGTCTCGGCCGAGCGCTTCCAGTGCACGACGCACGCCGAGATCCCCTGGCAGAAACGCATCGGGATCGCGCAGGGCGCGCAAACCGATGTAGTCGGCTGTCCAGCTGCCGATGCCCGGCAGGCCGAGCAGCTGCCTGCGCGCCCGCGTACGGTCGGCGCCAGCGCCCAGCGCCAGCTCGCCTGCGGCCAGCGCGCCGGCCAGGCCGATCAGAGCTCGCCTCCTGCTCGCGGGCATCGGTAGCAGCTTCTGGTCCGCGCCGGCCAGCGCGGACGCGGAAGGGAAGAGGTGGGTGACCTCACCGATCGGCCGCTGCAGCTGCTCGCCGTAGGCCCACACCAGGCGCCCCGCGAGCGTCCTGGCTCCCGCCACCGAGACCTGCTGGCCGAGCACGGCCCTGATCGCGAGCTCGTCGGAGTCCACGTGCCCCGGCACGCGCCGGCCCGGCGCGCGCCTGACCAGCGGGCCGAGCAGCTCGTCCTCGCCCAAGCACTCCAGCACCGAGACGGGGTCGGCGTCGAGGTCTAGCAGCGCGCGCGAGCGTTGCGTCGCCGGGCCGAGGTCGCGGAGGTCCTGCAGCCAGAAGCTTGCCTGGACGTGATCCTCCTTGGGGCACAACTCGACCACGCCCTCACCGTGGGGCAGCCGCAGGCTGCGCCTGTAGGCGCCTTGCAGCGCCTGCTCCACGCCGGGAATCCCACGCGCGTTCAGGAACGCGATCAGCTCCTGCGCGTCAAGTGGCGCGCGGAACGGCAGACGCAGCACGATCGCGCTCGACCTCGGCGCTCTTCCGGCTGTGCTCACGCGCGCGCGCAGCTGGGTGGGCGCGACTGCGAACACCGCCTTCACCGTCTCGTTGAACTGGCGCACACTCTGGAAGCCTGACGCGAACGCGACCTCGGTCGCCGAGAGTGAGGTGGTCTCCATCAGGATGCGCGCATTCTGTGCGCGTGCGGCGCGCGCGATCGCGAGCGGGCCGGCGCCGGCGAGGGCGACCAGCTCGCGGTGTACATGTCGCTCGCTGTAGCCGAGCCGCCGCGCTAGCCCGTGGACGCCTTCTCGATCCACGACTCCGTCGGCGATCAGCCGCATCGCCGCACCGACGAGGTCCGCGCGACGGTCCCACTCCGGCGAGCCCGGCGTGGCGTCGGGCCGGCAGCGCTTGCACGCGCGAAAGCCGGCGTCCTGCGCGGCCGCAGCGGTTGGAAAGAAACGCACGTTCTCGCGCTTGGGCGTGCGCGCCGGACAGCTTGGACGGCAGTAGATCCCGGTTGAGGTGACGCCGCAGAAGACCCACCCGTCGAAACGGGGATCTTCCATCTCGATTGCGTGCCAGAGACGCTCGGAGTCGATCGGCATGCCTCCACGATGGCACACACACGCGGCTATGTCTGGCGGAAATCGGACGTCAATGGCGCGGCCTGCGGCGAGCGCAGGACCGCTGCGCTTATCTAGCGGGTGCTGGCCGCCTTGGGCCTGCCGCGTCGCGGGGTGAGCTGCGCCTCGGCGGCTTCCGCGCGCGCGATCAGATCGGAGGTGCTGAGCTCCAGCGCGGCCGCAAGGCGGCGCAGACTGGCATAGCTCGGGTTGCGCTTTCCGGTCTCAACGTTTGAGATCCAGCGCTGGTGCAGGTCGGAGTGCAGCGATACCTGCTCCTGGGTGAGACCCAGATCCTGGCGTCGAGTTTTGACGGCCTCACCGAGGGCTGTCTGGAAGGCCGGCGCGGCTGGCATTTGCGGCAGCGTCGCGGTAGGCGGCCAAACCCTCAATGACATTTGAGTAGGGCACCTGCTATGGTCTGGCCCCGCATGACATCGCGGTAGGGGGGATCGGCCGGCGCGGAGGCCTCCTCAATCCCGACTGCGCCGGTCGGCCCCCCTACGCGCGATGCTTCTGCCTCGATGTCGTCGCTGCGCCTCGACGCGGCCGCCGAAACGCTCGACATCGACTATCGCTTCTGCCGGATTCCTCGTGCCCGCCACCAGGCGACCGGTGCGCTCGTGCGAGCCATGGCTTGACATCTTATTCGCTCGTTGTTTCCTCATGCGGGTCGGCTCGACGGCGCCTGCCTGCTGGCTGGGACGGAGGCGGCGCAGGCCTCTACGGCGCTTGGCGCAGGCAGATCAGCGGCTGATGCAGGTGCGATCGCGGCCGGCCGACTTCGCTTCGTAGAGCGCGGCGTCGGCACGGGCAAGCACCTGCTCGGCCGACTCGTCGGCGTGGCGCTCGGCGAAGCCGGCAGAGCAAGTCTGACCCTCGCAGACCAGGCTTCGCAGACGTTCGATCACCTCAAGTGCGACCGTGCGTTCGCAGTCGGGCAGCAGCAGCCCGAACTCCTCGCCGCCGAGGCGAGCGAGCATGTCACCGCCGCGCAACTGCTCACGCCAGATCGCGGCCGTCTCCTTCAGCAGCCGGTCGCCGGCGGGATGCCCGCGGGCATCGTTGAACTGCTTGAAGTGGTCGAGGTCGAGCATCGCGATCGTAAACGGTTCTCCCATGCGAAGCGCGCGATCAACCCGCGCATCCCATGCGCGCCGGTTCGGCAGCCCGGTCAGCGGATCGGTGCTCGCCATGTCGGTCAGCTGGCTGAGCGTGTCGGCGCGCTCGATCACCGCGGCCGCCTCATGCGCGAGCAACGCGACAATCGTGGCTCTGGTGCCCTGCGGCTTAATCCGCGCGGGCCAGCCGACCACGAGCACGCCAAGCGTCTTGGATCCGATCATCAGCGGCTCATACAGCAGCGACTGCGGGCAGCCTGCCGCCTGCCACAGTGCGACGCTGCCGACGTGGCCCTCGGCGTGCTCGGTGATCAAGCTCGCCTGTCCGGTCAGAAACGCGTCGCTGACGGCGCTTGGCTCCTGCAGCGAGATCTCGATCGGTCCCGTGTCCGCGCCCACCACGGCGCTGGAGCGCATCGCATCGGTCCCCGAGATGGGCTCATAGATGACGGCCAAGCAGGCTTCCCCGATCGTGCGCGCTGCCTCACAGATGTCACTGCGTGCCTCGGCGCTGCGGGAGAGGCGTCGCACCAGCTCGTTCACCTGCACCAGCATGCGCTCTCTGCTGAGCGCTTCGCTGGCCTCGTGTCGCGCCCGCCACACAAGCCGCTGGGTGGCAAGGCCGATGATCGCGCTGACCGCGATTGTCAGCGCGGCCGCACGGTACTGGGTGTGCGGAAAGGCGGGCGGCCCGACGAGCACGATCGGCGCGAGATAGAAGGCGGTGAGCGCCGCCAGCACGAAATAGAGCTGCCAGCGTCCTTCGCCGAGCAGCGCCACGTAGAAGACGGGGATCAGCGAGATCACTCCGACGCCGGAGTTGATGCCGCCCGCAGAGCTGCGCAGCAGCGCCACTGCCCCCAACAGCACCATGGCGGAAACGATGCTGGCGGCGCGGGCGTGCCAGATGTCGCGCTCTCGCAGCAGAGCGAGTGTCCCTGAGAGTACGAGCAGTGCGGTGGCGATCGCGTAGAGCAGCCAGTCGATCGAGGTGCCGATCACGACGGTCACCCAGGTCAGCGTCGCCGCCGCGCCGAAAGGGGCGAGGCTGGCGGCGAGCGGCATTCGACTGCGGACATCGAGGTTCATCGATCTACTATTCGGCAGCGCGGCTAGGCGACTCAAGCCCATGAACGGCTCGACTTCTGCAAGCGCCAGGCCATCCGGGTCACGTGGGATCGCCGGTGGCATATCGTGGAGCGCCGCCATGACAGCGCAATGGAACCCGGAGCAGTACCTGCGCTACGCGCAGGAGCGTGAGAGGCCTTTCTGGGAGCTGGTCGCGCGCGTCCACGGTCGCTCGCCGGCCACGGTCATCGATCTCGGCTGCGGTCCGGGTACCGCCACTGTGGCGCTGCTCTCGCGCTGGCCGCAGGCGCGCATCCATGGGATCGACAGTTCCGCCGCAATGATCGAGCAGGCGGCTGCCCACGCGCGGCCGCCGCAACTCACCTTCGAGTTGCAGGACATCCGCAGTTGGCAGGCGCCTTCCGGGAGCGTCGATCTGCTGCTCTCCAACGCTGCGTTGCATTGGGTGCCGGGCCACCTGGATCTGTTCGAGCGCTGGCTGGCGAGCCTCGCGGCGGATGGCCGCTTCGCATTCCAGGTACCCCGCAACTTCGATCAGCCAAGCCACATGCTGCTGGCGCAGCTGGCCACCTCCCCGGAATGGGCGGGCAAGCTCGGCGGGGTGTCCCGCGCCCTGGATCTGCCGAGCGTCGGGGAATACCACGAGCGCCTGCACGCGCTGGGCGCCACCGTCGATATCTGGGAGACGACCTACCACCAGGTGCTCAGCGGATCCGACCCGGTGCTCGAATGGGTACGCGGCACCGCGCTCAGGCCCTACCTCGCCGCGCTGAACGCGCAGGAAGCCGCTGCCTTCGAGTCCCGCTACGCAGCCGGGTTGCGCGACGCCTACTCGCCGCTGGCCTCCGGCGAGACACTGTTCCCGTTCACGCGCCTGTTTGTGGTCGCCACTCGCACGGGCTGATCCGGAGGATCGCTGCTGCCGTCATAGCATGGCGCCGACCCCTTCGCCCTCGGCTCAAGGAGAACACGATGGACTACCGCGGACTCGGCAGCACCGGAATGCAGGTCAGCCCTCTCTGCCTCGGAGCGATGATGTTCGGGGCCTGGGGCGAGCCGGACCACGAGAAGTGCGTGCAGATCATCCACCGCGCGCTCGATGCCGGTATCAACTTCATCGACACGGCGGATGTGTACTCGCTCGGGGAGTCGGAGCAGATCGTCGGCAAGGCGCTCGCGGGCGGCAAGCGCGATGACGTGATTCTTGCGACCAAGTTCCATGCGCCGATGGACGTTGGCTTCGGCGGGAGCGGCGGGAACCCGAACAAGCGGGGCAACTCGCGGCGCTGGATCTTCAAGGAGGTGGAGGCCAGCCTCACGCGATTGCAGACCGACTGGATTGACCTCTACCAGGTGCATCGACCCGAACCGGGAACCGATGTCGAGGAGACGCTCTCCGCGCTCACCGATCTGCGCGCGCAGGGCAAGATCAGGGCTTTCGGCTGCTCCACCTTCCCGGCACACGAGCTCGTGGCGGCCCATTGGACCTCGCAGCGCCGCGGCCTTGGTCGCTTTGCCACCGAACAGCCGCCCTATTCGATCCTCGTGCGCGCGATCGAGGCCGACGTGCTGCCCGTCGCCCAGCGCCACGGCATGGGTGTGATCCCTTGGAGCCCGCTGGCAGGCGGATGGCTCACGGGTCTCTGGCGCAAGGGTCAGCAGGCGCCGCAGAGCAGGCGTGCGCAGCGGATCCCTGCCCGCTATGACCTCTCACTGCCAGGCAACCAGGCGAAGCTCGACGCTGCCGAGCAGCTCGCACAGCTCGCAGAGCAGGCTGGCCTCAGTCTCATCCACATGGCGCTTGCCTTCACCCTCTCGCACCCGGCCGTGACGGCGCCGATCATCGGCCCGCGTACGATGGAGCAGCTGGAAAGCCAGCTCGGCGCCGAGCAGGTCACGCTCTCCAAGGAAGTGCTCGACCGCATCGATGAGATCGTGGCGCCGGGCACCACGCTCTCCGTCGGCGACCGTGGCTACGTGCCGTCGGCGCTCAGCGATCCGGCGCTGCGGCGGCTGCCGAGCGGGCTGATCTGAGTCGGGCGCGCCTGGTCTTCGATGTGGATCGCCCAGGGGCTGGGGCCGATCGGTAGCCCATGCCTCGGAGGTATTCGCGTCCAACCAAGAATGACTACAAGATTCGAATCCACTGGATCTGCTTATCCTATGGACGCGCCCGGACGTGGGACACATCTTCAAGCTGTCAGCGCTTTCTCGCTGTAAGTGTCTCTTATTGAGAAATCAAGTTCGAATAGCCATATGAATTGGTCGACGAGATGAGGCGATGGCCATTACGTCGACATGATGCTCTGAGCGGGTTGCGGCGATGACCGCGACCCGCTCTTGCCGGCCTCGCCAGCTGGCGACCGAGCAGGCCGCGTAAGCACATCGAGTATCAAGGCGCCAGCAGCTTGGCGGGTCATCAGCCGGGCGGTGATGTTCGTCCCCGAGCAAGAACGGAAGCTTCCGCCGGTCGACCGTCGTCTTGGCGTAGGATGACCTTGATGCAGGAGCGAGCTGAGCTCAAGCAGGCAAAGGCTGTGGAGGAGCGCAGCGAGGGATCGACTGCCGTCGCGCTCAGCGTGAGGCGCCTCACGCGGATCGCCGGCGGATGGGCGACCGCAGCGGTCGTAGCGCTCCTCATTGTTGTGGGGGCGTCAGCAGCGGGCTCGCTGCCTGTTGCGCCCGTCTCCCTCAACGCGAGCGAGGCGTACAACGGCCTGCAGGTCACGCCGACGACGATCATCTACACCGGCGATGGCACCGGCTTTCTCGGTGGTGCCAATGTACGCGACCGGCACTCGGGAATCGACTGGAGCAAGTGGACCGCCGATATTGCTCTGGGTACCGGCTTCAATCAGCTGGATAACTGCGAACCATCCTGCGCCGGCGGACGGTTCCACGGCTACCCGGTGAAGATCGAGTTGTGGCGCCCGCGCACCCTGGCCGGCACGCTCGTGTTCACGCGGATGACGATCTTCTACAGGAAGGGACGTCCACCTGGTCAGCCGCATCACTATACGTTCACCGACACCTACGAAGGCGCCGGCGCTGGCGGCTATGGCTGGGGGCCGCCGAGCGGGCAGGCATGCACTCACGCCTATGGATTGAAGCCGGCGGCTGACTGCAAGAACATCCATACGCTCCCGTGAGCGGGCGGATGGCGCTGATCTCCGCACTCATAGCGGCGGAGAGGCTGCCGGCTCTTTGGAGTGGGGCTGTCGCGTAAGTTTGTGGCTGGCGTTGCTCGGTGCTTGGCGGCTTGTGGGGCACTCATCGCCCAGATCCGGGCTGAGGGATTGCCAGCGACACTGGCCCGGCGCTCTGCGGGCTTCCAAGGTGGTTTGCTCTACCGTCGATTAGCGCGCGAAGGCGGACGATTGAGCAGCGGAGCCGGACGAGATCTCGCCGCTGCTCGCAGTCCGTATCCGCTCACGCCCATTGAGAGAAACGCGGCGAGAGCCACCGCCAGGTAGAACCACTCCGGGCCGCTGCCGGCCGGTCTGATCGAGAAAGCCGATTGGCTCGCATGCTTGTGGGCCTTTTCCTTGCGCTCGGCAGCGGACGGGCTTTGCGCGTAGCCGCTGGCGCCCGGCGGGATCGGCTCGATCGGGGGTGGCGTCGGCGGTGGGACCGCCGGGGGCACGCTCAGGCTTGCGAGCGGCCTTGAAGGTGAGACCAGCAGGGGCGACACGTGCACCGGGACGGGTGGGGCCGGCGGGACCGCGGCTGCAGGAGGAGGCGGAGCGGGCACGAGCGGCGGCAGGCTGCTGCCGGTCGTCAGCGTGGGTTCGATCGGGGGAGAGGCTTCCCCAACCGGGCTCTGCGACTGCTTCGAATGGACCACCACCACGGTGCCAACGCCCGGTCGGTGGACGGTGCCGCACGGCGAGCCGAAGCCCCCTGGATTCACCGTCACGGGCAAGGAGTAGCTGAGCAGCCCGGCGGTCACGGAGATCGTCGTGGTGCCCGAGTTGTACGCACAGAACAGCCCGGAGCTTGCGGAAGGGATCGGGTGCCCGTTGGATCCCAGCTTGGGCAGCGGCGAGCCGGGGCCGCTTGGCACCACGAATTCCCCGATTGTCGGGTCTGAGCTGTGAAAGGCGTAGCTGGGTGCAATGCACGGTCGCGCCCCGCAGCTTGGCGTGGGTATCTCGACGTAATTGTCAAAGCCGGGGAACGCTTCGCTTTCGTTCCCAGGCGCGGTTGTGAATGGCGTGGTGGCGAGCGTGCCGGCGGGGCGCCTGCCGACCGCTTCGAACTGCAGCGTCAGGCTCCTTGCAACCGCGAGCCCGTCGAGCGGCTTGATGGAGAGCGAGCTCACGACCGGCACAGCTTCGACGTTGACCTGGCGCGCCTGGGTGTCGACGGAGACGGAGTACCACATGACACCGTTGTTGCCCGGCTCCTGATAGCCGAGCGCGGCTCCTTCGTACTCGGGAATCTGCGGCGCCCCCGGTGGCGCGTCTTCTGGCACGAGGTGGCGTTCGTCGAGCTGGGACAGGCCGTTGGCGGTGAACACCGCGAGCACCCCCGATCTGGCGAGCAGCGCCGCAACCGAGTTGCCGTCGCTGGCCACACCTGTGCCGCTTTCGCGCAGGGGCTCTGCGGCAATCACCACGATTGGCATCCCGTTCGCATCCGCCAACTGCTGTTCGAGCCAGGCCGTCTGCCCGGGCGCGGTGTCTTCAAGCGAGCCGCGGGAGTTGTCGAGCACGATCACACGCAGCGTGGCGCCGTTCTCGCTGGCATCGAAGGCGTAGTAACGATGCACGATTCCAGAAGGCGTCGGCGCGCCAGCGGAGACGGGCGTGATCCCACCGGCCTGCGGGCCCGAGCCAAACGGCGCCGGAGCGTCCGCGAACGCTTCCGCCCATGGTTGCGTTTCGTCGGACTGTCCCTTGACGTAGTCGAATGGTCCAAGGGCCGCAAACGTCGGCAGACCGTGCAGAGGCGCGAGCAGCGACGGCAGATGCGCAAAGTCCACAGCGCCTTCACCGGCGGCGCGTTCGCGTTCGTCTGTCGGCCCGCGCGCGTTGCCTCCGAGCATCGCAAAGACAGGGCCGCCTGGCTGCTGCGCGTAGGTGGCGATCTCGCCGGCGGCCGCGGTGAGGTTGACGTCGGGCTGTGCGTCCGGCGCCGAGGCGCACTGCACCCTGCACATCGGGCTCGTGAAGAACGCGAAGGACACGTACCCCGGCTTGGCGGGAAGGGCGGGGGCGCTGCTCGTCAGGGCGGAGGCAACGGCGCTGCCCCCTGTGTCATAGCGCCAGATCGAGGCGGTGTTCCATCCGGCTGGACGGCTTGGCAGCGGTGTGAGGGTGCCGCGGCCGGCGGAGTCCAGCGTGCCCGCGTAGCCGCCGACCGCCCAGGCGTGTTCGCCGGAGGGACTGCTTGCGACCGCGAGCACGGGGTCGCTCTTGAGCGCCCCGTCTCCCGGCAGGCTGCTGGACAGGCCGGCGTACTCGGCCTGGCTGAGATCCTGCCAGCCGGCGTCGGTCTGGCGCAACAGCTCGCCGTCGCCGGGCGGGAATCCGGCCACATCGCCGTTCAGCGCTGGGGATGCCACCGAGGCAAGCGTCCGCAGCTTCCCGTTGGATTGGCGAAACGGCGCAAGCGCGATCACGATGCCCTCCAGCGGCTGCGAGGAGTATTCGAACGCTGCGCCCGCGGTTTCACGGACGAGCACGACCGAGCGTCCGGCGGCGATCACGCCCCCGTCGGGAAGGCCGGCGACCACACGCAGGCTGCCGAGCGTGGGCGCCGGGTCGCTCGGCAGCAGCGAGGGGGAGACTTCCTTCCAGCTGCCATCGCCCGCGCGCGCGATGAGGTTGCCGCCGGCGACTGCGAAGACTTCCGAGCCGGCCACCGCCACCGAGGTGATGTCGACCTCGGAGTCTTCCGCCGGCGGCGCTTCGACGCTCCAAACATGCCCGTCGTAGTGCAGGATGGTGCCATCCACACCGACTGCCCATCCATCCCCGGACGCGGAGAATGCGACCGCATTGAGCTGAGAGTGAGTCAGCGAGATCGACTGCGGGTCTTCGGACCAGCTCGTCCCATCCCAGCGGAGGATCACTCCGTACTGGCCGACCGCAAATGAATTGGAGGGCCCGTCGAAGGCGACGCTCAGCAGGTTGATGTGGTGCGCGCGCGGGGGCGCCGGCTGCACGATCCAGCCCGCTGACGGTTCGTAGGAGAGAGTCGTTCCGTTCAGCCCGACCGCCAGCGCCCCCGCTTCTTGCACTCCGCTCTGGCTTGCTGGGGGAAGGGCGACGCTTGTGAGTGGTGAGCGGTCCGGCAGCGGCCAGCTTGCCAGCGGCGCGGATTCCGGCGTCGAGGGCGCTGAGGCGGAGGAGCCCAGCGTTGGCGAAGCGCTCTGCGGGGAGAGGCGCCCGACCGCCTCTTCACCGCCTAGCCATCCTTCGGCGGGCCCGGTGAATGCCTCGCCGTTGGATTCCGTGTAGCCGGGGGCGGCCACCGTCGTCCACCTGCCGTTGGAATATGTGTGGACGAGTTTTTCCTTGAGCGCCAGACCCACCGGGCCGCTTGGAGTCTGGACGATCGTGTCGGGCACCGCGGCCGGGTGGTCCAGGTCGAGCGGTTCTTCGCAGGAGTTGGCGACTGGCAGCGTGCACCACGAGTTGGTGACTTCGTGCGTGGATGAGTCGTAGCGAGCCACGACCTGGCCGCTGCCGGAGGAGAGCACCACCCGTGCTCCGATCCACACCGCTTCGCCTTCCGCCTTGAGCGCTTCGGGCTTCACGTAGCCCTTCGGTTCGGCCACCGGTCCGGTGAGGTCGAGAGCATCCAGACCGGTCGGGGCGAATGTCCACTGGCCGTTTTGGAGATGTCCGAGTATCAGGCCGGCGGGCGCGAACGCGCCCTGCTTGACCGTGAACGCCCCCCAGGCCGCCCCGGGCCCCTGGATGTCGCCCACTTCGAGGGTGACCGTCCGTTCTGGCGCGAGCAGGCTCGCCGGCGGCAGCGCGGCGCTCTGCAGCTTCCAGACGCCGCCTTCCAGCAGCCCGTAGCCCAGCCGCTCCTTGATGGAGATCGGGTTCCCCTGCGGTCCGGAGACGGTGGCCTGCGCTTCGGGCTGGTTTGGGGCTGTGAGCATGCCGGACGCCTCCCCTTCGGGGCCCTGCTGCAGATGCAGCACGCCGAGCCCTCCGCGGTTTGCTTCCTGCAGCGGGCTGAGGGTCGCGGTGGCCGCTGGATCGAGCTGGAACTGCCCGCCGGGAAGCCGGTGAAAGACGCCGAACACCGGCGGGCCCGGCTTCCTGGGCTCCTCGGAGACCCACATCCACGCCTCGCCCGAGGGCGTCATCGCTCCGTCCACGTGCACACCGTTTTCACCGGGGTTCGCGGCCTGTACTTCCTCGGGTGAGAGCATCTGGAAGGCAGTGCCGTCGGGATTGCGCAGCACTTCGGCGATCTGCCAGCCGGTGTCGTCGGCGTAGCGCAGCAGCACAAGCTGTTCCCCATCGGCGGTGTATGGCAGCCGCTTGCCCTGCACTTCGGCCGGCGGCGCGCTCGTGAAGCCGTAGGCCCAGGTTTCGTGCTGCGTGCTGCCCGCCACAGAGCCGAGGATCGTGATCGAGTGCGCGGGCGCCATCATCCCCGTGATCGTTGGCGCCGGCGCGGCGGTCTGGACGGGATTCTCGACTTCGATGCTGCTCACCACAGCTGAGCTGGCGCGGTTTCCCGCCACGTCGACGGCGGTGGCGCGGAAGTCGTACGCGCCGTTTTCGAGCGTTGCCGTATTCAGCAACCGGGTGTAGGCGTGTCCGCCAGAGGCAATCGTGGAGGTGCCGATCTGCAGCCAGGCGTTGGTACCCGAGCGGGCGCGTTCGAAGCTCACCGACGCAACGCCCGATCCCGCGTCTTCTGCGTTCGCTGAGAGCGTGATGCGGCCATGCACCGGCGAGCCGGGGTTGGACAGCGAGACGGCCGGTGGCGTGTTGTCCACCAGCCGGCGGCGAACCGGGATCGAGGCGTATGTTTCGCCGGCTTCGTTTGCCGGAACCGCGCGGAAGTCGTAGTAGCCGTCAGGCACGGTGCTGGTGTCGAAGCTCGCCCTGAACGGGGGAGCGCCCACCTCGGCGATCGTTGTCCAGGTGGATCCTTCTGAGGGCCTGTACTGGAACGTGTCCGATGCGATTTCCGATTCATCGGGTGAACTCGCCTTAAGCGTCACGGTCCCCCTCAGCGGTGTGCCGGGGTCGGCGAGCGACACCACCGGGGAGGAGTTGGCGATCAGGCGGTCGGCCAGAGTTGGCGAGGTGTAGGTTTCGCCGGAGGTTTCTCTCAGCACGACGCGCAGGTCGTACAACCCGTCGGGGACCGCGGTCGTGTCGAAGATCGCGACAGGGCTCGTCGGGCTTTCGCTGTTGATGTCCGTCCAGCTTTCCGCTTCCGCCGGCGAATATTGGAACTGGATCGAGGCGATCGAAGAGGGAGGCACTTCGGTTTTGGCCACGAGCGCCACCGAACCGGTCAGGACGCTTCCGGGGTCGCTCAGCGTGATTGGCGCAGCATTTTCCGCCGCTGGCGTGAGCAGCGGAGCCGCGGGCATTGCAAGGCTATTCAGATCGAGCTGCCTGGGGGCGATTTCCGCTGGGAGGCTGTCTGGCTGCGCTTGAGGTGCGCCTTCCGCGGATGGTTGCCCGCTTTCTGGCTGCGAACCAAAGATCTGCGGGGCGAAAGCTGGTGCCGGAGAGCCGGCGGTGTCAGGTACCGCGGCGTCGGTCGGAACATGTGGCACGCGCGGATTGCCCAGCCGCCACAGGTGCCTTGCAAGCCGGCGCCACTGGGCTGCGCTCAACGTCTGCGACGGGCGCAGGGAGGAGATCTCTGCCGGGCTGCGCGCGGCGTCCCCCGAGCTCCTCGGCAGGCAGGCAGGCAATGCGGTGTGGCGTTCGACGACGCCCTCGGCGAGATGAAGCTGAAGTCTGATGAGGGCCCTGCGAGCGACCAGTCCCGTCGCGATCGTCTGGCCCGTGCACCGCGAGATCGCCAGGCGCGGCTCGGAGAGCAGGCGAGCCTGAAGTTGAGCGTTGCTCATCAACCGCATTTCGGCTCCCAGGGCGTTGTAGGTGCGTGGTCCAAACAGAGGAGTGCTTGTGGGGCGTGCCGGGCCGCTTGCCTCTCCAAGCAGCCTCCACGCTTCGAGCGCCGGTCGTGGGTCGATCCACTTGGCGTCCGCGGGCTGCAACGCGAACATGAGCTGCGCGCTCCCACCTGCACCCGCCTGCTCGATCTGACCGAGGACGGCCCCCGCGGGCACCCATGTGCCTGTGTGCAGGGTGATTTCCGACGGGCCAGCGAGCGAGCCGAGCTGTGCGTAGGTGTAGTCGTTGCCGTAAACGTCGCGCAGCTCGACGAACAGGCCCAGCCGCGGGGCGCGCCCGGTGCGGACGACTTCCCCGTCCTTCACGGCCAGGACGGCAGATCCCGGTCTTGCGGCGATGCTGGAGTACCCGTCCCCGTCAGGTGGCGTAATCGCGGGCGCTTCGTCGGCGAGGCCGTCGCCGGCTCTTCCTTCGTCCACGAGGCCTTTGCCGGCAAGCGGGAACTGCCCATCAGCGAGCGTGCCAAGCGCGCCGACCATCATTTCTGGGGTCACGCCCAGCAGGTGCGCTCGCAACATCACCGATTCGACGTAGCTGAGCGAGTGGTTGTAGGCGTAGATCGCGGCGCGCAGATCGTGAGCCGCGCCGGCGCTCGCCAGGTAGCGGGCCGCGGCGAAGACGGCGTCCGCGGGGTTGTAGGGATCGCGCACGCCGGCGCCGTTTGCGTCGACGCCGTATGCGATCCACTCACTTGGCAGGAACTGCATCCAGCCCTCCGCGCCCGCGCTGGAGACGCCGAGGTCATAGCCGTAGTCGCTCTCCACTTCGTTGATCGCCGCGAGCACCTGCCAGGGGATGTGGTAGCGGTCGGCGGCCGCGAAGTAGATCGGCAGCAGGAACGGCGGCGTGCGGTAGACGCCGATGAAGAAGTCCAGCAGGTTGCTGCTCTGCGGGAAGGTCAACGTAAGGGCGGGGGGAGTGGCGAGCTGCGCGCTCGGCTGTGCTGTGCCGGCGGGCACTCCGTCGGAGCCAAGCGCCGGTGCCGGCCCGCCTGTTTTCTCGCTCTCGCGCAGCGCTCCCCCTCGCCGGGAGCCTGTGTGGGAGTGCCGCGCGCCACCGGGCTGAGGCGCCTGCGAGAGCACTCTCGGAGCCTGCTGGGGCGTCGTCGTGGTTTCGAGTATTGGTGCGGCGGGCTGTTCGGGAGCGCCCGCCTGTTCGATGCTCGTCGTCCCCGGCGTGGTCGCGGCGGAAGGCGAGGCCGTGGCCGGGGGTTCTTCGATCGCGGTGCTTGCCTGCGCCCCGCCGTGGGCGCTCGGCAGCAAGGTGACCACACCGGCGAGGACGATCGCCGTACTCAGCAGGCGCAGCTTTCTCATCCCAGGCGCCTGCGTTGCCGGGTCTTGGCATCAGAGCGCATCAAGCTGCTCTCGCGCTTGTGAGCGCGCTTGCGAGCGGGCAAGATGAAACGAATCTTGGTCGGCCAGTGCACGCGGCTCAAGGCGATCACCAGCGCGCCGTCACGACCCGCGAAGCGGCGCGGATGCGCCACGCCCACCACTGCCCCATTTCGGAGCGCCTCTGCCCCGATGGTGACCGGACGGCGAAGCCTGAATGTCAGGTGGAGCCTCAGTTGCCGGTCGAGCTTCGCTTTGACTCCGTAGATCGCGGGTCGAAGCTTCACTCGGCGCGTCTTGTTGATCTGCCTCGTTGGCGCTGGCGGCGGCGGTGGTTCCGGTTCGACCACGATGATCGGCGGGTCTTCCTGCAGTTCGAGAGGTCGCGATTCTTCGTCATTGCCTGCGGTGGCAGCTGGAGGCAGGCCGTCGCTCAGGCGGTAGAGACGTGGAGGCTGGAAGTAGAGGGTGGTGGTGATACCGGGAACCTGGAGCGCGCCTCTGCTCGTGGCGGCCCAGGCGTCGTTGGACGCGTTTGTCGCGATCGCCGTCACAGTGCCCCCGCGATCGGCAGGGGCTTCGGGCGCCGGTTCGGGGCCGCTGTAGGTGGGATCGATGACGTGAAAGCGGGTGACTGTCGCCGCCCCGTCGCAGGCGACCTGGGCGATCGCCGGCTGGCCGATCTGATCTTCGTTTGGCCCGGGCCCGGCGCTTGCCGCGCGCATGCGCCCCCCCGCCACCGCTTCGCCGGTCCCCGGCGCGACCTCGACCGAAGACCATAGAAAGGCGCCCGGAAAGGCTTCCGCAGGCAACGGAGCGAGCGGGCTGCTTGTAAATGCGAAGCGTTCCTGAGAGGGTCCCGCGCAGCCCGTCGCCGGTCCAGAGGTGGAGACCGGCAGCAGTGGGGCGGGCTGTGGCGATGAGGGGACCAGCCTGCCGTTTGCCGGCGTCCCGTCCGGCCCAGGATCAAACGTCGCCCGGTAGCCCTCGGGATTGCCGGCCACCCAGCCCTGGCCTTCGGCGTCGAGATCGACCGCCACGAGGTCGGTCCGGAAGGGGTCACCCGGCTGCGGGATGCTCGGCACAGCCAGGCTGAGCGGCGAGAAGACCGACCCATTCCAGGCGTAGAGCTGCGGCGGCGGAGACCCACCGGGCTGGGAGGGCAGTGGTCCGAGCGCGGCCGCCCGTTCGCTTGTTGCGCCCACGGCCAGGCCGAGCGCTTGGCCTGCTGCTCCCTGGCGCGCCACCGCATCGGTGTATTCGGTCTGCAGCCATCCCTGCGAGGGAGGCGGCGTGGCGTCGGACAGGGCTTTGCCGTCCCAGTGGACGACCGTGCCGTAGGTACCGAAGAACCAGCAGTTGTTCCACGCAAGGCAGGCGCCGGAAGTGATGCCCCCGGGCTCGAGTCTCCGCGGATTGGATCCCGGGACCGTGACGTGCTGCAAGGTGGCTTCCGGCAGCGGCAGCGGCTCCCACACGAAGTTGACCCCGTCGAAGCGGCAGAGGCTCGGCCAATTCTGGCTTCCCGAGCCGATCAGCCAGTAGTCCAGCTTGCCTGCCCAAAGGATCGTGTTGCCCTTGCACACCGCCTGCCCGGGAAAGGTTGGGTCCGGATACCAGCGCGAGCCGTTGAAGAGCCACACCACGAACGGATCGCTGGCCTGACTCGTTGCTTCGGTCGCCGCAAGGCCGCGATTCCAGGCGCGGAACGCCATCGAGCTGACGGTGAGGTAGCAACTGGGGATCTGTTCGCCGCTCGGGCCGGGCGCGCAGAGGGCGCTGGAGGTGTCCACGGGCCCTCCTTCGCTGCCGAACGGGTAGGGCTGCACTTCTGTCCAGCAGGGATGTTCGGGCGTCGGCTGGCTCGAGTCGGAGGTTGTGCTCGAGCTGGACACGGGGCCTGCGCTCGGGGCTGCAGTCGTCGTGGCCACAGCGCACGTTGGTGACGATATTCCTGTAGCCGCCCGATTCACCGACGCGCTGGCAGTTGCGCAACCGGGTAGGCCGATGGACGCCAGCGAGAGGCCCAGCACCAGAGCAAGACGCGACCCGGTGGGACGCACGCGTGAGTCTCTCGGCATGGCTGCGCATCCTATATTGCGAGGCCCGATCTCAATCAGGCAGTTACAGAATGTTTACTGAGAAAAACTGCGCCCCAGGCCCATCGTTCACATAAACCCTACGGGCCCTTTACAGTCCCGCGCCGCGTTCGCTCCAGACTTCACTGCGGATTGACGATCACTTCACAGACGTGTCACGACGTTCACCAACATACAACAGCCCTCTTCACTGAAGGGCAACATCGCCTATCCCTCTGGGCAAAACAATCGCTCCCGTTGCTGGGAGGCTTCAGAGCCAGGAATGGGGACTCGCTCAGCGGGCGAGGTCTGCCGCTGAGAATGGGAAGCTGCTCGGCCACTTCTGCCTCTTTTGCCCATTTATTCAACTCATGCAAAGGTGGGGTGAAGTATGGAAATGTTCCTTCAAAAACGATTCCTCTCACGCCGACGCGCTCTGCTCGTGGCCGGACTGGCCGCGCTGATCTGCGTCGTGTTCGTGGGTACGAGCTCCGCGGCGGTGCCGCCGTCGGGGCTCAACTGTGTGGCCGCGGAAGGCAAGATCAGCGGCCGCGGCTCGACTTATCAGAATAATGCGCAGAAACTGTTTGCGGAACTCTATGGCCAGGACTTCTGTGGCAGCACGCCCGGCAGCCCGGCAGACGAAGCTGCTAACAACATGATCGCCTACAACTACGCGGCGGCGACGGCTGCCGGCGCGACGGGTTCGGGGGCCGGACTGAAGGCGGCGAGCTGCCGCACAGACGCCTTCGCGGGCACCGACCTCCCGTACAGCAACGAAGAACTCGCGAAGCTTGACGGAACTCCCGGCGAATTGGGCGGCTGCTCGCTCACCTTCACGCCGCCGTTTGAGCCCAAGCCGGCGCCGTTCCCCAGCAGCGAAGACATCCAGGCCAAAATCATGGCATTCCCGATCGCCGGCTCATCTGTAGCGCTGCCGATCAACCTGACGGCCGCAAACTGCGGAGGCACCGCTCCCAGCGGCCTTAACTTCAATGCAAACGAGGTCTCGCGCATCTTCGGCGGCGACATCGCGAAGTGGAACGAAGCGGAACTCGTTGCGAACAACCCATCGCTTGCCAAATGCAACATCGCGATCACTCGCGTGGTGCGCTTTGACAACTCGGGCACGACGGGGATCTTCAAGAGCTACCTGATTCGCGTCGACAACGAACGCAGCACCACAACCAGCTGCACGGGCGGCTCGCCGACCAAGACCTGGACGTTCTATGACGGCAGCCCGAACACCCTGTGGCCGGGCCAGACCGCCGGCGACGGCACCTGCACCGCAATCACGACGGCCGGCACGAGCGGGGGCCCGGCGCTGATCGCGAAGCTCAAGACGATCGAAGGTGGCGTCGGCTACGCCGATCTCGCCGACGCGGCGGGTCAGGGGCTGATCATTCCCACGGTTCAAAACGCAACGAAAACCTCCAACCAGTCGCCCAGCGTGGGCAAAGGAGCCAACTGCAGCTACGGCGCGCTGAGCCTCCCCGGCTCCTCAGCCGGCGAAGCGGTCGGTCTCGGTGCGACAGACACCTGGTCCAACAACAACGAAGGCGAAAACCACGAGAACGCCACCGATCTGGGTAGCAAGTACCCGATCTGCGGACTCACGTTCGACCTGGTCTACACAGGGCTCGACAACGGTTCGGTTGCCAACGCGATCAGTCGCCTGAGCGCCGATCAGCGTCGCACGCTGTACTCCTACATGACGTTCATCCTCTCCTCGGCCGCGCAGGACGCGCTGACCGGGGCGGACTACGCGTCGCTGCCGTCCGCGTGGCTGCCAAAGCTCCGCGAAGGCTTCCAGGAAAACTTCTAGCCAGCTGCTGGTGAAACCCGGACGAAGATCGTCTGGAGCTGAATGAAGTCACTGGAAGATATGCCGACAGGGGAGAGCCGGTGCAACCGGCTCTCCCCTGCGTCGGGCGGCAGGTCCGCAAGGATCTCGCTGCTCGCATGCTTGAGCCTGATCGCAATGAACTCTCTGCTCGCACCTTCGTCGTCGCGGGCGGCCACGTTTCACGCCCACGACGGAGCGTCGCTGGAATCCGCGGTCATCGCCGCCGACTCCAGGCCCGGCGCGAACACGATCGAATTGAGCGCTGGCAGCTACACGCCGGAATCGACGCTGACGCTCAGCGGTGAGATCACGATCGCTGGACCCTCGACGCCGCTGGGCGTCAAGCTCGATGGCGGGGCGGTGCAACCGTTCCCCTCGGATCTGGTGGTGGTCGAACCACAAGCGGTGGTGAGCATCCGCAACCTCGAGCTGACCACGGCCGGCGGGCCTGGGTCCGGGGCCGCGATCGACGACTTTGGGACGCTGGAGCTCGAAAGCTCCACCCTCGCCGGCAACAACGGGCCCGGCTTGCTCGTGCAGCCGGGGGCAACGGCCACTGTGCGCGATTCAACCTTGAGCGATGGGTTGGACTTCGGCCTCGTCGATCTGGGTCGCGCGAGCCTGTTCAGCGATACGGTGGCCGGCAATGGCGGGGGCGGCATTGACGACGCCAACGGCAGCCTCGCCCTGACGAACACGATCGTCGCGGGCAACCACGGATCGGATTGCACAGGGCCGGCGCGCAGCAGCGACCACAGCCTCGATGGCGACGGAAGCTGCGGCGTGGGGGCGCTCGGTGATGTCGACCCTCTCCTGATGCCTCTGTCTTTCGATGGCGGTCCCACGCAGACGCTTGCGTTGGCTCCCGGCAGTCTGGCGATCGGCGCGGGTGACCCGACCGCCTGCCCGCCTGAAGATCAGCGTCACTTCCTGCGTCCGAGCGGTCACTGCGATATCGGCGCCTATCAGGCAGGTGCCACCTCCCAGGCCGCCGATGGCATGGTGGCTGGGCAGGGAGCGAGCTCAAGCGGCTCATCGCCGTCCAACGGTGCGAGCGCAGGCCATCCCGCCGGTGCCTGCTTGCCGATTCTGTCGTCTCGGCGTACAGACCGCCGCCGCCGGCCCCATCGACGCCGTCGCCGATCCGCGCACGGTGCGCGCAAAGGGGCTCGCCCACGGCGGCAGCCGAGTACCCAGAGCAGATGCAAGCGCGACGCCAAGCGTGGCGGAGCAGGTACACGCCGGCGCGATCTCCATCGATCTGTACATGAATTGTAAAACTGAGCGCAGCCGTCTTCACACTTGTTATCAAAACATATGCAGCATGTGTCCATGCCGTGAAATCGAGTCGCAAAGCGCTCCGCGTCGCGTCAGCCTCTGATAGAAGGCAGCAGCCAACAATCGCAAACGTAGTTAACCAAGTGGGTGGTCATTTCATGAGAATCGGCGCAAGGTCGTTTCGCTGCTGGGTCATAAGCGCGTTGCTCGCAGGCCTGAGCCTGCTCGGCGCAGGCTCCGCGTCGGCGACCACCTACAAAGTAACTACGACCGCTGAATTCGAAACGGCTGTCGCGAGCGCAAACGTCGCCAGTGCGGGCCCCAACACCATCGAACTGGCAAAAGGCGCATATTCGCCGAAAAAAAAGGTTGAATACACCAATACGAAAGCAGCGCTGACGATCACAGGACCGGCGACGGCGCCCGGCGCGAAGCTCAATGGCGGCTCGGTCGAACCGTACCCGGCGGAAACCCTCGAAATTGGCGCTGCCGCGTCCGTCACGCTGCACGACCTCACCATCACAACGGGTGGCGGCCCTGGCGTTACGGCGATCAGTGACTTCGGCAGCCTGACAGTTGAAGACGTGTTGATTGCGGGCAATAACGGCGCTGGCATGGACGTGCAGGTTGGCGCGACCGCCACGGTTCGCAACTCGACGCTCTCCGACGGCCTCGAATACGGCCTGATCGACGACGGCACTGCGAGCCTGTACGACGCGACGGTCGCGTTCAATCACGGTGGCATCGACAACGCCAGCGGCACCCTGAACTTGACCAATACGATCGTCGCCGAGAACGGCATCGACGGAAATTGCACCGGCGCAGCGACCTCGAGCGATCACAGCCTTGACAGCGACGGCAGCTGCGGCGTGGGTGCGCTGAGCGGCCAGAATCCAAAGCTCAACTCGAAACTGTTCGAAAACGGCGGCCCGACGTCCACGCATGTATTGCAGGTGGGCAGCCCCGCGATCGATGCGGGCGACGCGGGCGCGTGTCCGGCGACCGACCAGCGCGGCATGGCCCGTCCGGACGTGCCCTCGACCGCGTGCGACATCGGCGCAACCGAGTACTACGCCACCGCGCCGAGCATCACGGTGCCCTCGAACATCACCGAAGAAGCGACCAGCCATTCGGGGGCGGTCGTGACCTACAGCACTTCAGCGAGCAGCACCGTCGCCTTCGTCGAATCCACCAAATGCACGCCGGCGTCGAAATCGACGTTCCCGGTCGGCGCCACCACGGTCAACTGCACCGCCACTGACACTCAGGGGAACACCGCGACCAAATCGTTCACGGTGACCATCACGCCGCAATCAAAACCTGATAACACCCCACCTGAACTCCACCTGCCGTCAAACATCACTGCGTCGGCGGAAGGGGCGTCGGGTGCCAAGGTGTCCTACACGGTCACCGCGACAGATCCGGATAACACCGAAAATGAATTGACGATAAAATGCGCTCCCGCGTCCGGTTCGACCTTCGCGCTGGGCGAAACGACGGTATCGTGCTCGGCGGAAGATCCGGCTGCCAACGTCACGCATGGATCCTTTACGGTCACGGTGAAGGACACGAGTCCGCCGGCGATCGAAAAAGTCCCGGCCAGCATCACTGCCTCTGCAACGAGTGGTTCAGGCGCGATCGTCACCTATATGATGCCGACAGCGTCGGACAATGTGGACGGAGCGGACCCGGTGACGTGCCTGCCGGAATCGGGCGCGACGTTCCCCATTGGTGAAACCACGGTCAGGTGCACCAGCGTCGACAAAGCCGGTAACGAAGCCAGCGCATCCTTCGGGGTCACGGTCAAGGACACCACCCCGCCGTCGATCGAAAAAGTCCCTGCCAACATCACGGTCGAAACCGAAAGCGCCTCCGGCACAGCGGTGAGCTACGCGACCCCGACGGCTACCGACAATGTGGACGGGCACGATGCGGTGATCTGCTCACCCGCCGCAGGCCAGAACTTCCCGGTCGGCGAGACCAAGGTCACCTGCAGCGCGACGGACAAAGCCGGCAACACGTCCACCGCGACGTTCACGGTGACGGTGACCCAAAAGATCGCGTCCAAATCTCCGGCCCCGCCAAAATCCAAAAGCTCGGCCCCGAGCAAAGGCAAAGGCGCGAAGCGAGGAAAAGCAAAGCGCGGCAAGCCGCATCACAAGAAGAAGCACCCCCGCCCGCGTGCGCGTCATACGAAAAAGCGCGGGAGTCGGCGCTGATGCCGGCGCGACTGTGAGCAGCCTGGGGCGCATACGCCCTGTGTCGCTGCTGCGACGATCGGAGGCTGCCCGTCTTGGCGCTGCTGCGGTCGTGGCCGCCGGTGCGGTGGCTCTGGCAGAGGGGCTGACGAGTAAAGACCAGGACGGGGGGAGCCCGGCCCGGCATCAGGCGCCGGCGCTGGTGGCCGGGGTGGACCCGTCCGGTGCGACCAGCCAGCTTGCAGGGAGATCGGCCGGAGGTCATACGGCCCGCAGCGGAGGTCGGGATCAGCATTCCTCTGCGACTGCCGCAGGCAGCTCGCGAGTGGCGAGCTCCGTTGCGAGCAGTCCGGCCGTTTTGCATGCGTTGCGCAAAGGCTGGATGACGGTCGTCATAGATCAACCGCCTGCGGGCCTGTTCACCGAACAGAACCGGTCTGTGATGCAGGGCGCGGAAGTGGCCGCGCAGGAACTCAACGCTGGTGGCGGTCTTGCGCGGCGCGTGCATGTGAGACTGGTGCGCCAGAGGCTTGACGGTCTCTCGGCAAGCGCTCTCCGGAGCCGGCTCCAGTCGGAGGCGGCAGCGGCGCTGATCTTGCCATGCGACACGGACTCGCAATTCACGATCGCTGCGGAGGCGGCTCGATTCGGGACGCTCATGCTGGCGCCGTGCAACGCGGATCCTCAGGCCGGACACGATTTCCCGACCTACTGGCCAGTCGGTGCCGCGGCGAGCGATGAAACCCTGGAGCTTGCCAGCTTCATGCAGGTGATCGGCCGCGGCAATGTGTTCATCGTCGAAACGCCGGGCAGTCGATACGTCCAGCTGCTCACCAGCTGGTTCCGCAATGCGGCGCAGGCAAGGAAAATCCAGGTTGTGGGCTCTGCATCGGTCGCCATGAGCACGAGCAACTTCGCGAGTCTGGCCCATGCAATCCATGCTGCCCATCCGGCGCCGTCGGCGATCTTCACCGCGCTCCCGCCACCATATGTCAACAGACTGGCCGCCGGGTTGGCGGCTCATGGGGTATCGCAAGCGGTGGTGGGGACCGCTGTGATGGACACTCCTCTGACGCTGTCAAAGGGCGGAGAAGCACTCAACAACGCGGTGTTCTCCACGCTCGGGTTTCCCCGTGAAAGCTCTGCCGCCCGTCGTTTCGCTGTCGACTACCGCAGGCAGTTCCACAAGTCGCCAGCGGGCGGCTTTGCGGACGTGGGCTTGGAAACTGTACGCCTGCTGGCCGATGCAGCCGCCAAGGCCCATTCGGCCGCCCCGCAGGCGATTCAGAGAGCGCTTAACGGAGGGATCGTGCTGTCCGGCGTCGGCTTGGCTGACCGCTCCTACCAGGCAGGCGGGGATCACAACCCGATCGGCGAAGTGGCGATTGAGAAGATCGCCTCTGAGGCCTTCCTGCCGTTGTTCGCCGGCGTGCCGAGCGGCGACGCCTCAGGACGCTGAGAACAAGCCCCGGGATCATCCCGTCGGGCGGGGGCCCCACACGCATCCGCAGCGGGCGCCATGTTGCCCGCCGACGCATCGCTGGCCGAGGCGCGAGGCCGATGATGCCCCTCCGATCCTCTACCACCTGCGAGCGCCGCCGACCGCGCTTTGCCGCCGATCAAGGCCAAGCTGCTCCATCACGCGTGGTTGGGTCGGCGGCGTCAGGAGACCTGCTCCTATTGAAGGTCGTTCAAGGCCGGGTTACTCGGCGGCGCTGTCCACCGACTCACGCAGAATCACACCCGGCGCGTGGCCGTTGACACCCTTCACCAGCGGTTGCGGCCAGGGCTGGACGTCCTCCAGGAAGGTTTCGAGGTCGGGGCCGGCGAGCGTCTCGGCCTCGATCAGGGCGTTGGCGAGATCGTCCAGGACCTGGCTATTCATCTTCAGGATCTGCGTCGCAGTGTCCTCTGCCTCGCGCACCAAGCGTCGCGTCTCGCTGTCGACGAGCTCCTGGGTTGCGGCAGCCACGTTGTTCATGTTCGCCAGGTCGCGTCCGACGAAGACCTCGCCCGGTTTCTCGCCGATCGCCACCGGACCGATCGCTTCGCTCATCCCGTACACGGCGACCATCGAGTGTGCCGTCTTGGTGGCATGCTCGAGGTCGCTTTCGCCGCCGGTGGAGAGCATTCCGAACACGTAGTCCTCTGCTGAGACGCCCGCCATCGAGGTGATCAGGTTCTTGGTGAGGTCGTGATGGGTCAAGACCAGCTTGTCCTCGCTCGCATACACGGTCGCGCCTCCCCTGCCCCGCCCGCGCGCCACGACTGAGAGCTTTTGCAGCGCCGCCGAGTTGTCGATCGCACGCGCCACGATCGCGTGGCCAGACTCGTGCACGGCGATTCGCCACAACTCGTCGAGTGAAAGCAGATGGCTGCGGCGTTCGGGCCCGGCGAGCACTCGGTCGATCGCCTCTTCGAGCTCTTCCTGTTCCACGAGTGGCTTCTCCGCGCGTACGGCCAGCAGTGCGGCCTCATTGATCACGTTCGCGAGCTCGGCACCGGAGAATCCGGGCGTCTGATGAGCGATGCGCGAGAGGTCGGCGCGCGGCGAGATGGGAATCCGGTCGCCGTGCAACGCAAGTATTTCGGCGCGACCGTTCACATCAGGGAGGTCCACGACCACCTGGCGATCAAAGCGCCCCGGCCGCAGCAGCGCGCTGTCGAGGATGTCGGGTCGGTTCGTCGCAGCCATCACCACCACGCCCGACTCGGCGGAGAAGCCGTCCATCTCGACGAGCATCTGGTTGAGCGTCTGCTCACGCTCATCGTGGCCCTGGCCCATGCCCGCGCCTCGCTGGCGCCCGACTGCGTCGAGCTCGTCGACGAAGATGATCGCGGGCGCCTGATTGCGCGCCTGGCGAAACAGGTCGCGCACGCGCGCCGCGCCCACGCCGACGAGAGACTCCACGAACTCAGAACCCGAGATCGAGAAGAAGTTGGCCTTGGCCTCGCCGGCCACCGCGCGGGCGAGCAGAGTCTTGCCGGTGCCTGGTGGGCCCACCAGCAGCACGCCCTTCGGGGCACGCGCCCCAAGCTGCGCATAGCGCGCGGGGTTCTCCAGGTAGTCGCAGATCTCACGCAGCTCGATCAGCGCCTCAGGAGCGCCGGCCACGTCGGCGAATGTGAACTCTCCTTCGCCCGGCTTCTGCCCGCGCCCCGTCCACTTCGAGAAGGCCGCGAAGGCGCCGCCCTGGTCCCTCGCCAGGGCCGTGAAGAAGGCGAACAGCGTCACGAGGATGAGGATCGGCAGCAGGAACTGCACGACGTCGCGCAGGCTGGCCTTGCCCCACTGCGCATCCACCGAGCTCACCACGTGGTGTTGCTGAAGCAGCGTCAGGAGCGTGCCGGTGTACGAATCTGCCTGCGGGTAGGCCGCCCAAAGCTCTTCGCCGCCACTGGTGCGCAGCTCCAGTTGCGCGTCCTGGTCGAGCAGCACCGCCCGGGTCGCCTGCCCGCTCGAGATCAGGGCAGTCGCGTTGGAGAGCGAGGTCTGCTTGCCCGCTGGGTGAGGCGAGATGATCGACAGGCCCAGGAAGAACAGGACCAACAGCAGAGCTGCCGTCGCCGCCAGCCCCGTCGTCATCGGGCTGCTCTGGATCGCCTCGAGCGCCATGGCGGCGCCGCTTCGCAGCCATCTCAGTGGGGGCTTTTGGGTCAGCTTCATGGGCGGGGCATTCTCAGCGATTGTCAAGCCCCAAGCGTGACGAAGTCGTGAAGCTCCAGCCCAAATACCTTTGTGATAGCCAGGTGAACTGCACGTGACGTGCAGGTGATGAACTTGTTTAGTGGGTGAATAAAATGTGATAAATCTCAGTCGTGACAACCCGGTGAACACTCGTGACGAAGCGGTAAATGGCTTGCCTGCGGCTTAACTTGCCTGATAGAAGCGCTCTGCTGGCTTCGGGGGCAGGTTTGCCGGCCGCCGTGCCTGCGCCTTTACATCCTCGACACTGTGCCAACTGGACTGGAGGACATCAATGTTGCACCGAATCCTGGCGCGCTACCGAACGTGTTCGGCAGCGATCGCCTTGATGGGCGTGGTGGCGCTGGCGTTTGCAAGCGCCGCAGGCGCCACCACTTACAAAGTGAGCAACACCGCCGAATTCGAAGCGGCGGTTACCGGCGCGAACGCCGCTGCTACCGGCCCGAACACGATTGAACTCGGGAAAGGCGCCGTTTCGCCAACCAAAAAGGTCGAATTCACAAACACCAAAGCGGCGCTGACGATCATCGGACCGGCCACCGCTCCTGGCGCAAAGCTCAACGGTGGCGCCGTCGAACCGTTCCCGACAGAACTGCTGGAAATCAAGGCCGGCGTGTCCGTGACGTTGCAGAATGTCACCGTCACCACAGGCGGTGGCCCAGGCGTGACCGCGATCAGTGACTTTGGCAGCCTGACAGTCGAAGACTCTTTGATCTCAGGCAACAACGGCGCCGGCATGATCGTCCAGCCTGGCGCCACTGGCACGGTGCGCAACTCGACGCTGTCCGACGGCAAAGAATACGGACTGATCGACGACGGCACGGCGAACCTTTACAACGTGACGGTCGCGTTCAACCACGGTGGTATCGAAAACACGAGCGGCATCCTGAACCTGACCAATACGATCGTCGCCGAAAACGGCGTCTTCGGCAACTGCTCGGGTGCCGCGACATCCAGCGATCACAGCCTTGACAGTGACGGCAGCTGTGGTGTGGGCGCGCTGAGCAACAAAAGCCCGAAGCTCAACTCGAAACTGTTCGAAAACGGTGGGCCGACTTCCACGCACGTGCTGCAGGTTGGCAGCCCGGCGATCGGCGCGGGCGACGCAAGCGCCTGCCCGGCGACCGATCAGCGTGGCTTCGTTCGTTCGACCCCGTGCTCGATCGGCGCAACCGAATACTCCGCAACCGCGCCGACGATCACGGTCCCGTCGAACATCACCAAGGCGGCCGAAAGCGCCTCGGGGGCGGTCGTGACCTACAGCGCCTCGGCGAGCAGCTCTGTTGCCTTCGTCGAATCCTTCAAATGCTTGCCGGCGTCGGGCTCGACGTTCCCGGTCGGCACCACGACGGTCAACTGCACCGCGACGGACACCCAGGGCAACACCGCGACCAAATCGTTCACGGTCACGGTTGAAGCCAAAAAGCACACCCTCACAGTGACGGTGACCGGCAACGGCACCGTGACCTCGACGCCCGCAGGCATCGAATGCGGACAGGGTCACTCGACCTGCAGCGCCGAATTCGTCGAAGGCGAAGTCGTCAAAATGGCAGATGCACCGGAAGCCGGCTATTCGCTCGCAGCGTGGGGCGGCGCCTGTTCAGGCACCGGCGTATGCTCCGTGACGATGAGCGCAAACGAGAGCGTCTCGGCCGAATTCAGCGCGGTGCCGGTGAACACCGGTCTGCCGGTCATCAGCGGCGGGACGCCTCAGGGCGGGCGTACGCTGAGCACGAGCAACGGCTCGTGGACGGGATCGCCGACCTCCTACACCTACCAGTGGGAGGACTGCAACGCAGCGGGTGAATCCTGCACGACCATCGCCGGTGCGACAGGCAATGAATACACATTGACCGAATCTGACCTCGGTCACACGATTCGCGTCCTGGTCGTCGCAGATAACGCGACCGGCGTCTCGGCGCCAGCGACATCGGCGGCGACAGCGGTTGTGGAAGCATCCGTTGGGATAGTCGTCGAAGGAAAGGTGCCGTTCACCCAGACGCTTGCGAGCACCTGCTCGCCGGTGGTGCTTGGCCCATTCGTTCCGGGCCGGGCAGCGGAATACGCGAACACCTGCGCCCTGAAGGCGACGAGCACGGCCGCTGAAAGCAAGCTGGTGGCTGAAGATCCCAGCGCCGTCGACAAGGGACACCTCGTACAGCTCTACACGCACGGTGCGTTCAAAGAAACCTACGAGATGCCTGCCGCCCTGGAAACCAAGGCGACATCTACGCAGGAAGGGATTGGCTCTGCCTTCTCGTCGCTGGAACACCAGGTGACGCTGTTGACATATGCCAAGCCGTTCAGCGAAGATGCGGTGACAGTGACGTTCGACCAGAAGATCGGCCTGCACGATCACCTGCACACGGGCACGTACGCCAAGACAATCGTGCTGACCCTGTCCACGACCACGCCATAGCAACAGAAGCTCAATGAGTCACGCCAGGCGCGCATGCAGGCGCCTGGGCAATGCCACTGCCGCCGCGTCCGTTCTGGTCGCGGCGGCAGTGCTTGCACCAGCCCACGCGCGATCCGCCCCGACCGTGTCGGTCAAGCTGTCATCGGCCATTGCCGGTGCGCAGAGTGCGACGGGCGCCGTGGGCGGGGTGCGTAGCCCCGCGGAGGAAGGCGAAACGATGAACCTGAAGATCAACGCTTCTGACACCGGCGCCGGACTGGTGAGCGCGCACGTCTCGATCGGCGGCAGCAGCGCTTCTGTGTCCCTCTGTCCCGCGGCTGCCTCCGCGGGCGGCGAGCTGATCGGCGGATGCCCGGAAAGCGTCTCGGAAGTCCCGCTGTCCATCGACGTCGGGCGCGCAGGCTCGCACCCGCTGACCGTGACCGTGACCGACACGGCCGGGCGCCTCAGCACCCTCGTCGAACAGACGATCGAAGTTCTGGCGCCGCCGAAGCAGGAAGGCAACACGCTCACGATCGGGATCTCTAACGGTAGCGTCGGCCCGCATGGAGAACTGCTGTCCGAAGAACCCAGCCAGGGAATCCTTTCGTACAAAGAAGAAAGCCCGCCTCCAATCTGTCCCTCGCCGATGCTGGCGATGCGCCTCGCGGGCAGGCCGCTTGGCCGCACGCGCCGGCACCTGCCGGTGCTGTGGGAGGGCCTGCGCTACCGCTTCACAGGCCGGCTCACCTGCCTGGATGGCCGCCGACGCATCTCTGCGCCCAACGGCACGACTGTACACGTGCTCTACGAGCGCCATCTCTGCACGCGCGACCACCACCGCTGTGTGGTTCGCTCTCGCAAGCTCACGATTACAGTGCGCAAAGGTCGTCTGAGGGTACGCTTGCGCATGGTGCACCGAGGCACAATCGTCTTCCGCTACCGGCCCAGCCACGGCGAATCGGTGCGGGTGAGACTGCGCGTTGCCGTCAGGCATATGCGCCACCGAGGGGGTTGTCCAAGACCTCGACAGCGCGACGTTGGCGGGTGCCGGCGCCGCTTGGGGAGGAGCCGGTGAGCGGCCCCGCGGGCACGTGCCGCGCCATTGCCGTCTGCACTGCCGCGGCATTTGCGCTTGCGGCTGCCGTCGCCGCGCATGCGGAGGGGCCCGAAGTGGGCGGCTCGGTGCCGAGCGTGCTCTCGCTGTCGCTGAGCCAGCCAAGCGGCTTCACGGCTGCCGGTGCAGCGCGGAAGGGGCCTCGCGGGCGTCTCTACGTCACGACGATCGGCCTCTCGGTGACTTCGACGGAAATGCCGACACGGCTGAGCATCACAGACGGTGAAGCGCTGCACGGCGGCCGCGGGCGTCTTCTGAATGGAAAGAGGAGCCTATCGTCGCCGCTGGAAGCGGCCGCCGGCCGCGGGCCCTACTACTCGCTGGACAGCGGGGTCGATCCCCAACTGAGGGAGTGGAGCGAACCGATCGCCAACCAGGAAGCGAGCATCCACCTGCGCCAGGCATACCGGGGTAGCGCACGCAGCCTGCGCCGTTTTCACAAGCTGCTGCTGGTCACCGTCACGGCAGGGGGGCCATAGCGAATGGCGCTCTATCTCGCAATACACGACAGAGAGGATTTGACGTGAGACTTCTGAGCAGCAGGCCATCGGCGATCGCCCTGGCGACCCTTCTCGGCGCCGGCGCAATCGCGACCAGCGGCAGCGCGGCGGGCCAAGACGCCATCGGCGCTGTTGCCGCGCAATATTCCGGCGGCGTCTCGATCTCGCCGGGGATCTTCGAGCATCTCGCAACGCGGGGCAAGCTTGGGGTGGTGCAGGTCTCCAACACGACCCATGGGTCGATGAGCGTGCGGATTGCGCTGCGGCCGTGGCTGCAGGCGCGCAGCGGTGAAGTCTCCCCGAACCGGCACGCCAGCCTCGGCGCAGTTGGCTTGACTCCCAGCTCGTTCACGCTTGGCGCCGGCGCGACGCAGTCCGTACGTCTTTCGCTATCGAGCACGCCGGCTCAGCGCTCGCTCTACGGAGGGCTCGAATTGATCGCTCTGCCCTCCAGTCGGGTCAAGCAAGGGATCAACGTCGGTTACCGGGTGGTGAGCAGCCTGCGGCTCGATCCGCCGAAAGGCGAGCAGCGCTTCCATGCGACGGTCGGCGGCCTCGTTGAGCAGGGGGCCATTGGGCACGGCACGCTGCTGTTGCCGGTGTCCAACGCCGGCAACACCATCGCCCCGATCGGTGGCAGCATCTCGATCAGCGGCTCTGGGCACTCGCTGCGCTCGACCGCCCGCGAAAAGGTGATCGTGCCCGGCCAGACGGTCAACGTGCCGCTGACCGAACTGCCGGGGTCGCTGCCGCGCGGGTCATACACGGTCTCGGTGCGCCTCACTCAGGGCGGGCATGGCATAGGCACGGTTACGCGTACGATCAAACTGCGTTAGCTCTCTCGGGCTGCGCCGCTTTGGCGGCGACCTCCTCCATCTCCGCCAGCCCGATGCATCGATGCAGCCGCTTCAGGGGCGCCGGCGCCCACCAGTTCCAGTCGCCCATCAGGGCCATCAGGGCCGGCACGAGCAGCGCCCTGACGATGCTTGCGTCGACCGCGACCGCGACCGCGACCGCGACCGCGACCGCGGCGCCGAGGCCGATCTGCTTGGTGAAGAAGAGGTCGAACAGCAGCGCCGCAGCGAGCAGCATTCGCCGTGGCCGGTCTCTCGCAAGTCTCGCCAGTCGCCTCGTAACGGCCCCCAATCTCCGCGAGCAGAGTCAGATTGGCAGCATCATCCCATTTGCCTGTCGGACGCGGCAGTCCGCCGGCGGATTCCGCGGCAGCTGCTGCGGGACCCGCCGGCGCGCCTGCGCCCGCCTGTCAGCCCGCGGTGTTCGCGGTGATCGTGATGCTCGCGAACGACTCGCCGGTGGTGAAGGTGGATCCGCTGAACGCCTTGGTCATCACTTCGGCCGCGGCAGAGTCGAGGCTCGCGCCGATCCCCGACAGCGTCACCGTTGAGGAGGAGCTGGTCGCTTTGACCGGCTTGAGCGTGAAGAACGGAGCGTCCAACGGCGGTTCTCCGACGTTCGCGCTCAGGTTCGACGAGCTTGCGCTGCCGAGCTTGATCACCACGGGGCTCTGGAGGCTCACTGCCGACTGGCTCGTGAAGAAGACCAGATTCACCAGGGGCCCAAGGAACGTGAAACCGCCGCCGAGATCGACCGTGCCTTCGCCGGTGCTCGGAGTCAGCGTCCCGCCCGTGACAGGCAGGCTCACCTGGGTTGCGGCCGGCAAGGTCGCGGGCGCCGTGACGGTCAGCGTGGCTTTGGCTTTTTCGAGCGAGCTTGCCGCGCCGGAGCTCAGGCTGATCGTCGCCGTTCCGCCGGTGAGCGTCACGCTGGGAGCTTTTTGCGCGGGCTGCGTGCTTTTTTTCTTCTTGCCTTTGGACTTGCCCTTCTTGCCTTTGCTCTTTTTCTTCTTGCCTTTGCCCTTAGTCTTGCTGGATGCCTGGTGAGCGGGCGCCGCGGCCTGGGCGGCGACGGCCAGCACCGTGCCTGCGCCCAGCAGGCTCAGCGCGCCAAGCAGCGCGGCGAGGGCCAATCGAATACGCATCTATGTCTCCTTGGTCTCTGTGAGCGCGCGCTTGCCCTCTTCGAGGGTTTCAATGCATCCCAAGTCCCACGTGAACGTTGACAGGTCGCGAGCCCCAATGCCGGGATCGCGTGAGCGCTCAGTGGCGCTGGCGGCGACGGTCGAACTGCTGCACACGGATGCTGCTGGAGATGCCTCGGACCTCCATCGAGTGGGCCTCGCGGCCGTCCGGCACGGCACCCAGCGTGAGCTCCGCCCGCGACTCGACCAGATCATCGGTGTGCTCGCCGAGGCCGATCTGCTCGGCAGCGCCGGGGCGCTCGTCGGCTACGAGGATCTGACCGGGCGCCGCGGCGGCGCACAGGCGCGCGGCGATGTTGACCGCGCGGCCCACGTAGTCGTCGCCTTCGAAGAGCAGCACCTGGCCCGTGCACACCCCGCCGCGCAGCTGGGGCCAGGGGCCCGGCGGCATCCACGTCTGGATCGCAAGCGTGCACTCCACCAGCGGCGGGTGCTCCACGCCCACGATCATCGCGCCGTCGCCGAGCCACTTGGCCACGCGCACGCCGTGCTCCTCGGCAGCGCTGCGAATCGCCGTGCGCATTGCCGAGAGCGCCTGGACGGCGTCCTCATCGCCGCGCTCGTCCATGTAGGCGGTGAAGCCGCACATGTCGATGAACGCGAAGGAGCGCTGGACTCGACGCGCGCTCATCGGCTGCCGGCGCCGGCCGGCATCGGCGGTGGCGCGCTGCGATAGCTGACGGGAGTCGCGGAAAGCCTGATCGGATTGCGCGTGAGCCGGGCCGCGCTGCCATCCGGGCGGGGTACCTCGATCACCGGCTCAAGACCGAGCCGCTGCGCGAGCGCAAAGGCCCCCTCGATGTCATTGACCTCCCCGGCTGGCACGCCGAGCGCCAGCAGCCGCGTGACCCAGTCGGCCACAGTGGTGCCGGCCATGCGTTGCTGGAGTATTTCTCGCAGCAACCAGCGGTTGGCCACGCGCTGCGCGTTGGTCACAAACTGCGGCCGCTGCGCAAGCTCGCCTGCGCCGATCGCCTGCGTAAGCGCGGCGAACTGCTTGTCGTTGCCGACGGCCAGCACCATCCGTTCCTCTCCAAGCGTCAACAGTTCGTAAGGGGCGATGCTGGGGTGCGCGTTGCCCATTCGAGTAGCCACCTGCCCGGCGAGCGTGTACGCCGATCCCTGGTTCACGAGCGCGGCGAGCAGGCTTGTGAGCAGGTCGACCTCGACGCGCTGGCCTTCTCCCGTGCGCTCGCGGTGGCGCAGCGCGGCGAGGATGCCCACCGAGGCGAACAGGCCGCAGATCACGTCGACCAGCGCGACGCCGGCCTTCTGCGGCTCGCCATCGCTGCTCCCCGTGATGCTCATCAGCCCTCCGACCGCCTGCACCAGCAGATCGTAGCCTGGCATGTTCGCGGCCTCCGGCCCGGAGCCGAAGCCGGTGATGGAGCAGTAGACGAGCTGCGGGTGCTCCTGGCGCAGCGCCTCGTAGCCAAGGCCGAATCTGTCCATCACGCCGGGCCTGAAGTTCTCCACGAGCACGTCTGCGCCAGCGATCAGCTCGCGGGCGCGCTGAAGGTCACCAGCGTCGTGCAGGTCCAGCGCGACGCTGCGCTTGTTGCGGTTGACCGCTTGGAAGTATGTGGCGGTGCCGGTCTCGTCATAGGGCGGGCCCCACGAGCGTGTCTCATCTCCGCCTCCTGGGCGCTCGATCTTGACCACCTCGGCGCCGAGATCAGCCAGCACCATGCTCGCCAGCGGCCCCGCGAGCACCCGCGAGAAGTCGACGATCTTCAGGCTCTCCAAGGCGCTGGCCACGTGCTTGGATACTAGATCCTCGACGTGCAGGCGCTCGCGATCGGCGCCGGGTTGACCGGCATGCAGGCGTTTCGATGAGTAGGGTCGGAAACAAACCCGCTGTTCCGCGAAGCCGACTCTGCGACGGGCGTCGGAAAGCGGCTCCAAAACTTGGAAGAGGCGCTGCCGAAGTTGTTTTCACGGTGTTACCGGACCGCTTTGCGGACAACGCTCTACAAGGGCCGTGTAACCCCTCGGATGGGTGCGCTTGAGAACGCTGGGCTCGGCGGCTTACATCCGCATGCCTGCTTGCCGCGGCCCCCGCGGGTCGATTAGCCTGCCCTAAATCGATCCAGGAGATGGAACGAAGTTGATCGCGGACGCAGTAGACAGGTCATGGATGCGCGGCTCGCCCCTGAAGGGCGTTTTGCTTGGGCTGGTCGCAGAGCTCGAGCAGCCCACCCACGCCTATGTGCTGGCCGCGATGATGGCGCGCCGCCTGGGCCCCGCCTGGCAGGTGGATCGCAAAAGCGTCTACCAGATGCTCAGCCAGCTTCAGGCGGCGAAGCTGGTTGCAAGCGAACCCTCGCTGACCAGGCGTGGCGTACTCGACGTGTACTTCCCCACCGAGCACACGGAGGCGGCGCTTGTCCTGTGGATGGAGACCCGGGGATCGAAGTCTCCCGTCAGAGAGGAGCTGCAGGCGAAGGTCGCAGTTTCCCGCACCAAGGACGTGCCCAGCCTGCTGCGAGCTCTCGACGGCTATGAGCGGGAATGCTTCGAGATGCTGAAGGAGACTTCTGAGGCCGAGGTCGGCACCGGCTCCTGGTCCGGCCTTGCGATGGCGCTTTCGCGGATAGCCGCGGATGAGCATCTCCATGCGGAGCTGCGTTGGGTGATGACCGCGCGCCAGGCTATCCAGGAGTTCATGGCGCAGTTACGGCGCTGATGGCGCCATGACGCTGCTCTGCTTTGAGCACGTAAGCCGCAGTTACCGAGACGGACGGTGCGAGATCGTCGTGCTCGAGGACGTCAGCTTTGAGATCGACGCCAACGACTTCGTGGGCATATGGGGCATGCGCCGCTCCGGCAAGAGCACGCTGCTGCGGCTTGCGGCCGGTCTAGACTTCGCGCAAAGCGGATCGGTGTGCTTCGACGGCTACGACCTGGGCAAGGTGTCCGGTCACCGGCGCGCCGCACTGCTTCGCGACGAAGGCATCGGCGTCGTGCTCACCGACCGGCGTCCGGCGATCAACCAGCGCGCCGTCGAACTGGTCGCGCTGCCTCTGCTTGCCGCCGGCAGGTCGCTGAGAGAGGCACGGCCGCCGGCACTTGCTGCGCTGGAGCGGGTGCAGGCGCTGAGCGTTGCAGAGCATCCGGTGGCAGGCCTTGCACGGGATGCGCTGATGAAGGTGATGCTCGCGCAGGCACTCATTCACCGCCCGCGTCTGCTGCTCGTCGACGAGCCCGCCGCGTTCCTGAACATGCGCGAGGCCGCGGAAATCTTCAGCCTGCTGCAGTCGATCGGCAGCGAAGAGGGCATCGCACTACTAATCGCATCAGAGGATCTGCGGGCGCTGCGCAGAGCAAGCCGGATCATGTCGGTTGGAGGCGGGACGGTGCGCCTGATGGATCGCAACGCCGAGGTCCTGCAGTTCCCGGGACCGGGCAGCGCGCTCAGCGGAGGCCACGGCCAATGAGCCGCTGGCGAGCCGTGATGGACCCTTCGATCATGGAGGTGCGTCTCAGCGGCCTCTTCACCCTCTATCGCTGGCGGGTGCGCCGGCACGCCATGCAGGAGGTGCTGGCGGCGGCTGGCATCGCCGTCGGCGTCGCGCTCTGCTTCGGCGTCCTGGTGGCCAACACGAGCATCGACGGATCGGCCAAGCAGCTGATCAACGGCGTGGTTGGCTCCGCCCGCCTGCAGCTGACCGCGCGCTCCTCGGCCGGCTTCTCCGAAGCGCTTGCCACTCGCGCCGAACATCTGCCGGGTGTCAAGCACGCAGCCGCGCTGCTGCGCGCAGACGCGTCGATCATTGGGCCGCACGGCCGCACACCCGTGCTGCTCGAGGGCGTCACGCCAGGTCTGCTGTCGCTGCAAAGCGATGCGATCCACAACCTGAGCAGCGACGTCCAGCTGACCGCCGGCGGCATCGGGCTGCCTTCCTCAGTGGCAGAAGAGGTCGGTGCTGGAGCGCGCGCCTCGGTGAAGCTGATGATCGCCGGGCAGCAGCGCGAGGTGACCGTCGCGGCGGTGCTTGGCAGTCAGACGATCGGCCCGGTTGCCGGGAGCCCTGTCGCGGTGGCGATCCTCCCCTACGCGCAGCAGCTTGCCGGCCAACCCGGCAGAGTCAGCGAGCTGCTGATCGAGCCGCGGCCGGGCATGCAGGCCCAGGTGGCCTCAGAGCTGCGACGGCTGGCAGGCAGCCGCTTGGAGGTAGGCCCGGCCAATCACGAACTCCAGTTGCTCGCCGAGGCGGCCAAGCCCAACGACCAGTCGACCACCCTGTTCGCCGCGATCAGCGCGATGGTCGGATTCCTGCTCGCGCTGAACGCCATGCTGCTGACGGTGCCTGAGCGCCGCCGTTTCGTCGCCGAGCTGCGCACGCAGGGCTTCGGACCCAGGCAGGTGCTGCTGATCCTTGGATCGCAGGCGCTGATCCTCGGTCTGGTTGGCTCCGTGCTGGGTGTCGCGCTTGGCGAGTTGCTCGCACGCAGCCTTTTCAACCAGGTGCCACGCGTGCTCACGTACGTCTTCCCGGTCGCCTCAGAGCAGACGGTGCCGGTCTTGGCGGTGCTCTTCGCGATCGGCGCCGGTGTGTTCGCGGCGCTGGCCGCTTCGGCGCCGCCGGCGCTGGATCTGCGGCGCGGCCGCGGCGTGGACTCTGTGATGCGCGAGTCCGGCGAGGCCGGCAATCGCCTCGACGATCGCGTGGTCGGCTTGGCCGGTGCGGTCGGTGCTGCGATCGTCGTGCTGGTCAGCATCGCCGTCCTGATCGTCCCCACGTTCACGGTGATCGGCGGCGTCGTGCTCTCGATCGCCGTCATTTGCCTGGTGCTGCCTCTGTTCGCGCTGGCGACGAGGGCGCTCCTGCCGCTGACGCAGCGGCTGCGTGGGAGCATGCTCACGCTGGCGGTGATCGAATTGCGGGCCACCGCGACGCGATCGGTCGCGCTGGCCAGCGTCGCCGCCCTTGCCGTCTACGGCAGCGTTGCGATCCTCGGCGCAAGGCAGGACCTGATTCGCGGGCTCGACCACGCCGTCAGCGAATACCTGACTACCGCTGATGTCTGGGTCAGCACCGGCAACGACACGCTCAACATCGACAGCTTCGCCAATGCCGGCGCGCAGGCCAAGATCGCACGGGCGCCGGGGGTGGCGGCCGTGCGTCCCTACCAGGGAGCACTGCTGGATGTCGGCAACCGGCGGTTGTGGGTGAGGGCCCGGTCTGCGGCTGCGCCGCGCCAGCTGGAGGCCAGCCAGATCCTCGAAGGAGAAGCAGCCGCCGCCGGGGCGCAGTTGCGCGGCAGCGGCTTTGCCAGCGTGTCCAGCGCGTTTGCCGCTGAACGGCACCTGAAGGTCGGCGACGCCTTCACATTGCCCACACCGGGCGGCCCGGCGAGGCTGCGTGTAGCGGCGGTGACGACGAACATCGGCTGGACTCCGGGGGCGCTCACGCTCAGTGCCGCGGACTTCAGGCGGTATTGGGGCACGAGCTCACCGACCGCCTTTGAAGTGAATTTGAAGCCCGGGGTCAGCCCCGCCGCCGGGCGGCAGGCCGTGCGCCAGGCACTGCGCGATCGTCCGGGCCTGGTGGTGCAGACGCTCGCCCAGCGCGAAGCGGTGTACAAGACCAGCGCGCGCCAGGGGCTGCGGACGCTCGGGCAGATCTCGACGCTGCTGCTGATCACCGCAGCGCTTGCAGTAGCGGCTGCGCTGAGCGCTGCGATCTGGATGCGGCGCGCCTGGTTTGCCTCGCTGAAGACGAAGGGGTTCAGCAGCCTCCAGTTGCTGCGGACCCTGCTGTGGGAGAGCACGATCGTGCTCGGAGTCGGCTGCCTGGTCGGGGCGCTGCTGGGCGTCTACGGGCACGCGCTCGCGAGCCGCTGGCTGGAGATGAGCACCGGCTTTCCTGCGCCCTTCGCGTTTGGCGAGACACAGGTGCTCGTCGTCCTGGCACTCGTGGCCGGCATCGCACTTGCGATCGTCGCGCTTCCGGGCGCCAGAGCGGCGAGGGTCTCGCCCCAGACGGCTTTCCAGGAATGACATTCGGCGTTTCGCTGATGATCCGCGCCCAATGGACTGAGCCGTGTCGATCTGCCTCTCAGACCGCCTTTCGCTCCCGCTGCGGTTTGCGTGTGCCGCACGCCGCTACTGGTTGCACGTCTTTCCCCAGGTACGCGAGGAGGTCGCGGGATGGCGGCTGCGCGCACAGCAGATCCCAGATCCACTGCTGCGCGAGCTTGCGTTGGGGATGCAGCACAGCAAGGTGGGTAACGTCGAGGGCGCCGCTGCCTTCGGCGCCTTCGCGCACAGAGCGCATCGCGGCAGCGTCGTAGCGGCCCAGGTCGCCTTCCAGACCGCATACGACTACGCCGATGTGCTCTCTGAGCGCCGAAGCGAGGACCCGGTCGCCAATGGGCACACGCTCCATCGCGCTCTATTGCTCATAGCCGAGGCCGCCGGACCTCACGTCGACTACTACGCCCACTGCGGCTCTCTCGACGATGCCGGCTACCTGATCGCCCTCAGCGACACCGCTCGCAGCGCATATGGGCAGATGCCTGCGCGGGCTGCTCTGGCGGCGCCGCTGGAGCGTGCAGTGGAGCGGATCGTTGCCTACCAGGGCGCCAACCATCGCCATCCGCAGGGCATGCATCTCGCTCTGGCTGCCTGGGCGAGCAAGCAGACCCCCGACGGCACAGGCTTGCGCTGGTGGGAGACTGCCGCCTCGGCGGGATCCTCCACTGGCATCTTCAGCTTCATCGCGGCGGCCTCGCACGCGGACATGGACCGCAGCCGATCTGCGCAGATCGAGCGGGCCTACTTTCCCTGGGCCGGCAGTCTGCACACCCTGCTCGACAGCCTCGTCGACCGTGGCGAGGACGCCGAGAACGGGCAGCGCAGCCTGCTCGACTACTACGGCGGGGACGAGGAGGCGAGATCGCGCATGGGCCTGATCGCCGATCAGGCGACACAGCGACTGCAGAGCTTGCCCGACGGGGGAAACCAGCTGATCGTCTTCGCCGCGATGGCCAGCTTATACGTCACCTCGATGTGTTCGGACTCGCCTTCCGACCACGCCATCTCAGAGGCGGTGCTGAGAGCGATCGGCGCGCCGGTGCTGCCCGCGCTGGCGGTCTTTGCACTGCGGCGCGCGCTCGTGCGGGCCCGTGGCGGCGTCGCAAACAAGCTCATTCGAGCGAGAGCTCAAGCTGCCGCGGGGAAGGAGTGAGCGGGGAGTCCGTCTCTTTGGGCCGCCCACGCTTGGCCCAGTGGCCGATCACCTGCTGGCTGCGGCAGCTGTGGTAGTTGATGCGCCGGTCGAGCGGCTGCAGCGTCAGCCCGCCTGGCGCGGTGCCGATCACAAGCGCGTGGAAGCGCCGGCCGTGCCGGTCGATCTCCACGACGTCCCCGATCCGTATGCCTTCGAGTCGCATCTGAGACACCAGTCTCGCATGCGCCTGGGATGACAGCACGATTACATCGCGCGTGGGCGGGGTATCTCCGGAACAACCTCGTTGGGAGAGAGGAGGAAGAGGTTGGGGTCTACGACGTTCAAGGGCAGGCTGCTTACGCGCAGGCGTGTCGCGGTCCTATCTCTTACGGGAGCGCTGCTCACTGTCGCGCTTGCGACCTGGAGCGCTGCTGCAGCGGGCTTTGGGGTCTCCAAGTGGGAAGCGGGAACGTGCACCAGCTCGGGGTGCACCGAAAGCACGCCGGGGCTCTTCTACACGCAGGCGGCCGGGCATCCGCCATATGGCATCACAGACTTCCGGTTTGAAGCCGAAAAAGTGCTCGTGCTGGAAAAGCCGGTCGGCCATGTGGAAAACGTGCGCGTCGACCTCCCCTCGGGCCTAGCGGTCGACCCGGAAGCTGTGCCGGCATGCAGCGAAGCGAAGATCGAGGAATACGCCTGTCCGCCCGAAACACAGGTCGGCGTGGACGAAGCGGTCGGCGCTGCCGGTGGCCTGGCGGTCAAAGAAAGCTTCGACGTCTACAACGTGCAACGTAATTTCGGCGAATCGGCTCGCTTCGGCGTGGAGGTTCATGAAGGCGTGGTATCGCTGCTCAAACTCGAAAGTGTGATTTACCTGCACGGCGGCTTGAGCTGGCATCAGGAAGCGCAAGCGCCTGGCGGCGAAACCAGCGGCGTGGCGACGGGCGACTATCACGAGTACTTCAAGATCGAGAAAATCCCAAGCGAACCGGAATTGATCGAGTCGAGGCTGATTTTCTGGGGGGTGCCTTATGAATACAACGGACATCTGCAAGGCACCGATAAAGCCTTCATCACCATGCCGAGCACCTGCAACGGTCCGCAGGTCACATGGCTGCACGTCGACTCCAAGGAAGATCCCGGTGCCTACTTGGCCAAGTCATTCACCACGCCCGTGGGAGCCAGTGGCTGCGAATCGCTCATCTACGATCCGCAAGCCAGCCAGAAGCCGGAAACCGCCCAGTCCGATGCTCCCGATGGCACCGAAGTGAGCATTCGCGTGCCCCAGGACATGGAAGATCCGACAGGCGAGGATTCACCTGATGCGCGTGAAGCGACTGTGGCTCTGCCTGAAGGCATGACGCTGAATCCGGCGGCTGCGAGCGGCCTGCAGGCCTGCCAGAACGACCAGTTTGCGATTGGGACCGACGAACCGATCGGATGCCCGTCGGGCTCCGTGATCGGCTCGGTGAGCGTCGATGCGCCCGGCATCCCGGATGGCGCGCTGACCGGGTTGGTGTATTTGGGCGCCCCCGAAAGCCAGGAACCGGACTCAGGTCGCGAGTACCGCATCTTCGTCGCCGCAGAATCAGCGGCTTACGACATCGGTATGCGGCTCGAAGGTCGAGTGCGCGCCAATCCTCAGACGGGACGGCTGATGGCCACCTTCTCCGATCTGCCGCCGGTGCCCTTCGAAGAATTCAAGCTCAAGTTCAAGGGCGGCGCGAGCGCGCCGTTGGCAAACCCGCTCTCCTGCGGACCGGCTACGACCATCGGCGAATTCTTGCCTTACAGCGCCCATGAAAGCGCACCCCCCGCGGTCGCCGCAAGTCCGTTCACCGTGATCGCCGGCGCCTGCCCGCCGCCGTTTGATGTGAGCCAAAGCGCCTCTGCCTCCTCTAGCAAGGCGGGATTGTCGACAGGCTTCACGCTCGGGCTCACCCGGCCGCAGGGTCAGCAGTACATCTCGTCTTTGAGCACGACGCTGCCGGAAGGCATGATTGGCCAGATCCCGGCGGTGCCGCTGTGCAGCGAAGCCGACGCAGCCGCTGAGCACTGCCCACCCGCCAGCCAGATCGGCACCGCGATGGTGACGATCGGTTCGGGCTCGAGCCCGCTGGCGCTGCCGACAGGCCCCGTCTATCTGACGGGCCCCTATCAGGGCGCACCGTTCGGTCTGGAGATCCTCACCAACGCGAGCAAAGTCGGCCCCTACGACTACGGCACGATCAGCACCCGCGCCAAGATCGAGATCGATCCATTCACGGCACGGGTCAACATCGCAGCGCAGCCACCAACGATCGTCGGCGGGGTGCCGATCAGGCTGCGGTCGCTCAGCGTTACGGTCGACCATCCGGGCTTCATGCTGGATCCAACGAACTGCGGCGATCTCTCCACGGATACGAGTTTGGTTTCGAGCCTCGGCGCCACCGACGCAGTGTCGACGCCGTTCAAAGTTACCGACTGCAATGCCCTGCCGTTCTCGCCCAGCTTCAGCGCCTCCACCAGCGCCAAGCACACGCGCAGGTTCGGCGCGAGCCTCGACGTGTCCGTGACCGAGAAGGCTGGCCAGGCGAACATCAAGTCGGTCGACGTGATGCTGCCCAGGAAGATCGTCGCGAACCTCAAAACGCTCAATTACGCCTGCGCTGAAAAGACCTCCGCCACGAGCCTGTCCTCGTGTCCGACACAGTCCAAGGTCGGCAGCGCCAGCGTGACCACACCCACGTTGCCGGGAACCCTGACCGGATCTGCCTACTTCGTCTCGCGTGGCGGTGCCGGCTTCCCAAATCTCGATCTCGTGCTCAGCGGAGACGGGGTCACGATCATTCTGGTCGGCCAGACGAACATCAGCGGCGACTACACGCACTCGAAGTTCGCCTCGCTGCCGGATGTGCCTATCCACAGCTTCAACTTGAAACTGCCCACAAGCAGCAATTCAGCCCTATCGGGCAACGGGAGCTTCTGCAAAGGCGTGCTGCGCATGCCCACAACGATCGTCGCCCAGAACGGCAAGACGGTCAGGCAGCGAACAAAGCTGAAGGTCTTCGGCTGCAAGGGAAAGTCAGCAAAAGGCCGCAAAGTCAAGCGTAAGAAGCGGGCGCGGCACAGCTGAGAGCCCGCGCGCTGCGGGAAAGTACATATCGCAAATGCGTACGGTGGACACTTGTGGGGCGGGCGTCGACGACGCTAGCATGGCCATTGGTAGCGCTTGTCACAAGCGATTACCCTGGGTGCCATATCCACGGGAGGTGGAGAATGAGGTCGCTTTCTGCAGGTATCTGTCTCCGGGTCGCGGTACTTGCCGCTCTCGCCGTCTCGGGGCTGGCCGCTGCATCATCGGCGGCTGCCGCTGAACCATTTGGCTTCAGCAACTTTGTGTCGGCGACCTGCAACGACGCCGAATGTATCTCGCCATTCACACAGGCGGCAGGGCATCCGCCGGTCGGGCTTACCGTGTTCAAGCTTAATGCAGTCGGTACGGCTGGCAAAGAAGCACCTGTGGAAGACATCAGGAATGAGCGCGTGGACGTGCCCGCGGGCCTCAGCACCAATCCGGAAGCGCTGCCGCAATGTTCGATGAGTGAATTCGGCGAAGAAGTTGCACCGGGCATCTTCGCAGAAAGCACCTGTTCGAGCAAGACTGTCATCGGCGTGAACAAGGTTGTGGTCGTGGTGCCAGGGCCGACCGACCTGACGATCGAAGGAACCGTGTACAACCTCGAACGCCCGCCCGGCGTTCCGGCCGAGTTCGGCGTGGCTCTTCCACTGGAAGCGCTCGGATTCCCAGGCCTCTATTCGCACACGCTGATCGAAGGTGGCGTGAGCTGGCACAGCGAAATCGGCCTCGACAAAGTGAGCGCCATCCCGGACAGCGGCGACTCCCATGAGTTCTTCGAGGTCCACAACATCGGCGATGCTCCTCCGCTGCTGGAATCCGTGCTGATCTACAAAGGCACGGCGGGCGAAAACGGCAAGCACTTCTTGACTGTGCCGAGCGCATGCGCGACGCCGCAGATCAGCCGGATCGAAGCAGAATCATACGGTGGCAAGTTCATGAGCACAGTGTTCCCACCTGCCGGAGAACTGAAAGCCACCGGCTGTGACAAGGTCCCATTTGCGCCCGAAATCGAAGTCACGCCGAGCCAAACTCTTTCCGATCTACCCAACGGCGTGACGATTGACGTCAAGGTCCCGCAGGAAGAAAATGGAGAAGAAATCAGCCCGTCGGCGCTGCAGAAGGTCGAAGTGCTTTTGCCCGAAGGCATGACGCTCAACCCGGCGGCTGCCAACGGACTGCAAGCGTGCACCGACGAACAATTCGGCAAGGGCACCGGCCGAGAAGTGGCCTGTCCAGCCGCATCGAAGATCGGCACGGTGCGCATCGAAACACCCCTGCTGCCGGCGGGATCGTTGGTCGGCGATGTCTACGTAGGCAAGCCATTGAACAACACGCCAAGCTCGGGCAGCGACTATCGCATCTTCATCAACGCGGAATCCAAGCGCTATGGCGTGGCGGTGCAGCTCGAAGGCAAGGTCCAAGCAAACGAAACGACCGGGCGACTTACCACCACGATTTCTGAAAACCCGCAGACCGCGTTCAGCGAATTCATTCTCACGCTGAGCAACGACGGCCACACGCCGCTCGCCAATCCGCTCATCTGCGGCCCGGCGACCGCCGCGACGTTCTTCCCCTACACAGGACTTGCCGCCGCGCAGGACACGGACCCGTTCACAGTGGGGTGCGGCACGCCGCCGTTCACGCCGTCGCAGACTGTCAAGGCTCTGCCGGCGAGCGGCGGCTCGACCACGAGCTTTACCCTTGGTTTGAGCCGCAGCGACGGCCAGCAGTACCTGCGGAAGGTGAGCGCCACGCTGCCGGCGGGGATGGTCGCGAAGATTCCGTCGGTGCCGCTGTGCGCCGAACCGCTCGCAAGGGAAGGCAAGTGTCTGGAAGCGAGCCAAGTCGGTTCGGTTTCCACGAGCCTCGGATCGGGCGGCAACCCCTATGTGCTCCAGGGCAGCGTCTATCTCACCGGCCCCTATGGTGGCGCGCCTTACGGTCTGTCGATCGTCGTGCCGGCGCAGGAAGTCGGTCCCTACGACTACGGCACGATCGTCACGCAGGCCGGCATCAGCGTCGACCCGTATACCGCGCGTGTGACGGTGGCGGGCACGATTCCGACGATCGTGGGCGGGGTGCCGCTGCGCCTCAAAGCGCTGACGATCGCGATGACGCGTGGCAACTTCATGCTCAACCCAACCAGCTGCGAAACGCTCTCGACGAACACGACGCTGACCTCAACCGAAGGCACGAGCACCACGATCGCGACGCCCTTCCAGGCGACCGGCTGCAGCTCGCTGGCCTTCAAGCCGAAGTTCAGCTACTCCACCAACGCCTATACGACCAAACGGTTCGGTGCGAGCCTGAACGTGAAGGTGGGCGAGACGGCCGGTGAAGCGAACATGAAGTCGGTGAAAGTGACGCTGCCGCTGAAGCTGCCGTCGCGGACGAGCACGCTCAAAGAAGCGTGTCTTGAAAAGACGTTTGCGGCGAATCCGACGAGCTGTCCGGTTGGTGCGAAGGTGGGCACCGTGAAGGTCACCACGCCCACTCTGGCCGGGACATTGGAAGGACCTGCCTATTTCGTTTCGCACGGAGGTGCGGCGTTCCCTGACCTGGACCTCGTGGTCAAAGGCGACGGCGTGACGGTGATCCTGGTGGGCAACACGAACATCAGCAAAGGGATCACCCACACGACGTTTGCGGCGCTGCCGGATGTGCCGATCGACAGCTTTGAAATGAACCTGCCGACCGGCGGAAAATCGGCGCTGGCCGCAAACGGCGACTTCTGCAAGGGCAAGATGTACATGCCCACGACCGTTGTCGGCCAGAACGGCAAGACGATCAACGAAAAGATCCAGATACACGTCGCCGAATGCCCGGTCAAGGTGGTCGGCCAGAAAGTCCAAGGCCGCAGCGCGAGCATCACAGCGGCCGTTTCATCGGCCGGGAAGCTCTCGACCAGCGGCCAGGATCTGATGGTGCTGCACAAGAAGATCGGCAAAGCGGTTGGAAATGCCCAGATCGCAGTGAAGCTCTCGCCACTGGGCGAAAAAATCCTCGCGACTTACCGCCGGCTGGACGTGAAGGTACGCGTCGGCTTCAAGTCCTCGACTGGGGCCAAACGCGAATCGAAGGCATTCGTGAAGCTCGTCTTTACGAGCTGAGCCTTCCTGCGGGGGCGGCGGCCGCGGCGCAAGGCAGCGTCGCGGCCGTCCGGGCCGCTACCTCGAAGGTGCGCTATGCCCTAGATTGAATCGCATGAGCTCACGCGCCACGGAGCCTCTGCGCTCAGACCGCCCAGATCCGGCGGCGCTGATCGCCGCGATGCGAAGGCTTGCCGTTGCGGCCGATCGCGCCTCCGAGCCCGAGCAGGTGCATCGCGCGATGGCCCACGAGCTGATGAGCGTGCTCGGCGCTGACGAGGTGATCCTCCACCACCTGCGCGCCGATGAGGACGGGCGCGAGCTGGTCGTCGTATATCTGTTCGAGGCGGAAGGCCGTCTGAGCTATCTCGTCCCCACGACCGAGCGGCCGGCGGCGGTCAGCTGGGTGGCGAGCACCGGCCGCGGATTCATGGCCGCTGATCAGCGCGAGCTGGTGGCCAGCGTGCCACGCCTGATTCAGGGCGCCTCACCGGCGCGCTGCGCACTGCTGCTGCCGCTGATCCTGCACGGCGAGACGCAGGCCGTAATCATTTTGGTCTCACGCGAGCAGGGTCGGCTCGGCGGTGAGCGCCTGGAGCAGGCGGCCGGTCTGGTGGAGCAGGCAGCGACTGCGCTCGCGCTCGTGGAGGCGCGGATGGAGGCTGGGACCGATGCAGTCACCGGGTGCATGAACCATCGCGCGATGCGACGCCGACTGGAAGAGGAGATCGGGCGGGCTGGGCGCGTCGGCTCCAAGCTTGCCTGCATGTTGATCGACCTAGACGACTTCAAGCTGGTCAACGACCGCTACGGCCACAGCGCGGGCGACGCCGTGTTGCGTGGCGTCTCGGAGACCCTGATGGGCGAGTTTCGCGCCTTCGATCGCGTTGCCCGCTATGGCGGCGATGAGTTCGTCGTGATCCTCCCTGAGGCCGATCTCCGCAGCGCGGCCGCTGCAGCTGAGCGCGCCCGCGTGCGTCTCGCCGGGATCACGATCGCCGCTCCGGAGGGTGTCGCGTGCTCGATCGGCGTTGCGCAGTGGCATCCGAGCATGAGCGTGGATCAGCTGCTCGACGCGTGCGATGAGGCGCTGCTGGCGGGCAAGCGCGCCGGCAAGCATCGAGTCACGCTCGCGCGCTGAGCGACGCTGGCCCGTCGCCGAACTGGCGCAGGATCGACTCCGGGTACGCCGGGTGCGCTTGCGCCGCGATGCCGGTGTCAAGCGCCTGGCTTTGCGAGACTCTGTCCCTGCACCCGACCTGCACTGACCACCTGAATCACCTGGAGGCGCCCAATGTCCACATCGAGCAACAGCTTCGGCGCGAAGGACTCTCTGCAGGTCGGGGGGACCAGCTATGAGATCTTCCGCGTAGACGCGCTGCAGGAAAGATTCGACGTCGCGCGCCTGCCGTTCTCGCTGAAGGTGCTGCTCGAGAACCTGCTGCGGCATGAGGGCGATGGCACCGTGAGCACGCGCGACATCGAAGCGCTTGCCGGCTGGCGCCCCAAGGCGGAGCCGAGCGTGGAGATCGCCTTCGCACCGGCGCGCGTGCTGATGCAGGACTTCACCGGCGTGCCCGCCGTCGTGGATCTGGCCGCGATGCGCGATGCGATGGCCGCGATGGGCGGCGAGCCACAGAAGATCAACCCGCTCGTGCCGGCGGAGCTCGTGATCGATCACTCCGTGCAGGTGGATGCGTTCGGCAGCGCGGACGCCTTCAGGATCAATGCGGAGCGCGAGCTTGAACGTAACCGCGAGCGCTACGCATTCCTGCGTTGGGGCCAGCAGGCCTTCGAGCACTTTGCGGTCGTGCCGCCGGACACGGGCATCGTCCATCAGGTCAACCTGGAGTATCTGGCCCGCGTCGTCTTCAGCACCCCAGCCACCAAGGATGCCCCGGCGCGCGCCTACCCCGACACGCTGGTGGGCACCGATTCCCACACCACGATGGTCAACGGGCTCGGCGTCCTGGGCTGGGGCGTGGGTGGCATCGAGGCGGAGGCGGCGATGCTCGGGCAGCCGATGTCGATGCTGATCCCGCAGGTGCTGGGCATGAAGCTGCATGGCGCCCTGCGGCCCGGCGCAACGGCGACCGATCTCGTGCTCACGGTCACCGAGCGCCTGCGCCAGCGCGGGGTCGTGGGCATGTTCGTCGAGTTCTTTGGTGAGGGGCTCACCTCGCTGCCGTTGGCCGACAGGGCGACGATCGGCAACATGTCCCCGGAGTTCGGCTCCACCTGTGCAATCTTCCCAATCGACGCGGAGACGCTGCGCTACCTGGAGTTCTCCGGGCGCTCCCAGGAGCGGATCGAGCTGGTCGAGGCCTACGCGCGGGCGCAGTGGCTCTGGCATGGAGACGGCGCTCCGGAGCCGATCTTCTCCGACATCATCGAGCTCGATTTGGACGAAGTCGTCCCCAGCCTCGCCGGCCCCCGGCGTCCGCAGGACAGGATCTCGCTGACCGACGCCAAGAGCTCCTTCCGCGCCGCTCTGAAGGACTATGTCGAAGATCTGCCCGAGGTCTGCGATGCGCACGACGAGGCGGTCGCGGAGTCATACCCCGCATCCGATCCGCCCGCCAACGGCGTGCCGGGCCACGAGTCCACGCCTGCGGTCGGCGCCGTGGCACCCGTAGCGGCGACCGCAACTGCCACGCAGCGTCGCAGCGGCGCCAGCGCGGAGGTCGAGCTGGACGGGCAGAGGTTCGAGCTTGCAAACGGCGACGTGGTGATCGCCGCGATCACCAGCTGCACAAACACCTCAAACCCTTCGGTGATGATCGGCGCCGGCATCCTCGCTCGCAACGCGGTCGCCCGCGGCCTGACCCGCAAGCCGTGGGTGAAGACCTCGCTTGCGCCAGGCTCGAAGGTCGTCACCGAATACCTCGACCGGGCAGGGTTGACGCAGCCGCTGGAGCAGCTTGGCTTCAACCTGGTCGGCTACGGCTGCACGACCTGCATCGGCAACTCCGGCCCGCTGCCGGATGAGATCTCCAAGGCCGTTGCCGAGAACGACCTCGCGGTCGTCTCCGTGCTCTCCGGCAACCGCAACTTCGAGGGCCGGATCAACCCGGACGTGAAGATGAACTACCTTGCCTCGCCGCCACTGTGCGTGGCATACGCGCTGGCGGGCACGATGGACATCGACATAGTCAACGAGCCGCTGGGTGTCGATTCGCAGGGGCAACGAGGTTCATCTGCGCGACATCTGGCCAGATGAGCACGAGGTCGCCCAGACCGCTGGAGCAGGCGATCGCCTCAGACATGTTCCGCAAGAGCTATGGCGAGGTCTTCACCGGCGATGAGGAGCTGGCGCACGCTGCATGTGCCCACGGGTGAGCGCTTCGCTTGGGAGTCGACTCGACCTACGTGCGCGAACCGCCCTACTTCGCTGGGCATGCCCCCGCAGCCGGAGCCGGTCGCCGACGTTGCGGGGCGCCAGGGTGCTCGCGCTGCTCGGCGACAGCGTCACGACCGACCACATCTCCCCGGCGGGCTCGATCAAGCGCGACAGTCCCGCCGGCCTCTACCTGCAGCAGCAGGGCGTCGTGCCGCGCGACTTCAACTCCTATGGATCCAGGCGCGGAAACCACGAGGTGATGATGCGCGGCACCTTCGCCAACATCCGCCTCAAAAACCTCCTGCAAGCGCCGACCGCGCTGCCGGAGGGTGGGTTCACCTGGCACTTCGGCGGCGGCGATCCGGAGCAGATGGCGATCTATGACGCCGCCATGCAATACGCGCAGGAAGGCGTGCCGCTGGTCGTGCTCGGCGGGCGCGAGTACGGCTCGGGCTCCTCGCGCGACTGGGCGGCGAAGGGAACGCGCCTGCTCGGCGTCAGGGCGGTGATCGCGCAGAGCTTCGAGCGCATCCATCGCTCCAACCTCGTTGGCATGGGCGTGTTGCCGCTGCAGTTCCCGGAGGGGCGCAGCGCACAGTCGCTTGGCCTCGTCGGCCAGGAGATCTTCTCGATCCACGGATTGGCCGAGGGGATGGCCGGCGATGGCGAACCGCCCAAGCAGGTTCAGGTGAGCGCGATGCGCGACGGTGGGGCGCCGATCGAGTTCGACGCTCGCGTGCGCATCGACACCCCGCGTGAGGCCGACTACTTCAGGCACGGCGGCATCCTTCAGTATGTGCTGCGGCGGTTGCTCGCATGAGCAGCACCGAAGGTGCGGTCAAGAACGACAGGATGTCGTCCTACTGTGTCAAAAGCGCCGACCGGATGGAGGTGCAATGAACATCTCTCCGCTGCTTGGGGAGCTGCTGCATGCTCGTGGGCCCTCGGGCCACGAGACCGCGCCTGCCGCGAGGTGGGTCGATGCCGCAAGCCAGTTTGCGAGCGCCAGCATCGACGGCGTGGGGACTCCCTCGGCCGTGGTTGCGCCGCGTGCTGGCAGCGCGGAGGCTCATCGCCGGCTGATGATCATGGGTCACATCGACGAGATCGGCCTGATCGTCACCCACGTCGACGACGATGGCTTTCTCTGGTTCAGGGAGGTCGGCGGCTGGGACGCGCAGATCCTCGTCGGCCAGCGGGTGAAGCTCATCACCAAGGAGGGCGAGCTGCCGGGCGCGATCGGCAAGAAGCCCATCCATCTGCTGCGCGACGAGGAGCGCAAGAAGGTGGCCGAGATCAGAGACCTGCACATCGACATCGGCGCCGCCAGCAGGGAGCAGGCGCTGGCTATGGTGCGCATCGGCGATGTCGCCGTGCTCGACGCAGATCCGGTCGAGCTGCCAAATGGCCGGCTGCTCTCCCGTGCGCTCGACAATCGGCTCGGCTCTTTCGTGGCGCTGGAGGCGGCGCGGATCGTGGCGCAGGCCGGGGGAGTCCCCGGCTGGGAGACCGTCGCCGTCGCCGCGGCGCAGGAGGAGACCACCTTCGGCGGCTCGCGCACGAGCTCCTTCTCGCTGGCGCCCGACGCGGCGATCGTCGTCGATGTCACCCACGCCACCGACGCGCCCGGCATAGACGTCAAGGAGGCCGGCAAGCACGAGCTCGGCTCGGGCCCGGTCATCACCCGCGGCACGACGCTGCATCCACAGCTTTTCGAGCTGCTCTGCGACGCGGGGCAGGATCGGGGGATCGCCTTCACGATCGACGCCTCCGGGCGCAACACCGGCACCGATGCGGACGCGGTGCACCTCTCCCGCGGCGGCGTGCCCACAGCGCTGGTCTCGATTCCGCTGCGTTACATGCACTCACCGGTCGAGCTGGTGGCCCTTGCCGACGTTCATGCCTGCGCCGCGCTGATCGCCGCTGCCGCTCTGCGGCTGGACGAGCAGACACAGTTCTTGCGCAGGTAGCGCCTGGCCGATGCATCCTGGCTCCGCGGCCAATACGCTTCGCGCGATGCACATCAGGGTCGCACGAGAGGACCATCCCGAGGTCTACGAGGTGATCGCCTCCCAACACTGCGTGGAGCGCTTCCGCAAGCGCATGGGGATCAAGACCCCCGGCGTGGATGCGGTGGCGGAGCAGCTGCACTTCACGCTGCAGGAAGCCGACTTCACCCGCTGGCCGCCGACTTGGCTGAGCTCAGCTCAGGACAGTGAGCTATGGGCGCTGCTCGACGACCTCGCCTTCCCCCTGACACCCACCCCTCAGCGCGGGCGCTGGCTGGCCAAGACCTGTCTTGTGAAGGGGATGGCGAAGTGACTCAGCTGCGCACGAGCCGCTTGTAGGTGATCCGGTGCGGCCGATCGGCTGCCGCGCCCAACTGCTCGCGCCGGTGCTCCTCGTAGGCCTCGAAGTTGCCCTCGAACCAGACCACCTGCGAGTCGCCCTCGAAGGCGAGCACGTGCGTGGCCACGCGATCCAGGAACCAGCGGTCGTGGGAGATGATCACCGCGCAGCCGGGGAAGGAGAGCAGCGCCTGCTCCAGCGCGCGCAGCGTGTCCACGTCCAGATCGTTCGTGGGCTCGTCCAGCAGCAGCACGTTGCCGCCGCGGCGAAGCAGCTTGGCCAGGTGGACCCTGTTGCGCTCGCCGCCTGAGAGCGCGCCGACCTTCTTCTGCTGATCTGAGCCCTTGAAGTTGAAGCTTGCGACGTACTGACGCGAGTTGATCGTGCGCTCGCCGACCGGCAGCTGGTCGAGCCCTTCGGAGATCTCCTCCCAGACGGTCTTCTCGGCGTTGAGCGCGTCGCGCGACTGGTCCACATAGGCCAGCTCGACCGTCTCGCCCAGCTCGACACTGCCGCCGTCCGGCTGCTCCTGTCCCACGATCATCCGGAACAGCGTCGTCTTGCCGGCGCCATTCGCGCCGATCACGCCAACGATCCCGGCGCGCGGCAGATCGAAGGAGAGATCGTCGATCAGCAGGCGATCGCCGAAGCCCTTGCGCAGGCCCTCTGTGCGCAGCACCACATCTCCGAGGCGCGGTCCCGGCGGGATGTGGATCTGAACCTCGTCCAGCTTGACGTTGCGCTCCTCGGCGACCAGCTCCTCGTAGCGCGCCAGGCGCGCCTTGCTCTTGGTGCGCCGGCCCTTCGGGTTGGTTCGCACCCATTCAAGCTCGGATGCGATCGTGCGCTGACGGGCCTTTTCGGTGCGCTCTTCCTGGGCCAGCCGGTCCTGCTTCTGCTCAAGCCAGCTGGAGTAGTTGCCCTCGTAGGGGATGCCCCGGCCACGGTCGAGCTCCAAGATCCAGCCTGCGACGTTGTCCAGAAAGTAGCGGTCGTGGGTGACGGCGACGATCGTGCCCTTGTACTGCGCCAGGTGCTGCTCAAGCCACGCCACCGACTCGGCATCGAGATGGTTGGTGGGCTCGTCAAGCAGCAGCAGGTCCGGTGCGCTCAGCAGAAGCCGGCAGAGCGCGACTCGCCGCCGCTCGCCGCCCGAAAGCTTGGAGACATCCGCATCGGCTGGCGGCAGTCGCAGGGCGTCCATCGCATAGTCGAGCTTGGTGTCCAGGCTCCACGCGTCCGCGGCTTCGATCTTCGCCTGCAGCGCAGCGAACTCGTCCGCGTTCTCCTCCGAGTATTCGGCCGCCAGCTGGTTGAAGCGATCGAGCAGCGCCTTGACCTCTGCGACCCCATCCTCGACGTTGCCGCGCACGTCCTTGGACTCGTCGAGCTGCGGCTCCTGCTCCAGCAGCCCGACCGAGGCGCCGGGTGCCAGGGCGGCATCCCCGCGGAACTCCTGGTCGCGTCCGGCCATGATGCGCAGCAGCGTCGACTTGCCCGCGCCGTTGTAGCCGAGCACGCCGATCTTGGCCCCGGGCAGAAACGCCAGCGTGACATCCGAGAGGACGGTCTTGTCCGGCGGGTGCAGCTTGCTCAGCCGGTGCATCGTGAACACGTACTGGGAGGACATCGGCAGCAGCATAGGAGATGGGCGGGGGCGCTAACGTGAGCTGATCCATGCCGACCCGGGTTTTGGACATAGAGCAGCACATGCTCCTGCTGGAGATCGAGCCTCCGTTCGACAAGCGCGACGTGCAGCTGGCGCGGCGGCGGATGGCCAAGCGCTGGCACCCGGACATCGCCCCGCCAGGCAGGCAGTACGAGCACGAGCGTCATCTGAAGGCGATCAACGAGGCGGCCGACCACCTCGAGCGCCTGGCGGAGACCTCGCGCGGCGGACGCGTGAGCCGCAACGCGGTGCGAGCTGGCGCGGCCGCCGCGCGCAAGGCGCGCGAAGAGGCGGGGCGCAGGGCCTACGAAGACGAGCAACGAGCCCGCGAACAAGCCAAGGAGCGCGCCCAGCACGACCCCTTCGGCAGCCGGGTCCCCGATCACTCGATCGTGCACCGCTACGCCCGCTGCCTTTCCTATCCCGAGTGGGGCGTGGGCACCGTCAGCGGCATCTACTTCAGCGGGCAGGAGGACGAAGTCCAGCAGTGGGCCAGGGTGCGCTTCAGCCACGGTGTACGCACCGTGCCGGCGGGCAGCATGCAGTTCGTGGACTTCTCAAAGCCCGACCCGGCCGGCGAGCGCGTTGAGCGCTTCATGACCGCCGCTCAGCACGCGATGGCCGAGGGCGACTACGCGCTGGCCGCCCAGCGCCTGGTTTACGCCCGTGACGCCGAACCGCGCAACGTCGCGGTCCTGCGCCTGATGACGCTCGCCTTCTGGCAGGCCGGCGAGCTGGACGCAGCCGCGCGCTCGGTGCGTGACTGGGCCAGGGCCGACGGGCAACGCCCCGCGGCACACAGGTTCGCTGCGCGCATCTACGAGGACATGGGCGCGATCGACCTCGCCGAGGAGGCGGCGCAGCGGGCGGCAGAGCGTGGGCCGCAGGATGCCGGCGCCTGGGAGCGGCTTGGCCGCCTGCGCCTGCGGCTGCTGGATCGCGACGGGGCGCGGGAGGCGCTGGAGCGCGCTGTCCGTCTCGCGCCCACCGTTGAAGCCCTGCTCGACCTGGCGCTCGCGCGCTCACTCTGCGGCGATCACGGCGGCGAGATCTCAGCCGCCGAGCAGGCGACCCAGCTCGATCCCGAGTCCGCGAGCGCGTGGAGTCGCTATGCCCACGCGCTGGCGCGCTCGGATCGCATCGGCGAGTGCATTGCCGCCTGCAACAGAGCGCTGGAGCTGCACGCAGATCCCGAGGTGGAGGAGCTGCTGGCCAGAGCGTCAGAGATCGAGCAGCGGCTGCTGGTTCGCTGAGGCTGCCGATCAGCTGCTGAGAATGTTCACCGCACGCGAGACGATCAGCCCGATAGTCACCAGCGAGACGAGCGCCTGCAGGCCCATCACGCCCTTGGCCTTCCCGCTGAGCGGCATCGTGTCGGTGGGAGAGAAGGCGGTTGCGTTGGTCATCGAGACGTAGAGGTAGTCGATGAACCTCGGCCGCCAGTTGCGCGGCTCGATCGTGTCGTCGCTCATCTGCGGGAACAGGAAGTCCGGTGGGCCATCGTTGCCTTCCGCGCGCTTGCCTGGCCCGCCGCGGTCGAGCTCCCAGTACCAGAGGCCGAAGATCAGGAAGTTGGTCAGCCAGATCAGCACGCCCGAGACGATCAGCTCCTGGCCGCTGCTTACGTGACCATGCAGCAGGAAGTGGGTGAGCGCTGCCAGCGAGTAGACGTTCGCGGCGCTGACAAAGGCGGTCAGGCCGATTGCGACGGCCCTGCGCACCGGGTGCTCGCCCTCGAGCTCTCGCGGCGTGGCGAAGAACATGCCGATCAGCAGCGCGCTCTCCAGCGACGGGATCAGCCAGCGTGGGCCGGCGCTCAGCTTCTGGGGCAGCAGCAGCTGCAACGCGATTGCAGCGAGGATCGTCAGCTGCACCGGCCAGAACGGCTCAGAGGCAGGCGGCGGCGGATATGGGCGCCTACCCTGCATGATCTGTTCGCTGGACACGACATGGACCCTAAAACCGGGGGCGGCGGATGACTCCTACTACCATCTCTGTTGGAGTCATGGGTATCGACAGTCCAGTCCACCTGCTGTTCGTCGGCGTGATCGCTCTACTGGTCCTCGGTCCCAAGAAGCTGCCCGAAGTCGCGCGTGCGCTGGGCAAGGGCGTGCGCGAGTTTCGCCAAACCGTGAACGGAACGGCGAGCGAGGTTCTGCGCGGCGAGGTCGAGCCGCAGCAGCCAGAGGACCAGTAGCCCGCGTCCGCGGCCGGCCGTAGGGTGCGGGAGATGCGCCTGATCGTCGCCCGCTGCGAGGTCTCCTATATCGGTCGACTGACGACCACCCTGCCGGAGGCCGTGCGCCTGCTGATGATCAAGGCAGATGGCACCTTCATGGTCTGGGCTGATGGCGGGGGTGCGGTCAAGCCGCTGAACTGGATGACCCCGCCCACGGTCTTGGAGGAGCAGCGCGACGGCGATGGGCGTCTGCGATCGCTGACCGTGCGCCGCCAGCGCCAGGAGGATCGCGTCGAGATCTCGCTCGCCGAAGTGATCTCGGACATCGAGCACGAGCTTGATGTCGCCAGCGCGCTGGAAAAGGAGGGCGTTGAGCGCGAGATCCAGGAGCTGCTCGCCGATCAGCCGCAATGGTGCGGGGAAGGTCTTCGCCTCGTGCGCCGGGAGTGGCCCACGGACATCGGCCCGGTGGACTTGATGTGCAGGGAAGGGGAGGAGGGATGGGTTGCCGTGGAGATCAAGCGGATCGCCACGATCGATGCGGTCGAGCAGCTCACCCGCTACCTGGAGCGGATCAGGCTCGACCCGGCCTTTCAGTCCTGCCGCGGCATCCTGGCCGCGCAGCAGATCAAGCCGCAGGCGCGCGTGCTCGCGCAGGCACGCGGCATCGACTGCGTGGAGGTGGACCTCGAGGTGCTGCGCGGGGAACGCGAGCCTGAGCTCACGCTGTTCTCGCCCTGATCGCTCGCTTGTCTGCGAGCGGATAGTCTGAGGCGCGTGAGCGACCAGCCTGCCCCATCAGCTCCTGGCTCAGATGTCGAGCCTCCGCAGCCGGAGGTGCTAACCGAGCGGCGCGGCAAGACGTTGCTGATCACGCTCAACCGGCCGCAGGCCCGCAACGCGGTCAACCTCCCCCTGGCCGAAGGACTTGCCGCCGCACTCGACCGTCTGGACGACGATCCCGACCTGGCGGTCGGCGTTCTCACCGGCGCGGGCAAGGGCTTCTGTGCGGGCATGGACCTGAAGGCCTTCGTCACCGGCCAGCGGCCATGGGTCGGCGACCGCGGCTTCGCCGGAATCGTCCGGCGTGGTCCGCAGAAGCCCCTGATCGCCGCGATCGAGGGCTTCGCGCTCGCCGGCGGCTTGGAGATTGCGCTGGCCTGCGACTTGATCGTGGCCGCCAGAGGCGCGCGACTCGGCATCCCGGAGGTCAAGCGCGGCCTTGTCGCCGCCGCCGGTGGGCTGCTGCGACTCCCGCGTCGCATCCCCTACCACCTGGCGATGGAGCTCGCGCTCACCGGCGAGCCGATCTCTGCGCAGCGCGGCCACGAGCTCGGCCTCGTCAACAGGCTTGCGGACGAGGGCGCCGCCACTGTCGTAGCGCTCGAACTCGCCGAGCAGGTTGCCACGGGCGCGCCGCTCTCGCTGATCGCCTCCAAGCGCATCATCGAATCCCAGCATGACTGGCCGGCGCAGGAGATGTGGGAGCGCCAGGATCAGATCTGCGGTCCGGTTCTCGGCTCCCAGGACGCGATCGAGGGCTCAAAGGCCTTCGCCGAGAAGCGTCCGCCCGCCTGGCAGGGTCGCTAGAAGGTCTCTGCGCCCTCAGCGCAGCGCCGGCTCCTGTTCTGGCGCCGGCTCCGTCTCTGCTTGCGCGGGCACCTGCTCCAGCGAGCCCTCGATGCTGATGCGTGGCAGGCGACGATCCAGCCACCCGGGCATGTACCAGGTCGCCTTGCCGATCAGCTGCAACACGGCGGGCAGCATCAGGCAGCGGATCACGACCGCGTCCAGCAGCACCGCGGCTGCGAGGCCCAGGCCGAACTCCTTGATCGCTCTTTCTTCGCCCAGCACGAAGGAGAGGAAGACAAGGATCATGATCGCCGCTGCCGCGGTGATCACCCTGCCAGTGAAGGCGAGACCGTCGAGCACCGCCTGCGAGTGGTTGCGGGTGCGGGTCCACTCCTCGTGGACGCGCGAGATCAGGAAGACCTCGTAGTCCATCGAGAGTCCGAAGACGATCGCGAACATGAACACCGGCAGCCACGGTTCGATCGGCCCGCTGTGGACTCCCACGATCCCGCTCAGCCAACCCCATTGGAAGATCGCGGTCAGCACGCCGAGCGCGCCCCCGATCGAGAGCAGGTTCATCGCCGCTGCCTGCAACGGGATCACGAGCGAGCGGAAGATGATCAGCAACAGCAGCGCTGAGAGCGCGACCACGACAGCTATGAACAGTGGCAGCTTTTCGGAGAGCACTCGTGAGAAGTCGATCGACCCCGCGGTGAACCCACCGACCAGCACCTTCGTGCCGGTCTGCGCTTCCACGGGTGGAATCACGCTTGCCCGCAGGTGTTCGACCAACTCAGTGGTGGCAACCGCCTCTGGTGCCGAGGTGGGATAGACGCGGATCACGGCCGTATCGCCCGAGGGGCTGATCCGTGGCGGCAGCACCGCCGCCACGTCCCGGGTCCCGCGCAGGCGGCTGCTCAGCAGAGGCAGGCCCGCAGTCTGCCCGCGGCCGGGCAACTCCACCACGATCGAGAGCGGGCCATTGAAGCCCTTGCCGAACCCGGCGGCGAGCATCTCGTAGGCCGTGTAGCTGCTGTGGCCGGGCGGATCGTTGGAGGCGTCGCTGCTGTCCAGGCGCATCGCGAGGATCGGCGAGGCGACAAGCAGCATCACCGCAAGCGAGGCGCCGAGCGCCGGCCACGGATGGGCCTGCACCCAGATCGCCCAGCGCCGCCACAACGAGCGCTCGTCGCCGTCGTGCCTGATCTCACCGCGCCGGCGCGCCAACCTCCCGCCGCGTGCCACCTTCTCGCCGTAGCGCGAGAGCAGCGCAGGCAGGACTGTCAGCGAGGCGAGCAGCACGAGCGCGACCGTGATCGCGGCGGCGACCGCGATGCCGTTCAGGAAGGAGACGCCGAGCGTGAACATCCCCAACAGTGCGATGATCACCGTCGCGCCCGCGAGCACGATTGCGCGGCCGGAGGTGTCCATCGCTTCGAGCACCGCCGCCTGCACGTCGCCGTCGTGCTGGGCATAGGACTGCTTGAAGCGGGTGACGATGAACAGCGCGTAATCCACGCCGACGCCCAGACCGATCATCAGCGCCACGTCGGGCGCGATGTTCGTGACGCTCAGCACGTGTGTCATCAGGCCAATGCCGGCCACGCCGATGATCAGCCCCAGCCCAGCGGTCACGAGCGGCATGCCGGCGGTCAGCAGCGATCCGAAGGTCAGCAGCAGCACCGCGAGCGCCGCGATCACGCCGACCGCGGTGGCGAAGCCGATGCCGCTCTGCTCGGCCTGCTCGACCACCTGGCCGCCGGCGGCGATGCGCATGCCGGGCACGTGCACGCTGTCCAGCGCGCTGAGCAGCGCCTTGCCGGTGGCGTGCGGCAGCAGGTTCGCGCGCTTGTCGTAGCTGACGGTCGCGAAGGCGGTGCGCCGGTCCTTTGAGACCTGCGCGGCTCCCGCGGGCGAGTAGGGGCTGAGGACGCCGACGACGTGTGGCTCGCCGCTTACCTTCGCCAGCAGCGAGCCGATCGCGGATCGCACAGCTGGGTCGTCCACCGACCCGGCTCGCACGTGCCAGACGACCTGATCGAGATCTCCGCTCTGGCTTGGGAACCGCTGTTGCAGCAGGTTGACCGCGCGCTGGGATTGAGTGCCCGGCAGCGAGAAGTTGGTGGCGTAGTCGCGGCCCGCGGCGCCGGCGATCACGCTCACGAGCACCGCGGCGAGGATCCAGATCAGAAGTACACGACGGCGGTGCGCGATGCACCAGCGGGCAAGGGCGAGCATGGATTCTCCTTCGGCCGCGAGAGCTGTTTGCTTTGGGAATCAAATACTTTATACTTCAATCTAAATCTGTCAAGGGTCATGGGGTGAGAAATGGCGATCGAGGGGGAGTTGGAGACCGATAGGGGAGCGGATGCGGATCTGCTCGAGCTGCTGCAGATCATGCCGCCGGTGATCAGGGCGATGAAGCGGCAGCGACCCGAGGAGGAGAGCGAACCGCCGGCAGCGGTGCGCGCGCTGCTGAATGCTGGGGCGCTGGGGCCGAGACATCTGCCGGTGATCGTGGCGCTCTCTTTGCAGGGCACGATGACTGTGAGCGAGCTGGCGCGCCGCATCGGCCTCGGCGTCGCCGCGACGAGCCTGATGGTCGGAGAGCTTGCCAAGGTGGGAGTGGTGGAGCGCCATGTCGACGAGCGTGACCGCCGGCGCACGATCGTCAGCATCAGCGATGGACTCAGAGACGATTGCGAGCGGCTTGCGAGCGAGCGGTTGGCGCCGCTGCGCAAGGCGCTGGAGGCGATGGGCCCGGAGACGAGATCGCACTTCCTCGCCGGCTGGCGCGTGCTGGCCGCACAGACGGTTGGCGAGGAGGAGGATCTCGACGCGGGGATGACGCCGCACTGCGAGCAGTCGCGCTAGTGCCTCTGATCACCGATGAGTGTGTTGCATAGCAAGGATTGTTCTGGTATGTTGCATTGCGCCAGTGTTTGGAGTTCTCGCCCAGCGGACGGGGCGGTCAGGGCGAGCCGTCCTCCGCGCGCTGAGCAGGCGTGCGGCGGGCATCTTGCCCGGTCTGCTTCTGATCGCCGCGATCGCGCCGGCGGCACGCGCCAGTCTCCCAACCGGTCCGGCCGGCGGCGCAAGCAGAGCAACGGCAACGTCGCTCGAGAACATGGTCAGCTACCGCGACCAGGTCGCGCCCGGGCAGCAGACCTGGTACACGCTGGAAGCGGACGGGGGCGAACGAGTGAGCGTCAGGTTGTGGGGCAGGACGCCGTCCTGCGCGGTGCGCATGACCCTGATTGACGCGCACGGGCTGGCGCTCGGCGAAATCATCTCGACAACACGCGAAATCGAGCCCTTCATCGTGTACTACTCGGACGGTGACACCTCATCCGACTACTACCTGCGGGTCCAGCAGGCCACTTCTGCGGCTCGATGCGCGAGTGCCGCATATGCGTTCACGTTGCAGGAACCCGAACAGGCACAGGAAAGCTGCGAAGCCACGACGGGTCCCCATGGAGAACCGATCAAGGCGTGTGTCGCGCCGTCGAGAGCATCGCCGCCCGTGCCCGCGTACGTGGCCCATGCTTGCGCTGCCGCCTCGCGCAGCTATCGGAAGCTCGAGAGGGAGCTCGCCCACGAGCGCTCGGGCTCGGCGCGTAGACGCCTCGAAGCCGAGATACGCGCCGTCAGGCACGCCGTGATCCATGGCTGCCGCTACTGAGGAGCCAAAGCGCCGTCTACGCGAAGGCGTGACGGTGGCGATCATCGCGGCGGTCGCAGCGCTTGCGGGGTCGCTGATCGGCGGGGGAATCACTTACTTGACCGACAAATCGGTTCAGGACAAGCAGATCGAGCAGGAAGAAAGACGTGAGCGCATCGCCGCTGAGGCGGTCGTGCGCCTGCTCATCTCCGAATACCACACCGACGCCGACCACCTGCAGCAGATGATCGCGTTGCGCGAATACGACTTGGCCAGCTTTCGCGAGCACACGTTCGTCAGCCGTGTCGGGCAGGAAGAACGCAAGCTGCTGGCCGGCAACCTGACCGAGAAGGACTGGTCGGACATAGCCGAGGCCGCGGACGCGATCGAAACGGTCGAGAGCGAACTCGAAGCCCACCATGGCAGAGGCCAGATCGAGACGGCTGAAGCGGAAGAACTCGAAGTCGCAAGCTCTGTGTGCGAAACCGCGTACAAGGCGCTCACCCCAGTCGCCGAAGGCAAGACCATCTGAGCACCCGCCCCGGCGGCGACGACCAGGCGCGCAACGCGCCCTGCGCGCTACCGCTCGCCCGGCGTCTTGCGCGGGTACTGCGAGATCGGGATGCCGAGATCGATCGCGGTGGTCACGATCCTGCTCTGCTCGGATGCGTGGGCGGCGGGGTAGCCCTCGCCCGGGCTGGCGCGCTCAGGGCGCCCGACGTAGCCGAAGCGGATCCGCGCCGGCATGATCTGCATCAGTCGCGGGAACATGTGGGCGCGCGCGCCCATGTTGCGCGGCTCCTCCTGCACCCACAGAATTTCGCGCAGGTTGGGGTAGCTCTGGATCAGCTCCAGCACCTGCGCCTCGGGGAACGGGTAGAGCAACTCCACGCGCGCCACCGCGAGCCCCTGCGCTTCGGCGCGGTTGGCATGCCCGACGAGGTCGTAGTAGATCTTGCCGGTGCAGAGCACCAGGCGAGTCACCTTCTCGTTGTCGACGCCGGGCTCTGCGAGCACCGGCTGGAAGGCGCTGTCCCCTGAGAGCTCGGCGAGGCTGCTGACGGCCTGCGGAAGGCGCAGCAGCGACTTCGGCGTCATCACGATCAGCGGTCTCTGCTTGGCGATCCTGGCCTGGCGGCGCAGCAGATGGAAGTACTGGGCCGGAGTGGTGGGGTTTGCGGCCCTGATGTTGCCCTCGGCGGCCAGCGCGAGGAAGCGCTCCAGGCGCGCCGAGGAGTGCTCGGGCCCAGAGCCCTCGTAGCCGTGTGGGAGCAGCAGCGTCAGGCGCGAGGTCTGCCCCCACTTCGCCAGCCCCGAGACGATGAACTGGTCGATGATCACCTGGGCTGAGTTGACGAAGTCGCCGTACTGCGCCTCCCAGAGCACAAGCGTGTCAGGCGCCTCCTGGCTGTAGCCATACTCGAAGCCCATGCAGGCCAGCTCGGAGAGCGGGCTGTTGTGCAACTCCAGCGGCGCCTGCGCGTCGGTCAGGTTCTGGATCGGGCAGTAGGCCCGGCCGGTCTTCTCGTCGTGCAGCACCATGTGGCGCTGGCTGAAGGTGCCGCGCTCGGTGTCCTGGCCGGTGAGGCGGATCGAGGTGCCCTCGGTCAGCATCGAGGCGAACGCGAGCGCCTCGGCGTGGGCCCAGTCGATCGGGCCCGGCTGCTGCCCGTCCTCGGGGTGCAGAGCGGCGCGACGACGGCCGAGCTGGGTCACGAGCTTGCGATGCACGGTGAAGCCGTCCGGCACCCGCATCAGTTCCTCGCCGAGCCTCACCAGCTGGTCGGCGGGCACTGCGGTGCCGACGTCGGGGCTCGGCGTGCGATCGAGCTGGTACTCGCCGGTGCCGTGCTCGACGGTGCCGTGCTCAGCGGCCGCCGCGATCCTGGCCTTCAGCCGCTGGTGCAGCAGCGTGAGGTTGTCCCACACGCTCTGCCCGAGCTGGTCGACCTGCTCCTGGGTGACCACACCGTCGGCGACAAGCTGCTGCGCAAAGACTTCAAACACGCGCTTCTTGGCCTTGATCGCCGCGTACATCTCCGGCTGGGTGTAGGCCGGCTCATCGGACTCGTTGTGGCCGAAGCGGCGATAGCCGATCAGGTCGATCAGGACGTCGTGGCCGAACTCCTGGCGGAAGGCGAAAGCGAGGTGCACGGCGCTGATGCACGCTTCGACGTCGTCGGCGTTGACATGGATGATCGGCACGTCGAAGCCCTTGGCCAGGTCGGAGGCCCAGCGGGTGGAGCGCGCATCCTCCGGATCGGTGGTGAAGCCGATCTGGTTGTTCATGATCAGGTGGACGGTGCCGCCGACCTTGTAGCCATCGAGCGCCTGCAGATTCAGCGTCTCGGCCACGACGCCCTGTCCCGGGAAGGAGGCGTCGCCATGGATCACGACCGGGATCGCGGCGTTGGTGTCCTGCTGCGCGTGCGGGCCCGTGCGCGATGTCTGGCTGGCCCTGGTAGCACCCACGACCACCGGCGCCACATACTCCAGATGGGATGGGTTGGACTCCAGGTTGACGTTGATCGAGCCGCCGTCGGGGAGCTTGTAAGTGCCGTGCTCGCCGTGGTGGTACTTGACATCCCCGGTGCCGCCCTGCGGCAGCGTGGTGACGACCTTGAGCGTCGAGGCGCCCTCGAACTCGGCGAAGATCGTGTCGTAGGGGCGGCTCATGTTGTGCGCCAGCACGTTCAGCCGACCACGGTGGGCCATACCGACCACCACTTCACGGCTGGCCGCACCGGCGGCGAGCTCGATCAGCTCGTCGAGCATCGGCACGGTCATGTCCAGCCCCTCGATCGAGAACTGGTGCTGGCCCAGGTAGGCCTTGTGCATGAAGCGCTCGAGCGCGTCGACCTCGACCAGGCGCCTCAGCAGCGCCTCGCGCTTTACGGGGTCGAGCTTCCTGCGAAACGTTCCCGACTCGATCTGCTCCCGCAGCCAGGAGCGCTGGCGGTGCGAGGCGATGTGCTCCACCTCGTATGCGATCGTGCCGCAGTAGATCTCATGCAGATGAGGCAGCGCTTGCGCGAACGTCTCGCCGGGCGCGTTGGTCTGCAGCACGCGTGTGGGCACCTGGGCCATCAGCTCGGGCGTCAAGCCGACGGAGGCCGGGTCGAGCTGCGGGTCGCCCACCGGCTCGCTGCCGAGCGGATCCAGACGCGCGGCCAGGTGGCCATGGCTGCGTACGCGGGAGAGCATCGTCGCGGCCGCGTTGACGGCGACCAGCAGCTGCTCCTCGGATGCTTCCGTGGAGACGCGCGCCGGCGTGGGCGCCGCGGCCGGCTGGGTGGGCGCGGGAGCAAGGCCCTCGCCAAGCGCTGCAAAGACCTGCTCGTAGAAGCTGTGTTGACCTTGCAGACGCTCCTCGATCTGGGCCAGGAAGCGCCCCGACTCCGCGCCCTGGATCACGCGATGGTCGTAGGTCGAGGTCATGCTCATCACCTTCTCGGCGCCGATCTGAGCGCCGACGTGAGCGAGGCCGACGGGGTAGCCGATCGAGCCGGTGGCGACAATCGTGCCCTGCCCGGCCATCAGTCGCGGCACCGAGGCGGCGGTGCCAAGGCCGCCCGGGTTGGTGAGCGTGATGTTCGCGCCGGCGAGGTCGTCGGCTGCCAGCGTGTTCGTGCGCGCCTTCTCCACCAGCGCGTCGTAGGCGGCCAGGAAGGCGTCGAAGGAGAGCGAGCCGGCGTCTCTGATTACGGGCACCATCAGCGTGCGCGTGCCGTCCTTGCGCTCGACGTCTACCGCGAGCCCGAGGTTTATGACGCCGTCGCTGACCCGGTGCGGCTTGCGGTCGATCTCGGCGAAGTGGTCTGCCATCACCGGCATCTCCTTCGCGGCGCTCACGATCGCGTAGGCGATCAGGTGAGTGAAGGAGACCTTGTGACCAGCGCCCTTCAGCTCGCGGCGGCGGGCGTCGAGCACGCTTACTGTGATCGTCCGGAAGCTCGTGGCCGTCGGCACCGAGCGTGACTCGTCCATGTACTTGGCGAGCATCGCGGCGGCCCCGCGCATCGGCTTGCTCTGAGCGCCGGGTGCGCTTGCCGCCGTGGGAGCAGCAGCGGCGTGGCCGTTGCCGCCTGCTCTTGCGGCCGCGAGCACATCGTCCTTGAGGATGCGGCCGGCCGGTCCGGTGCCGGCCAGTCCGGCGGGATTGACGCCCTCGGCGGCGGCCGCCCTTGCGGCCACCGGGGAGATGCGAGTCCCGGCGGGAATCTCGGTGCTTGTGGTTGCCGCCGGCGCATCCTCGATGGTGGCGGGCGCGGCTCCGTCGATGGCCCCCGCCGTGATCCTTGCGATCACCTGTCCGACGGTGACGGTCTCTCCCTCGGAGACGAGGATCTCGGTGACGGTGCCGGTCGCGGGTGAGGGAAGCTCAACGTCGACCTTGTCGGTGGAGATCTCGACAATCGTCTCGTCGAGCTTGATCGCGTCGCCGAGTTTCACCCTCCATTCGAGGATCGTTCCCTCAGTGACCGACTCGCCCGCCGCAGGAGTGACCACGTCCACGACCTCGCCTGATGCCTCAGGAGCAGGGCTCGCGGGGCTGCTCTGTGCGCCGTTGCCAGACGATGGGGTTCCATTGCCGGAGCCGGCGGCGTCCCCCACCGCGATGCGCGCGATCACCTGCCCGACGGTGACAACGTCGCCCTCGGAGACGAGGATCTCGGTGACGGTGCCGGTCGCGGGTGAGGGAAGCTCAACGTCGACCTTGTCGGTGGAGATCTCGACAATCGTGTCGTCGAGCTTGATCGCGTCGCCCACCTTCACGTGCCATTCGAGGATCGTTCCCTCGGTGACGGACTCTCCTGCTGCTGGCGTGACGACATCGATTATCTGCTGTGTCGTGGTGCCGGCGGCCATCGCGATACTTCACTCTAGCGCGGCGGCCCGTCGCGGCGAGCGCCGGAAAACGCCAGGCTGTTGTGAACGCATTAAGAGTCGGCCATTGAGCCGGATCGGACCTGCTCGCGCAGCCGTTGCTCGCGCAGGAACTCGTAGCTCCCGAAGAAGGGCCCGATGCCTCCGAGCACAGCGACCGCGACCGCCAGTCTCAAGGGCACGATGCGCGCTCGGACGGCGGCCAGGCACACGATCGACATGAAGATCCACAGCAGGCCGTGGCTGAGTCCCAGAACGAATGTCTCTGGTTGTGGTTTGTGCAGCGCGAACGCGCACAGCAGCAGGCTCAGATAGACACAGGAGTGGAAGAGGGAGATCCACTTCAGCGTCTTGAAGGCGGTCGGCGAGTGGTTTGCGAGCACTCGCGTGCGGGATGTGTCGGCCGCCGGGGAAGCCACGGAGCCGGTCATCGAGGCAGCAGCCAATGCGCCATTCGCCGCAGCGGCTCGCTGGCCTCGGCGGGCCATTGGTCGATCTCTGCGGGCCACCAGGCGTAGGCGTCGTGCTCATGGTCGGGCGTGACCTCGGCGCCCTCCTTCAGCCAGGCCTGCCCGACGAACATCACAAGGCCGTGAGGCAGCCGCAGCAGCGCCTCGCCTCGGATCTGGGCCGGGGACACAGACCACTCCTCCTCCAGCTCCCGGGCAAGCGTGTCGGCAGGGTTCTCGCCGAGGTCGACCGCGCCGCCTGCGCCGAGCGCCCACTTTCCCGCCCACGATGAGAGCCACGCGGCGCGCCGGCCCGCAAGCCAGCGGCCGTCCGCAGAGCGGGTGACGCAAAGCGCCGCCATGCTGCTGGAGGCGTCGCCCTCGACGAGGCGCAGCGCCCAGCGGGTCGGCTGCAGCTCGAGCATCACCCCGTCCGGGCGTACGCTGCAGTCGACCAGACGGGCCGCGAGGCCATCGTGACTCGGCGAGCCGCGCTCACGCAGCCGCGCGATCGCGGCGTCGGCGGCGTCGGCCTGCGCCTGGGTGGGCTCAAAATGCTCGTCGCGCCATCTCGCGCGAACCTGCTCCAGCTCCCACGGCCCACGCGCCAGCAGCTCGGGGGCCGAGGTGGGTCGGTCGGACGCGGCCGCGGGTGGACCTTGGTTGGCGAGAGGTTGCGGCTGCTCCTGGGTGGACATCTCACACAGAAGGCTAGTGCGCGCCGAGGAATCCTGTCCTCGCTTCGATGTCGTGCCCTTGGGCACGCGTAGCCGATCCCCGCGTGCCCGCCAATAGACTCGCGCCCATGGAGACGCGCAGGCGTAAGCACTGGGGCTGGGGCTACGAGCACGAGCAGCCCGCTCCCGCTCAGCTGCGTGAGCAGGGCGCCGCGGCAGTCGCCTATCTCGGCTTCGGCCAACAGGAGGTCGAGATGCCTCTCCCGCTGGAGGACGTACGGCTGGCGCAGCCCCGCATACAGCCGCCGGCAGCGCTTGCCGAGATCTGCGGCAGCGACGTCTACGCACGCGCATCGCATGCGCTCGGCAAGTCCTACTGCGACGTGGTCAAGGGGTTGCGCGGCCAGTTCGCGCATCCCCCCGACTTCGTTGCCGCGCCTCGTGACGAGGATGAGGTCGAAGCGCTGTTGGAATGGTGCGAGACGCAGAGCGTCGCGGCGATCCCCTACGGCGGCGGCACCAGTGTCGTCGGCGGGGTGGAGCCGAAGGTGCCAGCGCACTGCAATGGCGCGATCTCGATCGACCTGCTGGCGATGGAGGGCTTGCTGGAGGTGGACCACGTCTCACGCGCCGCGCGCATCAGGGCGGGAACGACGGGGCCGGCGGTCGAGGCGGCGCTTGCCCAGCACGATCTGACCCTGCGTCACTTTCCCCAGTCCTTCGAGCTCTCGACTCTCGGCGGCTGGATTGCCACGCGCGCCGGCGGGCACTTCGCGACGCTGTGGACGCATATCGACGAGATGGTCGAGTCGGTGCGCGCGATCGCGCCGGCAGGTGTCTGGGAGTCGCGACGGCTGCCAGGCTCGGGGGCCGGGCCGAGTCCTGACCGGATGCTGATCGGCTCCGAGGGAGCGCTCGGCGTGATCACCGAGGCGTGGGTGCGGGTGCTGCCGCGGCCCGGCTTTCGCGCGCAGGCGGGCGTCAGGTTCGTCGATTTCAACGCCGGTGCGCAGTGCGTGAGGCAGATCTCCCAGGCGGATCTGCATCCCGCCAACTGCCGCTTGATCGATCCGGTCGAGGCCGGGATCACCGGTGCCGGAGACGGGCGCCATGCGCTGCTTGTGCTTGGCTTTGAGTCGGCAGACCACAGCGTGCAGACGCTGATCGATCGCGCGCTCGCGATCTGCGCCGAGCATGGCGGAGAGTGGGACCAGGTCAAGTGCAGCACTCCGGGGCCGGGCGCGAGGCAGCCGAGCGGCGCAGGCGGCGCAGTCTCCACATGGCGCGATGCGTTCATGCAGGCTCCATATATGCGGGACACGCTCGTCGCCGCCGGCGTGCTCTGTGAGACCTTCGAGACCGCGACTACCTGGGAGCGCTTTGACCAATTGCACGAGCGGGTCAGCGCCGCCGCTGTGGAGGCGATCTCGCAGACCACGGGCGTCGCCTGCGGCCCCGCGCACGGAGAAGCGCACCTCACCCGCCGCTTCACGCACATCTACCCTGACGGGCCGGCTATCTATTACACGGTGCTCGCGCCCGCGGCGCGCGGTGAGGAGGTCGCACAGTGGCAGACGATCAAGGCGGCGGTCTCCGATGCGCTGATCGAGCAGGGCGCGACGATCACCCACCACCACGCGGTCGGGCGCGATCATCGGCCGTGGTATGACCGCCAGCGGCCTGACCTCTTCGCGGCTGCGCTGCGTGGGGCCAAGGCGCAACTCGACCCGCGCGGGATCATGAACCCGGGCGTGCTGATCGACTCCCTTCCGGCGAACGGGGCGTCATGAAGGTCGCGGTGCTCGGCCCCGGCGGCGTCGGCGGGCTGATCGCAGCTGCGCTCGAGCATGCCGGCACGCAGGTCCTCGTGGTCGCGCGCGAGTCCACCTGCGAGACGATCCAGGCACACGGGCTGCGCTTGAGCAGTGTCCGTCTCGGCGAGCTGGTCGCGCGTCCGCAGGTGAGCCCTGAGCTCGATCGGCAGGTCGATGCGCTGATCGTCGCAACCAAGGCGATTGGACTGAAGGATGCGCTTGACCGGGTCCTTAACGATCCGCCGCTCGTGCTGCCGCTGCTCAACGGCTTGGATCATCTCGCGGTACTGCGGGAGCGCTTCGACCCGCAGACGGTGGCCGCAGCCGCGATCCGGGTGGAGTCAGACCGGCCGCAGCCTGGCGTGATCGTGCACACGAGCCCGTTCCTGCGCGTGGATATCGCGCCGCCGCCTGCGGTACGCCCGCTCGCCCAGCAGCTCGCCGACGCGCTGGAGGGGGCCGGGGTGCCGGCGCGGGTGCTGGACTCCGAGCCCGAGGTGATGTGGGGCAAGCTCGTGCGCCTGAATGCGCTCGCCTGCACCACCAGCGCCTACGACATGCCGATCGGCGCGATCCGCAGCACACCCGAGCTGCGTGCCGAGCTGATCGGCGCGATCGAGGAGGGGTGCGCGGTCGCTGCAGCCGAGGGCGCGAGCATCGACCCCGCGACGCCGCTGCAGGAGCTCACAGACGCGCACGCCGGCCTCGGCAGCTCGATGCAGAGGGATATCGCGGCCGGGCGCAGGCCGGAGCTCGACGCGATCCCTGGCGCCGTGCTGCGCGCCGGCGCGCGCCACGGGATTGCCTGCCCGACGATCGAGCGGCTGGCGCGCGCGGTTGCGGCACGCGCGGGGTTGCCTGCGCCAACGGGTCGCTGAAGCTCGCGGCACCTGCGGGCGTGCGTGCGCCTGTGAGTCTCTGAAGCTCGCAACGCCGGCGAGCGCTTGGCCGCTATGGCATCTGGCGTATCAGCGGCGCCACCGGAACCTCACGGGTGGAGACCGCCTCCACGACCTCTTCCTCTGACTCGACCACGTCCTCGTCGTGCTGCCCATCGCAGAGCACGCGGAAGTTGCCGCTCACGCCGCCGTCGGTCTGGATCGTGATGCCGGGGATGATCTCCTCGCCCTCCTCGAACCCGAGTCGCTCCATGTCGAAGTGGGAGAGACCGACGCCCCACGCGGTGTGCGTCGGGTTCTCACGGTCGTGCGCGGCCACTGCCTGGACGAACCGCTCGAGGTTCTTCGCGATCTTGCCGTTCTCGCTCATCCCGTCAGCCGAAGCGTAGCGGCTGCGCGAGCTGGCGCAGGAACAGGGCCATCAGCTCGGCTGGGCGTAGCCCTTCAAGCCGCCGAAGTCGAGCAGCACGCACGGCTCCTCGCCGACGATCCAAGCGTCATGCCCTGGCGGCATATGGAAGGTGTCGCCTGGGCCGAACTCGCGTTCTGAGCCGTCATCCATTCTCAGTGCCATGCGGCCTTGCAGGACATAGCCGATGTGCTCGACCTGACAGGTGTCCGTGCCCGCGATCGGCTTGACGTTCACCGACCAGCGCCAGCCCGGCTGGAAGGTGCCTCGGCCGATGGCATTCCCATTGAGGTCCACAACCTCCACGCGACCCGTGTCCTCGGTGAACTCCCGAATCTCGTCAGGGCTCTCAAAGCGCTTCCCAATCAACGGCGTCATGTTGTCCTCCCGACCCTTAGGTGCATTGCTCCTCCCCGATATCCCGCAGCTGATCAATCTGCAATCGGTCCGTGGGCAAGCCAAGCCTTACCAGGTGCGACAGCTCATAAGGCTGGTCGAGCGCTACGATCTGAGGCTCAAGGAAAGGCCATGAGCGACTACCACATCAACGTGTTCTTCAGTGACGAGGATGACGCCTACGTGGCCGACATCCCCGACCTCAAGTCATGTTCGGCCTTCGGCTCAACGGCTGAGGAGGCGCTGGCCGAGGTGGAGCAAGCCAAGCAAGCCTGGTTGACCGCTGCCAAAGAGGCGGGCCGACCAATCCCGGAGCCGCGCTATCGCCCGGCTATCTACGCTCGCTAACAGTGCTGGACGAAGCACACCCAAAGAACAAAGAGGCTGATTTGCAGCGGATTCAGCCAGTCTCGATCAGCTCGACGCGATAGCCGTCAGGATCGCGCACGAAGCAAAGCCGCGAGCCGCCCTCCCTGACGCTGTAGGGCGCTCGCTCCGGCTCGATGCCCTGCTCGGCAAGCCGCCGCAGCGTCGCGTCGAGATCTGGGCTCGTGATCGCGATGTGCCCGTAGCCGGTGCCGATCTCGTATGAGTCCACGCCGAAGTTGCAGGTCAGCTCCAGCCGCGGCATATCGCCGTCTCCCGGCTGGTTCATAAACACGTTGACGGCCTCGTCGCCGATCGGCAGGCGGCCGGACTCCTGAAAGCCGAGGGCCTCGTAGAACGCCACGGAGCGGTCGATGTCGGTGATCCGGTAGCAGGTGTGGATGAGTGCCATGAAATGAGTTTAGGCGCCAAGCGCTGTGGCCTGCGCGCCTGCGCGCCGCATTCAGCGACTTCGCACTCCGCGCCGACTTTCAGCTTCGTGCAACCATCCGCCCATGATCGTCGAACGTTCGATGCACCCCCAGTTCCTTTCCAACACCTACCTCGTGGCGGCAGGCGAGGGGTCAGACGCCTTCTTTATCGACGCGGGTGGGCCGGTGGCGCCCCTGATTGAGGCCGCGCAGCGGATGGACCTGCGTCCCAGCCACGTGCTGCTCACCCACCACCACTTCGACCACGTAAGCGAGGCGGGCGCATTGCGGCAACGCTGGCCCTCGATTGAGGTGCTGATCCAACCGCTGGAGCACGAAATGCTGAGCGGCGTGGAGGCGACCGGGGAGACGGACGCCGGCAGCACGCTCCAGATCGGCGGCCTTGAGGTGCGACCGCTGCACACGCCTGGGCACACCGCCGGGATGCTCTCCTTCCTGATCAGCCACCCGAGCTCCTCGGGCCGTGGCCCGAGCAGCGGACCCGGCGGCTTCGCGGGCCAGGGGGCTGCCGTGTTCACCGGCGACACGCTCTTCAAGGGCTCGGTGGGCGGCGTGCGGGCGCCGGGGCATACGACCTACACCGACCTGCGAGACTCGATCATGGGCACTCTGATGGAGCTTCCCTCCGACACGGTGATCCATCCCGGCCACTCCGAGGCAACGAGCGTGGGGCAGGAGTGGGAGAGCAACAGCTTCATCAGGATCTGGCGCGGCCTGGACTGCGAGGGTGCCACGCGCTGCACTGCGATGGGACAGCCGGCGACACTGATCCTGCTGGGCGCCGACTACGACGGCGGAAAGAAGGCGTGGGTCAGATGGAGCGACGGGGCCGATGACATCGTGCCTGGCTCCCAGGTGCAGCTCGACTGAGAGCCTCCAAGCGCGTCGCATGCACGGCGCGCCGCCGCCTAGCTCGTAGGATGCAGGCGTGGCGGGTACTGAGAAGATTCCCACATCAAGGGTTCGCCGCACCGCGACCGTTGGTCGCCTGGCCGCGACCGAGGCCGTCAAGCAGTTCGGCACGCGGGCGGCGAACGTGACCCGCGGAGCGGACGCGGCCGAAGCGGCGCTGGCCCGCCGCCAGTTGGAGACGGCCAAGCAGATCGTCGCGGTGCTTGGCACGATGAAGGGCGCTGCGATGAAGCTCGGCCAGGTGATGTCCTTCCTGGACGTCGGCCTGGTGCCGGAGGAGTTCAGGGAGGAGTTCCAGCACGAGCTGGCCAAGCTGCGCGACGCCGCCCCCACGGTGTCCTTCAAGCAGATGCGACGCGTGATCGAGGACGACCTCGGCGAACCGATCCGCAAGGTCTTCGCAACCTTCGATGAGGAGCCGATCGCCGCCGCCTCGATCGGCCAGGTCTACAAGGCGACCCTGCGTGAGGATGGGCGTGCGGTGGCGGTCAAGGTCCAGTACCCCGGCGTGGCGGCGGCGGTGCGCGCAGACCTGCAGAACCTGGACATGATCATGCGGCTGCTGAAGCGGATGACGCCGCAGCTGGACGTCAAGGCGCTTGCGGGCGAGGTCAGGGAGCGGATTGTGGAGGAGCTCGACTATGAGCTTGAGGCCCAGAACCAGCGGGCGCTTGGGCGCATCTTCCGCGGGCACCCCTTCATCGTGGTGCCGGAGGTGATGAGCGAGCTCTCGCGCGAGCGGGTGCTGGTCTCCGAGTTGATCGAAGGCGTGGGCTTTGAGCAGCTCAAGCACTCCTCCCAGGCCGATCGCGACCGCATCGGCGAGATCGTCTTCCGGTTCTTCCTGGGCTGCCTCTACCGTCACCGGCAGTTCTCCGGCGACCCCCATCCCGGCAACTTCCTGGCGCTGGCCGACGGACGGGTCGCGTTCCTGGACTTCGGCCTGTTCAAGCGCATGGACCCTGCGGCGGTCGAGCTGGAGCTGGCCTGCCAGCGGGCGGTCAGCGAGCAGGATGCGGCGACGCTGCACAAGCTGCTGGCGGACTCGGGCTTCCTGCCGGAACCTGAGAAGGTCGACCCGGAGCACCTGCTGGCCTACGTCCAGGACGCGATCTGGTGGTACACGACCGATGAAGTGGTGGAGCTGAGCCCGGAAATCGCAACCGAGGTGCTGATCGAAAGCTCCGATCCGCGCTCCAGCCACTTCCGTGAGATGCGCCACCAGAGCATGCGTCCCGAGCACCTCTTCGGGCGCCGCATGGAGATGCTCGTGCTGGCGGTGCTCGCCCAGCTTCGCGCGCGTGCCAACTGGCACCGGATCGCCAGGGAGTGGATGTACGGCGATGACCCGGTGACCGACCTCGGCCGCCAGGAGGCCGAATTCTACGGCCACGCCGGCGTCGGCGCGGCGGGCTAGGGTCCTCAGACGACCTGGATCTGCACCAGGCTGGTCGTGCCCGGCTTGCCACTGGGCAGACCGGCGGTGATGCCGACGCGCTGGCCGCGCTCGCACCAGCCGAGCTCCACGACCCGGCGCGCCGCGTCGGCGATCAGGGCCTCGGTGGTCTCGTGGCGGCGGATCGAGGCCGCCTGCACGCCCCACATCAGCCCGCAGCGGCGCACGGTCTCGCGACCCGGGGAGAGCGCATAGATCGGCACTATGGGGCGGTGCGCGGAGACCAGCCGCGCCGAGCGTCCTGAGAGCGTCGGCACGATCAGCGCGTCCAGGCGCAGCTCACGTGCGGCCAGGCAGAGGCTGTGCGCGAGCGTGTAGGCCGGGTCCGCCTCGGTGCGCAGCACGCGTCTTGCGTTCCAGTCCTCATACGGCGCGACCGTCTCGGTCTCCTTGGCCACCGCGGCCATCATCGCGATCGCCTCGACCGGGTGCGCCCCCACCGCGGTCTCCTGAGAGAGCATCACCGCATCGGTTCCGTCCAGGATCGCGTTGGCGACGTCTGCGACCTCGGCTCTGGTGGGCCGCGAGGAGTTGACCATCGAGTCGAGCATCTGGGTCGCTGTGATCGCGGGACGCGCGAGCTTGCCGGCGGTGCGCAGAAGCTGCTTCTGCACGATCGGCACCTGCTCGATCGGCAGCTCGATGCCGAGGTCGCCGCGCGCGACCATCACGCAGTCGGCGGCCCTGATGATCTCCTCTGCCCGCTCGACGGCCTGCGGCTTCTCGATCTTGGCGATCAGCGGCAGCCGCGTGTGGCGGCGCACGAACTCGACGTCGCTCGGGTCACGTACGAACGAGAGCGCCACCATGTCCACGCCGATCGATTCGCCGTGGTAGAGCAGCTTCAGGTCCTCCTCGGGCACCGACGGCAGGCTGTCCACGGGCCCGGGGATGTTCAGTCCCTGGCGCGAGGCGACGGTGCCTCCGACCTCGACCAGCGTGTCCACCTCGCCCTCCCCGGGACGGGTGCTCTGCACGCGCAGCCGGATCGAGCCGTCGGCCAGGTAGACCACCATGTCCTTGCGCAGCGCGCTCGCCAGCCCCACCCAGGAGACCGTCATCCGGTGCGCGTCGCCGACCTCCTCAGGGCCGCAGGAGAGCGTGAGCATCTCGCCCGGCTTGAGCTCGACGACGTCCTCGGCCAGCGGTCCGATGCGCAGCTTCGGGCCCGGCAGGTCCTGCAGGATCGCGACCGGCCGGCCGGCCTGGCTCGCCGCCTCGCGCACGCGTCGCGCGACCTCGGCGTGCTCATCCAGCGTGCCGTGGGAGTAGTTCAGGCGAGCCACGTCCATGCCGGCCTGCACCATGCGCAGCAGCACCTGAGGGTCGCGTGAGGCGGGGCCGATGGTGGCGACGATCTTGGTGCGGCGCATCGTGCGCACGCTAGCGGTCGACGGACGCCCATGCGTAGCCGACTTGTTGGATCCGAGTAGGCTCTCTGCGATATGAGAACATCGAGGAGCTTCTTTGTCAGGACCAGGCGGCACATCACGCTTGCTGCGGCGGCGCTGCTGGCGCTCGCTCTCGCGGTGCCGGCGCTTGCGAGCGCGGGGACGATCAACGTGACCGGCGTCTGGGAAGTGACGCGCACGTGCGTGAGCGGGCACTGCGCCGGGCACACGTTCCAGTACACCTTCACCCTGGCGCAGGCCGAAGGCTCATCGGTGGTGAGCGGCTCGATCACCGGCGGCGCAGAACAGGGCGCGACGCTAGCCGGCAACGTGAGCGGCAACTCGATGAGCTTGACCGCGCGCTCGAAAAGCGGCTATGAAGCCAAAGCCGTCGTGACGATTCAGCCGGAAGGCAACTCCTGGTCGGGCGGCTACACCGACTCCGCGGGCAGCACGGGCTCGATCACGGGGACGCGCAAGAGCGAAGCGTCTGAAAAAGGCTCTTCCGGCCTGGAATCCACACACACCGAAGTTGCCTGCGACTACTTCTTCGCGCAGCTCAGCGACACCTGCACCGCGACCGTCGGCGACGCCACCGGCAAGGGCGTGACCCCCACGGGGAAGGTGAGCTTTCTCAGCAAGACGGGCGGCACATTCGGCGGCGGCTCCGCTTGCACACTGACCCAGACCAGCGGTGGCGTTGGGGTGGCGAGCTGCTCGATCGAATTCTCCGCGCCGGAAAGCCTGACTCCCGAACTTGAAGCCAAGTACGAAGGCGATGCTCAGCACAACCCGAGCTCTGCGAGCACGAAATTCATTCTTGCCTCTGTCGGCAGCAGCATCGAAGCGCCGACGATCCAGAAGTTCAACCCGGAAACGCTGAAGATCGCCGTCGACAATACGGTCTCCGGCTCGACGCTGACCGCGTACGCGACGCTGACCGAAGAACTCGCCAACGGGGCACAGTGCAGCGCGGAAGAACCGAGCGCAAGCGCGAGCGCCCTCGCCGCGACCGCGCGGAAGGTCAAGCTGCCCAACCGCAAGCAGCCATCCCTTCCCCGCGCGATTACGGTGCAAAGCGTCAAGCACAAAGCGCCCGCCGGCGAGGTGCCGCTGCAACTGCATTTCAACGCCGGCGCGTTGCGTCGCCGCTTCCCGCACACCAGCAAGCTGCAGCTGATCGTGCTGGTGAACATCAAGCCGCCAAGCGGCCACTCGATCGAGGTCTACCAGCACGCGACCGTAACGCTGCGTGTATCCCACGGCAAGATCACGATCGGCAAATTGCAGAGTGCACACTCAAGCGCACTCGCACACGCCTCCGGAACGATGCGCACCTACGCAGGCAAAGGACCCTGCAAGGAAAACTTCACGCTGGAAGTTGACGTTCCAAGCAACGTCAGCGAACACTGGAAAGCCACGCTGAAAGTCATGGGCCTGCAGGCCGACAGCTGCAAAAACATGCAGCCCCAGAGGGTCAATTTCACGCTCACGCTGAGCGAGTCTGGAGTCGCGCCGGGAGGCGAGCCCATCCTCAAGGGGGAAGCCACCGACGGAACCTCGGTGGCCGCAGCGGAGCTGTCAGGCACCTGGGCTGCTCTGGAAGGCGCCTCAAAGGTCGAATTCGGCGGCGGCACGGGCTGCGTCGGCGTCTTCAAAGTGATCATCCACTAGCGGCGGGCGCGCCGGCTGCCCCGCCGCATAGGATGCGAGCACGATGCTCGGTCCCACAAGACCGTTTCCACACATCGGCGCGAGAGCGCGCATCCAGCACTTCGGAGGAGACGTCGAGATGGGGACGGTTTGCGTCGTCGGCGAGAACGGCCGGCGCGTGGAGGTCAGCTGCGAGAGCGGCGAGCGGTTGGAGTTCGCGCTCAGTCCAGCCACCGCGAAGTTCGTGCTGGTAGGCGCCACGCACGGGGCGGAGATGGAACTGCTTGCCCTTCCTCAGGGCACCTGAACCTCGGGGAAGTTCTCGGCGCAGTGCTCCCGCAGCGCGCCGCGCACGAACGCTCGCTCCTGCTGGTCTGCCGCCCGCAGGCGGGCGAGCAGCTCTCGCTGGCGCTCGATCGCAGCGCCGGCGATCTCCCAGCGCACCGCCAGGCGCTCGAACAACAGCTCGAACGCGCGCTGCGCGATGTCTTGCTGCGTGGCCGCCGGACGGGAGCCCGCACCCCCGAGCGTCTGTGCGTACTCGCGCCGGGCGCCGGCTGTGAGCGATCCCCTCAGCGTGAGCACATTGTCCTGCTCGTCGCGGTAGTCGGAGGTGGGGGCGCTCAGCTTCTCGGGCGTCCCATTCTGGCCGTGGCCGCGCCGGCGGGCTCGTTTGGCGCCGGCCAACGCTCAGCCTTCCGCGGCCGCCAGCAGCTGTCCGCGCACGTCGCCGGTGACCGGGCGCGCATGCCCGGGCCAGGCCGCTGCGGGCTCCATCTCGGCAAGCTTGCGCAGGCTCGCCCGCGCCTGCTCGGTGTCGAAGTTGTAGAGATCGAGCGGCAGATGGGGTGCGCTGTCCCGGCCCCACATGTCAAGTGTGTAGAAACAGTCGGTGACCAGCGCGAGCCGGTCGGACTTCCGCCAGAGCCCGATCAGGCCGGGCGCATGGCCGGGCAGATCGATCACGGTGAAGCCGGCGATCTGGTCGCCCTCCTTCACCGTGCCGGAGATCTTAACCGGGCCTCCGTCCCAGGCCAGCCGGTGCAGGATGCGGTGGATCTGCCGCTGCGGCGCCGGCAGGCCGGTGAGGTCCGCTGGCCAGTAGCGAAAGCCGCCGCTGCTTTCTGCGTCCTGCACCTCATCTGGGTGGCAGAGCACCGGAACGTCGAAGCTGGGCGCGGCGCCGCGATGGTCGGTGTGGCCGTGCCCGAGCACGATCCGGTGCAGGCCGCCGAGCTTTGCGCAGGCGCTTGCCAGCGAGCGCACCATCGTGCGTGCGCCGGCGTCGAACATCGTGATGCCGCCCTCATCCTCAATCAGGTAGACGTTGCAGCGGCCCGGCTGTCCCTGCACCACCCAGACTCCGGTCGCGATCAGTTGCGCCTCGCTGAGCGCGACGTGGGTCAGGTGCGTCTTGGCATTGAAGGCGCCGATCATGCGCCGCTCGGAGGGGGAGTGCAGCGGCGGCATCATCCCGATCTCGCGCGGCAGCGTCATCGTGTCGGTGTATGCGTCGTTTGAGCGGATCAGGCCCTCGCGGACGCGCAGCAGATCGATGCCTTCGAGCACGACGCGGTTTCCGGTCGGCGCAATCCCGTTCCAGCGGCCCGGGCCGGCGAAGGTCCCGGTCAGCCGCCAGCGCACCGCGCAGCGCTCGCCCTCGGTCGTGGTGTCAAGCAGCTCGAAGCGCATGTCGGGCATCGCGTCCAGCATCTCGCCGATCAGGCGCCTGACGCCCTCGGGCGCGGGCTCGTCCAGGATGCCGCGCACGTGCTCTTTGCCGCCCGGTGCCCACATCGCCACGGCGCCGTCGAGGTCGCGGTTGCTGATCGCCTCGAAGTAGGCACGCGCGACTACCTCTGCCTCCCGCGCACTGCCGCGGGACGGATGGTGCAGATGGGCTGCCGCCTCCTGGACCTTTGAGGCGCCTCCCACGCCTGTGGAGGCCGCCTTGCTCTCACTCTCGCTTGCCGCCATCGCTCCTCCTGGTCCGTGCGCCCCGGTGGGGTGAGAAGTCTAGAGCTTGGAGCACCGCTGATTCCAGCGAGGCTCGCGCCTGGCGCCTGTCGGCGCCCCGGCGTCGATAGTGTCCCTTGCCGTGTCCGATTCGCGAGGGAGCGGCAAGCGGGAGCTGGGCCGCGGCGAACGCATCCTGCCTGGGGTATTTCGCCTCCGCCTGCCGCTGCCGTGGCCGGGCGTTCCCCACTGCAACGCGTGGGCGGTGAGTCATGGCGACGGATTCGTGCTCTTCGACACCGGCATGCACCAGCCCGGGTCGATGGAGCAGCTGAATCGGGCCCTTGAGATGTGCGGGCTGCGCTTGGAGGACGCGAGCCTGGTCGTCTGCACCCACTCCCATAGCGACCATTGCGGCCAGGCGGCCAGCATCGTGGAGCGGGCGGGATGCGAGTTCTGGATGAAGCCCGACGAAGGGCAGATGCGGCGCATGGTCGAGGATCGCGAGGGCGAGCTTGCGCGCCGCATCGAGGTTGCGCGCGCAAGCGGCGTGCCGGAGCAGATCCTGCGCCGCTACATGGAGCAGCGCGAGGACAGCGATCCCGGGATCGCGGCCGCGATCGAGCCCGATCGGGCGCTGCTGCCGGGGGTAAGCGTGCAGACCGATCTCGGAGATTGGAGCGTGCACGAGACGCCTGGTCATGCGCCCAACCACGTCTGCCTCTTTCAGTCCGAGCAGCAGCTGCTGATCTCAGGCGATCACCTGCTTGGCCGGGTCTCTCCCTACTTCGACTACGGGCACACGCCGGACCCTGTGGGCGAATTTTTGGAGTCGCTGACCGTGGTCGACGAGCTCGGCGCCCGGTTGTGCCTGGCCGGTCACGGCCGCACCTTCACCGATGTCGACGCCCACGTGCAGGCCAACCGCGAGCTCGTCGCGCAACGGCTGACGCGGGTGGCGGCGGCGATCGAGAAGGAGCCGTTGAGCGCGTTCGAGGTGGTGCCGCGCGCCTACGACTCAAGCCTTCCGCGCGAGAATGGCCCCTGGCTTTTGACTGAGACGCTTTCGATGCTCACGCACCTGGAGCGCATCGGCCGCGCCAGCCGCATCGAGGGTGAGCCACAGCGGTGGGTGGCACACTGAGCGCGCGATGCGCATAGACCAGATTCTCGCCTCCGGCGAGCCGTCCTTCTCGTTCGAGTTCTTTCCGCCCAAAACGCCGGAGGGCGAGCGCAACCTGCACGACGCGCTGGAGGAGCTGCGCACGCTGGAGCCGGCGTTTGTCTCAGTCACCTATGGAGCAGGCGGCTCCACGCGGGCCAAGACGATCGAGATCGTGCGCAACATAAAGCGCGAGTACGGCCTGGAGGCGATGGCCCACTTCACCTGCGTGGGCGCGACCGTGCAGGAGCTGCAGGACACGCTGCAGGACATGCTGGCGGTCGGGATCGAGAACGTGCTGGCTCTGCGCGGAGACCCGCCCGCGGGGCAGCAGGAGTGGGTCAAGACCGAGGGCGGCCTGGAGTACTCCAGCGAGCTGGTCGCGATGATCAGGGAGCGCTATCCGTTCGCGATCGGGGCGGCCTGCTTCCCCGAGACTCACATCCATGCCACAAGCCCTCAGGACGACCTGATCCACCTTGCAGAGAAGGTGAATGCCGGCGCGGACTTCCTGATCACCCAGCTCTTCTTCGACAACGCGTTCTACTTCGACTTCCTCGCCCGCGCACGTGCGGCCGGCATCGAGGTGCCGATCATCCCCGGCATCCTGCCGATCACCCACGTGCGCCAGTTGGAGCGGATGACACAGATGTGCGGCGCCTCGATACCGGAGGGTCTACGCCGGGAGCTGCGCCTGCGCGCCGAGCAGCCTGAGGCGGTGATCGACTTCGGCGTCGCCTACGCCACGTTGCAGTGCGCGCAGCTGCTGGCGGCCGGCGCGCCCGGCATCCACTTCTACACGCTCAACCGCTCGCCGGCGACGAGGGCGATCGTCTCGGCGCTGAAGCTGTTTGCGCCCTGGCGGGATGCGGCCGCTGCGATGGCGCTCTGAAGACGGCGCGCATCACATCCACAGCGCCTCGATCGGCGTTGCCCAGACGTTGCGCCCGAGCGGGATGGTCTGACGCGCGGTGCACAGCACGAAGCCGGCGAGGAACCGGCTGCCTGCGATTTCACGCAGCTTGTTCAACCCGCGCAGATCGCCGCGCCGGACCGTGGCGCCGGCCTTGATCTCGATCGCGATGATCCTGCCCGCGCGGTCCTCGAGCACGATGTCCACCTCTTCTCCGTGCGCTCCCCGCCAATGGTGCATCGCGGGCATCGTCTCTGTGTAGGGGAGCAGCCGAGCAAGCTCCATCGCGACAAACGACTCGTATGCGCGACCGCTGAGAGCGTCGTCTCCCGCGATCCTGGTCGCGTCCGCGTCGAGCAGATGGCAGAGCAGGCCTGCATCCTCGATGAACAGGCGCGGGGCGCGGACCGCGCGGGCTCCGAAGCCGGGTGTCCACGCGCTCACGCCGACCACGAGATGCAGCAGTTCGAGCAGCCGCACATAGGCTCGCAGCGTCTTCTCGTCGGCAGCCAGGGCCGCTGCAATCGGTCGCAGTGGCAGCAGCGAGCCGGAGCCCGCGGCGAGGTGCATGAGCAGAGGCGCCAGCAGATCGGGACGCCTGACGTCCACGATGTCCGGCACATCACGCGTGACCAGCGCGGCCAGATAGTCGTCGAACCACGCTCTGCGACGGCGCTCCGAGCGGGCGAGCACGGCGGGAAACCCGCCCTTGGCGATGCGTTGCGCATGGGCAGCCCTGCCCTCCGGGCTGGACACGATCTGCGGCGCGGTGGCGCCATCCCACATCTGGTCGAGCCAGCGCGGGACCGGCCTTGCCTCGATCTCGGCCTGCGTGAAGGGGCGCAGCGGAATTCGCTCCACGCGTCCGGCCAGCGAGTCGCCGATGCGGGGGCTGAGCAGCAGGCTGGCCGACCCACTGAGAAGGAACCGTCCCGGACGCGGGTCGCGGTCGACTGCCATCTTCACGGTGAGGACCAGCTCCGGAACGCGTTGCAGCTCGTCGATGAACGCACGCTCCCCGAGCGCAGCAGTAAACCCCGCGGGGTCCTCGATCGCCCCGCGCCGCGTGTTCGGGTCGTCGAGCGTCAGGATCGTCATCCCCCGTTCGGAGGCGATGCTCGTGCAGAGCGTCGACTTGCCCGCCTGTCGGGGTCCTTCGACCGCCACGATGCGCGTATCTGCCAGTGCCTCGACCACGCGAGCCGCTGCATGACGGGTGATATCTGTGCCGGACATAACCAGACCAATATAGTGGATAATCCGGAATAGAATCTCGGATAGTCCGGAATAGAACTCCGGATAATCCGGAATAGGAGCCCGGATGATCTGGATCGGCGCCGGATGACGACGTCCGGCTCAGCTACGATCGGCGACCCGTGAGCGCTGAGATCGACTACCGGGTGCGCCGCTCGGCGCGCGCCAGGCGCGTCAGCGTGAAGGTCCATCCGGACGCTTCAGTCGAGGTCGTTCTGCCACAGCGCTCGCCCGAGCGGGCGGCGGCCGCCGCAGTGGTTGAGCTCGCGCCCTGGATCGAGCGGCGTCTGGCGCAGGTTGCGGCCACGCGTGCGGCGCTGCAACAGCGCGCCGGCACGCTGCCCTACCTGGGCGTCTCGCTGCGTTTGGTCGGCGAGCCAGCGCGCAGGGTCGTGCGCAGAGACGGCGAGCGTCTGCTGATCCCGGAGGTGGACCCCAAGCCCGCGATCGAGCGCTTCTACCGGCGGGCCGCCCGCGAGGAGATCGCCTCGCGCCTAGACGTCGCCACCGCCGCGGTCGGGCAGAGCTACGCGGGCCTGTCGATCAGGGGACAGCGCAGCCGCTGGGCATCATGCTCGGTCAGCGGGGCGATGAGCTTCAACTGGCGCCTGCTGCTGGCCCCTGAGCAGGTGCTCGAGTACGTTGTTTGGCATGAGGTCTGCCACCTGGAGATTCGCGACCACTCGCCGCGGTTCTGGGCGCTGGTGGGCAGCCGGTTTCCCGACTGGCGCAAGCAGCGCTCCTGGCTGCGTGCGAACGGCGCCACGCTGGTGCTCTAGCCCCGCTGCTCGATCGGCACGTAGCTGCGATCCATCTCGCCGGTGAAGATCTGGCGTGGCCTTGCGATCCGCTGCTCAGAGTCCTGCACCTGCTCCAGCCAGTTGGCCATCCAGCCCGAGGTGCGGCCGATCGCGAACATCACCGGGAACATCTCCACCGGCAGGCCGAGTGCCTCGTAGATCAGGCCCGAATAGAAGTCGACGTTCGGGTAGAGCTTGTGGGCGATGAAGTACTCGTCCTCCAGCGCGATTTTCTCCAGCTCCAGCGCGATGTCCAGCAGCGGGTTGCGCGCTCCGATCACGTCGAAGACGTCCTCGGCCGCGGACTTGATGATCGTCGCGCGCGGGTCGAAGTTCTTGTAGACGCGGTGGCCGAAGCCCATCAGCCGCTCCTTGCCGTCGCGCACGCCTTGCAGGAAGTCGGGGATGTTCTCCTTGCGCTCGATTCGGTGCAACATTCGCAGCACGGCCTCGTTGGCGCCGCCGTGCAGCGGCCCGTATAGCGCCGCGATGCCGCCGGCGATCGCCGAATAGGGGTCCACGCGAGACGATCCGACCCCGCGGACTGCGCTGGTGGAGCAGTTCTGCTCGTGGTCGGCGTGCAGGATGAAGAGCACGTCGAGCGCCCGTTCCAGTCGCGGATCGGGCTCGTACTTCAGCTCGGTCATCTTGTACATCATCCCCAGGAAGTTGCCCGCGTAGGAGAGATCGTTGTCGGGGTAGACGTAGGGCTGGCCTCTGGAGTGCCGGAAGGCGAAGGCGGCAAGTGTCGGCATCTTTGCGATCAGTCGGATCGTCTGGATGTCGCGGTTCTCCGGGTCGTCGATGTGGTTTGCATCCGGATAGAAGGTCGAGAGCGCGCCGACCGAGCCGAGCAGCATCCCCATCGGGTGCGCGTCGTGGCGAAAGCCCTGCATGAAGCTCTTGACGTTCTCGTGCACGAAGGTGTGGATCGTGATCTGGTAGATCCACTCCTCCAGCTGCGCCTGTGTGGGCAGCTCGCCGTGGATCAGCAGGTAGGCGACCTCGAGGTAGGTGGAGCGTTCGGCGAGATCCTGGATCGGATAGCCCCGGTACTGCAGGATCCCGGCGTCGCCGTCGAGATAGGTGATGGCGCTGCGGCAGGATGCGACGTTGGCGTAGCCGGGGTCGTAGACCATCAGGCCGAAGTCCGCCTCATCGGCCTTCATCTGGCGGAAGTCGAGTCCGCGCAGCGTCCCGTCGGTGATCGGCAGCTCGTATGAGCGCCCGGTGCGATTGTCCAGGACGGTCACCGTGTCCCGTTTGTCCCCGTCAAGCTGTGCCGTCGAAGTCTGCGTCTCGGTGCTCATGTGTCCTCCTGTCGACGGGATGGCGTCTCTCCTCTGATTACCCGATTATGGGGCAGCTCGACTGTGTACCGGCGCAGTGGATGTGAACGCGCCCGCCGCATGCTCGATCGCCGGCGGCTCAGCCGCGCAGCGCCACCGGCTCATCCACGAAGCTCGTGATGCTCTGCAGCTCGGCCACGCGGCCCGCGATCTCCTGCGCGCTCAGGCGAGAGACGCGCTCGGTGCCGAACTCTTCGACGTTGAAGGAGGCCAGCGCGGTGCCGTAGGCCATCGCCCGCTTCAGCGTCTCGTGGGTCACCTCGCCCTCGTGGGCGGCGATCGATCCCATGAAGCCACCGGCGAAGGAGTCACCGGCTCCGGTGGGATCGACGACGGTCTCAAGCGGAAAGGCGGGCAGGCCGAAGAAGCCATCGCTCGTGAACAGCGCGGCGCCGTACTCGCCCTGCTTGGCCACCACCACGCGCGGGCCGAGGCTCATCACCTCGCGCGCGGCGGCCAGCAGGCTCGGCTTGCCGGTCAGCATGCGCAGCTCGGCGTCGTTGAGCAGCAGGCAGTCCACGCCGGCGATCGTTGCCAGCAACTCCTCCTTGGCGGTGTCGATCCAGAGGTTCATCGAATCCAGCGCGACGAATCTGGCCTGCTCGCACTGCTCGCGGACTTCGCGCTGCAGCGTGGGCTGGATGTTGGCCAGGAACAGCAGCTCGCACTGCCGCGCCGCCGGCGAGAGCTTCGGCGCGAAGTCGCCGAAGACGCCAAGCTGGGTGTCCTCGGTGTGGGCCGTGTTGAGGTCGTAGTCGTAGCGGCCGCGCCAGAAGAACGTCTTGCCGCCGGCCACCTGCTCGATGTCCTCGCTGTTCACGCCGCGGCGGTGCAGAACCTCGCGGTGCTGCGGCTCGAAGTCATCGCCCACGGGGCCGACGACGCGCACCTCGGTGAAGAAGGAGGAGGCGAGGGAGAAATGGACCGCCGAGCCGCCGAGCATGCGCTCGCGGCTGCCGAAGGGGGTGGTGACCGCGTCGAAGGCGATCGAGCCGACGACGGTCAGCGACATCTGGTCAGAGCTCTGTGGTGGCCGGCATTTCCAGCGCGCCACCCTACAGCCTTCGCTGCGATCGATGATCTGTAGCCTGCGCGCGTGCGCGCAATCCAGATGGAGAGCTTCGGCGGCCCGAAGGTGTTGCAGCTGGTCGATCTGCCGGTCCCGCAGCCCGACCCGGGCGAGGTCTTGATCGAGGTCGATCGGGCAGGGGTCAACTTCGGCGACACGCACACCCGCACGAACACCTACGTCCGCAAGGCGAGCCTGCCGCTTGTACCTGGCGGAGAGGTCGTGGGGCGCGTGGCGGACACCGGCGAGCGCGTGATCGCGCTGACCGGCACCGGCGGCTACGCGGAATATGCGCTTGCGCCGGCAGAGCTCGTCTTTCCCGTGCCGCAGGAGATCGACGACGGCACCGCGCTTGCGATCCTGATCCAGGGGCTGACCGCCTGGCACCTGCACCGCAGCGCCGGGCGGTTGGCGGCCGGTGAGAGCGTGGTCGTGCACTCGGCCGCCGGCGGCGTGGGCTCGCTTGCGGTGCAACTGGCCAAGCCGTTTGGCGCCGGCAGGGTGATCGCGACCGCCTCCAGCGAGGAGCGCAGGCAGCTCGCCTTGCAGCTTGGAGCGGACGTGGCGATCGCGCCAGACCCGGAAGGGCTCACGGAGGCGTTGCTGGAGGCGAACCTGGGGCGGGAGGTAGACCTCGTCTTCGACATGTCCGGCGGGAAGGTGTTCGACGCCTCCTACCGCGCGCTCGCCCACTTCGGCCGGATCGTCGTGTGCGGCATCGCCTCCGAGCAACCCAACACGGTTTCGACCGGTTCGCTGCTGCGTCATTCGCGTGCGGCGATCGGCTTCTACCTCTTCCATTGCGTTCAGGTGCCGGGCATGCTGAGCGAGCCGCTGGCCGACCTGTTCGCCAGGGTCGCCTCCGGGCAGATCCACGCGGTCGTGGGCGGCACCTATGCGCTGAGCAGGGCGGCCGAAGCCCACATCGACCTGCGGGCGCGTCGCACGAGCGGCAAGCTGCTGCTCGACCCCCGCGCCTGAGCGCGTCTGCGCTGTCAAGCCTCCCAGCACGTAAGCTGCTGCTCGCATGAGCGTCGACATCTCGAAAAAGAGCTTTGAAGACCTGGGTCTTTCCCGTCTGACGCTGGATGCGCTGCACGATGTCGGTTACGAGTCGCCGAGCCCGATCCAGGAACAGGCGATCCCGTCGCTGCTGGAAGGCCGTGACGTGATCGGGCAGGCGCAGACCGGCACCGGCAAGACCGCGGCTTTCGGGCTGCCGATCATGGAGTACGTCGATCCTGGGCTGGCCGAGGTGCAGGCGCTCGTGCTGACCCCGACCAGGGAGCTCTGCATTCAGGTCACACAGGCGCTGCGCGCTTACGGCCACCGCAAGCGTGTCGATGTGGTCGCGGTCTTTGGCGGCGCGCCGATCCGCACTCAGCAGGCGCAGCTGCGCGCCGGAGGGCACGTCGTGGTGGGCACCGTGGGGCGTGTGCTCGACCTGATCTCCAGGCACTCCCTGCTGCTGCACGACTGCCGCTTCGTGGTGCTCGACGAGGCCGATGAGATGCTCGACCTCGGCTTCCTGGAGGACGTCGAGCGGATCCTCGCGCTCACTCCCAGCGGCCGCCAGACGGCGCTGTTCTCGGCCACGATGCCCCCGCCGATCCGCAAGCTGGCCGACCGCTACCTCTATGACCCGGTGCACGTGAAGGTGGAGGCGGCGACGCTCACGATCGACACCGTCGCCCAGTTCCAACTGGCGGTGGAGTCGCGCCGCAAGCCGGAGGCGCTGGCCGAGGTGCTCAGCGCCGAGAAGGCGGATCGGGGACGGGGTGGGGAGCCCATGCAGGCGATCGTGTTCGTGCGCACCAAGGTGCGCTGCGACCAGCTCTTCCGGGTGCTGCGCGACCGCGGCATGAACGTCAGGGCGCTGCACGGAGACATGACCCAGGGCGCCAGGGACGGGGTGATGCTCGCCTTCAAGGGCGGCCGCGTGCCGATCCTTGTGGCAACGGACGTCGCTGCGCGCGGCCTGGACATCTCGACCGTCACGCACGTGGTCAACTACGACGTGCCGACCTCGCCGGACACCTACGTCCATCGCATCGGCCGCACCGGCCGGATCGGGCGCTCCGGCAGGGCGATCACGTTCGTGGAGTCCCGCCAGCAGCGAGAGCTCGCCGCGATCGAGCGCCACATCGGCACTTCGATTGCCACCTGGGAGACCGGTGCGCAGGCGCAGCCAACCCCCGTCAAGGAGCTTCCGCGCAGGCACTCCAAGCCGCACATCTCGCGCGATGGCTCAGAGCCGCGCGCAAAGCTCGCGCTGCGCGGCGGACGCGCGGCTGGACTGCGGGTCGCAGACATCGTCGCCGCCGTGACCGCTGCTACCGGCCTGGACGGTGAGGCCGTCAGCGACGTGCTGGTGCTCGACCGCTTCTCGTTCCTGTCGGTTCCCGCCGCGGAGGCGGACGGCGTGGTGGAGGCCCTGTCCGGCAAGCGCGTGCGCGGTCGGCCGCTGCATGCCGAGCGGGTTGAGTAGCCAGCGGAAGGCTAATCTCAGCGGGCAAGACCCCACGAACGAGAGGAAGTGCGAGGCAGATGTCCACAGCCACGATGCAGACGACCGCGGGTGAGATCACGTTCACGCTCTTCGACGAGGACGCGCCGAAGACCGTGGAGAACTTCCGCAAGCTCGCGGCCGACGGCTACTACGACGGGCTGACCTTCCACCGCGTGATCAAGGACTTCATGATCCAGGGCGGCTGTCCGCTGGGCACCGGCACCGGCGGACCCGGCTACACCTTCGAGGACGAGATCAACTCTCACAAGATCGTTCGCGGCGCGCTGGCGATGGCCAACGCGGGCCCGAACACCAACGGCTCGCAGTTCTTCATCGTGACTGCGAAGTCGTGCCCCTGGCTGGACGGCAAACACACCGTCTTCGGCGAGGTTGCCGCGGGGATGGACGTGGTCGACAGCCTGGAGGGCGTGGACACCGACGGCTCCGACCGGCCGGCGGAGCCGATCGGGATCGCGAAGATCGAGCTCTCCTAGCCGCGGGAGACCCGCGACTGGCCGGACAGCCAGCGAGGTGGCGTCGCCACGCCCACCGGAGTAGCCTCTGAACTTCGAGAGCGCGATCGCGAAGGAGGCTGAGAATGGCCGGGGTCCAGGAGCAGCAGGAGCAGCAGGTCCACGAGGAGCCGCACGCGGGCAATGGCAACGGCGCCGCAGGCGCGGGAATCCCCGTTGAGAACCCTGCGACCGGGGCGATCGTCGCGAACGTGCCCGACCTTCCTGCTGACGCGGTTGCCGAGATGGCAAGGCGCGGTCGCGAGGCTCAAGTCCAGTGGAATGCAATCGGCTTTCAGGCGCGCGGGCGGGTCCTGCGGCGCGCGCAGAAGTGGTTGCTGCAGAACACAGATCGCGTGATCGAGACGATCGTCTCCGAGACCGGCAAGACCTACGAGGACGCCGAGTTCGCGGAGGTTGCCTACGCAGCCAACGCGTTCGGCTTCTGGGCCAAGAACGCGCCGAAGTACCTCGCCGATCGGCACGTGAAGTCAAGCCAGCTGCTGGTCAAGGGCAAGAAGCTGACCGTGCGCTACCGCCCGCTGGGCCTGATCGGCGTGATCGGACCCTGGAACTACCCGCTCACCAACTCATTCGGCGACTGCATCCCGGCGCTGGCCGCGGGCAACAGCGTGATCCTCAAGCCCTCGGAGATCACGCCGCTGACATCGCTGCTGATGGCCGACGCGCTTGCGGAGTGTGGGCTGCCGCAGGATGTGCTGCAGATCGCCACCGGCCGCGGCGCCACTGGCGCAGCGCTGATCGAGCAGGTCGACATGGTGATGTTCACCGGCTCCACCAAGACCGGCCGCAAGGTTGCACAGGCGGCCGCCGAGCGGCTGATCCCCTGCTCGCTGGAGCTCGGCGGCAAGGACCCCATGATCGTGCTCTCCGATGCCGACATCGAGCGCGCCGCCAACCTCGCCGTCTACTACTCGATGCAGAACGCGGGCCAGACCTGCATCTCGATCGAGCGCGCCTACGTGGAGGCGCCGGTCTACGACGAGTTCGTGGGTCGGGTGACCGAGAAGGTCAGGGCGCTGCGCGTGGGGCCGCCGCAGGGGCCGGGGTCGGTCGAGGTGGGGGCGATCACCTTCCCGCCGCAGATGGAGACGATCACCGATCACGTCGCCGACGCCAAGCAGAAGGGTGCAAGGGTGCTGGTGGGCGGAAGCGCGCTTCCCGGCGCCGGACGCTTCTTCGAGCCGACGGTGCTCGTCGACGTCGATCACACGATGAAGGTGATGACCGAGGAGACGTTCGGCCCGACGCTGCCGATCATGAAGGTCGCAGACGCCGAGGAGGCGATCCGCCTTGCAAACGAGTCGCCTTACGGCCTCGGCGCCTCTGTCTTCACCAAAGACGTGGCCAAGGGCGAGCAGGTCGCGCGCCGCATCCACGCCGGTGCGGCGAACGTCAACGACGCGCTGATCAACTACACCGCGCTGGAGCTGCCGATGGGCGGGGCCAAGGCCTCAGGACTCGGGACGCGCCACGGCGCCGGCGGCATCCGCAAGTACTGCGAGGAGCAATCGCTGGTGGTGACCAAGCTCGCCTTCAAGCGCGAGATTCACATGTTCCCCTACAAAGCCAAGACGACGCGGATGATCCAGCGGTTCTTCAAGCTGCTCTACGGGCGCGGGCGGCGCGACTGATTCTCAGCTCTGCTGCGCGAGCAGCGGCACGCCGAGCAGCATCTGAAGCGCCTCGATGCTCGCGGCTGGATCGGTGTGGTGGACGACCGCCATCCCGAGCTCTTCGGCGGGCGGCAGGTTGAAGGGCAGGTCGTCGACGAAGACGCACTGCGCCGGGGGCAGCCCGATCGACTCGGCGCCCATCTCGTAGATGCGGGGCGCGGGCTTGCGGATGCCGACCTCGCCGGAGATCACGATGCCTTCAAAGAGCTCGTCCAGCAGGTCGCGCGGATAGCGCGTGGTGCCCCACGAGTTGGAGATCAAGCCGGTGCGTATGCCTTCGCGGCGGGCGGTGAGCACCGCCTGCACCATCGACTCCTCCGGCTGGGCGCCGGAGAAGAGGCGGTCGATCAACCCGTCGGCGGTGGACAGCCCGAGCCGGCGGCTGAGCTCGCTCTCGAAGTGGGTCTCGGCGATGCGGCCCTCCTCGAAGCCGATCAGCAGCTCGCGCGCGGCCTGATCCTGGCGAAAGGCGCTTGCGAGCGCCTGCGGATCCAGACCCTCCGACTCGCAGAAGGCCGCGAAGGAGGCGAACAGGTTGCCGGTCATCACGCCGCCCCAGTCGATCAGCAGCCCCTGACGGCGCTCGTGCTCAGTCATCGAAGGCGACCTTCTCGGCCTGGCGCGCAAGCTCCACGACTCCCTCGCCAAACGCCCTCAGGTGGGGGTCGTCTGTCGATCCCGCGATCGCGCGCTTGTAGTTGCCCTCCATGAAGACCGTCGCCTTCCAGAGCGCGAGCGCCGTGTACCAGCGCAGATCGCGCATGCTGCGTCCGGATTGCTGCTCGTAGCGGTCGATCAGCTCCTGCCTGCTGGGGAAGCCCTGCCTGCGCGTGACCTGGCCGACCTGCGCTCGCAGCGAGTCTTCCGCGTCGCCGTCCTGCGACCAGAACATGCACATGTAGCCCACGTCGGCCAGCGGGTCGCCGATCGTCGCCATCTCCCAGTCGAGCACGGAGACCAGATGCGCTGGCGGCTGCGAGGCGAACATCGTGTTGCCGAGCCTGTAGTCGCCGTGCACGATCGTGCTGGCGGGAGAGTCCGGCATCTGGTCGGCCAGCCAGCTGCCCACGCGTTCGACAGTGGAGATATCGCGGGTCTTGTTGATCTCCCACAGGCCCGAGAAGCGCCGCACCTGGCGCTCCAGGTAGCCGCTGGGCTTGCCGAAGCCTTCAAGACCCGTGGCGCGCCAGTCGACGGCATGGATCTCCACCAGCGCGTCGATCAGCTCGTCGGCGATCGCGCGGCGCTGCTGGGGGCTGTCGAGCGCGGGCGGCACCTCGCCCACGATCACCTCGCCCGCGATCCGCTCCATCACGTAGAAGGGGCAGCCGATCGTCTCCGGGTCCTCGCAGACCGCGAGCACCTTCGGCACGCGCGCGGGCGTGGGCTCAAGCGCGCGCAGCAGCCTTGCCTCGCGCAGCACGTCGTGCGCGCTTGGCGGCAGCGGCCCCCGCGGCGGGCGGCGCAGCACGACCTCGGTCTCGCCACGCGTGATCAGGTAGGTGACGTTGCTGTGGCCCTCGCCGATCGGGGCGGGCTCGATCGGCCCTTCGCCGAGGTCATGCGCATCGAGGAAGCGCTGCAGCGGCTCCAGCACCAGCAGTGGCTCCCGTGCCCCCGCGGCCACCTCGGAGCGCCGCTGGACGATGTCATCAGGTGCAATAGCGACCGTCATCTCGATCGTGCACGCTACACCGACGCCCAGCCGGACGCGGATACGCGGGCGGCGCAATTGCGACGGCGAGCGATCGAGCTATGACATTGCTTGCACCGCAACCTCGCGCGAAGTCAAGTGTCTGTTGAGGGAGTTCTGGGGCATGTCGCGACGTTGCGGCGTCGGCCTCCCGTGCGTTGGCTGCGCACGGGCGCCGGGCGTGTCGCTAAGTTGCGCGGCCCGGCATTCTGGCATCGCAAACCATCGAATGGGAGACTCAATGCCTCGCATCCGCAAATTCATGCTGGCCCTGCTCGCCCTGATGCTCTCGGCGGGCGCAGGCGCGCTCCTTGCCTCTCCGGCGCTTGCCTCGCATGGGCAGACTCTGTTCTTCGAGGCGCCGAGTGAGCTGTTGAATCCGGCGACTCGCGGGGAAACGATTGAGCAGATGCAGCATCTGGGCGTCAAAGGTGTGCGGATAGAGCTCTCGTGGAACGCGGTTTCGCCGGGCAATGAAAGTGCCAAGCGTCCGAACTTCAACGCGACTGAACCGGCTGCCTATGACTGGGGTGCCTACGACTCGTTGATCGAAGAGATCCATGCGCTGCACTGGCAGATTCTGCTGACGATCTCCCCGCCGGCGCCGCGGTGGGCGACTGCCAACGGCATCGCGCCCTACGTCACGCGTCCGGATGACCGCGATTTCAAGGAATTTATGACGGCCGTCGGGCGTCACTATGGCTCTGAGGTCACCGACTACGCGATCTGGAATGAGCCCAACGAGTACAATTCGCTGCGGCCGCAGTTCGGCGCGGGCGGTGCGCCGATGGCGGGGACGATCTATCGCGGACTGTTCGAGGAAGGCTATGCCGGCCTGCGGGCCGCGGGCATCAAATCGCCGCGGGTGCTGATGGGCGAAACGGCGCCGGGTGGATCGACGAAATTCAGCAAGAGCCTCCCTGAAGCTGGTGTGGCGCCGCTGGCCTTCTTGCGTGGGGCGCTGTGCCTGAACGCCAGTTATCGCAAGGTGCCGACCTGCACCAAGCTGCCGGCATACGGCTACGCCCAGCACCCCTACGCGCCCAGCGCCGCGGGTCCGTTCTACAAGCCGGCAAGCCATGAAGATGTGGTGATCGGCACGCTTGGCGGGCTCGTCAGCGCGCTGAACATGGCTGGCAAAGCGGGTGCGGTCAATCGTGGCTTGCCGATCTTCCTGACCGAGTTCGGCGTGATGAGCAAGCCCAACCGCTACTGGGGGGTCTCGATCGCACAGCAGGCCGAATACGACGCGATCGCCGAACGGATCGCGTGGGAAAACCCGCGCGTGGCCTCCTTCTCCCAGTATCTGCTGCGCGACGACCCCCTCATTCCCGAAGCCAATGTGGTCACCTTCCAAACAGGGCTGGAGTCCGAAAGCGGTGCCAAGAAGCCGCTCTACTACGGCTTCCCGGTGCCGCTGACCGTCACCTACGCACGACACGGCTACAACCTGTGGGGCTACGTGCGGCCGGCCGGCAAAGCCACGACTGTGACCGTGCTGATTCAGCGTCCGCGCTCCAGCAGCTACCAGGTGCTGAAAAAAGTTGGCACCGATCCGGCCGGTTACTGGACCCTGAAATCCAACGTGAGCGGCGCGCACTGGCGAGTGCGGTGGACAAGCCCTGCCGGCGTGCTCTACGAAGGGCCGCCGATCGGCGCTTACAGGGCGCCGTGACTACGATGACACCGCAACATCGCGCGAGGTCAAGTGTCTATTGGAGCAGAGTGCCCGGCTTGCATGTCGGGAGAGTGGCGACCCAGCCGAGCGCCAGTTGCGCACGAGCGCCGGCTTGTCGCTAAGTTGCGCGGCCGGCACTTTGGACCGCAAATCATCGAATGGGAGACTCAATGCCTCGCATCCGCACCTTCATGCTGGCGCTGCTCGCCGTGACGCTCTCGGCGGGTGCAGGCGCGCTCCTTGCCTCTCCGGCGCTTGCCTCGCATGGGCAGACTCTGTTCTTCGAGGCGCCAAGCGAGCTGCTGAACCCGGCCACGCGCGGGGAAGCGATCGAACAGATGCAGCATCTGGGCGTCAAAGGTGTGCGGATAGAGCTCTCGTGGAATGCGGTTTCGCCGGGCAATGAAAGCGCCAAGCGTCCGAACTTCAACGCGACTGAACCGGCCGCCTATGACTGGGGCGCCAACGACTCGTTGATCGAAGAGATCCATGCGCTGCACTGGCAGATTCTGCTGACGATCTCCCCGCCGGCGCCGCGGTGGGCGACTGCCAATGGCAGCGCGCCCTATGTCACGCGCCCGGACGACCGCGACTTCAAGGAATTCATGACGGCGGTCGGCCGCCACTATGGCTCCGAGGTCAACTACTACGCGATCTGGAACGAGCCCAACGAGTACAACTCGCTGCGGCCGCAGTTCGGCCCGGGTGGTGCGCCGATGGCGGGCGCGATTTATCGCGGACTCTTCGAGGAAGGCTATGCCGGCCTGCGGGCTGCGGGCGTCAAATCGCCGCGGGTGCTGATGGGCGAAACGGCGCCGGGCGGGTTTGCGAAGCTGACCAAAGGCCTACCGAGCTACACGGGTGTGGCGCCGCTGGCCTTCCTGCGTGGTGCGCTGTGCCTGAACGCCAGCTATCGCAGGGCGCGGACCTGCACCAAGCTGCCGGCTTACGGCTACGCCCAGCACCCCTATGCCTCCAACACCGCCGGTCCCTTCTACAAGCCGCCAACCCGCGAAGATGTGACGATCGGCACGCTTGGCGGGCTCGTCAGCGCGCTGAACATGGCTGGCAAAGCGGGTGCGGTCAATCGTGGCTTGCCGATCTTCCTGACCGAGTTCGGCGTGATGAGCAAGCCCAACCTCTACTTCGGGGTCTCGGTTGCACAGCAGGCCGAATACGATGCGATCGCCGAACGGATCGCGTGGGAAAACCCTCGTGTGGCGGCCTTCTCCCAGTATCTGCTGCGCGACGACCCCCTCTCCCCAGAACCTAACGTGGTCACCTTCCAAACAGGGCTGGAGAACGCAAACGGCACCAAGAAGCCGCTCTACTATGGCTTCCCGGTGCCGCTGACCGTCACCTACGCGCGGCGTGGCTACAACCTGTGGGGCTACGTGCGGCCGGCCGGCAAGACCACCTCCGTGACGGTGCTGATTCAGCGTCCTCACACAAGCGGCTACCAGGTGCTTACGAAACTTCGCACAGGTCCGCTTGGCTACTGGACGCTCAAATCGAACGTGCGGGGTGCGCACTGGCGAGTGCGGTGGACAAGCCCCACCGGCGTGCTCTATGAAGGCCCGCCGATCGGGGCCTACAGGGCACCCTGACTACGATGAGAGGGCGATGCCGGAGCTGCCAGAGGTCGAGATCACGGCCCGCCTGCTCGACGAGCAGATCAAGGGCGCGCAGATCGACTCGGCGCTCGCTCCCGGCATAAACGCCCTGAAGAGCTTCGATCCGCCGCTGAGCGCACTCGCGGGCAGCCACGTGCTCGCGGTGCGCAGGCGGGGAAAGCACTTGATCATCGACGCGGACGGCGGCCTCTCGCTGCTGGTGCACCTGATGTCCGCAGGGCGGCTGCAGCTCTTCGGCACGCGCGCAGGCCCAAGAGATCGCACCTCTCGGCTGCTCGTGCGTCTGGCAGGCCAGGAGGACGAGCGGGAGCTGCGCCTGCGAGAGTTCGGTTCCAGGCAGGCGGCTTGGGTGAAGCTCCTGCCAACTGCGCAGCTGGAGCAAGATGAGGCGCTGGCGAAGCTGGGGCCGGAGGCGTGGCCGGACACGCCGGCGCTGGAGGAGCTGCTTGCGGTGCCAAGGCCGCTGAACGCGCTGCTGCGCGACCAGCGCACGATTGCCGGCATCGGCCGCTCATGGGCCGATGAGATCCTCTGGGAGGCAAAGCTCTCGCCCTACAAGCGGGGAAGCGATCTGGAGCCAGCGGAGCTCGTCGCGCTGCGCGAGGCGATCGCCAAGATGCTGGGCGGGGCGATCGCCCACTACGAGCAGATGCTCAAGCTGCCGATCCCGGACAAACTGCCAATGCCGCTCCAGGTGCACGGCAAGGAGGGCCAGCCGTGCCCGCGGTGCGCGCAGACGCTGCTTGCGGTCCACTTCGAGCAGCACGTGATCGCCTACTGTCCGGCCTGCCAGACGGGTGGGCGCGCTCTCAAGGACAGACGGCTCTCGCGGCTGCTGAAGTAGGAGGATGGATGGCTGACACGAGCGCGAAGCATCTGGGCAAGCTGGTTGAGACCCTGCGGGTGCCTGCAGGTGCGAAAGTGAGCCTTGCCAAGGACTTCGACCCGGCTTTCAAGGCGGAATGGCCGAGCAAGCAGGAATCCGAGCCGCAACTGGCCGCAAGCGTGGAGCTGCTGGCCGAATACCAGGAGCGCCTTGCCGCGCAGGACAGGCACGGACTGCTGGTAGTGCTGCAGGGGATCGACGCCGCCGGCAAGGACGGCACGATCCGGCATGTGATGAGCGGAGTCAATCCGCAGGGCGTGAACGTCCACAGCTTCAAGGTCCCCTCCGCAGAGGAGCTCTCCCACGACTTCCTCTGGCGCTATGCAAAGAGTTTGCCCGCTCGCGGCCAGATCGGGATCTTCAACCGCTCGCACTACGAGGAGGTGCTCGTGGTGCGCGTTCACCCCGAGCTGCTGGAACGCGAGCGGCTGCCGTCCGGCGCGACTGGCAAGGAGATATGGCAGCGCCGCTACCGGGAGATAAACGACTGGGAGCGCTATCTGGTCGACAACGGCATCGCCGTCGTGAAGCTGTTCCTGAACATCTCCGCAGAGGAGCAGCGCAGACGCTTCCTGGCGCGGATCGACCTGGCGCGCAAGAACTGGAAGTTCTCCGCCGCCGACGCGCATGAGCGTGCAAGCTGGGAGGCCTACCAGGACGCCTTCTCGGAGATGCTCAGCCACACCAGCACCCAGTGGGCGCCCTGGTACGTGATCCCCGCAAACCACAAGTGGTTTGCGCACATTGCCGTCGGCGCCGTGCTCGTGCAGGCGCTGATGGAGATCGACCCCCAGTATCCGGTGCTCTGCGCCGCAGAGCAGGATGCGCTCCAGCAGGTGCGCGCCGAGCTTGAAGCGCAGGCGCCTGAGAGCACAGGCGCTTAGTACACTCTCGCGATGAGGGTTGAGGGGGAATTGCGCGCAGGGTCCGGCGAGCCGTTGCTGCTCGTCCACGGGTTCTCGAGCGTGCCGCAGGTATGGCGCCCGGTCCTCAGCGAGCTGGAAGCCTCCTTTGACGTGCTCGCCGTGGCGCTTGCAGGCCACGTCGGGGGGCCGTCGCTGCCCGCTGAGGTGCCGGTCTGCATGCAGGCCATGGTGGACGCGGTCGAGCGGGAAATGGATGCGGCCGGGTTTGACACCGCTCACATCGCCGGCAACTCGCTCGGCGGCTGGATCGCGCTGGAGCTCGCCCGCCGCGGCAGGGCGCGCTCGGTGGTCGCGCTCTCGCCCGCCGGAGGCTGGGAACAGGGAACCGCCGAGGAAAGGCGGCTGAGGGGCCTCTTCAGGCGCAACCATGCGATCGCGCAACGCATGCTGCCGCGCGCCCCCAGGCTGCTCTCGCGCCCGCGGTTGCGCCGCGCGCTGCTCTCCGGCGCGATGGCGCGCGCAGACCGCCTCGATCCGGCCGAAGCGCTGGCGATGGTCGCGGGCTCCGTCGAATGTCCGATCTACTTCGATTTGATGAGCGCGATCGAGCGCGACGGGCCGCCGGCCGACTTCGCGGGCGTCTCCTGCCCCGTGCTGCTTGCATGGGGCACCAAGGACCGCCTGCTGCCTGCGGCGCGCTACTCCCAGCGGATGCGAAACCTTCTTCCCGCCGCGCACTGGATGGACCTTCCGGGTCTCGGCCACATGCCGATGGGCGACGATCCGCAGCTGATCGCGAGCGTGATCGCCGGCTTTGTCGCGCCGGTGGCGCACAGCGCCCACGAGGAGGACCTGGTCGCTCAGGCGCTTGCCTGAGACCTTCAGCTGGTGGGCTGCTCGCCAGCTGTACACGCACTAGCAGCGCGGCAAAGATCGCCTCAAACGAGGATGGCCGTGGAGGGACTGGGTAAGCCACCTCGCGGTCACGTCGGCAAGCCGCTCTCAGCGAGCGGCTGACTACGGAGCGCGCCGGCGGTCGAGCGGTCGTTGCTAAGAAGGTGAGTGTTTGTCAGGAAAATGTCCAAAGCGTCAACCAGCGCACGGCCGGCGGCCAGGGCCGGCGGCTGCTGGCGGCGATCTATGCGTTCGACGAGCTCCCCGCGTTGGCATGCGCACGTGAGCGCCTGATCGTCGCGCTCGCCCGCGAAGGCTGCAACACAGATGAGCTGGTGCGCACGATCGAGTCTGACATCGCGTTGAGCCTCGGAGTGATGCGGCTTGCCAACCGAGGCCAGAGACAGAAGATGCGCATGGACAGCGTAGCCGCAGCGGTCGCTGCGCTGGATCGCTGCGAAATCGAGCGCATCGCCAGAGGGGCCGACACCTTCGAGCTCTTCGAGCACGCGGGTGCCTGGGGCGCTGCGCCCGAGCGCTTCGGCGTCCATGCCCTGGCCACACAGCGAGTTGCCGACCATATCGCCGCAGCCATCGACTACGAGCCTCGCGAGCGCCTGCACCTGACCAGCCTGCTGCATGACGTCGGCAAGCTCGTCTTGGTCAAGGCCGATCCGCTCGGCATGGCCAACATCCAGCGGCATACAGCGACACCGGCTCAGCGCGTCCAGCTCGAGCGTACTGAGCTGGGCGTCGATCACGCAGTCGTCGGCGCCGTGCTGCTCAGGCGCTGGGGTCTCCCGAGCACGGTGGCCGATGCCGTCGAACACCACCACGATGAGGACGCCGGCAGGGAGGCCGCGATCATCCGCTTGGCCGATTTGCTGGCTCATCACGCAAGCGGCGCCGCGGTCGCGTCTAGCGAGCTCATCAGTGCTGCACGCACGATCGGGCTGGGCGCAGATGAGCTCCAACGGATTGTCTACGAGCAACTGGTCGCCGGCACGTGCCAGCAGCGCCAGATTCCCACCGAAGACTGCCCCCTCTCGACGCGTGAGCTGAGCACTCTGCGGCGACTGGCAGAAGGCAAGGTCTACAAGCAGATCGCCCAGGACCTGGACCTCTCGACCAGCACCGTGCGCAGCCACCTGCACAGCACATACGGCAAGCTCGGCGTGGCCGACCGTGCGCAGGCGGTGCTGCTGGCTACGCAGAGCGGTTGGCTGTGATTCCGGAGCCTACGGCGGCTGGATGACTGCTCCGCATGAGTCGCAATGGTGGTAGGATTACGGGTATGAAGGTCAGTGTGAGTCTACCCAGCGAGGATGTCGCGTTCTTGGACGAGTATGCGGGCGCGCATGAGCTTACGTCTCGCTCAGCTGTCGTACAGACTGCAATCAAAGCGCTTCGCCTAGGAGATCTCCGCGATGCGTATCGCGACGCTTGGGCGGAGTGGGAGGGCAGTGGCGAAGCCACCGCGTGGGATACGGTAGTCGGCGACGGCGTGTGATGCTGCGCGGCGAACTCCGCATGGTCGACCTCGAGCCGGTGCGAGGGGCGGAGGCAAACAAGCGCAGGCCAGCGGTAATCGTGAGCAACGACGCCGCTAACAGCACCGCTGCGAGGCTCGGGCGAGGCGTGCTGACCGTTGTGCCCATCACCTCGAGCGTCGATCGCGTTTATCCCTTCCAGGTGCTGTTGCCCGCCGGGACCGTCGGTTTGCGGCGGGACTCGAAGGCTCAGGCCGAGCAGGTGCGCTCAATCGACGCCGAGCGGATCGGCGAGCAACTCGGTCGGCTTCCGGATGCGTTGATGGCCTCGCTCGACGACGCGCTGCGCGTACACCTGGCGTTGTAGCCCGCCTCGCCGCTTGCCGAATACGATTCGCCCCATGATCAAACCAGGAGAGAGCGCCCCCGACTTCGAGCTTCCCGACCAGGAGGGCCGGCCGGTCAAGCTCTCCGAGCTACGTGGCAAACCCGTTGTGGTCTACTTCTATCCGAAGGCCGCAACTCCAGGATGCACCGTCCAAGCGTGTGGTGTCCGCGACCACGAGGCCGACTACAAGCAGGCCGGCGCGGTTGTGCTGGGCATCTCGCCGGACCCGGTGCGCAAGATCAAGAAGTTCGCGGATGACCAGACCCTCGCGTTCCCGCTGCTGTCCGACGAGGATCACGCAGTTGCCGAGGCCTATGGCGTCTGGGTGCAGAAGTCGATGTACGGCCGCACCTATTGGGGCAACGAGCGCACCACGTTCGTGATCGGTAGCGACGGCCGCGTATCCGAGGTGCTGCGCAAGGTAAAGCCAGCTCAGCACGACGAACAGGTGATCGCAGCTCTCAAGGGGAGCTAGTCGCCTACGGTGCCGCGGGCACCTCGGAGCGGTTGCGGCCGGCGGCCTTTGCGGCGTAGAGAGCGCGGTCGGCGTCGAGCACAGCGCTGCGCCGATCGACGCCGAGCGTGGCTCCGCCGATGCTGACGCTCACTTTTCCACCACTCATCTCCAGCACGGCCGCGCGAATCTGCTCGGCGACTCGGCCCGCCTCGGCCTGAGTGCAGGCTGGCATCAAGACGGTGAACTCGTCGCCGCCGATGCGCGCCACGGTGTCGCCGGCGCGCACCGCACCGCGAATCGCCTGGCCGAGCCGGCGCAGAAGCGCGTCGCCGGCCTCGTGACCGTGGCTGTCGTTCAGCTGCTTGAATTCATCCACGTCGATCACCAACAGCGCGTTGGGCGGCCCGAGGGTGCTGATTGCGATCAGACGGTCGTCGAACGCGCGGCGGTTTGGCAATGTCGTCAGCGGATCGCGGTAGGCGAGATAGCGGTACTCGGCGGCTCGCCGAGCGTAGCGTCGCGTGAGCTCGCTCTCCTCGGCGATCTCGGCTGCGAGGCGCTCATCATCCTCAGTCGTGTCCGCGAGCGTGGCCGATGGCGGCGTCTGCGCAGAACCGCGGGGCAGTCGCTCGATCGTGGGCGCTAGCTCCTGGGGAGGACCATGCAGCAACTCATCGACCGCGTCGAGTGCCACCCCTGCGTCGGGCACCCATCTATAGGGTGTGCCGCGCCATGCCGGTGGCACTCCTTCGCCGCCGAGCATGATCCGACACTCCGGGTGGATGCCGTGGGTCGCCACGATTGCTTCGGCCAGACGGGGGCCGTCGCGCGGCAGCGTGGAGGTGAGTCCGAGGACCGCCGGCTCGTGGTCGGCGACGAACTCTTGCAGGGCGTCCGCGGGAACGTCCGCCCCGAGGTTGAGCACGTCGAAGCCCGCCCCCTCCAGCACATCGGCAACCATGCGCAACCCCAGCACGTGTGTCTGCCCGGCGACCGCCGCTAGCACCACACGCTCACGGGAGCGTGGCGGTGCGGTCTGCAGTGGCTCCTGGAGTGGCAGCAGCGCCCGATAACTGACGCCTGTCGCTAGATGCTCCTCGGCGGCCGTCAATTCGCCCTGCTCCCAGCACTCCCCGATGCGCCGCATCGCGGCCGCGATCACATCGACCATGATCCTCGTCGGCGTGATGCCCGCGACCACCGCCTCCGCGACCACCGCCTCGGCCGTCGGCGCATCGGCGCAGCACAGAGCTGCCAGGTAGCGCTCGCCGATGTCCGCAAGTCGCCGATCGGCCGCCCGACGTGAGCGCTCGCTCACCGGCTCGACCTCGCCTGCAGTGGCGACTCCTCCTCGGCGATCGCCTCAAGCAGCGCCTGCCGGAAGGACATCGGCTGGAAGTCGAACAGCTCCATGCCCGAGGGGTCCGTCACGGTCGTGTCGGTTGAGAGCCCCTCGATCAGCGGCCTCGCGACTCCGGCGTCGACGGGCGTGACGAGCCCAATCCAGTGCGAGGAGAGCCATGGGCTCAGCAGCGGCACGGGGATGCGTGGGCGCCGACGCAGCCCCAACGCGTCGGCCATCTGGTCGAGCATCTGACCGTACGTGAGGATCTCGGCCGACCCGATCTGGATCTCGCGTGAGCGGGTCTGCGGGATGCGATGGGCCTGCACGAGGTAGCGCACCACGTCGGCGATCGCGATCGCCTGGGTGGGCGTGGAGAGCCATGACGGAGCGAGCATCACCGGCAGGCGCTCCACGAGCGAGCGCAGCGTGCGATAGCTCTCCGAGCCGGCTCCCACCACCATGCCGGCGCGAAACCATGTCAGCGGCGGGCCCTGATCGCGCAGGATCTCCCCGACCCGCAGGCGCGAGCGCAGGTGCTTGGAGGCGGGACGATCGCCGAGACCGCCGAGGTAGACGATCCGCTCGATGCCGGCGGCTCTCGCGTAGCGGGCGAAGTTGGACGCTGCGCTGGCGTCGCGTGTCTCATAGTCGGAGTCGCCCCCACGCCCCATCGAATGAACGAGGTAATAGGCGCTCGTGTAGCCGTCCCCGATAGCGCTCAGAGAGTCCGGGAGAAGCATGTCGGCTCGGTGCACCGTGACGCCTTGATCGAAGCTCACGCGGTTCGGGTCACGAACCACGCACCCGACCGACTCGCCGAGCCCACGGAGCTCGCGTACCAGCCGGCCGCCCACGTAGCCAGATGCTCCCGTTACGAGCATGCGGGCCATCTCTACAAGCGCCTTCTCACGGGGGCCGGCGCAGTGTGGGCGTCATCACGAATGCCCACGATGAGCCAGCAGGTCGTGATCCGCCCGGCGGATGAGGTCCTCTGGCGAGTCGCCGTTGTCGAGCTCCGCGAAGCCGACTGTGATCGAGCCCCCGGTGACGCCGGCCGCCAGGACGTTGGACACCTCGATGAAGCGTTCGCGAACGGTCTCGACGCCGGCGTGGGGCAGCACGCACACGAACTCATCGCCGCCGAAGCGCATGATCAGGTCGTATGAGCGCAGGCACGCCCTCATTGAGTCGGCGACTGCCACCAGGAGAGCGTCGCCGGCGAGATGGCCGTCGGTGTCGTTGACTCGCTTGAGCCCGTCGACATCCACGAAGGCGACCACCAACTCTTCCGGGCCACGACGCGCACGATCGATCTCCCGCTGAAGCTGATCCATCCCCGCGCCCCGCCGACGGACCTTCGTCAACTCGTCGATCTCGGACGCTTCACGGTCCCGTGCCGCCTCGGCGCGATCGCGTGCCGCCAGGGAACGGTCGTGGGCGCAGTGAGCGCGTTCCTCGGCCGCCTTGGCGCGATCGGCCGCGGCTCTGTCGCGATCGGCCGCCGCCTTGGCACGATCGGCCGCGGCCCGGTCACGATGCGCGCTACCCCGAACGCGGACATGTCGATCGGATCCATCGAGGGATTCCTCATCGCTGGCGGCCTGATCCTCGTCGGAGGCGCGCTGATCGGCGTCCGAAGCGGTCTGGTCGGCGTCCGAAGCGGTCTGGTCGGCGTCTGAGGCCGTCTGATCTGCGTCCGAAGCGATCTGGTCGGCCTCGGAGAGTGGCTGGTCGGCGTCCTTCGGGTTGTCGTCTGCGGTCTGCAAGGGTCCTACCGACCCCGTATGGTAGCAAATTACACAAACCCGTGTCAATCCGAATGATACGTTTTTATTGATTTATCAGACGCGCATACCGCCGATCGGGACATGGTGAAACTCGGATTTCTAGCCTGGCGACTGATCGAATGACGACTATGCCCGATTAGCTAATGTTCGCCATAAATTGTGACGATTCTTATCACAGGAATTGGAAATGGTGGGTTGAGCCTCAAAGCTTCGCGCAGCGTCCTCCTCTTCTTTCCAATCAGCGGCCCCCGCGAACCGCGGTCTCCACTTATCTGGATCGATAGCCTCGCCGCTTCATTGCGGAGACGGGATCACCATGAACAGCAAGCCAACACGCGCTCTGCTTGTGCTCGGCGTCACTGGGATGCTCGCATTTGGCCTCGCGGGCGCGGCCTCGGCCGCGGAAACGTCTGCCACAGTGACCGTGACCGGCGGAGCGCTGTCGATGACCGTGCCCGTCACCGCCGGCAATCTCGGCACGCGGGAAAACACTGTTGGCGGGGGAACGATCAGTGGCCAGCTGGGCGAAGTTCAGGTGAGCGACGCGCGCGCCGCCGCCGCGGGTTCCGGCTGGGTCGCGACCGTGATTTCCACGGCCTTCACGCCGCCCTCGGGGCCGACGATCGGCGCCGCCGCGGTCGGCTACACCGCCGGGGCGATCACAAAGGTGGGGACGGCCACCTTCACGGCGAACAACCCGACCAACCTCACCGGTGTCGTCCCGGCTGTCACCGCGACCGGGATCACGGGCGATAACTCCGCGACCTGGGATCCCACAATCAACGTCTTCGTTGCGGGAGGCATGGCCGCCGGCGTCTATTCCGGCACGATCACGCAGTCCGTTTCATAGTCATGCGCGTCCGGCTATCCAGGCAACTGCGCGGGCGGGCGGCCGTGCGCCTCAGCCATCTCGCGCGGGGGGTCCTGGCCACCGTCGTCTTTGCCGCCGCGGTGGGGACGCCCGTCAGCATATCCAGGGCGGCGCCTGTCGCGAGGGCGCGAGCAATCACGGCTGGCAGCATGGGCGTGCAGTTGCTCGAAGTCCCGCCCAGCGCGCACGGCGACCCCAGAGCGCGCCTCTACATCATTGACCACCTGCACCCGGGGACGACCATCCACCGCCGGATCGAGATCTCCAACACGACGGCCTCAGACCTGCACGTCGTCATGTACCCCGCGGCCGCCGCCATCAGCCAGGGCGCGTTCGCCGCCGCCGCCGCACACACCCCCAGTGAATTGTCCACCTGGACATCGGTTCGCCCTGGCGCGTCCAACGTTCTCCCCGGCGGGCATGCGATCGCCACGGTCGCCATCTCCGTTCCTCGTGACGCGCCCCCCGGGGAACAGTACGGCGTGATCTGGGCCGAAACCCGCTCCTCTGCGCCGGCCGGTGGCGGCATCACCCGTGTCAGCCGGGTCGGCATCCGCCTCTACCTTTCGATCGGCCCCGGGGGGGGGGGGGGGGGGGGGGGGGGGGGGGGGGCGCCTGCATCCAAGTTCACGATCGACTCGCTCACCGGCAAACGCTCACCCGACGGCCAGCCGGAGGTGCTCGCGAGCGTGCACAACACCGGCGGACGCGCGCTCGACATGAGCGGCACCCTGCGACTCTCCTCCGGCCCCGGTGGCCTCAGCGCCGGCCCGTTCCCCGCCAACCTCGGCACGACCTTGGCGATCGGCGCCACCGAGCCGATCACGATCATGCTTGACAGACAAATACCGGACGGCCCGTGGCACGCGCAGGTAACGCTCCGCAGCGGACTGATCGAACGCAGCGCACGCGCCACCATCAACTTCCCGGCAACCGGGACACCCCGCCCAACGCACCACCTCCTCGCCGGCTTCATCATCCTCCTGCTGCTCGTTGGCATCATCACGGCGCTCCTCATGAGGAGGCGTCGCAATCAGCCACCTCGCGGCCTAAGCCGGACCGACCCATCGTCGGCCGTTGATGAGCGAAATATGGCTCTGCAAAGCTAAATACGAGTGCGATGCCTACGGGGCCGAGTGGGGCACCTTCACCTTCGTGTTCATCCCCGGCATCGTGCTGGCGATTTCGCGATTGTGGGGCCGATGACGCTGGCTGTGCTGCCACTCAACATGTTGCTTGCGAGTGTCATGTACCGCCGCCAGCACAGATCGTTCGCTGAAGTGGGCCTGCTCGTACGCCGCAACTGGATCGGTTTCGCACTGTACGTCGCCGGCTACCAACTGATCATGTCGCCGGTGTCGGTCGCAGGCTATGCGCAGGAGCTGTTGCGCCTCAAACGGCGCTGGTGACTGGGCTGGCAAGCAATCGCCACTGCTCAGTCGGCATAGGCCTGTCGAACGGCCGCTATCTCGGGCAATGCGAGCAAGAGCGCATCGAGCATTTCCGGGTCGAAGTGACTGCCACCCTCGTCCCGCATGATCTCTATCGCCGACTTGACGGGCAGTGCGATGCGGTACACGCGCTCGCTGGTGAGGGCGTCGAAGACGTCGGCGACGGCGGCGATGCGTCCCTCCACCGGTATGTTCTCGCCGGCAAGCCCGCGGGGGTAGCCCGTGCCGTCCCAGCGCTCGTGATGGGTACGCGCGATCAAGGCGCCCAACTGCACAGTCTCCGAGGCTGAGCCCGAAAGCATTTGATACCCCGCTTCGACGTGACCCTTCATGATCTCGAACTCTTCCGGGGTGAGCTTGCCGTGCTTGAGCAGTATCCCGTCGGGGACGGCGACCTTGCCTACATCGTGCAGCTGGCTCGAGAGGCGCAGGAGCTCGCAGCGGCGCTTGGGGAAACCGATTTTGCGGGCGATGATCTCGCAGTATGAGCTCATGCGTTGCACGTGGTGCCCTGTCTCGACGTCGCGGAACTCGACCATGCGTGCCAGCCGGGAGATCGTCTCGGCCTGAGATGCGGATGCCTTGGTCTCGGCGACCTTGACGCTCTCCAGCGCCTGCTCGAGGTCGTGACTTCCCTCATTCACAGCAGCTCTGAGGGTCCGCACGAGACGGCTGTTCTCGATCGTCTGGTGGCGGCGATGGAGAGCGTTGGCGACATTGATGAGCAGCTCCCCCGCCCCAACAGGCTTGACCATGTACCCGTAGGCGCCATGCTCGATTGCCGCCATTGCCAGCTTCATGCTGTCCTCGCGAGTAACCATCAGAACCGCCATTTCGGGATGGCTGATGCGGATCCGAGAAAGCGTCTGCATGCCAAACTCGTCGGGCATGTTGGCGTCGAGCAGCGCCAGCTTGTAGGAGTCACGCTCCAAATGCGCCCAAGCCGCGCTCGCATCGTGTGCGCACTCGCAGGAGTATCCGTGTTCGCGCACGATACGCTCCTCCCAGCGTCGTTGCGTCACGTCGTCGTCGACTATCAACAGCTCTGGCACCGGCAATCACCCTTCGCCCGCGCAAGTCACGGCCGGACGCCTGTCATAAGCGCAGGCCCGAGCGGCAACGCTCGAATGTCTTTTGGCTTACGACTGAAAGTCCACACCTTAGCTAACTTCCAGTTTGAGCAAGATTAGCATAGTATAGACCCTTCGTGACACTTGACTACAATAAACAAATAATTATTCGATTCCGTCGAATATGGCGTGTGGGGTACTTGGACCCGAGAGTATCCGCAGGCGCGCATGGCAGGCGCCCGTGATGTTGAGCAGGTCACTTTGATTTGAATGGGCCGTTTGCTCCGCCGCGCAGTGATCCAGTGTGCGCAGGGTGCGTTCGTAAGCGCGCCGTGCGGGTTGGGCTTCGCCGAGCGCGTCGTGTGCACACGCCAGCTTGAAGGCAGCGGGGGCGAAGTTGGGGTCTATGTACAGCGCACGTCGCAGCGGCTCCAAAGCGGCTCGTGCGTTCGTGCGGGCGAGCTCGGCGACGCCGCGGATGAAGTGCGCTTGCAAGTCCAGCGGTTCCTCGGCGAGCACCTCCCGAGCGATCCGCACGGCCTTCTCCAGTTCGCCGCGGTCGGCTGCCTGCATGGCCTCGGCGGGAGTTGCCCGGGGATCGCTCGCGGCACGCGTCGACGAGTCGGCTGCCGGCGGCGGTGGGGGGTGTGCAACCGGCGGACGGGATACGATCCCGACTGCTCCTGCGCGCAGATTGGCCTTCGAGAGCGGTCTCATCGGCACGAGGCGTTGTCGTGAGAGACGATCAGCGGCGCCCAGCAACAGCAGGCCTGCTGGGGCCAGAGCGCCCTCCAGGGCTCCCAGCACGCGCTCGACTGTCGGGCGGTCGAAATAGATGAGGACATTCCGGCAAAGGATGACGTCGAACGGTTCGCCCGCCGGCGGAATCGAGTCGCGCACAAGGTTGTGCCGGCGGAACTCCACGAGTCCTCTGAGTCGCTCGCCGACGCATGTCACTCTGTGCGCGTCCGTGAAGTAGCGCTCGCGGATTCCCTGTTGCAGCATGTGCACAGAGCGCTCGCTGTAGCGGCCGGCGATCGCCTGCTCCAAGGCGATCGGCGCGATGTCGGTCCCGAGCACGTGCACCGGCGGGGAGGCGCACGCAAACGCCTCGCACGCGAGGATCGCGACCGTATAGGCCTCCTCGCCGGAGGCGCACCCGGCGACCCATACGCGGACGAGCTCAGATCCACGCGCCCGGGCGGCGTCGAGCATCGAGTACCAGTCGATCGCCTGCAGCTCTGAGCGGTGGCGGAAGAAGAACGTCTCGCGAATGGTGATCTCCTCGATCAACCGCCGCATGGTTTCCGGCGAGACCGGTCGATCGAGCAATGCCTCCGGCGTAAGCCCGCGATCGACCCTGACGATGGCTGCTTGCAGCGAGGGGAGTTGGGACGCTCCCAGCACGATCCCGCTCTCGTTCTTGATCACGCGCGCGACCTCCGTCAGTGCCGGCGTGTTCATGGCCGGGCCCGGGCCCGGTCCATCGCCGCGAGCGTCTCGCCGATCGCCTCCGGGCAGAGCACTGTCTTGGCCCCAGATTCGGCGGCGGCCCGTGGCATTCCGTAGACGCCCGAGCTCTGCTCGTCCTGGGCGATGGTCGCCCCGCCGGCGGCAGCGACGGCCGCAAGGCCCTCCGCGCCGTCGCGTCCCATTCCGGTCAGCACCACCGCCACGGCTTCCGCTCCCGCGACGCGGGCGAGGCTGCAGAGCAGCACGTCGCCTGATGGACGGTGATTGCCGGCTCTCGTGTTGACGTCGAGCATCAGGCGGCGGGTGGCCTCCAGCTTCAGATGACTGCCGTCAGGTGCAAACCAGACGCCCGGCACAAGCTGCTGGCCGTCCTGTGCCAGACCTATAGGCAGTGCGAGGTTACGGTCGAGCCAGGTCACCATCTGCTCCAGAAAGCCCGGCGTCATGTGCTGAACCACCAGGATCGGAATCGCGAAGCTGGCCGGGAGTCTTCCAAGAACGTCGCTCAGCGCTCGCGGTCCGCCTGTCGAAGCGCAGATGCCGATCACCTCGCTGTGCGACACGGCGCGTCGGTGGTCTGGGCCGCTTGGATCGCGAGCGCAGCTCTGCGGATCGCCGTCGGGGGCGAGCGCTCTCATTGCGATCCCACCAGGCGCTTGACCGTGTCAAGCAGCGCCTGCTGGTCGAATTCGTCCTTGACGATGTATGCGTCTGCGCCGGCTTGCGCCCCTCGCTTGCGGTCCTCCTCGCTGCCCCGCGAGGTGACGACGATGACCGGCAGCGAGGAACGATCCGGGTCGGCGCGAATGGCGCCCAGCAGTTCCAGGCCGTCCATCTCGGGCATCTGCAGATCTGTTACGACCATGTCGAAGTCGCCTGCGGCGCTCAGCATGCCGAGCGCCTCGCGACCGTCGCAGGCGACCTCGACCCGATATCCGGACGCGCGCAGGATGCTGCGTTGCAGCTCGCGCACCGTGAACTGGTCATCGACCACGAGCACCTTGGGCATCTGTGCCTCTGCCGGCGCGGCGCCGGCTTGCATGAAGGCCGGGACGCCCGGCGCCTGACGAACCAGATGGGCCGGGTCGAGCACCAGCACGATCCCCCCGTCGGACAGGATCGTGGCGCCCAGATAGCCCGGCACTGCGCCCAACGAGGGACTGAGCGGCTTGACGACGACCTCCTGCTCGCCGACCACTTCCTCGCAGGCGACGGCAAGGCGCCCGTTGGTCGCCTCCACCACAAGCGCTCGGGAGACCTCCGGCAGATCGGCCACGGCGATGCCCAGGACGGGCGCCAGATCGCAAAGCGCTATGGATTCCTGCGCCACCATGATCGACGGCCGTCCACCAAGCGTCATCACCTCGTCCACGGCGACTATCTCGCTGACGCTCGCCAGCGGCAGTCCGAACCGCTGAGCGCCGCGCACGACGATCAACACGCGCAGCAGCGCGAGGGTCGCCGGCAGCAGCAGCGTGATGGATGTGCCGCAGCTCTGCTCGGTGTCGATCGCGAGGCTGCCGCCGACCGACTCGACCTGGCGCTTGACGGCGTCGAGCCCGACGCCGCGACCGGCGATTTCGCTGACGCCCGCGGCCGTGGAGAACCCGGGCTCGGCAAGCGCCTCCACCAGCGAGCCGCGACGCTCCCCCTCGGCAAGCGCGGCCGCGGCAACGCCGCCGCCGTCGTCGCGCACCCGGATGGCGACCTGCCCTCCCCGCGGCTCGGCGTGCAGCTGCACCACGCCCCGGCGCGGCTTGCCGGCGTGCTCGCGTGCCTGCGGCGACTCGATGCCATGCGCAACCGCGTTGCGCAGCAGATGCACGATCGCCTCGGACATGCCGTCGAGCAGAACCCGGTCCAGCTGCGTCTCCGCGCCGCTGATCTGCAGGTCGACCTGCTTGCCTTCGGCGAGGGCAAGGTCGCGCACCGCTCGTGGCAACTGGCTGGTGATCGAGCTCAGCGGCACCATGCGAAGATCGAGCACCGTTGCCTGCAGCTCGACGAGCAGGCGCTCGCCGCGGCCCACCTCCTGCTCGACGACTTCGCCGGCTTGCGGCGCTGCGCCACCGAGCATGTGCTCCAGACGCCGGTGATGCAGGACCGTCTCGCCGATCGCGTCGAGCATGCGGTCGACCTTGTGGGTCGCCACGCGGATCGTGGGGCTTGCCACCTCTCTTTGAGTCTCGCCTGCCGGCGACCCGTTCGCGGTCGCTCTCTGCCCATCGGGCGCAGGTTCCCCGCCAACCTGCGCGCCGGCGGCGAGCGCCTGCACGGCCGCGGGCGCGACTCCGTGCTCGCCGGCGACTGCGCGGCGCAGGGCGTCTGTGGCTGCCAGCAGGGGCTCGACAAGCAGTGGCGAGATGGCGCCGGCGTCGCGTGCCCTGGACAGCACGTCCTCAATCGCGTTGGCGATCGCGCCGGCCTCCTGCAAGCCGACCATGCCCGCGCTGCCCTTGATCGAGTGCGCGTGGCGGAAGAGCGCATCCGTGGTGTCTCCCGATGCCTGTCCAGCCTCGACGGCGAGCAGGCAGACGACCATCCCATCCATGTTCTCGGTGGCCTCATCGCGGAAGATCTGAATCAGCTCCACGGGAACCTCGGCTGCGCTCATCGCTGCGCCTGCCAGATGCTCATCGCTCAGACCTCCGCCATGATCGAGTCAAACAGGGCATCCACGGCAAGCACGCCGACCATCGCTCCATCGAGCACAGTGCTCGCAAGCAGGTGCCGTGACTCGGACTCCTGCATCGTGCCGGCGATCGGTCCGACGTCGATCACCTCATCGACCGCGAACGCCGCGCGCTGGGAGCGGCACTCGGTTACGAGCAGGCGTTGCGGCCTGCGCTCGCTGCGGATCTGGAGGATCGTGGCCAGATCGAAGGCCGGGACGATCTCGCCGTCGACGTTGCGCAGTCCCAGCACGCTGTCGGCCGCGCCCGGGACAGGCGTCAGCTCGCCGAGGTCGACGACCTCGTAGACGTGCTCGACGCCCAGCGCATACTGCTCCTCGCCAACCCGGACTCGCACCTGTGCTCCGTCCACCGGACACCGCCCGCTCTCAGCGGACCGCTGTGTCGGCGTTGCCGTTTGCGGCCGCCAGCCCGTAGCGTCCCAGCGTCTGCTCCAGGGTGCGCACGAGCTCCTCGACGCGCTCGGAGGTGCCTGCCCGCAGTTGCTGCTCGGCCGCCAGCTGCTCGGCTGCGCGGCGAATCTCCACCATCGTGCTCGCCGCCTGGGCGGCGGCATCCTTCTGGTTGTCGGTCGCCGCCATGCTCTGCTCGGTGGCAAGGATCGTGGAGTTGCTCTTCTCCTGGATGCCGGTGGCGATCTGGCTGATCGATTCCGTCGAGTGCACCGTGCGCTCTGCGAGCTTGCGCACCTCGCCAGCGACGACGGCGAACCCGCGGCCGGCGTCACCAGCCCGCGCCGCCTCAATCGCGGCGTTGAGAGCGAGCAGGTTGGTCTGCTCAGCGACTCCATTGATCAGCTCAAGTACCTGCCCGATCTGCTGGCTGCGCTCACCGGTCTCCAGTGCCTCGGTCGCGGTGAGCTGAGCGTTCTCGGCGATCGCCGCGGCGCTCGCGCTGAGCTCCTCGAGCGTGGCCGCGACCTGCGAGATCGCCGCCGACTGCTGACTGGTGGCGGCGGCCGCCTCCAGCGTGGCCGCGCGCATCTCGTTCGTGGCCTCGGTCAGAGTGCCTGATGTCGCTCGGATCCGCGCGAACAGACGGCTGGTCAGTCGCACGACGTAGATGGTGAGCAGCGCCGTGCACAGCATGGCCAGGCCGCCGGCCAGGAGGGCGAGGAGCAGTGCGGAGCGGTTGCTGGCCTGTGCCGATTGCTGATCGCTCAGATTTTGGGCGCTCTCCTGGGCGACCACCACGTCGAGCTGGTGGTCCACGCCGTCGAGCAAGCTGGAGATGTGATCGACCTCTGCGGCGGCGGCGGGCTTGCCCGCGTTTTGTGAGAGGGCTGCGATGGTGGATCCCAGCGTGGCAGCATCACCACGCGCGCGGGCCAAAGCCACCTGCTCCAGCGGAGTGCCGGCCGCGAGGCGAACGAGCGAGAGGAGCCTGCGATCGAGCTCGGCGCCGGCTTGATGCAGCGCCGCGATGCCCGCCGCGCTTGTGCTGGTGGAGAGCGGTCGCCCGGCATTCAGGACGTCGTAGACCGCCGTTCGCGCTTGGGCGGTTTCGGCGATCGTGGCCGTGTTCTTCAGCGTCGATTCGTACTTCGACGTGCTGGCGCTGTAGCGCCACAAAGTTACACCGATCGCCACGCCAACCAGGACGACGATCACAGCGCCAGCGATCGCGATCCGCCTGGTGGGACCGCCCAGACGCTCGCCGGTGGTTGTGCGCATATGAGTTGTTTCGGTCGCCGTGTCGCCTTCCTGTAGCGTTTCGGAGCTTAGCGCGGATTCTAAAGAATGACTGCTGGTTTCCCGCAGCCTCATTGGTGTAAAACTACTTACTGATTGTCGATTAACTACTCTTCGTTCGCGTTACCGGCGATATTCTGAGAAACAACGCTAATTTGCATTATCAAGGTACTGGTTGCTGTCGAAGATTCATTTGAGAGCCAATGTTCCCTCCAGCCGACACGATCCCCGTCGCGACAGCGGCGGACTCAATCAGCGGCATCGAGATCGCTCTCGGCGAGGCGCCTGCGACCACAGTCGGCCGCAACATCCTTGTGATCGACGACTCGGCGCTCATCCGCGCGGCCGCCAAAATCGCGCTGGGCGCAATCGACGGATGGCGGACCGTCACCGCGTCCTCGGGCGAGGAGGGGATAGGACTGGCCCTATCAGAGCACTTCGACGCGATCCTGCTCGACGTGGAGATGCCCGGCATGGACGGCATCGCCGTCGCTGAGCGTCTGCAGGCGACTCCCGCGACGAGCACGCTCCCGATCGTGTTGCTGACGGCACATGAGCACATCGAGCGCAGCGCCCGTTTGCCGAGTGCTGCGATAACAGGCGTGATCGTCAAGCCATTCGATGTGGCCGATCTTGCCCGTCGGGTGGCCATCCTTTTGAGATGGCCCGCGTGAGGCCCGACTCAGAACGCGATGCATCGCGCTCCTCGCCATCCGCGGGCGCAGGCACTCCCGAGAGCCCCGCCACGAGACCCTCCGAGGATGCCATGCGCGCGGTCTGGCAGGAGCATCGCGCGGAAGCCCTGCAACGCTTGGACCTGATCGAACGTGCCGTGAGCGCGCTGAGCGCGGACGGGCTCGAGGAGCAGTTGCGCGTGCAGGCCCAGCGTGCCGCCCATTCGCTGATCGGGTCGGTCGGGACGTTCGGCTTCGTTCACGCCTCCGAGGTGGCGCGCATGCTCGAGATCGAGCTTGGCGACCCCATCCCGGCGCGCGTACAGGCGATGTCGGGGCTCACCGCGATCGTTCGTCACGAGCTGCAATGCGACTTGCCCCGTGGCGCACAGCACACCGCGCCCAGCGGCGCTGCTTCACCTGTCAGCGACAAATTGCGCGTCATCATCGTCGATGACGACCGCGTGCTATGTGAGCGGATCGTCGCGGAGGCGGCCTCCAGGGAAATGCGATGCGACTCCGCCGCCAGCCCGCAGGAGGCACGATCTCTGTGCGCCAAGAGCCCACCTGAGATCGTGCTGCTCGATCTCACCTTTCCGCCGGACGGCATGGCGGACGCCTACGCACTGCTGTCGGAGCTGAGTGGGGCCACGCCCCCGATTCCCGTGCTCGTGCTGACAGGCACTGGGGTCTTCACCGATCGCGTCGAGGCGGTACGGCGTGGCAGTCGCGCGTTCCTGTCCAAGGCCCTGCTGCCCAGCGAGGTCATGGACGCCGCCGAGCAGTTCCTCGCGCGCGATCGCCTTGCGGCCACCCGGGTGCTCATCGTCGACGATGACCCAGCTGTGCTCGAGGCGATGAGCACGCTCCTGCAGGGGCACGATCTCGAGGTCTCCACCCTAAGCGACCCGCTGCGCTTTTGGGAGACGCTGGAGCAGGTGGCGCCGGAGCTGCTGATCCTCGACGTGGACATGCCGGTCATCAATGGCCCCGAGCTGTGCCGCACCGTACGCAACGACGCCCGCTGGAGCGGCCTCGCGGTGATCTTCGCCACCGCTCACACCGACCCCGCGACCGTCGAAGAAGTGTTCGATTCAGGCGCCGATGACTACATCCCCAAGCCGATCGTCGGGCCAGAGCTCATCAACCGCGTCGCCAATCGGCTGGAGCGAATCCGTCTGTACCGTGCTCAGGCGGAGACTGACTATCTCACCGGCCTGGCCAACCGCGCCAAGTCTGACAAGAGCCTTACGCAGCTGGCCGCGCTAGCCGACCGCTACTCAGAGCCCCTGTCGGTGGCGATGCTCGACCTCGACGGCTTCAAGCTCGTTAACGACCGTCACGGTCACGCCGTCGGCGACAGCGTGCTGCGACGCCTCGGCGAGCACCTGCGACGCGACTTCCGCGGCAACGACGTCGTCGGGCGCTGGGGCGGCGAGGAGTTCATAGTCGGCATGTACGGCATGACCCGAGAGAACGGTCTCAAGCGTCTCGCCGACACGCTCGATCGGTTCCGTGGCGAGGAGTTCACCGACAGCCAGGGCACGTTGAAGGTGAGCTTCAGCGCGGGCGTCGCCGAGTATCCACTCGACGGGCAAGATCTTGATGCGGTCGCGCGCGCAGCGGACGAGGCGCTCTATCGCGCCAAGGCGGCTGGGCGGGCACGGGTGCTTACTACGGGGAAAGGCCGCGAGTCGGACCGGCTGGTGGCGCGGTATGCCGGTTAAGCGCCTGACTCATGCTGAGGTCGCTATCTGACGATGCATGTAGGAGGTCGATCAGGCCGGGGATCCATTCCCCTTTCCATCGCGGTGCTTGACACCGCAGTCAGGAGACGACCATGAGCCATGGCGTCCCACGCACTCACGAGTCGCGCACTGGCGACTCCTACGCAGATCACTTGCGTCCGCTGGCGCGGGTCGGCCATATCCCATCTTGGATAGCGCTCGTCGTGTTGGCATCATTGGCAACGCTGCTGTTCAGCGGCAGCGCGATGGCGGCGAACTCGTCGGTCGGCCTCGGCAGCGCCGCCAGCTTCTCGGTGCTCGCCGGCTCGACCGTCACCAATACCGGCCCAACGACGATGTTTGGCAGCCTCGGCCTGAGCCCGGGCTCGTCGGTCACGGGCGCACCACATGTACTCGGTGCCACGCATGTAGATGACGCGGTGGCGATCGAAGCCAAGAACTCCCTCACAACTGCCTACGACGATGCCGCCTCACGACCGAGCAATGGCTCGGCCGGAACTGACCTCGCGGGGCAGGTCTTCCTGCCGGGCGTACGCACAGCCAGCAGCTCGCTGCTGCTCTCCTCGGGCTCAGTCACGCTCGACGCGCAGGGAAACCCAAACGCGGTGTTCATCTTCCAGATTGCAACGACGCTCACCACAGGCTCCAACACGAGCGTCCATCTGATCAACGGCGCGCAGGCGTGCAACGTCTTTTGGCAGGTCGGCTCCTCGGCCACGCTGGGAACCGGCACGAGCTTCGTCGGCACGATCATGGCCGCAGCTACGATCACGGCAAACACGGCCGCGACGATCCACGGCAGGCTGCTCGCGAGCACCGGCGCAGTCAACCTGGACACCAACACGATCACCACATCCAACTGCGCCTCCAGCGCAAGCGGTAACGGCGGAGGCACGGAAACGGCTGCAACCGGCGCCGAAGGCGCATCTGGTACAGGCGGGAATGCCCCAGGCAGCCCGGCCAGCGGTACCAAAGCTGGGTCGGGGACGCCGGGTACCTCGACAGCGGCCCAAAAAGCCGCCGCACGAAGAGCTGCCGCTCGCCGGCGTAGGCAACGCGTGCACAAGAACGCAAAGCCGCATGCGCGGCACGCACGGCACGGCCATCACGGCGCATTCACCGGATGAGCGCTTCATCCACATCGCGATCCAGGCGCCGCACGGCGTCTGGCGTCGCGACTGTCTGTCTGGCACTCTTGGCGCTCCTGGCCTGCTCGGCGAGCGGCGCAGCGGGCGCCAGTCGCGCTGCGGCCGGGCGGGTGCAGGCAACCCAGGAACTGGTGGTGCTGCTGAGCGGGCACAGCGCCCACCAAACACCGGACGCCGGCTCGCGGCAAGTCGCGTTTGTGCCTGACAGCCGGCCGATCACCGGCGAGCCCACGGCACTGCCGGTGGTCTCGCGTTCAATCGCCGCCGGTGGCAAGCGGTGGCTGCTGGTCCTTCTGCCTGGTCGGCCCAATGGCGCGACGGGCTGGATCGCGGAAAAGGGCACCCGCGGCTCCGTGACCGCGTGGAGGATTCTCGTCGACCTCGCAGCTCGCCGTCTGCAGGTGTACAACGAAGGTCATGTCGTGAAGGTCTTCCAAGCGGTCGTCGGCAAGCCCTCAACGCCAACGCCCACCGGCAGCTTCTTTGTCGAAGAGAGCCTGCAGATGCAGCCCGGCGAACCTGGCGGGCCGTTCGCGCTGGCGCTCAGCGCACGCTCGAACGTACTGCAGGAATTCGATGGCGGCCCAGGTCAGATAGCGATCCACGGGCGCAACAATCTCGGCGGAACGCTCGGCACAGCCGCCTCACACGGCTGCATTCGCTTGGCCACCGCCAGCATCGACTGGCTGGCCGCGCGCATCAGCCCGGGCACGCCGGTGACGATCATCGCCAGATAAAGCCACGGAGCCATCCAGGATTCAACCCGGTCGAGCAAAGACCGTGGGTCGTCGCTAGCGTTTCGGCGCCCAATGCTGATCTCCGCGCTGCAGCAGTGCTGGCCGCCGTTCGTGCTCGTAGCCGGGCTGCTGCTGATCGGCCTGGTTGCCGGGGAGGACGGGCTCTTCGAGGCGGCCGCGGCGCGGCTTGAGCGCCTGCCGGGACCGCCGATCGCGCTGTTTGCCGCCTGCTGCCTGACGGTGGCGGTAACGACGGCGCTGCTGAACCTCGACACCGCCGCGGTCTTCCTGACGCCGGTGCTGATCGTCGCCGGGCGCCGTCGCGGCCTGGCGATCGCGCCGTTTCTCTATGCAGCGCTGTTCATGTGCAACGCCTCCTCGCTGTATCTGCCGGGCTCAAACCTGACCAACCTGCTGGTGCTCTCCGGGCGCGGCCTCTCGGGCGGCGCGTTCCTGGCGATGATGCTGCCCGCAGCGCTCAGCGCAACCGCGATCACGGCGGTGGGCCTTGCGATCATCCACCGCAGCAGCCTCCGTCACGGTGAGGCGCCGCAAACAGCCGCAGTGCATCCGATCCGGCCCGGAGTCGGCCTGTTCGCGGTACTGGCGGCCGCTGTCTTGATGGTGCTGTTGACAAACCCCGCGCTGCCGGTCCTCGGCGTGGGGCTGGCGGCGGTTGCCACGCGCGTGCATCAGCGCAGGATCTCCCACGTGCGGGCGCTTGAGCACCTCGGCGCGCCCACGCTGCTCGCGCTCTTTGCGCTGGCAGTGCTGCTCGGGGCATTGGCGCGCACCACCGGCTTTCCCGGTAACGCGGTCAGCTCCTCGGGCCCGGTGGCCCTGGCTGCGATCGCGGCGGCCGCCAGCGTAGCCGTCAATAACCTGCCGGCGGCAGTTCTTCTTACCGCCTCTCACCAGGCGCACACAGCCGCTCTGCTGATAGGGCTCAACGTCGGCCCGAACCTGGCCGTGACCGGCTCGCTTTCGGCGCTGCTTTGGTGGCGGGCGGCAAAGACGGCAGGCGCAGCACCCTCCGCTCTGCAGTGCTCGCGCCAGGGAGCTCTGCTTGCGCCGGTGGCGATCATCGGCGCGCTGGCTGCGGCAGGCGCGCTATAGAAAATGATCTCGCTCGCGATCTTGGCCCGGCAGGTCTATGATGCCCGCGCTTCGGGGTACACAGAGACCTCCGGCCGACGAGCATCCAAGGACACCGATCCAAGAAGGGAGAGCCCTCATGAAGACTGCGACGCTGACGCGTCTTGAGCATGAATTCGACGACGTTGATTGGGATGAGGACGACGAGGAGGATCTTCCTGGGACCGACGACGAGGAGCTCGACCTCGACGAGATCGAGGAAGAGGACCCCGACGATCTCTAGCGGGCCGGCAGAGCCTTCAGTAGCGCGCGGTGCCGCGCGCTACTGAAGGCCCTCGCGGGCCTCACGCACGAGAGTGACTGCCTCTGGGAAGACGACCGCGATCACGGACCGGATCTGCTGCGCCTGAGCCTCGGCGTCGCCTTGGAGGTTGACGCGGTTGACCGCCGCGACCGTCATGTCGACCGCGAGCTTGATCGCGTTATCCGCCCAGGCCAGCCGCTGCTGGCCCTGCATCTGCTCCGCGAACTCCGCCAGGCGCCGCTGCAGATCCTCAGGATCGCCGAACAGATCTCCGAAGCCGCCGCCACTTTCCATCCCACCATCATAGACTCTGCACCGCATGGCCTCCAAGGACAAAGGCGAGCTGCTCGGCGGCAAGCGATCCAGCAACGGACAGAGCGCCGAGGTTCGCGACCAGCTGGAGCTTGAGAGCGGCTGGCGCGGTCGTCTGGGTGTGCCGGCGCTGGCAGGCGGCTTCCTCTATCTGATCGGGACGGTGATCATCGGCTCGGCGATCAGCGGAGCGCCGACTGTGGGCTTGCTGCAGGCGATTTCCCCTGCGCTCAAAGGCGAAGCTCAGCCGGCACGCAGCCCGCGCGCCGACGAGGTGATCTACATCAGCCACCACGCCTTCGGGCTGGTCGCGGGCAGCCTGGTCTCTGCGGTCTCGCTGCTGGCGCTGACGGCCGTCCTGTTCGTGCTGGTCAAGGCCACGCGCTTCAGGCGCCCGGCGTCTTGGCCGGCGACGTTGCCGCTGGTGCTGATCGGGGGGTTCGGCTTTGCGGCGGTGAGCATCGGGCATCAGATCGCAGGCGCGATCCTCACGCACGACTTCGCGGCCGGCCACGACTTCAGCAACCACGCAGTCGACTACGCACTCACAAACGCCGGCGTGAACGTGGCGATGCAATACATCTCGCTGCTCGCCGGACTTTCCCTGACGGTCGGCATGATCTCTGCGAACCTCGGCGCGATGCGCTCCGGTCTGCTCACGCGGTGGATGGGGGTCGTGGGCATCTTCGCCGCCCTGCTGGTCTTCCTGCCGATCGGCGGTGAGACGCTCTCGCTGGTACCGGCCTTCTGGCTGGCGGGGATGGGGCTGCTCTACATGGGGCGCTGGCCAGGCGAGGAGCCGCCGGCATGGGCGGCGGGGGAGTCGCGGCCGTGGCCAAGCCAGGCCGAGATGCGCGCTGCCGCGAAGGCCGCCTCTGGCCAGAACATCGACGCGGCACCGGCGATCGAGAACGGCTCTGGCGCAGGCACCGATCTCGCGCCCACCACCACCACCGCCGGTCGGCGTCGTCGCAAGCGCGGCTCGCGCGGCTGATTGCTTCTCGCCGTCCCGGCGAGTCTGCGTGCGTATTTCTGCGCAGATGACAGCGTAGTTACGCTCATCTGCTTTGCTCGCTTGCGCGGTGCATGCGAATGGGCAAGTGAGGGAATAATCGCTGGTGAGCATGTGGTTATCGTCACAAAGTGACGAGGCCTGCTCGCATCCCATCGCAAGCATTCTTTTGAAGGCCGTGCGGAGAGCACGGCCGGAAGGAGGGTCCCATGGAGGCAGCATCGATCCATCCACACCCTGCGCAGGGCGAAGGCATGCGCAGGGCACCTGCCGCGCCGGTGGGGGATGAGCCGGAGCGGGAGGCGCTCTGGAAGCCGGCCGATCCGGCCCCGCTCGGGCTCGCCGGCTTCGCAATGACGACGTTCGTGCTCTCGATGTTCAACGCAAACCTCGTCAGCGAAAAGGGCCTGCCGGTGGTACTCAGCCTCGCGCTGGCCTACGGTGGCCTTGCTCAGTTGCTGGCCGGCATGTGGGAGTTCCGCAACGGCAACACCTTCGGAGCGGTCGCGTTCACGTCCTTTGGCGCCTTCTGGCTTTCCTTCTGGGCGCTGCAGGTCTTCTACGCGAAGGACATTGGTGGAAACGTCGGGCACGCCGTCGGGCTGTATTTGTGGGCGTGGGCGATCTTCACCGCCTACATGACCGTCGCCTCGCTGCGTGTCAGTGCTGCGGTCGCAGCGGTGTTCATCCTGCTGACGGCCACGTTCATCCTGCTGGCGATAGGCGCCACCGGGCCGCATACGACCGTCACCCATTGGGGCGGCTACCTTGGCCTGGCAACGGCCGCGGTCGCCTGGTACGCATCGTTTGCGGGCGTGACCAACTCGACCTTCGGCCGCACGATCTTGCCGACGGTGCCTTTGGCACACAGGTGAGAAGAGACAGGGCTTCCCGACAGCTGGGAGAGCCGCACGAGGGCGTGGGCCGACTGGACCACGCCTTCGCAGCGGGCAGGCCGGCGATGTTGGATGATGGGGAAGCGGAGGGGCGCCCGGGCATTTTCGACCTAATGAGGTGGATGGATGGCTACTGAGCCGAAGCTGACCAGTGGGGAGGAGCTCGACGAGCAGCTGGCGCAGCTGCTGGATGTGGAGTCCTTCGAGCCCCCCGCGCATTTCAAGGAGCATGCGCTGCTCTCTGATCCGGCGATCTATGCGCAGGCCGCGGCCGATCCGCAGGCGTGGTGGGCCGAGCAGGCCGCGACGCTCGATTGGGACACGCCGTGGGAGCAGGTGCTCGACGACTCCAACCCGCCCTTCTACAAGTGGTTTCTGGGCGGCAAGCTGAACGTCAGCCACAACTGCCTGGACCGCCACGTCGCCGCTGGCCGCGGACATCGCATCGCCTACCACTGGCTCGGCGAGGACGGCAGCGAGCGCGAGATCACCTACGCGCAGCTGCTGGGCGACGTGAAGCGGTTCGCCTCTGCGCTGAAGGACCTGGGCGTTAAGAAGGGGGACGTCGTCGGCATCTACCTGCCGATGATCCCCGAGGTCGTGGTGGCGATGCTCGCCTGCGCCAGGATCGGCGCTCCGCACAACGTCGTCTTCGGCGGCTTCTCCGCGGAGGCGGTGCGCGAGCGGATGGAGTTCTCCGATGCGAAGGTGCTGATCACCGTCGACGGGGCGGCGCGCAAGGGCAAGATCGCGGCGGTCAAGGATCGCGTCGATGAGGTGATGGGCGACCTCGCAATGTTGCAGCGGATCGTGGTGGTCCGCAGCAAGGGAGTTGCCTGCCAGATGCAGCCCGGCCGCGACGTCTACTACGACGAGGCGATGGCGGCCGCCGACCCGGAGTGCCCGGCGGAGCCGATGGACGCCGAGGACCCGCTGTACATCCTCTACACCTCCGGCTCGACGGCGAAGCCAAAGGGGATCCTGCACACCACCGGTGGCTATCTGACGGGTGTGTCCTGCACCCATCGCTATGTCTTTGACGTCAAGCCCGACGAGGACGTCTACTGGTGCGCCGCGGACGTGGGCTGGGTTACCGGCCACTCCTACATCGTCTACGGCCCGTTGGCCAACGGCGCCACCTCGGTGATGTGGGAGGGCGCGCCGGACTACCCCAACAAGGGGATCTGGTGGGAGATCGTAGAGCGCTACAAGGTCAGCATCCTCTACTGCGCGCCGACTGCGATCAGGGCCTGCATCAAGTGGGGCGCGGAGTGGCCAAACGGCCATGATCTCTCCTCATTGCGCCTGCTCGGCACCGTCGGTGAGCCGATCAACCCGAAGGCGTGGCTCTGGTACCACAAGGTGATCGGCCACGAACGTTGCCCGATCGTGGACACCTGGTGGCAGACGGAGACCGGCGCGATCATGATCACGCCGCTGCCGGGCATCACGCGTACCAAGCCTGGCTCTGCGACCAACCCGTTCCCGGGCGTTGTGGCCGACGTTCTCGACGAGACCACGGGCGAGCCGATCGAGCAGGGGCAGGGGCTGCTCGTGCTCAAGCAGCCGTGGCCCTCGATGCTGCGCACGCTCTACAAGGAAGATGAGCGCTACGTCAGCACCTACTTCGACCGCTTCGGCCGGGAGACTTACGTCGTCGGCGACGCGGCGCGGCGCGACTCGGATGGCTACATCTGGGTGATCGGCCGCATCGACGACGTCGTCAATGTCTCCGGCCACCGGCTCTCCACCGCCGAGGTCGAGTCGGCGATCGTCGCGCACCCGGACGTTGCAGAGGCGGCCGTGATCGGCCAGCACGACGAGGACAGCGGGCAGGCGATCGTCGCGTTCGTCACGCTGCAGGGCGAGTTGGAAGGCAGTGAGCAGGAGCAAGAAAGCATTCGCGAGACGGTCGCGCAGCGGATCGGCAAGATTGCGCGCCCGAAGCGGATCATCTGGACCGACGATCTGCCCAAGACCCGCTCGGGCAAGATCATGCGGCGGCTGCTGCGCGACATCGCCGAGGGGCGCGCGCTCGGCGACGTGACCACGCTGCGCGACCCCGAGGTGACCGCGAAGCTGGAAGCGCGCGTGGCCGAGTTGCACTCGGCAGAAGACTAGGCAGGGGGACCGGCGGCGATGGGCGCCGCGAGCAAGCCCCGCGCGTCGGCACGGCGCGCGGGGCGCTCGGTGGCCGATGCCCACTAAGGGTGATCCCTGACGACTCCCCGCCACGACGGTGGCATCATTGGGGCGATGACCGCGGGCACCACCCGCCTTGGCGGGCGCACCTCTGGCGAGCACCCTCTTGACCGCAAGCCGATTGCGCGCGCCCTCCGCGGGTTGTCCCTGCCGCTGAGGGCCAGCAGCCGTTTGTTTGGCTGGTGGCTGCTGAGGGTCGCGGTGGCGCTCGTGGCGCTGCACGCGGTCGGGATCCTGCGGGCAGACAGGTACGCGGTTCGCGGTCTGGCCCTGGCGATCTTCGCGTTCCTGGTGGTTTTCGGGCCCTGGTTCGTGCGGCTTGGCCGCAGCCTGGCCTCTGAGCGTTCCGCCCGCATCCGCGAGCAGGAGCGCGCGGAGATGGCCGCGCACCTGCACGACTCCGTGCTGCAGACGCTCGCGCTGATTCAGAACCGGGCCACCGACGCGCACGAGGTGGCAACTCTGGCACGGCGCCAGGAGCGTGAGCTGCGTCGCTGGCTCTTCGATCGCAGCCCCGCGGGTGGGGACAGCATCAAGGCCGTGATGGAGCGGGTCGCCGCCGAGGTCGAGGAGCTGCATGGCATCCCGATTGAGGTCGTGGTGGTCGGAGACGTGCCTGTGGACACACGCCTTGACGCGCTCGTGCAGGCCGCGCGGGAGGCGATGACCAACGCTGCGAAGTTCGCGGGCAGTGGGCGCGTCGACCTCTACGTCGAGGTGTGTGAGGGCCGCGTGGAGGCATTCGTACGCGATCGCGGCGTCGGCTTCGATCCGGCCGCCATCCCGCAGGACAGGCGCGGCGTACGTGACTCGATCCTCGCGCGCATGCAGCGGCATGGCGGACGCGGCACCGTCCACAGCGCGCCGGGCCAGGGCACGGAGGTCGTGCTGGTGATGGAGCCGGCGGGGGCATGAGTGTGGTCGGCCTCGCAAGCGATACTCGCACGGGGGTGAGGGTTGTGCTCGTAGACGATCACAAGCTCTTCCGCGCGGGCGTGAGGGCCGAGCTCGGCGATCGGGTCCTGGTGCTCGGCGAGGCGGGTACCGTCGATGATGCGGTCGCGACGATCCTTGCGAGCGAGCCCGACGTCGTGCTGCTCGATGTGCACATGCCCGACGGCGGGGGCCTGGAGGTGATCGCGCGCGTGACGCGGGTGCTGGCGGGGGTGAGGTTCCTCGCGCTATCGGTCTCTGATGCCGCCAGCGACGTGATCGGCGTGATCAGAGCCGGCGCGCGCGGCTATGTCACCAAGACGATCTCCGGCGATGAGCTCGTGGATGCGATCAGGCGGGTGGCCGAAGGCGATGCCGTCTTCTCGCCCCGACTGGCCGGCTTCGTGCTCGATGCTTTCGCCAAGCAGACTGCCGGCAGCGAGTCCGACGAGCTCGACCAGCTCACGCCGCGTGAGCGCGAGGTGCTGCGTCACATCGCCCGCGGCTACATGTATAAGGAGATAGCGCTGCGGCTCGGGATCTCGGTCAAGACCGTCGAGGCCCACGTCTCAGCCGTGCTGCGCAAGCTGCAGCTCTCCAGCCGTCACGAGCTCAGCCGCTGGGCCGTTCAGCGCCAGCTGGTCAGCCTCGACGGCCCGTAGGACCCCGTAGGGGCGATCCCCCATAGTTTCCTCTGACCCGATGAAAGAGACTGTCGCTCATGCAAACGATCGAGACTGAACCAAATCTCGGCGCCGCAGGGATGGCGATCGAGACCGACGGACTCGTCAAGCGCTTCGGAGAGCGCGCGGCGATCGACCGGGTCGATCTGAAGGTGCCGATGGGAAGCGCCTTCGGCTTCCTGGGCCCCAACGGCGCCGGCAAGACCACGATGATCAGGATGCTGCTCGGGCTCACGCATGCAAGCGCCGGGACGATGCAGCTGCTCGGTCATCCCGTGCCCTCGCAGCGTGCTGCGGCGCTTGCCCGCGTGGGCGCGATCGTCGAGGAGCCGCGCTTTCACCCGCACCTCTCCGGACGTGAGAACCTGAAGATCATCGCGGCCGTTCGCGGGCCGCAGGCAACTGAGCGGATCGCCCCGGCGCTGCAGCGCGTCGGTCTTGCCGACAGGGCAGACGAGAAGGTCAAGCGCTACTCGCTGGGCATGCGCCAGCGCCTCGGGGTGGCACGCTGCCTGCTGGCCGACCCGCTGCTGCTGATCCTCGACGAGCCGACCAACGGCCTCGACCCCGGCGGCATCCAGGAGTTCCGGATGATGATCCGCGCGATGGTCGATCAGGAGGGAAGGACCATCTTCCTCTCCTCGCACCTGCTGGATGAGGTGGAAAAGATCTGCGACCACGCCGCGATCGTCGATCAGGGCAAAATCGTGATGCAGGGCGCGATCGCAGAGCTCGCCAGCGGCGGTCAGCGCAATGAGCTGATTGTCGGCGTCGATGACCCAGAGCGGGCCCTGGTCGCGCTGGAAGGGCTCGAGGCCGTCAGCGAGGCCCGCCGCTCCGACGAGGGGCTGCGAGTCGTGTTGGTCGGCGATCTGGCCACGGCCGCGCAGGTGAACGCGACCCTCGTCGGCCAGGGGCTTGCGGTTACGCGGCTCGAGCCGGTGCGCCAGAGTCTGGAGAAGCGGTTTCTTGACATCACTTCCCGGCTCGGCGGCTCCGCCGAGCATGACGCGCCCACGACGGAGGTTTCGGCATGAGCACCGCCATCGCGTTGCGGATGACCTCCGCTGACATCCTCAAGCTGCGCAAGAAGCGGAGCATCCTGATCTGGGCGCTGGTGCTCGCGCTGGCGCCGCTTGCCATTTATTTCATCGTCAAGGTGGCGCAGCACTCCTCCAATCCGGTCGAACACGGGCCCGCCGGTGGAATCGAGGCCTTCAAGGATGGGCTGCGGATTCTCGGCATGCTCTTCGGCCCGCTCGCCGGCATCTTGATCGGCGTCGAGGCGGGCGCAGGGGATGCCGCCTCCGGCGTGTTCCGGGACCTGGTGGTCACCGGCCGCTCGCGCATCGCGCTGTTTGCCACGCGCGTACCGGCGGCGCTGGCGGTGACGTTGCTGGTCGTCGCGGCAGGCTACGCCCTGATGCTGATCGGGGTGTTCGCGTTCGCCTCCAACATGCCGACGCCAAGCCTTGGACTGGTCCTCGAAGGCCTCGGCTTCATCGCGCTGGAGACGGGAGTGATCTGCGTCGTGGCGCTTGGGTTCGCGTCGCTGACGAACTCCAGGCCGGCGTCGATCGTGACGCTGATCGGCGTCGACCTGCTCGTCAGCCCGATCCTCGCCAACATCGAATCGCTGGGCAGCGCGCGCAAGGCGCTGCTCAATCAGGCGCTTGCGCACTTCGCGCCGATTGCCGATCTACGCGGGGGTCACGGGCCGACGATCACCATGTCCAGTGCCACCGCGATCGTTGTGATCGTCGTATGGCTGGCGGTCTTTCTCGCCCTCGGCGCCTGGCGCACGCGCACGATGGACGCGTGAGTTCACGGCCCCACGGCGCCTCAGGCGCCGTGGGGCCCGTCCTCCACCTGGGACCTGAGCGCGTCCATCAGCGCGTTGGTGCCGTGCTCGCGCGCGGCGGGGTCGTCCAGGCCGTCGAGGAACACGCCCTGCTCGGTCAGCGTTAGCCGGGTGCCATCGCCGTGCGTCTCGATTTCGATGGTGGCCACCGAGACCGAGATGCGGTCCTCTCCGCGGTGCATGTCGTAGGTGTAGACGATCCGCTGCCCCGGCACGATGTCCTGATATACGGCGTCGAAGCTGTAGGTCGGACCGTCGCCCATCTCGATCGCAAGGTGCTCGCTGCCGCCTTCGCGGAAGTCGAGCGTGTAGGAGCCCGCCGGCTTCTCGGGCGGGCCGAACCACCTGGCCTTGGCGGCCTGGTCGGCCCAGGCGTCGAACACGCGCTGTGGCGAGGCGTCGTAGGTTCGCTCGATCACGAAGGTGGAATGGACCGTTGAGCGCTCGCGGTGGGTCTGCTCGGCATGGCTCACTGTGTACTCCCTTGCTCTGGTTGGTCTGATTGCTCGGCCAGGTATTCGCCCAGGCGGTCGAGGCTCTGCTCCCATGCGGTCCGCCGGTCGGCGATCCACTGCTCCGCGGCCCGCAGCGCGGCGGGCTGGATGGAGCACGTGCGAACTCGCCCGAGCTTCTGCGAGCGCACGAGGCCGCTGGCCTGGAGCACGTTGAGGTGCTGCACCACTGCGGGCAGGGACATTGCCAGCGGCGCGGCGAGCTCGCTGACCGACGCCGGTCCACGGATCAGACGATCGACCATCGCCCGGCGGCTGGGGTCCGCGAGCGCTTGGAAGAGAAGGTTGATCTCCTCGCCAGCGGGTGCGGGCTCGTAATGCTTAAGCATATACTTAAGTATGACACACCTGCGCCGGCATGGCGAAGCTGACTCGACTGGCGTCGCGTCAGCAGGGCTCCTGCGTCTGCTCTGCTGTCAGACCTTGTGGTGCTCAGGCACCCACGAGCCGTCGTCCTGACGGCTGAAGTCCTGGAAGACGCCGGGCGCCTGTTCGAGCATGATCTCGGCGATCTTGTTGAAGACCAGCCGCAGCTCCTCCTCTGCGCCTGGGGCGGTGCGCATCTCGATCACGTGGCGAAGCGTGCGCAGGTTCGCGGTCCAGATGATGTCCGTGGAAAGGCCGATCGGCGCGAGGCGCCGCAGCGCCGAGGTGACCTCCTTCTTGACGTGGAATGGCACGCCGTCCTCTTCGATTCCAAGCTCCTTGGCCGCATCGCGCTGGAACTCCTCCAGCTGCTCCACGAGGCAGAGCACGCGCTCGCGCATGGGCTCCAGCGATGGCGGCACGCGGAAGCCGATGTCGGTCAGGCGCACGTAGCGCAGGCTCTCCTGGCTGAAAGCGGACCCGGCTCTGTGTCTGACAATCTCATGAGTTAGAACACGTGAGACGTTGCGCAGCGCGAAGGTGTAGTTGGCGTGCTCGAGCACGCTGCCGTGAGCGCTGCGCAGGATGTTTGCGAGGTACTCGCGTTGATCGGTCCTGATTCGCGTCACGTTCGGGTTCAGTCCCGGCTCCCAGCTGCGGTAGCAGGCGCGGCCCGCGAACTCGACCAGCAGCTCTCCGGGATTTGGCTGCTCGTCGTGGTCTGTTCGCATGCGCAGCCACGACTCGCCGCCCACGTCTCGCAGGTATCCCGTGAGCCCTTCGAGGTCGAGCGAGGGCCGTGCGATCAGGTAGATGGACGGGGTGGTCTCGTGCATCGGGCGGAGGATGCTAGGGCTCGCTCCGGACGGCGCCGCAGGGCCCTGGCGCAAGGCGTGTGGGCGTGCCGCATCGAACCTATAAGCTCACCGCAACGATGGCGAGTGCTGCCGATCAGATCGAGGATCCGGAGGCCGAGCAGGCCGCCTGGGACCTCTCGCCGCTGCTTGACGGCGAGGGCCCAGAGGGCGTGGATGCCCGCCTGGAGGAGGCGCTCAGTATGGCCAAGCGCTTCGCCGAGCGCCATGCCGGAAAGCTCGCGGAGTTCGACGGCGAGGGTCTGCGCGCAGCCATGCAGGAGCTCGCGCAGATGCACGACCTGATCGGCAGATCCGGCGCCTACGCGGCGCTGCGCTTCTCCACCGACACAGCAGACCCGGCCAACGGTGCGCTGCTGCAGCGGGTGCAGGAGCGCGAGACCGAGATCGAGACCACGCTGCTGTTCTTCGAGCTTGAGTGGGCCGCGCTTGAGGAGCAGACGGTCGATCGGCTGCTTGCTGCCGACGGGCTCGATTTCTGCGCCCATCACCTGCGCCGCGTGCGCCGCTACCGCGATCATCTGCTCTCCGAACCGGAGGAGCGGATCCTGGCCGAGAAGTCCGTTACCGGCGCAGGCGCGTGGGGCAGGCTCTTCGAGGAGCTGACCTCCGCGATCGAGGTGCAGCTGCCCGCCGGCGCAGACGGCGAGGTTCAGGGCGTCGCGCTGGATGTTGCGCTCTCCCAGCTCACCTCGCCCGATCGGCAGGTGCGCCGGTCCTCCGCCGAGGCGGTCACTGCGGCGCTCGCGCCCGGCCTGCGCACGCGCGCGTTCCTCTTCAACACGCTGCTGGCGGACAAGGCGACCGACGATCGGCTGCGGCGCTACCCGAGCTGGCTCTCGGCCCGCAACCTCTCAAACGAGGTCGACGACGATTCGGTGGCGGCGCTGGTAAGTGCCGTGCGCGGCCGATATGAGCTCGCGCGCCGCTGGTACCGGCTCAAGGCCGGCCTGCTGGGCATCGATCGGCTCGCCGACTACGACCGGATGGCGGCGGTGACGCAGGACGAGGCGAGCTTCGGCTACGGCCAGGCACGCGAGATCGTGCTCGACTGCTACTCCTCTTTCTCGCCGAAGCTCGGCGATCTCGTCGGCTCCTTCTTTCAGGGAGCCTGGATCGACGCGCCGGTGCGACCAGCCAAGCGCGGCGGCGCCTTCTGCGCCGCCGCGGTGCCCTCGGTGCACCCCTACGTGCTGCTCAACTACACCTCGCGCCGTCGCGACGTGCTTACGCTCGCGCACGAGCTCGGCCACGGCGTGCACTTCGCGCTCGCCGCCGCACAGGGACCGTTTCACCAGCACACGCCGCTGACACTGGCCGAGACCGCCTCGGTGTTCGGGGAGACGCTGGTGTTCGCCCGCCTGCTGGAGCAGGACACCGACCCCGACTCGCGGCTCGCGCTGCTGGCCGAGAACATCGAGGGTGCGATCGCGACCGTCTTTCGACAGATCGCGATGAACCGCTTCGAGGACCTCGTGCACACCGAGCGGCGCGAGCAGGGCGAGCTCTCGGTCGATCGCTTCGGCGAGCTTTGGGCGCGCAGCCAGCACGAGATGCTGGGCGATTCGGTGGAGGTGACCGACGGCTACCGCAGCTGGTGGTCCTACATCCCGCATTTCATCGGCACGCCGGGCTACGTCTATGCCTACGCCTACGGCCAGCTGTTGGCGCTCTCCGTCTACCACCGCTATGAGCAGCAGGGGCAGGAGTTCGTGCCGCGCTACCTGGCGTTGCTCGAAGCGGGCGGTTCGCGCAGCCCGGAGGAGCTGGGCCAGATCGTGGACGTCGATCTCGCCGATCCCGGCTTCTGGGACGCGGGCCTGGACCTGCTCGAGCGCCGCCTGGTGGAGGCCGAAGAGGCCGCCAGGGCCAGCGGCCGCGTCTAGCCGTCTGATTGGATCAGTGTCCAACCCGGCCCCTTGCTCTCGCGAGAGGCAGAGGGCATGCCGATGGAGTGAGTGGCGAGATGCGAGTACAGCACACCACACCTCTTGGGCGGATGGGACCGACAGCGCGGCGCGTCTGCCTTCTGCTCGGCATCCTTGCCGCTGGCCTGCTCGCGCTGCCGATTGCGCCGGCTGCACACGGCGATAGCCTCGGCAGCGTCGAACCGCTCACGCCCTGGCGCAAACCGCTCGTGGTGCTGCCGCGACCGCGCACTCTGGACTATCTCGGCTTCGCCCAGCAGGGCGTGAGCAAAACGGCGTCCTGGCGCCATGACGGCTGGTTCTGCGAGTACCTGGGTTGCAACAGCAGTGCCTACCCGATGCTCACGATCTGGGGCGAGGTGCCGATGTTCCAGACCGCCGACGCGCTGCAGCTCGCAGACCCGAGCGGCTCCCATAGGCGCCTGGTGGAAAAGTTTGGCCTCGCCTCAGAGCACTACTGGGATCGTGGCCTCGGCGGCTACGCCCCCTACCCGGGCGATCGGGAACCAAACGTGCAGGCGTTCTTCGACGACAACGGCTGGCTCGGGCTTGCGTTCGCGCAGGCATACGAAGCCGACCAGGAACATCGCTGGCTGCGCGACGCTCAGCGCGCGTTCCACTTCATCTCCGCCAAGGGCTGGGATGCGGCTGGCGGCGGCGGAATGTGGTGGAACACCTCCCACCCCTACCACTCCGGGCCCGCGCTGGCCTCCGACGCGCTGCTGGGGATGCTGCTCTACGGCGAGGACCACGAAAGCTGGCAACTGGAAGACGCCAAGGCATACGTCGACTGGGCCAACGCCGAAGACAACCACGACGAACGCCAGCTCTACCTGGAGCAGGCGAACAAGCCCGAATCGGTCAACGACTACGTTCAGGCGCCGCTGATCTACGCCCAGTACCTGCTCTGTCAGGACGGCGAGGGCCAGTCCTACTGCGAACATGCCGCGCGCGTCGCGGCGACTACGGCCGAGCAGAGCGTCAACGCCACCGGCTACAAATTCAATTACGGGCCGGAGTACGACGCCATCTACATGCAGTGGATGATGGCCTACGGCAAGGCGACCAGCGAGAACTACTGGGTGCGGCTGGCCGAAGTCAACGCCGTCGCGGCCTCCAAGAACGCCACCAGCAGCGACGGCCTCTGGCTCTCCAGCTGGTGGGGCGGCCCGATCAAGGACCCCGAAACCCATCCGGGCATGTTCCGCACCGCCGCGGCGACGACGAGCCTCTTTGCGTGGACCGGCTACTACTCCGGCTCCAGCGCCATCGAGGCACGCGTCCACCGGCACGCGCACCGGCGCTGAGGTTCGTGCAGGCCCCGCAGGGGCGGGCTCTCAGAGCAGCCCGAAACTGCGACCGACGTGCTGCACGAGATCGAACAGCGGCTGCGGCACGATCCCGAAGAACAGCGTCGCGGCGCCGGCGATGAGTGCGACCGCGATCACCTCCGGCTGCGGGCCACGGACCGGAGTGGGAATCTCGTCGAGCTCGGATGAGCCGCCTGCGATGGCCGGCAGTGGGCCCTGAACGACGGTGGTCTGTGCGGCCTCTGAGGAGGGCTCCAAATCGGGCGCGTCCCTCATCCACATGGCGGCGACCACTGGCAGGTAGTAGCCCAGCGAGATCATCGATCCGATCACGATCACTACGCCGAGCCAGGTGTAGTTGCCTGACACCGCCGCATCGATCAAATAGAACTTCCCCACGAATCCTGCCGTGGCGGGAATCCCGGCCAGGCCGAGCATCGAGAGCGTCAGCGGCCAGGCCAGCCAGGGGCGGCTGCGGCCGAGACCGGCGACCGCTCCGATGTTGTCACCGAGGTCTGTTTCACGCTCGCGCGCGACGATCACCGCGAAGGCGGCGAGGTTCATCAGCAGGTAGACGATCAGGTAGAGCGTGGTGGCCTTGACGCCGAGCGTCGAGCCGACGACCACGCCGGCGAGCATGTAGCCGGCCTGGGCGACCGAGGAGTAGGCGAGCATCCGCTTCAGCGAGCTCTGGCCCAGCGCGCCGACGTTGCCGACGATGATCGTTATGGCCGCCAGGACCGCGAGCGCAGGTGCCCACGAGTTCTGCGCCTCGATCACTGCGACGTCGAAGAAGCGCAGGAACGCGCCCAGCGCGGCGACCTTCGTCGCGACGGCCATGAATGTGGTGATCGGCGTGGGTGCGCCCTCGTAGACGTCGGGCGTCCACTGGTGAAAGGGGGCCACAGAGGACTTGAAGCAGAAGCCCGCGGCGCAGAGCGCAATCCCGCCCAGCAGCATCGGGTCGGTGTAGAGCGATTTCGTGGAGATCGAGCTCGCGATCGCCGAGAAGCCGGTGGCGCCGGTGGCGCCATAGACCAGCGCCAGGCCGTAGATGAGCGTCGCCGAGCCGACGGAGCCGACGATCAGGTACTTCAGCCCCGACTCCAGCGAGCGCTCGCGGCGCAGTTCGGTCGCGCAGAGCACGTAGAGCGGGATGGACAGGAGCTCTAGGCCGACGAACAGGACGACGGTGTTTTCGGCGGAGGCGAGCAGCGACATGCCGGCGATCGAGCTGAGCAGCAGCGCGTGCAGCTCGCCGTGGGCGGCTTCGTGGCTGGCGCGTGAGCGCCAGGCGAGCAGCACCGTGGCCACGCCTGCCGCGACCAGTACGAGGTTGAGCACGAGCGAGAGGCTGTCGAGCCTGATCGCGCCATCGACCAGCGACTTGTCCGCGTGCCACTGCCAGATCACGAGCCCCGTAGCGGCGCCGAGCACGCCGAGGGTGAGCAGCGGCACTCCGTGCTCGCGAATCTTGCGAGGGCTGAGCAGGCCGACCATCAGCACGAGCACCGCTCCGCCGAGGAAGGCGATCAGTGGAGAAAGCCCGGCGAAGTTGACGTGGGGGGTGGCGATGTGGGCGAGCGGGATCATCGGCTGCCTCCTTCTTCCGTGCTTGCGACTGTGCTCGGCCCGCTGCTCGCGATATGCAGCACGCTCGGTTCGGTCAGCAAACGCTCCGCGGACACGGCGGTGGAGGTCGAGCGTTCGCTGCGCTTGAGCGCCGGCTGCGGGTAGAGGGCCAGGAACAGGATCGCGCCGATCAGCGGCACGAGCACCAGGCCGTCGCGGAGGCTGATCTCATGCGAGCGCACCTCAGGGCCGACGCGGTTGTGCATCGCGCGGATGAAGAGCCGCAGCGCGTAGACACTTGCGCCCACCACGCCGGCGAAGCCGATCACCGCGATCGCAAGCTTGGATTTGAAGACGCCGAGCAGGATCAGGAACTCACCGACGAAGTTGGCCGAACCGGGCATCGCCAGCGTCGCCAGCGCGACGACCAGGAAGAGGGTCGCGAACACGGGTGCCCTGAAGGCGACGCCGCCCATGTTGCGGATGTCCTCCGAGCCGCCGGCCCTGCGCGAGAGCAGCAGGATGATGAAGAAGATCGGCGCCACGACCAGGCCGTGGTTGACCATCTGCAGCAGCGCGCCCTGCGCGCCCTGGGGCTGCAGCGAGAAGATGCCCAGCGTGATGAACCCGAGCTGAGCCACCGAGGAGAACCCGGCGATCAGACGCGCGTCGGTCTGCGTGAAGGCCACCGCGGTGCCGTAGATGATCGAGCTCAGCGCGATCAGCAACATCAGCAGCTGGAAGTGCACCGATGCCTGCGGGAACAGCGGCAGCACGATCGCCAGGAACCCGTAGGCGCCGACCTTCGAGAGCACGCCGGAGAAGACCATCAGCACCTCGATCGGCATCGCCTTGTAGCCGTCGGGCATCCATCCGTGCAGCGGGAAGGCGGGCATCTTCACTAGGAAGGCGGCGGCGAAGAAAAGGAAGATCCACTCCTGGGAGCCCTTGGAGAGCTGCAGGCCCTGGAGGCTTGAGAGCACGAAGGTGATCGGCGTGCCGTGCTGCTGGGAGGCCAGCACGCCGGTGGCGATCGCCGCGGCCAACATCAGCAGCGAGCCCACGAGCGTGTAGATCACGAGCTTGATCGTCGCTTTGATCCGCTGAGAGCGCTCTCCTTCGCCCCAGATCCCGACCAGGAAGTAGAAGGGGATCAGCATCAGGTCGAAGAAGGCGACGAACAGGATCAGGTCCTGGGCCAGGAACGCGCCCAGCACCGCCGACTCGGCGATCATGAAGAAGAGGTAGTAGAGGTGCGGGCGATCCGGTGGGCTCTCGCGGCGCAGGTTGGAGGCGAGCATCGCCACCGCGAAGAGCAGCGCGGTCAGACCGACGAGCAGCACATTCAGGCCGTCGACGCCGAGCTTGTAGTGGATGCCGAGCGAAGCGATCCAGGTCACGTTTGTCACGTGCTGCAAGGTCTGGGTGCCGACGTGCAGCAGCTGCGTGCCTGGCTCGTATTCGACGATGTAGCCGATCGATAGGGCAAGCGCCGCGACCGAGCCGATCAGCGCCAGCGCGCCGGGGATTGCGCGCGCGGAGTCGCTGCCGGCCATCGCACGGTGGGCGATCGCGCCGATCAGGCCGCAGGCGGCTGGGAGCCATATGAGGATCGAAAGCGCTGGCATCTCGGTCAGGCCTGCAGTAGGAAGTAGAGGCCGACGGCGGCGACGCCTAGCACGATCATCGCCGCGTAGTAGCGGATCAGGCCGCTCTGCACCGAGCGTACGAGCGCCGAGCCGGCTCGCACCAGCTCGGAGGGCCCGCCGATCAGCGCGTCGTCGATCACGGTGCGCTCGAAGGTGCCCTGGGCGAAGCGGCCAAACGCGGCGGCGGGGCGGACGACCAGTGCGTCGATCGCCTCGTCGAAGTACCACTTGGCGGCAAAGAGCGTGTAGAGCGGACGCAGGCGCTCCTGGAATGTGGGCGCGGTCTGCGTTCCGGCGCCCCAGATCCTCCATGCGATCCCGATCCCGGCCAGCCCGATCAGCGTGCCGCCGATCAGGCCCGCGATCAGCAGGCCGTTGCGCGTGTGCACTTCATACAGCGCAGAGGTCGCAAAGCTCGGCTTCAGGAAGTCGTCGACCACGTAGTCGACGTTCGGAATCTGGATCAGGCCGATGCCGGCGGCGCCGATTGCCAGCAGCGTCATCGCAAAGCGCATCGGTAGCGCCCGCTCGGCGATCGCGTGGGTGGGGCCGGGGAAGCCGACGTCGGTGTCCTCGATCTCGCCGTCTGCCGGGTTGAACGGGTGCTCGGCGTGGTGCAGATGCCCCGCTTCCAGCTCCTGCGCCTCTGGGCACGGCTTGCCGTGGAAGGCGATGAAGATCATCCGGAACGTGTAGAGCGCGGTCAGGAAGGCGCCGAGGTAGCCCACGCCGTAGAGGATCCAGTGCCAGCCGCCGCGCTCGCCGGTGATCAGCAGGATCTCGTCCTTGGAGAAGAAGCCGGAGAAGGGAGGGATGCCCGAGAGCGCGAGGCCGCCGATCAAAAAGCAGCCGTAGGTGAAGGGCATCGCTTTGCGGAACCCTTTCATCTTCTTCAGCGACTGCTCGCCGCCCATCGCGCCGATGATCGAGCCGGCGGCCATGAACAGCAGCGCCTTGAAGAAGGCGTGGGTCATCAGGTGGAAGAGGCCGGCGGCGTAGGCGCCGATCGAGACGCCCATGATCATGTAGCCGATCTGGGACATCGTGGAGTAGGCGATCACGCGCTTGATGTCGGTCTGCACCAGCCCGATCGTGCCGGCGATCAAAAGCGTCGCGGCGCCCACGATTGCGCCCACGTCCTGGGCGGCCGGCGCCCTTTCAAAGAGGGGGTGCATGCGCGCGATCAGGTAGACGCCGGCGGTCACCATCGTGGCGGCATGGATCAGCGCGGAGACCGGGGTCGGTCCCTCCATCGCGTCCGGGAGCCAGGTGTGCAGCGGGATCTGCGCCGACTTGGCAAACGCGCCGACCAGCAGCAGGATGCAGCCGGCGACCAGATCGCCGTGTGCGTGACTGAAGGCGCCGGCTTCGGCGGCGTGGAAGCTGCCCAGGAATTCCAGCGTGTGGGTGTGCCCGAGGATGAAGAAGGTGCCGAGCACTAGGCCCACGTCGCCGACGACGTTGATCACGAACGCCTTGATGCCGGCCTTTGTCGCGGTTTTGCGCCGGTACCAGAAGGAGATCAGCAGGTAGGAGGCGGCGCCGACGAACGCCCAGCCCACGATCAGCAGCAGGAAGTTGCCTGCCAGCACGAGCAGCAGCATCGAGAAGACGAAGAAGTTCAGGTAGGCGAAGTAGCGGACGTAGCCGCGATCCTTGTCCAGGTAGGAGACCGAGTAGACGTGGATCAGCGTCGAGACCCCGCTGACGATCAGGATCATGAAGACCGAGAGTGGGTCGACCAGGATCGACATGCGCGCGTCGATGCCGCTGGTGACCGCGTATTCCCACAGCGAGGAGACCTGCTGGCGCTGGTCGGCCGCATGGCCCTGCATCGTGATCAGCGCGCCCAGCGCGGCAAGGAAGGCGAGGAAGATCGCGGCGCTGCCGATCCAGCCCGCGGTGTGGCCGGGCAGCGACCTGTAGCCCAGGGAGAGAACGAGCACCCCCGCAAGCGGGAATGCGAGCACGAGCCATCCGTAGGCGGTCTGGCTCATCCGTGCAGCTCCCGCAGCTCATCCGCATCTATCGGCAGTCGCTGCCGATAGATCGCGACGATCATGCCGAGGCCGATGCAGACCTCACAGGCTGCGACGGTCATCACGACGATCGCAAAGATCTGGCCGTCGCCATTGCCCCACATGCGTGAGAAGGCGATCAGGGCGAGGTTGGCGCCGTTGAGCATCAGCTCCAGGCAGAGCAGCATCACCAGCGGATTGCGGCGCGTGACCACGCCGACGGCGCCAAGTGCGAACACGATCGCCGAGACGACCAGATACCAGGCGATGCTCATCGCGCCTCCACGGCCTCTGGCTCGCGTTCTGCCGCGATGCCGGCGCCGGCCTCGGCGGTTGGCAGCCTGCCGTCGACGCCCTCGGCCATCGTGCCGGTGCCGAGCGGACGGAAGATGTGAAGCGGCGAGATGTGCGTCTCTGGCTCATCGATGCCGCCGCGCCGGCGCGCGAGCACGACCGCGCCCACCGCTGCGACCAGCAGCAGGAAGGAGGCGATCTCGAAGGCGATCAGGAAGCGCGTCAGCAGCAGTTCGCCGATGTAGGCCGGCGTGCCGAAGGTCTTGGGGCCGGGTTGATACGGGGCGCCGTAGGAGTCGATCGCCTTCAGGCCGGTGCCGAGCAGCGCGACCAGCAGCTCGGCCAGCAGGCTGCCACCCACCAGGATCGCGAGCGTGCGTGTACGTGCTACCGCGGAGGAGGCGCCGCGCAGGCGATCGCCGATCGTGGCGGCCTCCTCGCCCACGTAGGCGACCACGAACACGTAGAGCACCATCACCGCGCCGGCGTAGACGACGACCTGCACGGCGGCGACGAATTCGGCGCGCAGCAGCAGGAACAGGACGGCGAGGCTGACCAGGTGGCAGACCAGCGCGAGCACGCTGTAAAAGGGGTCGCGCACCATCACCACGCCGATCGCCCCCGCGATCACCCCGATCGCGGCAATGAAGAAGATGACTGCGCTCACTCGCCCTCCCGGCGCAGCGGCGTGCGCTCGAGCGGCTCGGCCAGCAGCATCTCCTTGGTGAAGATCAGATCCGAGCGGTCATACGCGGAGAGCTCATAGTCGTGGCCCATCGTGATTGCGTCGAACGGGCAGGCGACCTCGCAGTAGCCGCAGAAGATGCAGCGCGACATGTTGATCTCGTAGACCGCTGCGTAGCGCTCGCCGGCCGAGACGCGGTGCTCGGGCGTGTTCTCTGCCGCCACGACCCTGATGCAGTCGGCCGGGCAGGCGGCGGCGCACAGCGAGCAGCCCACGCACTTCTCAAGGCCGGTGTCCTCGAAGCTGTGCAGCTTGTGGCGGCCGCGGAAGCGCGGGTAGACGGGCACCTTCTCCTCGGGGTATTGGATCGTGACCGGACCTTCGATCCAGCGGGCCATCGTGGTGCCAAGGCCGCGCATCGTCTCGCGGAAGGTGCGCCAGAAGCTGCGCGTAGGCCCGGGTGCGGGCGCGCGCTGGACCGATACGACGTCCTTGCCGGGGTCCCAGGTCATTTGTGGCTCACCACCACGATCACCGCGGTCACCAGCGCGTTCAGCGTCGCCAGCGGCAGCAGCACCTTCCAGCCGAAGCTCATCAGCTGGTCGTAGCGCAGGCGCGGCAGCGTGGCGCGCACCCAGATGAAGAAGAAGGTGATGATGCTCATCTTCGCGAGCACGACGATCGGATCGACCCAACCGGGCGGGTGTATGCCGAACGGCAGCAGCCAGCCACCGAGGAAGACGGTCGTCACGATCCCGGAGACGACGAGCACGTTCAGGTACTCAGCGAAGTAGTAGGAGGCGAAGCGGCCGCCGCCGAACTCGGTGTTGTAGCCGCCGACGAGCTCCGCGTCGGCCTCAGTGAGATCGAAGGGTGCCCTGTTGGTCTCTGCGAAGCTCGCGGTGAGGAAGATCAGGAAGCCGACGAACTGAGGCACGATGTACCACATGCCGCCCTGGGCGTGGACGATGCCGGTGAGTGAGAGCGTCTGCGCAGTGAAGATCACGCCCACGAGCGCCAGTCCCTGGGAGACCTCGTAGGAGATCAGCTGGGCGGCGGCTCGCATCGCGCCCAGGAACGAGTACTTGGAGCCCGAGGCCCAGCCGCCGAGCATGATCCCGTAGAAGGCGATCGCGCCGAAGGCGAAGAGGTACAGCGGGCCGATCGAGACGTCGATGCCGTAGAGGCCGACGCGTTCGCCTCCGATGTGCTGGACGTCGCCGAAGGGAATGATCGCGAAGGCGGCCACGGCGGTCACGATCGAGATGCCCGGCGCCAGTGCGAACAGGAACCCGGCGGAGGTGCTGGGCCGGAACTGCTCCTTGGTCAGCAGCTTGACGATGTCGGCGAGCGGCTGCAGCAGGCCGTAGGGGCCGACGCGGTTGGGGCCATAGCGGCCCTGGAAGCGACCGAGCAGCTTGCGCTCGGCGATCAGCACGATCGGCACGAGCTGCAGCGCGACGGCGAAGATGATGATCCCCTTCAGGATCTGCACCCACCATTCTTCGTAGTAGCCGACCTCGGCGAGCGGGAGAGCCATCAGCCGGCCACCGTCTCTGCGTGCAGCCCGGAAGCTGCGTCGCGGTCCTGCCAGCGCACGCCCTTGGCGCCGATCTCCTCCAGCGTGAGCCCGGCGTAGAACGGGACCGCCTCGGCAAGCTGCTCCGTTGCCATCGGGCCGGTCTCGACGCCCATGTCGAGGCCGAGCGCGAGCGCGAGGTCGGCGATCGCAAGCCATCCGGCGCGGGTCTCTCCCTGTCTGCCGATCACGGGCCGCAGGCGCTGGATGCGCCCGTCGGGGTGCACGATTGTGCCCTCCTTCTCGGCATGGGACTCGGCGGGGAAGATGACGTTGGCGTGCTCGGCGATGCCCTCGGTCAGCGTGGTCGCGTGGGCTATCACGGTGGTGGCGCGCTCCAGCGCCGGCTCCCAGACGGTCCTGTCGTAGCCGTCGGAGAGCGGATCGCACTGCAGCAGGTGCAGCGCAGTCAGCTCGCCTGCGGCCAGCGCGAGTGCGATGCCCTGCGCGTCCAGGCCGCTCTCGGCCGGCGGCTGCAGCCCGGGTCTGGCGTTGGGCAGTGCACCTGCCTCGCGCAGACCTCTGCCGTTGGCCTCGGCTGGCACTTCCAGCAGACCTGCGCCCGAGACGGCGCCGATGTCAAGGCGCTCCGCAATCGTAAGCAGAGCCTCTGCGCCGGCGGCGCCGTGCTCGCCCGCGGCCAGCCGTTCGCCCCACACGATCGCGACCTCGCCGGGCGTCTGCGCCTCGCCCTCACTCTGGCCGGCGCCGGCAAGCAGAGCGGCCAGGGAGCGGACCGCCTGCGGATCGGCGCCCGCCTGCTGCGCAAGCTGATCGACCTCGCCGTCGTTCAGGGCAGCAGCCAGCGCCTGCGTGAACACTGCACCCATGCCGGGCGCGAAGCGGACGGACAGCTCTGCTCTGCGATCGAGCGGCCCCTCGCGATCGGTCGCGACCGCCAGCGCGACGCCTTTGTGGCGCACGCCCTTGCGGATGCGCAGGTCGATGATTGGCATGTCGCGCACCGGCTCGCAGTCGAGCACCAGCACCGCGTGGGCGTGCTCGAAGTCCGATACCTGCGCTTGCAGCGCCGGCTCGGCGAGCTTGCGGTGCAGCTCCAGCGGCAGCGCGCCCGCGGGACGCGAGTCGATGTGCGGCGAGCCGAGGCCCTCGCGCAGCGTGCGGGAAAGCAGGAAGCCCTCCTCGTTGGTGGCCTGGCCGCCGACCAGCGCCGCGGTGTGCTCGCCGGCGCGCGTCAGGGCTTTCGCGGCCTCTTCCAGCGCTCGCTCCCAGGTGGTCGGCCGCAGCACGCCGCCGTCCCGGATCAGCGGCTGTGTGATCCGCTGCGGGCCGTGGATCTCATCCCGCACGAAACGGCCGCGGTTGCAGAGCCAGCCGTCGTCGACCTCCGGGTTCTCGCGCGCCAGCGCACGGAGCACCTGCTCGTCGCGGACAGTGAGCGTGATGTTGCACTGCGAGGGGCAGAGCGTGCAGACGGTGCCCGCGTCCTCGATGTCCCATGGGCGGGCCTTGAAGCGGTAGGGCAGCGCGGTCAGCGCGCCGACGGGGCAAAGCTCGACGATGTTGCCGGAGAAGGGCGCCTCGTAGGGATGCCCGTCGAAGGTGGCCACGTAGGAGTGCGCGCCGCGCTCAAGCAGCACGAGCTGGTCGTCTTCTGAGACGTCCTGTGAGAAGCGCACGCAGCGGTAGCAGAGGATGCAGCGCTCGCGGTCGATCGCGATCTTCGAGGAGAGCTCGACCGGCTTTACGAAATGGCGCTTGGGCTCGACGAAGCGGGAGATGCCGCCGCCCCAGCCGAAGCTGATGTCCTGCAGCGGGCACTCACCGCCCTTGTCACAGACAGGGCAGTCGAGCGGGTGGTTGACCAGCAGGAACTCCACGACGCCGCGCTGGGCCTCCTTGACGCGGTCGGTCTGGGTGTTGATCACCATGCCGTCCTTGACCGGCGTGGCGCAGCCGGGCTGCAGCTTCGGGATCCCCTCGATCTCAACCAGGCACATGCGGCAGGCGCCGACGGGACCACCGAGCTTGGGCTCGTAGCAGAAGACCGGGATCTCGACGTCGCCGTGCTTGGCGGCGTCGACCAGCATCGAGTTCTCCGGCGCCTGCGCTTCGCGGCCGTCGATCGTGAAGGTGATCATCCGCTGTTGTGGCCGTGGCATCAGACAAGCACCCCCTCGGCTGCGAGCCGCGCCTGCTCGATGCTCTGCTCGAACTCGCCTCTGAACTTCGCGATCATCGAGCCGATCGGCATCGCCATCGCGTCGCCCAGCACGCACAGGCAGTTGCCGATGATGTTGGTGCAGACGGAGGCCATGATGTCCAGGTCCATCGGCGTGGCCTCGCCGGAGGCGATCCGTTCGAGCATCTTCACGGTCCAGTTGGTGCCCTCCCGGCAGGGGGTGCACTTGCCGCAGGACTCGTGCCGGTAGAACTTCGCGACCTTCATCGCCACGTCGAGGATCGGCGTCGCGTCATCGACGACGATGATCGCGCCGGAGCCGAGCATCGTGCCGGCCTTGGCCAGCGAGTCGAAGTCGTAGGGGACGTCGAGATCGTCGCCGGTCAGCACCGGGGAGGAGGAGCCGCCGGGGAACCAGCACTTCACCTGCCGCCCGTCGGCGGGACCGCCGGCGAGGTCGTAGATGATCTCGCGTGAGGAGACGCCGAGCTCGATCTCGTAGTTGCCGGGCCGCTGGACGTGGCCGGAGATCGAGATGACCTTCGTGCCTTTGGAGGTTTCGGTGCCGATGCTGGCGTAGTTCGCGCCGCCCATGTTCACGATCGTGGGGACCGTGGAAAGCGTCTCTACGTTGTTGATCAGCGTCGGGCCCTGGTAGAGGCCGTTGACCGCGGGGAACGGCGGCTTCAGGCGCGGGTTGCCGCGCTTGCCCTCAAGCGAATCCAGCAGGCCCGTCTCCTCACCGCAGATGTAGGCGCCGGCGCCACGGTGGAGGACCAGTGAGAGCGAGTGACCCGAGCCGAGGATGTTCTCGCCGATGTAGCCAGCTTCCCGGGCTTCGGCAACTGCCGCGTCAAGGATGTCCGCTTGCAGCACGTACTCGCCGCGGATGTAGATGAAGGCACGAGAGATGCCGGCCGCCCAGGTCGCGATCACGATGCCCTCGACCAGCATGTGCGGGCTCTTCTGCATCAGCTCGCGGTCCTTGAAGGTGCCGGGCTCGGACTCGTCTGCGTTGCAGACCAGGTACTTCTGCGTCGCTCCCTTTGGGAGGAAGGAGACCTTGGTGCCCATCGCAAAGCCTGCGCCGCCGCGGCCGCGCAGCCCGGACGCCTGCAACTCGGAGAGCACTTGCTCGGGCTCCATCGAGAGCGCCTTGCGCAGCGCCTGGTAGCCGCCGCGGCGCTCGTAGACCTCGCGCGTGGCCAGCCCTGGCTCGTCGATGTCGCCCAGCAGCAGCATCTTGCGCTCGGCTGTGGCGGCGCTCATATTCCCTGTCCCTGGCTGTCAACTGTCTGCACGGCGTGGGAAGGGTACTGCTGAGAGTTGGCGGCCGGATCTGCGACCAGCATCCGCGCGAGCTGCTTCTCCGGCAGCACCGGCCGTCCGCTGCGGACGTCGTCCAGAAGCTGCGGCACGTCCTCGATCTCAAGCGGCCCGACGTAGACGCCGTCGGCCGAGGCCATCGGCGCGATGTCGCAGGCGCCCAAGCACTCGAAAGCACGCACGTTGAGCTCCCCGTCGCCCTGCGCGGCCTCCTTCATCGCCTCGAACAGCTCGTCCGCGCCGCGCAGCGAGCAGGAGATGTTCGTGCAGACGTAGACCGAATGGCGGCCGACTGGCTCGGTCTCCAGCATGTCGTAGAAGGTCGCCACGGCGGCCAGCGAGGCGGGTGTGACCTGCATCACGCAGGCGACCTGCTCGATTGCAAGCGGCGAGCACCAGCCGTGCAGGCGCTGTGCGGCGGCAAGCGCTGGCAGAGCCGCGGAGGTCGGGTCGGGGTAGAGCTCCATGTGCCCTTCGATCTCCGCCCGCAGCGCCGCGGGCACCTCGACCTGATCGGGCGAGGGGATCTCAGCTGGCAGCTTGTTCTGGTCGACTGCGTCATCCCAGCCGGACACGGTTCCTCCTTCGCGCCCATCCTGGCCACGCAGGGCAAGCTGGGCAAGGACGCAGGGAGCGTGGCGTACTAAGTACGCGAGCGACCGAGGACGCCGATCCAGCGCCGCTATGCGTGACCAGGTTCATCTGTCTATTCCTCCCAGAACCGGGTCGAGCATCGCGAGGGTCGCGATCAGATCCGCGATGTAGGACCCCTCCGCCATCTCGGAGAGAGCCTGCAGGTTGACGAAGCTGGGGTCGCGCACGTGCACGCGCGCGGGCTTGGAGGAGCCGTCGGAGCGCACGAAGCAACCGACCTCGCCGCGCGGTGACTCGATCGCGGAGTAGACCTCGCCCGGCGGCACGCGCATGCCCTCAGTGACGAGCTTGAAGTGGTGAATCAGCGCCTCCATCGAGGTCGCAAGCTCATGCCGCGGCGGCAGCGCGATCTTGCGGTCGGTGGTGATGTAGGGACCCTCAGGAAGGCCCTCCAGCGCCTGGCCGATGATCTTCACCGACTCGTAGATCTCGGCCAGCCGCACGGCGAAGCGGTCGTAGTTGTCGCCCACCGTGCCGACGGGGATCTTGAAGTCGAAGTCGTCGTATGAGGAGTAGGGAGCTGCCTTGCGCAGGTCCCACGGGTTGCCGGCCGAGCGCAGCAGCGGGCCGGTGACGCCGTAGGCGAGCAGTTTCTCGGCGTCCAACGGACAGGTGCCGCGCAGGCGCTGCAGCACGATCTCGTTGCTGTGCAGCAGTGCGTTGTACTGGTCGGTGCGCCCGGGCATCACGTCGACGAACGCCTTCAGCTTCTCGGTGAAGCCGCGCGGGATGTCCTCCATCACGCCGCCGACCTGGAAGTAGCGCGTGTGCATCCGCTGCCCGGCGGACATCTCGAAGAGGTCGAGGATCTGCTCGCGCTCGCGGAAGCAGTACCAGAACATCGAGATCGCGCCGAGGTCCAGCGCCGAGGTCCCGAGCCAGACCAGGTGGGACATGATCCTGTTCAGCTCCAGGTGGATCACCCGCAGGTACTGCGCGCGCTTTGGCACCTCCACCTCGGCGATCGTCTCCACCGCGGTGCAGTAGACCATCGAGTTGAAGAAGTAGGAGAGGTAGTCCATCCGCTCCAGGACCGGGATCACCTTCCAGTACGCCTTGTCCTCGGCAGTCTTCTCGATGCCGGTGTGGACGTAGCCGATGATCGGCTTGATGTCGCGCACAATCTCGCCCTGGAGGGTGATCAGCAGGCGCAGCACCCCATGGGTGGCGGGGTGGTGGGGGCCCATGTTGAGCGTCAGCAGCTCCTGGCTCTCGTGGCCGCCGCCCCAATCCTCCAGCGAGAGGCCGGACTGGTCGGCCTCGGGTTCGCCCAGCGGGGAGAGCGTGAGGCTCTCCTCCATCTGGCGGTAGGCGGACTTTGCCGGCGTGCTCACTCCGAGGCTCCGGTCAACGGCACGTCGTTGAAGGTGAACAGCACCGGTTCTCCGCCAATCGGGAAGTCGCGGCGCTGCGGGTGGCCCTCGTAGTCCTCGGGCATCAGGATCCGGCGCAGGTCGGGATGCCCGTCGAAGATCACGCCGAACATGTCGTAGACCTCGCGCTCCTGGTGGTTGGCGGTCGGCCATTCGGGCGCGACCGAATCCACGTGCGGATCCTCGGTGCTCACGCGCACCTTCACGGTCAGCCGGTCGACGTTGGCCATGTCGAGCATCTCGTAGTGGACTCCGAGCCGCGGCTCGTGCGGGTAGTAGTCCACGCCGTGGACGCTGGACAGAAACCCGTATCCCCGCGCGCGCAGCCTGGAGAGGGTGTGGCGAATCGCGGCGGGCGCGATCTCGATCCCCGCGCGCTCGCGGAAGAACGTCGTCTCGAGCACGCCCTCGGCGCCGACCTCGGGCACCGCGGCAAGCTCCTGCGCGATCAGCTCCAGCTCGGTTGCGTCAGGCATCGGCTGCTCGCGTCACCCTTGCAACAGCCGTAGCCCCCTCCTCGGTCCCGATCGCGTCGTAGCGCTTGCGCCAACTCATATCGGGGTCCTCCTGGACCATCTTGCGCAGCTTCAGCACGCCATGCATCAGCGCCTCCGGGCGCGGTGGGCACCCGGGCACGTGCACGTCGATCGGCATGAACTTGTCGGCCGGCACGAGCGCGTAGTTGTTGAAGACGCCCATCGAGGAGCAGCAGGCGCCCATCGAGATCGTCCACTTCGGCTCCAGCATCTGGTCGTAGATGCGGCGCACGACCGGCGCCATCTTGATCGAGACGCGGCCGGAGAGGATCAGCAGGTCCGCCTGACGCGGGGAGGCGCGGAACGCCTCGTAGCCAAAGCGCGCCACGTCGACGCGCGCGGCGACGATCGACATCATCTCGATCGCGCAGCAGGCAAGGCCGAAGGTTGCGGGGAAGAAGGAGTTGGAGCGCCCCCAGGCGACCGCCTTGTCCAGCGTGGTGGTCAGGACGCGTTCGTGGACGTAGCGCTTGAGCTCCTCTTCGTCGAGCTCGTCGGTCTTGATCTGATCCCCATCCAGGTGGGCGCCGGGCGTGGGTCCTTCCACGTCGCCGCCGCGCAGCAGTCTGCGCGCGGTGGTCGCTCGGATGCGCAGCAGATCGGGATCGACCGGATGCCCACCCACCCCGCTGCCGCCGCCAAGCGGCTGACGCTTCACTTCCATTGCAGTGCTCCCCTGCGCCACACGTAGGCGAAGGCGGCGAACAGCAGCAGGATGAAGACGATCGTCTCCGCCAGCGCGAAGCTGCCGTAGGCGCGCAGGTCAACCGCGATCGGGTAGAGGAAGACGACCTCGATGTCGAAAAGGATGAAGAGCATCGCGATCAGGTAGAAGCTGATCCCGAAGCGCATCCCGCGCTTGACCTCCGATGGCAGGCCACACTCATAAGGGGCCTGCTTGCGGGCAACCGCCCGGCGTGGGCCGATCTTCGAGTTCAACGTCGCGAACGCAACGGCAACCGCACCACCAAGGGCGAGAAATACGATTGCTGGAAGGTAGCTGCGCAGCACGGGCCGCTGTTTTATATCACCCTTGTGCCAATGTGTTACATAGTGACGATTGACGCGAGCTCTCCTGTCTGCTACGCGGAATTTGCGCGCGCGTGCGGGGTTTGGGGACGGCGCTCATGACGCAGGCTGTCGTGATCGGCGCGATTCTCGTCGCGGCGCTGAACGCCGTCCCCGCGCTGTTTGGCGGCTGGCGCTGGCGCCAGGGAGAGTCGAGCAGGGCGTTCTGGATACTGCTGCGCGTGGGGCAGGCGGCGGCGGTGCTGCTCGCCGTCGCGGTCGGGCTGCTCGCGGCTGCGGGCCACTACTCAAGCGAACGGCTCTTCTATCTATATGCGCTGCTGCCGCTGGCGATCGCCTTCATCGCCGAGCAGCTGCGGATCGCTTCGGCCCAGACGGTGCTCGATCGCCGCGAGCTGGAGAACGCACAGGCGGTGGGGCGCCTGCCGCAGGACGAGCAGCGCCTGATCGTGACCACGATCCTGCGACGCGAGATGGGCGTGATGGCGCTCTCCGCGGTCGTGGTGGTCTTCCTCGCGTTGCGCGCCGCGGAAACGGCCCACGGGCTCTGAGGGTTCTGAGCGCACGCCCGCGGGACAGTCCCGTAATATCCCCGCTCGCATGCCTGCCCCACGCACCGTCACCGCATCCAACAGGCGCAGGCGCGCGCTCGGCGCGCTGCTGGCGCTGCCGCTGGCCGCGCTCGGCATCTCCGCCTGCGGTACCCAGGGCATCTCGCTCTCCAAGTCCAACCCGGATTACTCGGGCGCGGTGATCTTCCGCGACCACTGCTCTGGCTGCCACACGCTCGGCGTGGTGGGCGCCGAGGGCTCGGCCACCAGCATTCAGAACCGCGTCAAGACCAACGCGCCGAACTTCAACTACCGCAGGGAGACGGTCGAAGAGGTGCTTTACGCGATTCGCAACGGCGGCTTCTCCGGCGATGTCATGCCGGAGAACGTGGTGGTTGGACAGCAGGCGCAGCAGGTCGCCGAATTCCTCTCCAAATACTCCGGCTCCAAGGCGCCCAAGGAACCGGGGCAGAGCGCCGAAGCCTCCAAATAGGGGCGCTGGCGTCCGCGCCCCCGCAGGCCGATGCTTGATCTCAGGCTGATCCGGCGGGACCCAGAGCAGGTCAAGCGGGCGCTCGCACGGCGGGACCCTGCGCTGGCCGGCGCGGTGGACGAGATCCTCGGCCTCGACCAGCAGTGGCGTGCGGCGACCAGCAGCGCCGAGGAGCTGCGGGCCAAGCAGAAGGAGGCCGCCGGGCAGGTGGCGGCCGCCAAGCGCAGCGGGCAGGACGCTACGGAGTTGCTGGAGGCCAGCAAGCAGATGAGCGCGCACGTCAAGGCGCTGGTTGAGCAGGCGGAGGTGGCCAGAGCCAGGCTCGACGACCGCCTGGCCCGGCTGCCCAACCTGCCCGATCCGACTGCCGCGTCCGGCCCCGAGGACGAGGTGGTGCGCTTGGTCGGAGAGCCGCGCAGCCTTGACTTTGAGCCACGCGACCATCTCGACCTCGCCGGCCCGCTGATCGACATGGAGCGTGGGGCCAAACTTTCGGGCGCGCGGTTCGCCTACCTCAAGGGCGCGCTGGTGATGCTCGAGCTCGCGCTCGTGCGCTACGCGCTGGAGAAGCTGCAGAGCCACGGCTTCACGCCGGTGATCCCGCCCGTGCTGGTGCGCGAGCGCGCGCTGTATGGCACGGGCTTCCTGCCCGACACCGAGCAGCAGATCTACACCCTGGATCAGGACGAGCTCTACTTGGTGGGCACCTCGGAGGTCGCTCTGGCCTCGCTGCACGACGGCGAGGTGATCGACGCCGAGCGCCTGCCGCTGCGCTACGCCGGCTTCTCGCCGTGCTTTCGACGCGAGGCGGGCGCGGCCGGCAAGGACACGCGCGGGATCTTCAGGGTGCACCAGTTCGACAAGGTGGAGATGTTCAGCTTCGTCTCCCCCGAGGACTCCCCGGCCGAGCACGAGCGCATCCTCGCGATCGAGGAGGAGATCCTGGGCGAGCTCGGCATCCCATACCGGGTCGTGAATATCGCCGTCGATGATCTGGGCGGCTCCGCCGCGAAGAAGTTCGACTGCGAGGCTTGGATGCCGAGCCAGCGTCGCTATCGCGAGCTGACCTCCTGCTCCAACACAACCGATTATCAGGCGCGCCGCCTGGAGATCCGGATGCGACCTGCCGGCGGCTCGCCGCAGATCCTGCACACGCTGAACGGCACCGCCGTCGCGGTTGGGCGCACGATCGTCGCACTGCTGGAGAACGGGCAGCAGGAGGACGGCAGCGTGTGGTTGCCGCAGCCGCTTGTGCATTTCGGCGCGCCCGAGTCGCTGTCAGCCGACTAACTGCGGTCCCGCGCTGGGGCGTCACGTGTCTGACAGATGGTTGGAAACATCCAGTGACATCGCTTCCGTTCTGGGAAAGTTACAGACGATGGCCGTAACACCGGAAGCCGACGACTCTCTGGTCAAATGCGCAGAAGACGATCTCGCTGGCGGCTCGACGCATGTCACGTCCCTGTACCGACAGCTGCAGCCATCGCCAAAAGGCCTTTCGCGCGATCAGGTGGCGGCCGATCAGCGCAGGCGGCTCCACGGAGCGATGGTCGAGGCCGTAGCGGCGAAGGGCTACGCAGGCACGAGCGTCGATCAGATCGTGGGCTTGGCCGGCGTCTCAACCAAGGCGTTGTATCGCCACTTCGGTAGCAAGCAGGAGTGCTTCCTGGCCACCTACGACCACGTGGTCGCCGAGGGCGCGGCCAGGATCGCCGCGGCTTACGGTGCGAGGTCTAGCGAGGCCAAGGATTGGTCGGCTGGTCTGCGTTACGCCTTCGACGCGTTCGTGGATGAGATCATCGCGCGACCAAAGGAGGCGAGACTGGCACTTGTGGAGGTGCTGGCGGCTGGGTTTCCGGTGCTCGATCGGGTTCAACGCAGCCAGCTGCTGTTCGAGGACATGATCGCTCAGAGCGTTCGACACGCCCCTGAGGTCATAGAGCTCCCAACCGTCCTTGTGGAGGGGATAGTGCATGGGGTCTGGCACGTCGCGCGCGTGCTGATGATGCAAGGACGCCCAGAGAGCATGCGCGGCCTTGGGGCTGAACTCCTCGATTGGCTGCTCTGCTGTGCCTCGCCTGCGGCCAATGCTCTGGGGCCCTCAATCGCTCGTAGCGGCGGCGTGCCTGCAACAATTGAAGCTCTCGGCCCCGAGACCCGAGCGGTAGCTGCATGTCAGGTTGCAGGACCTCTGCTTCGAGCATACGGCGAACACGGCGGTCCACGCATGCGTGCGATGCGCGCGGCGGCACAGATCGCGGCGCGCGACGGCTACGAGGAGGTCAGCCTTGCGCGCATCGGACAGGAGGCTGCGGTCGAGACGGATGAACTGCTCGCGATGTTCGGTGGCGCTGAGCAGTGCTTCCTCGCGGCGTTTGACCTCGCCGGCGCGCAGGTGCTCGCCGTAGCGCTGGAGGCGGCGCGACTACGGCCTTCCGAGGGCACGGACGGCCTGGCGCAGGCGCTGCGCCAGGCGCTGAGTGCGACCCTCACTCAGGTTGCAGAGGACCCCATGCTCGCGAAGGTGGCATTCATTGAGGTGCTCTATGCGGGTCCCGCCGGCGTGGAGCATTGTACGACCCTGCTGCGTCGCTTCGCCGATCTACTGCTGAGCCGGGTGCCCGGCTCCCACAAGCTCTCGCCGCTGGCCGCCGACGCGACTGTCGGCGCAATTTGGGGAGTGATCCACGATCGCGTCGTGCGTGGGCAGGCGCAGACGCTGCCACAGCTCTCGGCCCATGTCACCTATCTCGCGCTTGCGCCCTTGATTGGACCGAAGGATGCGGTTGTCATGTCGATGGGCAACAGAGAGCCGCATGGCCACAGCTGAGTCTGATAACACACAGAGCCCCGCCAATCGGATCTTTCGGATTCCCGAACTGCTGGCCGACGCGCGCACGATCGAGATCCTCTGCACGCTCGGAGGCGTACCACTGCAGCCCGCGCAGATCCAGCAGCGTGTGGGTGCGGCGCGCAGCACGATGCACGCGCGCCTGCGCGAGCTGATGGACGTTGGCCTCGTCAGCCAGCGTGAGCGCGAGCGGCTCCCCCGCTCGGTCGAGTATGCACTCACCAACGATGGCCGAGTTGCCACCGCGAGAGCGGTCCTCACCAATCGTCGCCAGCGCCGTCAGCTCGCGGTCGATGCCCATGAGCCGAGCAAGGAACTACGGGACCTATTGGAACTCATCGCTCCTCTCTCGCGCTTCGCCGGGCATACCGAGGGCACCTGTGCCCTGATCAAACGTACAGCGGCGCGTTCGGCAATCGTGGTGAAGCTGTTAGCGCGGGCCGGAAGCCTGAGTTCATGCGAGGCGGGTGGCCAGGCCTTACTGAGGGCGAAGATCATCGCAACATCTGCGGCCTGGGACGACGCGCTGCTCAATGGGTACACGGAGGAGCTCGACATCTCGGGCGATCGCAGGTTCGCCGGTGTGGTGCTCGCTGCGCTCCGCGCCACACTTCGCTGAGTGTTCTATTAAGAACACCAAAGCAAGCAGAAATAGAATCGTGTCTCTTATTGCTAACGCTTTGCTAACACTCAAGCCCAGGTGCGCGCCAGCCGCCCAACGGCCAGGGATTCGACTCGACGAACTCCTAGGAATTTGATTCTACGAATTCCTACCGTTTGCGAATCGCACTGCCACCGGCGCTTGCCGGCCATCGGCGCCTTCTGGTAAACCATCATCGTTCCCATGAGGGAGCGTGCCTCGGTGTGGCGAAAGCTCTGCCGAGACAGAACAGGTCTCGTGACGCCGCTCTCAGCTTCGCAGGCGACGTCCTAGGGCCAGATCAAGCAAGAGGAGTTGGCAGCAATGCACGTAAACGTTCACAGACTCACAGCGCGAGTGCCTGGCGATCCTCGATTGAGGCGACTCTCAATGCCTTCCGTGGTGAAACGGCTCTTGCGCCCCGAATCGGTTCCGATGAGGCTACCGACGAGAGCGTGCGTTGTTGCGGCTCCGTACTCGTACTACTACAAGGAGAATGCTCAACAATGAGTCTGTTCAAGTCAATCAAGCTGCTCGGGCTCGCCCTCGTGGCGATCCTTGCAGTTGGCGCGACCTCGGCGTCCGCCCACGAATTCATCGCAAGCTCGGGTGCGGTTGGGACCAAAGTTGAAGCTGAAGCCATCGCAGAACAGGACTTCACGACCGGGACCGCTGCTGAACCCAACGTCATATGCAAGAAGCTCAAAACCACAGCAGGAACCGTTAAAGAAGCCAAATCCGAAACCCAAGAAGTTACGATCCAGTACGAAGAATGCACGGCGCATGACGTGTTTAGCACCGCGGCTACGATATCCCCCGCCCAATATTTATTCATGGCAAATGGCAACGTGAAGATCCTGAAACCGATCGAAATCAAAACCTCGCTCGGTACGCAAACCGTTTCTGAACAGGAAGTTGGGACAATCACATACGTGAACAAGCCCGCCAACGAACACAAAACGATGCCAGCTGGAATTTTACTGGACCCGGCAGTCACGGGGATTCATTCCACGGGCTTCCTCGGCACCAGCACCACGGGTACATATAAAGGAAGCTCATTATCGTGGGCGACCGGCGGCACGACTGAATGGAAATAGCGGCTTCTAGGAAGTACGAATCGTAGTTTCTCTTAGAGAGGGGGCGGGAGTCCATTTGGCGCCCGTCCCCTCTTTTCGCTGACGAATAATGCATTGCCGGAAGACGAGGAGCAGATCAGATGAATAGGGCGAGGTTGGGCAGGGTGACGTACGCCGTGCTCGCGGCCGCTACAGCGTTGGGCATAACGGGTGGGGCCTCGGCGTCCGCCCATGAATTCATTTTCAAATAGCCCAACGGCGGTCAGTACGGCTGACCGCCGATTATGTATGCATGGGCCGGAACCAGAAAACGACGTTGTGCGATGGTGGTGATCGAGATACGCTGCCGTTGCGAGACCGGAATCGTCGAGGAGAGGAACTTGTCGTGAGTGAGCTTGGGGGGCGCGGGCGAGCCGCGCCGGTCGTGATGCTGGTCATGGTGGCGTTGGTAGCGGTTCTGGGGTTGGCGACCACGGCCAGTTCGGCCGCGGGGGCAGAATGTGCCAACGAAGCGCTGCGGCGCAAGCAAGCCGACGCCTTTCTGCCGGATTGTAGGGCCTATGAGCTCGTAAGCCCGGTGGGAACCATCCCCGAGGTGATCCTCACGGGCACCGGCCTGGAATTGGGAAGGACGGCAGGAGCTCTCGCCTCTGATGCCAGCAACGGAGCCTATGCAGGCGCGATCGGATGGGCCTCTTACTACCCGTACCCTGGGGCGACCAGCGGGGGCGTGCAGTTCCTATCTACCCGCACGAGTGACGGCTGGGTCACGTCTGACGTGACGCCCAAGCAGTCGACGGGAGACCCGCGCTACTTCGAATGCACCCCATTCGCGTTCTTCTCGCCCACGCTGGAATTTAACGTCGTGAGCGCAAATCGCGAATCGGAGTCCGTCGGCAAACAGGAAGAAGAATACTGTCCTCAGGTGGAACCGGTGCCGCTGGTTTCAGGCGAACCGGAAGGTGTGCAGAACCTTTTCCTACACGACAATACGGGAAACACCTACGGCCTCGTCAATCTTACGCCTGAAGGTGTTGTTCCCGCCATCGCGACCTTCCAAGACGCCTCGGCAAACTTCGATCACGCGCTGTTTTCAGAGGAAGCAAAGCTGACGACCGAAGCGCCGGCGGGCGAAGACCTCTACGAGTGGGTCGGCGGCTCGGTGAAACTTGTAGGCGTGCTGCCTGACGGCACCCCAACGGCGGCAGCTGTCGCAAACGCGACAGCTCATACGCCCGAACTCGCTGGAGTCAACAGCTCACCTGTGGGGGGCGCAAAAAAGGGTGCCGCGTCATTCACGCACGCAATGTCCAGTGACGGCTCGCGCGTTGTGCTCGAAACGGGAGGCAAGCTTTATCTGCGTGTTAACGCCTCGCAGTCGCAAAGCGCGATAGCGGCCGGCGGTAAGGTAAACGGCGAACAGTGCACCGAAGCCGCGAAGGCATGCACCGTGCAGGTCGATGCATCGCAATCGTCGGGGACCGGGGGCGGCGGCACCTTCCTATGGGCCAACGCAGAAGACACAAAGATTTTCTTCATGGATGCTGCGACCGCTGGTCTGACGGCCGACACGCAGGCCGGAAGCGGGGAGAACCTGTACGAGTACTCGCTGGCGCCGAGCGCGGACGTGGGCACGCTCACCGACCTTACGCCCACCACCAACGCCGAAGTGGCGGGCGTCAGTGGCTTTGGAGAAGAAGAGGGGCGGGCTGATCTTTACTTCGTCTCCAACGCGGTCCTCAGCGGTGCAAATGTCGAAGGACGCGCACCACAGGCGGGGCAGCCGAATCTGTACCTAATCGAAGAAGGCGACCCGTCGACTTACATCACGACGCTCGAAGCTGGGAATGACAGCGGCGACTGGGCCGGCTCCGGCGAAGCCTACGCTGCCTTGAGCGTGCGCGTGTCGCCAAACGGCCGCTTCATCGGCTTCGACACAGTGACCAAACCGACCGGATACGACAACCTCGACGTCAACACCGGCAACGCCGACACCGAGATTTACCTGTACGAAGTGAACACAGGTCACCTCAGTTGCGTATCGTGCGATCCGGCTGGGGTACGACCGTCTGGACCGGCCGGAATTAGAGTGCCTGAGTTCTCGGGCACGGGCGAAAGTCCCGGTTATCTACAGCGAAACGTGCTCGACAGCGGCCAGGTGTTCTTCGATTCTCCTGATGCGCTGATGCCCCAGGACGTCAACGGTCAGCAGGACGTCTACGAATACATCCAAGGCGCGCTGCATCTGATCTCCAGCGGCACATCCACCGCCGGCTCCTACTTCTATGAAGCGACTCCAAATGGCGCGAACGTGTTCTTCGTCACGGCACAGAGCCTCGTGGGCCGCGACACCGACAACGCGATCAGCCTCTATGACGCGCGTGAAGGCGCGGGCTTCGAAGAAGCGCCGACCCCTGTGGCATGCGAAAGCGAAGGCTGTCGTGGCTCGACAGGTTCCTCTGCCGAGTTTGGGCAGCCTGCCAGCGTGACCTTTGACGGACCGGGCAATCTAGCGATGACAGTACAGAACAAAGCACCGAAGAAGATGACCCGCGCGCAGAAGCTTGCCCGTGCTCTGAAGGCATGTGCACTGCAGAGGGGTCGACGCAGGCGGGAACAGTGCAGGCGCATCGCCCAGCGACGGTTTGGCACACGGAAGTCCACGATGCGGCTCAACAGCGCACGGAACGGCGCAGTACCGAGGAAGGGGAGATGAGGATGCGGAGTCGCGACGGCCGCAACATGCGACGACGGTCTATAGGCGTAGGACCGCTGGCGTGCGCCGCCGCGGTTGCGCTGGGGCTTTCGGCATTCTGTACACCAGCCTTCGCAAAGGTGGTACATAAATATCTCTTCAACTTCGAAAGTAGCTCGGCTCCGGGAGCGACCTTCGAAAGTCTGCAAGGCCTCGCCGTTGACAACTCGTCGAGCGCTTCAAGTGAAGATGTCTACGTGGCACTTGGAACCGGATCTCTGGTGGACAAGTTCAAAGCTAGCGGGGAATATGCCTGTCAGATCACCGGGGCCGGTAGCTCCTCGACCTCCCCCAGCGAGTGCGATCTGACTGGTACCGCAGCGCCGAGCGGCACCGTGGGCCTAGACTTCGGAGTGGCGATCGGCGCGACGGGCAAGGTGTACGTTCCCAATCTGCTCGGAGGATCGGTGAACGTGTTCAGCCCCGAAGGCTCGTGGCTTTCGGCTCCGGCGATAGAACAGAGCTTCCCAGCGCATTTGGCACTTGATGCCGCCGGGGACGTGTACGTTACAAGTCTGTTCAATACGATCGTGAAGTATGAAGCGGGAAGCGGCGTGAGCGTCCCCTTCGCCTCGGGCACGTCGTTTGATGCGATCAGCGGAATAGCGGTAGACGATGCTTCGGCGAGTCCGGCGCTGGGCGATGTGTACGTTGCAGATAACGTGGCGGGCGTGGTCTATGTGTTCAATCCCAAAGGCGAACTACAAGCTACGCTCACTGGACCACCTGGCGCCAAATTTACTACGCCAGGTGGCATTGCCGTGGACCTCGGCACGGGGAACGTGTACGTGACGGATGAAAGTGCGGGGGTGGTCGACGAGTTTGCGCCCGGTGGGTCGTCATTCGTCTCCCAGATTGCGATGCCGGGCACCAAACCAAAACCGGTGGCCGTCGCCGTCGCCAACAACGGTGACGTGTACGTCGGAGACAGCACAGGCAAGGTGATCGACGTCTTCGGACCGGGCGCTATAGTCCCCGACGCGACCCTTGGCAGCCCGACCGGAGTACAGGAAACACGTGTGACGCTGCACGGTGAAGTGGATCCATCCGGTGGCGGTAACGTCACGTCGTGCGTGTTCGAATACGGCGAAACCACCCCGACTCAATCGGTGTCGTGTTCGCCAGCCACGCCGTACACGACCAAGACGGCGGTCCAGGCGAGCGTCGAAGGCCTAACGCCCTCGACCACCTACCGCTACCGCCTGAAGGTTGAAAACGCCAGCGGCACAAGCGAAAGCGAAGAAGGCACGGTCTCCACCGCGGGGCGGCCCGGAGCCGGGAAAACGTGGACTGTCGCGGGACCAGATACGGCGACGCTGAACGGCGAAATCAACCCGTTCGGGTACGAAACCTCCTGCAAGGTGCAATACGTCACCGAAGCGGCGTTTGCGGCCAATGGCTACGAACATTCGATCACTGCACCATGTGAGCCGGAAACGCTTGCCGCAGGCTTTGGCATGCAGAAAACGATCGCCAGGGTGGCGGGACTACAGGAGAACACGAGCTACGTCTACCGGTTCGTTGTCGCGAATAGCGCCGGCACGACGACGGGCGCTAATGGCACGTTCGCCACGTTCGGTTTCGCGCGGTTCACAGCCGGTCTTCTGAACGAAGAAAGCGGCCCATTCACACAGGCGGGCGGGCATCCGTTCAGCTTGAATACGGAAATAGCCTTCAATACCACGAGCTTCGACAATGGCGTCCTGACGCCAAGCGGTACGGTGAAGGACGTCCGTGTGGAGCTGCCGCCCGGCGTGGCGGGCGCTCCGGACGCGGTCGGGCAGTGCTCGCAATACGACGCCGAACGCTTCCAGTGTGCTCCCGACACGGAGATTGGGGTGATGGAAGTAGAAGAAGCGGAAACCATCGATGGAAAGAGCCCGCGGCACGTCTTCATCGGCCCGCTCTTCAACCTGAAGGCACCCGCGGGCGTGGCTGCGCGGTTCAGCGCGCGCTTCAATGACGTCGCCAACGCGTATATAGACGCGACGGTGCGTACGGGTGAAGACTATGGCGTTACGGCCGCCGGCCTCAACATCACGGCGATCAAGGCGATCGCCCGCGTCTCGGTACACGTCTGGGGAGTGCCGGGCGCGGCGTCTCATGAAAATGAAAGGTACTGTCCGTATCCTGCGTCGCTGGGCAAGATCTCCTACCAGTCGCCGCCATGCAGCAGCAATCTGCCTGAAGTGCCGTTCCTACGGGCTCCCACCTCCTGCTCACCACTGAACGCGACGGTGTCAGCGGACTCCTATCAGGCGCCGGGCGAATACGCTAACAAGACTGCGGCGATTCCCACGATGAAGGGATGCGGCAAGCTCCAGTTCAAGCCGACCCTCAGCGTAGCCCCCGAATCGACGAGCGCCGACTCACCAAGCGGCCTCGAAGTAAAACTGCACGTGCCGCAGGAAGAAACGGCGGGCGGCTTGGCGGAGGCGGATCTGCGGGATGCGACTGTGCTCCTGCCCGACGGGGTGACGGTCAACCCGTCCGCGGCCAACGGGCTGAGAGGTTGCCCACAGGAAGGCTCCGAAGGAATCAATCTGCATTCGAGCGAACCCGGCAGATGCCCGGACGCGGCGAAGATCGGCAAGGTGGAACTCGAAACGCCCCTTTTCCCGCATCGCGTGTTCAACGGCGGGGTCTACGTCGCGCAACAGAGCAGCAACCCGTTCGGGTCGCTGCTTGCCATCTACCTGGCGATCGACGAACCGGAAACCGGCGTGGTGATCAAGCTGGCTGGGCATGTGCAGCTTGATCAGAGGACGGGCCAGCTGACGACGACGTTCGACGAAAACCCGCAGCTGCCCTTCGAAGAGTTGAGGCTGAAGTTCTTCGGCGGTCCACGCGCCTCACTTGCGACGCCGCGGTCATGTGGCACCTACCAGGTGACGAGCATGTTTGAACCGTGGTCACATCAGCCCGCCGAAGGCGAATCTGAAGGCACGCAGGACGCCGAATCGCTCTCGAGCTTCCAGATCACCTCAGGCCCGGGCGGCTCTGCATGTGGCGGGTCCGGGTTCTCGCCGGGGTTCTCTGCAGGCACGGCCAGCAACCAGGCCGGTGGCTTCGGGGCATTCCAGATGAACGTGACCCGCAACGATGGCGAACAGCACTTCTCCACGGTCTCGATGCACATGCCGAACGGCGTGGCAGCGCTGCTTGCGAAGGTCCCGCTTTGCGGCGAAGCGCAGGCGAACGCCGGCAACTGTCCGCCGGCGAGCAAGATCGGACACGTCACCGCGTCGGCGGGAGTGGGCAGCGAGCCGGGCGACCTCCCGGAAGCCGGCAAGCCCGAAGATCCGGTCTACCTCACAGGCTCTTACGATGGCGCCCCCTTCGGTCTCTCGATCGTCGTGCCCGCGGAAGCAGGTCCCTTCAACCTCGGCACCGTCGTGGTGCGCGCGAAGATCGAAGTCAACCCCCACACCGCTCAGGTGAGCGTGGTCAGCGACCCGATGCCGACGATGCTCCAGGGGGTCCCGCTGGACGTGCGCTCGATCGATGTAACGGTGGACAGGCCAGAATTCGTCTTCAACCCGACCAGCTGCGAACCGATGAGCGTGACCGGAAGCATCGGCTCCGCGGAAGGCGCCACAGCGGCCGTCAGCAGCCGTTTCCAGGCGGCGGGGTGTCGTGGACTTCCGTTCACGCCCACGTTCAGCGTCTCCACGCACAAGGGTCACACCAAACGAAACGGCGCCTACCTGCACGTGAAGGTGACCTCCAGCAGCGGGCAGGCGAACATCAAAAGCGTGTTCGTGGAGCTGCCGAAGATCCTGCCTTCGCGAGACGAAACGCTGAAAATGGCCTGCAGCGAAAAGCAGTTCGCGGCCAACCCGGCGGGTTGCCCGGCCGGCTCGCAGGTGGGCGATGCGATTGCCCACACGCCGGTGCTGCCGGTCCCGCTGAGCGGTCCCGCGATCTTCGTCAGCCACGGCGGCGCCGGGTTCCCGGACCTCGACGTGGTGCTGCAGGGCGATGGGGTCACGGTGGATCTGGAAGGAAACACCAACATCGTGAAGAAGATCACGAGCTCCGATTTCAAATCGGTGCCGGACGTGCCGATCAGCAGCTTCGAACTGACGCTGCCGGAGAGCTCCCATTCAGCGCTGGCCGCTGAGGGCAACCTGTGCTTCCAGATCGTGCGCAAGCGCGTGAAGACCACGGTGCAGGGCAAGACCGTCTACCACACGCGGCAGGTCCGGCAGAGGCGGGCCATGATCATGCCGACGACCATCACCGGACAAAACGGCGCGGTGGTGGAACAGGCGACCAAAATCGCAGTCGAAGGTTGCGCCAAGCCCAAAAGCAAGATCAGCCGGGCCAGGGGCCGGCGGCGCCTCGGCTCGCCCAGGGGCGGCTAGCTGTTGTGCCCGGTGACGTCCCGAACGCGGGTGCGGGGTGGCCGGTTGCCGAGCGCTGAGTGGGTGCGGCGCTCGTTGTAATGGTTGATCCAGTGTGGCAGGGCGTGTGCGCGAGCGGCCGATGAGGCGTATTCGAGCGCGTAAGCCCACTCCCGCATAAGCGTCTGGTGGAAGCGCTCGACCTTGCCGTTGGTCCTGGGCGTGTAGGGCCGCGTGCGGATGTGGATGATCGCGCGCTGCCAGAGCAGATGCTTGAAAGACCGGCTCTGGGTGTAGGCGAACGCGTTGTCGGTCATCAGCCGCTCACAGACGATCCCTTGGTCCAGGAACCAGTCGAGTGCGCGGCGGGTGAACGCGGTGACGGTCACAGCCGTCTCGTCCTGGTGGATCTCCGAATAGGCCAGCCTGGAGCAGTCATCGATGATCGAGTGCACATACTCCCAGCCCGCTCCAGCAGAGCGTTTGGTGCGGTCTTTCGTGACGGCGTGCCCAGGCGTGTTGAAGCGGCCGAGCTTCTTGACGTCCATGTGCAACAAGTTGCCGGGGCACGGCCACTCGTAGCGGACCACCACAGGAGCCGCCGGTCGTGGCTGGCGTGAGCAGCCGCCACGACGCAGCACCCGGTGGATCGTCGAATGCGACCGTTCGATGTCCGCCTCGGCCGCCAGTCGTCGTGGGCTCCAGCCCGTGCGCTGGCGCCGCTCGCAGATCTGCGCGGCCTCCTGGTCTGGCACCTGGTTCGGGCTTCGAAGCGGCCGCGAGCTGCGGTCTTCCAAGCAGACAAGCGTGACGCGATCGGACTCGCCTGCCTGCCGCCAGCGGCGCACCCACTCCCAGCACGTTGACTTCGCCACGTTGCAAGCATCCGCTGCCGCCTGCAACGTGAACCCCTCTTCTTCGACGAGCAGCACCATCCGCAGCCTGCCGATCGCGGTCGACGGGGCGTTACCGTGTTGCATTCCGGGCCTCCCTGAGGTCAGTGAGCTTTGACACCCACAGCCTCTCGGCAGGCCCGGACCTACCTACACGCCGTTCGCAACGTCCCTGGGCACGTCAGCTAGGCCGAGGTCATAAATAGTTTCAGCCAGGCAGCAGTTTGAACCCCCTTGCAAGCGGGTACAGAGGCGGCAGCCGATCGGTTCGGGTCCGGGGCTTCATGGTGGACGCGGACGCTTTCGCCGCAGGGACAGGTTCGAGCGTCGTCCACCGTCGGGCTTCTGTCGAACCGCTGTGCTGCCTGCACGTGGTGCCACTCCCAGGTGTCCTCTCTCCTCACGGCAGCGCACCGTCGGCGCGTGAGAGCCTCGATGACGCCGAGCGGGCACTGCTCGAAGACCTGCTCCTCGCCCTGCGCGCGGCGCGTGCCGGGGACTTCTCTGCGCGACTGACCACCCGCCGCCGCGGGCTGCTGGGCGAGATCGTGACGGAGTTCAACGAGCTCGCCGCCACCAACCGGCGGATGGCGAAGGAGTTCGTGCGCGTAGGACGCATCATCGGACGCGAGGGGCGGATGACCGAGCGTGCGGCGCTTGCGGGCGCAAGCGGCGACTGGGCCACGAGCATCGACTCGGTCAATGCCCTGATCGATGACCTCGTGCGCCCCACCACCGAGGTCGCCCGCGTGATCGGCGCGGTCGCCGAGGGCGATCTGTCCCAGAAGATGGCTTTGAAGATCGAGGGTCAGCCGGTGAAGGGCGAGTTCCTGCGGATCGGCACGACCGTCAACACGATGGTCGACCAGCTCTCCTCATTCGCGGACGAGGTCACGAGGGTCGCGCGTGAGGTGGGTACCGAGGGCAAGCTCGGCGGTCAGGCGAAGGTGAAGGGGGTCTCGGGTACCTGGAAGGACCTGACCGACTCGGTGAACTTCATGGCGTCCAACCTCACCGATCAGGTTCGCAACATCGCGCAGGTCACGACGGCTGTGGCGAAGGGTGATCTCTCGCAGAAGATCACTGTTGATGTCAAGGGTGAGATTCTGGAGCTGAAGAACACGATCAACACGATGGTGGATCAGCTCTCCTCGTTCGCGGATGAGGTCACGAGGGTGGCGCGCGAGGTCGGCACCGATGGCAAGCTCGGCGGCCAAGCCGAGGTGCCGGGAGTGGCAGGCACCTGGAAGGATCTGACCGACTCGGTGAACTTCATGGCGTCCAACCTCACCGATCAGGTTCGCAACATTGCGCAGGTCACGACGGCTGTGGCGAAGGGTGATCTCTCGCAGAAGATCACTGTTGATGTTAAGGGTGAGATTCTGGAGCTGAAGAACACGATCAACACGATGGTGGATCAGCTCTCCTCGTTCGCGGATGAGGTCACGAGGGTGGCGCGCGAGGTCGGCACCGATGGCAAGCTCGGCGGCCAGGCCGAGGTGAAGGGCGTCTCCGGCACCTGGCGCGGGTTGACCGAGAGCGTGAACTTCATGGCCAACAACCTCACCGACCAGGTCCGCAACATCGCGCAGGTCACCACCGCCGTCGCCCAGGGCGATCTCTCTCAGAAGATCACCGTCGAGGCAAAGGGTGAGGTCGCCGCGCTCGCGGACACGATCAACACGATGGTCGAGCAGCTGCGCTCGTTTGCCGCCGAGGTCACGAGGGTGGCGCGTGAGGTGGGTACCGAGGGCAAGCTCGGCGGTCAGGCCGAGGTCGAAGACGTCTCGGGCACCTGGCGCGATTTGACCGAGAACGTGAACCTGATGGCCTCCAACCTGACTGAACAGGTCCGCAACATCGCCCAGGTCGCCACCGCCGTGGCCAAGGGCGATCTCTCTCAGAAGATCACCGTGGAGGCGAAGGGTGAGGTCGCGGCGCTCGCGGACACGATCAACATGATGGTGGAGCAGCTGCGCTCGTTTGCCGCCGAGGTCACCAGGGTGGCGCGTGAGGTCGGTACCGAGGGCAAGCTCGGTGGCCAGGCCGAGGTCGAAGACGTCTCAGGCACCTGGCGCGGGCTGACCGAGAACGTGAACCTGATGGCCTCCAACCTGACCGACCAGGTCCGCAACATCGCCCAGGTCACCACCGCGGTCGCCAAGGGCGATCTCACGCAGAAGATCACCGTCGATGCGAAGGGCGAGATCCTGGAGCTGAAGAACACGATCAACACGATGGTCGACCAGCTCTCCTCATTCGCGGATGAGGTCACGCGCGTGGCGCGCGAGGTCGGCACCGAGGGCAAGCTCGGCGGCCAGGCCGAGGTCGAGGGAGTGTCAGGAACCTGGCGGCGCCTCACCGAGAACGTGAATCAGCTCGCCGGCAATCTCACCACTCAGGTGCGCGCGATCGCCGAGGTCTCGACTGCTGTCACCCAGGGCGATCTCACGCGTTCGATTTCGGTGGAGGCGCAGGGCGAGGTCGCCGAGCTGAAGGACAACATCAACCAGATGATCGCCAACCTGCGCGACACCACCAACCGCAACGAGGAGCAGGACTGGCTGAAGACCAACCTCGCACGGATATCGGGCCTGATGCAGGGTCAGCGCGAGCTGCGCACAGTCACACAGCTGATCATGTCCGAGCTCACGCCAACCGTTTCCGCGCAACACGGTGCTTTCTTTCTGGCCGAATCGCCTGAGGACGAGGACTCCAAGATCCGCCTGCGCCTGATCGCAAGCTACGGCTATCAGCAGAGAAAGAACGTCTCAAACACCTTCGAGCTGGGCGAGAGTCTCGTCGGCCAAGCCGCCGTGGAGCACAAGAGCATCCTCATCACCGAGGCGCCGCCCGACTACATACAGGTCACTTCTGGGCTCGGTGCCGCGGTGCCCATGAACATCATCGTGATGCCGATCCTGTTCGAGGAGCAGGTGCTTGGCGTAATCGAGCTCGCTTCGCTCAAATCCTACAGCGAGGTGCACCGCACCTTCCTGCAACAGCTGATGGAGACGCTCGGCGTCGTGCTCAACACGATCATGGCCAATATGCGCACGGAGGAGCTGCTGCAGCAGTCGCAGTCGCTGACCCAGGAGCTGCAGACTCAGTCCGAGGAGCTGCAGCGCCGCCAGGAGGAGCTGCAGAGCCGCCAAGATGAGCTCAAGCGCTCAAACGCGGAGCTCGAGCAGCAGGCGCAGTCGTTGAAGGCATCCGAGGAGCTGCTGCAATCCCAGCGAGAGAAGCTGCAGAGCGCCAACGAGGAGCTGCAGGAGAAGGCGGCGCTGCTGGAGGAGCGCAACCTCGACATCGAGACCAAGAACCGCGAGATCGAGATGGCGCGACTGGGGCTGGAGGAGAAGGCGGCACAACTTGCGCTCTCATCGAAGTACAAGTCGGAGTTCCTGGCCAACATGTCCCACGAGCTGCGCACGCCGCTGAACAGCCTGCTGATCCTCTCCAAGCTGCTGCTCGAAAACGAGCGTCGCAACCTTGACGAGAAGCAGCTCGAGTTTGCGCGCACGATCCACTCCGCCGGCACCGATCTGCTGCAGCTGATCAGCGACATCCTCGACCTCTCCAAGATTGAAGCGGGCAAGATGGAGATCCTGCCCGATCTCGTCAGCCTCGCCGATGTGCAGGCCTACGTCACGCGCACCTTCGATCCGATCGCAGCCGACAAGGGCCTTGGCTTCCAGATCGCCGCCGGCGAGAAGCTGCCGGCGAGGATCATCACCGACGAGCAGCGCCTGGAGCAGATCCTGCGCAACCTGCTCTCCAACGCGTTCAAGTTCACCGAGACGGGTGGCGTGACGCTCGAGATCCGCCCGCTGCCGCAGGAGCGGGTCTCCTTTGCGGTTACCGACACGGGCGTTGGCATCCCGCCTGACAAGCTGCAGGTGATCTTCGAGGCATTCCAGCAGGCCGATGGCACCACCAGCCGCAAGTACGGTGGCACCGGCCTTGGGCTATCGATCAGCCGTGAGCTCGCGAAGGCGCTCGGTGGCGAGATCCGGGTGGACAGCGTCGTCGGCAAGGGCACCACGTTTGCGCTCGTGCTGCCGATCAGCTATGCGCGCGCGCTGGCGCGCTCGCCGGAGGAGCCAGAGGATCCGGCGCGTTTGCGTGGGGCCGGCAATGGCGGAAATGCCGCGGCACCATCTGATCATCCGGCTCCCGCGCTGGAGGCGCAGAGCACGTCGGGCGGAGCAGGCGCGCTGCTCGCCGAGGTGCCTGCAGTTGCGCATGACGTCGCCTCCCCCGACATCGAGCGTCCGCTGAGGCGGGTGCTGGTCCTTGAGCGGGGCGAGCAGGCAAGACGGGCGATCTCCAGCCTTGGAGGTGAGGCGGGCGGCGTGCAGATGAGCAGCGTCGAGACGATCGAGGAGGCGGAGGCGGCGCTCGCTGGTCGGCCGTTCGATTGCGTGGTGCTTGGTGCTGGGATCGCGAAGACCGCGGCGCTGAAACTGCTTGCGCAATCGAGCGCCGACAGGCGGCTGCACGCCAGCACGTTCATCCTCTGCCCCGACAAGCCTCTGACCGACCGTGAGCGCGCGCGCCTGCGGCGGCTTGCCCCAGCGATCCTCGCAAAGGTGGTGCAGTCGCCTGAGCAGTTGACCGCGGAGGCCGCGATGGCGCTCCAGCGCCAGCCGATCAGGCCAGCGGGCGGTTGGAGTGCGAGGGTGCAGCGCCTGGAGAGCGACCCTCACGCCCAGGAGGCGTTGCGCGGCCGCAAGGCGCTGCTCGTCGACGACGACGTGCGCAACTTGTTCGCGCTCGCCAGCCTGTTGGAGGATCGCGGTATGGAGGTCCTCTTCGGTGAGACGGGGAAGGAGGCGCTCGCAGCGCTGGAGCGCGATCAGGACGTGGACATCGTGCTGATGGACATCATGATGCCCGGCATGGATGGCAACGAGACGATCGCGGCGATCAGGCGGACTCCGTCTCTGCACGAGATGCCGATCATCGCGGTCACCGCCAAGGCGATGGAGGGAGATCGCGAGCGCAGCCTCTCGGCTGGGGCATCCGACTACATAACCAAGCCGGTTGAACCTGAGCGGCTGCTGTCGCTGATCGCGACGTGGTTGCAAGCCTCATAGAACCGGCAGTACCGAACGCAACGCCGAGTCTCCCCTCGGCTGCGATGCAAGCGCCACTGCAGCAGAAGTCTCGATCGCCGGCGCTGGAAGCAGCGCAGGATGCGAGCATCCTGTTGGTCGACGACGATCCAGACGGCCTGCTCGCGTTGCAGGCGGTACTGCAGCCGCTCGGCCAGCGTCTGGTCGCGGTGAGCTCCGGCGAGGCGGCTCTGCGCAGCCTGCTGCGGGAGGAGTTCGCCGTGATCCTGCTCGACGTGCGGATGCCGGGTCTCGACGGGCTGGAGACCGCCCGCTACATCAACGCGCGCGCACGCACCCGCCACATACCGATCATCTTCCTCACGGCTCACACCGCCGACGTCGAGCAGGTCTTTCATGCCTATGCCGCCGGCGCTGTCGACTACGTGGTCAAGCCATGCGATCCCGACGTGCTGCGCAGCAAGGTCGCGGTCTTCGTCGAGCTGCAACGTGAGCGTCGCGAGCGGGTGCGCGAGGCACGGGCACGCGCCGAGGCGGAGGCGATCGCGGGCACGCTGCAGCGCCATCTGCTCCCCGAGCGGCTGCCGGAGGTGCCGGTGCTGGCGATGGCCGCACGGTACCGCCCTGGGGAGCGCGCCGCCCAGGTCGGAGGGGATTGGTATGACGCGCTCGTGCTGCCAGGCGGACAGATTGGGCTCGTGATCGGCGACGTCGTCGGACATGGGATACGCGCCGCAACGCTGATGGGTGAGTTGCGCTCCGCGCTGCGCGCGTATGCGATCACAGAGCCCGACTCGCCGGGGGCGGCGCTCACACGCCTGAACTCCCTGGTCGCACGTACGCACGGCGGACAGATGGTCGCGACGGCGCTCTACATGGTGATAGACGCCGATGGCCGCCATCTGCGCTTTGCCAGCGCCGGCCATCTGCCCCCGCTGCTGCTCGATGCGCAGGGCACCACCCGCTTCCTGCAGATCTCGCCGATGCCGCCACTTGGCGTCGGCTGGCATACGAGCTCCGACGTTGGCAGCGCCGAGCTTTCGCCTGGCAGCACCGTGCTGCTCTACACCGACGGGCTCGTCGAGCGGCGCGGCGAGAGCATCGACATCGGCCTCGCCCGCTTGCAAGCGACGATGAGCGAGGGCCCAGCGGACCTGGAGCAGCTGAGCTCGCACGTGCTGACTCACGCCCGCAGCGAGGAGGACCTGCAAGATGACGTTGCGCTGCTCGCGGTCAAGCTGCTGCAGAGCGCGGCGGACCGACTCGAAGTCGATCTGCCAGCCGAGCCTGAGTCAGTCGGGGTCGCTAGACACCAGATGCAGCGCTGGTTGGGCGACACAGGTGAGGGACGCGATGACCTGTTTGCGATCAAGCTGGCGGTCAGCGAGGTCTGCGCCAACGCCGTCGAGCACGCCTACGGGCCCGAGCCGGGGCACAGGTTTCGCCTTCTGGCCGAACGCTGCCGCGGCGCCGTCGTCATCCAGATCTCAGACAGCGGGCATTGGCGGCCTGCCCGCGGCTCACGGCGCGGCCTGGGGCTGCGGATGATCGACGAGCTGATGGACGCGGTCGAGATCGAGCACACGTCCACCGGGACGCTGGTGCGAATGCGCAAGGAGCAAAACGACGATGAGCAGCACTGAGCGATCCACTCGCGGCGTGAACACTGGCCTGGCCAAGATCGAGATCCTCGATCACGACGGCGTCAGGATCGTCGCGGTCGCCGGCGAGCTTGACATCTCCAACGTCGGCGCCCTCAAGCAGGTGAGCTTCGGCACATCCAACCAGACGCTCGGCGTCGTCCTCGACCTCAGCGCCACGGCCTACATCGACAGCTCGACGCTTGGGTTGATCTTCGATCTAGGCCAAGGGCTGCACCGACGCGGGCAGCTGCTGTGCGTGGTCAGCATGCCCGGCTCCAACGTGCGCCGCGTGCTCGAGCTGGCGGGCTTCGATCTCGAGCACGCCTACGAGCGACGTGAGGCCGCGATCGCAGCGATCAGGGAGGCGGTGCCACTGCACGAGTGAGTGCTGGGAGCTCAGCAGGCGGTCTGTGCCAGCCTTCGTCGACTTGACGCGAGGATCAGCCCGGGAAAGGCTCGGGCTCCCGCGCGCCAGGCGTGTAGGCCTCCTCGGCCTCCAGAATCGCCCTGATCTGCTCTCTCGTTTGGGGCGTGTCCTGATGCCCATGCACCGTAGCGGCATGCTGGGCGGCGGCGCTCACCACCTCCTCTTCCTCGCCGATGATCGTCAGAGAGCATTTGCTCTCGCTCTCGAAACGCCGGCAATCAGCCATCTTGCGCATCCGTCCCACCTCCATCGCTTCGCTGTCGGGATGCTGACCACATCCACTTTAGGGCGCGCGAGCGCTGGTGGCCACTGCGCGCCTGCCTGCGCCCGTGACTAGCCGACGTGGAAGGCGATCGTGCGTTGGGAGCCGCGCGTGGGAGTCAGCGTCAGTCGGTCGTAGCCTGCCGTCAGCGCGATGTGGCCGCTGAGGTGGGCGAGGTTGGAGCCGCGCCGGCCGGAAAGCGTGATGTGGCTGACCGTGTGCCATCCGGTGTGTCCCGCTGAGCGTGACTGGGCCGCGAGCACCACGGCCACCTTGGCCGTAGCACTGAGCGTGTAGCTGAAGCAGACGCTCGAAGTTTGCGGATGGCCCTGGCGCAGAGCGGCAAGGCCGTTGTGTGTGAGCGTGAGCGAGGTCAATCGCGCCGATGAGCGCTTGTGCTTTGAGCCGTGTTGGGCTGCTTGCGAGGAGGAGCTTGCTCCGCCTTCTTCTTCGGCTTCTTCTGCGGCTTGCGCTTCCTGTTCGCTTTCTTGTTCGCCTTCGGTGGCTTCCTGCGCTTCTCCGCTTTCTTCTTCGCCTTCGCCGTCGGCCGCGTCGAATCGGATCAAGCTGCGGCTTTGGCCGGACAAGGGCCCGTTACTGGCCTGCGCGAGGGCCGGCAGGCAGGCGCCCAGCGCCAGCAGGACGAGCAGCAGCGCAACGGAGATCTTCTTCATAGGAGATGCCTCGGCCGCCACGCGATCGGGCTGAAGCGGTTTTGCACCGTTTGGACTCAGGTACTTTCCGCGGATCGGCGCGCCGGCGTCGAGCTCGCTGCTCGTTTACGCTGAGATCGTGGCCAGCCCCTTTGGCTATCTGCTCGGATCGGAACCCCCTCCGCGACGCGTGGGGGCACTGGTCGCGCTGGTCGCGGTCGCGGCATGCACGCTGATCGTCTATCCGCTGAAGCACGTCGCGCCGGTGGTCTCGCTGGGCGTCGTCTACCTGCCGGCCATACTGATCGTCTCGGCAAGCTGGGGCGGATGGATGGGGGCGGCCACGGGCGTGCTCAGCGCGCTGGCGTTCAACTACTTCCACCTGCCGCCGACAGGGCAGCTCACGATCCGCAACGCGGACAACTGGGTTGCGCTGATCACGTTCCTGATCGTCGCTTGGATGGTCAGCTCCGTGGCGCAAATCACGCGTGCGCGTGCGCGTGAGGCGATCGAGCGCAGGCGGGAGGCCGATCTGGCCGCCGAGATGGCGCGGCTGCTGCTGCGTGGCAACCCGCTCGGCGTCGATCTTCCGGCCGCCGCGGCGAGGCTGGCGCAGGCGCTCGGCCTCAGCTCCGTCACGATTGAGACCGGAACCGTCGAGGGCGACGAACGCCATCTCGCCTTTCCACTGCGCGATGGGGGGCGCAGGCTCGGGACGCTGATCGCGCCCGCGGATGCCGGCGAGGAGCGGCTGCGGCGCCTGCAGGAGCGCGTCGTGCCCTCGCTGGAGGCGCTGCTGAGCGCGGCGCTTGAGCGCGAAACGCTGCTGAGCGACGTGGTCGAGAACGCGGCGCTGCGCCGCGCAGACGTCGTCAAGACCGCCCTGCTACGGGCTGTCTCCCACGATCTGCGCTCGCCGCTGACCGCGATCTCCACGGCAAGCGACGCGATCGCCTCGCCCACGCTCTCAGAACAGGAGCGCCTGGAGATGGCGGCGATCATCCAGCAGGAGGCCGGGCGCCTCTCGCGCCTGGTCGACAACCTGCTCGACCTCTCGCGGCTGGAAGCGGGTGTGGCCGAGCCGCAGGCGCAGTGGACGGCGGTCGACGAGCTGATCCAGAGCGCGCTGCAGGAGATCGGCGCAAAGCCCGATCAGTTCGTGCTTGCGATCGACCGCGATCTGCCGATGGTCAAGGCCGACCCCGTGCAGCTGGAGCGGGCGTTCGTGAACGTGCTTGAGAACGCGCGGCGCCACGCGGGCGGGCACCCGGTCTCGGTGCGGGCGCGGGCGGTGCGCACGCTGGCGGGAGTGCCGGCGCAGCAGAGCACGCATGATGCGGGCGAGCGCGGGGACGGCGCGGGCATCGACGGCGAGCAGGGCAGTGGCGATCGCCTGATCGTGCGCGTGGTCGACCGCGGGCCGGGGATTCCGCCCGCTCAGCTGGAGCGCGTCTTCGAGCCCTTCTACCGCGCGGGTACGGCTCAGGGCGGCCACCGCGGCTCCGGCCTGGGCCTGGCGATTGCACGCGGCTTCACCGAGGCCAACGGCGGCCGGCTGCACGCCGAGTCGCTGCCGGGGCAGGGGACCAGCTTCGTCTTCGAGCTGCCGCTGAGCGAGCCGACACGCAGCGCGCCGGCGGAGGACTCCCTGCCGATCGGCCGGTCGAGCAGCCGATGAGCCGCATCCTGGTCGTCGACGACGAGCCGCAGATCCTGCGGGCGCTGCGTGTCGTACTGCGCGACGAGGGCTATGAGGTCGTGCCCGCCGAAACAGGCGCGGAGGCGCTCGACCGCGCGGCGGTGCGACCCCCGGAGGCCGCGATCATCGACCTGATGCTGCCGGACATCGACGGGGTGGAGGTGACCCGGCAGCTGCGCCAGTGGAGCGAGATGCCGATCCTCGTGCTCTCCGCGGTGGGAGAGGAGGAGCAGAAGGTCAGGGCGCTGCAGGCCGGCGCGGATGACTACATCACCAAGCCCTTCGGCTCGCGCGAGCTGGTCGCGCGCCTGCAGGCGGCGCTGCGGCGGGTGCGGCGTGAGGAGGAGCAGCCGACGATCCGCGCAGGAGAGCTGGAGATCGACCTTGCGGCGCGTGTGGTCTCGCGGGCCGGCGAGCCTGTGCACCTGACCCCGATCGAGTTTGACCTCCTGCGTGTGCTGGCTCGCAACCGCGGACGGCTGATGACCCACCGCGACCTGCTGCGCCAGGTGTGGGGACCGGAGTACGTGGACGACGTGCAGCCGCTGCGCACGCACATCGCGCGTCTGCGCGCAAAGATCGAACCGGATGGGGCCCCGCAGCGCTACGTGGTGACGGAGCCGGGCGTCGGTTACCGTTTCTCCGCCTGACAAAGCCTTACCGTTACGAAATCTTTATGCGGGCTGGGCGCTTTGTCATGCGCCCGTCACACGCGGTCCACCATGATGCCGGCATGGACGTTGTGGCGATAGTGATCGGGATCGCGATGTTCGCGATTTTGCTCGCGATGGTTGCGGGAATCGACAAGATATGAGCGGCGCCGACATCTTCGGGCTGGTCGTCTCGGTGCTCGTGATCGCTTACCTCTTTTACGCTTTGATTCGAGGAGAGAAGCTGTGACGTTCCTCGGCTGGGCGACGATCGCGATCTTCGCACTCGTGTTGACCGCGTGTGCGTATCCGCTGGGTCGCTACATGGCGCGCGTCTATAACGGCGAACGCGTATTTCTCACCCCGATCCTGCAATGGCCTGAGAACCTCATCTACCGGGTGATCCGGGTCGATCAGACGCAGGAGCAGGACTGGAAGGCCTACGCGCGCAGCCTGATCCTCTTCTCACTTGCGGGATGGCTGCTGCTCTACTTCATCCTGCGCACCCAGACGCTGTGGAACTTCACCGGCCTGAACCCGCTGCACTTCCACTCGGGCACGTGGGACGTGAGCTTCAACACCGTCTCGTCGTTCCTCACGAACACCAACTGGCAGTACTACGGCGGCGAGACGACGATGAGCTACTTCAGCCAGATGGCGGGGCTGACTGTGCAGAACTGGCTCTCGGCCGGCGTGGGCATCGTGGTCGCCGTGGCGCTCGTGCGCGGGATCATCGGACGCTCGGGCAAGAGCCTCGGCAACTTCTGGCACGACATCGTGCGCACGGTTCTCTACGTGCTTGGCCCGATCAGCGTGATCGGCGCGATCGTGCTCGTCTCTCAGGGGGTGATCGACAATTTCGCCACCTATCTCACCGTTCACACGGTGACAGGGCTCACGCAGACGATCGCGATGGGGCCGGTCGCCTCCCAGGAGGTGATCAAGGAGCTCGGGACCAACGGCGGCGGCTTCTTCAACGTCAACTCCGCGCATCCCTTCGAGAACCCGGACGGCTTCACCAATTTCTTTGAGATGTTCCTCGTGCTGCTGATCCCCGCGGCGTTGATCTTCATGTACGGCAAGATGACCGGCAACCGCCGCCAGGGCATGGCCATCTACGGCGCCGTGATGTTGATGTTCCTCGGCGCCGTCGCGGTCGCCTACATCGCCGAGGCGCACGGCTCTCCCGCCCAGCACGCTGCCGGCCTGCACACCGGCGTGATCGCCGGCTCCGGCGGCGGCAACATGGAAGGCAAGGAGCAGCGGTTCGGGATCGCGGGCTCCGCGCTCTTCAACGTCGTCACGACCGTCACCTCCTGCGGCGCGGTGAACAGCGCAATGGAGTCCTTCACCGGCATCGGCGGCGCCGTGCCGTTCGCCAATCTCTCCGCTAGCGAGGTGATCTTCGGCGGCGTCGGCACGGGTCTCTACTCGATCCTGCTCTATGTCCTGCTCGCGGTCTTCATCGGCGGGCTGATGGTGGGCCGCACGCCTGAGTGGCTGGGCAAGAAGCTCGAGGCGCGGGAGATAAAGCTCGCCGGCCTCGGAATCCTCATCACCCCGCTTGCGGCGCTCTTCTGCACGGCGATGGCGACCGCTACCAAAGCAGGCACGGCGTCGATCTCCGAAGTCGCGGGCAAGGGCCCGCAGGGCTTCTCGGAGACTTTCTACGCATATCTCTCCCAGGCGAACAACAACGGCTCAGCCTTTGCGGGCTACACCGGATACATCCAGCCGGCGGCCGGCAACCTCGGCGCGCACGGCGTGAAGCTCGCGGACATCCTCGGCGGCTTTGACATGATCTTCGCCCGCTATGCGCCGATCCTCTTCGCCCTCGCGGTCGCGGGCGCGCTGGCCGGCAAGCGGGTGAGCCCCGCCGGCCTTGGCACGATGCGCACCGACAATCCGACGTTCGTGGTCCTGCTGATTGGAGTGATCATCCTCGTCGGCGCGCTCACCTTCTTCCCAGCCCTGCTGCTCGGTCCGATCGTGCAGGGACTCACAGGACACCTCTACTGAGATGCGCCGCGACATCGTCACATCCGTAATCTCGATTCTGCTGTTCACACTGCTGCTCGGAATCGCATACCCGCTTGTGATCGAGGGCGTCGGCCAGGTGGCCTTCCCCGGCAATGCCAACGGGCAGAAGATCTACCGGGGCGGCAAGGTCGTCGGCTCGAAGATCATCGGCCAGGCGTTCGAGTCGCCGGTTATCGGCAAGAACGGCAAGCCGGAAGAAAAGGAAGAAGAACTCGTTCTGAAGGTCGACCCCGGCTACTTCCAGAGCCGCCCCTCGGCGACCGAAGGCGGACCCTACAACGCGGCTGCGAGCACCTTCTCCAACCGTGGGCCCAACAGCACGCTCACCAGGGAAGACGACGAAGCCAACATCAAGGAATACATCGCGCTGAACAAGCCATACGACCCCGGCCTGACGGTCGCGAAAGTTCCGGTGGACGCAGCGAACACCTCGGCCTCCAACCTCGACCCGCAGATCTCCGAAGCGAACGCCCACATCCAGGCGCATCGAATCGCGGCGCTGCGGCATCTGTCCCTGAGCGCGGTCGATTCGCTGATCGCGAAATACACATCCTCCCGCGGCCTCGGATTCTCCGGGGAACCTGGAGTGAACGTGCTCGAGCTCAATCTCGCCCTTGACCGGATCAGCAAATGAGTGACACCCAGAAGACATCCCACAGCAAGCCCGCATCGCTGATGCAGGCAGCGATGATCAGGCGCGCCCTGATCGACAGCATCGTCAAGCTCGACCCGCGCGTGCAGATCCGCAACCCGGTGATGTTCGTGGTGGAGATCGGCTCGGTGATCACGACCGTGACGTGGCTGATCCAGGTCTTCGGCGGCAAAGCGCTCGGCGGCAACGACCCGGCGTGGTACACGCTCACGATCGCGATCTGGCTGTGGCTGACCGTGATCTTCGCCAACGGGGCCGAGGCCTTCGCCGAGGGACGCGGCCGCGCACAGGCGGCGACGCTGCGATCGATGCGCAAGGAGACCGTTGCGCGTATGCGCGACGGCTCTCCCAAGGCGGCCTCCGAGCTCACTCGCGGCGACGTCGTGATCGTGGAGGCGGGCGAGCTGATCCCGGGCGACGGAACCGTGATTCAGGGCATCGCCTCCGTGGACGAGTCGGCGATCACCGGCGAGTCTGCTCCCGTGATCCGTGAGTCCGGTGGCGACCGCAGCGCGGTCACGGGTGGCACCAAGGTGGTCTCCGACCAGCTGGTGATCGAAATCACTCAGGAGCCGGGGCACTCGTTCCTGGACCGCATGATCTCCCTGGTGGAGGGCGCCGAGCGGCGCAAGACGCCGAACGAGATCGCGCTGAACATCCTGCTCGCGGCGCTGACTCTGATCTTCATGATCGTGGTTGCGACCCTGCGCCCGTTCGCCCTTTTCGCCGGCGCCTCGATCTCCGAGACGAGCCTGATCGCGCTGCTGGTCGCGCTGATCCCGACCACGATCGGCGCGCTGCTCTCGGCGATCGGGATTGCGGGCATGGATCGGCTCGTGCGCCGCAACGTGCTGGCGCTCTCCGGCCGTGCGGTGGAGGCCTCCGGCGATGTGGATGTGCTGCTGCTTGACAAGACGGGCACGATCACGATCGGCAACCGGCTGGCCTCCGAGTTCATCCCGATGCCGGGGGTGGCCGAGACCGAACTGGCCGAAGTCGCCCAGCTCTCCTCGCTGGCTGACGAGACGCCCGAGGGCCGCTCGATCGTGGTGCTGGCAAAGCAGTACGGCATCCGCGAGCATGAGATGGCTCACACGCACGCCAACTTCGTGCCCTTCACTGCCCAGACGCGGATGAGCGGGATCGACCTCGAAGGCCACCAGATCCGCAAGGGCGCCGGCGATGCGGTGATCCAGTTTGTTGAAGGCGAAGGCGGGTCCCCGCCGCCAGAGCTCAGAGAACACGTCGAGCGGATCGCGCGCGAGGGCGGCACGCCGCTGGCGGTTGCCCGCGACAGCCAGATCCTCGGCGTGATCTATCTCAAGGACACGATCAAGGAGGGCATGAAGGCCCGTTTCGATCACCTGCGCGCGATGGGCATCAGGACCGTGATGGTGACCGGCGATAACCGCCTGACCGCGGCGAAGATCGCCGAGGAGTCAGGGGTGGACGACTTCCTCGCCGAAGCTACCCCGGAGGCCAAGCTTGCGCTGATTCGCGAACAGCAGCAGGAGGGCTACATGGTCGCGATGACCGGCGATGGCACCAACGACGCGCCGGCGCTGGCCCAGGCCGATGTGGGCGTGGCGATGAACACCGGCACCCAGGCTGCGCGCGAGGCGGGCAACATGGTCGACCTCGACTCCAACCCGACGAAGCTGATCGAGATCGTCGAGGTCGGCAAGCAGCTGCTGATCACGCGCGGCGCGCTGACCACTTTCTCGATCGCCAACGACGTCGCCAAGTACTTCGCGATCCTGCCCGCGATCTTCGTCACCACGTGGGCGTTCAGCACGGCCGGGCACAAAGCGGAAAGCCCGCTGCACGTGCTGAACATCATGAACCTGGGCGATCCCCGCTCGGCCGTGATCTCGGCGATCATCTTCAACGCGATCGTGATTCCGCTGTTGATCCCGCTCTCGCTGAAGGGCGTGCGCTACCGGCCGATCGGCGCCAGCGCGCTGCTTAGGCGCAACCTCTGGATCTACGGCCTTGGCGGACTGATCGCGCCCTTCATCGGCATCAAGCTGATTGATCTCGTAGTGCACGGCATCCTGGGCGCCTGAGTTCGGGCACAATCCGGCCGGTGTCGCCGGACCCATCATCACCGCAGCGTGGGCATCTGAAGGTTTTCATCGGCATGGCCGCCGGGGTCGGCAAGACCTACCGCATGCTGCAGGAGGGCAGGACCGAAGCCCAGAACGGCAGGGACGTCGCGATCGGCTACCTGGAGCCCCACGGCCGGGAGGAGACCGAGTCCCAGGCGGAGGGCCTGGAGATGATCCCGACCAGGGCGGTGCTATACCGCGGCACCCCGCTGCACGAGATGGACCTGCCGCGCGTGCTGCAGCGTGCGCCGGAGCTGTGCCTGATCGATGAGCTCGCGCACACCAACGCTCCCGGCACCGAGCATGAGAAGCGCTACGAAGACGTTCAGGATGTGCTGGACGCCGGCATCGATGTCTATTCGACCGTCAATGTCCAGCATCTGGAGAGCCTCAACGATCAGGTGATGCGCCTGACCGGCGCGCGCGTGCGTGAGACGATCCCTGACGACGTGCTCTCCGCGGCCGACGAGGTTGTGCTCGTGGACGTCACGCCCGAGGCGCTGATCGAGCGGCTGCGCGCCGGGAAGGTTTACCCGCGCGAGCGGGTGCCCGCGGCGCTGAACAACTTCTTCAAGGTGGAGAACCTCTCCGCGCTGCGCGAGACCGCGCTGCGCCAGGTCGCAGAAGACGTCGAGGTTCGCCGCCTGGTGCTGCCGACTGGGCAGGTGGTGCGCCGCGACGAAGAGGGGCATCCGAGCATCGAGCAGGCTGTGCCGCAGGCGATCAGCGAGCGGTTGATGGCCCTGATCGTGCTCGGCCCCGAGGCACAGCGGATCGTGCGCCGGGCCTGGCGCTCGGCCGAGCGTCTGGGCGCCAAGCTCGACATCCTCGTCGTGCGCTCGCCTGGCAGGGCGCCCAGCAAGGATGACCGCGAACAGCTGGAGGCGCTGCGACGGCTGGCGGCGGTGCTCGGCGCGCGCCTGATCGTCGAGGAGCGCGAGGACGCGGCCGCGGCGGCGATCGAGACCGCTCAGAGCCTGGGAACGACCTATGTGCTGATGGGCGCCCCACCCGAGCGACGCGGCCTGCGGCGGGTGTCCGAGTCGCTGCTGGACCGCCTGCTGCGCGAGCTGCCGGGAGTGGACGTGCGGATCGTGACCGACCCGACGCTGCGGCAGGCGCGGCCGGATGGGCTGCCGGATTCGGACGCGAGCGGCTGAGGGCGAACGCTTTCAAGACTCGCCGCCGCATACACTGTGCCTCGGAGAGCCGGGAAGCCTGGTCGGCGTGCCCCCACAGGGAAGGCCGACCATGACCTGCAGCCGATCTGAGACCGCAACCACATGCAGCCGGCGCCGCCGGGCTGCAGCTGCGCGGAGGTAGGCGTGTCCAACGCGCTGCTCAGCATCGTCTTCTTCGCGGCGGCTGCGGTCAGCCTGGCGACGAGCTGGCTGCTGGTCTCACGGCTGGAGCGGGTCGGCGCCCGCCTTGGCCTGACGGAGGCGCTGCTGGGGATGCTCGCGGCCCTGGCCGCCGACGCGCCGGAGATCACCTCTGCGGTCAGCGCCATGCTGGCGGGTCACACGAAGATCGGGGCGGGCGTCGTGATCGGCTCAAACGTGTTCAACCTCGCGGCGCTGCTTGGCCTCTCCGCGCTGATAGCCGGCAGGATCGCCCTGCACAGGCGCGTGATCGCCTTCGAGAGCGTGGTCGCACTCGGCATCGGCGGCGTCTGCCTGCTCGTGGTCACCGGCGTGCTCTCACCGCCGGTCGGGCTCGTGCTCTCGCTCGTGCTGTTGCTGCCCTATCTCGTGTTGCTGGGAGTGCCCCATGAGCGGCTGGCGCGCGCCGGCCTGCCGGACGCGTGGGCAAAATGGCTGGCGCAGGCGGTGCTGGAGGAGGAGGCCGAGCTGCTGCCGGCGATCCACCCCCGGCGCGGCGGCGCGCGCGACGTCATAGTGGCCAGCTGCGCTGTGCTGATTGTGGTCGCGGCGAGCGTCGCGATGGAGCAGAGCGCCTCGACGCTTGGGCAGCGCATCGCGATGCCGCAGATCGTCGTCGGCGGCCTGGTGCTCGCCGCGGTGACGAGCTTGCCCAACGCCGTGGCGGCGGTCTACCTGGCACGGCGCGGCCGCGGCTCGGCGACGCTCAGCACCGCGATGAACAGCAACGCGCTGAACGTGGTGGCGGGGCTGCTGCTGCCCGCCACCGTGGCGGGCATCGGCGCGGCCTCGGGTGATGCGACGCTGGTCGCCGCCTGGTATGTGGGGCTGAGCGCGTTCGCGCTGGCCGCCGCCTACCGCTGCCGCGGGCTGGGCCGCGGCAGCGGCGCGGTGATCGTCTGCGCCTACCTCGCCTTCGGCGTGATGTTGGTCGCGATCGCCTACTCCTGACTGGAGCGGCTACCGGGCATATGTCACACTTCGCACATGCGTGTGTTGGTGCTTGGCGCCGGCGGAGTGGGCGGAGCGTTTGCCGCAATCGCCAAGCGGCGCGCCTCCTTCGAGCACGTCACGCTCGCCGACGTCTCGCTCGAGCGCTCGCGCGAGGCCGTCTCCCGGCTCGGTGAGCCCGACCGCTTCTCGGCGCAGCGCGTGGATGCCTCCGACCGGCAGGACCTGGCGCGGGTGATCCGGGAAAGCCGCCCCGACGCGATCCTCAACGCCTGCGACCCGCGCCTGAACGAGCCGATCTTCGATGCCGCACTGGCGGCGAAGGTCACCTACCTGGACATGGCGATGACGCTCTCGCGGCCCCATCCGCAGCGCCCCTACGAGCTGCCCGGCTCGTTGCTTGGCGCCTACCAGTTTGAGCGCGATCAGGCCTGGCGCGATGCCGGTCTGCTGGCGGTGGTGGGGATAGGCGTGGAGCCAGGGCTCTCCGACGTCTTCGCCCGCCACGCCGCCGATGAGCTGTTTTCGCAGATCGAGGAGATCGGGGTGCGCGACGGCGCTGACCTGGTGGTCGAGGGCTACGACTTCGCGCCCACGTTCTCGATCTGGACCACAATCGAGGAGTGCCTGAACCCGCCGCTGATCTGGGAGCGTGAGCGCGGCCTCTACACCACGCCCCCCTTCTCGGAGCCGGAGGTCTTTGACTTCCCCGGGGGCATCGGCCCGATCGAGTGCGTCAACGTCGAGCATGAGGAGGTGATCCTGATCCCACGCTGCATCGACTGCGGGCGGGTCACCTTCAAGTACGGGCTCGGCCAGGAGTTCATCGATGTGCTGAAGACACTCCACAAGCTCGGGCTGGACTCCACCGAGCCGGTTAGCGTGCGCGGCGCCAAGGTTGCCCCCCGCGACCTCGTTGCCGCCGCGCTGCCTGACCCCGCCACACTCGGCGAGCGAATGACGGGCAGAACCTGTGCGGGCACCTGGGTCAAGGGCGTCGGCAAGGATGGTCAGCCGCGATCGACCTACCTCTACCACGTCGTCGACAACGAGACCACGATGCGCGAGTACGGCAGCCAGGCCGTCGTCTGGCAGACCGCGGTCAACCCGGCTGTGGCGCTGGAGCTGATCGACGAGGGCCTCTGGCAGGGGGTTGGCGTGCTGGGCCCGGAGGCTTTTCCCGCGGCGCCGTTCCTTCAGCGGCTGGCCGACCTTGGCTCGCCGCACGGCCAGGTCGAGCTGTAGCGAGCAGGTTCGGAGGTCCGCGCCCGAGCGCGCTCGGGCGCCTCAGTGGTGCAGCAGCCCGCCGAGCGTATCTTCCAGCGTGGTTTCGAGCGTTTTTTCGACGGTGTGAACCACTTCGCCGACAAGGCCGCCGCTTTCGCTGGAGCTCGAGCCGCTCGAACTTGACGGCGGCGAGCTCTGTTCACCGGTCGACCCGGAGCCGCCCGTGGGCTGTGTGCCCGACCCCGACGGAGCTTCGGCGGGTGAAGAGGAGGCGCCGCCCGCCGGCTGTGAGCTGGCTGCGGTGGCGGTGGAGGCTTCTGCCGGCGATGGGCTCGCCCCCGATCGCGTACCGGTGGCAGGCTGGTTGGCTTGCTCCTGGCCGGTGGAGCCTGTTTGTGGTTGACGGGCAGCCGGCTGTGAGCGTGGGTGAAGCATGCCCTTAGGCGCGCCGCTCCTTGTGGGGCCGGAGGAGTGCGACGTCCGAAGAGCGCTCTTGGAAGGCCTTGCGCCAGGCGCTGGGTCGTCGGCCAGGCTGGACGCCTCGGCTGTATGCGTGAGACGTCCGTTGCCGCTCACCGCAAGGTTCGCTGCCGCGTGTCGCGAAGTGCCATTGCTGTGCGGACGGGCCGAATGTCCCGGGATCGCGGTTGTGATCGTGGTCGCCGCGACGGCCACGACCACCCCCGCCTTCACGAGTGCCCCTGCCGACCCGGTGCTGCCCGCGCCGGAGGCGATCCCCGAGAGCGATTCCCGCAGCCCACTCGCTGCGCTGGATCGGCTGGCAAGCAGACGTGGCAGCCACGGCGGCACCAGCGCCGCAAGCGCGCTGCGCAACGTTGCGCGTCCGCGGTAGACCAGCCCCCTGACCGCACCTGCCGTCAGGCCCAGATTGCGGCCTACTTGCTCGTGGCTTTCGCCCGCAAGGGCGGTACGCACGATCGCCTCACGTTGCAACAGCGGTAGCGAAGCGACCGCCGTGAGCGTCTCCTGCAGCTCAGACGTATGCATCTCCGTGGGCATCGCCGCCGCCTGCTCGACCTCGCCGCAGGACAGCTCCACTGCGCGCGGGCTCTTGCGGACGGCGTCCAGGGCGATGTTGTGGACGACGCGATAGAGCCAGGCTTTGAAGGCGTGCACCTGCGCCCCGCCGCGCAACGCGAGCCACGCCTCGAGCAGTGCCTGCTGGACGACATCCTCGGTGCTGTGCGCCGGCACGCCCAACCGCACGCAGTAGCTGCGCAGCTGGCGTCGATAGCGCAGCACCAGCGTCTCGAAGGCGCGCTCGTCCCCGTCCCGGACGAGCTCCAGCAACGCCTGGTCGGCTAATTCGGCCATCTGGCGCTCGGCGGTTGCGCCGAGTTCGCCGGAATGTTGTCGCGTCCCCCTCATAGATATTCAAGATAAGACTGCCAGTTCTAAACGGCAACATCATTGTGGGAAGCCCGCGAGTGGCGTCGTCCCAAAGGTCGCTCTGTCTCGTCCTCTTCTTGCGACAAGCTTGGCGGGGCCGTCCGACAGGCCTGGACGGCCCCGCCTGCCAGCCTGTCGGGATCAGGCCGATTGTGGGCGGAAGGGGAGCAGGATGCCGGCGGCGGCGCGCGTACCGATGGTGCGGGCCGCCTGAGCTGCGATCCAGCTGCGCCGATAAGCCGGCATGGATGCCCCTTCTGCTCGAAGTTGTCGGTGCGCGGGCTGAGTCCGTCACGCAACACGATCGTCACGCAGAAGTCACAGGATGACTTCGATTGTTTCCAGGCGTGTGAGCGCCGGAGCGCCGGAATCCTCGGCGCTGCCGTCAGCTGTGCGGCACGCCCGGAGGCGCCTGCGGCGGCTCCTCGTCGGCCTCGGGCGTGAGCAGGTGCGTGCCGTGCGTGACGTGCTCTGCGCCCATCAGGTGCGTTGGCGCGTGTTCCACCGGCGCATCCAGCAGGCCCGGCGGCGCGGTTTCGGTGTGGCGCGAGAAGTACGGGCGGAAATAGAAGCGCGAGACGAACATCAGCACCACGCCGATCACCATCCCGACCAGGCCGAACCAGAGCGGAAGGGTGAGTCCGGCGTAGATCTTGTGTTCTTCGACGTTTTCCGCGTGACCGTAGTAGACGATCGCGTAGATGCCGATGCCGAAGAACATCACACCGCCGAGGAACGGTCCCAGGCCCACGAGGAAGAACTTGCGCACGCTGCTGAAGATCTCCTTGCGGTAATAGGCGGCGCAGGCAAACCCGGTCGCGCCGTAGTAGAAGCAGACCGGGATCCCGAGCGCGACGACCGCAAGTTCGAGCACCGTTTTGGAGGTCAGGATCATCGGCAGCGCCACCGCTATCGAGATCAGCCCGAAACCCCAGGTCGAGACCGTGGGCGTCAGGAAGCGCGGGTGGATCTTGCCGATAGCCGACGGGATTGCACCCCAATGGGCCATCGAGAGCGTCGTGCGGGCCGTGGGCAGGATCGTCGTCTGCGTCGAGGCGGCGGCCGAGGTCAGCACGGCGACGATCAGGAACTTCACCCCGACGGATCCGAGCACGTCGTGGCCGAGCGCGTTGAGGATGTCACTTGCGTGTTCTTCATTGGCGACGAACGCTGTGCCGTGATAAGCCTGCGCACCGGCGGAGACGAGCAGATAGATCACCACGAGCAGAAACGTCGAGACCACCGCAGCACGGCCCGGTCCCTCGTTGGCGTCTTCAGACTCCTCGTTGACCGAGACGCCCGAGTCCCAGCCCCAGTAGATGAAGATGCCCAGCAGCAGCGCCACGAGCAGATCGTGGAAATTCATCGCGAAGGGGTTGAACCATGAGGCCTGGGGCTGGATCGAGTGGGCCGGGCTGCTGGTGTAGACCGAGATCAGCGCCACCGCGGAGAAGATCGCGAGCATCACGACCTCGAAGCTCAGCAGCAGCTGCTGGATGCGCGCGGAGAGCTCGATCCCGCGGTGGCAGATCCAGGTCATCAGCAGGATCCAGAGAATGCAGCCGACGAGCCCGGCGCCGCTGTGAGTTTCGGCCCAGTGCCATTCGAAGAGCTTGAATGTGTAGATCGCCGCGACGTAGCCAAGTGAGGCCATCACCAGCACGTCGGCCAGGAAGATCGCCCAACCGTTGACCCAGCCGGTGCCGGGTCCGAAAGCGCGTGTGGTCCACGCGAAGGTTGTCCCCGCGTCGGGGTCGGCCTTGTTCAAATAGCGGTAGCCGAGCGAGATGAACAGCATCGGCACGAACGCGGCCAGCAGCACCGCCGGTGCATGCGTGGCGACGCCAGGGTCGGCGACGATGAAGCCGAGCGTCGCCGCGATCGAGTAGGCCGGCGCGGTCGAGGCCACGCCGATCACGATGTTCGAGACGTAGCCGATCGCGTTGCTCTTCAGGCCCTTGTGCACGATCTGGCCGCTCGCGGCCCCCATGCCGACCGGGCTCAGACTCTCGCCGGGCCCCTGCGCTCCCGATGCGCCTGCGTCTGCCACTCCCATCCCCTCCTCCTTCCGGAGAGAAGTCGTAACAGACGATACAATACCGCGAATGGCTGACCTCCAAGAGCTCGCCAGGCGGCACCTGTGGATGCACTTCACACGGATGGGGGCCTACGAGCATGGCGATCTGCCTGTGATCGTCAGTGGGGACGGCTGTTACGTCTACGACCAGGCCGGAAACCGCTATCTGGATGGGTTGTCAGCCCTTTACTGTGTGAACGTCGGTCATGGCCGCGCCGAGCTGGGGGAGATCGCCGCGCGCCAGATGGCAGAGCTCGGGTTCTACACAAACTGGAGCTACGCGCATCCGCGCTCGATCGAGCTGGCGGCCAAGATCGCGAGCCTTGCGCCGGGCGACCTCAACCGCGTCTTCTTCGTATCTGGCGGGTCGGAGGCGGTCGAGTCGGCGTGGAAGCTCGCCAAGGCCTACCACACCGCTCAGGGGGAGCCGCGCCGGCACAAGATCATCTCCCGCTACCTCGCCTACCACGGCACCTCGATGGGGGCGCTGACCGCGACCGGGCTGCCGCCGCTGCGCGAGCCGTTTGAGCCCTTGACGCCGGGCGGCCGCCACGTTGCCAACACCAACTCCTACCGCTGGCCCGCGGAGAGGGATCCGCTGTGGGCGGCCGACGCGATCGAGGAGGCGATCCTGTTCGAGGGGCCCCACACCGTCGCCGCGGTGATCCTGGAGCCGGTCCAAAACGGTGGCGGCTGCTTCGTGCCCCAGGACGGTTACTTCCAACGCGTGCGCGAGATCTGCGACCGCTACGGCGTATTGCTGATATCCGACGAGGTGATCTGTGCCTGGGGGCGCATCGGCCACTGGTTCGGCTGCGAGCGCTACGACTATCTGCCCGACATGATCACCAGCGCGAAGGGCATCACCTCCGCCTATGCACCTATGGGGGCGGTGATCGCCAGCGATCGCATCGCCGAGCCGTTCCTGCACGGCGCGACCACCTTCACCCACGGCTTCACCTTCGGCGGGCATCCGGTCTCCTGCGCGGTGGCACAGGGGAACATCGAGATCATGGAGCGCGAGCGGCTATGCGAGCACGTCCGCAGCAGGGAGGCATCGTTCCGGGAGATGCTCGATAGCCTGCGCGATCTGCCCATCGTCGGCGACGTGCGTGGCGTTGGGTATTTCTGCGCGATCGAGCTGGTCAAGGACAAGGGCACCAAGGAGACCTTCAATGACCAGGAGTCCGAGGAGCTGCTGCGTGGCTTCCTCTCCGGCGAGCTCTTCAAGCGCGGGCTGATCTGCAGGGCCGATGATCGCGGCGATCCGATCGTGCAGCTCTCGCCGCCGCTGATCGCCGACACCGAGCAGTTTGAAGAGATCGAGGCTGTGCTGCGGCCGGTCCTGACCGAGGCGTGGGAGCGGATCGTCAAGCGACGCCCCGCGGCGGGCCTTGGAGCGCGCTGAGGTGCAGACGCTGCGTAACGTGATCGCCGGCGAGCCGGTGGACTCGCGGGGGGAGCTCGAAGAGATCGTCAATCCCGCCACCGGCGAGCAGATCGCCCTGGCGCACAACTCCACTTTGCAGGATGTGGACGCGGCCGTCGGCGCGGCCCGGCAGGCGTTCGCCTCCTGGTCGCGTACCACGCCCGCGCAACGCTCGGAGGCGCTGCTGGCGCTGGCCGAGATCATCGAGCGCCACGGCGATGAGATCGCCCGGATGGAGGCGACCGACGCGGGCAAGCCGATCGAGGCTGTCAAGTCCGACGAGATTCCCGTGATGGCTGACAACCTGCGCTTCTTCGCCGGCGCCGCGCGCTGCCTGGAGGGCCGGGCTGCGGGCGAGTACATGGAGGGCCACACATCGTTTGTGCGCCGCGAAGCGGTCGGCGTGATCGGCCAGGTGACGCCCTGGAACTACCCGCTGATGATGGCGATCTGGAAGATTGCGCCCGCGCTTGCGGCCGGCAATACGGTCGTCCTGAAGCCGGCGGAGACGACACCGCTATCCACGGTGAGGTTCGCCGAATGGGCCAGCGGAGTGTTGCCGCCCGGCGTCCTGAACGTGATCACCGGGCGCGGCGAGCCTGCCGGGCAGGCGCTGATCGAGCATTCCGACGTCGACATGGTCTCGCTCACCGGCTCGGTGGAGACCGGCAAGCGCGTGGCGCGCACCGCTGCTGAAACGCTCAAGCGTGTTCACCTGGAGCTCGGTGGCAAGGCGCCCGTGATCGTCTTCGATGACGTGGAGCTCAGCAGCGCGCTCGAAACGATCGCCGGCACCGGCTACTACAACGCCGGCCAGGACTGCACCGCCGCCACGCGGGTACTGGTCGCAGACGGCGTCTACGACGACGTGGTCTCCGGGCTGGCCGAGCAGGCGCAGGGGCTGGTGGTGGGTGACACGCTGTCCGCTGACACCACGCTTGGGCCGCTCAACTCGCAGCGCCAGCGCGAGCGAGTCGAGGGCTTCCTCGAACGCCGGCCCTCCGGCGCGGAGATCGTCACGGGCGGCCGCGAGCCAGACCTGCCGGGCAGCTTCCTGGAGCCGACCGTCGTGGCCGGCCTTGGGCAGGATGACGAGATGATCCAGCGCGAGATCTTCGGGCCCGTGATCACCGTTCAGCGCTTCAGCGACGAGCAGAGCGCGATCGAGTGGGCCAACGCGACCCGCTACGGGCTGGCCTCCTCGGTCTGGACCCGCGACGTCGGACGCGCGCTGCGCGTCTCCGCCGCGCTGCGATTCGGCTGTGTCTGGATCAACGATCACATCCCGCTGGTCTCCGAGATGCCGCACGGCGGCTTCAAGCAGTCCGGCTACGGCAAGGACCTCAGCGTGTATTCACTGGAGGACTACACCGTCATCAAGCACGTGATGGCGAGCCTTCAATAGGCGCAGGCGCTTGCGGCGAGTCGCCGTTCTGTGAGTCGAGATGCTGCTGGCTGCGAGCTCCGGCCATCCAGGGCGGGGTGGCTCTGGCTGCAATGGGCAGGAGCGCCGTGAGCAAAGTGCCAAGCTTTCCGGACTGGATGCTGAGCGTGCCGCCAGCGAGATGCACCCGCTCACGCATCCCGGCCAGCCCGAATCCATGACCGTTGGAGTTGGTGTCAAAGCCATTGCCGTCGTCTTGGATTTTGATCAGCACCGCTCCGGCGGACTCTGTGATGCCCACGTGAACGGTCTTGGCGTGCGCGTGCTTGACGACGTTCGTAAGCGCCTCTTGCACGAGCCGATAGGTGGCGCTCTGGAGCTCTGCGGGCAGCGGTCCCGCCCCGGTCTCGGGGCTGCTCAGTGAGATCTCGCACTCGAGCTGGAAGTCGCTCTGCTGACGGTGACGGTCGAGCAGGGACTCGATCGCCGCCTTCAGCCCGAGCTCTTCGAGGGCAGCGGGGCGCAGATCGGTGATGATCGAGCGGAGGTTTTCCGTCTCCCGCGCCAGATGCTCCATGGCTTGGCGCATTGCGTCCTGTGCCTGTGGCAGGTTTTCCAGGCGCAGCGCGGCGGAGAGCAGGACGCGCAGGGCGGCAAGGCTCTGAAGTGTCTCGTCGTGCAGCTCTCGTGCCCACCGGCGGCGCTCGGCGTCGGCGGCGGCGAACGAACTGCGCAGCCGATCTGCCTGCACGCTCTGCGCCAGCGTGACGGCGGTCGCGGCACTCGCGGCGAAGGTGAGCAGCATCTGCTCGTCGTCCTGCGTGAACGCATCGCCGTTGCTGCCGCGGTCGAACGCGGCGAGGACCCCGACCCCCTCGCCGCGGTGGAGCATCGGCACGAGCAGCGCCGTCTGGGATTTGGTCATGCCGAGCTCGCGTGGAGCTATCCGCCGCGAAGCGAGGTCTGCGATCCGCTCGGAGTCTCGACGTTCGAGGACCTGCCCTGACGTCGACTCCGAGATCGACAGGCGCATGCCGCACACATCCTGCCCGACATGGCCGGTGCTCGTGTGCACGACGAGATCGCGCCCGTCGCGCAGCATGATCACGAGACTGCGGGCGTCCACGAGCGCTCGCCCGCGCTTGGCGATCAGCTCCAGCACGTGCTCGAGCGCGACATTGCCGCCGATCGCGATCACGACGTCGCGCGTGGCCTCCAGACTGCGACATGCCTTCTCCATCTCCTCGCGGCGCCGCTCGCTGGTCTCATACAGGCGCGCGTTCTCGATCGCGATGCCGGCCCACTCGGCGAGGATCACGGCGGCCTCCTCGTCCGACTCGCTGAACTGCCCCTGCAGCTTCTCGGCCAAATACAGGTTGCCCCACACCTGCCCGCGGATCATCACGGGCACTCCCAGGAAGCCGCGCATCTGCGGATGGCCCAGCGGAAACCCGTAGCTGCTCGGGTGCTGGCCCACGTCGGGCAGACGCAACGGCCGCGGCTGGTCGATCAGCGCGCCCAGCACGCCCCGGCCGCGCGGCAGAGCTCCGATCGCCCTGCGGGTCTCCTCGCCCACACCTGCTGTCAAGAACTGAGCCAGCTCGGTGTGCTGCTCATTCAGGATCCCCAGCGCGGCGTAGCGTGCTCCCGTGATCTCCCGCGCCGTCTGCAGGACGCGGTCGAGCACCACCCGTTGGTCGAGCTCTCCCGTCAGCGCGCGACCCACATCCAGCAGGCGCCGGACCCACTGCGCTTCGGACTCTGAGCCCATCCGCTCTCCCTTCGGCTCCCCCGCGGAGCCGCCGAGTTATCGCGGACCAGAAAGAGTCGGCCAAACATGTGACCGCGGGCTCGTTCCGCTCTATGGACGCCATTCCCGTCAATGACCAGTGGCCATGCAGGGGAACCGCTTTGATCGGCATCATAGCTCGCGCCCGGCGGGCAATCAAGCTGCGGGTCGAGCGGGCATCGGCGGACCCGCTAGGCTGATTGGTGACGAAACGCCATATTCGAGCCGCTTCCTCTCCGCTCGTTGACGGTTATTTTAATCAGCAGAGCCGAGACGGAGGCCGCGATAATGGCGTCAGACGGGGGGCTTGCCGGTGGGCCGTTGCACGCGGCGCTGGCCAACGATCTCGGCCGGCTGGTCGCGGACTTCACCGGCCGCGGAGCGACGAAATCGCGCGCGTTCGTCTATCAGGATGTGGTCGTCTGCCTGCTGGAGAACGGCGCGACGAAGGCGGAGCGCAGCCTTGCCGCGGTCGGGCGAGAGGAGCTTGTGCGCGCGCAGCGTGACGTGCTGCACCACGCGATGGAGACGCAGCTCGTGGCGTGCGTCGAACGCCTCACCAAACGGACCGTGCGCAATTTCCTCAGCGGCATCAGCACCCGTGGCGAGTCGACGGTTGAGGTCTTCGTGCTCAACCCCGTGACCTCGAGCACCTGAGCTAGGGGCGCGACTGATGGTTAACGCGAACCGCTAACCTGAAGGCAGGCAGAGTCTGAGTGGGATTGCCCCCTCTGGCTGGGCCGGCGACCATCACAAGCGACGGACGGACGGGGTCTCGCGGACTCCGCCGGACACGGGAGTGAGCTAGTGCAATCGTTTCTCAGTGGCGGAGAGTCCCTCAGCGGCGGACAGCTGCTAGCCGCAATCTCGACCAGCATCGTCGGCATCCTGCGCGAGAATTACGGGCGCGGGCCGATGAAGGCCAAGACCTATGCGCTGGATGACATCATCGTCGTCGTGATGCGCGGCAGCGGCTTCACGCCGCTGGAGCAGACGATCATGGACAGCGGGCAGCCCGAGCGTGTCGTGGCGATGCGCGAGGACTTCCAACAGGTGATGGCCAACAGATACAAGCAGGTCATCGAAGAGCTGACCGGTCGCAAAGTGCTCGCCTTTCTCAGCCAGGCGCACGTCGAGCCAGACATCACGATGGAGATCTTCTTCGTCGACGCTCCACTCGACGGATTCGGCGCCGTGGAGATCACCGATCCCGAGTAGCGAGCGTGCGCTGTACCGCCGCCCAGCCGCGGTGCGTAGCATGGGCATCGTGAGAATCCGGTGAGCGCAGCGCCCGACCCGTCCAGCGAGCCCACGGCGTCGCGCCAGCACCGGCGCGACGCGCATCCACCGATGCCGCGCGACAAGCGAGGCTGGCGTGTGGCGCCCGCCCCAGATGGGCGGGGCATGCCCGAGCAGAAGCCCACAGGTCCGCCGCCGCACCGCCGGCGCGGCTTTCTCTGGTTCGTGCTGATCCTGATCGCGTTCAACTGGCTCTCGGTGCTGCTGTTCGAGCCCTCGGCTGGTGAACAGCGGGTGACGGTGTCGTTCAACCCGTTCTTCCTGCAGGAGGTGAAGGCCGGCCAGGTGAAGTCGATCTCCTCCACGGGCTACACGATTCAGGGCACCTTCAAGGTCAAGCTGCACTACCCCGCAAGCGACTCCAAAGCGACGCCCAGCAAGCAGTTTGCCACCGAGGTGCCGAGCTTCTGGAACAACAGCCAGCTGGCTGGGCTGCTGCAGGAAAAGGGCGTCGAGATCAACGCGAAGTCGACCACCAAAACCACCTCGCTGCTTGCCGAGCTGCTGCTCGGCTTCGGCCCCACGCTGCTGATCGTCGGGCTGTTCATCCTGATCGCGCGCCGCGCCGCGGCCGGCGGAGGGATGGGCGCCCTCGGGAATTTCGGGCGCTCGCAGGCCCGCCGCGTGGACCCGGAGAAGATCCGCGTCACCTTCAAGGACGTCGCGGGAATCGACGAGGCCAAGGCCGAGCTGACCGAGATCGTCGACTTCCTGCGCAACCCCGAACGCTACGGACGCCTCGGCGGGCGCATGCCGCACGGCGTCCTGCTCGCGGGCGCGCCGGGGACAGGCAAGACGCTGCTCGCGCGCGCGGTCGCCGGCGAGGCGCACGCGGCCTTCTTCTCGATCTCCGCCTCGGAGTTCATCGAGGCGATCGTCGGCGTCGGCGCCTCCCGCGTACGTGACCTGTTCGCCAAGGCCAAGGAGGCGGAGCCGTCGATCATCTTCATCGACGAGCTCGACGCGATCGGGCGCTCGCGCCAGGGCTCGGTGTCGGTGACGGGCGCAAACGACGAGCGCGAGCAGACGCTCGACCAGATCCTGACCGAGATCGACGGCTTCGAGTCCTCCGAGGCGGTCGTCGTGCTCGCCGCCACCAACCGTCCCGACGTGCTCGACCCGGCGCTGCTGCGCGCCGGGCGCTTTGACCGGCGCGTCGCCGTCCAGGCTCCAGATCGCAAGGGCCGCGCCGAAATCCTCGCGGTGCACACGCGCTCGATTCCGCTGGCGGACAGCGTCGATCTGGACGCGCTTGCATCCTCAACGCCGGGCATGGTCGGCGCGGACCTCGCAAACCTCGCCAACGAGGCGGCGCTGCTGGCCGCCCGCCGCGGGCATCAGAAGGTCGAGATGGCCGACTTCACCGACTCGCTGGAGAAGATCATGCTCGGCTCGCCGCGCGGCATCCTGCTCTCACCGGCAGACCGCGCCCGCACTGCCCATCACGAGGCTGGGCATGCGCTCGTGGGCATGCTCACGCCGGGCGCAGACCCTGTGCGCAAGGTCTCGATCATCCCTCGCGGCATGGCGCTCGGCGTCACGCTCTCAACGCCGGACTCCGATCGCGTCTCCTATTCGCGGGAGGATCTTGACGCGAAGATCCGGGTGGCGCTTGGCGGGCGCGTGGCGGAGGAGATCGTCTACGGCACGATCACCTCGGGCGCCGAGTCGGACATCCAGCAGCTGACCCTGATCGCGCGTCAGATGGTGGGACGCTGGGGGATGAGCGAGGCGGTGGGCCCGATCGCCGTGCTCCCCGCCGATGGCGATGGGATGTTCCTGCCCGGCGTCAGTGCGACCTCTGAGTCGACCCAGCGCTTGCTCGACGAGGAGGTGCGTAAGCTCGTCGAGGGCGCGCATGAGGAGGTGACGCGCCTGCTGCTGGCGCACCGCGAGCAGTTGGAAAGCCTTGCACAGGCGCTGCTGAAGACCGAGACGCTCGACGCCGCGGAGGCCTACGCGGCGGCCGGTGTGCCGGCGCACGAGCCGGAGCCGAGCGCGGTCTCCTGAGACCTACGCTCGGACGGCGAGCGTCTGGTAAATCCCGGTGAAGCCGTTGAGGAAGCCCTTCCGGGCGGCGCGCAGGTAGAGGCGCCAGACGCGCAGGCGTTCGGCGCCGGCCAGTCGCTGCGCCTCCTCGAGGTTCGCATCCAGGTTCGCTATCCACTCGCCGAGCGTGCGCGCGTAGTCGGCCGCGAACCCCTCGACGTGCTGGGTGATGAAGTCGGCGCCTTCCAGCGCCATCTGCACGCGCGAGAGATGCAGCGGGGCGGCGTCCGGGAAGACGTAGCGCTCCGAGAACGGTCCCGCCTCCGGGTCGCCGTGGCGCAGACGCGAGATGCCGTGGTTGAGCAGGCGCCCGCCGTGGGGCAGCAGCGCCGCGAGCTGGCGGGCATAGACGTCGATCTGGCTTGAGCCGACGTGCTCGACCATGCCGATGCTCGCGATCGCGTCGTAGCGCTCGCCGGCCAGATCTCTGTAGTCGGCCAGGCGGATCTCGACGCGGTCCGAGAGGCCGGCATCCTCCACGCGTCGGCGCGCGAGCTCCGCCTGGGAGGGCGAGAGCGTAATCCCCACCGCGCTCACCCCGTGGTTGCCGGCAGCGTGCATCACGAATGCGCCCCAGCCGCAGCCCACGTCGAGCACCCGCTCGCCCGCCTTTAGTTTCAGCTTGCTGCACACGAGCTCGAGCTTGTCGCGCTGGGCTTCCTCGAGCGTCTTCGCACCACGCCAGACCGCGCAGCTGTAGGTCATCGTCTCGCCCAGGAATAGGCGGAAGAAGTCGTTGCCGACGTCGTAGTGGTGGCGGATCGCGCGAGCGTCGCGCTCCTTGCTGTGCCGGCGCCCGCTTGGCTGCAGCTCGGCCGGCGGGACGCGCGGCGGCAGCATCACGCCGCAAGCACGCACGGCCGCGAGCGCAAGGCGGGCCCTGGCGGCGTGATCGATCGGTGCCGGCTTGTAGGTGTCAAGCAACGCGATCACCTTGTCCAGGTCATCCACCTCCAGCTGCCCGGCAGCGTAGGCGCGTCCCAGCCCGAGCTGTCCGGGGGCGCGCAGCATGTGGGCGACCGCGGCGGGCGAGCGCACGCTGAAGGTCGGACCGTCCCCGTTGCCAGAGGTGGCGGGCAACTCGGAGTCGTCCCAGAACCGCAGCGTGAAGGGGCGCTCCGGCAGCGCACTTGCAAGCTCATCGCGCAGCGAAGCTGGCCTAGCGAGAAGCATCTGCGCATCGTACCCTTAGCTGATGCCGACGCAGCTTTCTGTGCGCGAGATTCTTGCGCAGCGCACCGGGCAGGAGATGGCGCTCAACGATCGCTTTCTGAACCCCCAGGTGGGCCGGATCGTGCGCACGCTCGGGTTCGACAAGACCTGGGTGGGCGGAGAGGGTGCGCACCTGATCGACTCCTCGGGGCAGCGATACCTCGACCTCTTCGGCGGCTACGGGGTGTTCGCGATCGGGCGCAACCACCCGGAGGCCGTCGAGGCCGTCGAGGCCGTGATGCAGGCGCGAACCGGCAACCTGCCGCAGCTCGGAGTGACGCTGCTCTCTGGCGTCCTGGCCGAGCAGCTGCTGGCGCGCGCTCCGGGCTCCGTGGGCGCGATGGTACCCGCCAACACCGGCACCGAGGCGGTCGAGGCGGCGATCAAGATCTCCCGCGCGGCGACGGGCAGGCCGCGCATCCTCTACGCCGAGCACGCCTTCCACGGGCTCACGCTCGGCTCGCTGTCGCTGAACGGCAACGCTGAGTTCAGGGACGGGTTCGGCCCGCTGCTGCCCGGGTGCGATCCGGTGCCCTTCGGCGATGAGGAGACGCTCGCGCGCGCGCTGGAACGCGGAGACGTCGCCGCATTCGTGGTCGAGCCGATCCAGGGCAAGGGCGTGAACCTGCCGCCGCCCGGCTACCTGCAGGCCGCGCAGCGTCTGTGCAAAGACGCCGGCGCGCTGTTTGTCTGCGACGAGGTGCAGACCGGCCTCGGCCGCACCGGCCGCTTCCTCGCACTGGAGCGGTGGGACCTCCAGCCGGACCTCATCTGCCTCTCCAAGGCGCTCTCGGGCGGACTGGTGCCGATCGGTGCGGTGCTCGTCTCGCGCGCCGCGTTTGAGCAGGTCTTCGACGGCATGGAGCGCGCGGTGCGTCACGGCTCCACCTTCGGCGGCAACGATCTCGCCGCCGCGGCCGCGCTCGCCACGCTGAAGGTGCTCGACGAGGAGGGCCTGATCGAGCGCGCCGATCGCCTCGGCGAGCTGCTGCTGGAGCTGACCAGGCCGCTCGTGGATCGCTACGAGGTCGTCACCGACGTGCGCGGCCAGGGGCTGATGTGGGCGATCGAGCTGGGCCCGCCGCGCGGACGCGCCCGACGCTCGGTCTGGAAGGCGGTTGAGCGCGCTCAACCCGGCCTCTTCTCCCAGCTGATCACCGTGCCCCTCTTTCACGAGCACCGCATTTTCTGCCAGGTCGCCGGGCACCGCATGAACGTGATCAAGGCGCTGCCTGCGCTGGTGATCGAGGAGTCGGAGATCCGCCGCTTCGCCTCGGCGCTTGAGGAAGTGATCGCGCAGGCCGAGCGGGTTCCATCTGCGCTCGCGCGCTTTGGCGCGCAGACCGGGCGGCGGATGCTGGTCGGGGCTGTGCAGCGCTGAGCGGGCCCCACCGTCGCTACCCTGAGCGACAAGACATGCAGACGATCCGAATCCTCCATCACCACGCCTCCGGATATGGCTGGAGCTTCGAGTCACCGGACATCGCTGGGCTGACCGGCGGCACTGACTCGTACGATCCTGCGTATGCCGAGGAAGCGGCCAGATTCGCCCTGGCCAGTGAGGCGGAGGAGCGCGGCGCCCAGCCGCCCGAGGACCTCACCTTCGAGCACTACGTGCCTGCCGAGACGGCCCACGCCGCATAAGCAGCTCCTCTTCGGCCGCCTTGCCTTCAGCGACGTCGAGCCGCCCACCGGCCTCGGTCACAACCGCCAAACGCTGATCGCGCCGCAGGCCGCTAGCCTGTCGGAGCTTTGCTCACCCCCCGCAGCGACATCCGCAACATCGCGATCATCGCGCACGTCGACCACGGCAAGACCACGCTCGTGGACGCGATGCTGCGGCAGACCGGCTCCTTCAGGGTTGGCGAGGAGGTCCAGGACCTCGTGATGGACTCGATGGACATCGAGCGCGAGCGCGGCATCACGATCCTCGCCAAGAACGCGGCGCTGCGCTTTGGGGACGTGAAGATCAACATCGTCGACACGCCTGGCCACGCCGACTTCGGCGGCGAGGTCGAGCGCGGGCTGACGATGGTCGACGGCGTGCTGCTGCTCGTCGATGCCTCCGAGGGCCCACTGCCGCAGACCCGCTTCGTGCTACGCAAGGCGCTGGAGTCGAAGCTGCCGGTCATCCTCGTTATCAACAAGATCGATCGCGCCGACGCGCGCGTGGCCGAGGTCGTGGACGAGGTCTACGAGCTGTTCATCGACCTCGACGCGCATGAGGACCAGATCGAGTTTCCGATCGTCTATTGCAACGCGAAGGCTGGCAAGGCGACACTGCATTACGACCCCGCCAAGCCGGAGGAGCAGGGTCAGAGCATCGAGCCGCTGCTGAAGCTGATGGTGGAGCACATCCCGCCGCCCATGTATGAGCCCGACCATCCGCTGCAAGCGCTCGTCACCAACCTCGACGCCTCCCCCTACGTCGGCCGCCTGGCGATCTGCCGGGTCCGCAACGGCAACATCCGCAAGGGCCAGCAGATCGCCTGGTGCAGGGCCGACGGCAGCATCCAGAAAGCGCAGGTCGCCGAGCTGTACGTGACCGAGGCGCTTGAACGGGTGGACGCGCCGCAGGCCGGCCCGGGCGAGATCATCGCGATCGCGGGCATCGCCGAGGTGACAATCGGCGAGACGCTCGCCGACCCGGAGGATCCGCGGCCGCTGCCGGTGATCGCGGTGGACGAGCCCTCGATCTCGGTCACGCTCGGCATCAACACCTCGCCGCTCTCAGGCAGAGAGGGCAGCAAGCTGACCGCACGCCAGGTCCTGGGCCGCCTCGATCAGGAGCTGGTCGGCAACGTTTCGCTGCGCGTGAAGGACACTGACAGGCCGGAAGCCTGGGAAGTCCAGGGCCGCGGCGAGCTGCAGCTCGCGGTGCTCGTGGAGATGATGCGGCGCGAGGGCTTCGAGCTCACAGTCGGTCAGCCGCAGGTGCTGATCAGGGAGATCAAGGGCCACCGCCATGAGCCGGTCGAACGCCTCTCGATCGATGTGCCCGAGGAGCATGTCGGCGTAGTGACGCAGCTGCTCGCCGCCCGCAAGGGACGGATGGAGCACATGACAAACCACGGCACCGGCTGGGTGCGGATGGAGTACCTGGTGCCGGCCCGCGGCCTGATCGGCTTCCGGACCGAATTCATGACCGAGACGCGCGGCACCGGCATCATGCACCACGTCTTCGAGGGCTGGGAGCGCTGGGCGGGAGAGCTGCGCACCCGCAACACCGGCACCCTGGTCTCCGACCGCCGCGGCGTCACCGCCCAGTACTCACTGATGAGCCTGCAAGAGCGCGGCACGCTGTTTGTCGGCCCCGGCGAGGAGGTCTACGAGGGCATGATCGTGGGCGAGAGCAATCGCGCGGGCGATCTCGACGTCAACGTCTGCAAGGAGAAGCACCTTACGAACATCCGCTCCTCCACCTCGGAGGTGCTGGTGCGGCTCACGCCGGCCAAGCGTCTGAGCCTGGAGGAGGCGCTGGAGTTCGTGGCCGAGGATGACTGCGTGGAGGTCACCCCGGAGACGGTGCGGCTGCGCAAGGTCGAGCTGGAGAAGGTGCAGAGGCTGAAGGCGGCGCGAGCGCGGCGTTGAGGCATACAAGGATCTGTATCACGCGTGATACAATTTGGCGCATGGCTGAGGTGAGCATTCGGGATCTGCGTAACCATGGTGGCGATGTCGTTGATCGCGCGTTGCGGGGTGAGCAGATCACGATCACTCGATCGGGAACGCCCGTCGCTCAGCTGCGAGCAATCGCGCCGCCCCCGCTGACGGCCGACGCGTTGCTGCGTCGCTGGAGACGACTGCCCTTGGTAGATCCCGGCTCGCTGCGCAGGGACGTCGATGCGCTGCTAGACGCCAGCTTGTGAGCACGCAGGCGCCGATTGACGAAACGAATAGGCCCGAGCGCGGCCTGCTGGACACTTCTACTTTGATCCTTCTGCCGCGTCTGGCGGACCCAAGCGTGCTCCCGGCTGAGCCGTTGATCACGACGGTGACGTTGGCCGAGCTCTCCGTTGGTCCGCTTGTGAGTGAGGAGGAGACCGAGAAAGCTGCTCGTCAGGCTCAACTCCAGCAGGCCGAGGCGGACTTCGACCCACTGCCCTTCGATTCTGGGGCAGCGCGGGCTTTTGGGCGTGTAGCCGCCAGCCTGCGACGTGCTGGTCGCAAGGCGAACGCGAGAGCCTACGATGCGATGATTGCTGCGATCGCGCTCGCGAACGATCTGCCCGTCTACACGTGCAATCCAGACGACTTCGTCGGGATCGACGGGCTGAGCGTCGTCGCGGTGCCTGTGCCGGATAGCGACTCTTCGCACTGAGGGCGCCTCGGGTCCGCGCGCCAACCCTTTCGCGGGGCCGTGGATCCGCCTAGTAGCCTGGTCCTGATGCGGCCGGCGATCGAGGTCAACGATCTGCGCAAGAGCTACGGCGAGACCGAGGCCCTGCGCGGCGTCAGCTTCGAGGTTGCCTCCGGCGAGGTCTTCTGCATGCTCGGCCCCAACGGCGCCGGCAAGACCACCTGCACTGAGATCCTGGAGGGCCACCGGCTGGCAAGCGGCGGCACCGTCCGGGTGCTCGGCCACGACCCGGCACGAAACGACCGCGGCATGCGCGAGCGGATCGGCGTCGTGCTGCAATCCTGCGGCATCCAGGAGGACCTCACGGTTGACGAGCTGATCGAGATGTACGGCCGCTACTACACCCGATCCCGTCCGGCGCAGGAGCTGATCGAGCTGGTCGAGCTGGATGCCAAGCGCGACGCGCGCGCCGGTTCGCTCTCCGGCGGCCAGCGTCGTCGCCTCGATCTCGCGCTTGCGCTTGTCGGCGACCCCGACTTGCTCTTCCTCGATGAGCCGACGACGGGCTTTGACCCGCACGCCCGCCGCCAGGCTTGGTCGACGATCCGCTCGCTCTGCTCGCTCGGCAAGACCGTCTTTCTGACGACTCACTTCATGGACGAGGCCCAGCACCTCGCCGACCGGGTGGCGGTGATGGCGGCAGGCCGGATCGTCGCCTCCGGCCCGCCACAGGAGCTCGGCGGCCGCGAGGAGCTGCCGACCGAAATCCGCTTCGCGCTGCCGGAGGGCGTCGGGCCTGCCGACCTGCCGCCGCTGCCGGCCGGGGCTGAGGTGGCAGGCGACCGCGAGGGGGTGCTCGTGCGCACCTCGGAAGGCATGCAGGCCACACGCGTCCTCACGGGGTGGGCGCTGGAGCGCGGCCTGGAGCTACGCGGCTTCTCCGTCGCCCAGCCGACACTGGAGGACGTCTACCTATCGCTGACGGCCGGAGGAGATGACCCCGCCTCCGACACCGCGCACCTGGAGGCCCTGAGATGAGCACAGGCATCGGTGAGCAGGCCCACTCGGAGAGAGCGGCCATCGGCCCGCCACAGGCCTTCAGCCGCAATCTCTCGCTGCTGGCGTGGCAGGTTTTCTATGAGCAGCGCGCCTTCTGGCGCAACCGGCGCCGAGCGCTTGCAAGCTTCGCCTTCCCGCTGATGTTCCTGCTGATCTTCGGCGCGATCACCCAGGGCGCAACGGTCAAAGGCGATGGCAACATCGCCTACATCAATTTCTACGTGCCAGGGATCATCGCCTATGCGGTGATGGTGATCGGCTTCACCAATACCGCGATGTCGATCGCGCTGCTGCGCTCAGAAGGCGTGCTGAAGCGGATGCGCACGACTCCGATGCCCTGGGCGCTCTACCTCGGTGGCATCGTGCTCAGCACGGTGATCACGATCGCGGTCGCCTGCGTGCTACTGCTGGCGATCGGCGTGATCTTCTACAAAGCCAGTGTCAACGGCGCCGCCGTCCCCGGCCTGATCGTCACGGTCGCGATCGGCACCATCTGCTTCACGAGTCTCGGCATCGCCGTCTCCCGCTTCATCCCCAAGCCAGACAGCGGCATGCCCGTGCTGATGCTGATCGTGCTGCCGCTGTCCTTCATCTCCAACGTCTTCTTCCCGATCTACAAGCCGCAGGCACTGGTGGAAATCGGCAAGTTCTTCCCCCTGCGGCGGGTTGCCGAAGGGATCGGGCCCGCTTTCAAGCAGACCCAGGGCTCGGGCTTCGTGGGCCACGATCTGGTCACTCTGGCGATCTGGGCCGCCGTCGGCTGCTGGCTGATGGTGCGGACGATGAGGATGCTCTCGGCCAAGGATTAGCCTCAATGCCGTTGACTGGCCTCTGCTCCCGTTGGAAGGGAGCGATGGCCACATGTTGCTGGGATGGCAGATCGATGCATAGTGCAATAATCGCAGTATGCATCGGATGGCTGCGACCGGGAAGGCCGAGGAGCGCCCCGAGGATCGCGACGAGCTGATCGACGCGGTGCTGGGCGCCAGTCGTGCGCTGGTGGCGGTCGCCGCGCGTTCGCTGGGGGGTCTGGGGGAGGACGTGACGTTGCCCCAGTACCGCGCGCTTGTGGAACTGGCGGCGCGCGGCCCGCAGCGCCCGGCCGATCTTGCGAGCGCCATGGGGGTGGATCCTTCGACGGCCACACGGATGTGCGACCGCCTTGTGCGCAAGCAGCTTGTGCAGCGGCGGAGGATCAGCGCGGACCGCCGCGGGGTGCGGGTTTCGCTGACCCTTGCGGGGTGTGCGCTGGTGGGGGAGGTGACCCATCGTCGCCGTGTTGAGATCGCACAGATTCTGGGGCGCATGCCGCACGCGGAACGGGCCTCGGCGCTCACGGCGTTGCGGGTCTTCGCCGACGCGGCCGGCGAGGTACCCGAGCAGGACTGGTCGCTGGGCTGGGGCCAGTGAGCAGAGCGCGCGCGGTATCGACATGGCTTGGCGGCTCGCGGCTGGGGTTGGTCGTGATGGCGCTGCTGGTCGGCGTGGGGGCGGGGCTGGGCGCAGTCGTCTTTCGCGAGCTGGTCTATGCCGTCACATGGGTCGCGACCGGGCACGATCAGTTTGGGCAGCAGGGTCGCGTGGCGAGCCTGCACCTGGCGTGGCTGGGCGTCGGGTTCTTCCTGGTGATCCCGGTGATCGGCGGCCTGCTCTACGGGCCGCTGATCCAGCGCTTCGCTCGCGAGGCGCGCGGTCACGGGGTACCGGAGGTGATGCTCGCGGTCGCCGAGAACGGCGGGCGGATCCGCCCGCAGGTGACGGTCGTCAAGGCGCTCGCATCAGCGATCTGCATCGGCACGGGTGGTTCGGTCGGCCGCGAGGGGCCAATCGTGCAGATCGGCTCTGCGTTCGCCTCCACGGTCGGCCAGCGGGTGCGTATGTCCGAGCGCAGCCTGCGCATTCTCGTCGCGTGCGGTGCCGCCGGCGGGATCGCGGGCACGTTCAACGCTCCGCTGACGGGCCTGTTCTTCGGCTTTGAGATTGTGCTGCGCGAATTCTCGCTGGACGCGTTGTTTGGCACCGCCCTCTCTGCCGTCACCGCCGATCTGATCAGCCGCGCATTCTTTGGCTCCGGACCGTTCTTCTCCAGCTTCCCGCACAACCTGCTCGCGCCACCGGACGCCACCTATCTGCTGATCGCCGTGCTCGGGCTCGCCGCCGGCCTGCTCGGCGTCGGCTTCAAGACGGTGCTGTACGGCATGGAGGACCATCTCGATCGCTTGTGGAAGGGTCGCCCGGAGTGGGCGCGCCCCGCGGTTGGCGGCATCGCGCTCGGCGTACTGCTGCTCGCGCTGCCCCAGATGTATGGGGTCGGCTACCCGGTAATGGACAACATCCTCGCCGGCCACGAAGCGCTCTGGCTGATCGTGATCCTGATGCTCGGCAAGATCGCCGCCTCAAGTCTCACCCTCTCAATCGGCGGCTCCGGTGGCGTGTTCGCACCCTCGCTCTTCACCGGCGCAGCGGGCGGCATGGCCTTCGGTCTGATCGCTCGCCACATCTTCGGAACGGACATCGGCCCCGCGGCGATGTACGCCGTGATCGCGATGGGAGGCGTCTTCGCAGGCGCTACCCAGGCACCGCTGACCGCGATCGCGAGCGTCCTTGAGATGACCGGCAACTTCACTCTGACGCTCCCCGTGATGCTCGCCTGCGGAATCTCCTCCGCCGTTAGCAAGCAGCTTACCTACGGCTCCATTTATACGACCAAGCTGCTGCGCCGCGGCATCGACATCGAGCAGCCGAAGGCCGCCGGCGCGCTGGCGAGACTCACCATTGCCGAGGTGATGCAGCCCGTCGCGGAGGGCGACGGGTGGACTCGCCTGCCTGCGCCGACCGATCCCGACACAGAGCCGGCTGCGCTCTCGCGCGAGGCGTTGGCCAGGCTCCTCGGCCCCGTAAGCGACGTACGCGCGCCGCAGGCGCTCTTCGGCGACGAGAGCCTGGAGCAGGCGCTGCGACAGCTCGTGCTCTACGGCCACGACGGGCTGCCCGTCCTCTCCCACGACGAGCACACGCTGCAAGGGTGGGTCACGCGCGAAGATGTCATGCACGCGTTGGTGGGGCGCGTTCAGGCATCGGGGCGCGAGATCGAGCGAGGCGCCGAAGCCGCCGAGTTCGCCGTCAAGGAGCCGCACAAGCAAGTCCATGTCCCCAGCACACCGCTTGACGGCTATGAGGTTCTCGAGATTACGATCAGCGCACAGGCGTCCGCCTGCGGTCGTCGCCTGGGCGAGATACGCTGGCCGGCGGGCTCAATCGTGCTTGCCGCCAGCGAAGGACACAGACTCCTAACGCCGCGCGCAGATATCAAGCTGCGCCCTGGTGAGCGGATCGTGCTGCTCGCCCCCGGCGTGGTCTCTGCCGACGATATGCAGCAGGGAACCCTGGTGTCGCGACACTAGAGCGCGGCTTTCCGGGGTCTTGCTCGGGGGAAGGTGCGGGCGCCGGGTTCACGGTTTGCGGGTGCCGGCGAGCAGCTCAGCCAGCGCCTCGTCGATGTCGCGCGCGAGTCCGCCCGCGTTGGGAAGCGTCTCTCGGTCGGCATAGATGCCGAAGCAGGCCAGATCGCGCACCGTGGTCATCCCAACAGACAGGGCGTGGCCGTCGGCCAGCGGAACGACCGGGTAGGTGGATTGCAGTGGGCAGCCGAGCATATAAAGCGGCTCCGTGGGGCCGGGGATGTTCGAGACGACGAGGTTGAACGTGCGCGGGCTGGCCATGAAACGGGAAACGCTGTGCTGTACGGCCGGAAGGGTGAGAGCGGCGGCCTTCAGCGCCAGATCGGCTCCTTCGTGCTCACCATCGCGCTTTCGCCGGCTCATCGTGTCGTGCACGCGGCGCAGGCGGATCAAAGGGTCGGCCTCGTCGCACGGCAGGTCCGCGAACACAAACGAGATGTGGTTGCCGAGTACGTCGCCCGAGCCGCGAACGTTCACCGGTACCATCGCCTTCAGTGCAACCGGCTGCTCGCCTTCGCGGATCAGATAGGCCCGCACGGCGCCCGCGACCGCGGCGAGCATGACGTCATTGACCGTCGTGCCGTAGGCCCGCTTCACTGCCTTCAGATCTTCGAGGGGGTGTTGGGTGCGGACGAGGCGACGCAGCGGCGAGAGCTCTGTGTTGAGCACGCTTGCGGGCGCGGAGTACGCCGAGTGGCTCAGCGCACGGATCGCCTGTAATGCGCCCGTCGCCGCCTGCCGAGCCGTCTGGGCGGGCGAGGTGAGCACACGTAGCGGTCTGCGCAGCAACCCGAGCTGCTCTCCCACGAGGTCGCGCACTCCTCGCGCGAGCAGACGCTCACCGCTCGGCTCCGGTGCCGCGCGCCAGTCATCGGGCGAGCAATCGGGCGGCTGCGGCGTCGGGTCGAGCAGCAGGGAGGCCAGCTCTACGGCGGCGATGCCGTCGACCATGCAGTGGTGGGCCTTGCCGACGAGCCCGATCTGCTGGCGTTCGAGGTCCTCACAGATCCACATCTCCCAAAGCGGGCGATCTCGCCGCAGCGGCATCGACATCACCTCGTCGGCAAGGTCCTCGAGTGGGCCTCGTGCCCGGTAGACGTGACGATCGACGGAGAACCCCGGGTCGTCGATCCACTCCGGCGCGTGCAGGCCGAGCGGCACGTGTGCGAGCTTCTGGCGGTAGCGTGGCGCGCGGCCGAGCCGCCGCTCGATGTGGTCGCGCAGCTGGGGGAAGCTCGGGAGCTGGCCTTGCGCGGGAGCTGACAGCGTCGCAGACCAGCCAACGTGCATGTGCGCGGTGGGCGTCTCCACGGCCAGAAAAGACGCGTCGAGGGCCGATAGGCGGGAGCTGCTCGTCATCGCTGCACCGAGCCGGCTGGAGCCGGCGAGCCTTGCGCCATGCGTCGGGGATGCGGTCGCGGGCTGCGGACGCGTGGCGCGCGCCGAACCCGGGCGAGGTGGTCATATGGGAAGCCCACCGCTGGGGGCACGAGACCTGCTCGCGGTATCGGCCGCCGCCCCCACTCGGCGGCAAGCGCGAACTCGACGAGCTGGTCGAAGTAGTGGGGCAGCGGTGTGGGCGCGATCCCGGTTCCACGAAGCGCAACGCGCGAGCGACGATCGTCGTATGTGACCGCCATCTCGAAGTACGGGAAGAAGACCTCGCTGCGCGAGAGCGCCTGGCGGCCGCGCTCATTGCGGGTGGTTTGCAGCAGCAGCGGATGCACCACACGGCGGTATACCGAAGGTGAGATCAGGTGCGGCGCCGGGCGCCTGAAATACGCCGCCGCCAGCTCGACGAGCTCACCAACGCTGGTCGCATGGCGCCCTGCGGTCAGATGGTAGGTGACGCCCTCGGCCTCCGGGGCCTGGCTGAGCGCGAAGATCGCATCGGCGACGTAGTCGACGGGAACCACGTCGACCGGAGCGTCTCGGCGCGCGGGCAAGGCGACGTAGGCACCGCGCGAAAACGCCCGCAACGGCCAGTAGAGCACGTTGAACGATTGCGTCCAGCCGCTGTCGCGCTCCCCGACGATGATGCTTGGGCGCATCACCGTTACGGGCAGTCGCCGGCGTGCGTGAGTGACCATGCGCTCAGCCTCAAACTTCGACTGCTCATACGCGTTGCGAAAACGCTGGCCCACGTCGAGATCGTCCTCGCTGAAGTACCCCGCGTGCTCGCCGGCGACGTACGCCGTTGAGATGTAGGAGAAACGGCGCAGCCCTCCGAGCGCATCGGCGCGCTTGGCAAACTCGAGCACGCGCCGAGTGCCTTCCACGTTGATCTGGCGCAAATCCTCAAGCCCGAGCTCGAAGGACACCGACGCCGCCCCGTGCACGACCTCGCTCACCCGCTCGGCAAGCTGATCGCGCCTGCGACCAAGACCGAGGCCGGGATGCGTGATGTCGCCACGCACGGCCACCACGCGCTGCGAGTGGGGATGATCGGCGCCGAACAGGCAGGTCAGCGTGTGCTGCATCCGCGCTGTGACCTCGCTCTCGCTTGCGCCCCGGACCAGCGCATACACGCGACGGTCGGTGCGCTCCAGATACCGGGCCAGCACCTCCATCCCGACGAACCCAGTCGCGCCCGTCAGCAGTACCCCATCGGACCTCGCAATACCGCCTCCCACCTCGGCGGGAAGGACGCGGTCGCGATTCGCGCTCACGTCGGTCGGGCTCAGCTGCGTACCGCGCGTTGCCGTCGGATCAACTCCCTCGGCAGTCTTCGGACATGCCGTACAAAGCCGGCATCTGGGATATTCACTCAGCCTATCCAGCACAGGCCGCCGGGCGAACCTCCAGCAACCAAAAGAACACAATTGCTGTGGCTAGCCATCTACTCGTCGTGCGATCCTGCCAGTCAAGGGTAGCGAGAAAACTGGAGCTTGCGATGTCGCCTGCAACAAAATTCAGCCGCGCAGACATGAAGTACATGACCTTGCACGGCCACGACGTGGCCTACCGCCAAGCGGGCAGTGGCTCCGTCGTGGTGCTCGTCCACGGGATCACGTCCAGCTCGGCGACCTGGAAGCTGGTGATGCCCCACCTCGCCGACCGCTTCACCGTGATCGCCCCCGACCTGGCCGGCCACGGCGAGTCAGCCAAGCCCAGAGGCGACTACTCGCTCGGCGCTCACGCCAGCAGCCTGCGCGATCTGCTGCTCGCCCTCGGACACGAGCGGGCAACGTTCGTGGGGCACTCGCTCGGCGGAGGGATCGCGATGCAGTTCTCCTACCAGTTCCCCGAGCGCTGCGAGCGACTGGTCCTGGTCGACAGCGGCGGCCTTGGCCGCGATGTCAACTGGCTGCTTCGAGCCGCGACGCTCCCGGGCTCCGAACTCGTGCTGCCCTTCCTCGCGGCAACCCGCCTGCTCGACGCCGGCGCGCGCGCCGGCGGCTTGCTCAAGGCGCTGGGTCTGGGCCTTGGGACGGATCTGGAGGAGATCGCTCGGGGGCACTCGACGCTGTCCGATGGCGCCGCCCGCGCCGCGTTCGTCCACACGCTTCGCTCGGTCGTGGAGCCCGGTGGCCAGCGGGTCGACGCCTCAAACCGGCTCTATCTGGCCGAACATCTCCCGTTCCTGCTGATCTGGGGCGAGCGCGATTCAATCATCCCCGTTTCCCACGGACGCGCGACACACGAAAGGCTGCCCAGCAGCCGTCTGGAGGTGTTCCCGAATTCAGGTCACTTCCCCCAGCTAGACGAGCCTGAGCGCTTTCTCGATGTGCTCAACGATTTCATCGACTCGACCGAGCCGGCCGCGCGCGAGATTCCCTGAGCCACAGAGCCACGCGCGCGCGAGTGCAGCCGAGATCTGGCGTGAGACTCGTCGAGCCGGCCTTGACCTTTTCCAGGGCGCCGCAGCTTAAGCTGGTGCGCGGTATCAACCACCGCTATCTATCGAGAGGGGAGCTAGATGTCAGCGACGGAGCTTCAGCAGCAAAACCCGGTTACGAAGGATCCTCTGCGTCACCACGAGCATTACCAGAGGGACGGCAAGCGCCCGTCGCCATATGCCGGCGGAAGCAGCTTCATGGAGCGTGTGGCGGAGAATGTCGCCTCTGGCATGGGCACCGTGCAGTTCGTCGTCATCGGCTCGCTGATCATCCTGGGCTGGGTATTCGCCAACGGCGCGATCCACTACATCGAAACGACGGTGAAAGCGCTGGAGCACGGTGGCCAGTTCGACCCCGAGCCGTGGATCCTCTTGAATCTGATCTTCTCCGGGGTGGCCTTCTATACGGGTGCGCTGGTGATCATCGCCCAGAAGGCACAGACGAGGACCGACAAGGCCAACGAGGAAGCCGCGGCGGCGCACAGAGACGAGCTGGCGCAGTTCCAGAGCGACCTGCTCACCAAGAACACCAACCTCACCGAGCAGATCCACGCGTTGAGCGAAAAGATCCATGCGTGGAGCGAGCGGATGAGCACGTTGACTCAGGAGGTCCATGAGGCCACCTGCAAGGGAGGAGTATCGCCCTCTTCACGCTGACCATCGCAGCGGGTCGCCATACCGCACGATCGCCCTCCTGCGGGGGCTGGCCGCTCCCGGTCGGTCCCGCTGGAGGCGGCAGTGGTTGCCTCTAGAGCTCGACCTCGCCCTCGAACTCCGTTGTCTTCGGTGGGCCGGGCAAAACGGACTGCCCTGCCTGAAAGGCGGGCAGCAGCGTCTCGTCGCGGAACTTCTCCCAGATCTCCTTCGACTCCCAGACCGCGACGACGACCCAGCCGTTCGCGCTAGGCCCGGCATAGTGATGGGTCTGGCCGGCGGGCAGGCCGTCGGGCGGATGCACCACTGCGGTGGTCGCGTCGTACTGCTCCTTCGTACCGCCCTCGAAGTCATTGACGATCACGTATGTCATTTCAGCCTCCAGTTCATCGCAGGTTCGCCGGGCTGTTCGCCCTCAGCAGTGAATTCGCTTCCGCGGCTTCCCGTCGCGCCCTCCCGCGTGCATGGCATGCAGCGCCTGGTGCACGTCGTGCACCAGCATGTCGGCCATATCCCGCGAGAAGCTCTCCCGCACGACCATCCGCAGCACAGTGATGTGCTCAGCATTCGGCGGCAGCGTGTAGGCAGGCACGATCCAGCCGCGCTCGCGCAGCAGGTGTGAGAGCTCGGTGAGGTCGATCGCCTCCGGCTCATCTGCCCTGAGTGCGACGATCGGAAAGCGCGAGCCGTCGTTCATCAGCGAGAGGCCCTCGATCTTTGCCAGCCCGGAGGCGAGCGCTTTGGCATTCTCCAGCACGGTGGCGACGATCCTCTGGTACCCCTCCATGCCCAGCCGCAGGAAGTTGAAGTACTGCAGCACCACCGAGTTGCTCGGCCGTGAGAAGTTCAACGAGTAGTTGGGCATGTCGCCGCCGAGGTAATTGATGTGAAAGACGAGCTCCTGCGGCAGGTCGGAGCGGTCGCGGAAGACGACCGTGCCCATGCCCGGGTAGACCAGGCCGAACTTGTGGTTTGAGACGTTGATCGAACGCACCTGGGAGAGCCGGAAGTCCCACTCCAGATCGGGCTCGGAGAACGGCGAGATGAAGCCGCCGCTGGCGGCGTCGATGTGCAGCGGCACGTGCCAGCCGCGCTCTGTGTCCAGGCGGGCAAGCAGCGTGTTGATGGAAGCCAGGTCGTCCATCTGCCCGGTGAAGGTGGTGCCGAGCACACCCGCGACAGCGATCGTGCGCTCGTCGATCAACCCCTCCACCTGATCGGCGCCGATCGTATAGCGGTCCTCCTCCATTGGCGCGATCCGTGCCTCCACCTCGAAGTAGCGCGTGAACTTCTCCCAGCAGGTGTGAACGTCCGCGCCGATGACCAGGTTCGGCCGGTCGGTATCCAGCCCGGCCTGCTCGCGCCGGCGCTGCCAGGCGCGCTTGTGGGCGAGCATCGCCAGCATGATCGCCTCCGATGAGCCGATCGTCGCAGTGCCGGTCGGCTGCTCGTGCACAGGCGCGTGGAACAGGCGCCCGATCATCGAGACCACGCGCTGGTGGATCACCTCGGTCTGCGGATACTCGTCCTGGTCGATCAGGTTCTTGTCGAGCGTCTCGACCGCGATCGCATTGGCCTGCGGCTCCATCCAGCTGGTCACAAACGAGGCGAGGTTGAGCGCCGGGTTGCCGTCGAGGTTCAGCTCGTCGTGCACGAGCCGGTAGGCGGCGTCAGCGTCCAGGCCCTCTGATGGCAGCCTGTACTTGGGTATCTGGTGCGTGAAGCAGCGGCCTGAGTAGCGCGGGGGTGTGCATCTCCTCGGAGTCAAGCTTGAGCTTGTGCATCGGTCCTCCTCCGTTTCGGGTTTCATGCGCAGCATCGCGCCTACCTAAGATCTGAACGTGAAGAACGGGCGATCATGGCGAGATCTCGCGTCGTCTCCCCAGTGGCCGCGCGCGCAGGCTGGCGCTCCAGGCGGCAGCGATCGCGACGCACCCGAGCAGGAAGACGACCCACTGGCCGGCGCCGATCGAGCCTTCGCCATCATCGCCAGCCGTCACGCTGGAGCTGGCGGCAGTGCTCGGCAGCGGATGGCCAGACGCGGCGGCCAGTCGCTCGATCGCCGTGATCGTGACCTGCGCCAGCTGCGCGCCATTGCGCGGGGCGCTGATGCCGGCCAGCGTCGATTCGATCGCGGCGGGCGTCAGGGCGAAGCCATGCAGGCCAAAGCCGTGCGGCATCACCACGAGCAGCAGCCCTTTGTAGACGAGCGAGAGCTCCTGCCCGAGGAATTGCGCGTACGACTCCGGTTGCCCCCACAGCGCGGTGACCGAGCCGAGGTCGCTCGCGGAGGAGATCAGCGCGACCCGAATCGGGAAGCCGTGGTCCTGCGCAGCGGCGAGCACCCCCGCCAGATGCGCCTGCCGGCCGCCTGGCACGTTCGCGTCCCAGGGCAGGAACAGCGACTGGGTGGCCAGCACGTCGCTTGCGGGATCGCCGTCGCCCAGCGCGCCGGCGGGCAGGGCGCCGGCTGCGACGAGGAGCACGCAGGCGCAGATGAGCGCGCGCAGGATCGATCGGGCATGCAGAACACGTTGCGGCGTAGAGCCAGCGTACGCGATCCGGCGCGCCGAGCCCTTCAGATCGGGCTCGCCTGCCTGACCGCGCTGGCCGCCCTTCCGTCCCTGGCCCAGGCGCACGGCGTCAGCACCCCGAACGCGTCCAGCTACCTCGCAAAGGTCGGCCGGGCCCCGAGCGGGGTGGACGCCAAGGTGGTGGACGGGGATCTGCGCCTGTGGATGCGCGTGGCGCCCTGGCAGCGCCTGGAAGTGCTCGACTACAGCGGCGCGCCCTATCTGCGTTTCGCTCGCGGGGGGGTCGAAGTCAACCGCAACGCCGCGATCTACTACCTCAACCTGATCCCGGTGGAGGTGCCGCCCGCCGGGCTGACCGCCAGGACCAAGCCGAGCTGGGAGAAGGTCAGCGACGCCCACCAGTACAGCTGGCACGACGGCCGCCTGGCGGCGCTGGCCTCCACGGTGCTTGCGCCCGGCACCAGGTATGTGGGCAGATGGAGCATTGCCGTCCGCGTGGACGGCCGTCTCAGCTCGATCTCCGGCGGCGTCTGGCACGCGCCCGACCCGCCGATCGCGTGGTTCTGGCCGGTGATCGTGATCTTCGCCTGCGTGCTTGCGGCCTACCGGCTGCGCCGCCCAAAGCTGGACCTGGACCTCGCTCGCGCGCTCGCGGTCACGGTGTTCGCGGCGACCGTGATCGGGACGCTCGGCCGTCAGTTGGAGGGCAGGCCGAGCATCACCGCCTGGCAGATCGCGCTGCTGATCGTGATCCTCGCGCTAGTGATCGCAGCGCTTGCGTGGACGCTGCGGGGCAGGCCGGGCTGCTTCTTCCTGTTCGTGGTCTGCGTCGCCTCGCTGTGGGAGGACTTTGAACTGATCCCCACGCTGATCCACGGCTACGTGCTGATGGCGATGCCGGCATTCCTGATCCGTGTCGCTGCCGTACTCTGCCTGGGCGCCGGGGCTGGCCTGTTGCTGCTCGTGGTGCGGATGGCCGACCTGCCCGAAGGCACGCTCGCGCTCTCGCGACGCGCGCGCCGGGGCTCCCCCGCGTGAGGGCGCTCCCATCCGCCGCTGCCGCCGCGCTCCTGCTCGCAGGGTGTGGGTCGACAGATCGCGGGATTCCATCCTCGCTGTTGCAGCAGGCGCGCCCGGTCGGCAGAGGAGCTGCCTTTCACCCACCGGCACGTGGCCCCGTGATCGGCCCCTGCAAGGCCGCGCTCGGTGCGCGCGAGGGAACCCACGTCGAGGTGTTCGCGCAGAACAGGGTGGTGCTGCTGGCGGCGGGAATCGGCACGCTGGCGCCGCGAAGCTCCTTCGCCGGCCGCATCACCCGCGCGCGCTGCTACGGGGCGCTTGCGACGCTCGACCCGACCGGGCTGGTGCTGACCCGTCCCGGCAGCCGGCTCACCGTCTCCGATCTCTTCCGCTCCTGGGGGCAGACGCTCTCGCGGCGCCAGATCGCCTCCTTCCACGCAGCCGCCGGCACCGAAGTCGCCGTGTTCGTGGGCGGGCGCAGCTGGCGCGGAGCGCCAGGCGGCGTGCCGCTGAGCAGGCACGCAGAGATCGTGCTGGAGGTCGGCCCGCACGTACCTCCGCACGCCTCCTATCGCTTCCCACCGGGTACATGAAAAGAAGATGTGCATCACAATGAACCGATGAGGCGTGCGCTTGCAACGGCGGCGCTGGTGGGCGCAATGTTTTGCGTCCTGTGCCCCTCTGCGCTGGCCGACGGGGACCCCGCCAGCGACTATCTGCTCAGCCAACAGGTCTTCGTGCTGTTGCAGCAGAACGGAACTCCGCCGGCCCAGACGGCGCTGAGCGAAGTCGTCGCCAAGGCCAACAAGGCGGGCTATCCGATCCGGGTCGCGGTGATCTCCAGCGAATACGACCTCGGCTCCGTGAGCGTGCTGTGGGGCAAGCCGCGAACCTATGCCCGCTTCCTCGGGATCGAGCTTTCGCTCGCCTACAAAGGGCTGCTGCTCGTGGCGATGCCGAATGGCTTCGGCATCAACTGGCCGGGCCATTCGCCTGCGGCGGCCTACAAGGCGCTTGCGGGCGTCAAGGTGCCCATGGGCGAAATCGGCACGATTACAGCGGCCCAGGCGGCTGTGCAACGGCTGGTGGGCGCTGGCGGCGTGAGCTTCGCCTCCGGCGCGAAGCCCGCGGCGGCCTCTGGCCCGAAGGCGAGCCCCAGCTCCTCGTCATCGCATACGTCCAGCTCGAGCTCCGGCGTGAGCGCTTCGACGGCGCTGCTGATCGGTGCGGCGGTGATGCTGGCGATCGCGTTCGGGGCGGCGTGGCTTGAGAGCCGGCGCAGAGCCGGCCCCGCGCCCGGGGAGGCGCCCGCGCCGGAGGGCGCAGCGACGCCGGAGGGGGCAGCCGCTCCGCAGCCCGCAGCGAGCGCCACAAGCCGCGCCTCCGGCATCCCGCTGAAATGGGCGCTGCCGCGCATGGCCGCGCTGTTCGCCGTCGCCGTGGCGGTGCCGATCGTCGCGGTCGGTTTGCTGCGTCGCGGCAGCAGCCCCCGCCCCTCCTCGCGGGACAGCGCACACTCAGTCACCCAGGAAACACCGTTCACCTGGGGCGAGGGCCAGCGCTTGGCGCCGAACTTCACTCTCCTAAACCAGAACGGCCAGGCCGTCTCGCCGGCCGCCTACCGCGGGCGTCCGCTGATCATCACCTTCATCGATCCTCTCTGCCGCAACCTCTGCCCGCTGGAGGCCAAAGTCCTAAACGAAGCTGACGAAAGGCTTCCGGTCAACGAGCGGCCGCAGATCATCGCCGTCAGCGTAGACATCTACGCCGACACGCACACCGACCTGATGCTGGACTTCCGCCGCTGGGGCCTGGTGCCCCAATGGCAGTGGGCAGTGGGCACGCCGGCGCAGCTGCGGGCGGTGTGGAAGCGCTACTACGCCGAAGTCGAGGTGCAGACCAAGCACATCGCGGGCACCACCGTCCACTACATCACCCACTCCGAGATGGCCTACGTGGTGGACGGCAAAGGCGACGAGCGCGCGCTGTTCTCCTGGCCCTTCAACGCCAAAGCGGTGCAGAAAACGCTGACGCAGATCGAGCGCAGCTGAGACTCAGGAAAGCGCCTGCTCTCTGCCGCTCAGCAGCGGGAAGGAACGCTGCGGCCGTGGCGGCAGGATGTAGTTGGCGCGTCGCAGCACGAAGATGAATTCGTTGATGCCGTTGTTGACGGTGTCGGTGATCGCCGGGTTCTGCAGCTGGGCCGCGGTCGCATTCATGGCCTTGCGCGTGGTCACGAAATCTTCGATGCTGCGTTGGATCGAGAGAAAGTGCAGCCCGGCCTGCCCGCCGTCGATCGTGTCGAAGTCGCGGCGCTGGATCAGCGGTTTGCCGCCCCGGCGTGCTCTGGCGCTGGCCTGCGAGTGGCCGATCACGCCGTAGCGGCTGACGGCTTCGCCGAACTTCGCTGGGTCGCTTTCGGCATCGGTGGTGAATTTGGCCGCTTCGGCAGGGCTCACCTGCGGCGCGTACATGCGCGCCACGCGCTCGGCTTGGCTGAGCTGCTGATACCAGCTTTCGAGCTCCAGACGCATGTAGCTGATTTGCATCGTGGTGCCCTGGGCGAAGGCGCCGTCCTGGATCGTGACGTCGTCCTCGCTGGCCTGGTTTCGCCGCAGGCTCGATTTGAAGCCCATGAACAGTGGCGTGAGCGCTGACACCGGTTTGCCGGCGGGTATGCCGCTGACGTCCTGGTGGGCGGCCGGCAGCCCGGCGCCCACGAAGCCGGTGCGGGTCTCGCGCCAGCGCAGCACGCTGCCGAGCGCCAGCGGCCCGTAGGCGCCCGCCAGCGGCGCGCCGTGGACCAGCGCGTCCTCGACCGAGATCAGCCGCTGCTCGTCATCGCAGGCCAGGTGCAGGCAGAGCTCGTAGTCGTCGATCTGCGGCAGCTCGAAGTTCGAGAGCGCCTTGGCGACCGGGATCGGCGAGGGGCGCGAGAGTGTGCGCTGGAAGTAGGCGGGCCCCCAGCCGGCGGTGAAGAGCAGCCCGGATGGTCCCCACTGGTAGCGGCGCTCCAGCGTGCGCAGCGCCGCCTCCAGCAGCCGCGCATAAGCGGGCGTGGGGGCGCCCTTCACGTCGAAGAACAGCAGCCTGTCGAAGCGCGGCGGCACCGGGTTGCCGTCGGCGTCGAGCGTGAGCGTCGCGGTCCAGGCGTGCTGGCGCATGGGCAACCCGGGCGGCTCCGAGCCCAGCGCCACCGCGGGTACGCCGCTGCCGGAGCTGAGCGCGTGGTCGATGCCCAGTCCGACCGCTGCGCCGCCGAGTGCCGCGGCGGCGCCTGTGAGCAGGCGCCGGCGGGTCAGCATTTGCTCACGTGAGCGGTTTCCAGGTGAAGGTGAGGTTCACGCGATGCGGTTTGAGCCAGACGTGCGCATATTCGATGTGCCTCGCCGAAACCGGCGGGCTGATCAGCAGGCTCAGGTCATAGGTGCCCGCTCCCGGCACGCTCACGTTGTTGCCGTAGTGAGGGCCCATGTAGGCCGAGAGCATCGGCCACTGGCGGTCGTCGTAGTAGATGTGGCCGCTCTTGCTGATCGTCGCCCACACCGTCGCGTAGGGGATCGGCACGTTGGTGTGCTCGTCGGCAAGCATCACCATCAGGTGGAAGCTGGTTTTCGGCCCCGGCTTGATCTCGGTCTCCTTGGTGCCGTTGTAGACGACGAAAGGCACTGCGGTCATCGCCTGGGCGGTGATCTTCATGCCTTCCCAGGTGGTGGAGGCGAGCACCTGCGTCGGTATCGGTTTGATGCCGTTGACCGACATCGCCGCTACGCCGTTGGATCCGGAGGAGCCGGCGCTCATCTGCATGCCCGCCATCGCGCTCGAGGTCGTCGAGGTGGAGGACGTCGACGCTGCTTCCTTCTTGTCGGCTTTCGCGCATCCGGCGAGCAGCACGCCGACCGCGAGAGCTGTGACAGCGCGGACGCCGAGACGCCGGAGGGTGATGGTTCGATCAGACATGGGCGGTTGCGGGTCGAGATGTGGTGGTGCGGTCCTGCTCAGCCTTGCCGTATGGGATCAGCCACCAGAGAGAGGCGGAGAGCACGATGAACAGCAGACCCGCATTCGGGTCGGTGGCTCCGCCTTCGAAGATACCGCCGAAGCCCTGGCCAACCACCCAGAAGATGAGGTTCAAGACGATCGCGATGCTCAGGAAGGTCCTCGGCCGCCAGTTGGCAGCCACGGCGATACCGATCGCGGCTGAGAGCAGACCTAGCGCGATCGCGAGCCCCACGCCGTTTCCGTGGAGTCCTTTGGTGAGCCATTCCTGCAGGCTGCTGAGCCAGCTCATGCCCGACGGCGCGGCCTTGATCGACTGCGAGATCGCGCTGGCGTTGCTGCTCGGGGCCTCCAGCCACAGCCATGCCATCACCAGCCACAGCGCAGCCCACGCAGTGCGCGCGCCCCGCACCCCCAGCAGCCCGCCCGGTCGACCGTTCGGCCACACGATCAGGCCGATCAGCGCGTAGATCAGCACCGCGCCCGGCGCGCCCGTCAGCGGGCTTGCCATCGACATGAACATCATCCCGAACGCCTCGCCGAACCACCAAACGATCAGCGCCCAGGGGAAGGAGATCGCCAGCGCCAGCTTGACGGTTCTGCGGTAGAGCAGGCCGAGGCCGATGAAGCACTGGACCAGCGCAAAGAGGGTGTTGAAGATGTCGAGGTGGTGTTCGGCGGTGTGAGCCGCCCAGGTCATGCTGCCGGAGATCCATCCCGGCTGGCCCGAGGTCATGCCGGTCAGGAATTCGATGAAGCCGTGGGAGTACATGAAGGACTGGAACTGCAGCCCTCCGTCCAGCAGCCAGATCAGCCCCAGCACCGTCTGCAGCGTGCGGCGAGCGTCGGAGAAGAAGTAGGCGCGCAGCCGCGTGTTCACCACGCCCCCGGCGATGCTGTCGGATGCTCCGCCGTGGAGGTTGGCCGTGCCGGTACTCATCTCATCTCTCCCATCTTGCGCCGCGGCATCTCGACCTCGGATTCGTTTGCGTTCTCCAAATCTGTGTGGATCAATCTGTCGCGCTCGAATACCCCCCCTTCGACGATCTCGCTTGGGGCTCGCTGCAGCCGCCGGGAAAGCCATGCAGGCACAGGGGTCGAAAGCTCCTCGATCGGTGCGGGCGTGAAGGCGGAGAGCCGCCGCAGCAGCAGCCAGCCCGCTACCGCGAGCAGGTGCGGCGCCTCGTCGCCCGGGCTCGTGCGCCCGAGGGCGAGGTCGATCACGGCCGTCAGGATCAGCGCCAGAGCCGCCACGCCGACGATCGTGCTCATGCCCCGCGCGCGCGAGGGCCGCCATGCCGCGGCCAGGAACCCGACCGCGAGCGCAAGGTCGAAGGAGCCCATCTCGTGCGCGACGTGGATCGGGGCATTGTGGTCTGAGCCGAAGATCAGCACCGGCACCGTGAGCACGATCTGGCCCAGCGCCACGAGCACGAGCGCAAGGCGCGTGCGCGTTGCGGCCGCGGGCCAGCTCCAGCGCCGCGTCGCGGCTGCCGCCGCGTCGAGCAGGTCCTGGCTGGGTGCCGGCGCCTCCGCGGGCACCAGGCGGAAGCGGCGGGTGACCTGGTGCGCATCTTCGCGCCAAAGCCGGCAGTCCGGGCATCCGGCCAGATGCAGATCGAGCGACTCCCGCTCGGTTTTGCTCTCCTCCGCATCGAGCAGCGCGGATATCGCGATGCGGGCGCCTTCGCAGTCCATATGCACCTCTAGACGTACGGGCTGCCGATTTTGTTCCCGGCGACTCTCAGGTGTCCATGGAGGGCTTGCGGGCGCGGACGATCGCGGAGGCGGCCTGTGCGTGGACGCGGTGAGTCTCGCGTATCTCGACATCGATCAAGCCAGCATCTTTGAGCGCTTTGGTGAACTGTTCGTGGGTGAGCGCCCCGGCGATGCAGCCGGTGTATGCCTGCATGTCCGCGCGGGTCGCGTCATCCATGCTCTCGTCGGCGATCACGTCGGAGACGGCGAAGCGTCCGCCGGGTCGCAGGACTCGTGCGACCTCGCGCAGCACCTTGGGCTTGTCGCCCGAGAGGTTGATTACGCAGTTGGAGATAACCACGTCGACGCTCGCGTCGGGGAGTGGTATCTCCTCGATGTAGCCCTTGTGAAACTCGACGTTCTCGACCCCGGCCTTCCGGGCGTTCTCGCGGGCGAGGGCGAGCATCTCGTCGGTCATATCCAGACCATGTGCTTTGCCGGTCGGGCCGACGCGCTTGGCGGAGAGCAGCACGTCGATCCCGCCGCCCGAGCCGAGGTCGAGGACTGTCTCGCCCTCGTGTAGTTCGGCGACGGCGGTGGGGTTGCCGCAGCCAAGGGACGCCAGCTTGGCGGTGTCGGGTAGTTGTTCGTGGTCGCCGAGTGCGTAGAGCGCGGCGCCGAATACCTCGCTGCCGCCGTCGAATGTCTCGCTCGGGGCGCAGCACCCCGCGCCGGGGTCGGTCGTCGTGACTTGGACGGCGGCTGCGGCGTAGCGCTCGCGCACCTGCTCACGAATGTCGCTGGCCGGGGCGTCGTCGGTGCCCTTGTCCGCAGAGCAGCTGCAGCCCTCGCCGTGGCTGGGGTCGCAGCAGGCGGCCTTGGCGCTCGGCTCGCAGCATGTGGCCTGCTGCTCGGGTGCGCAACAGGCGTTCGTGGTCGTCGTCTCGACGGGGGTGGTCAGCTCAGCCATGCGGATAGCTCCTTGAGTGCGTCGGGGATGACGTAGTAGTAGGCCCAGAGGCCCTTGCGCTCGGAGTCCACGATCCCGGCGGCGCGCAGCTTGCCGAGATGGTGGGAGAGCGTGGGCTGGGAGATGTCGAACAGCGGCACCAGCTCGCAGACGCAGACCTTCCCGGCGTGCTTGCGCAACACGTCCACGAGCTGGAGGCGGATCGGGTCGCCGAGCGCCTTCGCCACTTCGGCCATGCGCAGGGCTTCCTCGCGCTGTACGTCGGGGTAGACGACGGGCTCGCAACAGCGCTCCCCAGCGGGACGCTTGGTCTTGGGAGCAAGCTCCAAATCGACGCTCATCAATCTACATATACCTATTGAAGCGATGAATGTCAATGCAATATGATCGCGGGTATGAGCACCGAGGACGCCGCCGATCAGCTGCCGATCAGCTATGTGCTGTTTGTCTGCAACCACAACGCCGGGCGCTCGCAGATGGCGCAGGCGTTCTTTGAGCGCTACGGCCCGGAGGACGTTCGTGCCGAGTCGGCGGGCAACGAGCCGGCAGCAGAGATATGGCCCACGGTGATCGAGGCGATGCGCGAGATTGGGTTTGACCTCTCTGGGCGCAGGCCGAAGAGGCTCACGGTCGAGATGCAGCGGCATGCCGATTGGGCGATCACGATGGGCTGCGGCGACTCTTGCCCATACGTGCCGGCGACCGTGGAAGATTGGGATATCCCCGACCCCGCTGGCAGGCCGATCGGGGAGGTCCGCGCGATCCGTGACGGCATCGAGGCTCGCGTGCGCGAGCTGATCGCCACCAGTCTTCAGGAGATACGCACCAGCCGAGCCACCTACGACCAACAGCTCAATCTACTTTTGACGATGCTCGACCAAGAGTTCGGCGCCACCAGGCCGGCCAGCGAGATACGTGCCTGCGCAGAGGCCGTGCTCAACAGCTTCAGTCATGCGCGAGTCCGCTCCCACATCGTCTCCCTGGCCTACCGCCAGACCCGTGACTGCCTACGCCGCGAGACGTGCGACCTGATCGGCACAGGAGGAACGACGTGAACGCCGACTCGGTTGCGGTTATCACCGACATTCACGGCAACCTGCCAGCGCTGCAAGCGGCGCTCGCTCGGATCGAGGAGCTTGGGATCCAGAGCGTGTTCTGCGGCGGCGACCTTGTGGGCTATGGGCCGCACCCAAACGAGGTCTGTGGGCTGATCGCGGAGCGCAACATTCCGACGATCTACGGCAACTACGACTACGCCATCGCCCGCGACGAAGAGGACTGCGGCTGCGCCTATGTCACGCCGCACGACCGTGAGCTTGGGCAGCGCTCGGTGGACTGGACGCTCGCGCACACGAGCCGGGAGTCCAAGGACTTCATGCGCGGCCTGCCGTTCGATCTGCACTTCCCGGTCGGCGGCATTGACGTTCATCTCGTTCACGGCTCGCCACGCAAGGTCAACGAGTATCTGTTCGAGGACAAGCCCGCGAGCTTGTATGAACGGCTCGCGGCGGCCGAGAGCGACCCGGTGCTCGTGTTCGGGCATACGCACAAGCCTTGGGTCGCCGAGCACGGCGGGGTGCTGTTCGTCAACTGCGGTTCGGTCGGCAAGCCCAAGGACGGCGACCCGCGCGGCGCGTTCGCCGTTCTCACACCGAACAGCACAGAGCGTGGACGTGAGTATCGAGCGGATCGTCTACGACGCCGCTGCGGTCGCCGCCGAGGTCCGCGAGGCGGGGCTGCCCGGCGAGTTCGCAGACAAGCTCCTGGTGGCCGCATGACGGACACACCGCCACTCGCCCGCCGCCTGCTCGCCGAGCTATTGGGCTCGGCGTTCCTCGCAGCGCTCGTCATCGGTTCGGGCATAGCGGCGCAGACGCTCTCGCCCGGCGATGTGGGCCTTCAGTTGTTCGAGAACGCCGCTGCGACCGCGGCGGGCCTGTTTACGATCATCCTCATGTTCGGCCCGGTCTCCGGCGGACACTTTAACCCCGTCGTCTCGCTCGCCGACGCGAGCTTCGGTGGTATCCGCTGGCGCCACGCGCTCGCTTACATCCCAGCCCAAGTTGCCGGCTGCGTGCTCGGCGCCGTCGTAGCGAACGGCATGTTCTCCCTGGCCGCCGTCAGCATCTCCACCCATCACCGAGCCTCGCCCGCGCACCTGTTCTCCGAGGTCATCGCCACCGCCGGCCTGTTGCTTGTGATCTTCTCTCTCGCGCGCACCAAACGAGCAAACACCGCACCGGCCGCTGTCGGCGCGTACATCGGCGCCGCCTACTTCTTCACCAGTTCGGCCAGCTTCGCCAACCCCGCGATCAGCGTGGGGCGGATGTTCTCCAACACCTTCGCCGGGATCGCGCCCGCGTCCGTACCCAGCTACGTCATCGCGCAGCTCGTCGGCGGCGCCTGCGCGATCCTCGTCGTGAGGACGCTCTACCCGGACCTGACGCCAGACGAGGCAGCCGAGGCCGTCATGCCGCACCACCAAAAGCAGCCGAGCACCGACGGCCTGACCAGCCAACCACTCCGAAGCTAGCCGGGCATCTCTGACGCTGCGCGCGTGGTGCTTGCCGTGTTGGCAGGCTCTCCTGGCCTTCCTCGCTGGCCTGTGATATGCCGACCACACCGCCGCAACCACGGCCAACGGAACCGGAATCACACCCCCGAATCCCCATAATCCGCGAGTCCACAGTAATCTGATTACATGCGCGGGGATGGATGAGCTCACGCGCTTGGCGTACGCGGCCCGGCACGGCCGCGCTCGCGCCCTGGAGGGGTTTGTGGAGGCGGGCTATCCCGACGTCTGGCGGCTGTGTGCGGCGCTGCTGGATGCGCAGTCGGCGGAGGACATGGCGCAGGAGACGTTCCTGCGTGCCACGCAGGCGCTGCCGGGGTTTCGTGGCGAGTCCTCGGCTCGCACGTGGCTGCTGGCAATCGCCCATCGTGTCTGCGTGGACGAGTTGCGTGCCCGCGGCCGGCGTCGCAAGCGCGACCAGCGCATGCAGCAGCTGGAGGGCGAGCCGGTCATCGACCCTGACCTCGCCGGCGAGATTGGAGTGCGGCAGATGCTGGCGGTGCTTGACCCCGACCGGCGCACGGCGTTTGTGCTGACCCAGCTCTTCCGCCTCTCCTACGAGCAGGCCGCGAGCGTCTGCGGCTGCCCGCCCGGGACGATCCGCTCGCGCGTGGCGCGGGCGCGCGATGACCTGATCGTGGCGCTGCGGCAGGCCGTGGGGGAGCAGGACGTGGGCCTGAAGCGGGGCAGAAAGCGAGAATAAGACTCAATCTTATAAGCTGCTCCTCCCGTCGATCCCAGTCCAGGAGGAACAGCCTTGCCGTACGTCAAGAACGAGACTCAGTCTTGTAACCTGCCGGCCATGCCGGCGCGTGCCAGTCGAACATCCATGCGGGCCATTCGCCGTGCCTGCCTCGCGGCTGCGCTGCTGAGCGCCGCGGCGCTGCTCGCCGGATGCGGCTCCGGCGGAGCCGCCAGCTCCTCCGGCAAGATCCTCGCGGTCGGCGCCGAGAACGAGTACGCCAACGTGATCTCCCAGGTCGGCGGCTCCTACGTGCAGACAACCGCGATCGAGAGCAATCCGAACACCGACCCCCACACCTTCGAGGCGAGCCCGAGCGTCGCCGGGACGGTCGCGCAAGCGCACCTGGTGGTGCAGAACGGGGTCGGGTACGACGGCTACATGGAAAAGATCGAGGCGGCGTCGGGGGGGCGGGATCCAATTCCACGCGGAAGGTGATCGACGTGCAGAAGCTGCTCGGCCTGCCCGACTCGACCCCCAACCCGCACCTCTGGTACAAGCCGCAGACGATGCCGGCGGTCGCCGCCGCAGTGGCCCGCGATCTCTCAGATATAGATCCCGCGCATGCCGCCTACTTCAAAGCCAACGCGGAACGCCTTGACAGATCGCTGCAGCCGTGGCTTGCAGCCTTGCAGCAGTTCGACGCACGCCATCCCGGTGTCCCGGTCGCAACCACCGAGCCGGTCGGCGACTACATGCTGGAAGCGGCGGGGACCCATAACCTCACGCCATTCAGCCTGCAGGCGGACATCATGAACGGCACTGACCCCTCGCCGCAAGACGTCACCTCCCAGAGCAGCCTGTTCTCCGGTCATAAGGTGAAGGTCTTCGTCTACAACCAGCAGGTGACCGACTCGCTCACCGAAACCTTCCTCAAAGAAGCGGCCGCCAACGGCATCCCCGTGGTCGGCGTCTACGAGACGATGCCAACGCCCGGCTACGACTACCAGTCGTGGATGCTCGCGGAGGTCAAGGCGCTGGAAGCGGCGGTCACCGAAAAAGTCTCGACGCGAAAGCTGTGAAGCGGTGAGCGAGCAGCTGCTCTGCGTCCAGGGGGTGGATGTCTGGATCTCCGGCCGCAAGATCCTCGACGGCGTCAGCTTCGAGGTGGCGCCGGGGCAGTTCACTGGCCTGATCGGCTCAAACGGCGCCGGCAAGACGACGCTCTTTCGCGTGATCCTCGGGCTGCAGACGCCGAGCGCGGGCAGCGTGCAGATCGACGGCCGGCCGCGGTCGCGGCACGGCGCGGCGATCGGGTACGTGCCGCAGAAGTTCCTGCTCGATCCCGACCTGCCGCTGCGGGCCCGCGATCTCGTCGATCTCGGCATTGACGGGCACAGGCTCGGCGTGCCCTGGCCGTCGCGCAGGCGCAGGGCGCGCGTGGAGCAGATGCTGGAAGCGGTCGGCGCGCTGCGCTTTGCCGATGAGCGCGTCGGCAACCTCTCCGGCGGCGAGCAGCAGCGCGTGCTGATCGCGCACGCGCTGGTGGGGGAGCCGAAGCTGCTGCTGCTCGACGAGCCGCTGGCCAACCTGGACATCAGCCGCGGCGAGGAGGTCGTCGCGCTACTTGCGCGGATCGCGCGCGAGCATTCGATCGCGGTGCTGATCTCCGCGCACGAGATCAATCCGCTGCTGCCGGTGATGGACCGGGTGATCTACATGGCGGCCGGGCGCGCCGCCAGCGGCAGCACCGAGGAGGTGGTGCGTGCAGACGTGCTGAGCCGTCTCTACGGACACCATGTCGACGTGCTGAACGTGCACGGCCGCGTGCTGGTCGTGGCGGGCGCCGGCAGCGCGAACGACCTCGTCGGCCACGAGATCGCGCTGCCGGAGACGGGGGCGCACGGGTGAGCGAGCCTCCCGCGACAAAACCTCTCGGCTTCCTGTTCGCGGCGGGGTTCTTCGGCAACGAATCGGTCCATATCGCGATCGCCATCGGCGCGGTGGTTGCGGTCGTCGCGGGCGTGGTCGGCGTGTTCACGGTGATCCGCGGGCAGGCGTTCGCGGGCGAGGCGTTTGGGGACATCGGCACCGCCGGCGGGTCGGGGGCTTACCTCATCGGCGTCAGCCCGCTGCTCGGGTTCGTGATCGGCAACGTGATCGGGGCGGGCGCAATGGAACTGATCGGCGTGCAGCGACAGCGCGGCCGCGACTTGGCGACCGGGATCGTGCTGGGCGCCGCGATCGGGCTCGGCGCACTCTTTCTCTATCTCACCGTCACCGGCAGCAACAGAACCGGCGCTACCCAGACGATCCTGTTCGGCTCGATCTTTGTGATCGCCAGCTCCACGATTCCGCTGATCCTCGTGCTCGGACTGATCGTGCTTGCCACGGTCGCGGTCCTCTACCGTCCGCTGCTGCTGAGCTCGGTGAGCGCCGAGATCGCCGCCGCGCGCGGCATCGCGGTGCGCGCGGTCGGTGCGTTCTACCTGCTCGCGCTCGCGCTCACCGTCGCGCTGGCGGCGATCACGATCGGGACGATCCTCTCTACGGCGCTGCTGGTGGGTCCGGCCGCGGCGGCGCTGCGACTGACCAAGAGCACACCGCGGGCGATGCTCTACGCGGCCGGGATCGGCATCGCCGCTGTCTGGATCGGGGTCGTGCTGGCATACGACAGCTACCACTGGCCTCCCGGCAACCGCACCTGGCCGGTCAGCTTCTTCGTCGTGGCGCTCGTCTTCTGCTCATACCTGCTCTCAGGGGTGCCGCAGGCGATTCGCGCGGCTCGTGTCAGGCGCGCCGCGGCCAAGGCGGATCTGATGCCGGCCGGGGCGGAGGGCTAGGCATGTTCTCGAGCTTCATGGTCAACGCCTGGGAGGTCTCCGGCATCGTGGCGGTCGTGGCCGGCGTGGTCGGGTTCTTCACGGTGCTGCGCGGGTCGGCCTTCGCGGCGCATGCGATCCCCAACGGCGCCTTCGCCGGCGCCGCGGCGGCGATCCTGGTGGGCGCGAGCACCCTGCTCGGCCTCGGCATCTTTGCGCTGGCGGGAGCGATGGCGATCGGCCTGCTCGGTCGCCGCGGTCGCCATGACGTCGCCACCGCGCTCGCGCTCGTGGTCATGCTTGGGCTCGGCGCCCTCTTCCTCAGCTTCAGCGACCAGTACAGCTCCGAGGTCTACACCCTGCTGTTCGGGGAAATCCTCGGGATCGCAAGCAACGAGCTCGCGCCGACGGCGATTCTCGGTGCGCTCTGCATCCTGGCGATAGCGATTCTCTACCGCCCGCTGATGCTGAGCTCGGTGCTGCCCGAGGTGGGGGAGTCGCGCGGCGTCAGCGCCTTCACGGTCGAGATGCTGTTCCTGGCGGTGCTCGCGCTCGCGGCGGCGATGACGGTGCCGGTGGTGGGCACGCTGCTGTTCTTCAGTCTCGCGATCGGCGCGCCCGCGGCCGCGCGCTCTTTCACCGACCGGCCGCTGGTGGCGATGGCCCTCTCGGCCGCGATCGCGCTGCTGGTCGTCTGGCTCGCGATCGGCGCCTCCTACCAGACCGACTACCCCGTCGGGTTCTTCGTCGGCACGGCGAGCGCGGCCTGCTACGTGCTCGGCCGCGGCTTCTCTCATTACCATCGTCTGGGAGCCGCATGAGCCAAGCCGCGCAGAGAGCAGACCACACCGAGCAATGGGCCGATCGCGCCGAGGCGGCGCTGGCCGCCGCCGGGCATCGCCGTGGCGCCGCGCGCCGCGCGGTCCTGGAGCTGCTTGGCGGCCAGGAGTGCGCGCTCACCGCGCAGGAGATCGAGGACCGGCTGCGCGGCGCCCAGCGCGCGGTCAGCAGGGCGAGCATCTACCGCGTGCTGGATGAGCTGGAGAGTCTGCGCCTGGTGCAGCGCGTGGAGACCGGGCAGGCGATGGTTCGCTACGAGCGCGTCTGCGCGGCCGAGGAGCACCACCACCATCTCGTCTGCGATTGCTGCGGGATTGTGCTCCCGTTCTCCGACCCGGCGCTGGAGCGGGCGATCTCCAGCATCAGCGAGCGCGTGCCGCTGGCGGTCTCCGAGCACGAGATCGTGCTGCGGGGGCAGTGTCGGGACTGCGCTGCCTGAAACGTCAGCCTCCGTATGGCTGACGCGCCAGCACCACCTCCGATACCTCGGTCGCTCCGGCTCCTCGCAGGGTGCGAGCGACTTCCCTAAGCGTCAGGCCCTCGGTGTAGACATCGTCATAGACGAGTACCTGCTTGCCGGCGACCAGCGCTGGTAATGAGATGGTAAGCGCCTGCCGCAGCTCCGTCTCGGCGATCTCTCGGCGCCTCTGCCAGCCGCGGCCCCGAAACGGCGTCGTGGGCCGCGTCTTCTCGACCACATTCCTGGCGAATGGCCAGACACCGTCATCCTCGAGCTGGGCCGCCGCGATCACTTCCCCGGTGTGGTCGAAGGTGCGGCCTCCTTCTCCGACATATGTCGGGCTCGGGATGATGAGATCGTATCGCTTGAAGTCCGACGCGTTCGCGTTCAGATAGCCGAGCAGGACGCGGCCGAAGATTCCCGCCCACGCGATCTTCCCATCAACCTTGTATCGGTCAATAGCGCGCTTGAGGCTGCCGGTTCGCATGGAGATCGCCCAGACCCAGCGGAAGAAGCGCTCGCTTTCCGTCCGGTTGCAGAGTGGGTTGCCGCATTCGCCTTGCTTGAGCGGCAGCTCACAGAGTGGGCAGCGGTCGGATGCGAGACGCTCGAAGGATTTCTTCGCGCAGGCGAAGCATATGTCCGCCGGCCCGCCGGTCAGGTAGGCGCAGCTGGCGCAGTTTCCGAAGCCGGCTGGAGCTGGGCGGGCTGCGGGCGGCACGTCTTCACCCGAGTTCGAGCGCGAGCTGCCGACGGCCGGCGGACACCTGCTCGATCGCTTCGGGGCTGCGCAGGCGCTGGAGCACATCGTCGACTTTCGTCACTTCGATCGCGCCTCGACTCGCCACGTACTTCTGCGCCCACGGCTGGGATGTGACGAGCCGTCCGACGAGGAAGACCCGCTTGCCGTGCTCAAGAGCGAGCCTGGCCTGCATCTTCGCTCCGGATGTCTTGCTGGCCTCTATCACCACCGTCCCTTGGCTGAGCCCCGAGGTGACAACGTTGCGGCGGGGGAAGCTATAGCGCGTGGGCGGCTGACTCGGCCAGAACTGGGATACCAGCGCTCCCGAATGGACGATCTGCTCGGCCAACTCGGCATTCTCCTTCGGGTAAGAGCGAAGAATCCCCGTTCCGAGTACGGCGATCGTTCGGCCGCCGCGCGCCAGTGTTTCCTCATGGGCGGCGGCGTCTATGCCCAGCGCGAGACCGGAGAGCACAGTGACGCCGGCGTCAACGAGGAGTCGTGCCATGTCGCGTGCGCTCTTGAGACCCTCCTCTGATGCTTCCCTGGTGCCTACGACGGCCACTGATCGTGCGTCCGTGCGCTCGAGGCTGCCGCGATAGAAGAGGAATGGAGGCGCGTTGAAGATGACGCGCAGATTGGCTGGATAGTCATCGTCGAGCACCGTTACCAGCGATGCGCCCACCTCTTGGGCACGTGAGATCTCTTCAGCGGCTCGCCGGCGGGGAGCGCCCCAATCGGTCATCGCCACCTTGATCGCCTTGGCGGTGGCGCGCGCGTCGTCGGACTTCTCGCCAACCTTGCCTTGCAGCATCCTGTCGAGGCCCTCCTGTCGCTGGGCTTCGCGAGCGACGACATACCAATTCACGCCATCGATCGCGCAGAGCGCGAGCAAAGAGGTCTGCAAGTTGGGATCCACCAGGCTACTCCGATCAGAACATATGTTCGCTTGGCTGATCAAGCATAGTTGTACTGCCGGACGGACATCGTCTCATTCTTTGCCCGAAATGGCGCGGCAGGTCCTTGTAAGCAGGGGCCGCCTCAAACCTCGGCCGGCGCCGCATCCTTGGCGGCCACGCCTGCCTGCGCCAGCTCGAGCTCCTCCTGCATCGCCTGCACCCGGTCGAACGGCAGCACGTGATCTGGGCTGCCCTCGACGTTCAGGCGCGGCAGCCGGTGGTCGAGCCACGCCGGCAGGCGCCAGCTGGTGGCGCCCATGACGTCGAGCACCGCAGGCAGCAGCATGCTGCGCACGATCACCGCGTCGATGAACACGGCGCTGGCCAGGGCCAGCCCGAATTCCTCGATCACCCGGCTTTCGCCGACCATGAAGGAGAGGAAGACGACGATCATGATCGCGGCAGCCGCGGTGATCACTCGGCCCGTGAGCGCAAGCCCCTCGCCCACCGCGCGCTTGGCATCTCCGGTCCGCACCCAGCGCTCGTGCACGCGCGAGACAAGGAACACCTCGTAGTCCATCGAGAGGCCGAAGACGATCGCGAACAGCATCACCGGAATGAAGCTCTGCACCGGCCCGGGGCGCGCGTGGAAGAGCTGCGGCAGCCAGCCCCATTGGAAGATCGCCACCACGACCCCGAGTGAGGCGCCGATGCTGAGCAGGTTCATAAGGGCTCCCTGCAGCGGGATCACCAGCGAGCGGAAGACGATCAGCAGCAGCAGGGCGGAGACGAACGTGACCACGCCGATGAACAGCGGCAGCTTTTCGGAGAGCACTTCGGCGAAGTCGAGCGCGCCTGCGGTCACGCCACCCACGTAGACGTGCATCCCCTGTGCTGCGGCGAGCGGCGGGATCACAGATTCGCGCAGGCGCGAGACTAGTTGCGTGGTTGCGCTGGCCTGCGGCGAGGACTTTGGATAGACCGAGAAGGTCGCTGCTTCTCCACTTCCATTGAGGCGTGGAGGTGTGACCGAGGCCACGTCTGCGGCGTGGCCGACGGCGAGTGCAAGCCGCTTTACAGGCGCCGCCCCGGCGCCGTGGTGCAGCTGTGCGACGACCTGCAAAGGGCCGTTGAAGCCCGGCCCGAAGCCCTTGGCCAGCAGCTCGTAGGCGCGGTAGGTGGTGAAGCTGGTCGGGTTGTCGCTGGCGTCGCTGGAGCCGAGACGCATCACGGTCGCGGGGGCGGCGGCGATCAGCATGCAGAGAGTGGCGAGGATCGCGATCGTGCGCGGGTGGCGCTGCACGAAGGCGCTCCAGCGCAGCCAGCGACAGGGCTCGATTGGGGCGGCGCGACGTGCGGCCGCGGCCACGCGTGCCGCCTTGGCCCTTGCGCTTGCGTGCTCGAATGCGCGTGCCGTGATCGAGCGCTCCGCGGTGGTGCGCGCCTCATGTGCGGCTCGTGAGCGCCGTGCGCGCTTGCCCGGCCGCGCAATCCTGTCTCCCGCAAGGCTCAGCAGAGCAGGCAGCAGCGTCACGGAGGTCAGCATCATCAGCAGCACGCCGATCGCGGCCGAGAGCGCGACGCCGTAGAGGAAGGTGACGCCGAGCAGCATCATGCCCAGCAGCGCGATCACGACCGTGCAGCCGGCGAACAGCACAGCGCGCCCAGCGGTGTCCATCGCCTCCACGACCGACTCTCGCACCTTGCCCTCCGATGGTCCAGGGCTGCGGTAGGCCTCGCGGAAGCGCGTGAGGATGAACAGCGCATAGTCGATGCCGACGCCTAGCCCCACCATCGCCGCGAGCTCGGAGGAGAAGCTGGGCGTGTCCACCAGGTGGGTGAACAGCGCGATCAGGCCAAGTCCGGTGCCGAGGCCCAGCAGCGCGGTCACGATCGGCAGACCCATAGCCACCACAGAGCCGAAGGTGAGCAGCAGCACCGCGATCGCCGCCGCCAGCCCGATCGCGGTCGAGAGCCCGAGCCCTTCCTCCTCGGTCGCTTCGATCGCCGAGCCGCCGAGCTCGATCTGCAGATTGCGTCCCGCTGCCGAGCGCGCGACCCTGATCACATGTTCGATCGCGGGCTTGGGCAGCTCGTTTGCCTTCTCGTCGAAAAGCACTGTGGCGAAGGCGATCTTCCCGCTGCGCGAGATCGCGTCGCTGCCGCTGCCGTAAGGGCCGATCACCTCGGCGACATGCGGCAGCCGTTGCACCACCCCGAACATTGCGCTCATGCGGTCGCGCACCGCCGCATCGCGGACCGAGCCCTCTGTGCTCCTGAAGACGATCTGGTCGCGGTCCCCAGCCTGGGTTGGGAAGCTGTCCGCGAGCAGGTCGCTCGCGCGCTGGGCTTGGGAGCCGGGCAGCGTGAAGCTGTTGGAGTAGCTGGCGCCGACGGTGCGGGCGAGCGCTCCTACCGAGGCGATCACGGCCACCCAGCCGAGGATCACATAGAGCCGGTGTGTCGTGGAGAAGCGCGCCAGCTTCAGCATCCATCAAAGGTAATCGGCTGGATGTCGCGCACGCCGCAGTTGGCAAGCGACATACGGCGTTCTACTCAAGGCGCCGGCGAGCGCCGCCGCTTTAGTTCACGCTCGGGTCCATCGGCATGCGTGCGAGCAGCGCATAGCTCCCACCCTTGCGCTCCAGAACCGCTGCCCAGAGGTGCTCTGGCACCTCGGTGAAGACGTCATCGGGCACCGCGGGATGGGCAATCCAGTCGCCCTGCTCGATCTCCTCGTCGAGCTGACCGCTGCTCCAGCCCGCATATCCGGCGTACACGCGCCGCCGATCGGTGCTCTGCGCCAGGCCGTCCACGTCTGTGGCGCCGGCGGGAAAGCCGATCCGTCCGAGCACCAGCAGCGCGGCCGGCGTGGGGTCCAGGAACTCAGCCAGCAGCACGACCGAGCTTGGCTGCACTGGGCCGCCGACGTAGACGGGCTCCTCTGAATCCACGACGGCTTCAAGCTGTGGCACTGCCTCGGCGACCATTGTCTCTGATGGGCGGTTGAGGATCACGCCCATCGCGCCGTCGTCGTTGTGGACTCCGATCAGGACGACCGTGCGCCGGAAGTTGGGGTCGGCCAGCGAGGGGGATGCAACCAGCAACTGTCCGGCAAGCGATGCGTCCATGACTTGAGGCTACCGCGGCCAGCGCGAAGGTCCAGAGGCTCAGCGAAGGCCGAAGATCTCAAGCGTGCCGGTCAGCTGATGGGCGTTGGCATCACCCTCCGGCTCGATCACGTGCCCGTCGACCACGATCGGACTGTTCCAGTGACCGCTTTCCCCGGGCAGCTTGGCGATCGGGTGCGGCGAGCCCGGCCTGTAGACCTCGATCCCGCCCTGGTCGGGTTCGTAGACGTAGAGCAGGCCCCCTGCGAGGACCGGGCTTGTGCCCGGGATCGGGCTCTCCCAGGCCAGGTGCAGCCTGCCGCGGTGTAGGACGTAGGCGGCGGTCGCGTTTTCATCGCCGATGAACATGGTCGTGTGGCCGTCGTGTTGCCACACTGCGGGCGTGGTGAAGAGCATGCCGCCGCCTGCCAGCGGCAGCGTCTGAACTTCGCCGCCGAGGCGCTGCCCACCGCCCCGCGCATGTCCGTCGAGCCTGGAGAGCGAGAGCACTCGCAGGATGCCGTCCTTGCCGGTCAGCGCGACGCGGTTGTGGCCGAGCAGCGCCGGGCCGCTGGAGCCGAGATCCAAATCGGATGTGTTGAGTTGTTCCTGGTTGGTGGGCGTGAACTCCTGGCGCAGGCGCAAAGCGGGCACGCTCAGTTCGATCACGCTGTCGCCGAGGTCGGTGCGGCCGTTCCAGGGGCCGTTGCCGGTGTCGAAGATGATGCTCTTGCCGCCCGGCTCCACGACTGCGCCTGCGCGGGAGAGAATCGCCGAGTCGCTGGCCGAGCAGGTGCTTGGATCGAAGAGGCTGTGCCTGTTTGCGCACAGCGTGTTGAAGACGGCGGCGATCCGGCCACTTGAGCGTTCGATCAGCACCACGTGGCCCTGGTAGGGGGGAATGTCACCTATGTAGCCGCCTGTTGTCGCAAGCAGGTAGGGGCCATCCACGTTCAGGGCCGAGGCGATCTTCTGGTGGGAGGGATTGAGTGTGATCCGCACCGGCCAGGGGCCGCCCGCCTCCCGGCCGTCGCTGAGTGAGAGCTTGTGGATCAGGCCGTTCGGCGAGGCGGCGTAGACGAACCCGCCGTCGGGGTCAGCGAGCGGACTCGCGGCGGTGATCTGCGCAGTGCCCGCCCAGCTGCTGTAGCCGGCCGGTGTGAAGGTCCACAGGATCTTGCCGCTGGAGGCATCCAGCGCGAGCGTCTTGCCGTAAGTGGTGGTGACCACGATCACGTTCCGGGTCTGGCCCGCGACCGAGACGCCGTGAAGGTAGATCGGAGAGGAATCGACGGTGCCCGGCAGACGCACCTGCATTCCCTGCAACTGATGGACGTTGGCGGCCGTGATGCCGGTCGAGGCTTCGCTCACATCCGAGCGTTGGGGGTTAAGGCCGAACTCCGGCCAGTCGAGCAGTTGCGCCGAGACGCCGGCGCTCGCCGCCGTGGGGGTCGGGATCTGCGCGCTCTGCGGCGTCGACTGCGCCTTGGAGGATCCGCCGCATGCGGCGAGCAGCCCGCAGGCGGTCAGCCCGGTAGTCAGCAGCGCGAGGGCGTGGCGGCGGAGGAGGCGCGCAGTCCAGTTCACGACCCGATTATTCTGGTGGGGGCGGCGGCGCGTAGCGGCGGCATTGCTGGGTTCTTCCGTTCACTGCAATGTCACAGACCACGCGAGTACGGCGGTCATGATTGTGTGCGTCCTTACGGACACCCCAGCGGCGAGGCGCGCTTGGGGCACTGCCGGCCATGCCCGCACATCATCCGCCGGTCGTCCCCCCATGTGACGCACCGGGCACGGGAGCCCCTCACTCCCGGCGCCCGGTCCGCGTCGGCGACGGCGGTCGCCGACGCTCGTCGCTGTCTGGGCATCGTCGGGTGCCGTTCCGCTATGTGCGTACCGTCGAGTGCTGTCCTGTACACTCGAACTTCGCCGATCGAACGGGAAGGTGGGTCAATGGGCAAGACACCGGGTGTCGGGGATCCGGCGCCAGACTTCGAGCTGCAGGGCACCGAGGGCCCATTCAGGCTCTCCGAGCAACGCGGCAAGCGCGTAGTGCTGCTGTTCTATCCGGGCGATAACACGCCTGTGTGCACGAGCCAGTTCTGCTCCTATCGCGACAGGCCGCAGGAGCTGGCCGAGCTGGACGCCCTCGTGGTCGGGATCTCCGCGCAGAGCGTGGACTCCCACGAGGCCTTCACGAGCAAGCACAAGTTGAACGTGCCGCTACTCTCAGATCCCGGTGGCGAGGTCGCGCAGCTCTACAGCGCCTACGCTCGCCGTCTCGGGGTGACAAGGAGAGCCGCGATCGTGATCGACGAGCAGGGCATCGTGCGCCACCGCCACGACCACCTGCTGGGCCTGGCCTACCGCTCCGTGGAGGACCTGCGCGAGACGCTTGCGGCGCTGCCGGCGATGGCCGGCTGAGGGCCATCGCCGAGCGCTGCGCGGCGCAGGTGCAGGTCGATCAGCTCCTGCTGCAGGTTGCGCGGGGGCTCTCCCTGCGCAGCCTTGCGCCGCCGCCAGACGCCGTCGGGATGCAGATGCCAGGAGAACTGGTTGTCCGCGAAGGCGCGTTCGAGGGTGTCAAGCAACTCGCCTTGCAGCTCGGGGTCGTGCACGGGCGCGGCCAGCTCAACGCGGTGGTCGAGGTTGCGCGGCATCAGGTCAGCGGAGGCGATGTAGACGCTCTGCGTCCCGTCGCGCTGGAAGACGTAGACGCGCGAATGCTCAAGAAAGCGGCCCACGATCGAGACCACCGTGATGTTCTCCGAGATGCCTGGCAGGCCCGGGCGCAGGCAGCAGATTCCGCGCACGTTGAGGTCGACCTTCACGCCCGCCTGGGAGGCGCGGTAGAGCGCCCTGATGCAGCCGCCGTCCACGAGCGCGTTCATTTTCATCGCGATTCGTGCGGGAGACTCAGGGGTGTGCGAGGCGATCGTGCGCTCGATCTGCTCGACCATGCCCTCGCGCAGCTGGTCGGGTGCTGTCAGCACCTGGCGGTAGTGCTGGGGCCGGCCGAAGCCGGTGAGGTAGTTGAACATGTCCGCGACGTCGGCGCCGAGCTGCTCGTCGACTGTCATCAACCCGAAGTCGGTGTAGAGGCGGGCGGTGATCGAATGGTAGTTGCCGGTGCCGATGTGGACGTAGTTGCGCACCCCGTCGCCCTCGCGCCTGACGACCAGTACGCACTTGGCGTGGGTCTTCAGGGCAGGAAGCCCGTAGACGACGTGCACGCCGGCTTCCTCCAGCGCCTTGGCCCAGTGGATGTTGGTGCGCTCGTCGAAGCGCGCGGTGAGCTCAACCAGCGCGACCGCCTGCTTGCCGCGTTCGCTTGCTTGCATCAGCGCCGGCACCATCGCGGAGTCATCGCTTGTGCGGTAGACGGTCTGCTTGATCGCGAGCACGCCCGGGTCTGAAACAGCCTGCTCGACGAAGCGCTCCACAGAGGTGGCGAAGGAGTCGTAGGGGTGGTGGACGAGGATGTCGCTCTCGCGCATTGCGGCAAACACATCCGGGCGCTCGCCCTCGCTGCCCTGCAGGCGCGGATGGGTAACGCCGGCAAACGGCGGGAAACGCAGATCGGGCATCCCCGGCAGCCCCGCAATCTGAGAGAGCGATCCCATGTCCAGCAGACCCTGCACCGGATAGACCTCATCGGGCTCCACGCCGAGCAGGCCGATCAGCTCCTCACGCAGCCGGTTCGACATTGCCGCGTCGATCTCCACGCGCACGAGCTCGCCGAAGCGCCGGCGGCGAAGCTCGTCCTCGACGGCCTGCAACAGGTCGGCGGCGTCGTCGGAGACCTCCAGATCGGCATCTCTGGTCACCCTGAACACGGCTGAGTCGACGATCTCCATGCCGGGGAAGAGCGCGTCGAGATGGCGCTCGATCACCTCCTCCAGCGGCACGAAGGCGATCGACTGCTCTGCCTGGCCAGGCTGCCCGTCCTGCTTGTGGGCGCTGTGCACCCGCACGAAGCGGGGCAGGATCTCGCTCGGAACCTTCACGCGCGCAAACACCGTCTGCCCGCTGACCGGATCGCGCACGAGCACCGCGAGGCTGAGCGATAGGTTCGAGATGTAGGGGAAGGGTCTGCCCGGGGCTACGGCCAGCGGCGTCAGCGCCGGGAAGATCGTGCGCCTGAAGCGCTCGGCCGCCTCCGCGCGCTGCTCGCTCTCCAGCTGCTCGTAGCGCAGCACGTGGATGCCTTGCTGGGCGAGCTTGCCGCGCAGGTCGCCGGCAAAGCATGCGGTCAAGCGGACGCCGAGCTCGATCACACGCGCTCTGATCGCCGCGATCGTCTCGCTTGGGGTGAGCCCGTCCTGTCCGGCGACGTCGACCCCTGCATCGATCTGGTCGTGCAGGCCGGCCACGCGCACCATGTAGTACTCGTCGAGGTTGGTCGTATAGATCGCGCAGTACTTCACGCGCTCGAGCAACGGCACCTTTGGGTCTTCGGCGAGCTGCAGGACGCGCTCGTTGAAGTCGAGCCAGGAAAGCTCGCGGTTTATGTAGAGCGCGGAGTCCCTCAGGGACTCGCCGGCAGCCGGCGAGGGAGCACGCAGCTGGTTGTGGGCCTCAGTCTGGCTCATCGTGCTCACAGCCACTATGCTCGCACAAGCGTATGGCTCGCCAATTGTGGCTTCTCCGTCATGCCGACGCCGAGCCTCACGGCACGCGTCCGGACCCCGAGCGCGCCCTGACGCCGCGCGGCGAACACCAGGCGATTGCCGCGGGCGCCGCGATTGCGCGCATGGACGTCGAGTTCGAGGCGGTGCTGTTCAGCCCGAAGGTGCGCTCGATGCAAACCGCGCTGCTGGCGGCGCAGGTCGCCGGGGAGAAGTTGGCGGACACGATGCGCGAGCATCTCCCCCTGGCAGAAGGCTACGAAGCGGCTCAGGCGCTCGACGATCTCGCCGGCCTCTCTGCCGACGCGCGAGCACTGCTGGTTGGTCACGAACCGGATCTTGCGGTCGTGATCGGCGATCTCACGGGCGCCCCGGTCAGCCTGAAGAAGGGCGGCCTGGCGATAGTTCGTCTACGCGGCGCAGCCGGCGAGCTCGCCGTCCTGCTGCGTCCGCTCGAGCTCGCGCTGATCGCGGGCAAGGCCACCGCCGAGGTCTGAGCGGCGCTCACCGGTGTCCTCCGGCGCATCGGACTGCGGGCCGTCGGCGGGCTCGGCGGCGAAGCGGTAGCCGATGCCGAAGTGCGTGTGGATGTAGCGCCACTGCGGCGAGGCCTTCTCCAGCTTCTGGCGCAGCTTGCGCACGAACACGTCCACCGAGCGATCGCCCCTGACCATTGCATAGCCCCACAGGCGGGAGTAGATCTCCTCGCGCTCCAGAACGCGCCCTTCGGCGGCGGAGAGCAGCTGGATCAGCTCGAACTCGCGCCGGGTCAGCTCCAGCGAGTGCCCACCGACGAACGCCTGGAAGCGATCGGGCCGCACCTCGACCTCGCCGGCGACCATCGGCTTGGCCTCCACCTTGCCGGTCGCCCGGCGGCGGCGCCGCACGACGCTCTCCACGCGTGCGATCACCTCCTCGGGGTGTGTCGGCTTGGTGATCCAGTCGTCGGCTCCCAGGCGCAGGCCGCGCACGCGCTGAGCTACGGTCGAGGGGCCGGTGCAGACGACGACGCCGAGCTCCGGCAGCGCATCGCAGAGACGCTCGAGCCACTCCCAGGCCTGGTGGCTGAGGACGGTGAGGTCGATCACCAGCGCGCTCAGCCTCATCGCGGTCACGGCCTCCACCGGCACCGGCCCGCCGAGCACGCGATGCTCGTGGCCCAGGCGGTCGAGCCGCTTGCCGAGAACCTGGATGAAACCGCTGTCGCGGTCCAGCACTGCGATCCGCAACGTGGCGTCCCTCCCTGTTCGGCTGCTGCCGGTCCCCCCTGCGGGGATCGACGGCATCGCTTCTTCCTTGGCACCGATGCTTACGGCCATCTGGGCAGGAGTCTAAGTGAGCCGGCGGGTGGCGTGGGTGCCGGTGCAAGAAACGTCACAGGATCTTCACAAATCGTGTGCAGGAAAACCCGCAGTGAGCGGGATCGGCCGCGTCGTGGCGGGCCATGGCCGGTGGGCGGTTTCATGAGAGGAAACTCATGCGATCCGGGCTGCATCCGGCAGCTCTGGCCGCGGCATAGGCTAGTCTCGCGCCCGCATGCCGCTCGTCCTGGCCTCCGCCATAACCTACTTCCAGGCGATCGTGCTGGGCCTATTGCAGGGCGTCACCGAGCTCTTCCCGATCTCGAGCCTCGGCCACACGGTGCTGCTGCCGACACTCTTCGGGTGGACGGGCCTGGCCAAAGCGCAGTCGCAGTCAGAGTCCTTCTGGCTCGCGTTCGTGGTGATGCTGCACGTCGGCAGCGCGCTCGGCCTGCTCGTCTACTACCGACGCGAATGGGTGCTGATCGTGCGCGCGTTCTTCGCCACGCTCGCTAAGCGCCGCATCGAGACGCCAACCGAGCGCTTGGCGTGGCTGATCATCGTCGCAAGCATCCCCGCCGGCATCCTCGGCCTCACGCTGGAGCACCAGCTGCGCGTGCTGTTCGCCAAGCCGGAGGCGGCTGCGATCTTCCTCACGATCAACGGCTTCGTGCTGCTGGCGGCAGAGCGCTATCGCCGCCGTGCGGAGGTGCGTGAACTGGCGATCCGTGAGGGCGCCAAGCCCGACGGCTACCGGGAGCTCGGCACGATGGAGTACCGCGAGGCCGCGGTTATCGGTGCTGCGCAGTCAACGGCGCTGCTCGCCGGCATCAGCCGAGAGGGCGTCTGCATGGGCGCCGGGCTCGCACGCGGCCTCGATCACAGCGACGCGGCCCGCTTCGCGTTCCTGCTGGCCACGCCGATCATCCTCGCCGCGGGGCTCTTCAAGCTGCCCGACCTGCTCGGGCCGCATGGCAATGGGGTGCGCGGCCAGGCGGTCGTGGCCGCTCTCGCCGCCGGGATCGCCGCCTTCTTCACTGTCGCCTTCCTCGTGCGTTGGTTTCAGACCAGGACGCTGACGCCGTTTGCGATCTATTGCCTGCTCTTCGGCACGGCGATGATCATCTACACCGCCACCTGAGGCAGCTGCCGCTTCAAATCGACGGCGGCGCGGCGCGGTGTGAAGAGTCTGAGAACTCGCGAAATAGGCCCGTCACCACGAAGGCGACCTGCTCGCCCACGTCCACGGCGTTGTCGCCGATGCGCTCCAGCGCCCGCGCGACCAGGATCATGTGCATCGCCCACTCGCGCGTGTCGGCGTCGTCGCCGATCTCCAGCGCTAGGCGGAAGATTTCGCGGTTCAGCCGATTGATCTCGCGGTCCTGGCGGACCAGGTCCTCGGCCAGCGCGACGTCGCGGCTGTGGAAGGCGGCCTTGCTCTGGGTCACCTCCGAGCGGGCACAGGCGCCCATCTTCATCAGCTTCTCCTGCAGCTCCGGGCGTATGGGTGGCTCGTAGCCGGAGAGGGGGATCACCTTGGCGATGTTCACGCACTGGTCGCCCATCCGCTCGATGTTCTTCATCACGTGCAGCAGCGCCGCAACCAGGCGCAGGTCTCCGGCCACGGGTGCCTGCAGCGCCAGCAGTGAGAGGATGCCCTGGTGGACCTCGAGGTAGCGCCCGTCGACGCGGTCGTCGTCGGCGATCACCATTTCCGCCAGCTCGACGTCCTGGTGCTCCAGCGATTCCATCGTGCGGTTGAGCTGCTCGACCACGATGTCAAGGCCGCCGAGGGCACGGTCCTCCAGCTCCAGCAGCTGCTGCTGAAAGTGGGCGCGGCCGGCGGTGGGCTCGGCGCGGTGCGGGTAGATCGGATCAGCCGAACTTTCCGGTGACATATTCCTCTGTGCGGGTGTCGCGGGGGTTCGTGAAGATGTCCTGCGTGGGGCCGACCTCGATCAGGCGCCCGTCCAGCATGAAGGCGGTGCGATCGGCGACCCGGGCGGCCTGCTGCATGTTATGGGTCACGATCACGATTGTCACGCGCTGCTTGAGCTCCTCGATCAGTTCCTCGATCTTCAGCGTCGCGATCGGGTCAAGCGCCGAGCATGGCTCGTCCATCAGGAGCACCTCTGGCTCGACCGCGAGCGAGCGCGCGATGCACAGCCGCTGCTGCTGGCCGCCGGAAAGCCCGATCCCGGGCAATGAGAGACGGCCGGAGACCTCCTCCCAGAGGCCGGCGCCGCGCAGCGCCTCCTCCACCTTGCGGTCGAGGTCGCGGCGGCGCCCTGTCAGCCGCAGTCCGGCCGCGACGTTGTTGTAGATCGACATCGTGGGGAACGGGTTGGCCCGCTGGAAGACCATGCCGATCAGGCGGCGCACGGCGACCACGTCCACTCCATCGCCGTAGACGTCGGCGCCGTCGAGCAGCACCCGACCCTCCGCATGCGCGCCGGGGATCTCCTCGTGCATGCGGTTGATGCAGCGGATCATCGTCGACTTGCCGCAGCCGGAAGGCCCGATGATCGCCGTCACCTGGTTTGGCTCGAAGGTCAGATCGATGCTCTTGAGCTGTTCGCTGTCCCCGTAGAAGGCTTTGAGCTGCTCGATCGCCACCTCCCTGGCGGGCGCGCCGTTCCCGCGGGTGGCGGGGCCGCTCTGGGCGGCAGGCGCCGAGGTGGGCACGGGGGGTAGATCGGCGTCCATGGGAGGATGTGGTTGCTGTTTGCTGATCGCTCTTTGCGGATCGTTCTGTCCGTCGTAGCTGCTCATTGGGCCCTCCGGCCGCGCCTGCTGCTGCGCGCGTAGATAGCGCGCGCGAGTACGTTCAACACGAGTATGAAGAAGATCAAAAGCAGCGCCGCGCCCCACGCCTGGGAGTGCGCGCTGGGGCTCGATTCTTCGGTCAGCGAGAAGATCTTGACCGGGATCGACGCCAGCGCGCCAGCCGGGTTCGTGGAGACTCCGTTGGCGAAGATCGAGGTGGTGAACAGCAGCGGTGCCGTCTCGCCGGCGACGCGGGCCACGCCCAGCAGCGCGCCGGTGATCATGCCGCTGGCGGCTGTCGGCACGACGATCCGCAGCACCATCTTCCAGTGTGATACCCCGAGCGCCAGCGCCGACTCCTTCATCGCCTTGGGCACCAGCGCAAGCACTTCGTGCGCCGAGCGGGCGACGATCGGCAGCATGATGATCGCCAGCGCGAAGGCGCCCGCCCATCCGCTCTGGGCTTTGCCGACGATCAGCAGGCCGAAGACGAAGATGCCGGTCACGATCGTCGGCACGCCGTTGAGCAGGTCCAGCGCGAAGCGCACCGAGCCGGCCAGGCGCGCGCCGGCGAACTCGGAGGTGTGGATGCCGATCAGGATCCCGACCGGAACCGCCATCAGGCTCGCAAGCGCGACCAGGATCGCGGTGCCGACGATCGCGTTTGCGATCCCGCCGCCGCTCTGTTCGAGGACGGGGGCGTTCTTGGTCAGGAATTCGAGGTTGATCGCGCCGATCCCCTTGCTGACCACCGAGATGATCACGATCGCGAGTACGGCAACCGCGATCAGCGCCGCGATCGAGGCGCTCACCTCCATCACGCGGTTGAGCAGCCTTCGCCGGCGCAGCCGGCGGTCTCCGCTCAGAGCCGGACCAGGTCCCGCCCTCCCGCTCGGAGGCGATGCGGCGTAGCTCATCGCACGATCCCCGGCGTGGTCGGGATCTTCGGGTGCGCGCGCCGCACGATCAGACGGGCGATCACGTTCACGATCAGAGCCAGCACAAGCAGGATCGCCCCCAGGTAGGCCAGCGAGGAGATTTGCAGGGTGCTGGTTGCGCCCTGGTACTCGGAGGCGATCCGGCTGGCGAGCGTATCGCCCGATTCAAAGAGCGGGGCTCCGATGCGGGGCGTGTGGCCGATCAGGATCGTGACCGCGATCGCCTCGCCCAGCGCCCGGCCCATGCCAAGGATGGTCGCGCCCACGATCCCGGTGCGCGAGTAGGGCAGGATCACCATCCGCACCATCTCCCAGCGTGTGGCGCCGAGCGCGAGCGCTCCCTCCTTCAGGTCGCTGGGCACGGTTTCAAAGATCTCGCGCGTGACGGCCGAGATGATCGGCACCGCCATGATCGTGAGAATCAGGATCGCGGGCAGCAGGCCCACGGGTGACGGTGTGCCGGAGAAGAGCGGGATCCAGCCGAGTGCTGACTTCAGCGCCGGCTCGATCGTTTTCACGAGCACCGGCGAGAGCACGATGATGCCCCACAGGCCGAGCACGACGCTTGGGATTGCGGCCAGCAGTTCGACCAGCGTGGCGACCGGGCGGCGGGTCTGCCGCGGCGCGAGCTCGGTCAGGAACAGCGCGATCGCGATCGACATTGGCGCGGCGATCAGGATTGCGGCGAAGGTGGTGACGGCCGTGCCGAAGAGGAAGTCGCCGGCGCCGAACTGCTTGGTGACCGGGTTCCACTCGGTTTTCCAAATGAAGGGGAAGCCGAAGTGCGAGAAGGATTCGCCGGCCTGGTCGAAGACCTTGTAGACGACCAGCACGAGCAGCACCACGGCCGCCAGCGAGGCGACGCTCGTCAGCAAGCGCAGCGTCGGGTCGCCAAGCCGATCGGCCATGCTGCGGCGCACTCGCGAGGTCAAGGGCGATTGAGGGGAAGGGGAGAGGGACGACGAAGCAGCCACGACGGGTCAGCCGGATGTCAAAGGATTGTCAACGTAGCGAAGCGGCGGTATCCACGCGTCAAGGCCGCTCGCGAAACAGGTCGCCCCGCGGCCCTGCGGAGGCGCAGCGCCTCCGCAGGGCTCGGTACGGGGATGACGGGCGGGAGCCGTCGTGATCAGCTTTCGATCTTGCCGATCGTTGCTTCGTCTGCGGCGACTATTTCCGGCGGAAGCGGCGCGAAGTCGAGCTTCGGGCCGAATTCCTGGCCGGTCGTGATCGCCCACTTCAGGAACGGCTTGAGCGTTTCCGCCTTGCTGCTCTTCTGCGGCACAAGCGCGTAGGTGAACGTGGAGATCGGGTACGCTTCCGGCGCCGAGGCGGGCGGGTCCACGATCGACACTTCGTTGTTGGCAGGGACTGATTTCAGCGTCTTGGCGGCAGCCTCGATGCTCGGGATCCCGGGCACGGGGAATTTGCCCGCGGCGTTTTCGATCAGCGCGTAGTCGAACTTGTTCGCCAGCACGTAGGCGATCGCGAGGTAGCCGATGGAGCCGCTGGTGCTGGTGATGTTTGCGGCCACGCCCGAGTTGCCCTTGCCGCCGATCCCGACCGGGAAGCTGACCTGCGTGGACTTGCCGTACTTGGAGGACCATTCCGGGCTCACGTGCGAGAGGAAGTTGGTGAAGGCGTAGGTGTCGCCGCTTCCATCCGAGCGATAGACAGGCGTGATCTTCTCCGATGGCAGTTTGACGCCGGGGTTCAGCGCCGCGATCTTGGAGTCGTTCCAGGTCGTGATCTTGCCCGCATAGATTTCAGCCAGCACCGGGCCGCTCAGCTTGAGCTGGTTGCCGATTCCTTCCACGTTGTATGCGACGTCGGTCGCCGCCAATGCCCAGGGAATCTGGACCACGCCTTTGGCTTCTTTGAACTCGTCTTCGGTCAGCGGGGCGTCGCTTGCGCCGAAGTCGACGGTGCGGGCGGTGATCTGCGAGATCCCGCCGCCGCTGCCGATCGGGCCGTAGGTGACTGCGACCTTTGTCTTTTCGGCGTACTTGGGGATCCACTCGCCCGTGATCAGCGGAGCGATCAGCGTGCTGCCGGCCCCCACCAGCGTCTTGGACCCGCCCGTCGTGCCCGTGCTGCTTTTTTCTTCTTTGGAGGAGCCGCATGCGGCGACCCCCAGCGTGAGCAGCGCGGCCGAGGCCAGCGCGCCGAACTTTCTGATCATCACTGCCATCTCCTCTGGCTTGTCGTTTGCGCGTGAGTCGGCGGTAGCGTTCGTACCGGCCCAGTGCCTTGCGGAGTGTGCTCAGCCGGCGATCGAACCGTTGTAAAGATCTCGTGAAGGTTGCGGATGGAGTCGGTAGCCGAAGCCGGCGTGGGTGTGGATGAACCGCCGGTCGGGCAGCACACGCTCCAGCTTGCCCCGCAGCTTGCTTACGTACACATCCACAGAACGGTCCCCGGAGCGCATCGACCCGCCCCAAACCGAGTCGTAGAGCTCTTCGCGCGAGACGATGGTGCCGGCGCGGCGGGCCAATGCGACCAGCAGCGCGAACTCGCGTACCGAGAGCATCAGCGCCTGGCCGCTGGCCAGCGCAAGCCCCTCATCGGGCCTGATCTCAAGCTCGCCCACGTGCAACGTCCCGTCGCCCGCGACGGGCTCGGTGCTCATGAGGGCACCCGCTCCGTCAATGGACGTTGCGACCCCGACGTTCTCATGCGAAGCTGCCACTGGCCGACAGACTGTCGGCTCACCCCTCGCCGAGTAGTTGCGCGCTCGTGACCGACTTGTGAACAACGAGTGAACGACCGCAACGATCGCCCTTCCGCCCGTCATCGAGGCGGCGCGTGAGCGGCGCCCGGTGCCTCACAGCAGTACGCTGCGGCGATGAGTGCGCTGCGGCGAAGCGTTGACGGCGACCTGGCAGACCTGCTCGATCGAGCCGGCGAAGTGGTGCTGCGCGCCAGCCGCCTGATGCGTGACCTGCTCGCTGACTTCCCCGAGCGTGCATCACTGGCCAAGGAGATCGGGGAGTGCGAGCAGGAGGGGGACCTGATCACCCACGACATCATCTACCGGATCAGGGGTTCAAAGCGTGTGAAGGCTCCGTTTGAGGCGGGCGAAGGATTTGCGCTTGCCACGGCGCTCGACGACATCGTCGATCACACCGAGCAGACCGCGGCGCTGCTTGGCCTCTATGGCATCGAAGCCCCGATGGAGCGTGCCGTGGAACTTGCCGACGTGCTGGTGGCCGCCTCTGAGCAGGTGCTGCAGGCGCTGCGCAGCCTCACCGCAGGTAGCGACGTCTCCGCATGGCTGGTCGAGATCCACCGCCTGGAGAACATCGGCGACAACCTCCTGCGCGACGGTGTGGCGGCGCTCTTCGCCGGCGGCGCGGACCCGATGGTCGTGATCCGCTGGAAGGACATCTTCGAGTCCTTGGAGGCGGCGATCGACGCGTGTGAGACGGTGGCGCACGTGATCGAGGGGATCACGCTGCGCGGCAGTCGCTAGCCTCGGTCTTTCGATCGATGCGGGGCGCTTTGATCGCGAGAAGGTGGCGCAGCCGGGTGCCGTTCATCGAGGGGCGGCAAGATCAGCCAGCAGAGCTACAACGACTTCTCGATGCTGCGGAGCATCGAGGGCTCGAACACCTTGGCTACGCGGCGCTGTCGGGCGTGGGCTCGCTTTCGCCGGCGCTGTTTACGGGGGGCTGAGCGGCCGCCGGTAAGGAACGGGCCGCGCCGGCGGGGAGGTGCGAGTGGCGCCGTGCGGGCTTGCGAGCTGGCGCTCCAGCGCGGTGAAGGCGTTGATGATCTCGGGCGCCTCGAAGGCGCGGTTGCGCCCGGCGAGCGTGATCTCGCGCAGGATGCCGGCCTCGATCAGCCGACGCAGGGCGGCCTGCGTCGGCTTGAAGGTGCGCTGCAGCAGAGCTTCTGTGCCGCGGATCGTCAGGATGGGAGCGCCTGGCAGCACGCGCAGCAGGATGTCGGTGGCCGAGTTGGCGCGAACACTGCCGAGTTGCCTACGCCATTGGCTCTCCAGCTCGGTTGCGCGCGCCTGGAAGCTGGAGGCGTCCGCGACGCAGCGCGTGCAGGCGGCGGCGAAGCGCGCGGTCCACGTGTTGACGGCGGCCATGGCCGCGGCCGAGGTCGGTGAGCTGGTGTGGCGGTAACGCGTGAGGCCGTCTATGTAGCTGCGCGCCGAGGTGGCGAGCACCAGCGACACGGGAGGGATGACTCGCAATGCGAGTCCCCGTCTGCGAAGGATGAGATGGATGAGGGCGCGGCCCGTGCGGCCATTGCCGTCGACGAAGGGATGGATCGTCTCGAACTGCGCATGAGCGATCGCCGCCTGCGCGACTGCCGGAAGCTCGGCGCCGTTGCAGAAGGCGCACAGGTCGGAGAACAGGTCGGGCACGTACTCGGGAGGTGGCGGCACGTAGGCGGCGGAGCAGGGGTTGTAGTCGCTCCCGCCAATCCAGTTCTGGGCATCGCGCAGACGCCCCGCGTACTGGAGCAGATGCGTGCCCGCAAGCAGGCGCTGGTGAATCTTGAGCAGCAACGCCGTCGTGATCTCATCACCGGCAGTCGCCCGCTGCACGCCGTAGACCATCGCGTCGATGTTGCCGAGCACCTCGATGGCGGTCACGTCAGAGGACGCCCGACCCATCGATCTTGCGGCCTCGGCGCGCAGCAGCCGTCTGGCTCCGACCTCCAGACCCTCGATCCGCGATGAGGCGAGCGCCTCGGCACGGAGCAGGATGCGGGCCAGAGCCTCGGTGTCCACGAGCGCCGGAGCTTCCGCGTCCATCCGTGAGATGGCGGCTTCGGCATCCGCGATGTCGGCGGCCACGTCGCCATCGAACGCGAAGGACCTGCCGGTCAGCGCGTCGGGGATGTAGGCCCCATACTCACAGGAGCGTGTGTCGCGTCGCGGCAGACCAAGGCCGCGAATGTCGCTTTGCCACCGGCGCTTGAGAACCTTCGCCACCGTGACCTCCTTAATTGGAGGTTATTATACAACCTCCAATCTCGTGGCGGCGGTCGTGGAGGTTATGCGGCCTGTGCACTCTCGTCCTGCGCCGCGCCGGCCATCAGCCGCACATAGCCCTCAGCCAGGCGCTGCATCGCGCCCTCCCAGGTGCGCTCGCGCACTCGGGCAAGGCCCGCGGCGGCAAGGCGGCGCCGCAGCAGCGGGGAGCTTGCGAGCTCCAGCAGCGCGTTGGCCAGCGCCGGCGCGTCGGGCTCGCAGAGCAGGCCACTGACGCGGTCGATGATCAGCGTGAGCGGGCCGCCCTTGGCCACGGCGAGCACGGGCAGGCCGCTGGCCTGCGCCTCCAGGATCACCTGGCCGAAGGTGTCGGTCTGGCTCGGGAACAGGAAGACGTCGGCGTTGGCGTAGGCGCGGGCGAGGTCAATCCCCTTCAGCCAGCCGAGGAAGGTCGCGTGCTCGCCGAGCTGGCGGCGCAGCATCTCCTGCTCAGGGCCGCCGCCCGCGAGCATCAGGTGCAGGCGCGGGTCGCGCTCGCGTGCCAGCAGGAACGTCTCGGCGAGCAGATCCACGCCCTTCTCGCGCGTGTGCCTGCCGGCGTAGAGCACGTCGATCCGCCGCGGCTCGGCGCCCTCGCCCTCTCGCTCACGCAGCGCAGGGGAGAACCTGCTGGTGTCCACGCCGCGGTCCCAGCGCATCACGCGCTCTGCCGGCACGCCGATCTCCGCAAGCGCCTGGTCGGAGGCGGCGCTTGGCGAGAGCACGATGTCGCAGGCGCCGTAGAATGCGCCGACTGCTCCGGCCATCGCAGCCGCGATGCTCTGCTGGCCGGAGCGCACCTCCGCGTAGGCGGTCAGCTCGGTGTGGTAGCTGCCAAGCAGCGGCAGGCTGAGCGCGCGCGCCAGCAGCACACCGGCGACGCCGGCGGGACCCGGGGAGCAGACGTGGATCGCGTCGAATCCGCCATCGGTGAGGGTCTCGACGGCGGAGGGCAGGCTGGGGACGCCGATCTGCAGGCCGGGATAGAACGGGACGTCTACCTCGGCGACGGCGGCCAGGCGCCGATCCACCTCCGGGTCTGTGCCGACGACCTCGATCTCAAACCCGGGCACGCCGCGGTGGCGAATTTCCTCGATCGTGCGGCTGACGCCGTGGGTGGAGCCGATGCCGTCGGCGATGATCGCCACGCGCGGGTGCTCCCCCTCGCCGCGGCCGATGTCGATCTTCGCGCGCTCGCGGGCGAGGAACGCCTTTGCGGGGCCGTATGGGATCGCGGCGATGCAGCCCTCGAAGACGCCGAGCGCGGCGGACTCGATGCTGCCCTGGCCCGAGATCGCCTTCAGCGCCTGGTCTACGGCGCCGCGCAGCTTGCGCTCGTGGGCGCGGGAGGCCTTGCGGTACAGCGCGGAGTGGCTGAAGCTGTCCTGCTGCATGTAGGCGATCAGGCCCCGCTCGTCGAGGTGGTCGAGCTCGACCGCTGTAAGCCAGGCGCGCAGCAGCGCACGCGCGTCGGCAGGCGTCAGGTCACTGCCGCCGCTGCCGTGGCGGGCGTCGCCTTCGCGCAGCACCCGCGCGGCCATCGTCAAGACGGCGTGAGGGTTAGGAGCCCCATCCGCCCCGGCTGTTCCGGCGCCGCGGCCGATCGATCGGGCGGCCAGGGCGATCGCGGCGTGCGCCCACTTGGCGGCGCCGCCATGCGAGCCGCCGGGCGCGACTTTGCCCGCGCGCACGGAGGCAAGGAACTGCTCGACGTTCTGCGCTGAGGGCACCTCGGTCCACGTGCGACCGATGTCGACACCCGCGTGATCGTCGCTGCCGCCCGTGCCGGCGCCGTCCAGCGCGCCGATGTAGGTTGCTGCGGGCATGTTCAGCTCGCGGGCGCGGGCACCGTTTCGCACCTCCCAGACCCTGAACATCTCTGCCAGGCGCCGCCGGTGACGCGCCGTGAGCGGTGCGGCGACCGAGTAGTAGGGGTGCGCCAGCGCGCAGGCGATGTCGCGCTCGTGCATGTAGATCGCACACTGCTCGACGTTGTCGTTATGCGCCTGCAGCCATTCGTGATCTTCGGGGGTGATGCCGTAGCAGAGCACGTGCACCGCCTGTGGCTCGCCGCGGAAGCTGACGGTCAGCTCCTCTGAGATGAAGACGTCGGGCCTATCGGCGATCTGCAGGACGCCGTCGATCGTGTCGTGGTCGGTGATGGTGACGAAATCCATCCCGCGCCGCTTGGCCAGCTCGTAGACCTCCTCCGGGGGGGTTGCGCACTCGGGCAGCCCGACCGCCCGCTGCACACCCAGCCGTGAGATCTCCGAAGCGCTGGAGTGACAGTGCATGTCCGCCCTTGCCAGCGTTGCCTGGGCGTCGTCTGTCACAGAGATGTCCTGCCCTGCTGCGCCGAACGGGCCCTGCGTCTCGGCGCCTTCGTCCGAAATGCTCATCTCCCGTCCTCTCTAAGGTTCTCTCTTGGTTACAAGAGAATGTTCCTCCGAAATTGCGGCAACCCTTGTAACGGACTGACTCCCATTTCGTGAAGGGTTCGTGAACGGCTGGTGTCTCCAGCCGGCGACGGCGGTGCCGCTACTCGGTCTACGCGGCAGCGTCGCTGTGCACGCCGGGGGCAGGCAGCGCGTCCAGGATAGCCTTGGGCAACCGCCTGCTTGCGCCCCAAATCTCTATGGCCACGACCTCATCAGTTGTGGCGTCGTGGTCAACCAAGCCCCACTCGACCTCCTCGCTGACCACATGCGAGGAGGATCCCGTTGGTAGCCAGGCGATGTCTGCTTCCCGGTCGTAGTAGGCGTACATGGTCATGCCCAGAATAGCTCTCACTCGTCGACCAATCTCAGATGGCGACGCCTCCGTCGGCGGCGCCTGGGCCAAGCAGTGACGATTCGCGCTGCGTGTACATCGTCTTCATGCGGATGGACATAGAGAACCGTGGACCGCGATCGATACTGCGTCGGGGCCGGACCGGCGCCTACGAGTAGGCGTTATAGACAGCCTTTTCAAACGTAGGCAGCTGCACGTTCCCCGCGTACCCAAGGCTCTGCAGTTTGAACAGCGCCTCGACGCTCGCAAGCAGCGAGTAGTGGTTGTACTGTCCGGTCACGTCGGAGGTGCCCGGCTTGACGTACTTGGAGATCAGCAGCAGCCCGACGCGCCCGCCGCCGACAGGCTGGCCGCTCGCCGTGGTCGTGGGTGCGCTGGCAGGGAGATTCGGGTACTTCGGCGTGCCACAGCAGCCGCTGTCATCGGCGCCAGTTCCGCTCTGCGGCGCCTGGTCGAAGGTGATCGCGATCATGCCGCCTTCCTTGTATGCGGCTGAGCTCTCGATCTCGGGCACGACCTTCTTCAGAAAGCCTTCCGCGGCAGGCAGACCGCCGGACCCGCACGCCCCCGGATCGCCGTCTTCGCACGGGTCGGGTGAGATATATGAAAGAGAGGGGGTGGTGGTCGCGCTGCCGAGGTCCTTGGAGAGCTGGCCCAGGCCCACGTTCTCTTCCGCGCAGCTGGAGCTCGCGGTAACCGAGGTGAAATAGAGGAACGGGTCGCGCCAGGTCACGAACGGGCCGCTCGTCGAGGGGGTGGAGTAAGGGTCGCTGGAGCCGGGCGCCGGGTTGGGGCACTTGCCCTGCAGGCCGGCGGAGGAGCCTTCGCCCAGCCCCTGCACGTACGCCTTCCAGGTGTCGCCCTCCGAGACGAGCTGGTCGCCGAGGGTCAGTGTGCTGATCGGATAGACGCAGCCGGAGCCGAGCGCCTGGCCTTCGGACCCGGATTTGCCGGACGAGAGCGCTGCGTAGGTCGGGCAGCCCGCTTCGGTCTGCGGCGTCGGGCCCTGGCCGCTAATCAGAGCGATCTCGTTGGCGAGCTGGCCGGAGGCGACGCCGTAATAGTCGGTAACCAACTCACCCTGTTCGCGCAGCGTGCTTGCCAGATATGGCACCTTCGAGCCCACGCTGAATGAAGATTCGTAGCCCTGTTCCCCGAGCACGATCACAAACACGTGCTTGATCGGGGGAAGCGTCGAGGATTCCGTTTTGCTGCCCGAGCCTCCTTTGGAGCCTTTTTCGGATTCTTCTTCGCTTTCAGAGCCTTTGCCGCCGGATTCTTCTTTGCCCGACGCTTCTTCACTTTTGGGTTCTGCTTTGCTTTCGGAGGCGCTGGGCGAGGATTCTTCTTCGGATTCCGAGGCCGGTTCGCTTTCGCTGCTGCTTGTCGAGGTCGTGGTCGTGCTGGAGGTGGCTCCAGGCGCGGCGGCCAGCAGCACCGGCGAGCTTTCCTGCGGGCGCACGTACAGGCCCAGGCCCACGCCGAACGCCAGCAGGGCGATCACCGCGAAGGCGGCCGCCCAGGGGGAGGGCATCGGAAAGGAGCCCTCTTGGTCCTCCTGCTCTGCCTCGGGGTCCCCCTGAAGCTCGGGATCCTCGACGGGATCGGGGTCGGTCGCGTCGCCGTCGGGGGCGTCGGGGCTTGGGGGGCCGTCCATCGGTGCCGAGTGTCGCGCGGAGGGGTGTCGATGTTGTGAAGAACCTGTTTGAGACAGGTGTCCACACGCAACGATAACTTTCCGTTCACAATTGAGGCTTGGAGCCGCCGGATACTGGGCTGGCCTCGGCGGCAGATCCGCCGGCGAGCAGCGTCAGCCGCCTTGCGCTTGACGCGCAACTGGAATGGAACCCAGCATCCCCACCGAAGAGCTCAAAACGCCGCAGAGCCACGTGCCGCAGGAGGACGAGACGCTCGTGCTGCCCGCCGGCCAGGGCAGCGAGCCGCTGCGCAGCACCGCGTCGGCGACGGGCCAGCACTGCGCGTCCTGCGGCGCGACGCTCACGCCAGACCAGCGCTACTGCGTGGAATGCGGGCAGCGGCGCGGCCCTACGCGCCCACCGTTCATGGAGGGCCCCGGCCAGCAGCCGAGCGCCTCCGCTCCCCCGCCTGCGAAAAAGGGTCCCCGCTTCTCCCCGAACACCGCCCTGATCGCGGGCATCGGCACGCTCATGCTGGCGATGGCCACGGGAGTGCTGATCGGCCGCACGAGCAGCCCGAGCTCGAAAGGCTCCCCGGTTCAATACGTGACCGCCCCCGCGAGCGGCGCCACCGGCACAGGAGGCACGACGACCTCCACCGAAACCTCGACGAGCTCGACCAGTGGCAAAGGCAGCTCCAGCAAATCGTCGGGCAGTAATGCCGCCGCCAAAGATCTCGGCGGCAAAGCGCCCTCCAAACCGGTCGTGACGGTCGGTAGCCCCGGCAAAGGCCCCGGCTACCAGAAAGGCAAATTCACCGGCAAATTCTTCGGTGGCAGCGAAAGCAAGAAGCAGGAAGAAGAAGAAGAACGCGGAGAATGAGTGGGCATAGATTCTTCAAAAGAAGGCAAGAGATGAGCGGCAACGGCGCCCAGGCGGGCAGCCAGGAGGCTCCGAGCGTCGACATCGTCCGCCGCCGCGACCAGCTGGCCGCGCGCTTCGCCGAACTGCAGTGGGATCTCGGCGGACTGCTTTACGAGATGGCGATCCGCGACCACATCCGGATCGACATACTCGTCCAGCGCGCCGCCGCACTGCAGGAGGTCGACGCGGAGCTCGGCGAGCTGGACCGGATTCTGAAGATGCAGGAAAGCGGCACGGCCGGCCTGTGCCCCTCCTGCGGCGCTCCGCACAGCAGCGGCGCCGCCTACTGCTGGCAGTGCGGGCAGCCGCTGCTGCAGCACGTGCCCAGCCACGCGATTGGCCGTTAGCCAAACCGCCCGGTGACGTAGTCGCCTGTCCGCGGGTCTCTCGGGCGCGTGAAGATCGTGTTCGTCTCGTCGTACTCGACCAGCACGCCCGTACGGTTTCCGTCGCTCATGCCGAGGCTGAAGAAGGCCGTGCGATCGGCGATGCGGGCCGCCTGCTGCATGTTGTGGGTCACGATCACGATCGTGAAGCGGTGCTTGAGGTTGAGCATCAGCTCCTCGATCGAGGCGGTGGCGATCGGGTCAAGCGCGGAGGCCGGCTCATCCAGCAGCAGCACATCCGGTTCGATCGCGATCGCTCGCGCGATGCACAGGCGCTGCTGTTGGCCGCCGGAGAGCCCGAATGCGCTCTGCTTGAGGCGGTCCTTGACCTCCTCCCAAAGCGCCGCGCCACGCAACGCGCGCTCGACGCGCTCGTCGAGGTCGGCCTTCATACCGAGGTTACGCGGCGCCCAGGCGATGTTGTCGTAGATCGACTTGGGCAGCGGGTTGGGGCGCTGGAAGACCATGCCGATCCGGCGCCGCACCTCCACCGGATCCACACCCGTGGCGTAGAGGTCGTTGCCGTGATAGAGAACCTGCCCCGAGAGGCCGAAGCCGGGCACCGTGTCGTTCATCCGGTTCAGGCAGCGCAGGAAGGTCGACTTGCCGCACCCGGAGGGGCCGATCAGCGAGGTGATGAGGTGTCTCGGGATCTTCAGCGAGACGCCTGCGATTGCGGTGCTGGCTCCATAGGAGACGGAGATGTCCCTGACGTCGAAGATGCTCTCGCGGGCCGGCGGCTGCTGGCCCTGCGGGTCCGCTTGTGCGCTGCGGTCGCTTGCGGCCACCGCTCCATTGGCGTGTGTGGGCTGGCCGAGCGCTGCCTGCGGCTTGCCGGTGTGAATCCGAACGCGCTTGCGGGGGCTGCTGGGTGCGTCTGTCAACTCAGTGCTCATCTTGCCATCTTCCTGCGGCTGCGGGCGTGCATCGTGCGGGCGGCTACGTTCACGACCAGTATGAACATGAGCAGCACGAATGCGGCGCCCCAGGCGCGTGCCCAACCGTTGGGGTTGGCGCTGGTCGAGGTTTTGTAGATGTAGACGGGAATGTTCGGCGTCGCTTCACTGAAGATTTTGAAGCTGACGCTGTTGCCGATGACAGAGCAGGTGAGCAGCAGCGGTGCGGTCTCGCCGGCGGCGCGCGCAACGGCGAGCACGCTGGCGGTGAGAATCCCACCGAGCGCGCTGGGCAGGATCACTCCTCGCAGCGCGCGCCAGCGGCTCACGCCGAGCGCCGCCGACGCGTCGCGCAGGCCTTGGGGCACCAGCAGCAGGGTCTCCTGCGATGCGCGCGCCACCAGCGGCAGCATCACGATCGAGAGTGCGAATGCGCCGGCGAAGCCGGTCTGGCTTTTGCCGACGACCAGCAGGGCGAAGACGAAGAGGGCGAGCACGATCGTGGGGGTCCCGAACAGCAGGTCAAGCACCAGCCGCAGCGCTCGCGCCGGTCTCTTGCTCGCGAACTCGGTCATGTAGAGCGCGGCCAGAATCCCGATCGGCATCGCCATCACGGCCGCGATCAGGACCAGCGTGGCGGTGCCCACGATCATCGGCCCGACTCCGCCGCCGACTTCTTCTTCGTGCGCGGGCGGGCCCTCGATCAGGAATTTGATGCTGAGCACGCTCGCGGCGCGCGAGGCGACCGAGTAGACCACGAACGCAAGCACTGCCACGGCGAGCAGCGCGGCGGCGGTTTGGCCCGCCTCGACCATGCGGCTGACCAGTTGGCGCCGGCGCAGCTGCCGCGAGGCGATCAGCGGGCGCGCGGGGTCGAGCCGCTCGCCGCCGAAGAGGTCGAAGGCGTCCTCCGTCTCCAGCAGCTCCGCAGTCTGCGCGCCGTCCGGACTCATCGCGCGGCCGCCCGGTGCACGTCGAAGCGGCGCGTGATCGCCTGGGCGGCCAGGTTTGCGATCAGGCCGATCACGAGCAGCATCACACCCAGATAGAAGATCGAGGAGGTGTCCAGTTTGCTCTCGCTGCCAAGGATTTCGGTAGCGATCGCGGCAGCCAGCGTGTTGCCGGTTCCGAACAGCGAGGCGCTGATCGCTTTGCCATCGCCGATCACCTGCGCCACCGCGATCGCCTCGCCCAGCGCGCGGCCGAGTCCGAGAAACGCGGCTGCCGCCACTCCGGAGGCGGTGGAAGGGAGCACCACGCCCCGCACCATCTCCCAACGAGTGGCGCCGAGCGCGATGGCGCCGTCCTTCATCTCCTGAGGGACGGTGAGGAAGAGGTCGCGGCTGATCGAGGCGATGATCGGCACGACCATGATCGTGATGATCAGGCCCGCGGTGAGCAGGCTGGCCCCGGTCGTCGCCGGTTCGCCGAAGATCGGCAGGAAGCCGAGCACACTGTGCAGCAGCGGCTCCAGGTGCTTTGGCAAGAACGGCGCGAGCACGAGGATCCCCCAGAAGCCGAGGATCACGCTCGGGATCGCGGCCAGCATCTCCACCAGCGGCCCGATCACGCCTCGCAGGCGCGCTGGAGCGACCATCGCCAGATAGAGCGCGATCGCGATCCCGAGGGGGAGCGCGAGCAGCATCGCGATCGCCGAGGTGACCACGGTGCCGAACAGCATCACGCCGGCGCCAAAGACCTTGAAGTTGGGCTGCCAGGTGGTGTGGCCGATGAAGCCCAGGCCGAAGCGTTCGATCGCAAGCATCGAGCCGCTGATCACCTCGTAGGCGATCCCGAGCAGCGCCAGCAGCGCCAGCAGCGCGGCGAGCACGCACAGGCCCTGCAGCATCACATCGCCAAGCCGGTCCACTGTGTTCGTGCCACTGCGACCACGGCGCGGGCGCGCGAGCAGCCCCCGCAATCTCGATGCAGGATGCGCTGGGCCGGCGTTCATGGGTGGGCCAGATTACCGGCTGAAACGTCCGGGTGCCTGATCTTCACAAGATCTACACAGGTCGGCGCCATGCTTCTTAACAACTTTCGCACAGCCTCTGCATCATGTTCACAAAATCGCCACAGCTGACCTGTGGTGCGGTGAAATGCTGCGCATCGCCGACAACACCAAATCCTAGGAGGACAGTTGAGACGGACACCTAAGTCGGCGCTCGCTTTTGCGGCGCTGATTGCATGCCTGGTACCAGGCTTCACTTACGCCGCATCGAGTGCCGCGGCTGAAGAATCGCTTACGGGCGCGGGCTCAACGCTGGTTGCGCCATTCGAGGCCTATTGGGGGCAGGAATTCGAAAAGCTCCACGGGACGAAGGTCACCTACGCCTCCGTGGGCTCGGGCTCGGGGATCTCGCAGATCTCCGCCCGGACCGTCGACTTCGGTGCCTCCGACGCTCCCCTGACCGAAGCGCAGGCCGCAACCTGTAAAGAATGCGTCCAGATCCCCTGGGCGCTGACCGCAACCGGCATCGCCTTCAACCTCGGCAAAATCACGAAGCTGCTTCTGACCCCGGAAATCGTGGCCGAAATCTATCTTGGCAAGATCACCAAATGGAACGCCAAGCCGATCAAGAAGATCAACAAGCACCTCAAATTGCCCAACCTGACGATCACCCCGGTCTACCGCAGCGACGGCTCCGGTGATACCTATGCGTTCACCGACCTGATGTCGCGCGTAAGCAAAGAATGGAAGAGCAAGGTCGGCAACGCAACCTCCGTCAGCTTCCCCACGGGGGTCGGCGGCGCCGGCAACAGCGGCGTGACCGCCGTGGTCGAAAAGACCGAAGGCGCGATCGGCTACATCGCCGCGTCCTACATCTACTCGCACGGCCTCTACGCTGCGCGCCTGAAGAACAAGGCGGGTTTCTACGAGTACCCGAACCTGACCAACATCGAAGAAGCGGCCGCTGCGGCGAAAAAAATCCCGTCCAACCTCGAAATGCACATCGTGAACCCGCCGAAGAGCGCGAAGAAGGCGTACCCGCTCTCGACGTTCACATATGTGATCGTGCCGAAGGATGCGCCGAAGCTCAGCCTGATCAAGGAATTCATCAAGTACGGGCTGACGACCGGGCAGAAGTTCGGGCCCGCGCTCGACTTCGCCAAACTCCCGTCGTCGATCCTGAAAGCCGACGAAAACGCAGTGAACTCGCTCTAGCGGAGCGGTCTCACAGCGGCCAGGGATGGTCGCGCACCTGACGGCTTCGGGTCGGCGGCACGCAAAGGCGAGCCGCCGGCCCGGGCCATTTAAGAGCGCCCCGCGCCTCTCTGCCAGAGTAGGGCGCATGGCTCACGCCCACCACGGTCATTCCCACTCGCACGCGCTCAGCGCCGACGCCGATGCGCGCCGGCTTTGGGTAGCGCTGGCGCTGATCCTCGCCTTCATGGTGGGCGAGGTCGTGACCGCGGTGTTCGCGCATTCGCTGGCGCTGCTCTCCGACGCCGGGCACATGCTGACCGACGCGCTGGCGATCGGCGTGTCCCTGCTCGCGCTGCAGCTGATGCAGCGACCGGCAAAGGGCGCGATGACTTACGGCCTGGGCCGCGTGGAGGCGCTCAGCGCCCAATTCAACGGCGCGATGCTGCTGGTACTGGCGGTCCTGATCGCCTACGAGGCGGTGCGCCACCTGGTCTCGCCGCCCGACACCCGGGGCCTGCCGGTGCTGGTGGTGGCGCTCGTGGGGATTCTCGTCAACCTGCTCGCCAGCGGACAGCTGGCGCGTGCCAATCGGGCCTCGATGGCCGTGGAGGGCTCCTTCCAGCACCTCCTGACCGACCTGTTTGCGTTCATCGGCACGGCGGTTGCGGCGCTGGTGATCCTCACCACCGGCTTCCTGCGTGCCGACGCGATCGCCTCGTTGCTGGTGGCGGCGCTGATGGTGCGCTCGGCCTCCGGCCTGCTGCGCGACTCGGCGCGCGTGTTCCTTGAGGCCGCGCCGCAGGAGCTCGATCCGCAGTCGATCGGGTTGGCGATGGCCGGCGTGGCGGGAGTCGTGGAGGTGCACGACCTTCACATCTGGCAGGTCTCCTCTGGTTTCCCGGCACTCTCCGCGCACGTGCTCGTTGGTCAGCAGAGTGACTGTCATGCCACTCGCCGGGAGCTGCAGAGAATGCTCCACGATCGTTTCGAGATCGCGCACAGCACCCTGCAGGTCGACCACGAGGGCGAGGACCTGCTCTCGATCGAGCTTTCGCCGCGACTGCGGTGAAAAATGAGAGCCCGCTCATCTTCACTGTGAATTCACGATAGGACCGGCTTTATCGCTCGGGCCTGTCGGGAACCGATCACACATTGGATACATCCGCGTGTCACGTAACGGTGAGTATGCGCGTCATCACCCGACGTCTGTGTTCGTTTATTGGCGAACTCGGATCATCGTCAAATCCATATCGATAGGAGCCATCTCAGCATGTTCGGTCCCTCTCACGGCCGCCTGTTTGCAACGGCTGCGGTCATAGGAGCATGCGCTCTTGGTGTCGCTGCTTGCGGCTCTAGCGAAGCGAAAAACTCATCCAGCAAAGAAACCACCACGACCAGCTCGACCGCCTCCTCCGCTGGCAAGGAAACGCTGATCGTCTATTCAGCGCAGGGCTATTCGCCCAACGGCGTGAAGGCCTTCGAAAAGGAAACGGGCATTCCCACCAAGCTCGTCGAAAACTCGACCGGGCCGCTGTTCGCGCGGATCCAGGCCGAAAAGGCCGATCCTCATTGGGGCCTGTTCTGGGTTGATGGCGCCGAACCGTTCGCCTCGCTTGACGAACAGGGCATGCTCGTCAAGAGCCTGGAAGCGCCGAAGCTGACCTCGCTCGGCGAAAAACTCCTACCTGCCGACCGCAGCTTCGTGCCGACGGGGATCACGCTCGCGTGCGCGGTGATCTACAACAGCAAGGAAGTCAGCAGCCCGCCGACCACTTGGCAGCAGCTCACCGAAGGCAAGTACGCCGGCAAGATCGGCATGAACGATCCGGCGGTCTCAGGCCCGACCTATCCATGCATCGCCGGCGTGATGAACTACCTCGGCAGCGAAACGAAGGGCAAGGAATTCTTCGAAAAGCTGAAGAAAAACGGCCTCAAGATCTCCGAAACCAACGGCAACACGCTGCACCTGCTGGAAACCGGGCAGATCTCGATCGGCCTGATCCAGAGCTCCGCGGAGATCGGCGCAGCCGAGAAGGTGAAGGGCCTGAAGGTCGCCTTCCTGCCGAACGAGACGATCCTGCCGAGCAACATCGGCGTGGACGCAAAGGCCACCCCGGCGGTGCGCGAAGAGGCGCAGAAGTTCATCAACTGGGTGCTCTCGCCCCCGGGACAGCACCAGATGCAGATCGGCGACCCCTATGGCGACTCGCTTTACTGGCCGGTTGCCGCCAACACCAAGCCGCGACCGGAGATGCCGCAGCTGAGCACGATCTCCACGCAGCAGGTGGACCCCTACACATGGGGCAAGAAGGAGGCCGCGATCAACAAGTGGTTCAGCGCGAACATCGCTGAATAGCGGTATGCGAGGACATTCGATTAACAGCAGAGCGCAAGCTCGGCAGATGGGAATCGGATGGGCTCCGGCCCGCTGAGTGGACTGGAGCCGGCGGTGGCCACCGAGGCAGGCAATGCCTCGGTGGCCGCGCCCGTCTCACGCCCCCGGAGGCTGCCGCGCCTGCATCTGGGCATCGGGCTCACGGGCGCGATGGCGATCCTGGTCGGCCTGCTGCTGGCGTTGCCGATCGGCGCGTTCCTACTGGTCTCGATCACGCCGCGGCTCTTCGCGCAGGGCAGCTCTTGGTTCACGCTCTCGGCGCTCGGCGAAGCGCTCAGCGGCCCCTCGCTGCACGCGCTCGCCGACTCGGCGTTTGTCGGAGTGGGAGCCGCGCTGCTCGCGCTGGCATGCGCGCTGCCGCTGGCGCTGGTGCTGGTGCGTACCAACGTGATCGGCGGCCGGCTCTGGCAGTTCGGGGTCTGGGCGCTGCTGCTGGCGCCGAGCTACCTGGTCGCGCTTGGCTGGGAGCGGCTATTCGAACCCGATGGGGTCCTCATACGAGCTGGCCTGAACGTGACCGCCTTTCAGAAAGTGCTCTACGGGCCGCTCGGCGTGATCCTCGTCGATGGCCTCAAGGGCGTGCCGTTCGCCTTTCTGGCAATTTCCGCGGCGCTGCCGGGGCTCGGCTCGAGCTTCGAGCACGCGGCGCGCACCCACGGAGCGGGGCGGCTGGCGGCGCTGCGCGTCGTGCTGCCGATCCTCGCCCCGGCCCTGTGGGCGTCCTTTGCGATCGTCTTCGCGGAGACGATCAGCGACTACGGCGTGGCGGCGACACTCGCCTACACAGCCAAATTCCCGATGTCGACCTTCGCGCTGTACTCCGCGGTCGGCAATGAGCCGGTCCAGTTCGGGCTGGCGGCGGGGATCGGCTGGACGCTCGTGGGCCTGATCGGTGTTGCGCTGTTCGCGCAGCGCCGTGCGATGCGCGGGCGCTCCTACCAGGTCCTCTCCGGCCGCACGCGGCCCTACGTGCGCATCAAGCTGAGGCCCGCGGCGCAGGCCGGCGCGTTTGCCGCCGTATCGCTGTTCTTCGTGGTCGCGCTGGGGGTGCCTGTCGTAGGCGCGATCAGCGCCTCGCTGCTGAAGTCACTGGGAACTGCGACGCACGGCTTCGCGCTCACCTTCGAAAACTACACGCGTGTGATCAAAGAGAGCGAACTCTATGAACCGCTGCTTTACTCGCTGCGGCTCGCCGCGATCACTGCAACCGTGGTGATGGCGCTGTCGGTGCCGGCCGCGCGACTTTTGACAAAGCGCGGAGCCGGCCTCCTCGGAAGCACGCTCGACCTCGTGCTGCTCGGCGCGGTCGCCGTGCCCTCGATCGTGATGGCCGCCGGCTACATCCTGATCTGGAACCTGCCGGTGATGCATGCGGTCGGCATCTCGCTCTACGGCACGACCGCGCTGCTGAGCATGGCATATGTCGCCGGCGCACTACCCAACAACGCGCGCATCCTGATCGGCCCGCTGGCGCAGCTGCACGAGTCGCTGCTGACCAGTGCGCGCACCCACGGTGTCGGCAACGCAGTCGCGTGGATGCGCGTGGCGCTACCGGTGCTCTCGCGCTACATCACCTGGGTCTGGCTCTACTGCTTCTCGGTCACTTTGCTGGAGCTGCCGATCTCACAGCTGCTCTACCCGGCCAGCTCGCCGCCGATCTCGATTGCGATCGAGCGACGCCTGGAAAACTATGATTTCGCCGGCGGCACCGCGATCGAGGTGATCTCGGTGCTCGGCCTGCTGGCGGTCGCCGCCCTGGTGCTGCTCGGGTACCGGCTGCTCGCTCCGCGCGGATGGCGGCAGGTGGGGGCGGCAACATGAGTACGCAGGACGGAGGCGCTGCGGTCGAGCTGACCGAACTGAGCAAGCACTACGGCGAGGTGCGGGCGCTGACCGAGGTCTCGCTGTCGATCTCGCCCGGCCGCTTCCTGGCGCTTCTGGGGCCGTCGGGGTCGGGCAAGTCAACGCTGATCCGCTGCCTGGCCGGGATCGAGCGCCCGAGCGTTGGGTCGATCGCGATTGGCGGCCAGATCGTCGCCGACCGGCGCAGCCACACCCCGCCCGAGCGCCGCGACCTGGCGATGGTCTTCCAGGACTTCGCCCTGTGGCCGCACATGAGCGTGCTGGAGAACGTGCGATTCGCGCTGCGCCGCCGGCGCATCTCGCGCAGGGACTCACATGGCAGGGCGCAGAAGATGCTCGACCGTGTCGGCCTTGCGCACAAGCGCGAGCGCTACCCCCACGAGCTCTCCGGCGGCGAGCAGCAGCGCGTCGCGCTGGCCAGGGCGCTGGTGGGAGAGCCGCGGCTGCTGCTCTTCGACGAGCCGCTGAGCTCGCTGGACGCCAGCCTGCGCGAGCGGCTGCGGATCGAGATCGGCACCCTGGTGCGGGAGTGCGGCGCCTCGGCGGTGTACATAACCCACGATCAGAGCGAGGCGTTCGCGCTCGGCGACGAGGTCGGTGTGCTGCAGGCCGGCAGACTGATCCAGATCGGGCCTCCCGAGGAGATCTACCGCCGCCCGGCTGCTGCCTTTGTGGCGCGCTTCACCGGCCTGGCCGGATCGCTTGGCGGTCGCCTGCTCGGCGCGGCCGAGGATCTCCCGCAGCCGCCGGCAGAAAAGGACGCCGGGCGGGCCACCCAGCGAGTGCGGGTCGCTGTCCCCACCGACCAGCCGGGACGCAACTTGGAGCTCGAGGCGACCGCTATGGCAGAGCTATCGCCGGGGGCGGCGGTCGAGGTCCTGATCCGTCCCACCGCCGCACGCATCTGCGGGCTCGGTCAGCCAGCTACGCTGCTGGCGATGGTCAGAGACGTTGCATATTGCGGGCGCGGCTACGAATACGTGCTCGAGCTGGGCTCGGGCGTCGAGCTGACGGGCCTCTTCGACGCGCGCCGGCTGCAGCGCGGCGAGCGCTGCGGGATCGTGCTCGATCCGGAGGGCTGCCTGGTCTTCGGTCAGCAGGAGCCAGCCGCTCCGCAGAGCCTGCCCTTCGACGCTCTGCCGAGCGCGGATCGCGCGCCGAGCCAAGATGGCGAGCGCCGCGAGGCAGAGCCGATCGCGAGGCTGGCGCGGTGAGCGGCGCGGAGCTCGGGCTCGCGCTCTCGGTCTTCCTGGCCTGCGCCGTGGAGGCCGTCGAGGCGCTGACGATCGTGCTGGCCGTCGGCACGACGCGCAGCTGGTCCTCCGCGCTGAGCGGGGTGGGAGCCGCGACGGTCGTGCTCTGCGCGGTGGTGGCAGCGCTCGGCCCTGCGCTCACCTCCCTGCCGATCGACGTCCTGCGGCTGATCGTGGGCGGGCTGCTCCTGATCTTCGGCCTGCAGTGGCTGCGCAAGGCGGTGCTGCGAGCCTCCGGCCTGAAGGCGCTGCACGACGAGGCGCAGGAATTTGAAGACCAGCGCCGCGCCGCGCAGGCAGCCGGTAGCAGCAGCTCGGGCTTCGACGCCTACTCCTTCACCCTCTCCTTCAAGGGCGTCCTGCTGGAGGGCCTTGAGGTTGTGTTCATCGTGCTCACCTTCGGCGCCAACCAGCACCACGTCGGCATCGCCGCGATCGCCGCTGCAGCTGCGATTGCCGCGGTGGTTGCGCTCGGGCTGACGGCCAGGGCGCCGCTTGCGCGAGTGCCGGAGAACACGATGAAGTTCGCGGTCGGCGTGATGCTGAGCTCCTTTGGGATGTTCTGGGGCGCCGAGGGCGCAGGCGCGCACTGGCCCGGCTCCGACGCGTCGCTGCTTGTGATCGTGCCCGTTCTGGCCCTGTTTGCGATCGGGCTGGTCTGGCTGCTGCGCCGGGAGCAGGAGATAGCCGTTGAGGCGGCGATCGGCGTCGAGGAAGAGGTCAGCGTATGAGTCGGCTTCGGCGAGTCGCCTTCGAGGTTTGGGACTTCATCGTCGGCGACGACTGGCGAAATGCGGTCGCGGTCGTGGTTGCGCTCGGTGCCACCGCGATCCTCGCCGGCGCCGGCATCGCCGCCTGGTGGGTGATGCCGGTGGTGGTGCCGCTGCTGCTGTGGCTGTCGGTCAGACGGGTGCTGCGCGCTCGCTGAGCACCGAGGGCTCTGCTCGCTGCGCCAGCAGGACAAGCGCGCCGGCTGCCGCCAGCCCGCTCAGCAAGAGCAGCGTGAGTGTCAGGCCGTGAGCCGAGGTCGCAGCCGAGACCCGGCTCTTGGCCAGGGACGAGCTCCCGGTTGCGCTCGCGTACACGAGGCTCGCAAGCGCCACGCCGAGGATCGCCCCGAGCGTTCTTGTCATGTTCACCAGCCCGCCCAGCACACCCGCGCGCTCGCGCGGCCCAGCGGCCATCACGGCGGCGTTGTTGACCGGGGTGAAGGCGCCGAGTCCCGCGCCCGCGACTGCCAGGCCCGCAAGCCGCGCCGGCAGGCCGTGCATCAGCGCGATCACCGCAAGGCCCACGGCGGCGAGCAGCAGCCCGCCCACGGTCAGCGGCCTGGCCCCGACGCGGTCGGCGAGGCGCCCGGCCAGCGGAGCGACAATGCCGAGCGCGACCGGCAGCACCGCCAGCTGAAGGCCGGAGACGGAGGGGCTGATGCCGGCGGCCAGCAGGTAGTAGGGCACCACGAACAGGGCGCCGAACATCACCAGGTAGGAGATCAGGCCGCCGCCCACACCAAAGCCGATCGCCGGCGTTCGCAGCAGCGAGATCAGGCCGCTCCACCGGCGCTCGTGGAACACGCCGAGCCGGCTGCGCGGTATCAGCAGCCGCGCGAGCACGATCGCCACGATCCCGATGGGCAGGTTCACGAAGAAGATCAGCCGCCAACCGCCCAGCGCGATCAGCAGGCCGCCGACCGCCGGTCCCAGCGCCAGCCCGATCGCCTGCGCGGCGCCCTGGATGCCGATCCCGCGGTTCAGCAGCCCGGATGGCATCGCCTCGCGGATCAGCGCCACGCTGTTGGCCTGCAGCATCGCGGCACCGAGACCCTGCAGCACGCGGGCGCCGATCAGCAGCGGCAGGGTGGAGGAGAGGCCGCACAGCAGCGAGCCGAGCGTGAAGACCGCGAAGCCGTAGGTGTAGAGCAGCTTGCGGCCGAACACGTCGGCCAGCGCGCCCGCCGCCAGCAGCGCGGCCAGCAGCACGAGCATGTAGGAGAGCGCGACCCACTGCACCGTGGCGGCGCTGGCATGCAAGCTCTGGCCGATGCGAGGCAGCGCGACGGTGACGATGCTCGCGTCCAGTTGCCCCATGAAAGCGCCGGTGCAGACCGCGCCAACGACGTACCAATGCGCGTGAGGACTGTCGCGAACCGCCGCGGGACGGCGTGGCTCGCGCAGGATAGCTGCCATTCGGGTTGCGCTCATCACTCCATTTCAGCGTGTTCACATCCATAGTTCAAAGATATTTTTTTTATTGATTAGATATGGTAGGCCTATGAATGAGAAGCGCCTGGCCCACTTCCTGGCGATCGTTGACGAGGGCGGGCTCACCAAGGCCGCCCGGGCGCAGCACATCGCCCAGCCCTCGCTTTCGCAGTCGCTTGGCGCGCTTGAGCGCGAACTGGGCGCTCGGCTCTTCGACCGCGCCGGCCGCGGCCTGAGGCTGACCGCCGCGGGACACGCGCTGATCGGCCCCGCCCGGCAGGCGCTGCGCGCGATGCAGGAGGTGCGCGGCGCGGTGGGGGAAGTCTCTGCGCTGCTGGCAGGCACGCTTGAGATCGCTGCGCTGCCGACGCTGGCCGTCGATCCCCTTGCGGATCTCATCGGCCGCTTCAGAGTCGAGCACCCCGGCGTGGCCGTCAGCATGCGCGAGGCTGAGAGCGCCGCAGGAATGAGCGCGCTGGTGCGTGAGGGGGGATGCGAGCTTGGGCTCACGCACCTGCCGCTGCCGCAGCAGGGCCTGACGACGGTGGAACTCGGAATTCAGCAGCTGCTGTTCGTGCTGCCGGCCTCGATCGATCTCGGCGGCGCGCGCTCCTCGAAGGCGATCTCGCCCGCCGCCCTGGCGAAGGTCCCGCTGATCGTCAGCCCGCCCGGCACCTCCACGCGGATGCTGCTCGATCAGGCGATGGAGGCCGCCGGAGCGGTCCCCAACGTCGCGGTGGAGACCGACGCGCGCGAGGCGATCGTGCCGCTGGTGCTCGCCGGCGCGGGCGGAGCGCTGCTGCCGGCGCCGCTTGCCCTGGAGGCGGAGCGCCGCGGCGCGCTGGTGCGGGCCGCCAGGCCGCGCATCGCACGCCGCATCGGGCTGGTCCGGCGCGAAGGCCCGCTCTCGCCTGCGGCCCGCGCGTTTGCGGCGCTGGCGGGCGCGGACTCAGCCCTTCGCAGCGCTTGAGGTGGCAAGCACCTTGCCCGCAGCGCCCAGCGCCTGCACCGCATACCAGGCATAGCCCGAGGCGGCCGGGATCATTGTCTCGAAGCCTGCGGTGGGAGCGCTAGCGAGTGTCGAGACGTGGTGGACTTCATTCCAGGCGATCACGCGCCAGGAGGCGACTTCTGTGGCGCCGTTCCAGCTCGCGTAGACATCCACCGTGCCGCTGGTCGTCGCGGCTTGCACAGCAACGTCCGGCGGGCTTGCCGGCGTGCCGCTCCACGGCAGCCTGTAGGCGCGGTAGGAGGTGCCTTTGGGCGGAAGCTGCACCTGGAAGAGCAGGCTGCCGTTGCTCGCGAATTCGGTGATGAAGGGCGACTGGCCCCAGCCCACGAAGGAGTTGCCGTTTGAGAGCAGCTGATCGTTGCCCTGGCTGTCGGCCACCAGCGCAGGCGAGTGCACGTCGGCGCTGATCAGCTTCACTTCTTTGGTCTTCCATTCGATGCTCTCGTGGATGATGCGCGACTGCTTGTGCACCTGCGGGGAGGCGCCGTCGTCGAACGCGGTGATCGATCCGTCGGGCTGCCAGCGGATGTCGTGCTGGTAGGCGGTTTCGGTGCCGGGCCCCATCTTGAAGCTCGGTTTCTTGCCGCCAAGCTCCCATTCGATCGCGCCCGTGCGGTGGTTGATCTCATAGCCGGCCCAGGTGTTGCGCGCGGAGATCAGGAAGTTGCCGTCGCCGGAGGGGTCGAGCGATATCGAGTTGAGGTGGAAGTAGTCATAGGGCCAGCTCTTGGTGGTTGGCGGCGAGGAATAGGATTCGCTCAGCGGCACGTGGCCGTAGGACTGCCATTCGAACATCACAAGGCCCGTCTTGATGTCGATCTCCTGCAGCGCCGCGTCGAGGATGCCGCCTTCCTTGAAGCCGTGCACGGAGGAGAGGTTCGCGTCCACGAGCGAGTAGGCGGTGATGTACGCCTGTCCTTCCGGCGTGACGAGGATTTCGTGCAGGTCGGCGTGGTAGCCGTTGCCGCCGCCGATGTGGGCCACTTGCTGATAGTGGTCGTTGTAGATTTCGTCCGCGCCGAAGCCCACCCCGATCGGCGCGATGTAGCCCTGCCACCAGACCAGCACGGGTTCGTGGTCGTATTCGGCGGTCTTGAAGTCCATCGCGTGTTCATCGGTTGGCACCGGCTGGAACCACAAAAGCTGGCCGCTGCCACTGAGGATCGTCGGGCCCCACTGGGCCGAGCCTTCGTTGAAGGCGAAGAAGATGTCGCCCGCGCTGGTGCCGGGCGAGTCGGCCTCGATTGAGACCGCGGGCGGGTGCAGCTGCGGCTCAGAGACGATGCTCTGCACCCCAGTGCCCGAGATCGCGGCCTGGTGGGCAGTCTTGGGTGGGAACGCGTAATGGAACAGGTGCGCGATCTGGAAGGAGCTGCTCACGCGCTGGCGGTGATGAGCGGGCCCCACCAGCGCCGTGACGCTCACGCGCTCGCCTTCCTTGAAGCCGGCGGTGGGGATGAAGCTTGCGCCCGCGGCGCTGGCATAGGACGCCAGGTGGCCCTTGTGGACGCCGCTTGCCGATCCGCGCACCGAAACGTCGCCGATCTGGTTCGCTGGCGCGCCGAGGAAGCTGATCTGGGTGTGCGGGGAGGCGTCGGGTGTGCCCGGCAGCGGCGAGATGGTCACCGGCGGCAGCGAGGCCGCCCCGGCGGTGGTTGCGCTCAGCGCGAGCGCCACCGTCAATATCGATATCAGGAGCGCGCCTCTTGCACGCCTCCGCGCGGTCGTCGGTAGCTGATCGTTCATGTTCCCGTCGTCTCTCCGCCCCTCACGGCATCGCGCCTCCCGCAAACCACCACTCTACGGCGATTCTCCGCCTGCGGGTCGCACGAGCACCGCGATCGGGGCTCGGTAGCTTTCGTCAGCGCCTGGCGCCGAATGTTGGGAACACGTAAATGCACGGACGGTTGCGGTGCGGCTGGCGGCGGGTGTCGGGGACGCTGCCGGGGTAACGTCTAGAGCCCTGATGGCATCTCCCCAGAGCGACGATCCCCGCCAGCGCGCTCGTGCGCGCATGTTTGAAACACGCAGCCAATCCTGGCGCGGAGCCGGGCTATTGCGCGAGATCGACCCGCACGCAGTGCGCCGCGCGCGGGTGACGGCGCTGCTGCTGCTGCCGATCTTCATCGGGATTGTGGTGCTCGATCGGCACCTGGAAAGCGTGCTCAAAGACCTGAGCTTGTCGCAGGAACTCAAGTTTCCAATCCAGATCGTAAGCGCGATCGTGCTTGCAGCGCTTGGCTGGGTGATCGCAAAGGACGCCGGCAGGGCGTTCGGCCCGATGCTCTTCAGGCGACTGGAGCCTGGCACGGCCGGCACCGTGGGTTTCCTGATCCGCCTGGCCACCATCGGCCTCGCAGCGCTTCTGGCGCTCGATGCCGTCGGGGTGAACCCTCAAACGCTGGCAATCGGCGGCGCGCTCGCGGCGGTTGTGATCGGCCTGGCTGCCCAGCAGACCTTCGGCAACCTGATTGCCGGCACCGTGCTGCTGAGCGCCCGCCCGTTCCGTGTCGGCGAGCGTGTGCGCTTGCAGGGCGGGGCGCTGGCCGGACAGGTGGACGGGGTCGTAGGCTCGCTGGGGCTGCTCTACACCACCTTCGTCGCCGGCGATGAGTCGATCCTTGTCCCCAACAGCGTAGTCCTGAGCGTGATGGTGATCACCAGCGAGGGGCGTGCCGGGCCGGTAGGCTGGATGGGCGGCGGCCGCCGGCATGCGGACTCAGAGGCAGTGGAGCCTGTCGGCGCCTCCGCGGTGCCCCCGCCGCCGACCTATACGCAGGAGGCTGTGGGCGCCAGCTCCGCGCCGCCTCCGCCGCCGCGACCGGATCAGCGAGCCAGCCGGTAGCGCAAGAACAGGCCGGACTCGTGCTCGTAGAGCGCGATCAGCTCCAGCTGTCGTGGCGGCTCGATCTCCACGCCGGCAAGGATGCGCAGGTGCTCCTCGCCGCCAGCGAGCTTGGGCGCGAGGGACAGGAACAGCTCGTCGACCAACTCGCGCTGGATCAGCTGCGCGGCAAGGTGAGGTCCGCCCTCGCACAGCAGGGTGCCCACGTCGTGCTCGTCGTGGATTCGGCGCATGGCGAGCGCCAGGTCCAGCTTGCCGTCTCGCTCACAGCGCAGGTATCCCGGCTGCGCCGGACATGGCGCAAGCTCCTGCGCGGTGGGGGTGACCATGATCACAGGCGCCTGCGGCTCGGCCAGCAGTGGTACCTCCTGCGGGTCCAGCCGCATGCTCCCCGAGACGATGAACGTCGACAGCTCGGCGCTCAGGCCATGGGCGCGCCGCGCCTGCCGATCCTGCTCCCCGCGCAGCACGCGCGCGTAATGCTCGGCGCGGACCGTCCCGGCGCCCACCAGCAGACCTTCGGCGATCGTGCGCAGGCCATGCAGCAGCGCGCTGTCGGCCCGGTCGCCGATCGGCCCGGCACGCCCGTCGATGCTGGCCCGACCATCCGCCGTGCTGGCCATATTCAGCAGCACATAAGGTCTCGATTGCGGCGGCGTCTGCGTCTTGCGCTGATGTGCCTGCGCGGCCAGCTCGTTCAGGATCTCGGGTATCGCGACGCTCGCCGCGCTCCCAGATGGAAACGGGAACAGGCGTCTGAGCGCTGGGGTGGTTTGCTGCTCGCCGGCGATGACTCGCGAGATATAGCAGCGCTCAGCGCCGATTGGCAAGCAATTGGTGCGCTGTGGCGCTCTGCAGAGCCGTTGCGCGTGTATCAGCTTTGCAACACCCCGCAGCCGTGACGTGCTACTTTCGTGGCGTCTGGCCGGCCCTTCGGGACCGGCGAAAAGGTAGTCAGTGCAGCAGGCGCGCAGGTCGACGCTGAACAGCATCCTCCGCGTGGCGGCACGCACACACATAGCGGAGGAATCGAATGTCCACCGGCACCGTCAAGTGGTTCAGCGACGACAAGGGGTTTGGGTTCATAACCCCCGACGACGGCGACAGGGACCTGTTCGTTCATCACACCGGCATCAATGGCGACGGCTATCGCTCCCTGAAGGAGGGCGCGAAGGTCTCCTATGAGGCCGAAGATGGCGACAAGGGCCCCAAGGCGGTCAACGTCAACACGCTGTAACCAGCTGGCCTAGCCGCTGCGCCGCCTCAGGCGGTGGCAGGGCGCGCCCGCGTCGCGCACTGCGAGTACGGGCAAGGTTTTACGGCAACGCTTGAAGAGCCCGCGCTTCTCGCGGGCTCTTCTCGTATCGTGAGCCGATCCCGATGCCAAGCGACGCCACATCGATCACGCTGCACGACGGCATCTCCGACCCTGGCGCAGCAGCCGAGATTGGCCTGCTGCGCGCCGCGCCGCTTGCGCCCCAGCGCGCTCGCCTTGCGGCATGGGCGCGCGTGCATGGCGTGGGGCTGCTCTGTCTCTGGGTGATTGTTCTCTGCAGCCTGCTGGTCGTGATCGTCGCGGCCGGCGGTCCCAGCATCGTCTCGGCGACCACGCGCTCGGACTTCTTCCCGGGCTGGATGGCGGGGCCCCTGGGCGCGATCGGCTCAGGCATCTCGCTCAGCACCACGGCGCTGAAGGTCGGCCTCACGATCGCCGTGATCGCGATGTATGCCTGCTACGCGCTCGGGATGAGGCGGATCACGGGCCTCGGAGCGCGCTGGGTGATCGGGGCGATAATCGCCGTTCAGCTGATCTTTCTGCTCTCCCCGCCGCTCGCACTGACCGACGTCTTCAACTACATCAACTACGCACGCATGGATGTCGTGCACAACCTCAATCCATACGCGACGATCCCGGCGCTTGAGCCGCACAGCGACCCCGCCTTCGCGCTCAGCAACTGGCACGACCTGCTCAGCCCGTATGGCCCGCTCTTCACGATCATGACCTTCGCGGTCGCCCCGCTCTCGGTGGCGGCGTCCTTCTGGGCAGCAAAGGGTGCGCTGGCGCTGCTCAGCCTCGCGACGCTCGCGCTGGTGTGGAAGTGCGCACGGCTGCTCGATCGCGATCCGGTGCAGGCGATCGCATTTGCAGGGCTCAACCCGATCGTTTTGATCTGGGGTCTCGGCGGCGACCACAACGACGTCTTCATGGTGTTCTTCGTCGTGCTGGCCTGCTGGCTGCTGCTGCGCCGGACCGACGCGCGCACGGACGCTCCGCCGGCTGATGGCGCTGGCGCGCGGATCCGGTCGTGGCTGATGCCGCTTGCGGCCAGCGAGATCGCCGCCGGCGCAGCGCTCACCGCCGCGGTATTCGTGAAGGCGTCGGGCGCGATCGTGGTGCCGGTGCTCCTCGCCGCCTTGATCAAGACGCCGCGTCGCCTGGTGGCGACGATCATGGGAGGGGTCCTAGCCGGCCTGATGCTGGCCGCAATCAGCTATCTGGTCTTCGGAGCCCACGTCCCGTCGGACCTCACCCAGGGCAGCATCGTCACCGGGCTGAGCGTGCCGAACCTACTCGGGATGGCGCTCGGGCTGGGCGGCGAGACTGCGCCGCTGCGCGAGGCGGTGGGTCTCGTGTTGGTCGGTGCCGTGATCGCCTGTTGCGTGCTGGCCTTCCGCCGGCGCGAGCTGATCGCCCCCGCAGGGTGGGCGACGATGGCGCTGCTGCTGACGCTTGGATGGGTGCTGCCCTGGTACATCCTCTGGGCGCTGCCGTTTGCGGCGCTGTCCTCCTCCAGGAGACTGCGCCTGGCGGTGCTGGCCTTCGGCGTCTATCTGATCTTGGTGTGGGTGCCGATAGCACCCGAATGGAACAGCGCGATCGGGCTGCACCCCGACCAGACCTCCGTCGGCCAGCAGCACCAGCGCATCGTCAGGCAGCTCCTGAACTGATTACGCCGCGCCGTGTGGCCCGCTCACGCGCTGCTCTCCCTCCGGCAATTTCCCGTCGCGGCCGACGTAGCCGTCCTTGCCGCCGGCGCAGAGATAGACAGCATCGCCCTGCCCCACATTGCGCAGGCGTCGCAGCGTGTGCGCCTCCACGTGCGCGAAGGTGCCGGCCGGCAGCGGATAGACAGAGCCGTCACCAAGCTCGATCTCCATCGCGCCTTCGTGGACGAAGTAGAGCTCGTCCTGCTCGTCGTGGTAGTGAAAGCCGGTCTGGTAGCCGGGCGGCATCACGATCGCATTGACGCCAAAAGCGGCCACGCCGAGGCCCTTGCGGACCTTGCGGAAGCCGTGGCCGCTGCCGAGATCGTCGAGGTGGCCGACGGCGTAGCCCTCGCCTTTGCGCACGTCCGGGTATTCCGCTGATGACATCTGACTGGACCCTTTCTCTAGTGATCGGCGACATGGCCGCCGTCGGGAATAAGCGGCCGACCCTCCGCCGCCCACCGCAACAACCCGCCGGACATCGTGTAGGCGTCAAAGCCGGCCGCCCTGAAGGCCTGCGCGGCCATCTGCGAGCGGGCGCCCACGCGGCAGTAGAAGACGACCGGCCGATTTCGGGGAACGCTCTCCGCGGCGCCGGTGAGCTCGTTCAGAGAGACGTGTCGCGAGCCCTCGATGTGGCCGGCTTCGCGCTCGTATGTCTCGCGCACGTCGATCACCTCGGTAGGTGGCTCCTGCGCAAGCCACGCGGCAAGCTCCGCGGGCTCGATCTCGATCGAGGTCTCACTGCTGGCCTGGCTCATCGCTGTGAGCGTAGCGATCCCAGCGCGAGCACCAATGGACCACTAGGATCAGGCTCACCACTACCTAGGAATGGGCTTCATGCAACAGACTTTGAGCGACGTCTACACGATCCCGCGCGAGCACCTCGATCTCTGCGAGACGATCGGCCAGATCGCTCGCGAGCGGATCGCGCCGCGCTCGGCGGAGATCGACGAGAAGGCGGAATACCCGTGGGACATCAGGAAGGTGCTGGCCGAGCAGGACATCCTCGGTCTACCGTTTCCCGTCGAGTACGGCGGCACCGGCACCGGGACCCTGATGCTGAACATGGCCGTGGAGGAGATCGCCAAGGTGGATGCCTCCTGCGCGCTGATCCTGATGGTCCAGGAGCTCGGCACGCTGCCGATCCAGCTCTTCGGCTCCGATGAGCTCAAGCAGCGCTTTCTGCCCAGGTGCGCAAGCGGGGAGTGGTCGCCGGCCTTTGCGCTCTCTGAGCCCGAAGCGGGCTCCGACCCCGCTGGCATGAAGACCATGGCCGTGCTCGACGGCGATGAGTGGGTGATTAACGGCACCAAGAACTGGATCTCCAACCTCGGGGTCGCCGACTTCTACATCTGCTTCGCGGTCACCGACCGGGAGAGCAAACGAATCACCGCTTTCGTGGTGGAGGCCGACCGGCCCGGCTTCAGCGTGGGCAAGCTCGAGCACAAGCTGGGGATCAGGGCCTCGCCCACCGGCCAGCCGATCTTCGAGGACGTCAGAGTGCCGCAGGAGAACGTGATCGGCGAGGTCGGCAGGGGCCTTTCGGTCGCGCTGGGAACACTGGAGCGGACGCGGCTTGGAGCCGCGGCGCAGGCTGTGGGCATCGCGCAGGGCGCTACCGACTATGCGCTCGCATACGCCAAGGAGCGCGTCCAGTTCGGCAAACCGATCTTCGACTTCCAGGCGATCCAGTTCAAGATCGCCGACATGCAGTTGAGGACCGCGGCCGCCCGAGAGCTGCTCTACAAGGCATGCGCGATGGCCGATCGGCGCGATCCGCAGGCGGCGCGCTACTCCTCGATGGCCAAGGTGTTCTGCTCGGACACCGCGATGGACGTGACCGTGGATGCGGTTCAGGTCCTGGGCGGCTACGGTTACGTGAAGGAGTATCCGATGGAGCGCATGATGAGGGACGCCAAGATCACCCAGATCTACGAGGGCACGAACGAGATCCAGCGGCTCGTGATTGCCCGCACGCTGAAGTAGGAGCGATGTCGCGCTCGCGCCGCACACTGCCAACCGGCCAACTGCGGCGGATTGGCGTGGCGGCGCTGATCGCGCTCTCCCTCGGCCTGATCGTGATCGTGCTGGGCCAGGGCTTCAGCGCGATCGGCGCGGTCAAGGCGCTGGAGGAGGTCGCGCTCGGGGTGATCGCGGTGGTGCTGCTCGCGGGCGGTGCGGCGATCCTGGCCGTACGCATGGGGGGCTGGCGCGAACCCGAGTCGGAGACGGAGTTTGAAGAGATCGTGCGCCACTCCGAGCAGCTCGCCCGCGAAAACCTCGTCACCGACCCCGACGAAGCCGACTTCCAGGCCCTTGACCCGCTCAACGACGAGGACTTCAAGGAGCTCGTCCGGGACGCGCTGGACGATCTGCCCGAACTGCTGCGCAACGCGCTGCGCCACGTCGCGGTCGTGATCTCAGACGAAGGTCGCAAGCATGGCGCCTACGGCCTCTACATGGGCGGCACGGTCAGCCGCGGCGACACCCACGACCGGATCGTGGTCTTCAGGGACACCCTGCGGCGCGACTTCGGCCACGACCCCGACATGCTGCGCGACCAGGTCACAAGGACGGTGCGGCACGAGCTGGCCCACCACGTCGGCTTCGACGAGCTCGGCGTCTCTCGCCTCGATTTGTAAGCGCGGGGCCACGAGCCCGTCAGCGCGCATAGGATGCGCGCACTCACGATCTCTACCGAGGAGAAGAGCACTCAAATGCCTGAAGCAGTAATCGTCGACGCGATCAGAACGCCCATCGGACGGGCAGTGAAGGGGTCGCTGAAGACCGTCAGAGCCGACGACCTGGCGGCGATCCCGCTCAAGGCGCTGATCGAGCGCAACCCGCAGGTGCAGTCCAGCTCGATCGGCGACGTGATGATGGGCTGCGGCTTCTGTGAGGGGGAGCAGGGCTACAACATCGGCCGCAACGCGACGCTGCTGGCAGGCATCGACCATCACGTGCCGGGCACGACCGTCAACCGCTTCTGCGCCTCCTCGCTGCAGACCGCGCGGATGGCCTTCCACGCGATCAAGGCGGGCGAGGGCGACACCTACATCGCCGCGGGCGTGGAGGCGGTCTCCCGGGCCGGCGGCGGCGCTCAGTTCGAGTTCAACAAAGCGCTGGACGGCTCGGAGGGCTCGCTCTACAACGTCTACATCCCGATGGGCCTGACCGCGGAGAACGTCGCCGAGCGCTGCAACGTCTCAAGGCAGTCCCAGGACGAATGGGCGGTGATCTCCCAGAACCGGGCGGTGGCGGCGCAGGAGTCCGGTCACTACGACAGCGAAATCGTGCCCGTCACCGTCCCCGCTCACAAAGACGTGGATAAGGAAGGCAAAGAGATCGACGTGCCGGAGACCGTCGTGAGCAAGGACGACGGTCCCCGCCCCGGCACCACGATCGAGAAGCTCAGCGCGCTGCCGCCTGCCTTCAAGCCGGACGGTACCGTCACCGCCGGCAACGCCTGTCCGCTCAACGACGGCGCCGCGGCACTGCTGGTGATGTCGCAGGAGCGCGCCAAGGAGCTTGGGCTGACCCCGAAGGTGCGGATCATCGCCTCCACCGTCGTCGCGATCAGGCCGGAGATCATGGGCCTTGGCCCGATACCGGCGATCCAGCAGCTGCTCGCGCAGACGAAGATGAGCATCGATGACATCGACGTCGTGGAGATCAACGAGGCGTTCGCCGCCCAGATCGTGCCCTGCATGGAGGACCTGAAAATCGACGCCGAGAAGCTCAACCCCTTCGGCGGCGCGATCGCGCTCGGTCACCCCTTCGGCATGACCGGCGCGCGCATCATGACCACGCTGATCAACGATCTGCAGACCCTCGATGGCACCTACGGCATCGAGTCGATGTGCGTCGCCGGCGGCATGGGCATGGCGATGCTCGTGGAGCGGCTCAGCTGAGGCTCACTCGCTCTCGCGGTCGGCATCCCCCGCCGGCCGCGAGAGTGTCAGCGCAAACATCTTTTCGGGGTCGGTCAGCCAGTGCGTCAGCGTGAGGCCCGCTGAGCCGAGGTCGTCCTCCACGCGCCTGCGTGTGAACTTCGCGCTGATCTCTGTGCGCATCTCCTCGCCTTGCTCGAAGTGCACCGAGAGCTCCAGCGCCTTCACACTCACTGTCTGGTTGCGCTGGGAGCGCAGCCGCATCTCGATCCACTCGTGCTGGCGGTCGAAGAGGGCGACGTGGTCGAAGGCGGCCGGGTCGAAGTCCGCATCCAGCTCTCTGTTGAGGACGTGCAGGAGGTTGCGGTTGAACTCGGCGGTCACGCCGGCGCTGTCGTCGTAGGCGGCCTCCAGCACATCGGGGTCCTTGACCAGGTCGGTGCCCATCAGCAGATGGTCCTGCGGGCGCAGCAGGCCGGCTATTTGGCGCAGAAAACGGCGTCTGCTGCCCGGCGGGAAGTTGCCGATCGTGCCCCCCAGGAAGGCAATTAGGCGGCTGCCGCCGCTGATGGGTGCTGGGACGCCGTCCAGGTGCCGCTCGAAGTCCCCGATCACGCCGTGCACGCGCAGGCCCGGATATTCGCTCACCAGGTCGGCGGCGCAGTCGCGCACCATCGCCTCGGTCACGTCGATCGGCACGTAGCGGCGCAGGGTCCCGGCGGCGTGCAGCGCATCGAGCAGCACGCGCGTCTTAGCTGCCGTGCCGGAGCCGAGCTCGACCAGCTCCGCGGCGCCGGTGAGCTCCGCGATCCGTGCGGCCTTCTCATGCAGGATCGCCCGCTCGGCCCTGGTCGGGTAGTACTCGGGCAGATCGCAGATGCGGTCGAAGAGCTCGGCACCGCGCGTGTCATAGAAATGCTTGGGCGGCAGCTCCTTGAAGGGGCGCGTGAGACCGTCCAGGACGTCGTCTGCCAGCGAGCGCTCGCCCCCTGGCTCAAGGAACGAGTCGATTTTGATCGGTGCGTCTGCAAGGCCCGTGTCAGGCTGCATCTGAGTGTCCCTCCTCAGAGGTCGTTTGCGAGTCGCAGCCCGGCGAAGATCTGGCGTCGCTCGGGCAGGTCCCAGTTGCGAAATGTGCGTGTCGCCACGCGCGGGTGCGCGGCGAAGGAGCCGCCGCGCAGCACGCGGTAGCCCTTCTCGAAGAACACCTCCGAATACTCGCGGTACGGGTGTGCGGCAAAGCCCGGGTAGGCGGCGAGCTCGCTGCCGGTCCACTCCCAGACCTCGCCGACGCCGGCGAGCGCATCGATGCCGGCAGCGCGCTCCCACTCGGCCTCGCTCGGCAGTCGCGCGCTCTGCGAGCGCGCCAGCGCCTGCGCCTCGTGGAAGCTGAGATGGCAGACAGGGGCGTGATCCTCGCCTACGCCTGCCCTGGGGTCGTAGGGTTCCTCTGCGCCTTGCAGCCAGGCCCAGCTTGCCTGCGACCACCACTCTCTGCGCTCGTATCCGCCCTGATCGCGGAACTCTCGCCACTGCGCATTGGAGACCGGCAGCCGGGAGATGCGAAAGGCCGGCAGGCTGACGGCATGGCGCTGGCGCTCGTTGTCGTAGGCGAAGCCGTTCGAGTCCGCGCCCATCTCGAACGTTGCGGCCTGGATCTCGACCCACTGCGGCCCCGCGAGCTGCGCCGCGGTCAAAGACGGCTGGTTCGGGAAATCCGGTGGCATCAGGCCGGCCAGCGACATGGTTTGCATCATCGTCTCGGTGTGCTGCAGCTCGTGACGGACCACCATCTCGTGCAGCGTGCCGTCGCCCACGCCCTGCTGCAGGGTCAGCGAGCGCACGCGGTCGCGGACGTCCTCCATGTAAATCCAGGCAGCTTGCGTGTCGAGCAGCTCCAGGTCGCCGCGCACCGCCCTGGGCGTCTCAAATGCGTCGTAGAGTGCCGCGAGGTCCGGGCGCAACAGCGGCGTACCGGCGTGCCGGTGGGCAAGCCAGAGGTCTTCGTAGGAGGCGATGTGGGCGAGATCCCACACCAGCGGGCTCATGATCGGCGAGTGCGTCCGCTCCAGATCGCCGGCGTCGAGATGCTCCACAAGCCGGTGCGTACGCGCGCGGACCTCGTCGAGGTCAGCGAGCATGCGTGGCGCGCCGACCTCCGGCGCGATGGTCTTGAAGGCGCTCTCGACCATTGCTGCCTGCTCACTCTACGACGTGAGGGCGGCAATCCGGATCATCCACATTCATTCCATCGCCTCAGCGCCCCCGCGCCGTGTTCGTGGCCGAGCACGCTGAGCGCTCCAGTGCTCAGCATCAGCCGCGCGCCGAGCTCTGGCTCCGCCGCGATCCAGCGTGCGGCCAGCACTCGCAGGATGTGGCCGTGGGCGAAGATCGCAACCTGTCCCTGAAGCGTCTGCAGCATTGCGATCACCGCGTCGGCGCGCTCGCTCACCTGCGCAAGGCTCTCCCCGCCGGGGCACCCTTCGCGCCACAGGCTCCAGCCTGGGCGGAGCTCTCGTATCTGCGCCGTGGTCAGCCCCTCGTATTCGCCGTAATCCCACTCGACCAGCTGGTCGACCGTCTGCGCCTGGGCGCCGAGGCCGCATATCTCACATGTTTCCCGGGCGCGGCGCAGCGGGCTGCTCAGCACCCACTCGTAGCTTTGCCTCTCCAGCTTGCGCGCTGTGCGCGCCGCCGCCTGCCTGCCCTCTGCGATCAGCGGCAGATCGGTGCGGCCGGTGTGCCGGCCTGCGACGCTCCACTCGGTGGCTGCGTGGCGGATCAGCAGCACCTCGGGGGAGTCGCTCATCGAGCCGGCGCCGCCATGTCGTCGAGGATCATCGTCAGCCGCTCTCGCCGCAGCAGGCTTGCGGGCACGTGCTTGGTCGGCTCGCCCATCGCGGCGCTGACGGCGTCGGCCTTGCTCGGGCCGGTCGCCAGCAGTAGGCAGCGATTCGCGGCACGCAGCACGGCAAGGCTGAGCGTGATCCGCGCCGACGGCGGCTTGGGCGAGTCGTGGACTGCCAGGCAGAGCTCGTGGTCCTCTGCCGCAAGCGTCGGAGCGCCCGGGAACAGTGAGGCGACGTGCCCGTCCGGGCCGATGCCAAGCACGATCAGGTCGAGCGCCGGCACGTCAGACTCGTGCCCGTCGAAGCTGGCGCGAAGCTCCCGCGCATAGAGATGTGCGCCCTCCTGTGGCCCGAGCTCGCCCTGCATCCGGTGGACTGCCCGGGGCGGGGATGCCAGCCGGTCCAGCAGCGTTTGCGCTGCCATCCGATAGTTGCTCTGCTCGTCTTGCGGTGGCACGCAGCGCTCATCCGCGAACCAGACCTCGACGGCATCCCAGTCCTCCACGGCGTCCGCAAGCAGCTCGTATGTCCGTTCCGGGGTGCCGCCGCCACTGAGGGCCAGGTGCGCGCGGCCGCGCTGGTCGATCGCGCGCTGCAGCTGCCCAGCGATGTCCCTTGCCGCTCTGACTGCGACGGCTTCGGGGTCGGCGAGCGTCGTGATTCGCGTCATGGCGCCATCTCCGCCGCCGCGTGCAGCGCCGGCTGGTAGGTCGGGTCGCGCAGCAGCGCCTGGCGAATGCCCTCGCCGAGAATCCCGCCCTCCCCGCGCGAGGCGCCGAGGATGGTCCACTGCCGCTCGGGGCTGCCGGGCATGCTGCGGCGGGTGTGCAGACCGCCCGGGCCGCGCTGAAAGCTCACGCTGCGACCGGATGATGTGGTGAGGCTCACCTCGGCCAGACCGCGCTCCTGCTGCGCAGGCGCACAGCGCATGTTCAGCGCGACCTCTCCCCTGTGGGCGCGGGCCTTGCCCTGCAGCGAGCCGTTATGTGCGAGGAACCTGCCTACCTTCCAGTGCAGGCGCGCGGAGAGCCAGCCTGCAAGCAGCAGGCAGACCACCGTGGAGTCGGGGTGGTGGGTCATCTCCACATGCGAGATCTGCGTGAGCTCGCCGCGCAGGTGCGGCGGGTCGAAGGCGTTTGCGATCCGCTCGCGCCAGGGCGTGCTGCGCAGCCAGGCCAGGTCGACCACGTAGGCCCGTTGCGCGAGCTGCAGCGCACGCTCGATCGCCTCGTGGCAGTCCGGCTCGTCCACTGAGTCGAGCAGCACCGCCTGTGCGAGCGGCAGCAGCGCGTCGATCGCCTCCGGGTGGTCGTGTGGCGACCACAGCACCGTCGGCATGTCGCTGACCACGAGCGGATCGGCGATCGTGACCAGGTCGTCGAGGTGCGCTTCGCCGATCTCCACCACGATCGTCTCGCGCAGCACCGCCATCTCGCCCGGCCCGGGCTGCACAGGGGCGATGCTCACGCGTGCGTCGAGCCGCTCACGGTCGGGGTCGTAGGCGAGTACGAGCAGGCGCGAGGCGTGGTAGCGGCCGACCGCCCGCATGCGATTTGCGACTTCCCCCGACCACGCCTTCTCCACGAAGGCGATCATGTTCAGCGCCCGTCCCGGCGCGACGCCGTCGCTTTCGGCGTGCCGCTCGGCGAGCAGATCGCGCACCGCCGCTTCGATCGCGTCGGGGCTGACGTCCTGGCCGACCCAGACCGAGTCGCCGCTGAGCGAGTTGCCGGCTGCGCTCATCAGATCGCGCGCCAGCCCTGGCCCTCGATCAGCACCTCGCGCGCCTGCTCGGGTCCCTGCGAGCCCGCTTCGTACTGCGGCAGCGGTCCAGGCGTCTGCTCCCAGGCTTTGACGATCGGATCGCAGATGCGCCACTGCGCCTCGACCTCGTCGTTGCGGGTGAACAGCGTCGCATCGCCGCGCATCGCGTCGAGAATCAGGCGCTCGTAGGCCTCCGGCGACTGGGAGAGGAAGGAAGTGCCGTACAGGAACTCCATGTTCACCGGCCGGATCACCATCCGCGTGCCGGGGATCTTCGCGCCCAGCTGCAGCGAGACGCCCTCGTTGGGCTGCACGGTCAGCACCAGCTGGTTGGGCCGCACCCCCAGCGATCCCTCGCGGCTGAACGCCAGATGGGGGACGGGCTTCAGGGTGATCGCGATCTCGGTCACCTTGCGCGCCAGGCGCTTGCCGGCACGCAGATAGAAGGGAACCCCGGCCCAGCGCCAGTTGTCGACTTCGAGGCGGATCGCGGCGAAGGTCTCGGTGTTGGAGTCCGCCCGCACGCCCTCCTCCTCCAGGTAGCCGGGGACGTCCTGTCCGCCTGAGTGCCCGGCGGAGTATTGGGCTCGCACAGACATCTCGGGCACCTCCTCCTCGCCGGGCGCGTGGATCGAGCGCAGCACCTTGACCTTCTCGTTGCGCACTTCCTCAGCGCTGAAGCGCACCGGCGGCTCCATCGCCACATGGCAGAGCAGCTGCAGCATGTGGTTCTGGATCAGGTCGCGCAGCGCGCCGGCGCGATCGTAGTAGCCGGCGCGTCCTTCGATGCCGATGTCCTCCGCGGCAGTGATCTGGATGCTCTCGATGTAGTTGCGGTTCCAGAGCGGCTCGAACATGCCGTTGGCGAACCGGAACGCCATCATGTTCTGCACCGTCTCCTTGCCCAGGTAGTGGTCGATGCGGAAGACCTGGGACTCCTCGAAGACCGAGAGCACGCGCCGGTTGAGGTCCATCGCCTCCGCCAGTGAGGTGCCAAACGGCTTCTCGATGATCACGCGCACGCTGGGTGCGCCGGCGGCGCCGTTTGCGGCTACGGCGCTCGGCTGCGCGCCGTCCTGTCCGGCGTCATCGTCGCGGCTGGCGAGCCCCTGGCGTCCCAGCGCCTCCACGATCACGGGAAAGAACGTCGGCGCGGTGGAGAGGTAGAACAGGCGCGCCAGCGGTTCCCCGGCGGCGCGCTCGAACTCCGTGAGTTCCCTGGCCAGATGCTCGTAGACGGAATCGTCGTCGAAGACCCCGGGCACGTACTTGACCTGTTCGAGCAGGCCCGCCAGCACGTCCTTGTCGGGGCTGCGCCGGGAGAAGCGGCGGATCGCCTGCTCGCATTCGGCCCGGTACTCCTCATGCGGCTTCTCGCGCCGGGAGACCCCGATCAGGTTGAAGCGCTCGGGCAGCGCGCCCTCGTGGGCGAGGTTGTAGAGCGCAGGCAGCAGCTTGCGGCGCGCGAGATCCCCGGTCGCGCCGAAGATCACCATCGTGGTCGGCGGCACGGGCAGCCGCTCAAGCCCTGCCACCAGCGGGTTGACGCCGGCGGCGGGGGAGGCGGCCGCGGGAGCGCTCATCGCTTCGCGGACCCCCTGGCCTTGGCGGGCCGCTTGGGCTTGGCCGACGTGCGCGAGTTGCTCGATGGCTTGACGGGCTTCGCCGGCGCGCTCTTGACAGCGTGCCCGCCGAACTGGTTGCGCAGGGCTGCCAGCAGCCGGTGGGTGAAGTCGCCGTTGCCGCGCGAGTAGAAGCGCGCCTGCAGTGCGGAGCTCAGCGCCGGGGTGGGGACGTCGTGGTCGATCGCGTCCTGCAGCGTCCAGCGGCCCTCGCCCGAGTCCACGGTGTAGCCCTCGATGTTGGCCAGATCGTTGCCGTCGGCTTCAAAGGCGCGCGCGGCCAGTTCGCAGAGCCAGGAACGCACGACCGAGCCCTGGCCCCAGAGATGGGCGATCTTCGCGTTGTCAAGCTGGTACTCGCACTTGTCGAATACGTCGAAGCCCTCGGCGTAGGCCTGCATCAGCCCGTACTCCACGCCGTTGTGGACCATCTTCACGTAGTGCCCGGCGCCGGCCGGCCCGAAGTGCAGCCAGCCGCGCGGCCCGATCGCCGCAATGCTCTGCTCGTTGGTCGCCGGCGCGAGCACGTCGAGGATCGGGGCCAGGCGTTTGACCGCCACCGGCGGCCCGCCGACCATCATGCAGTAGCCGACCTCCAGGCCCCACACGCCGCCGGAGGTGCCGACGTCGACGTAGTGGATGCCGAGCTTTGACATCTCGGCGGCGCGGCGCTTGTCGTCGGTCCACTTCGAGTTGCCGCCGTCGATGATCGTGTCGCCGCGATCGAGCAGCTTGGCGAGCTTCTGGACGGTCTGCTCGGTTGGATCGCCGGCCGGCACCATGACCCAGACAAGGCGCGGGGGCGCGAGCTTCTTGACCAGGCTTGCCAGCGATGCCGCTCCCACCGCTCCGTTTGAGACAGCCTGCTGAACGGCCGCCTTCTCGAAGTCGAAGGCCACGACCTCGTGCTCGGAGTCCCGCCTTATGCGGTGCACCATGTTGCCGCCCATCTTGCCCAGCCCGACGAATCCGATCTGCGTCACGAAGCCTCCTCGGTAGTGGTCCTCTGGTGGTCTCTTACAGCGCGTGCTCTGCTACCCGGGCGGCCAGCGTGAGCAGCGCCGCGGCCGGGTCCTCCTCCTTGATCGTGATGCGCGCCGCCGGCAGCCCGTGCGCGCGCAGCGTCTGCAGATCGCCGTCGGCCTGGGCGTGCTCCAGCGAGGTGAAGGTGTATGCCTTGCCCGGGATGGGGACGTCCTGCCCTTCGTCGTGCAGCAGCTGCAGGAAGCGCCCGATCGGCGGGCCACCCTTGTGGAACTGGCCGGTCGAGTGCAGGAAGCGGGGGCCGTAGCCGAAGGTTGTGGTCGCCCGCGTGGTGGTCATGATGGCCGCGCGCAGCTCTGCAATCGCCGCGTCGATCTCCGGGGAGGGCTTCATGTAGCCCATCAGCGCCACGTAGGACGGTGGGGCGGCCTCGCCGATCAGGCTGCGCAGCTCATCCGGCGTGGCGTCGGTTGGGGGCGCGGGTGCATCGCTCGCTTCGATCTGCGCCAGAACTCTGTTAGTCGCGTCCTTGGCCTCCTGCACGTTGGGCTGGTCGAACGGGTTGATCGACAGGCCCCAGCCGGCGACCGCCACGCACAGCTCGGCCAGCATGAAGATGCGGCCCAGATCGTGCGGGCCCTGCGTGGGGATGGTGATCAGCGGGTGGCCTGCGTCCGCGAGCGCCTGCGCCGCTGGGTCCTCGGTGAGGGCCAGGAAGACGCGGTCGGGGCCGTAGCTCTCGGGTGAGAGCAGCGGCTCATCTGCCACCGGCAGAATGCCCTTGCCGTGCTTGCCGGTGGACTCTGCAAAGAGCTGCTCGAGCCACAGCCCGAGGCCGTCCAGCGAGTTGGGGGCGATGATCGTGAGCTTGTCGCGGCCTTGGGCTGCCAGTGCGCTGAACGCGGCGCCCAGCCACAGCCAGGCGGGGTGGTCTTCGTCGGCATCGGTCTCGGTGTCCCACGCGGCTGCTGCTCCGTCCAGCAGCGCCCGCGCGTCCGCACCGGTGAGCGCTGCGGGCACGATGCCGAAGGGGGAGAGCGCGCTGTAGCGTCCGCCGATGTCGGGGTCACCGTGGAAGACCGCTCTGAAGCCATGCTCGGCGGCGAGTCGCTCCAAGCCGCTGCCAGGGTCCGTAATCGCTGCGAAGTGATCCCCGCTTTCGACGATGCTCCAGAAGTGGGCGAACATCGACAGCGGCTCGATCGTGCCGCCTGACTTGGATGAGACGAGGAAGAGCGTGCGCTGCGGGTCGATCGCTGCTTGCAGCGCGCGCACCGCGGCTGCGTTCGTCGAGTCCAGCACGTGCAGGCTCGGCTTGGAGGTGTCGCGCAGCGGGCCGAAGGTGCGCCGGATCACCTCCGGGGCCAGGGAAGATCCGCCCATACCCAGGACGACCACATCGCGGATGCCATCCGCGACCAGTTCGTCTGCGAGTCCGGGCACGGCTGTTCGCTGCGCGATCGTCAGCCATCCGAGCCGGTTGGCGATCTCGGGCGTTCCCGCCGGTGCCCACAGGGTTGCGTCGCCCTCGCGCACACGCTGCTGCACTCGATCGGCGGCAGCCCGCTCCAATTCTGCGGAGACGACGGCACGCAGATCCTTGGGGAGCAGCGCTCGAACTGGGAGGGGGCCGTCGCTCACATGCACGATCGTAGTCGCACGCGGCGTCAGTGCGCGGCGTTGGTGTAGCTTGCGGCTCGTGAGCGCAGGTCTTCCCGATCGCAACCTCGCCCTCGAGCTCGTGCGCGTAACCGAGTCGGCGGCGCTTGCGACCGCGCCGCTGGTCGGCCGCGGCGACAAGGAGGCCGCAGACCAGGCGGCCGTCGACGGCATGCGCTACATGTTGCACTCGGTGCGGATGGACGGCGTCGTCGTGATCGGCGAGGGGGAGAAGGACGAGGCGCCGATGCTCTACAACGGCGAGCGCATCGGTGACGGCTCCTCACCGCAGGTGGACATCGCCGTGGACCCGCTGGAGGGCACGACGTTGGCCGCGCACGGGATGCCGAGCGCGCTGGCGGTTATCGCGCTCTCAGAGCGCGGCAGCATGTTCGACCCGGGCCCGTGCGTTTACATGGAGAAGATGGCCGGCTCGCCGGAGATCGCCGATCTGCTCGACCTCGATCGCCCGCTCGCGGAGACGGTGAAGCTGATTGCCGATCGCAAGGGCCACGCGGTCGGGGATGTGATGGTCGTGGTGCTTGACCGGCCCCGCCACGAGCAGGGCATCGCCGAGATCCGGCAGGCGGGCGCGCGCGTGCGACTGATCCCGCACGGCGACGTCTCCGCCTCGCTGCTGGCGGTGACCGAGCGCTCTCCCGTCGACATGCTCTGGGGGGTAGGTGGAACGCCCGAGGGCGTTATCTCCGCGGCTGCCGTGAAGTGCCTGGGCGGCGCGCTGCTCGGCCGGCTATGGCCGCGCGATGAGGCCGAGCGGACGGCTGCGCTGGATGCGGGCTACGACCTGGAGAAGGTGCTCACCTGCGAGGACCTGATCAAAGGCGACGACGTCTTCTTCTCCGCCACCGGCATAACCGACGGGGACATGCTGCAAGGGGTGCGCTACCCGAGCGCCGGGGGCGCGACGACCGAATCGCTTGTGATGCGCAGCCGCTCGAACACCGTGCGCCGCATCAGCGCCCGGCACGACCGGCATAAGCTCGGGGCGCTGCGCGCCGAGCGTACTGCATGATCACGGCGGCTCCGGGGATCCTCAATGCGTGGAGCAGCTTGGCTGTCTGCGACGCTGCTACGGCCGTTAGCTGCTGTTGGATGAGCCCTTGTGCCGTGCGACCGCTGGACCGCCTACTTGCCCCTGCGGCCGGTCTTGGCTTGTGCGCTGCCGGAGGTTCCGGCCTCCACAGAGGCTACTGACCCCCGCAGTTCGAGCGCATACATATTTTCATGTACCGGCACCACCATCGTCGAGCCGGTCGTCAGATGCAATGTGACACTAGGCACTCCATCGGGTACGAGGCCAGCGACAAATTCCATTCCTGGGGCGGTTGGGGTCGTGCCCTGCAGCCAGAGCTTGCCTGCAATCGCCGCAGCATCTCCCGTGCAGCCCGCTCCGCCTTGATGCTGGTTGGTCTCCGAGGCAGTGATGATGCAGATATCGTCGCGGCCCGGCACGACCCAGCCGATGCCGGCTGTCAGCCCGCGTGCACGGCGGGCCAACTGGACGTTGGCCCCCGACGCGCCCGAGAATGTCACTTGATCAGCCTTCGGTACGTGATCGGCCTTGGTGATCGGTCGGCGAAGGATCGCGAAAGCGCCGGGTACAGACGGTTCTAGATGTTCTGCTGGCATCCTGCCTGCTTCCGGCGGCGCAGTGTTCGGGCTGAGCACTCCACTGGCAGCGAGTGCTGCACCGGTCATCGCGAAGACGGTGCCTGTGGCGATCAGCGCTACGCGGAGGCGTCGCGGGTGGCGCGGCAGCCACGCTCGCAAATGCCGGTTCGCATGACGTTCGCTCCGTGGCCGGACAGAGGACCGCGAGGTGGCGGGCCTATCGGCGACACGCTTCAGCTCGCACCCCAGTCTGTCGAGGAAGTCAGTCATGACGGTGAGCCTCCAGAAGTTGTCGTCGTAGCGTTCCCAGTCCGCGGCTGACGCGCTTGCGGATCACGGCCTCCGAGCAACGGAGGTCCTGAGCGATGGTCGCGTAGTCGCGTTCGTCGATGATGCGTGCTCGTACTGCTTCGAGTTGGTCCGGCGGTAGCGCCTGCTCAAGGGCGGCGAGGAGATCCGTCGCGGCCGAGACCTCTTCTATGCGGCTGAGATCCTCGTCGTCGAGCACGATTGGCTCCATTTGCAGCCGTGCGCGCGCTGTGGCTTCTACTCGCCCGCGTCGGTAGCTGTCGATCACCAGATGGCGGGCTGTGCCCAGCAGCCACGGCAACGTAGCTTCTGGCAGCGGACGCTGCTCATCCCGCACTAGTATGAGCAGCGCAGCGAAGGTCTCGGCTAGGAGATCGCCTGCGACATCCGGTTTATTCACACGTCGCGACAGGAACGTGAGGACAACTGCGTGATGTGCACGGTAGACGGCCTCGAAGGCGGCACCATCCCCACATCTGGCCATCTCAAGCAGATCCTTATCGTCGGTCATCGCAGCTCTGTCAATCTCCATCCGCCTCTAATTGTCGTGCGAGGACGGCGATTTGTGACCGACGTGCTGCACAGCGTTGCCTGTGTTTTCGGAGCGCCTATCCAACTATAGGCACCTCGGCAGTGAGGGTTCGGCGGCACGATGTCGACGAATGCCATCCCCGAACGCCCTATCAGAGACGGTGCGCTGCTCCGCGACTGGGCTACACGCCATGACAGGCGACGGGGCAGGCGCCGACTAACCTGGCGCCTGCCCCGGGCGTACTCAGTGGACTTTGCGCGCAAGCATCACTTCGGCAGCATGTTCGCCGGAAGTTCGGGCTCTTCGATCGTTCGGGGCCCTGACGGCCCTTCGAACGTGATGTCGGTGACCCATCCTTCGACTTCCTGCATGTACATGTTGCCGGTAACAGGGACGGTCATGGTAGAGCCGTCGCTGGCATGCAACGTGACGTTAGCCACGCCGTCCGGGACCAATCCAGCTACGAACTCCATTCCGGGTGCCTTGGTGGTACCGCCCTCCAGTGCGAGATCGCCAGATGCGGCGGCAGAGTCTTGTACGCACGCGGCGCCCCCTTGGTATTCATTAGTTGCGGACGCCGTGATCACGCATACACGTTCGTTGCCGGGAAGAACCCAGCCTTCGCCGGTCTCCCTGCCATTTGCAGTGCGCACAACAGTCCTTCGGGCCAGCGCTACATTGGCGCCTGAAGTTGGCGCGAAATCAACAGCGTCGTGTGAGGGAACTGCGTCGGAGGCTGACAGCGGGCGCCGGAGGATACTGAACGCAGCGGTCTCCTCTGAATCTGGCGCGGCAACTGGAGCGGTTGTCGACGCCACGTCTGTCGAAGCAGCGTCACTGTTAGGCGAAGAGCCGCTACCGTTGTCGGTTGCCCATGCGATGCTTGCGCCAAGCAGCGACGCTGCTACGACGCTCGCTATCAGCATGGACCTGCGTGCGAGGCGAAAATCTGCGTGAAGTAGTCGTCGCATCATTCCCACTGTCCCCACACCGTGAAGTACGCACCATATTGGCTGCTGTGATTCTGTACTGCAAGACGCCCCGTCTCCCCTTTGCATTTGGCGGTGCAATAGACTTCATCGTACCCCGAGCCGTTGCCAATGCATTCGTGGCCCTCCCACGTTTCGAGGAGGAGGCCGGTGCAGCTGCCTATGCCCGTAGCTCGTGAATCCCAGCTCTCAGTCTCAATGACGTTGAACTTGTCATTGATCCCCGAGCAGGTGGTTTCAGGTTCGAGATGGTCGTCGATGCAGTTTGACGGCTCGCCTGATTCGGTTGCGAGCGCAGCAGTTGGCATCATGGTTCCGACACACATAGCCGCTGCGACCGCCAGTGTAAGCAAGAGGCCGCGTGTTGCGGCAGACCGAGTTCCTCGGCACCAAATAGTCATTGACTAATTCCCCTCTATCGCTGTGTTTGCCCTGCAAGTAACGCGCGTCGTCGCTCGTCGCGCGACGCGGTATGGCCAACAACAACCCGAGGATCGACCCGCTTATGGAGTTGGCGAGCCCGACTCCCCCTATGAGACATGGAACCGCAAAACGGTACAGCATACGGTGAGACTGTAGCAAACCGAACTGAAACGTGGTTGATCTAGGTCGTCGACGTTTCAGCAAAGAGCACGGATGGGTGCGGCCGGTTCGAGCAACTAGACCAACCCAAAAATCAACGCAGGCACGCTTGCCGTCCCAGCCCGACGAACACTCCAAGGGTTCCTGGCCAGAGCACCGCTCATTTACGAACGGCTGCGCCCTCGGCAAACTGGCCGTTGGCTATCTCTGAGCCCTGCTGGGTGCGTAAGCTGCTGCGGCCACACTGGCGACGAGTGATTTCGACGGCAGCCTACGGCGCAAAGCGCCCCACCTTCGATTGCGCCAGATCCAGTTTCGCAAGCGAGCGCAGGAAGCCATGGGTGATGAAGACGTGGATCTTCGACTGGGTGATGTTGTAGATGCGGCGGCTGATCCCGGTCGCGATCGCGGGGTGGAAGTTGGCGACCTCGACTTCGACGTGCAGGCACACCCGTCCCGGCGCCGAGCCAGAGCGGCGGCGCACCGTGATCTGGAGGTGGCCATAGCCGCCACGGCCGCGGCGGGAGACCAGCAGGCCACTCTGGATCCGCCAGCGCACCACGCCGTGCTCGGCGTCCATCTCGTATTCGGGCGCCATGAAGGTGAGCAGCCTGATCGGCCAGGCGATCAGCAACACGAACCGCTTGGTCTCGGTGTAACGCACACGCACCAGCCCAAGGGTCACCCGTGTGAGGAAGCGCCAGTAGGTGCGCGCAAGCTGCTCCAAGTGCATCGGCGACCAGAGCTGCGCCAGCTCGGCCGCCGAGATCGAGAGATCGGCGGTCTGCACAGAGCGCACGGCGCCCGTCTGGCTGTCTTCGGTGGTGTCGTCCTTCAGGTTGGCGACGCTTGCGAGCCGCATACCAAGGAGGCTAACGTCATCGCGACGTGATATCCCACGGTGGTGAGCGCAGAGCGGACATCCCGCGCCGCCGAGGCGGCAGAGCAGCTTTGCGCAGCTCTCTGGGAGGCCCTGCACGAGCAGCTGCGGGCCGGCTCGCCGCAGCAGGTGGCGATGCTTGCGCAGCGCATCGCGGAGACGTCGCGCTCGCTCTCTGAGCTGGCGCTGCTGCAGGATGACGATGGGGGCGCCGCCGCGCCGCCGCGCCAGCCGCCCTCAGTTGCGCCCGCGGGCCCGGACCTCGGCGGGACCGACGTGCGGGACGGCGCGATCGTTGAGCCCATGTCTGCCGCGGCGATCGTCGACGAGCATACCGAGCCCGAGCCCGAGCCCGAGCCGATCGCGATTCGCGATGCGCGTCGCAGCCAGCAGGACACGCCGTGGGCGATCGCCGTGCAGCGTCGGCTCGACCGTTACCTCACCGACCGGGAGCGATTTGCGGTGATGCTGGTCGAGCTGCTGGACGCTGAGCGGTTGCGTCTTGCGCAGTTTCCGCTGGACGCAGAGCGTCAGGTGCGCGAGGTCGAGTCGGCAATGGTGCAGCAGCTGCGACCTGCGGATACGCTCGTGCGCGAGGCGGACGGCCGCTACTGGCTGCTAGCCCCCGACACCGATGCCCCCGCGGCGCGCGCTCTGGCGGGTGCGATGGCCGCCGCTGCTCGTCGTGGTACCTCGCATCGTGGCGCGCCGCTGGAGGTTGCAGTGGGCATCGCGCTGTGCCCTGAGCATGGGGTGGAGGTCCGCGCGCTGCTTGGCCACGCCGAGGTGGACCTCTACGCTGCGCAGGCTGACGGCAGGACGCTCAGCGATCCCGGCCTGGACCCGCCGGTCTGAGCATCGCTCAGCCCGCTTCCACGCCGCCGGAGGGAGTCGTGACCAGCGGGGTCTTGCTCTTGTGTGAGGAGCTCTGGACAGCGGGCAGGCCGAGCTCGGGCGTGTTGGCGACGTGGCCGACGATTTTCGCGTCGAGCTTCGCTATGCCGCCCATCTTCAGCAGCCTCGCCGCGCCCTCGGTCAGATCCCAGTCGGCGCCGTTGGATGCGTAGGGGCCGCGATCGACGACAGGCACCGTGACCTGCTTGCCGCGATAGCTGAAGTCGACCATGGTGCCGCAGGGAAGCGTCCGGTTGGCGACGCCGACCAGCTGCTTGGTCAGCGTCTGTCCGCAGGCCGTGTGGCGCCCGAACAGGCCGGGGCCGAACCAGGTTGCAAGCGCTATGCCTTCCTGAAGGCTGGGGGAGCTGGGCGGACCGGTGGAGGGTGTGCCTTCGCCTTCGCTCGGCGCGGCGGTGGCGCCGGTGGAGACGGTCGCGGTTGCCGCCGTGACGGGGCCCGCAAGCGCGGCGCAGGCTGCGAGCGCCGTGGCGCAGAGCGCAGCGCAGGACAGGGCTTTTTTCGCGGTTCTCAGCATGCTCTCGTCGCCTACGGGGTGAGCTGACGGGCTCGCGCTGGTGTCGCGCTACGGTCTCGATCGACCGATTCGCCCCGGCGGACCGTCGTGACGGTCCGCATTGGGTCCCCCGTCTTCCACGAACAGCGCCGTGGAAGCTCGGCGTGCGCGGCAGTATACAGGTGCGGCGAGGCGACGGTCAGAGTTCGCACCGCTCCCAACACGAATATCTGCGCAGTTTGCGGGATGTGCAGACGACGGTCTTCCGTCGGTCTGCGATCAGGAGCCAGAGAGGCGCGAGAGTGTGCTGCGCAGCAGTCGGCCGCCGGCGGCGACGCCGGTGTGCGCGAGCTCTCCCGCAAGCTCTGCGAAAGCCCCGAGCACTTCGGTTCCGCTCGGCGGTGAGACGGGCGTGCCGGTGAGGTCGCTGTCGGCCTCATACCCCTGCGGCGGGGTGGGCGGCTTGACTGTCTGGCGGCGGGCGCTCGGCTTTGGCTTCGTTCTCGAGGTCGCTTTTGGCCGCGGGGATTGGGTCGGCGTCTGCGGCTGCCCGGCAGACGGCTTCGGCGTCTTGCTCTTGGATGGCGTCTGCGGCTTGGAGGCCTCCTGCCTCGGCGCGCCCCGCTTGCGTGCGCTCTCGCGGCGGGCGCTTACCCGCTGCGGGCGCGTGTGGGACAGCTCCGCTAGGACGCTGTGGCGCTCCTGGCCGTCGGGCTCCGGGCTCTCCTTTGAGGCTGTGGGGGCCATCGAACGCATCATCTCCTAAACAGCGACATTCGCGCAACACCGCCCTTCAGCGTTGCAAACGGTCTCTGTAAGCCGCAGGAGCGAAAAGCCATCGGAAACGACGGCGCAGCGCGGTAGCATGAGGACCCGCAATGGAGGTAGGAAATTTGAGGTTCCTGTTACGGTTGGGGGCGTTCCGGCCGTAACTCCTGGCCGGATTCGCTGTAATCGCTTCCCAAAGGCGGCGGCGCCGCGAGCGGGGGGCGAGGGCTCGCATTGAGGAGACGAAACGGAAGGCAACATGTCAGTGGTCGAACTGCAAGAGCTCGAAGAGGTCAAGAACCTGCTCTCCAAGGGGCAGCAGATCGGGGTCCTCACATACTCGGAGATATCCACCGCTACCTCCGACCTCGATCTGGACGAGTCAGACATTGAGGAGCTCCACGGCTTCTTCGAGAAGTCCGAGATCGAGCTCGTGGAGGAAATAGACCCGGCGACGGCGGCTGCGCTGCAGGTCGAGCGCGCGCCCGACAAGCGCACCCGGCGCAAGGCCAAGAGCCAACTCGACCTCAAGCCGGACATGACCACGGATTCCTTGCAGCTGTTCTTGAAGGACATCGGCAAGGTGCGCCTGCTCACCGCCCAGGAGGAGGTCGACCTAGCCAAGCGCATCGAGCGCGGCGACCTCGACGCCAAGCAGAAGATGGTCGAGTCCAACCTGCGCCTGGTCGTCTCGATCGCCAAGAACTACCGCAACCAGGGCCTTCCCTTTCTCGACCTGATCCAAGAGGGCACGCTCGGCCTGGTCCGCGCCGCAGAGAAGTTCGACTACCGCAAGGGCTTCAAGTTCTCCACCTACGCCACCTGGTGGATCCGACAGGCAATCGCGCGCGCGCTCGCGGATAAGGCGCGCACGATCAGGATCCCCGTCCACGTCGTGGAGAAGCTCAACAAGATCGGCCGCGCCGAGCGCAAGCTCGTCACCGAGCTCGGCCGCGAGCCCACTCCGGACGAGATTGCCGAGGTCACCGGCATCGATCCCGAGGAGGTCGACGCGATCAAGCGCTCCGCTCAGGCTCCCGTCTCGCTGGAGAAGCCGGTGGGCGACGAGGAGGAGTCGGAGTTCGGCCAGTTCATCGCCGACGAGCGCGCGGAGTCCCCGTACGAGCGCGCTGCCGAGATCCTCACCAAGGAGGCGCTGCGTGAGGCGCTGGAGAACCTCTCCTACCGCGAGCGGCGCGTGCTGGAGTTGCGCTACGGCCTCGGCGGCGAGCATCCCCGCACGCTGGACGAGGTCGGCCGCACCTTCAACGTCACCCGCGAGCGCATCCGCCAGATCGAGAACCAGTCGCTGAAGAAGCTGCAGAGCCTCGCCGAGGCACAGAAGCTTCGCGACGCAGCGTAGTAGGGCTCGGTACTCAAGCGCCGGCCCCGGCATGCCGATGCCTGGGCTATGTTCGATGTGCAGGCGACGCTGCGCGAGCTGGTGCAGCGGAACGGATCTGATCTGCATCTGAAGGTCGGCTCGCCGCCGCTGTTTCGCGTCGACGGAGTTCTGGCTGCCGCCGACGGCGCCAAGCTCGACGCCGCCGACACCGAGCGGGCGCTGCACGATCTGCTTCGCGATCAGGCCAAGCTCGACGAATTCGCGGCCGAACACGAGGTCGACTTCTCCTTCGAGCTTTCGGGGGTCGCGCGCTTTCGCATCAACGCCTTCCAACAGCGAGGCGTGATCTCGCTGGCCTGCAGAGCGATTCCTCACAAGATCAGCACGATCGGAGAGCTCGCGTTGCCGGATGTGGTGCGCGAGCTGGCCGAGGAGGAGCGCGGCATCGTGCTGCTCACGGGCACGACCGGCTCTGGCAAGTCGACGACGCTCGCGGCGATGATCGACCACATGAACTCCACCACGAGCAAGCACATCGTCACGATCGAGGATCCGATCGAGTTCGTGCACGAGGACAAGCGCTCGGTGATCAACCAGCGCGAGGTGGGGATGGACACCTCCTCCTTCAAGCGCGCGTTGCGCCGCGTCCTGCGCCAGGACCCGGACGTGATCCTGGTCGGTGAGATGCGCGACGAGGAGACCGTCCAGACCGCGCTCTCGGCGGCCGAGACCGGCCACCTGGTGCTCTCCACGATCCACACCGTCGACGCGAGCGAGTCCATCAACCGAATGCTTGACTTCTTCCCGCCCCACCAGCACAACCAGGCGCGCTCGATGATCGCCGGCACGGTCAAGGGCGTGATCTCCCAGCGCCTGGTGCCGGGTGCAAACGGCGGTCGAGTCGCGGTCTGCGAGGTGCTGCGGATGACCGGCAGGGTGCGCGACATGATCGTCGACCCCTCGCAGACAGGCAAGCTGCACGAAGTGATCTCGACTGGCGCCTATTACGGCATGCAGACCTTCGACCAGGCGCTCTTTGGCCACCTCAATGCAGGGCGGGTGAGCATGGAGGACGCGCTGCGGGTCGCCAGCAGCCCCCACGACTTCAAGCTCCTGGTGCAGGCCGAAGGCCGCATGGGCACCACGATGGAGGACGTCGCGGCTGCGGAGAGCAAACGTGGGGGCTCCGGCCCCGACGCTGCGCGGCCCGCAGGCGCGCACCCCGCGCCGCAGACCTCCGTGCTGGCCGGTTGACGGCTGGCGCCAAGGGCGCGCATACTTCAGTTGGTAAAGTAAAGGCAGGAATGGCTGTTGATGAGACCTGTCCGGTATGCCGCACTGCTGAAGTGGTGTGTGGGAAGTGGACCCTGCTGCTCGTCCGCGACCTCGCAGAGGGACGGGCGCGCTTCTGCGAGCTGGAACGCTCGCTGGCCGGAATCAGCCCCCGCACGCTCTCGCTGAGATTGCGGGCGCTGGAGGAGGAGGGCATCTTGGAGCGCCACACCTACCCGGAGGTGCCGCCCCGCGTCGAGTACGCGCTGACCGAGAAGGGCAGGGCGCTTCTGCCGATCGTTGAGGACATGCGCGACTACGGCGAACGCTGGCTGGCCGAGGGTTGCCAGGAGGCGGTGCGTGTGACGCTCGCCTCCGAGGTCGGCGCGGCCGCCTAGGAGCCCGGGTCAGTAACGCGTCCTCGCCGTCGACTAACGGCGCGGCACGGGAGCGATGAGGACTACGCCTCCCGGCTCCCGGGTGAGCGTCGGGTGTCCGGTCCTCATTTAGAGTGTCCCGCGAGCCTGCTGGCTGCTGCTTTTCGCCGCTCGCGCTCAGGTTGCGCCGACCAGGGCGAGTCCGCCGGCGCGGTGGAGCTTGAGCAGGTTGTGGATCGCGCAGTGGAAGCGCCATTGGGCGCGGGCTGCGTGCTTGCCACGCAGCAGCAGCCGCCGCGCGTCCTGGACGGTGTGCATCTGGCCGAACACCGGCTCGACGATCGCCTTGCGTCGGGCGTAGACGGCGTGCCCGTCCTTGGTTTTCAGCTTGCGTGCCATGCGCTGCTTGGGGGTCGCGTTCTTCGGTATCGGCCCGCGTGGCGCGGGCGCGGGCGGCTCTGAGCGCTTGAAGCGGCCGGTCGCGATGAACGGATCAAGGCCGTGAGCGGCGGTGATCGTGACGTTCTCCTGGGAGAAGTAGCCGGCATCCGCGGTCAGCGCCGCACCCTCCGGTAGCTCGCCACCGACCGCGTCGAGGTTCTCGGCGAGCTGGTCAAGCGCCGGCTCGAGCTGCTCGGCATCGGGCGCCTGATCGCAGAGCTCGGCCGCGAGGATCACCTGCGTCTGGGAGTCCACGAGCGCCTGGCCGTTGTAGCACTGGTGAAAAGAACCGTCAGAGGTCTTCATGATCTTTGACTCGGGATCGGTGAAGTTGCGCTGCGCTTTGGGCTTCGGCGCGAATGGATCGCGTCCGCTCGGCGGGCGCCGGGGCTTCTTGCCCTGTGCCCGCATCTCAGCGCGGCGCGCCTTCTCGCGCTCGGCGGCCTCAGCCTCAAGCGCCGCCTTGGCCTCGCGGATCACCTCGAGGCGCTGCTCGCGCCGACGCAGCTCCCGCGGCAGCTCATCGCCGCGATGCTCAGGACCGAAGCGCTCGTCCTCCTCGGCGTCGGTGCGCTCGGCCTCGGCCAGCAGCGCGTCGACGTTCTTGCGCAGCGCGGCGATCTCGCCCTCGAGCTGGACCTCCTTCTTGACCATCCGCTCGTAGCTCATCGCCTTGTGCCGAGACGCGTTCGCGCGCAGCTTGGTGCCATCCAAAGCGAGTGTTCCCAGCCCGATGAGCCGTGCCTGCTTGCACAGCCTCAACGCCTGCACGAACAGCTCTGAGAGCGCCTCCAAGTGACGTGCCCGAAACCGCGCGATCGAACGATAATCCGGGTGCTGGCCGGCGCACAGCATCCGCGCCGCCACATCGCGATAGCTCGCCGCCTCCAGCTTGCGCGAGGAGGCCACCCCGCCCGCGTAGCCGTAGATCAACAGCTTGAGCATCAGTCGCGGGTCATATGGCGGGTAGCCCCGCTCCTCCTCATAGGCCGCATAGATCGGCGAGAGGTCCAGCGCCGACTCCACCAGATCTGAGACGAAGTGCGCCAGATCGCCCTCCGGCACCCACTCAGAGAGCACCGGCGCCATCAACAGCACCTGATCGGGGTCATACGCCCGGAAGGTCTTCTCTTCGCCCGCCGCCCGGCGCTCGCCAACTACCGCCGACGCCTGCACCTCCACCAGCCGCTCCTGCGTCACCGCCGACATGACAACCTCCGCGTCGAGAACAACGGAATCGTCTTAAATCCGCCGGACGCCACCGCGACGGTTACTGACCCGGGCTCCTAGCCGGCAGCGTGCTGCCCGCGCGCAAGTGCCACTGCAAAGCAGGAGCGCGCGCAGCGGCGGCGAAACGCCACCTGTGCAATCAAAGCTGCTCCACGAGGCGCTGATGGTCTTCGCGCAGGACGCCTCCCGAGCGCTGCAGGCGCAGCTTGCCGGCGGAGCGGAGGTCCCGTTCGAGCTGGCGAGCAGCAGGCGCGGTCGCGGCCGTGCCGAGCTCCAGCTCTACCGCCCGATGACGGGCGCCTTCCTCGCCGAGCGTTGGGCGCTGCTCACGCGTCTGCCCAGTCATGCGCCTGCAGTACGCGCGCTGGAGGCGTTTCGTGGGCTCGATCGATATACGGCCTCGCTGGAGCTCGGCCGCAGCACCAGAGGCGCTCTGGCCGGCCATGCGCTGAGAGCATTCGCCGAGGACGTCTTCCATGAGCAGAGCGACTTCGCGTTGCACGACGGACGGCTGAGCGGCGCGCTCGTGCGCCTCGACGCCGCCGAAGTGGCGCAGTCGGACTCGCTGACGTTGGTGGCGAGCCTGCATGGGCTCGTGATCCTCTCGCCGCAGTTGCAACTGGCCGAGCGTCTGATCATCGCCCGGCCCGACACCATCTCCGGTGTCCCCGAGCAGGCGCTGGCACCGCTGCTTAGCGACGGCGCCGAAACCTCGGGCCAGACGGAGCCGCTGCTGGTCGTCCTCGACATCCCCGACCAGGAAGCGCGCATGGACCTGGCGCTCGAGTACGGCAGGGAGCTGCTGCGCGAACTGCTGCGCGCGTTGCGTCTCTACGGCGACGGGCGCATCGCGCTTGGCCCGATGGCATGGGCGTGCGCTGGAGATCGTCCTTTCACTCCATTGGCCCTTGGGTTCGGCGGCCAGCCGCAGGGAGCGCTCATCGTCCGCGCGGAGCAGGAGGACGAGCTACGCGCGTTCTGCAGCCTGATCGCCCATCGCGCACCACATCAGGACACGCTGGCATGGGCGCTGCGGCGCTTCGAGCTCGGCTGCGAACGCCCTGAGGAGCTGGAAGGATTGAGCGATCACCTGCTCGCGCTGCAGGCGCTGCTTGAGCCCGAGCGGGTGGCGGCGGGGAAGCTCGCGGCGCGCACCGCCGCGCTGTGCGCGCCGCTGGAAGGCCGCAAGCACTTCGCCGCTCGGGTGCTGCGCGCGGTCGAGCTCGAGCGCGACACGGTGCGCGGGCAAGCAGCCGCCGGCGCGGGCGCGCTCGAGCTCGCGCGCGAGCTGGCGGGGCACGTCAAAGCGCTGCTGCGGGACGTGATCTGCGGCCACCTGCAGGGCGACCTGATTGAGCGCGCCGAGGAGCTGATGCTCGCTGGCGAGCAGCCCACAGGCGAGCAACCGATTGCGTCTGTCGCCGAGGAACCGACTATCAGGGTCAGGAAGGCCCCCAAGGCAGCGCGCGCCAAGCGCACGAGCGCTCCTGAGCCGGCGCGGGACGCGGCGCACCAGAGTGTGCTGCCACTCTAAGTGGCGGCGGCCTCAGCCCGCCAGGTGCGCCGCGACCTTCACCAGCGAATCGATGTCATGCACGTCCTCATCGAGCTGGGGGATCAGGATCGGCCGCTGATCGCCCAGCGCGCCACGCAGGTGCGCGATCGTCTCCTGGTCGCGGCGCACGAGCACGTCGAAGTCGGCGAGATTGCTCGCCACACGCTCTGCAAGCCGCTCGCCCAGCTCAGGCGCAAGCAGCGCCTTGACCTCACCCAGCGTGTGGCCGCTGAGACCGTCCACGTGCACACGGTTGACGATCAGCCCGCCGAAGGGCATGCCCTCATCGACCAGGTGCTCGCCCAACGCGATCGCCTCCTTGGCCGGGTCGCGTTCCGGCGAGGTGACGATCAGAAAGCTCGTGACCGCGGGGTCGCGCAGCAGCTCGCCGACCCCGCGCGCACGCTCGCGTATGCCCTCGATCGTGCCGGCCAGCGAGCGGAAGAACGCGGTCAGGTCTCCAAGCAGGTCGATTCCGGCCGCGCGGGCGAAGACCGAGAAGATCAGGAAGGTGGGCCGGCCGATCAGCCGCGCGGCAAGGCCGCCCGGCGTAAGGAACATCCCGATTGCGCGGCCGCCGAGGAAGCGCTCCAGCCGCGTCGGTGCGTCGAGGAAGTCCAGCGCGTTGCGCGACGGCGGTGTGTCGAGCACGATCGTGTCGAAGCCGCCCTCGTGGTGAAGCTCATAGAGCTTTGCGACCGCCGAGAGCTCTTGGGAGCCGGCGAGCGCCGAGGAGAGGTCCCGGTAGATGCGGTTGCCAAGGATCTCCTCCCGCGCGTCGGAGTCGGGGGCCAGCGTGCCGATCAGTCTGTCCAGTGTGCGCTTGACATCCAGCGTCATCGCCCACAGCTGCCCCTTCACCTCGATTCCTCCCTGCAGCAGCCGCTGCGGGTCGATCAGCTGCGGCTCGCCGCCGAGCTGCTCCAGCCCGAGCGCGCTCGCAAGCCGCTTTGCGGGGTCGATTGTCACCACCGCGACCCGGCGCCCGTCCGCCGCAAGCCCCAGCGCCAGCGCGGCCGAGACGGTCGTCTTGCCGACCCCGCCGGGACCTGCGCAGACGTAGATGCAGGGCCCCCCGGCACCCGCGCCTATCTTTCCGTCCGGCATCTGTTGGATCCTAAAGCGTGAGCCCTGGAGCGCATTTTGGTTGCGCGGAGTCGGGCGATGGGGCGGCCCGGGAAGGAATCGCGCGCTTGGATGCGAATTAGGGCGCGACGGTTCTGCCATCACCGAGCATCGGAGCTCCCGTGCAAGCACAGGCCAAAAGGGCCAAGGTCATCGCATTCGCAAACCAGAAGGGCGGGGTCGCCAAGACCACGACGACCCTCAACCTTGCGGCGGCCTTCGCAGAGGAGGGCCACCGGGTGCTGTGCGTGGACATGGACCCGCAGGGCAACCTCACGATGTCTCAGGGGATAGACCCCGACACGCTCGAGCTCTCGATGTACGACGTGCTGGTGCACAAAGTCTCGATCAGGGAGGTGGTGCGCCGGCGCGAGGTGGACGTGGCGTGCGCTTCGATCGACCTCGCCGGCGCCGAGATCGCGATGTCGACGATGATCGGCCGCGAGCGCTCGCTGCAGAAGGCGTTCGAGCCGATCCGCGAGGACTACGACTTCATCTGCATCGACACCCCGCCGAGCCTCGGGCTGCTGACGATCAACGCGCTCACAGCCGCCGACAAGGTGATCGTCCCCGTGCAGTGCGAGTATCTGTCGATGCGCGGTCTGATCCAGTTGCAGAACACGCTTGCGATGATTCGTGAGAACCTCAATCCCGAGGTGGACATCGAGGGTATCCTGCCCACCTTGGTCGATTCGCGCACGATTCACGCCAAGGAGGCGATCGAGATCCTTGAGGAGAACTTCGGCGACCGGGTGTTTGCGTCTCGTATCCGCAAGACGGTGCGCTTCGCCGAGGCGCCCGTGAAGGGCATGTCCGTGCTGAAGTACGAGCCCGACGGCATGGCCGCCCAGTCCTATCGCCAGCTTGCACAGGAGGTGCTCGCACATGGCCAACGCTAAACAGCGCGCGAGCATGCGTGAAGGCCCGCTGGCAGCCCTCTTTCGCAAGACAGAAGAGGACGATCAGCTGCCGGGCACCGCAGCCGACGCCGGCGGGGATGCGGTCTCCGAGTCGCAGCAGCCGCAGGCGGCCGCGCCTTCATCTGCCGCCCAGCCCTCCGTGCCTGAGCCTCCTGCCGGTCAGCGCCCCACGCCACCGCAGCCGATTGCGCCTGCCGCGGACGATTCTGCAGCCGGTCGTCTCGGTGGCACGCCGCCGCTGGCCACCCAGGCTCGCAGCAGCGCCCCACATCCCTCTCTGGGCGTACCTGCTCCGACCGAGCCCGATGAGGACGCGCCCGGCGTGCCAAGCCCCAAGGAGCGGCTGCTGCAAGCCTTCTCCTCCGAGATCCCAGCCAACGTGATGGAGCGTCCCGCGCCCGCCACCTCGGCCGGCCGGATGCACGTATACGAGCAGCCTGCTCATCCGGCGCGCGCCGACGGCACGGCCGGTCACCCGGTGATTCGGGTCGTCGGAGTCGGCGGCGCCGGCACCAACGCCGTCAACAGGATGGTCGAGGCCGAGGTCGCAGGAGTCGAGTTCATTGCCGTCAACACCGACCTGCAGTCGTTGCAGCAGAGTAGCGCCGACGTCACAGTCCACATCGGTGTGGAGATCACGCGCGGCCTGGGCTCTGGATCGGACGCAAACGTGGGCCGGCAGGCGGCGATGGACGACTACGACTCCGTCAAGGCGCTGCTGAAGGGCTCGGACATGGTCTTCATCGCGGCCGGCGCCGGCGGCGGCACGGGCACCGGCGCCGCGCCGATCGTGGCCCGCATCGCGCAGGAGGTAGGCGCGCTGGCGGTCGCGATCGTGACGCGGCCCTTCGGCTTCGAGGGCTCGCGCCGAGCCGAGCAGGCCAGCCACGGGATAGACGCTCTGGCCGAAGAGGTGGACACGCTGATCGTGGTGCCAAACAACCGCCTGCTCTCGATCCTCGACAAGCAGACCTCGATGGTGGATGCCTTCCGTGTGGCCGACGACGTTCTGCGCCAAGGCGTGCAGGGCATCTCCGACCTGGTCACCCTGCCGGGCCTGATCAACCTCGACTTCGCCGACGTGCGCACGATCATGAGCAACGCCGGCAATGCACTGCTGGGGATCGGCATGGGCGTCGGTGAGAACCGGGCCATCGACGCGGCGATGCAGGCGGTCTCCTCGCCGCTGCTGGAAACCTCGATGGAGGGTGCCCGCTCGATCCTGCTTTCGATCACCGGCGGCACCGCCCTCTCCCTGTGGGAGGTCAACGAGGCCGCCAAGGCGGTCTCGCAGGCGGCGCATCCGGACGCGAACATCATCTTCGGCGCGATGGTCGACGAGAAGCTCGACGACCAGGTGTGGGTGACAGTGGTGGCGACCGGATACGGCGAGCACACGGCCATCCAGCGCCTGCGCGAGCCAGCCGGCGAGCCGCGGATCATCCGCAACCGCGGGCCGCACATCACAGACCGGCGCGCGGGTGGGAGCCAGCAGCGGCGCAGCGGGCTGCGAGTCGACGAGTACGACGTGCCAGAGTTCGTCCCACCCCGAGTCTGAGTCGCAGCGCCGTCGATCGACGCTCGCGATCGACTCTTCGATCTGCTATTCGCTGAGCGTATGAACGACTCAGCGCAAGCCGTGGACGGCGCCGGCAACGGGGTGGTGGCGGCAGGCCATCCGCTCACCGCGCAGGCCGGCGCGCAGGTGCTGCGCGAGGGCGGCAACGCCGTCGATGCGGCGGTTGCGGCGATGCTCACCTCCTTCGTGGCCGAGCCGCTGCTGACCGGCCTAGGCGCGGGCGGGCACATGATCGTGGTGCACGAGCGCGAGACGGTGCTGCTCGACTTCTTCGTGCAGGCGCCTCGGCGGGCGAGCGACGGCTCTGCGGCGGAGCTTGAGGCGGTGGACGTCTCCTTCGGCGATGCAGTGCAGGTCTTCTACATCGGCCCCGCCTCCTGCGGCATCTACGGCACGCCGGCGGGCGTCTGCACTGCCGCCGCCCGCTGGGGCACGATTCCGCTGGCGCAGCTGGCCGCGCCGGCCGCGCGGCTGGCCCGCGAAGGGGTGGTGCTCAACGCACAACAGGCGTACATCGCGAAGATCCTCGGCGACCTGCTGAGCTCGACCAGCGAGTGCGCGGCCCTGTGGAGCCCGGGCGGGCGGGTCCTGCGGGAGGGGGAGGTGATACGCGACCCGGATCTGGCGAGCGCGATCGAACGGCTGTCGCAGGAAGGCGCCGAGCCCTTCTACACGGGTGAGATCGCGACGGCGGTATGCGAGATGATGGCTCGGCTCGGCGGCTCGATCACCCCCGATCAGCTCGCCGCCTACGAGGCGATCGAGCGCGCGCCGCTGGCGGTGCGCTTCCGCGACCGCGAGGTGCTGACCAACCCGCCGCCATCAGCCGGCGGCGCGCTGCTGGCCTACGCGCTCACGCTGCTGAATCGCGCCGGCGAGGGGCCCGCCTCCACCGAGCAGCTGATCGAGGCGATGGAAGCGGCGCAGGCGCAGCGCACCCCCGAGTTCATTGAAGGGCTCGGAGAGGAGGGTTTCATCGAGCGCTTCCGCGCCTCGCGTCTTGGCTCCACAACCCACATCTCGGTGCTCGACGGGCACGGTATGGCCTGCGGGGTGACGACCACCAACGGGGAGGGCTCGGGCGTGGTTGTGCCCGGCACCGGCATCCACCTCAACAACGTGATGGGCGAGGAGGACCTCAACCCGCATGGGTTTCACCGCCATCCCGCCGGGCGGCGGATGCCGAGCATGATGGCGCCGACCGTGGTGGTGCGCGAGGGCGAGGTCGAGCTAGTGCTCGGCAGCGCCGGCTCCAACCGGATTCGCTCGGCCCTGCTGCAGACGATCCTCGGCGTGGTCGACCGGGGGCTTTCCGTCGAGCAGGCCGTGCGCGCGCCGCGGGTCCATTTCGAAGACGAGACGATCTACCACGAGCCCGGGGTCGACATGGAGGGCGTAGTCCCGGGCGAGCGCAGGTTCGTGCGCTTTCACGACCTCAATCTCTTCTTCGGCGGGGTGCAGGCGGTGCGACGGCGCGATGGACAGATCGAGGGCGCCGGCGACCCACGGCGCGGCGGCGTGGCCGTCAGGGCGTAACGTCTCAGCCCGGGCGGCGCGCTGTGATCATCAGGTTGTAGAAGACCGTGGCGGGCAGGCGCCGCTCCAGCAGACGGCGATCGAGCTGCTGCAGGATCACGTAACCGCGATAGGCGTACTGACGCCACGCCCACGGCACGTCCCGAGAGTCGGCGGTCGCCTCCAGCGTGCGATTGGTCCAACCAAACCAGTTGGCCAGCAGCTCCTCGCCGCTGACTTTGACGTCCTGCAGACCTGCTGAGCGCGCGAACTCGGAGAGCTCGGCCGGTGCGAACGCATGGACGTCGACGAACTGCTCCAAGCTTGCGTCGGGTGCTCCGCCCTCGGCCGGCGGTGCGGGCCGCGCGCCGATCGCCTGGCGCCACAGAGGCGCGATCGCGCCCGCGAAGCGCTTGGGCACTCTGGCGATGAGGTCGCCGTAGCGGGAAGGCTCGCCCGCGAAGAGCACGATCCCGCCTGGCCTGAGCACTCGCGCGAACTCCGAGAATGCCGTTGCGAGATTCGGGATGTGGTGCAGCACGGCATGGCCGAGCACAAGGTCGAAGCTCTCATCCTCGAAGGGCAGGCTCTCCGCATCGGCCGCGAGCGTGTCCACCTGCAGGCCCAGGCGCTGCGCGTTATCTGCGAGCGTGCCGAGCATGCCCGGGGAGATGTCTGTGCAGGTCGCCCGCTCGATGATGCCCGCGCGCATCAGGTTGAGCGTGAAATAGCCTGTGCCCGAGCCGATCTCCAGCGAGCGGTGATAGCGGCCCGGCTTGGCGCCGAGCGCCTTCTCCACCTTCGCGCTCACCTGCTGCAGGCCTATGTCGCCGAAATCGATCCCCCACTTGGAGTCGTAATGCTGTGCTGCGACGTCGTGGTAGCGGGTGTTGACGTCGCGGATCTCCTCGGGGCTGAGAGTTTGCGTCATGGGCCGGCACCTTATACTCGCCGCGGTGCCGGCGCCGCTCTACGTTCAGCGAGACCAGCCCGATGGGGTCCCGCCACTGGCGCTCACAGGCGAGCGCACGCTTCCGGACGTGCCAGAGGAGAACTACTGGTACCGACGCCATCTGATCGTCTACGAGTGGATTGCCCAAAGAGTCGCGGGCATGCGCGTAATCGACATGGCCTGCGGCGAGGGCTATGGCTCGCACACGCTTGCGGGCACCGCGCTGAGCGTGGTCGGAGTCGACGCCAACCCCGAGGCGCACCAGCATGCGCAGCTGCGATACGAAGGCGGCAACCTACGATTCGCACGCGACCTGATCGAAACCTTCAGCGCGCCCGCAGATGCGGTCGTCTTTCTGCAGACGATCGAGCACCTGCAGGACGCGGGTGCTGCGCTTACGCACTTCAAGGAGCTGGTGGGCCCTGGGGGTGTCGTCTACCTCTCCACACCCAACGTGCGCACGCTCGCGCCCCAGGGCGCGGAGCGCTCCGATAACCCCTGGCACGTGCACGAGTACACAGCGGCCGAGTTCGAGCGGCTCTGCCTCGATCACTTTGCCAGCGTGGATATGTTCGGGCTCTTCCATGCCCGCAAGCTGCGCGCGCACGAGTTCGCGCTGAAGCTCGGGTGGGACTCGGTGCATCCGCGTCTGCGGCTGACCAAGCGCTTCTACGGATGGTTCACTCCCGCGATATCGGCCAGTGATTTCACGCTGAAGCCCAAGGGGAGCGCGGACCTCGATCGGGCGCTGGACTTCGTCGCGGTGTGCAGGGCTTGAGGGGCCGTGGGGCCGGCGGCGGGGCGCTGGCGATCCTGCTTCACACCCACATGCCCTACGTCGAGGGGTTTGGCACCTGGCCGTTCGGCGAGGAGTGGCTCTGGGAGGCGATGGCGACCTGCTATCTGCCCTTGCTCGATCTGCTCGACACCGGCGCGCCGCTGACCATCTCGCTGACGCCGGTGCTCTGCGACCAGTTCGAGGCCAACGGCATCTCCGATCGCTTCACCAGGTTCGTGCAGGAGGTCAGAGCGCACACCCACCTGGAGGATGCGCGCGGCTTGCGGGAGGGGGGCTACGAGCAGCTTGCGCGCGAGCTGGATCGCTCCCTGACCGACTACTTGGACGCCGCGCAGCGGCTGGCTGACCGCGGCGGGGAGATGCTTGCGGCCTTCGCGCCGCACGCGCAGTGGACATCTTCGGCAACCCATGCGGTGCTGCCGCTGTTGGCGACCGAGGCCGGTCTGCGGGCTCAGGTCCAGACCGGCATCGACTCGCACCGCACGCGCTTTGGCGAGAGCTGGCAGGGCGGGTTCTGGCTGCCTGAGTGCGCACACGCGCCCTGGATCGAGCCGGCGCTGCTCGATGCGGGCGTACGCTCCACCTGCGTGGAGCTGACCTCGCGCTTCGGGCTGGGGGCCGCGCAGCACCTGCGCCCGCTACGCACGAGCGCCGGAATCACGCTGCTGCCGATCGACCGCCAGACGATCTCACTGGTCTGGAGCGATGGCGGCTACCCCGCGCACGGCGGATATCGCGACTACCACCGTCACACGATCCACCACCACAACCCGTGGTCAAACGACGGCGGCGCCTACGACCACGACGCGGCCCTGCGCCTGGCCGCCGCGCATGCTGCCGATTTCGTCGCCGCCGTGCGGGCGCGGCTGGCCGGCGCCCGCGAGCAGGCAGACGCTCCGCTGCCGCAGGGTGGCCTGGTGGTCTGCGCGCTGGACACCGAGCTGCTCGGGCACTGGTGGTACGAGGGCCTGGCCTGGCTTGCCGCCGTCGTGCGGGAGTGCGAACGGCAGTGCCTGCCGCTGCTGCGACTCGACGAGGCACTGGAACGCTGCGAGCCGGCGCCAGTGGACATCGAGGACTTCGATCAGAGCAGCTGGGGCGCCGGTGGCGACCTATCGACCTGGTCTTCGCCGGCGGTGCAGGAGATCGCATTTGCCCAGCGCGCCGCGGAGCTGCGGCTGCTGCGCTGTGATGCGCTTGGCGCTCGGCGGGCGGCGCTGCGCGAGCTGATGGCGATGCAGTCCTCCGACTGGGCGTTCATGCTTGCCCGTGAGCAGGCTGCCGTGTATGCGCGCCGGCGATTCGAGGGGCACTGCGAGGAGTTCGAGCTGGCGCTGGTGGGCGAGGCAGCCGGCAGCGAAGAGCGCCTGCGCAACCTGGCAGTCCACGCCGAGCCGCGCCTGCTCGCCCTCGCGTGAGGGCGCACGTCAAGGATTCAGTTCGAGCCCTTCGGTGAGCGCGTACCAGGCGTCCCCACCGACCTGCGTTTCGAAGTTCAGCAGGTTGGTCTCGATCCGCTGCACCTTTGAGAGCAGGGCGCGCTGCGAGCCCTGCGCGTAGGGTGCGAGCAGCTTCGTGGGCACCGGCTTTGCTTCCAGATCTTCGACGTGCGCATCGAAGCTCACAGTCCGCGCCGGCAGGCTCGCAAAGCCGCTGGCTTTCCAGCTGGCGATGTCCCGGCATACGTGCGGGGTCGCCAGCGTGCTGAGGCCCTGAAGTCCGCCCACGAAGGCCTTGAAGTCGCGGTTGATCTTCGCACTGGTCCAGCGCAGCCCGCGCGTGGCGCGCGCGAACTTGGCGATCGGACCGCGGTCTGCGCCATAGCCGACTGCCCATAGCGCGCCGGCGCCCTCGTAGCTGAGCTGGTAGGACTGTTCGTCCTGCGGCGAGCCGGCGGCGGCCCGCGGACACTGGCGCAGCAGTGATCGCTTCTCGGCCAGGGTGGCACTGCGCATCGCGCCCATCCGCCCTTCGCTTTCGCGCCCGAACGTGTAGCCGGCTGCGATCAGGGTCTGCGTGGAGGCGACGTTGTTGCTCGCCGCGACCGCCACGCCCGGCGTAAGACTCGCGAGCACAGCCGCGAGCAGAAGGACCCTTGCTCCAACCATCCAGATCAGGCTATCGGAATGTCTGCCCGAGGTGGTAGCCACGCCGAGGACATGGCCGCGCCGCTCACTCAAAGCGCATCTGCTGCGGGGTCTGCCGCATCCGGATAAGCCGCGCGGGAGACCCGCCCACGACAGCGTTTGTGGGCACTTCCTTGGTCACCACCGAGCTGGTGCCGATGATCGAGTTGTCCCCGACTCTGACGCCTCGCAGCACGCACGCGCCATATCCGATCCAGACGTTGTGGCCGACATCGACGTCGCGCTTGTAGATGCCCTGCAGCCGGATCGGGCGATCGACCTCCACCACGCCGTGGTCGAAGTCGATCAACATCACTCGGTCGGCGATGATGCACTCGCGGCCGATGACCACATGTTGATAGGCCGAGATCGTGCACTCCTGCCCCATCACCGTCTTTGCGCCGATGCGGACTTCGCCCTCGTGGACGCGGATCTTGCTGCCGTGGCCGATCCAGGACCAGCGGCCCAGATGCAGGCACGCCCCGCGCCCGATCTCCAGAGTCACGCCGGGGCAGATGAAGCAGAGGCCGTCGGTCTTCAGTCGGCCGCGATAGCGCAGCTTCAGGTAGGCCAGACGCAAAAGCAGGCCGGCGTACTGGCGGCGCAACATGTTGTTGGCCGCCATGAAGCGCAGCAGCGCCAGCGGCCCGCCGCGCAGCGGTGGCGGCGGCAGCCGGGCCGTGCTCTGCGCCTGTGATGGGGACCCGTCGGGTGGCGCGTCCCGCTCTGTGCCTGCGAGCACTTGCTCCACGCCGCAAATCGTATTGGTGTGCGGCCGCCCTGCAATGATTGGGCGCGAGATGACCGAGACGGGAACGCGGACGGCAGAGGCGACCCTTGCGCAGCGGCTGCTCGCGGGAGACCGACGTGCGCTTGCGCGCGCGATCTCGCTGGTCGAGGATGACCGCCCGGAGGGGTGGGAGCTCGTGCGCGAGATCTATCCACACACCGGCTCTGCGGCTGTATACGGCTTCACCGGGCCGCCCGGCGTGGGCAAGTCGACGTTGATCGGCGCCTTGACCAAGGCTCGCCGCCAGCAGGGCCGCACCGTCGGGGTGCTCTCGATCGACCCCTCATCGCCGTTCACCCACGGCGCGCTGCTGGGGGACCGCATCCGCCTCACCGAGCACTTCCTGGATGAGGGTGTCTTCATCCGCTCGATGGCCAACCGTGGAGCGCTCGGCGGACTCTCGGAGGCAGCGCTGCAGGCGGCGCTGCTGCTTGACGCCGCTGGCCGCCAGGAAGTGTTCGTGGAGACCGTCGGGGTGGGGCAAGCCGAGATCGACATCATCGACCACGCCGACACGATCGTGCTCGTGTTGATGCCCGGTTCGGGCGACTCGATCCAGGCGCTGAAGGCCGGCGTGATGGAGATCCCGGACGTGATCGTGATCAACAAGGCCGACCATCCGCTGACCGACACGATGGTGCGCGAGATTCGCGGCGTGCTCTCCCTGGCCAACCTCGACGGCGAGCGCGGCGGCTGGCGCGTGCCGATTGTCAAGACCGAGGCAGCAAATGGGCGCGGCATCGAGGAGCTGGTCGGCAAGCTGGACGAGCACAGAGAGCACATCCGGCGCGAGGGAGACTTGGAGGCGCGCAGATCTCGCAATCTGCGCAGCGAGGTGATCGCAATCGCGACCGCCCGCCTGCGCCGGAGCCTGGAGGAGGAGCTGGCGCAGGACCCCGAGTTCCAGCGACTGCTCGACGAGGTCGTGCAGCGGCGGCTGGACCCCGCCAGCGCGGCGGCGCAGCTGTTGCAGGGTCGCCAGCGTCCCTAGCGCAGCCGGCCCGAGGCCGCCAAGGAAGCATGTAACTCTGGCGGCCATCCGGAGGCAATGCATTCCGAGATATCGATCGGCCATCATGTCCGAGCACGGCTTGTCTCGTTCGCACGCTGAGCGTCGGATAAAGAGGGGATGGGTTCTCACGACTCCCCTCAAGGCGCCACCTCGCCGCGGATATCATGAGCCGATGGCTGCGACCGCGACGATCACGGGCTCACAGACCGTTTTGCCGATCCACAGGCTCGATTTGGAGACCTACAACAAGATCGTCGCCAGCGGCGCTTTGGAGGGCGAGCGCATTGAGCTGCTCGAAGGGCTGGTCGTGGAGATGAGCCCGCAGAGCACTGCCCATGCGGACGTGATCATGCTGCTAACCCGCCACTTCGCGAAGGCGAGTGCTTGGCTGCGAGTGCAACTTCCGCTTGAAGTGCCTCCCGACTCCGAGCCGGAGCCGGATCTTGCGGTCGTGGCAGCGCGCCCTCCGCGTGGCGAGCACCCCCGCACCGCTCTCCTGGTGGTCGAGGTTTCCGTCAGCTCACAACGCATCGACCGCGAGCTGAAGCGGCGACTGTACGCCCAAGCCGGCATCCCGACCTACTGGCTGATCGACGTGCCCGCCCGCACCGTCGAGGTTCACTCGCTGCCAGGCAGCAATGGCTACGCGAGCTGTGAGCTACATGCCGGCGAGTCAATGCTCTCCTGTCCGGTCGCGGGTGTGGCCGACCTGCCGCTTGCTGCTCTGTTCGACGGCATGGGCGGCTGAAGACCTCTCGGTCCGGGCCGAGCGCCTCGATATCGTTGCCCGCGTGTCAAGCAACGGCCACCTCGACGCTCGCGCTCCCGCGGTTCTCGTCGACGGTCTGAGCAAGCGATACGGCGATCTGGAAGCGGTGCGCGGCATTGACTTCGAGGTGTCGGTCAACGAGACCTTCGGCTTCCTGGGACCCAACGGCGCCGGCAAGACCACGACGATCAGCATGCTCTGCACGCTGGTGCGGCCAACAGGTGGCCGCGCCCTGGTCGGCGGACACGACGTCGTGGGCGAACGCGACGAGGTGCGCCGCAACATTGGCCTTGTCTTCCAAGACACGACGCTCGACGGCTATCTGACGGCCGAGCAGAACCTGCGGCTTCACGCCGAGCTCTACGGCATGCCGCGCGAGACCGTTGCCCCGCGCATGCAGCAGGTGATGGAGATGGTGCAGCTCTGGGATCGCCGCGGACACCTGGTCAACACATTCTCCGGCGGCATGAAGCGGCGCCTTGAGATCGCACGCGGCCTGCTGCACTCCCCTCGGGTGCTGTTCCTGGATGAGCCGACAGTGGGCCTTGATCCGCAGACGCGCAGCTCGATCTGGGGCTACATCACAAAGCTCAAGCGCGAAGAGGAGATCACGATCTTCCTCACCACCCATTACATGGACGAGGCCGAGTACTGCGATCGGATCGCGATCATGGACCAGGGCAAGATCGTCGCGCTGGACACGCCGCAGGCTTTGAAGGAAAGCGTCGGCGCCGACCGCGTGCAGATCCACACCGACGACGATTCCGCCGCGATCGAGGCGCTGCAGGAACGCTTCGGCATCGAGGCGCGGATGGCCGAAGGCGCGGTCACCTTCAGGGTTTCCTCGGGCGAGGAGTTCGTGCCGCGGCTGTTCGCCGAGCTCGGCCAGCCGATCAAGTCGGTGAGCGTCTCGCGCCCCTCGCTCGACGATGTGTTCATGTCCTATACGGGCACGACGATTCGTGACGCGGAGTCCTCGGGCAGCGACCGCAACCGCAACCTCGCAAGGATGATGTCTCGCTGATGGCGCACCAGGCTCCCACCGAGGCGGTGCCGGCCGGCGTCTCGCCGCCCAGGCCGACCGGCGGCCAGGCGCAGCATCGCCGCGGTTCGCGTGCCCGCGCGCAGCCTGCGCGGCGAGCTGCGCGCGATCAAGATCGTCTGGAAGCGGGAGCTGATCCGCTTCTCCCGCGATCGCCTGCGGATGCTCACCTCGCTGATGCAGCCGTTCCTGTTCCTGTTCATCCTCGGCACGGGCCTCTCCTCGATCGCCGCTGCGGGCACGCACGGCGTGAACCTGCGCACGTTCGTCTACCCGGGCGTGCTGTGCATGGCGGTGATGTTCACGGCGATGTTCTCCGCCGCCTCGATCGTCTGGGACCGTGAGTTCGGCTTCCTGCGCGAGATGATGGTCGCGCCGGTGCGACGCAGCTCGATCGTGCTCGGCAAGTGCCTGGGCGGAGCGACCGTCGCCGCTCTGCAGGGGGTGATCGTGCTCGCGATCGCGGGTCTGGTCGAAGTGCCCTACGTGCCGGTGATGCTCCTGGAGATCTTCGCGCTGCAACTGCTGCTGGCCTTCTCGATCACCGCCTTCGGCGTGATGGCGGCCGCGCGCGTGAAGCAGATGCAGTCGTTCATGGCGCTGACGCAGATGGTGATCCTGCCGATGTTCTTCATCTCCGGCGCGATGTTCCCGGTCTCGGGCCTGCCGCAGTGGCTTGCGGTCCTCAACCGGCTCGACCCGCTCACCTACGCCGTGGACCCGATGCGGCGGGCGGTCTTTGCGCATCTGGACATCAGCGAAGCGGCGCGCAAGGCGCTCGATCCCGGCGTGACCTGGTTTGGCTGGCGGGTGCCCGGGCTGCTGGAGGCCGGGGTGGTCGCGGTGCTCGGCATCGTGATGCTCGCGATCGCGATCGCCGAGTTCAGCCGGGTCGAGTAGACGCTCTGAGAAGGTCAGCGGGCTGACTTTGCCCGCTGGGCCGTTCGTCCAACTGGCGCATCCTCCTGAATGCACGGGGCATCTTCGGAGCAGGATGTCCAGAGCCGCCGTCAAGCTCTACGCGCTCCTGGCTGCTGTGACGCTGCTCACAGCTGCGCTCTGCACGCTTGCGCCTGGGCGCGCAAGCAGCCTCGCGAGCCCATCTGCGGGCGTCAGCTACGGCTACGCGCCGCTGACGCCCTGGCGCAAACCACAGGTTGTGCTCCCAGACCCGCCGGTGCTCGACTATGCGGCGTTGGCGGAAGACGGTATGCGCGCGGCCGGTCACTGGAAGGCGGGCAGCTGGTACTGCGAATATCTGCGCTGCAGATGCCCGAAATGCCAGCACGGCTACTACCCGCTGGCCACGATCTGGGGCTCGGTCGCGCTCTTTCAGGCCGTTGACGCGCTCGCGCAGAGCGCCCCGACGCCAGCGCATGAGCGGCTCGTCGATCGCTTTGCCAGCGAGTTTGCGACCTACTGGAATCCTCACGTTCACGGATACGCTCCTTATCCGCACGACCGGGGGCCGGGAGTAGAGACCTGGTTCGACGACAATGGCTGGCTCGGCATAGCGTTCCTGCAGGCCTTTAGGGCAACCAAGAACCACGCCTACCTCAACGAGGCGAACAAGGCCTTCGAGTTCGCCGTCCACTACGGCTGGGACGCGAGTGCCGGCGGCGGGATGTGGTGGAACACTGGTCATCCTTACCACTCCGGCCCGGCGCTGGCATCCCAGAGCCTGCTGGGAATGCTGCTCTACGGAGAAGACCATGAAAGCTGGCAGCTGGAAGCCGTCAAGACGTTCGTCGACTGGGCCAATGCGAACGACATCAAAGACGAACGCCAGCTCTACCTGGAGAAGCCGAACAACCCCAATTTGGTCAACGACTATGTGCAGGCGCCTTTGGTTTACGCCCAGTATCTGCTCTGCCAGGACGGGGAGGGTCAGTCCTACTGCGAACGTGCGGGCCGTGTCGCGGCGACGATGTCCGAGCAGGACGTCAACCGCACCGGTTACCGCTTCAACTACGGCCCCGAGTACGACGCGATCTACCTGCAATGGATGATGGCCTACGGGCAGGCGGTGGGAGACCCGTACTGGGTCAAGCTCGCACAGCTGAACGCGGCGGCCGCCGAGAAGCACGCCGCTGACGGTGCGGGTCTCTGGCTGGGCAGCTGGTGGGGCGGGCCGATGGGGATCCGGAAACACATCCGGAGATGCTGCGCACGGAGGGCTCGACCACGAGCCTGTTCGCTTGGTTGTCGGTCTACGCTCATTAGCGCGACGCGTTGCCTGGGGCGCAAGCTGGCTGGAACTGGCGAAGGTGAACGCGCTGGCCGCGACCGATCACGCCGCAGATGCCCAGGGCGACTGGCTGCAGAGTTGGTGGGGAGGCCCGATCAAGGACCCTGAAACCCATCCGGGAATGTTCCGCACGGCCGCGGCGACGAGCAGCCTGTTTGCGTGGCTTGCGGTCTACGCTGGCTAACCGGCATCCGATGCAACAGACGTCTTATGTCGGTTCGCGTCCTCGTCACTGGACGTAACTGCCACAGGAGGCAGACTCAGCAGTCGAGCGTGGCCTCGGCGGCGAGGCATATCTCGTGCATCCTCGGGCCCAGCGCTCCGAGGCGACGCACAAGCATTGCCTTGGGAAACGGCCTGAGGTTGTCGAACGACGCGACGGACTCCACGGGCAGACCCTCCGCGAGGCCGAGTCGCAACTCACTAGGCAGGTCGCGGATTCGGCGGCTTACCGGGGCGACGAGCACTCGCTGCATCACCTCGTTGGCGACATCTCTGCTGACGACAAGGAAGGGCCGTCCCTTCTCATCTGGTGCCTCGCCCCACCACACATCGCCCTTTGCTACCACCACCGCTGCCAAGGCTCCTCTTCGATCGCCTCCGTTGCAAGGCGTCTCGCGTCTGCGATCTCCTGTGATGTCTCCGGATGGCGCTCCATCGCCTTGCGATAGCGCTCACGCAGTTGCTCATGCTCGCGCGTGGCGATGATCGTCTCCAAGCCGGCGCGTAGTACCTGCGAGCGGCTGTTGAAGTCTCCACTCTCAACCAGGCGATCGAGCTCGTCGGCGAGCGAGTCGGGGAGCTTGACGGCGACTTGGATGGTCATACCGGCAGTATAACCAGGAGGTATGCGGTCTACTCGCAGTAGGAGCGCGCCATCTCGACCAGCAACCGCACGCCGTAGCCAGCGGCGTGCTTCTCGGCGTAGGCCCTGCCGAGGTCCCACGCAGACCCGGCGATGTCCAGGTGTGCCCACGGCACATCGCCGACGAAGTGAGAGAGGAAGGTGCCGCCCACGATCGTGCCGGCCTTACGCGCCTCGGGAGCGTTGTCCAGGTCGGCGTAGGCGCCTTTGATCAGCTCGTCGTACTCCTCGTGCATCGGCAGGCGCCAGATGATCTCCCCGGTCTGCTCGCCGGCGGCCGTTACGCGCTGCGCGATCTCCTCGTCGTTGCTGATCAGGCCGGCGTGGGTGTTGCCGAGCGCGACGATCACTGCGCCGGTGAGGGTCGCGAGGTCCACGATCCGCTCCGCGCCCAGCGAGACCGCGTGGCAGAGGCAGTCGGCCAGCACCAGCCGGCCCTCGGCATCGGTGTTGTTGATCTCGATCGTCTTGCCGTTGGCGGCGGTGACGATGTCGCCCGGCTTGACCGCCGTGCCGCTGGGCAGGTTCTCGGTGGCGCCGATAACGGCGATCACCCGCAGTGGCAGGCGTAGGCGTGCGATTGCCGCGATTGCCATCAGCACCGCGGCGCCGCCGGACATATCGAACTTCATCTCCGACATTTTCGCTCCGGGCTTCAGGGAGATGCCACCGCTGTCGAAGGTGACGGCCTTGCCCACGATCCCCAGCACTGGGCTGCCCGGCGCCGGGTCGGGCGGTTCATAGCGCAGCGTGATCAGCGCCGGCTCCTGCGCGGAGCCCTGCGCGACAGCTGCGAAGGCGCCCATCGAGCGCGCGCGCAGACCCTCGGTGCCCTCGACCTCGACACTCAGGCTCGCGGTCTCCTCGGCGAGCTCGCGAGCCCGCTGTGCCAGCGCGCTCGGAGTGAGATCGTTGGCGGGTCGGTTCTGCAGGTCGCGCGCCTGATTGACGGCCTGCGCAAGGATCGCGGCACCGTCTCTGCCGTGCGCTCACCGGGCGCGGCGAGGATCAGCTCCTCCAGATGGCTTGGCGGCTCGCCCAGCTCGGCGACGCCCCTGGTCGAGGACTTGAAACTCTCGAAGCGATAGTCGGCGAGCATCGTGCCCTCCACGATCGCCCCCACCGATGCCGCGTCTGCCCCCACAGGCGCCTGCCAACAAAGCTTCCGGGTGGAGAGCTCGCGCGCGCGCTTTCTTGCCACCGCAGCAGCCACTCTCAAGCGCTCCGGTGTGAGATCCTCGCGTCTCCCGAGTCCCACCAGCAGCCATCGCTTGCCGTCCGCGTGCGCGAGCGCCAGCGACCTGAAGGAGCCTCGCGCCTCGCCGCTCGCCACCAGCTCGCCCACCTGCGCCGGCGCGCCGTCGGCCTGGTCGAGCAGCGCTCCGCCCTCCTGCGCGAACACACCGATCGCGACCGTGTCGGCAGCAGTGCTCGCAGCTGGCTGATCGGTGAAGGAGACCCGCACGATTGGTGGGCACGATATCCGGCTCGATAGCATTGCGTACGCCCGCAAGCAACTGATACGAGGAGAGACCCGCACCCATGCCTAAGACAGTGATCCTCAGTGCCGCGCGAACGCCGATCGGCAAGATGGGCGGCGGCCTCTCCTCGCTGCAGGCGATCGAGCTTGGAGGGATCGCGATGCAGGCGGCGCTGGAGCGCGCGCAGGTGCAGCCCGAGCAGATCCAGCACGTGGTGATGGGGCATGTGCTGCAGGCCGGCCAGGGCCAGATCACTTCGCGGCAGGCGCAGATCAAGGCGGGTATCCCCAAGGAGGTCTCCTCGGAGACGATCAACAAGGTCTGCGCATCGGGGCTGCGCTCCTGCGTGATCATCGACCAGGCGGTGCGCGCGGGCGATGTGGATCTCGCTCTCGCCGGCGGCATGGAGTCGATGTCGGGCGCCCCCTATCTGCTCCCCGGCGCCCGTTTCGGCTTCCGGATGGGAGACGTCAAGGCGCTGGATGCGATGGTCCACGACGGCCTCACCAACCCCTTCTCGGGCAAGCAGATGTTCGTCGAGGCCACGGAAGTCGGCGACGAGCTGGAGATCACCAGGGCGGACCTCGACCGCTGGGCGCTGCGCTCACACGAGCTCGCGCTGAAGGCGACCGACGAGGGCCGGCTGCCGGAGGAGATCGTCCCCGTCACGATCAAAGGCCGCAAGGGCGACACGGTCGTGGAGATCGACGAGGGCCCGCGGCGCGACACCTCGCTTGAGAAGCTCGCCGCGCTGCCCGGCCTGGTTGGCAAGGAGGGCACGCACACCGCCGGTAACTCGCCCGGCGTCAACGACGGCGCGGGCGCGCTGGTGCTCTCCTCGGATGAGTGGGCGCACGCAAACGGCCGCGAGGCGCTGGCCGAGATCGTCGCCCACGCCCAGAGCGCAAACGACTTCGCATATCTGGCCACGACGCCGGCCTCAGCCGCCAAGAAGGCGCTTGAGAAGGCGGGTCTGCAGCCCGGGGACATCGACCTCTGGGAGATAAACGAGGCGTTCGCGTCGGTGACGCTGAACTCGATCCGGATGCTCGGCATAGAGGAGGAGCGGGTCAACGTCAACGGCGGCGCAGTGGCCCTCGGTCACCCGATCGGCGCCTCCGGCGCGCGCATCATTGGCTCGCTCGTGCATGAGCTGCGCCGTCGCGGCGGCGGCCTGGGCTGCGCCGCGATCTGCAGCGGTGGCGGCCAGGGCGACGCCCTGATCGTGCGGGTCGGAGGGTAGCTTCTGAGCGCGCTGCGGCAGGACGCCTCCGGCGTGCAGTGCGCGCCGCAGGCAGCCGGCGCCTTGGCGAGCGATCGCGGAGCGGCGCTGCGGTCGGCCGCATTCTTCGATCTCGACCGTACGCTGATGGCCGGCTCTTCCGGCGTGTTCTTCGCCAAGGCGGCGTTCGAGACCGGCATGATCTCGCGCGCGCGGCTGGTCAGGGATCTCTACGAAAACCTGCGCTTCAGGCTGGTCGGCTCCACCGATGATCGTGCGGATGCGGTTCGCATTCGCGTGGGGGAGATGATCGCCGGGGTGCCGGTGCGGGAGCTGCAGCGACTGGCCCCGCGCGTGCTCGCGGGCGTTCTGCCACGCCTCTACCCGGACATGCTCGCGCGCGCCTATGCCCATCAGGATGCCGGACGGCTGGTCTTCATCGTCACCGCCGCCTCACAGGAGATGGCGGACCTGCTCGCGCACGTGCTCGCCTTCGACGGCGGCCTTGGCTCCCGCTCGGAGGTGGTCGACGGCGTCTACACCGGCCGCGCGGCAGGACCCTTCAACTACCGCGACGGCAAGCGCATCTCCCTGCACGAGCTCGCACAGCGCCAGAGCATCGACCTGGCCGACTCCTATGCCTACTCCGACTCGGAGTCCGATCTGCCGATGCTGCGCGCGGTCGGACACCCGGTCGTGGTCAATCCCGATGCGGAGCTGACGCAGATCGCGGTGCAGGAGGGGTGGGAGATCGTGCGCCTGGATCGCCTCGGCCGGCGCTTGAAGCTGTTCGCCGCACTGAGTGCAGGCAGCCTGGCAGCGGCGGGGGCCGTGGTGGTGCAGCCATGGCGACGCACAAGCGGCGGCGCTAATAAGCTGCCGCAGCGATGACTACGAGCACCGAGCAGAAGTCGAAGATCCGTGTCGTTGTGGCCAAGCCCGGCCTGGACGGCCACGATCGAGGGGCCAAGATCATCGCGCGCGCACTTCGAGATGCCGGCATGGAGGTGATCTACACGGGCCTGCATCAGACCCCCGAGCAGATCGTGGAGACCGTGATCCAGGAGGACGCTGACGCCGTCGGCCTCTCGATTCTCTCCGGCGCTCACATGACGCTCGTGCCGCGCATCCTTACGCTGATGCGCGAGCAGGGCGTCGACGACGTGCTCGTGACCGTGGGCGGGACGATCCCGGGCGAGGACGTGGACGAGCTTAAGCAGCTCGGCGTGGCCGAGGTGTTCACGCCCGGCGCTCCCACGCAGGCGATCGTGGAGTTCATCCGCGGACACGTCAGCGCCCGAACGTCTGATTGACTGGTCAGTCAATCGCCTGAACGGGTAGGATTGCCCCAACCATCCCCAAGGAGTCACCGACTGAAATGAAGATATGCGTCCTGGTCAAGGAGGTCCCAGACGCCGCCGTCGAAAAGCGCATCGACCCTTCGACGGGGCGGATGGACCGCAGCGGAGAGAAGAACCTCAATCCGTATGACACCCACGCCATCGAGGCGGCGATGCAGATTCGCGAGGGCGGCAGCGTCCCCGTCGAGGAGATCGTCGCGGTCACGATGGGCCCCGAGAGCGCGGTGCGCGCGCTGCACAAGGCCGTCTCGCTCGGCGCCGACCGCTCGGTGCACCTCACCGACGCGGCGCTCGCCGGCTCCGATGTAGCCGCGACCGGCTACGCGCTCGCGGAGACACTCAAGCGCGAGAGCCCGGACCTGGTGCTGCTTGGGCAGCAGTCCGACGACGGCGAGTGCTACACGATCGGCGCGGTCGTGGCCGAGCATCTGGGCATGCCCTCGCTCACGCAGGTGATCAAGATGGATGTGGAGAGCGGCGCGCTGCGCTGCGAGCGCCAGGCCGAGTACGGCTACGACACGGTCAACGTGAGCCTGCCGGCGGTGATCTCCGTCGGCGACGCGATCAACGAGCCGCGCTACCCGTCGCTGAAGGCGATCATGGGCGCAAAGAAGAAGCCGCTTGACACGCTTTCGATCGGCGACGCGCAGATCGATGCGGGCAAGGTCGGAGGCGATCACTCCGCGGCCCAGTGGGTGGCCGTGAAGGCGCCGCCGCAGAAGTCCGCCGGCACGATCATCGAGGACGAAGACACCGACGAGACGGTCGAAAAGATCGTCGCCTGGCTCGACGAGCGCAAGCTCCTCTAGAGATGACCAGCGAAAGGAACGACTGAGAAATGGCGAACATCCTGGTCTACGCGCTGCACTACAACGGCGCGATCAACAAGAACTCTCTGGGAGCTGTGAGTGAGGGCGCAAAGCTGGCGGCCGAGCTCGGCGGCGAGGCTCACGCGATCCTCGTCGGCGAGGGCGTTCCGCAGGATCTTGCGGCCTCCCTTGGCCGCTACGGCGCAAGCAAGGTGCTCGTCGCGGAGGGCCCGGAGGGGCTGGCCCAGCCGGTGATCGATGCGATGGGCAAGGCGATCACAGACGGCGGCTACTCCTACGCGATCTTCGGCGGCGGCCTGCTCGGCTTCGAGATCGGCGCGGGCCTGGCGGCTCGCCTCGGCGCCGGCGTGGCGATGGAGGTCACCGGCGTGAAGGCGCAGGACGGCAAGCTGGTCGCCGAACGGCCGATCCTCGGCGATTCGGCGATCTCGGAAATCAACTACCGCTCGCCGGTCGGGATCGTGATCGGGCGCCTGAACGCGTTCGAGATCAAAGAGAGCGGCGCCGGCGATGCCGCCGTCGAGCAGTTGAGCTTCGAGCTGAGCCCCCAGGCCAAGCAGGCGAGCATGGTCACCCGTGGCGAACAGCGCGGCGCCGACGTCGACATCGAGGGTGCGAGCATCCTCGTCGCCGGCGGACGCGGCCTCGGCAAGCCGGAGGGCTTCGAGCTCTGCGAATCGCTTGCCTCTGCGTTCGGCAACAACGCCGCGGTGGCGGCAACCCGCGCGGTCGTCGACGCCGGCTGGTACCCCTACGCCGCTCAGATCGGCCAGACGGGCAAGACCGTCTCGCCGAAGCTGTATCTGGCGGCGGGCATCTCCGGCGCGATCCAGCACAAGGTGGGAATGCAGTCCTCGGAGAACATCGTCGCGATCAACAAGGATGCCAACGCGCCGATCTTTGAATTCTCGGATCTCGGGATCGTCGGCGATCTGAACAAGATCCTGCCGAAGCTGACCGAGGCGATCAAGGCGAAGAAGGGCTAGCGAAGCGATGAGTGGCCACAACGGGTCCAGCAACGGGAAGGTCGTCCCTGCGGCCTACCCGCCGCCGGTCGACTCCCAAAAGGAGTTCATCAAGCGCACCCTCGACGGTGAGGATGAGCGAATCGAGGTCGGCGTTGCGATCGTCGGCGGCGGCACAGCCGGGTTGGCCTGCGCCAACCGGCTGCTGCAGCTGCTCGGCGAGGACCCCGAGACGATGGAGCGCCTGGGCGAAGTTCCGGTCGCCGTGATCGAGAAGGCCAAGGTCTGTGGTGGGCACAACCTCTCTGGTGCGGTGATAAGGCCAAAGGCGCTTCAGGAGCTGTTCCCCGAGATGACCCGCGAGCAGTGGCGCCAGGAGGGCTTCGCCTTCGGCGAGGTCACAAAGGAGGCGGTTTACGCCACACCCACCTCCAAAGTCGCTCTGCGCATCCCCACCCCACCGCCGTTTAAGAACCATGGCAACGAGGTGGTCTCCGTCTCGGCGCTGGCACGCTTCCAGCAGCAGCAGGCCGAAGAGGCCGGCGCCTACGTGCTGACCGAGACGGCCGCCACGCAGCTGATCGTCGAGAACGGCGTTGTCGTGGGTGTGCGCTCGGGCGACAAGGGCCGCGGCAAGGACGGCGAGCCGCTCGGGAACTTCGAGCCCGGCACGGACATCAAGGCGCGGCGCCACGGTGCTGGCCGAGGGCTGCTGGGGCCATCTCACCGGCGCGGCGATCCGCGAGTTCGACCTGGCGGCCGGATGCGAGCCGCAGGTGTGGGAGCTCGGCGTCAAGGAGGTCTGGAAGGTCCCCAAGCCGCTGGATCGCCTGATCCACACGATGGGCCCCTGGCCGCTGAAGATCTCCTCCAAGTACGGCCAGATCGGCGGCACCTGGATCTATCCGATGACCAACGCCAAGGGCGAGCACCTGATCTCGATCGGCTTCGTGGTCGAGCTCGAGTACGCCGACGCGACCACCTCCGCGCACGACCTGCTGCAGACCTTCAAGACCCACTCGATGGTGCGCAAAATCCTGGAGGGAGGCGAACGGATCGCCTGGGGCGCCAAGGCGTTGCCCGGTGGCGGCTATTGGTCGATGCCCAAGCTCTCGATGCCCGGCGCGGTGCTCGTGGGCGACTCCGGCGGCATGGTCGACACGATGGCGCTCAAGGGCGTGCACCACTGCATCAAGTCGGGCATGCTGGCGGCAGAGTCGATCTACGCGGCCCTGGCGCGCGGCAGCCACGATCTCTCCTCCTACGAGGATGCGATCGAGCACTCATCCGTCGGCAAAGAGCTGTGGGAGGTGCGCAACGCGCGCCAGCCACTGCAGAAGGGCCTGATCATGGGCGCGCCGCTCAGCGGTGTGCAGCAGATCACCAAGGGCAAGCTGCCCGGTCGCGCCGACTGGCATCGCAACGACGCAAAGCCGATGTTCATCGGCAACACCAAGGACGTCTATCCCAAGCCGGACGGCAAGTACATCTTCGACAAGCTCTCCTCCGTGTTCATCACGGGCAACGCCACCCGCGACGATGCGCCCAACCACATCCGGGTGCAGAAGCGCGTGCCGCGCGAGATTGCAGAGACCTGGCGCTGGATGTGTCCGGCGGGCGTCTATGAGATCCCCGAGGATGCCCCCGAGCACGGGACGGTGGACGTGATCGTCAACTACACCAACTGCGTTCAGTGCGGTGCGATCACGGCCAAGGGCGGCCGGCTCACCACCCCGGAGGGTGGCGATGGGCCTCTGTACCAAATAACCTGACGGGCTCCCGTTGACATCTGCGCAACAGGGGGCGTCTAGCCGTGTTAGCTCAGTGTCATGACTTGTGTGAGACATCGTCGCAGGCACGCCGCGCGCATCGCGCCGGCGCTTTTCATGTGCGCGCTGGCGATGCTGTTCGCGGGCACAGCTGCGATCGCGGACGCGGGGCAGGCGTTGCGCTACAGCACGCTGGACGATCGCGTGCCGGATGCCGCGACGCTTGAAAAGTGCGTCACGGCGGCCAATCCGCTCGAACGCTATGCGATCTTCTTCGGCCGCATGAGCGTCATCCCGGGCGCCACCGGCATGGCGATGCGGATCGGAATCGAAGAGCACACTCGCGGAGAAGCGTTCCATGCCGTGGAAGCAGCAGGCACGCCTGGGCTCAGCGCCTGGCGCATCTCCGAACCCGGCGTGAAGATCTTCAAGGACGTCAAGCAGGTGAGCAACCTGGAAGCGCCCGCCGACTATCGCGCGGTCGTGCGCTTCCGCTGGACCGACGCCAAGGGCACGGTGATCAAGCGCGAGGTGCTTCGCACGACCGTCTGTCGTCAGCCCGCCTCCGAAGCGCAGGTTGGTGCGCAGACGCCGACCGCTAGAATGCTCTCACGATGAAGTCAGCCATACACCCCAAGTACGTCGAGGCCCACGTGCGATGCACGTGTGGCAACGAGTTCACCACCCGCGCAACCAAGCCGGACCTGCACGTCGAGGTTTGCTCCAACTGCCACCCCTTCTACACGGGCCGGCAGAAGCTGATCGACACCGGCGGGCGCGTCGAGCGCTTCCAACGGCGCGTGGCCAAGGGCCGGCTGCGCCAAGCGCAGAGCCCCGCTTCCCCGACAGCCAACTAGGGCAATGGCCTCCCGTCTCGCCGCACCGCAGCGCGAGACCGAGGCGGCCGCCTCAGACATCGACGGGCTGCTCACAGCCTCCCGCGACGCACCCGTGGGCGGCCAGGCCGTGCTCGAGGGCGTGATGATGCGCGGGATCTCCAACTGGGCGGTGGCGGTCCGCAAGCCGACGTCGCAAGCTGCCTCGGAGGAGCAGCCGCCTGCCGCCGCAAACGGCCATGCCAGCCCCGCGGAGAGCGCAATCGGAGACATCGAGGTCACCTGCTTACCGCTCGAATCGGCGCTTGCGCGGCACCGCTGGTTGCGCCTGCCGGTGATCAGGGGCGTCGTCGCCCTCGGCGGCTCGCTGACGATCGGCTTCAAGGCGCTTGGCATCGCCGCCAGCGCCCAGCTGCCGCCGCAAGAGGGAGAGGAGAAGCCGCAGGAGATATCCGGCGCGGTGTGGTTTGGCACGATCGTGATCGCGCTGGCCTTTGCGATCGGAGTGTTCTTCCTGCTGCCGCTCGGCCTGACGAGCCTGGTCAAGCAGCAACTGCACTCCTCGGTCCTCTTCTGGGTGGTCGAGGGCGCTCTGCGCACCGCGATCTTCCTCGGCTACCTGCTGCTGCTCACGCGGATCAAAGACCTGCGCCGGGTCTTCGAGTACCACGGCGCCGAGCACAAGACGATCTCCTGCTTCGAGGCAGGCCTGCCGCTGACGCCAGCCAACGCACAGCGCTTCTCGCGCCTGCACCCGCGCTGCGGCACGAGCTTTCTGCTGGTCGTGATGGTCGTCTCGATCTTCGTCTTCGGCGCGATCGGGATGCACGCCTTCTACTGGCTGATCCTGATCCGCGTGCTCGGCGTGCCGTTGATCGCCGGCATCTCTTTCGAGCTGATCAAGTTCGCCGGCCGCAACCGCAGTCGCGGCTGGGTGCGGGCGCTGATGTGGCCGGGCCTGAAGCTGCAGCTGCTGACCACCCGGGAGCCCGATCTCAGCCAGCTGGCGGTCGCGATCGCAGCGCTGAAGGCGGTGCTGGAGCGCGAGGACTTCAAGGGCCTGACCGCCGCCGATCTGGTCGGCGTCGAGGTCGTCGCTTAGAGCGACTGCGCGTCCGCTCGCACTCGGCGCCGGCGGCCGGTCCGCGCGTGCCTCTGCCTTAAGCTGGGGCAATGATCGAAGATCTCGTGGCCCAGATCGAGGCGCGCTTTGCCGAGCTCGCGGCGCAGATGAGCGACACGGAGGTGATCTCTGACAGGGATCGCTATGCCGAGGTCGCCCGCGCCTACAGGCAGCTGGAGCCCGCCGCGCAGCTCGCCGTGCAGTGGCGGCGCGCCACCGATGACGCCGCCGGCGCCGAGGAGATCATCGCCGAGAGCGGAGAGGACGCCGAGATGCGCGAGATGCTGCGCTCTGCGCGCGAGCGTGTCGAGGAGCTGGAAGAGGAGATCCGTCTGGCGATGCTCGAGCGGGATCCCAACGACTCCAAGAACGTGATCGTCGAAATCCAGGGCGGCGCCGGCGGCGACGAGGCCGGAATCTGGGCCGGAGACCTCTACCGGATGCTGACCAGGTACGCCGAGCGGCGGGGATTTGCGACCGAGTCGATCGAGATCGGGGAAGGCAAGTACACCTTTGCCGTGAAGGGCGAGGGCGCCTACTCGGTCTTCAAGTTCGAGGGTGGCACACACCGCGTCCAGCGCGTGCCGGTGACCGAGTCGCAGGGCAGGATCCACACTTCCACCGCGACGGTCGCGGTGCTGCCGGAGGCGGAGGATGTGGACATCCACATCGACCAGCAGGACCTGCAGATCGACGTCTACCGCTCCTCGGGGCCGGGCGGACAGTCGGTGAACACGACCGACTCCGCGGTGCGGATCACGCACAAGCCGTCGGGCATCGTCGTATCGATGCAGGATGAGAAGTCCCAGTTGCAGAACCGCGAGAAGGCGATGCGCGTGCTGCGTGCCCGGCTTTATGAGCGCGCGCTTGCAGAGCAGCAGGCCGAGCTTGCCGCCGACCGCCGCTCCCAGGTGGGCACCGGAGACAGGGCAGAGAAGATCAGGACCTACAACTATGGCGAGCGGCGCGTCACCGACCACCGGATCAAGCTCACCACCTACAACCTCGATCAGGTTCTGGCCGGTGAGCTGGACGAGTTCACCGACGCGCTGGGCGCGGACGAGCGGCGCCGGCAGCTGGCGGCGCAGGCAGCGGCGTGAGGCTCGTGCCGGTCGCCGTACGGGTGCGATGAAGCTCACTGCATGAGCATTCGCACTGGAACCCCGGTACGCGACGCGCTGGAGGGCGCGATCTTCGCCATCTCTGCGGCGGGCTGCCAGACGCCGCGCCTGGATGCCGAAGTGATGCTCGCGCACGTGCTCGGCGTGACCCGCGAGCGGCTCTTCTTGGACTCCGAGTTGGAGGTGGAAGGGGAGGCGGTGCACTGGTTCCGCGAGGCGGTGCGGCGCAGGGCGATCGAACGAGAGCCGGTCGCCTACATCACCGGACGCAAGGGCTTTCGGCGCATCGAGCTGGATGTCGATGCGCGCGTTCTGATCCCACGCCCGGAGACAGAGCTGCTGGTGGAAGCCGCGCTTGGTCTGCCGCAGGGCGCAAGCGTGCTCGATCTCGGCACCGGCAGCGGCGCGATCGCGCTGGCCGTCAAGCACGAGCGGCCCGACCTGCGAATGTGGGGCAGCGATGTGAGCGAGGAGGCGCTCGCGGTCGCGATGGCCAACGGGCAGCGGCTCGGTCTGGACGTGCACTGGCTGCGATCGGATCTGCTGCGCGAGGTGCCCGAGGAGATCGATGCGCTCGTGTCCAATCCGCCCTACGTCGCGACCGCCGATGCTGCGACTCTGGCGCCGGAGATCTCAAGGCACGAGCCCGAGCAGGCGCTCTTTGCCGGGCATGACGGGCTTTCCTGCATCACAGAGCTGCTGGAGCAGCTTGCGGGCAGGACGCGGGTGCGCTGGCTCGCGCTTGAGATCGGCGCCGGGCAGGCCGATTCGGTCGAGCAACTGATGGCGCAGACGGGCTTCTCGAACGTTCAGCGCCTGCCAGACCTCGCGGGGATCGAGCGCGTGGTGGTCGCTCAGCGGTGAGCGGCTCAGGGCTGGAGGACGCCGACGCGGCCGCATTGCAGGAGTGCCTGCTTGCGGGCGGGGTGGCCGTCTTTCCCGCCGACACCGTCTACGGCATCGCCTGCGATCCCTCCAGCCACGCCGCGCTGGCGCGCATATACGAGATGAAGGGCCGTCCTGCCGCCAAGCCCGCTGCGGTGATGTGGTTCTCGCCGCAGGCTGCGGCGGACGAGCTTGCGCGCTTGCCGCAGCGCACGCGGCAGGCGGCGGCGGCGCTGCTGCCTGGGCCCGTGACCCTGCTGTTGCCAAACCCCGCTCGCCGGTTCCCGTTGGCATGCGAACCGGATGGGGCGGGCAGCGTCCCACCCGCTCCGCTGGGCCTGCGTGTGCCGGCCTGGCCGCCGCAGCTCGCGGCGCTGGCGCTCGTGCAGGCGCCCGCCCTGCAGTCGAGCGCCAACCTCTCCGGCGATCCCGCGCCCCGGCGGCTGCATGAGGTGCCCCAGTCGATCCGCGCCGCAGTCGATCTCGTGATCGATGGAGGTGAGCTGCCAGGCCTGGCCTCGACCGTGATCGACCTGCAGGCATTCGAGTCGGGCGGCGCGTTTGCGATCGTGCGCGAAGGCGCGATCGGCGAGCAGCAGGTGCGCGCCGCTCTTACAGGCATCGCGTCACGGTGCTAGCCTCGTAGCTTGTCGCGACTGGCGCTTGGGTGGAATCGACCACCGGGGAGCGACTGACGGAACTCGCCGCGCGTCTGGGCACCAGATAGCTTCCCCTGCCCAAGGAGAAAGTCTTGTCCCAGCTGCCATCCGACTACTTCAACCGCCCGCTGCAGGAGGTCGACCCGGAGGTCGCCGAGGCGATCGCCGGCGAGCTCGCGCGCCAGCGCGAGACCCTTGAGATGATCGCCTCCGAGAACTTCGTGCCGCGGGCGATCCTCGAATGCCAGGGCTCCGTGCTGACCAACAAGTACGCGGAGGGCTACCCCGGCCGTCGCTACTACGGCGGCTGTGAGTGGGTCGACGTCACCGAGCAACTGGCGATCGACCGGGCCAAGGCGCTCTTCGGTTCCCAGCACGCAAACGTGCAGCCGCACTCAGGCGCGCAGGCGAACACCGCCGTCTATCACGCGCTGCTGGAGCCAGGGGACACGATCATGGGCCTCTCGCTGGCCCACGGCGGCCACCTCACGCACGGCATGAAGGTCAACGTCTCCGGGCGTCTCTACGACATCGCCGCCTATGAGGTCGACCCCCAGACCAGCTTGATTGACATGGATCGGGTCGCCCAGATCGCGCGCGAGCGGCGCCCGAAGCTGCTGCTCGCCGGATGGTCGGCCTATCCGCGGCGGCTCGACTTCGCTGCTTTTCGTCAGATCGCAGACGAGGTCGGCGCGCTGCTGATGGTCGACATGGCCCATTTCGCGGGTCTGGTGGCGGCCGGCCTGCACCCAAGCCCTGTTCCGTATGCCGATGTGGTGACCACCACGACGCACAAGACGATCGGTGGGCCGCGCGCCGGCATGATCCTCTGCCGGGAGGAGTACGCCAAGAAGATCGATTCCGCGGTGTTCCCTGGGCAGCAGGGAGGGCCGCTGGAGCACGTGATCGCAGCCAAGGCCGTGGCGCTGAAGATCGCCGCCAGCGAGTCCTTCCGCGAGCGTCAGCGGCGCACCGTCGAGGGCGCGAGGGCGCTGGCCGAGGTGTTGGTGGCCGAATCGCAGCCTGACGGCGACGTCGAGCAGGCAGGCAGCGCCGCGCAGCCAGGTCTGCCACAGGCGCCAGGCGTAGCCACGGGCCTCGCCCAGCATGAGCATCCGGCCGCCATCGGCGTGAAGGTGCTCACCGGCGGGACCGACGTGCATCTCGTGCTCGTCGACCTGCGCGACGTGCGGCCGCAGCTGACCGGCAAGCAGGCCGAGGACAGGCTGCACGAGATCGGCATCACGGTGAACCGCAACGCGGTGCCCTTCGACCCGCGCCCGCCGATGGAGGCATCCGGGCTGCGGATCGGCACCGCCGCGCTTGCGACCCGCGGCCTGCAGCGCGAAGACTTCATGGAGATCGGTGAGATCATCGCCGACGCACTCAGCGACGAATACGAGCAGCTTGCTTCCGAGCTGAGCGCACGGGTGAAATCGATCGTGGAGCGTTATCCGCTGTATGAGAGCCTTGCTGCAGCCGTATGAGCGTATGAGCCTCTGATCCTGAGGCTCTGCGATGCTGTTGGCAGCCGATGCTCAAACCTACTGAGCTAGAAGCGCTCTACGCCTTCCTGGCGGCGGCCGCGGTGGCTGCGCTGCTGACCCCGCTGACGATGAGATTCGCGAGGTTGGTCGGAGCGATCGACCGGCCACGCGAGCGCGGCCTCTCGCGTCGTGCCACCCCGCTGCTCGGTGGACTCGCGATCTTCGCCGGCGTGCTGGTGGCGGGGCTGATCTGGCTGCCCGCCGGATATCAGGAAAAGCCCGAGCTCTGGCACGGCGTGCTGATCGCGGCGGCATTGATCACGTTCGTGGGGGCGATCGACGATCGGGTCGAGTTGCCAGTCTGGGTCAAGCTCGCCGGCCAGGTCGCCGCGGGCGCGATCGTCGTTCACTACGGCGTCGTGATCCACTTCCTGACGATCCCGTTTCTGGGTCGGCTGAACTTTCCCAACGCGGGCGGTCCGATCACCGTTGTGGGCCTCGTCGCGCTGATGAACGTCGTGAACTTCTCCGACGGCGTGGATGGCCTGGCTGCCGGTGTGTGCGCGATCGTCGCGGGTGCCTTCGCCGTGATCGCCTTCGACCTGGACCGCACCGCGCCGGGCGTGCTGGCGGCACTCACGGCGGGCGCGGCGCTCGGCTTCTTGATCCACAACTTCCCGCCCGCCTCCAGCTTCATGGGCGACTGCGGCTCCAACCTGCTGGGGCTGCTGATGGGCTGCGTGATGGTCGAGGGCGCGATCAAGACGACCGCGGTGGTCTCCTTCGTGGCGCCGCTGATCCTGCTTGCGGTGCCGTTCCTGGACACCACCTTCGTGATCCTCAAGCGGCTGAAGTACAGGCGCCCGATTTACGCGCCCGATAGCGAGCACTTCCACCACCGAATGGCCCGGATCGGGTTCTCCAGCAGGCGCACGATCGCCTACCTCTACGGCTGGACGCTGATGCTCGCCGGGCTTGCGCTCGCGCTGCGGTTCGTGCCCTACAGCGACCATCACGGCCAATTTCGCGTCGGCTGGCTGGTCGTGATGATCCTGCTCGGGCTGATCGCGATCGCGGCCAGCATCTATCTGGTCTACGTGCTGGAGATCCTCAAGTTCCGCCGCGCGGCCACGGCGCGCCTGCGCCTGCTGCGCCCCTATGCCTCCGCGGCTGAGATCGAGCGCACCGTGATCGAGGATTTCGAGACCGGGGAAATGAATGTCGTCTCGCTCTCTGAGGACTCGGCGGATGCACTGCCACCTGAGTCCTCAGACGCCGGAGCGAAGCAGCGGTTCGGCCACCGGCAGCCTGATCGCCACGGCGTAAGCACAGAACAGCAGCACAGCTGAGCGCAGCTTGCGGCTCGGCGAGGCTGCTGCCAGCGGCAGCGCCCAGACGGCGTACCACGGCAGCAGCCAGGCGGTGGAGATGACCAGCGCAAGAGTGCTCCAGCCGGCCGCCACCCGCCAGTCGAAGCCCTTTGCGGTTCGCCACAGGCAGATCGCCACCACCACCGCGAAGCCGGCGAGGAACAGGTAGCGCCACCAGGCCGGCGTGCCGCCGAGGCTGAAGAGCCGCGCGGTCTCGGCAGGGATGCTGTGGATCGCGATCTGCTGCTGCTCTTCTGCGATTGGCACCACGAATCCGGTCAGGTTCAGGCCGAAGCCGACCGCGCCGATCACGACCACCGCGAGCAGGCCTCCGGCTGCGCTGAGGGCCACCTTCAGGCGCTCCACCGCGGTGCGCGGCGCGAGCACGAGGAACGGCAGCAACAGCCCGGCGGAGACCTTGAATCCCACGGCTGCCGCCAACGGCCAGGCGGCCGCGCGAAAGCGTGGCGTCGCGCCGGCGGTGAGCATGAGCGCCACGCCGAGCAGAACCAGCGTGATCAAGTCGTTGTGGGCGCCGCCGACGGCGAAGACGAGCAGCACTGGGTTCAGGCCGAGGAACGCCGCCGCGACCTGCGGCGAGCGCCCATCTCGAATCGCCGCCTTGGCCACCAGGGCGACTGTGCCCAGGCTGCAGAGCACCGCGAGCAGCTTGAAGGCCCACAGGTCAACGGCGAAGCCCAGCGGCACGATCGCGTAGCTGGCCAGCGTGAACAACGGGCCGTAGGGAGTGTGCTGGAAGGGCCAGCCGATGTAGGAGAAGGTCGGATCGGCTGGCGCTTCGAAGGGCACGTGCGTGTAGGGGTCAAGCCCATGCAGCACGCCCATACGGGCGTATGAGATGTAGCCGAAGACGTCCTGGGAGAGCATCGGAGGTCCCAGCAGCAGCAGCAGATGTGCTGCGAGGATCGCCGTGCCGACCGCAGCCAGCGGCAGGCTGCGCGCACAGATCAGCACCAGCGCGTAGCAGCCGACCATGATCAGGATCAGCGTTTGGAAGCTGCCCTTGCCGATGCCCAGGCCAAGCGCGTGGTAGGGGCCCGATATCCATCCAAGCCACTGCGCGTCCCGCACGCGGACGTAGAGCGATGGCGCGCTCGCGGCTCTGGCCGCGAGCAGGAAGGCGCTCGTAACTACTCCGAGCAGTCCGGCTGCCCCCAGTGCACGCAGCGGCAGCGATCCGGCGCGGGCGCTCAGGCTCGCCCGCGGAGCTTCGCGGGCTTCCACGTAGGTCGAGCCCGACACCTAGCGCGCGGTCTGGGGTATAGGGGGCGTGCCCTTCATCCGGCCATTGTGGCGGCAAGGGCGGCGAGACGGGGGCACCCCGGAGGCGCCCCAAGTCCGCTCGTCGCAGCGGTCATGTACTCTTTGGCGCATCGTGCTCGCCTGAGAGGCCGCGGGCATCTCTGTGCGCACGAGGGTCACGGGAAGGTCAAACGCAAGCCGCATGCGACTTCGCAACAGCAAACCAACCCAGCCCGCGGGCGCTCCGCGCAAGATCCTGATTCTCTCCGCTGACGTCGGAGAGGGCCACGCCGCCGCGGCCCGCGCCCTGGCGCAGCAGATCGCCGCCTCACCCGAGCATGCCGAGGCCACGGTGATCGACGGCCTCGCCGCGATGGGGCCACTGCTGCAGCAGGTGGTGCAGGACGGATATCGCATCCAGCTGAAGCTGATGCCGTGGACCTACACGGTCGTCTACTGGCTGCTCGAGCACGTGGCGCCTGTGCGCTGGATCGCGCGCAACGCGCTCTGCCTGCTCGGCGGACGGCCGCTTGCCGGCAGGATCGCCAAGCACTCCCCGGACGTGATCGTCTCCACGCACCCCGCGATCACTGTCGTGCTGGCGTGGCTGCGTCGGCGCGGCACGGTCGACTGTCCGACCGTGGCCACAATCACTGATCTGACGGGACTGTTCTTCTGGGCGCAGCCGGGCATCGACCAGCATCTGGTGATGTACGACGCCTCGATCCCCGACGTGGAGCGAATCGCTGGGCAGGGCAGCGTGACGCTCGTGCGGCCGCTCATCTCCGCGGAGTTCCTGCAGCCGCGCTGCCCGCTCGATGCGCGCCGGCGCCTCGGCCTGCCAGAGGACGGCCGGATGGTCATCGTCTCCGGCGGAGGTTGGGGCGTGGGCGACATCGAGGGAGCCGTCAAACAGCTGTGCGAGGCGGACGGCATCGGCTGCGTGGTCTGCCTGGCAGGTCGCAACGACCAACTCTACGAACGGCTGAGCGCCCTGTTCGAGCGCGAGCCCCGCGTGCATGTCTACGGGTTCACCGACCGCATGCCCGACCTGCTCACCGCTGCCGATGCGCTGGTCCACGCCACAGGCGGCGTGACCTGTCTGGAGGCACGCGCCACCGGCACCCCCGTCGTCTCCTATGGCCTGCCCGTCGGCCATGCGCGACTGAACACGCGAGCGATGGCCGACCTGGACCTGCTGCGCCTGGCCGGGGACACCGAGGATCTCGTCGATCAGGTGCGCGCGTCTTTCGCCGAACGGGCTCCCGTGCACGTGCGTGCCCTCTCGGTTGCGCAGCGGCATGCGGCGGCGCAGGGCGGGCCGGCCCTGCAAGTACTGCCTGCCGTCGGCGATCTGCTGCCTGCAATGCCGCCCAGACCGCAAGCGGCTCTCGCCGGCGAGACTCCGCCTGGGCAGCGGACCGCCGTGGACATCGTGCTCGACCCTCCCCGGCGCGTGCTGCCAAGGCCGGTCTGGCGCGTGGCCGTGGCCACGGTGGCGATTCAGCTGCTGATGCTGCTCGGCATCGGCACTTGGATCATGTCAACCGACGAGGTCAGCGCGGTGGCGAGCATGATCCTGCACGCCGAGCCGCTCACCCACGTCAAGTCCGATCAGCGGGCGGTGGGGATCATCGTGACCACCCCGGCGGCGCAGATGACCAGCATCGCGGCGGAGCTGTCCCGTACCGGCGTCCACGTCTCCTTCGCTGACAACGGTACGGCGCCCGCGCAAGCGACCGTGCTGCGGATGCGCGAACTGGGAGAGCAGATCGTCCCGCAGATGCCCGTCTCAGCCACGCTGCTGCACTGGCTTCGCACCCGCGGGATCCTCGGCTCCCAGGCGCGTGCGCTTGGGCTGCGTCACGGCTACTACTTCCTGCAGCCTGCGGGCGGTCTTACCGTCGGTCAGATGGTGCTCGCACGCAGCGAGGACGCCACGCCGGTGGCCGGCGCTGCTCGGTTCTCCGCGACCTCGCCGCTGCCTCAGCGGTCGACGCGTGCGGGCGATGTGTTCGTCGTCAGTGTCGACGGGTCGCGCGGCTCGCTGCTTGGGGTTGCGCGGCTGGTGGCGCGCCTGCGCTCCGAGGGGTTGGAGTCAGAGTCGCTGGGCGCGCTCACGCGCTCGCCTTCCATCAGCGCGATCAGCAGCGGTGAGCGCGCCAAGAGCCCTGCTCCGCCGACCAGCACGGCAAGCGAGAGCGCCAGCCCGACGCCGCCGAAGTCCGAGTTCGGGAAGTTTTCGCCCAGCACCGTGAACGCAAGCACGACCGGCACCACCGTCTGAGCCACGAACACGACGGGCGCGACCTGGATCGCCGGTCGCGACTGCAGTGCGCTTGCCTCGCTGAGCGTGGCGAGCGCCGAGGCGACGCCCGTGGCAAGCGCCCACCCCAGGGCGATCCACAGATCCCCGACTTCCAGCCCGTCGGATACAAGCTTCGTCGTCACGCCGCTGAGGCCGAACGCAAGCCCGGCCGCGAGGATCGTGATCGGCGGAGCGGGGTGGTGGAAGATGCGCAACAGGTAGGGCAGCAGGCTCACGAGCGCGATGCCACCGAGGACGAAATAAAGCTCGGTGCTGCCCGTGAAGTTGGTGCTCTGGTTGGGGGCCGAGATCGCGATCCCGGCGACGCCGAGCACGATCGCCGTCATCGCGATGTGCTCGTTGCGGCCCGCGCGCTCGCCGAGCATCCGCTCTCCGGCGAGCATCAGCACGAGCAGGCCGGCGGCGAGCGTGGGCTGAACGACGACCAGGGGCGCGAGTTTGAGCGCGACCACCTGCAACGGCCAGCCGAGCATCGAGAGCGCCGTGCCGAACAGCCAGCGTTTGCCCCGCAGCAGTCTCGCCGCGAGCGCGAGTCGCAGGTGTGCCTGTGCGGGCGCCTCCTTGGCGTCCATCGCCTGGAAGGCGACCCCTATGCTGTAGAAGATCGAGGCACCGACCGCCGCGAGCAGCCCAAGGATGAGATTGCCCATGACCGCCGATGATCGCAGCCTTGGGCGAGGGATTGCCGCCACGGCAGCCTCGATTACGGGGTTCTCATACTTTCTGCCCGCGCTCACGGGCCTCGGCTATCCGCTACCAGCGTTTGCGCCGGCCTCGATCCGGTTGCGACGCGTGCTTGGCGTGGAGGACTCCACGGCCGATGGCGCAGGCTGTGCGCTCACCTTCGACGACGGGCCCCACCCCGCTGGCACGCCGGCCGTGTTGGAGGTGCTGGCCGCGGCCGGGGCGAAGGCAACCTTCTTCTTGGTCGGAGAGCAGGTGCGCGCAAACCCCGCGCCGGCCCGCGAGATCGTGGCGCAGGGGCACGCGATCGGCCTGCACTGCGACCGTCATCGCAATCTGCTGCGGCTCGGGCCCGGCCAGGTTCGGCGCGACATCGAGAGGGCGCAGGCAACGATCGCCGAGACCACCGGCGTGATGCCACTGCTCTACCGGCCGCCGTACGGCATCCTCAACTCCGCCGCGCTCCGCATCGCCAGACAGCAGGGATGGAGGACGCTGCTATGGAGTCACTGGGGGCGCGACTGGGAAGCGCGTGCGACTCCCGAGTCGATCGCGGCGCTTGCGAGTAAGGATTTGCGGCCCGGCGCGGTGGTGCTGCTGCACGACGCCGACGACTACGGTGCAGACGGGTCCTGGCGCAACACGGTCGCGGCGCTGCCGCGCATTCTGGAGCGCGTAGGGCAGGCGGGGCTGGCGCTCACGGCGCCCTGAGTCGCTGTCCGAGTCGGCGCAGGCAGCTAGCATCATCTGCTTGGCCAGCGAGCTCGGTACAGACGCAAGCGCTCTTCCCCTGCGACGCAGGCTCGCTGTCTCCGCCGGCTGGCTGCAGGATGCGCGCGCGGGTCGCTCGCCGCTTTGGGTGGAGGCGCTTGCGATCGCTTGGCTGTGCTGGCTCTATGACATCCTCACCAACCTCGCGCCCACCCGCCGCGCGATCGCCCTGAGCCATGCCGCCTCCGTATTGCGGATCGAGCGTACGCTCGGCATCGATCCTGAGCTCTCGCTCAACCGCTGGCTCGCAGGGCAGCATGCGCTCGCGCTCGCACTCTCCGACTACTACGACAACGCCCACTTCGTGGTCACGCTCGGCCTGCTGGGGCTGCTGTGGTGGCGGCGCGCAGACATCTACCCGTCGCTGCGAAACGCGCTCGTGGTGACCAACTTGATCGGCTTCGCAGTGTTCTGGCTGTGGCCGATGGCGCCGCCGAGAATGCTGCCCGGGAGCGGCTTCACGGATGTCGTGGCGGCAACTCACGCGTTCGGCTCCTGGCACACGGGCAGCCTCGCCGCCGATGCCGATCAGTACGCGGCGATGCCATCGCTGCACATCGCCTGGGCGGTGTGGTGCGTCGTGGTGATCTGGCGCCTGACGCGCAGGCGTTGGCTGCGGGCGCTGGGGCTTGCGCACATTGGGATCACCGCCTTTGCCGTGATGGCCACCGGCAACCACTTCCTGCTGGACGTGCTGGCGGGCGCCCTGACGGCCGCGCTCTCCTTCGCGATCATCGAGACGATTCGTGTCATGGCGCAGCGAAAGCGGCCCCTGTTTGCCGGCTGACGCTCGATTTGGCTCTGCAAAGCCAGTGGCGAATGTCACAAACTTGTCACGAAGTCGCGCATAGGGTAGACTCGCGCATCGGCCGCCGCGGATCTCCGATCTACTGATCGGCCGCCGCGAGACAAAGGACCGGCTTCCCCTCCAAAGAGCAAGCTGGAACTTCCCTCTATAGGCTGGCCGCCATCGACAATGGAAGAGAACGAGGCAATAGCAACGCGCGCTGGCGCGGCTCCGGTGGAGCTGTGGACGAACGTCCTGCTCCACTTCGACGTGGTCGCCCTGATCCTGGTGACTGCGCCTGCGATCGTGCTCGGCGCGCCGGTCTTCGGCTACGTGGTCGGCGCCGTGGCGTGGATTGCGCAGCGCATCCTGGCGATGACCGATCGACGCTGGATCAAGGCCCGCGAGGCACGCACACAGCTCGGCCTCAACCTCTTTGAGGCATTCGGCCGGATCTGGCTGCTGGCCGGCGCGATCGTGCTCGCCGGCGTGGTCGGCGGGCGCCCCGACGGCCTCACCGCCGCACTGGTGATCTTCGGCGCCTACTCGATCGCCTTCGCCATCAAGGTCCTGACCGGGCCGCCCGACAAGCGTCCGGGCACGCCCAGCGCCGCGTCCAAGAGGCCTGCGCGATGAGCGCCGTGCAGGCTCACCCCGCGGGCGCGCCCGCGATCGGCGGCGCCCCCAAAGGCGGACCCTTCAGCCGCATGAGCAAGCGCAAGAAGATCCTCTACGGGATCGCGCTGATTTACGTGCTCGGCCTGATCCTCTTGGGAGCGATCTACGGCATCAAAGGCCACAAAAACGAAACCTTCAACGTCATCGACTCCTTCCATCTGCTGACGTGGTTCAGCGTAGGGGGGATCGCGTTCAACAAGGGCGTGATGTACCTGCTGATCACCACCGGGCTGACGATCGGCGTGATGCTGACGGTCGCGCGGAACATGAAAGCGCGCCCGGAAGGCCGTCTGCAGGTCGCGGTGGAATGGCTTTACGACATCGCGATGAACGTCACGCGCGAGAGCATGGACGAGGAGATGACCAAGCGGTGGTTCCCGGTGATTGCCACGCTCTTCGTCTTCATCCTGGTCACCAACCTGATCGGTTACATACCGCTGCCCGTGGACTCGGCGCAGACCATCAACATCTTCGGCCTCAAGGTTCCGGGCTTCCAGATCTACGCTGCCGACACCAACGTGGCCGTGCCGCTGCTGCTCTCGCTCGGCGTGTTCATCGCCTTCAACGTCGAAGGCGTCAGGGCGCACGGGCCGCTCGGCTACATCAAAAGCCTCGTCCCGGCAGGGATGAAGGGCCCGATGCTGATCCTGCTCTATCCGATCGAGATCGTCTCGACCATCCTGCGGCTGCTCTCGCTGACGATCCGGCTTTGGGCCAACCTGCTGGCAGGCCACCTGCTGATCGACTTCATGGGCGGAGCGCTTGCGGTCCTGCTCGGCCTGCAGCTGCTCGGCTGGCTGACGCTGCCGATCGGGATCGCGATCTATCTGCTGGAGGCCGTGCTGATCGCCGGCCTGCAGGCATTCATCTTCGCAATCCTCACCGCCATCTATATCGGTGGATCCACCTCCCACCACTAAGCACTGACAAGGAGCCTCACACAATGCTGACCCAACTCTTCGATCCCGCGCTCATCCAGGCAGCGGTCCACCCGCTCGTCCTTGCGGCGAGCTCGTCTGTTGAAGTGGGCCAGGACGCCGGTCGCGCAATCGCGCTGGGCGTCGGCGCAGGCGGCGGCGCCGCGGGCGCAGGCGCCGGCATCGGCATGCTGTTCGGCAAGGTGATCGAGTCGGTCACCCGCCAGCCCGAGATGCGCGACGAGATCACATCGATCCAGTGGCTGGGCTTCGCCCTGACCGAGGCCACCTTCTTCTACGGCCTCGTCGGCGGGTTCATCGCCTTCTTCCTCTAGACCGATGACACCCCTGGCAAACATCGCCGGCACGCCGCTCGCAGCGTCGAGCAACTCGTGGCTGATCACGCCCAACGTAGGTCTGACGGTCTGGACGCTGGTCGTGTTCGGCATCTCGCTGTTCATCCTCAGCAAGCTCGTCTTCCCGCGCATCCGCCAGGCGCTCGACGACCGCCGCAAGGTGATCACCGACTCGATCGACGCGGCGCAGCACACCCGCGAAGAGGCGGAGAAGATCCTGGTCGAATACCGCGAGCGCCTGAAGGAAGCGCGCGAGCAGGCCGAGGAGATCGTGCAGCGTGCGCGCCAGCAGTCCGAGGCGCAGGCGCGCGAGGCGCACGCCGAGGCGGAAAACAGGCGCGAGCACCTGCTCGAGCAGACCAAGCGCGACATCGAAGCCGAGACGCGGCGCTCGATCGACCAGATCCGCCGCGAGGTCGCCGACCTCACGGTGATGGCGACCGAGAAGGTGACGCGCAGGGTGCTGACCGAGGAGGACCAGCAGCGGCTGGTGGCCGACGCGCTCTCCGAGCTCGACTTCGAGACGCTGAGCAGCGGGGCGCGGTAGTGGAGCGGATTGCCGAGGTATATGCCCGCGCGCTATTCGAGGCGGCGCAGGGCCGGGGCACGATCGACGCGGTGCGCGACCAGCTCGCCGCGTTCGTGGACGCCCTCCACGGCAACCGCAACCTGATGATCTTCTTCTTCTCTCCCTACTTCTCCGCCCAGGAGAAGAAGGACGGGCTGCGTCGCGCGCTCAGCGATGCAGATGAGACGTTCATGCAGTTCCTGGAGGTGCTCCTGACCCACCACAGGATGCCCGTGATCTTCGCGATCAAGGACCGCTATGAGCGCTTCTGGAGGGACGAGAAGAAGCTGCTGCCCGTCGAGGTGACGAGCGCCGTCGGGCTCGACTCACAGCTGGTGGACAGCCTCGGCGACCGGATCGGCCAGCAGACCGGCCGCGAGGTCGAGCTCGTGAGCCGCGTCGACCCGGAGATCCTCGGCGGGATCGTGCTGCGCGTCGGCAATTTCGTGCTCGACGCCTCGATTAGAAACCAGCTCAACCAACTTCGCAAGCAAGTCGCGCAGGCGTAACCAACTCGCCTGCCAAGGAGCCAACTGATGCAGATCAACCCAGACGAGATCACCTCAATCCTCAAGAGCAGGATCGAAGGGCTTGACACCGCCAGCGCCGACCTGACCGAGGTCGGGACCGTGCTGTCGGTCGCCGACGGCATCTGCCGGATCCACGGCCTGGAGAACTGCATGTCATTCGAGATGCTCGAGCTGCCGCACGGGGTCACCGGGCTGGCGCTCAACCTCGAGTCCGACAACGTCGGCGCCGTGCTCTTCGGCGAGTGGGAGAAGATCGTCGAGGGCGACACCGTCAAGCGCACCAAGCGCCTGCTGGAGATCCCCGTCGGCGAGCAGATGCTCGGCCGGATCGTCGACCCGCTCGGCAAACCGCTGGACGGCAAGGGCGAGATCGCCGGCACCGAGCTGCGCCCCGCCGAGTTCAAGGCGCCCGGCGTGGTGCAGCGCCAGCCGGTCAAGGAACCGATGCTCACCGGCCTGAAGGCGATCGACTCGATGATCCCGATCGGCCGCGGCCAGCGAGAGCTCATCATCGGTGACCGCCAGACCGGCAAGACCGCGATCGCGATCGACACGATCATCAACAACCGCGATCGCGACCTCGTGTGCGTCTACGTCGCAATCGGCCAGCGCATGTCCACGGTCGTGCAGCTCGCCGAGACGCTGCGCCAAGCCGAAGCGCTGCAGAACACGATCATCGTTGCCGCGGCAGCCGACGAGGCCGCACCGATCCAGTTCCTGGCCCCCTACGCGGGCGCCGCGATGGGCGAGCACTTCCTCTACAAAGGCAAGGCTGCGCTCTGTGTCTACGACGATCTCACAAAGCACGCCTACGCCTACAGGCAGATGTCGCTGCTGCTGCGCCGCCCGCCCGGCCGCGAGGCCTACCCCGGCGACGTCTTCTACCTGCACTCCCGCCTGCTGGAGCGCGCGGTCAAGCTCAATGACGAGCTCGGCGGCGGCTCGCTCACCGCGCTGCCGGTGATCGAGACCCAGGCCGGCGACGTCTCCGCCTATATTCCGACCAACGTGATCTCGATCACCGACGGGCAGATCTTCCTGGAGCCCGGCCTGTTCAACTCTGGCGTGCGCCCCGCGATCAACGTCGGCATCTCGGTCTCACGCGTGGGCGGCAACGCCCAGATCGGCCCGATGCGCAAGGTCGCCGGCCGCCTGAAGCTCGAGCTCTCCCAGTACAGGGAGCTCGAGGCCTTCGCCCAGTTTGGCTCCGAGCTCGACCCGGAAACCCAGAAGACCCTGGCCCGCGGCGAACGGCTGGTGGCCACCTTGAACCAGGGCGAGCGCGAACCGCTGCCGGTCGCAGACCAGGTCTTGCAGATCTTCGCCGCCACTCAGGGCTTCCTGGACAGGATGCTGCTCGAGCGTGTGGGCGAGTTCCTGAAGGAGCTGACCGAACGCGCGCACGCCAACCACCACGAGCTGCTGGAGAAGATCACCGGCGGCGACTGGTCCGATGAGGTCCAGGCCGAGTTGCAGAAGGCCGTCAGCGAGTCTGCCGCGGACTTCGGCTACGACCTCGACGAGGAGGGCCACCCGATCGAGCTCGACACGCCACCTGCGCGACCGCTCTCTGCGCCCGACGCGCAGGAGTCACAGCAGCTCGCGGAGACTGCGGCCTAGCGCCGCGGGTAACCCCAGCGGAGCTTCAGGAGCCACATGGCCTCACAGCGCGACGTCAGGAACCGCATCTCGGCGGTCAAGAACATCCAGAAGATCACCCGTGCGATGGAGATGGTCGCCGCTGCCCGGCTGCGCCGCGCCGAACAGCGCATCGAAGCGCTGCGGCCATATGTCGGCGCGATCCGGCGGATGACCAGAGACGCCGCGCAGGCGGCCGGCGCGGTGCCGAGCGTGCCGATCCTCGCCGAGCACGAGAGCCTGCACGCGGTTGGCCTGCTGCTGGTCGCCGGCGACCGCGGACTGGCGGGTGCGTTCAACTCGAACATCGTCCGTGCTGGCGTTGCTGCTGGCCGTGACTACGTGGGCGAGAGCCAGAAGGTGCTCTACTTCGCCTCCGGTCGCCGACCCGCCTCCTCGCTCACCTTCCGCGGCCTGGAGCCGACCGAGAGTTTCATCGGCTTCACCGATCGGCCCGCCTACGCCGATGCGCGCGCGATCGCCGAGCGGCTGATGGCCGCCTACGTCGACGGTGAGGTCGACAGGGTCGAGATCTTCTACAACCACTACCTCTCGCCGATGTCCCAGATCGTCAGTCGCGAGACGCTGCTGCCGCTCTCCCAGGCGACGCTGCTCGCCGACGGGGGGCAGGAGGCCGAGCCGCGGGTGGCCGACCAAGCAGCGCTGCCGGGCGCTGAGGAGGCCAAGCCCCGGCGCATCAACGTCGAGTACGAGCCCGATGCGGAAGCGGTGCTCAAGCGGCTGGTGCCCGACTACGTCAAGCTCTCGATCTTCCGTGCCCTGCTGGAGTCCACGGCCTCCGAGCACGGCGCCCGCATGACCGCGATGCGCAACGCCTCGCAGAACGCGGGCGAGCTGATCAAGGATCTGACTCTGGAGATGAACCGCGCACGCCAGGCGGAAATCACCCAGGAGATCATGGAGGTTGTGGCAGGAGCCGAGGGCCTCAGCTAGACCGTTGTAACAATGAACTTTGAGGATTGACCACCAGGAGAATTGAGATCAATGGACGCCAGCATTGCGAGCACACCGACGAGCGACACCGAAGCCCCTGCCAGTGGCGGCAACGGGAAGCGCAACGTGGGACGCATCGAGGAGATCCAGGGCGTCGTGATCGAGGCCGTCTTCCCCGACCGCCTGCCCGAGATCAACCACGCGATCACGATTGCGCGCCCTGCGGCCGCTGCCGAGGAGGAGGCTGAGGGGATCAGCTCAGAGGCCGGCGGCGACGTGCTCGTCTGCGAGGTCCAGCAGCACCTCGGCGACGACCGCGTCAGGGCGGTGGCGATGGACTCCACCGACGGCCTCTCCCGCGGCGTGGAGGTGCTGGACACTGGCGGGCCAATCTCAGTGCCCGTCGGCGAGGCCACGCTAGGACGCATCTTCAATCTGCTCGGCGAGCCGATCGATCTCGGCGCTCCGATGCCGGCGGACGTCAAGCGCCGCCAGATTCATCAGAAGGCGCCACGCGTCGAGGAACTGTCCCCAACAACCGAGATGTTCGAGACGGGCATCAAGGTCGTCGACCTGCTCGCGCCCTACGCCAAGGGCGGCAAGGTCGGCCTCTTCGGCGGCGCCGGCGTGGGCAAGACCGTGATCATCCAGGAGCTCATCCACAACCTCGCCAAGGAGCACGGCGGCCTCTCCGCCTTCTGCGGCGTGGGCGAGCGCACGCGCGAGGGCAACGACCTCTGGTTGGAGATGAAGGAGTCGGGCGTCATCGATAAGACGATGCTCGTCTTCGGCCAGATGAACGAGCCGCCCGGAGCCCGCATGCGCGTCGCGCTCTCTGGCCTGACGATGGCCGAACACTTCCGCGATCAGGGCCAGGACGTGCTGCTGTTCGTGGACAACATCTTCCGCTTCGTCCAGGCCGGTTCCGAGGTTTCGGCCCTGCTCGGCCGCATGCCCTCCCAGGTCGGCTACCAGCCGACGTTGACCACTGAGATGGGCGAGCTGCAGGAGCGGATCACCTCGACCCGCACCGGCTCTGTCACCTCCGTGCAGGCGATCTATGTGCCGGCCGACGATCTGACCGATCCCGCGCCGGCCTCGGTGTTCGCGCACCTGAACGCAACGACGGTGCTCTCGCGCAGCATCGCGGAGAAGGGGATCTACCCGGCCGTCGATCCGCTCGACTCGACCTCGACGATCCTGAAGGCGGATCTCCTCGGCGATGACCATTTCAGGGTGGCCAACCGGGTCAAGGAGGTGCTGCAGCGCTACAAGGAGCTGCAGGACATCATCGCGATCCTCGGCATCGACGAGCTCTCCGACGAGGACAAGCTGGTGGTGCAGCGCGCCCGCAAGATCGAGCGCTTCCTCTCCCAGCCCTTCCACGTCGCCGAGCAGTTCACCGGCACGCCCGGCACCTATGTGCCGATCAAGGAGACGATCCGGGGCTTCGAGGAGATCCTCGACGGCAAGCATGACGAGGTTCCCGAGCGCGCATTCTTCTTGAAGGGCACCATTGACGATGTCCTAGCGGACGTATAGCGGTAGAGCATGGCCCACGCAAAGTTCCCAGTAGAAGTTCTGACTCCCGAGGGCGAGGTGTTCTCCGAGGACGTGGAGATGGTCTCCACGCGCACCGGGCTCGGCTCAATCGGTCTGCTGGCCAGGCATGAGCCGCTGCTTGCCACGCTCGTGCCGGGCGAGCTTCGCATCTACCGCTCCGAGGATGAGGTCGTGCGCTTCGCCCAGGCGGAGGGCTACCTCCAGTTCATCGACAACCGCGCGCTGCTGCTTGTCGAGGAGGCGATCTCACCCGATCAGCTGGACCGCGAGGCGCTGGAGAGCAAGCTCACAGACGCCCGCGGCGTGGCGGAGCGGGCCCAGGAGGGCAGTGAGGAGCGGGCGAGCGCGCTGCGCGACGCCGCCCGCTACGAAGCCTTCCTCGCGATCGAGCAGTAGCCTTTCAGCGTATGGAGGGCAACGGCCAAGCGGCCGCCCACTTCCAGCGCAAGCGTCCGGGCTGGTTCACAGCGCACGTCTTCAACCCGCTGGTCGAGGTCCTGACGGGCATGGGCATCAGCCTGCTTGGCTCGCGGGTGCTGGAGGTGAACGGCCGCTCCAGCGGCAAGCCGCGACGCACTCCGGTGAACCTGCTCACCTTCGAGGGAGAGCGCTATCTGGTCGCGCCACGCGGCGAGACGCAGTGGGTGCGCAATCTGAGAGCGAGCGGGCAGGGCAGGCTGCTGCTCGGCCGCCATGGCGAGAGCTTCAACGCGGTTGAGGTGCCAGACGATGAGAAGGCGCCGATTCTGCGGGCCTACCTGAAGCGCTGGAAGGCGGAGGTGGGCGTCTTCTTCGACGGTGTGGGCCCGGACTCGCCGGAGGAGCAGCTGCGCGCGGCGGCGCCGAAGCACCCGGTGTTCAGGATCGTCGACGGCGGATAGGGCTCGCCTCAGCCGGCTCTACACAGCGGCTCGCCGGCCGCTAGCCTTCCGCCTTCGATGGGCGACCTCTCTCTTCCGCGATGAGCGCGCAGCGCGAGCCGATCGGCGTGATCGGCACCGGCTATGTAGGCCTTGTCACCGCCGCGGGCTTCGCCTCCCTGGGCAGCGATGTCTTCTGCGTGGACACCGATGCGCAGAAGATCGAGCGCCTGCTCGCCGGCGAGGTGCCGATCTACGAGCCGGGGCTGGCCGAGCTGATCGAGCAGCACCGAGCGCGGATGCATTTCTCGACGCAGCTCTCGGATGCTGTCCAGCACGCCAAACTGCTCTTCGTCGCCGTTGGCACTCCGCCCACGGCATCCGGCGACGCCGACCTGACCGCCGTGCAGCAGGTGGTCGACGCGATGCCCGCCTCCGAGCGCCATGCGCTGGTGATGAAGTCGACTGTACCCTGCGGCACCGGCGCGACGATTCAGCGGGTGCTGCGCGAGCGCGGCCGCGAGCGCCTGCACTACGTCTCCTGCCCAGAGTTCCTGAAGGAGGGCTCGGCGGTCGGCGACTTCCTGCACCCCGACCGCGTTGTGGTGGGCGATACGGGCGACTGGGCCGGCGATGCGGTCGTGGAGCTCTACGCGCCGCTGCAGGCGCCGCTCGTGCGCACTGACATCGCAAGCGCGGAGATGATCAAGCTCGCAGCAAACGCCTTCCTGGCCACCAAGATCTCCTTCATCAACGAGATTGCCAACGTCTGCGAGCAGCTCGGCGCCGACGTGGTTGAGGTCGCCCAGGGCATGGGCCTGGACAGCAGGATCGGGCCGAAGTTCCTGCAGGCAGGCATCGGATATGGCGGCAGCTGCTTCACCAAGGACGTGAGCGCGCTGAAGCTGCTCGCGGGCAACTCCGGCTACCACTTCCAGCTGCTGAGCTCGGTAATCGAGGTCAACGAGCTGCAGAAGCGCCGCGTCGTCAGCAAGCTGCAACGCCACCTGGGTGAGCTTGCCGGGCGCCGCATCGCGCTGCTCGGCCTTGCATTCAAGCCCAACACCGACGACATGCGCGGCGCCTCTTCGCTCGTGCTGGCCGCGCGTCTGCAGGCTGTAGGCGCGCACGTGCGTGCCTACGATCCGGTTGCCGAGGAGGAGGCGCGCAAGCTGATGCCGAGCCTCGATTACGCAAGCTCCGCTGAGGAGGTGCTGCAGGACGCAGACGCGGCGATCCTGGTCACTGAGTGGCCGGAGCTCGTGCGGCTAGACTGGCGCGATGTCGCAGCCAGGATGCGAGGGGACCTCGTGATCGACGGACGCAACGCGCTGGACGGGCAGGCGGTGCGGGAGGCAGGGTTGACCTACGAGGGAATGGGGCGCAGAACGTGCAAGCAGTGATCCTCGTCGGCGGTGAGGGCACACGCCTTCGTCCGCTCACCTCGACCGTCCCCAAGCCTGTCGTTCCATTGGTGGATAGGCCCTTTATCGCCTACATGCTGCAGTGGCTGGCCGAGCACGGCGTGGATGACGTGATCATGTCCTGCGGCTTCCTGGCCACGAGCGTGCGCAACGTGCTCGGCGACGGCTCCGCCTACGGTCTGCGCCTGCGTTTCGTTGAGGAGCCCGACCCGCGTGGTACGGCCGGCGCACTGAAGTACGCGGAGTCGATGCTGGACGAGCGCTTCCTGATGCTCAACGGCGACGTGCTGACCGACATCGACCTGAGCGCTCAGATCGCTCAGCACGAGCGCACAGGCGCCAAGGCTACGCTCGCGCTCGTTCCCGTCGATGATCCAAGCGCGTACGGCCTGGTCCATCTCGACCCGCAAAATGCGGTGCTCGACTTCGTTGAGAAGCCCAGTCCCGACCAAATCGACACCAACCTGATCAGCGCTGGGGCCTATGTGCTCGACCGCGAGATCCTGGAGCTGGTAGAGCCCGACTGCAAGGTCTCGATCGAGCGCGAGGTGTGGCCGCGGCTCGTCGGCAGCGGCCTCTATGGCTACCCTTCCGAGAGCTACTGGCTGGACATCGGCACCCCCGAGCGCTACCTCAAGGCGACCTTCGACATCATCGAGGGCAACGTGAGCACCGAGGTTCGCGGGCGGCTCGGCGCCGACTTCCTCGCAATTGCGCCCGGCACCGAGGTGGAAGGTCGGGTGATCCCGCCGGCTGTGCTCGAACGTGGCGTGAAGATCGCGGCCGACGCCCACGCCGGCTCGCTGGTGGTGCTCGGCCAGGGCGTCTCGCTCGCCGCCGGCGCGAGCGTGGAGCGCGCGGTCGTGCTCGACGGCACCGAGATCGGCGAGGGCTGCACGCTGCGGGACTGCATCGTGGCCGCTGGCTGCAGGATCGGCCCGCGGACGCATCTGAGCGGTGGCGTGGTGCTCGGCGAGGGCGTGACGATCGGGGCTGACAACGTGATCGCCGGCGGCGCGCGCATCTTCCCCGGCGTGAGCATCCCAGACGGCGCGATCAAGTTCTAGGAGCCGCTGAGAGCGGCACAAGCAGGGGGCGCAGCGCACCGCGCCTCGATTTCGGGAGAATGAGCACATGAGCGACGGCGGCTCCGCAGCGACTCCAACAACCGAAGAGCTCACGCGCGAGGCGATCGCTCGCATTGACCCCTCCGGTCAACTGCGTGACGTGCTCGCCCTGCCGGAGCATCTGCGCGACGCGCTCTGGCGAGTCGAGTCGGCGATCATGTCCGAATGGAACACGCCGGGCGGACTGGTCGTCGCCGGCATGGGCGGCTCGGCAATCGGCGGCGCGCTGGCGCGGGCGGCGCTCGGCGATCACTCCTCGCGGCCGATCTTTGTCACGCGCGCCTACGGCCTGCCCTCCTGGACTACGCCGGAGACCACGGTGCTGTGCGCAAGCTACTCGGGCAACACCGAGGAGACCCTGGCCTGCTACGAATCGGCCGGCGCGCTCGGGGCTCAGCGGGTCGTCGTCAGCACCGGCGGGCGCCTGGCCGCGATGGCCAGAGACGACGGGATTCCCGTGATCCCGGTGCCCGGCGGCTTCCAGCCGCGGGCGGCGGTCGCCTACATGACCGTGGCGGCGCTGGAGGTGGCGGCGCTCTGTGGCGCAGGCCCAAGGCTCACCTCGGAGATCGACGTGGCCGCCTCGCACATCGAGCAGCTGGTAGTGGAGTGGGGCCCGGAGGCCCCGGAGGACAGCCTCGCAAAGACGACCGCACGCGCTCTGCACGGGACGGTCCCGCTGATCGCGGGCGCCGGCCTGACTGCGCCGATCGCCTACCGCTGGAAGACGCAGATCAACGAGAACGCCAAGCAGCATGCCTTTTCACACGAGCTGCCGGAGCTCGACCACAACGAGATCGTGGGCTGGGAAGGCTCGGCCGAGCTCGGTCGCTTCGCCGCCGTATTCCTGGACGACTCCGATGCGCACCCGCGCGTGAAGGAGCGGATCGAGCTGACCGAGAGCCTGATCGCGCCATTCGCAGCTGCGAACCTGCGGCTGCAGACGCGAGGAGAGAGCGCCTTTGAGCGCGTGATGTCGCTCGTGCTGCTGGGCGATCTCGTGTCCATCTACCTGGCGAGCCTGCGCGGCGTAGACCCGGGGCCGGTGGACGTGATCGAGCGTCTGAAGGCCGGCCTGAGTGAACGCTGAGGGTGGGTGTAGGTCACTGATAAGGTGGCCCGCATGACCCTCACCGCGACTCAGAATTCAACCGACTTCAAGGTCGCCGACCTCGCGCTCGCCGAGTTCGGCCGCAAGGAGATCACCCTCGCAGAGCACGAGATGCCCGGGCTGATGGCGCTGCGGCGCGAGTACGCCCAGACGCAGCCGCTGCGGGGAGCGCGCATCACCGGCTCCCTGCACATGACGATCCAGACGGCCGTGCTGATCGAGACCCTGGTCGCGCTCGGCGCGCAGGTGCGCTGGTGCAGCTGCAACATCTTCTCCACCCAGGACCATGCGGCGGCGGCGGTCGTGGTCGGCGCCGAGGGCTCGGCGGAGAGCCCGCACGGGGTGCCTGTGTTCGCCTGGAAGGGCGAGAGCCTGGAGGAGTACTGGTGGTGCACCGAACAGGCTTTGCGTTGGCCCGGTGAGAGCGGATCTGAGGGGCCAAACATGATCCTCGACGACGGCGGTGACGCCACCCTGCTCGTTCACAAGGGCGCGGCGATGGAGAAGGCGGGCGTGGCGGAGGATCCAGCTACCGCTGACTCGGAGGAGATGCAGATCGTGCTGAGTCTCCTGCAGGCGAGCCTGGCCGATGACCCTGGCCGCTGGAGCGGTGTCGCCGCCGGCATCAGAGGCGTCACCGAGGAGACGACCACTGGTGTGCACCGGCTCTACCAGATGATGGAGGCGGGAGAGCTGCTGTTCCCGGCGATCAACGTCAACGATTCGGTCACCAAGTCGAAGTTCGACAACCTCTATGGCTGCCGGCACTCGCTGATCGACGGCATCAACCGTGCCACCGACGTGATGATCGGCGGCAAGGTCGCCGTCGTCTGCGGCTTCGGCGACGTCGGCAAGGGGTGCGCCGAGTCGCTGCGCGGCCAGGGCGCGCGCGTTGTGATCACCGAGATCGACCCGATCTGCGCGCTGCAGGCCGCGATGCAGGGCTACGAGGTCAGGACGCTCGACGAAATCGTCGACAGCGCCGACATCTTCGTCACCGCCACCGGCAACAAGGACATCATCACCGCGGCGCACATGGCCAAGATGAAGCACCAGGCGATCGTGGGAAACATCGGCCACTTCGACAACGAGATCGACGTGGCAGGTCTCACCGCGACTCCCGGCATCGAGCGGATCAACATCAAGCCGCAGGTCGACGAGTGGGTCTTTCCGGACGGCCACGCGATCATCTTGCTCTCCGAGGGCAGGCTGCTGAACCTCGGCAACGCCACCGGCCATCCGAGTTTCGTGATGAGCAACTCCTTCACCAACCAGGTGATCGCGCAGATCGAGCTCTTCGGCAAGGGGGAGGAGTACCCCCTTGGCGTGCACGTGCTGCCCAAGCATCTCGACGAGAAGGTCGCGAGCCTGCACCTGGACGCGCTGGGTGTGAAGCTGACGACGCTCACAGACGCCCAGGCCGGGTATCTGGGCGTTTCGCCGCAGGGCCCGTTCAAGCCGGACCACTACCGCTACTAGCGTATGAGGGCGATGGTCCTCGCGGCTGGGCTGGGCACCCGGCTGCGTCCGCTCACCTACGAGATTCCCAAGCCGATGGTGCCGGTGCTGGACAGGCCGGTGATGGCGCACATCCTCGACCTGCTGCACCAGCACGGCTTCGGCGAGGTGATCGCCAACCTCCACTACTTCCCCGACACGATCACAGAGCACTTCGGGCAGCGGCTGAGCTATCGCTTTGAGCCCGAGCTGCTTGGCACGGCCGGCGGGGTCCGCAACTGCGCCGACTTCTTCGGGGAGGACAGCTTCCTGGTGATCTCGGGGGACGCGTTGACCGACATCGACCTGAGCGCGCTGGTGGCGCGGCATCGGCAGGCCGGCGGCGTGGCGACGCTGGCGGTCAAGAAGGTGCCCGACACGCGCGAGTACGGCGTCGTGCTGCACGACCGGGAGGGACGGATCACCGGCTTTCAGGAGAAGCCCGCTCCCGAGGAGGCGCTTTCGGACCTCGGCAACTGCGGCATCTACGTCTTCACGCCGGAGATCTTCGACTACTTCCCCGACCGCCCCTTCGTGGATTGGGCCAAGGACGTCTTCCCGACGCTGCTCGATGGAGACATTCCCTTCCACATCCATGAGACCAGGGAGTACTGGAACGACGTCGGCTCCCTGAGCGAGCTGCGCGACGGCACCTTCGATGCGCTGCGCGGGGAGCTGCGCCTGCAGATGCAGGGGATCGAGCGCAGTCCCGGAGTGATCGTCGCCGAGGACTGTGATCTGCCGCAAAGCGTGGAGATCGACGGATCCGCCTGGATCGGCTCCGGCGCCAGGTTCGGCGAGGACGTCCGGCTGATGGGGCCGATCGTGATCGGAGACGGCGCGATCATCGGCGCCGGCGCGCGGCTGCGCGGGACCATCGTCTTCCCGGGCAGCCAGATCGCCCCGGGCGCGGTTGTGATCGGCGCGATCCAGGGTCACGCGCAGGTTGCGGGGAGTATGCGCAAAGACCTCTGAGGATTGCGCTCGTCCATTCGTGGAAACACGGTGGACAGACGCCGGGCCCCGGCGTAGGATCGAATTCTCTCCTCATATCTCCAGACCAAGAATGGAGGCCGATGATGCAGATAGACATCAAGGGCCGCAACGTCCCGGTCACCGACGAGATGCGCGCGCACACGGCGCGCCGGCTGAAGAAGATCTCGCGCCAGGTCTCGCCACTGGCTCGAGCTGAGCTGGAGATCTTCAGGGAGCCGAACCCCTCGATCCCCGAGCGTGAGGTGGCTGAGGCGACTCTGTACCTGAAGGGCGTCACGCTGCGAGCCCGCGAGGCATCGGCGGACATGCAGCACTCGCTCAACCTCGTGGCCGAGGAGCTCTCCCGCCAGGTCAAGCGCCACCGCGACAAGCGTCGCCGCCGTCGCGAGCAGCGTGCAGCCGCCGCGCCGGCGGCGCCCGAGCAGATCCCGCCGCTGCCTCAGCCGCAGCCCGCGGTGATGTTCCTCGGCGGAGCTGAGGCCACCGGGTAGGAGGGCGCCCGCGCCGTCGCGGTGCGGGCGTAACAGCTTGGCGGTGTCCGCGCCGGCCTCCAGCCGCTACCCTGAGGACGTGTCCATCCTAGAGCGCGCCCTCAACATCGGAGAGGGCAAGAAGTTCAAGCAGTACCAGGGTCGCGTGGCCAAGATCGGAGCCTTCGAGGAGGAGCTCGAACACGAGACCGACGCCGAGCTGCGCGAGCGCATGGACATCCTGCGGGAGCGCGCCGCCGAGGGCGAGAGCCTCGACGATCTGTTGCCTGAGTGCTTTGCGCTCGTGCGCGAGACGGGCAGGCGTACGATGGGGATGCGTCACTTCGACGTGCAGCTGATCGGCGGCATGGCGCTGCACGACGGGCAGATCGCCGAGATGAAGACCGGCGAGGGCAAGACGCTGACCGCGACGCTCGCGGTTGCCCTGAACGCGCTGGCGGTCAGGGAGGATGGGGATGGCGGGGAGCCGGTCCGCAAGGGCGTCCACGTCGTGACCGTCAACGACTACCTCGCTCGCCGCGACGCCGAATGGATGCGACCGATTTACGACGCGCTCGGCATCACGGTCGGTGTGCTGCAGAACATGCAGCCCTACGAGGAGAAGCACGCCGCCTACGCCTGCGATGTGGTCTATGCCACCAACTCCGAGCTCGGCTTCGACTACCTGCGCGACAACATGGCCAAGGACCTCTCCGAAAAGGTCCAGCGCGGCCACCCGTTCGCGATCGTGGACGAGGTCGACAACATCCTGATCGACGAGGCGCGCACGCCGCTGATCATCTCCGGCGCGCCCGAACAGGCCGCCGAGCTCTACCAGCGCTTCGCCAAGCTTGCCCCGCGGATGAGCGCAGGCAAGACCCCGGAAGGGCTCGACCCCCGCACCAGGCGCGAATTCGTCGCCGACTTCGACTACGAGTTCGACGAGAAGCAGAAGACCGTCTCGGTGACAGAGCTCGGCGTGGCCAAGGCCGAGCGCTTCCTCGGCATCGACCACCTCTACAAGGCTGAGAACGGGCACCTCGTCAATCACCTGATCCAGGCGCTGCGCGCCGAGTCGCTCTACAAGAAGGACGTCGACTACGCCGTGGTCGACGGCGAGGTGAAGATCATCGACGAGTTCACCGGACGCATCCTGGACGGGCGGCGCTGGTCGGAGGGTCTGCACCAGGCGGTGGAGGCCAAGGAGGGCGTTCGGGTCCAAGAGGAGAACCAGACCCTGGCGACCGTCACCTACCAGAACTTCTTCCGCCTCTACGAGAAGCTCGCGGGCATGACCGGCACGGCCCTGACCGAGGCGACCGAGTTCATGAAGATCTACGAGCTGCCGGTCGTGCAGATCCCGACCAACATGCCGATGGTCAGGGCCGATCGCAACGATCAGGTTTACAAGACCAAGGATGGCAAGTGGAACGCGGTCGCCAAAGAGATCGCGGCCCGCCACGAGGCCGGGCAGCCGGTGCTCGTCGGCACGATCTCCGTCGAGGTCTCCGAGCTGCTCTCCGAGCGCCTGAGCAAGCTTGGGATCAAGCATTCGGTGCTCAACGCCAAGCCCGAGCACGCCGCGCGCGAGGCCGACACCGTCGCCGAGGCAGGCCGCCCTGGCGCGGTCACGATCGCGACCAACATGGCTGGCCGTGGCGTGGACATCAAGCTCGGCGGCAATCCTGAGCACCTGGCCCGCATCGAGCTGGCGCGCGAGGGCATCGAGCCGGGGCACGAGGACTTCGAGAAGCGGCTGGGCGAAGTGCTGCCGGAGATCGAGGCGCGTGTCGAGAGCGACCACGACCGGGTGATGGAGGCCGGCGGCCTGTTCATCTGCGGCACTGAGCGCCACGAGTCAAGGCGCATCGACAACCAGCTGCGCGGCCGCTCCGGCCGCCAGGGCGACCCCGGCGAAACCCGCTTCTTCCTCTCCGCCGAGGATGACCTGATCCGGCTCTTCGCGGGCGATCGCATCTACAAGATCCTTGACCGTCTCGGCAGCACCGACGAGGAGGGCAACGAGGAGCCGATCGAGGCGGGCATGCTCTCCAAACAGATCGAGAACGCCCAGAAGAAGGTCGAGGAACAGAACTTCCTGATCAGAAAGCGCGTGCTCGAATATGACGACGTGATGAACGAGCAGCGCCGCGTCGTCTACGCCTACCGCGACAGCATCCTGGAGGGCAAGGACATGGGTGGTGAGGCGCGCGAGCAGATCGGCGGCGTGATCGATCGCACAATCGAGCGCTACACCGAAAACGAATACGTCGAGGACTGGGATCTCGACAGCATGTTCACCCAGCTCGAGCAGCTTTTCCCGGTCGACTTCGGTGACCAGGCGATCGATCGCGAAGGGCTCGACAGGATCGGTCTCGGCGAAAGCATCGCGCAGGCGGCGCTCGCCCGCTACGAGGCGCGCGAGGCCGAGCTCGGCGAGGAATTGATGCGGGCGCTGGAGCGCTTCCTGCTCTTGCAGATCATCGACGAGCGCTGGCAGGAGCACCTCTACGACATGGAATATCTGCGCGAAGGCATCGGCCTGCGCGGCGCCGCCCAGCTCGATCCGCTGGTCGCTTACAAGAACGAGGCCTACACGCTTTTCCACGACCTGATGAACACGATCTGGAGCGACTTCTCGCGGATGATCTTCAACGTTCAGGTCAGCGTCGAGGGCGACGGGATCCCGCAGCCGCCGCCGCTGGCCGCCACGGGCAGCGCGACGCGCGCCGGCAGGGTGAGCTATTCCGGCGGAGCCGCCGCGATGGGCGCAAGCGCGCTTGCGGCTGCGGCGGCTGCCGATCCCGAGGCAGGGGCGCAGGCCGCCATGTCCGGCGCGGGTGCCCAGGAGGAGCGGCCGGTCGCCGTTGTCGAGCAGCGCACAGTCGACCACGAGCACGAGGTGGGGCGCAACGACCCTTGCTGGTGTGGCAGTGGCAAGAAGTACAAGAAGTGCCATGGGGCGTAGGCGGCCGTAGACGGCCGTCTCAGTGTGCGCGGACAGGGCGCTGCGCCGCGCCGGGCGACTGATATCGTGGCGCCCATGGCCACCGCACCAGTCGAGACCACGCCGCAGCGTCTTGCGGCCGTCCGTGGGCAGCTGAAGCTGCTTGCGGACTATCTTTGACCCCGCTGGCCTGAGCGAGCGCATCGCGGCGCTCGAAGCGCAGATGGAAGTCCCGGGCTTCTGGGATGACGCGGATGCCGCGGCGAAGATCTCCGCCGAGCAGTCCAAGGCGGCCAAGCGGCTGCAGACGTTTAACGGGCTGCAGAGCGACGTCGATGACATCGAGGGTCTCGTCGAGCTGGCGCAGGAAGACGAGTCGCTGCAGGAGGAGGTTGAGGAGCACCTGCGCTCCGTCGAGGAGAGGCTGGCGGAGATGGAGGAGCAGCGGCTGTTCTCGGGACGCTACGACAGCGGCGATGCGCTGGTGAGCGTGAACGCCGGCGCCGGCGGCACCGACGCCCAGGACTGGGCTGAGATGGTGCTGCGGATGGAGATGCGCTGGGCTGAGCGCCGGGGCTTTGCCGTCGAGCTGCTCGAGGTCGGGCCGGGGGAGGAAGCAGGGATCAAGTCGGCGACCTTCAGCGCCAAGGGCGAGAACGCCTACGGGCTCTTCGGCGCCGAGCGCGGCGTGCACCGGCTCGTGCGGCTCTCACCGTTCGACTCGGCCCACCGCAGGCAGACAAGCTTCGCCGGCGTGGAGGTCGCGCCGGTGGTGGCTGAGACAGGCGAGGTGGAGATCTCCGAGGACGACCTGCAGGTCGACACCTACAGGGCCTCGGGCGCCGGCGGACAGCACGTAAACAAGACCGACTCGGCCGTGCGCATCACCCATCGCCCGAGCGGGATCGTCGTCCAGTGCCAGAACGAGCGCTCCCAGTCAGCCAACAAGGCCACCGCGATGGCGATGCTGCGCTCCAAGCTGGTGGAGAAGCAGGAGCGCGAGCGCCGCGAAGAGATTGCGCGTGAGAAGGGAGAAGCGCAGGACGTCAACTTCGGCTCCCAGATCCGCTCCTATGTGCTGCACCCCTACTCGATGGTCAAGGATCATCGCACCAGCCATGAGGTGGGCGACGTTCAGCGCGTGCTCGATGGCGACCTCGACGGCTTCGTGCGCGCCTACCTGCTGAGCGCCGCCGCGGTTGACAGCAACTAAGCACCTCATTTGCATGTCCACCCAGATCTCTGCAGGCGACCTGACCGCGCTCGTGCAGCGCGCACTGGCCGAGGATGTGGGCTCGGGCGATGTGACCACGCAGGCGACCGTCGCGTCCGATGCGCAGGCACGCGCGCTGATCAGCCAGAAGGCGCCTGGCGCGATCTACGGCTTCGATGCTGCCGAGATGGTCTTCAGGCTGCTCGACCCCGACGTGCGCTGCGAGCGGCTCGTAAGCGAGGGCCACTGGCGGGAGCAGGGCCCTGGGCCGGTGCTTGGCATTGAGGGCTCAACGCGCGCGCTGCTGACTGGGGAGCGCACGGCGCTGAACTTCCTGGGGCGGCTTTCGGGCGTGGCAAGCATGGCGGCAAGGGCGGCGCAGGCCGTGGCCGGCACCCGCGCGAGGGTGCTCGACACGCGCAAGACGACCCCCGGCCTGCGCGCGCTGGAGAAGGCGGCGGTGGCGGCGGGAGGCGCCTGCAACCACCGGGTCGGGCTCTTTGACGCGATCCTGATCAAGGAGAACCACATCGCGGCTGCCGGCGGCATCGGCAATGCGGTGCAGCTGGCCAGGAGGCCGGCGCCGCAGCTCGCGGACACGCTCGAGGTCGAGGTCGCGGACCGGCCGGAGATCGAAGAGGCGCTGGCGGCAAACGTGCCGCGGCTGCTGCTCGACAACATGAGCGTCGACGAGCTGGCCGCCGCCGTGCAGCTGGTCGCCGGCAGAGCACTGCTGGAGGCAAGCGGCGGCGTGACGCTCAGGCTCTGCGGGAGGTCGCGCAGACCGGGCGTAGACTTCGGATCTCGCTTGGCGCGCTTACCCACTCGGCGCCGGCGCTGGACCTCTCGATGCTCCTGGAGGCGCTGCCGATCGATCTTCCGATGTCCCCTGCTCGCCTCCCTTCCCCAGGGCTGACGCCCGAGCAGATCGACTCGATGAAGCAGCGAGATTCGCGCGCTGGCCGCGCAGCGCGACGCCGTGATCCTCGCGCACAACTACCAGGTGCCCGAGGTTCAGGACGTGGCCGACTACGTCGGTGACTCGCTCGGCCTCTCACGCCAGGCGGCCGCCGCCGACCAGCAGACGATCGTCTTCTGCGGCGTGCATTTCATGGCCGAGACCGCCTCGGTCCTCTGCCCCGAGCAAGACCGTCCTGATCCCCGATCTGGATGCCGGGTGCTCGCTGGCGGCGACTCATCGACGCCGAGCAACTGTGCGCGTGGAAGGCAGGAGCATCCCGGGCGCGGTCGTGGTCATGTACGTGAACACCACCGCGGAGGTCAAGGCGCTGACCGACTACTGCTGCACCTCCTCCAACGCGGTCGAGGTTGTGCGCCACATCTACGAGCGCGCGGCCCCGACACGGAGATCCTGTTCGGGCCCGACATGTGGCTTGGCGCCTACGTCGAGAAGCAGATGGGCAAGCCGATGCACGTCTGGGACGGCGAGTGCCACGTGCACGCCGGCATCAGGCCCGCGGACATCGAGACGCACGCGCGCGGCCCACCCCGGGGCCGACTTCCTGATCCACCCCGAGTGCGGCTGCACGACAAGCGTGATGGAGTACGTCGCCGCCGGGGACGTCGACCCTGCGGGGTGCAGATGCTCTCGACCGGAGGGATGCTGGAGTACGCCGAGCCGCGGCGCGGGCCGCCGGGCCCGGAGGCGATCGTGGCCACCGAGATCGGCATGCTTTATCCGCTGCAGATGGCCGCCCCGGACGTCGACCTTCATCCCCGCCAACCCGGAGGCGAGCTGCAAGTTCATGAAGATGATCACGCTGCCGAAGCTGCTGGGATCCTGCGGGAGCAGCAAGTTCGAGGTCAAGGTGCCCGCGGAGATCGCGCGCCGGCGCGCGTGCCGATCGACCGCATGGTCGCGATCGGCTGAGCGATCCGTAGTCCGCGCGGCCAAGGTGCCGCTGGGAGACTCACGCTCCCGCTCCTTGCCTCGCCTGGTCTAGGGCTGCGGGTCGCCAGGTCGACTGGGGCCGCGCGCGGCCCGGACGGGCTAGAAGTCGAATCGGCGGCCTCGGGGGCCCAACGAGGCGACGCGAGCTCGTCTGCTGATCCGCCTTGGCGACCTCGCGACGTGCTGGAAGCTGACTTCGTCGAGGGCCGCGATGGCGGCGTCGGGGTCGACCTACTCGCCAAAGACGATCGGTCTGCCCGCCGCATGCCGGGCCACGGCGCCGGTGTTCTCGAACGCGAGCACGAGGCGTCCGGCGGCGTAGGCTCGCGCGCGCGCCACCTCCGCCTCGGTCGGCCCCTGGCTGCGCAGTTCGGCCACGATCTCGCGCATCCGGCTCGTATGCCTCGACGCACTTCGCGACTCCAGGCCCGAACCCAGTTGGAGGATCGGCACGTCGGCGAAGGCATGCTCGAAGGCGTAGACCGAGTAGCAGAGTCCGCGACGCTTCTCTGATCTCCTCGAACAGGCGCGAGCCCATCGACCCGCCGAGCAGGGTGGACGTAGATGCTCAGTGCGGCCCGCGCGCCCTGCGGATATCACCCACTGCGCCGCCGGCCTGTAGATCATCCGCAGATGCGACTGGTTAGTGTCGCTGCTCCTCCACCAGCGTCTGCGGCACGAAGCCGGCGCCGGGGTGAGCGCTCGGGCTCGGGCAGCGGCGGGAAGCGGCGAGCCTCTGCCAGCTCTCTCGTCGGCCGGCAGGTGCTCGAGGTTGCCGACGATGAACGCGCCTCCCGCGCGTCCGGCGACCAGCGCCGCTGCGAAAGGCGAGGATTTCCTCGCGCTGGAACTGCGCAGGTTCCCCTCGGGACCGAGCACCGTCCGTCCCAGCGGATGCTCGCCGAACGCGGCCTTGTCGATCAGGTACTCGGCGATGGTGGAGGGCTGGTCGTAGGCCCGATTGATCTCTTGGATCACCACGCCGCGCTCGCGGTCGAGCTCCTGCGGATCGATCCGCGGGCGCGCGACGAAGTCGCTCAGCAGGTCGATCGCCTGCTGCGCGGCCTCGGCCCGCACGGTGATGTGGAAGGCCACGAGGTCGTGGCTCGTGAATGCGTTGAGCACGCCGCCGATCTGCTCGGCGGTCTCGTTGATGTCCCTGTACGTGAGCGTACTTCTCGCCGCCCTTGAAAACGAGATGCTCGAGGAAATGGGCCATCCCGTTCTCCTCGCGCACGCTCAGTCCGGGCGCCCGCGTCGAAGGCGAGAGTACCGTCAGTGCCCGCGTTCCGGGAGCGATATCCGGTGTAGCGGCGATCTCGTTGGGCTGCGATCAGGCTTGGCAATCCGTTAGAGCCCGACATCGTGGCCGCACATTAGTCACGTCTGCCGATGCCCACCCCGTATGTCCTGGCTACCCCGCTGCTGCGCCCTGCCGCGGGCCGACATCACCCCAGAGCGCAACCGTCATCGTGGAGGCGCGGAGCTTCTAGTCTGGGCTGAAACCCTCCCATGCTGATCTTCAACAAGAGAAACCTCGTCGCCGTGGCGAGCCTGGTCGTGGCCCTCGCGGTGCTCGTGCTGGGCGTGTGGCTCGGGGGCCACCCGTCGACGCTGCCGGCGTTCGCGCGCTCGACCTTTGAGGCGAACCACCCGACCGAGGTGTTCAACGAAGCAATCGACAGCCTGCGGAAGACTACTACAGGCCGGTCCCGCGAAGTCCTCCTCATGGTCGCTGGATGGCATGATCTGCGAGCCTGCACGACCCGTACACGATCTATCTGAGTCCGCCGAGCTGTTCAAGTCCTTCGATCAGCCCGAGACGTTCAGCGGCATCGGTGTCGCGATCAGCCCGACCAGCAAAGGATTGCGGGTCATCAGCGTCTTCAACAGCTCTCCTGCCGACGCGCTGGTCTGCAGGGCGGAGAAGTGATCACCGGACCGTATGGTCGTTCGCTGACGGCGTCTCCCGGAGCGGCCAGCACCCTGATCGAGGGGCGCCCGGGCACCCAGGTCCGCTTACGCTCTCAGCCGCGAAGGCCTCCCCGCAGGTCACCGTCACCCGCGAGACGATCTCACGGCCGATCGTGGCCTCGGGTATGCGCGTCCAGCAAACCGTAGATCGGGTGGGCCTACCTTGCGGCCTTCAGCGAAGGCGCTCATGACCAGCTTGCCGAAGCCGTGCACAAGCTGCTGACGAACGGCGCCAAGGCGCTCGTGCTCGACCTGCGAGCCAACGGTGGGGGATTGGTCAGCGAAGCCCGCTCGTCGCCAGCCTGTTCCTGATGAAGGCCGGGACGATCGTGAGCACGAAGGGTAGCGCCCAGCCCACCATCGTCATGCATGCGCTCGGAGGCTCGATCCCGGCGGACATCCCGCTGGTGGTGCTCGTCGACAAATTCACGGCCTCTGCTGCGGAGATCGTGACCGCCGCGCTGCAGGACAACCATCGCGCGAAGGTGGTCGGCACCCACACCTACGGCAAGGGCGTCTTCCAGGAGCTCGAGCCGCTGAGCAACGGCGGGGGGCTGAAGGTCACCGTCGGCGAGTACTTCACGCCCAATGGCCGCAACCTCGGCGGCGGCGGAGTTCACGAGGGCAAGGGCATCACCCCGGAAATCGTCGTGCCAAGCAACCAGATCGACAGCGAAAAGGGGCTTCAGGTCGCGCTGAAGACACTTGCAGGCGAGGTTGGGTGAGCCGCCGCCGATGAGGCAGTCGCTCGTCGCGGTGCTGGAGCGCCGCGGACGCTTCTGGGTCGCCGAGCCGCTGTTCCCACAGCGTGCGGGCACGTTGGACTCGTCCGGGAGAGCTCCGCTTCGCCGCCTCACGCTCTCCTCCAACCGGCTTGCGCCGCCGCAAAAGGGCAGCGCGAGAGAGGGTCAACTCGTGCTTGTCGCTGCGCCCCGCCCAGCCAAAGGCAGGCGTGGCAGTGCAGCGCAGATCCTGCGGGTGCTGGGCAGGCCGGATGTTGCGCGCGACGTGATTGAGGCGGCGCTGCTGGACAGGGGGCTCGCGCGCGAGTTCGCTCCCGTGGTGCAGCGGGAGGCGCAGGAGATCTCGCGTGCGCCGCAGCGCGAGGTGGCTAGGCGCGACCTGCGCGGCCTGCCCACGCTCACGATCGACCCTGCGACTGCGCGCGACTTCGACGACGCGATCTCTGCGGAGACCCTGCCCGACGGGAGCGTGCGGGTATGGGTGCACATCGCCGACGTGAGCGCGTTTGTGCGCGAGGGCTCGCTGCTCGATCGTGAGGCGCGTAGACGCTCCACGAGCGTCTACGCGCCCGGGGCGGTGGAGTCGATGCTCCCGCATGCGCTTTCAAACGAGGCCTGCTCGCTGGTGCCGGGCCAGGACCGGCTCACGGTCACCGTCGAGCTGGAGGTGCGTGACGGCAAGGCGCTCGGAGCTGCCTTCTACAGGTCTCTGATCCGCTCAGATGCGCGCCTGGACTATGAGCAGGTCGATCGCATCTTCGCCGGCGGCGAGCGCGCGAGCGAGCCCTGGGGCAAGCCGCTGCAGGCTGCGCGAGAGGCCGCTGCGCAGCTTGGCGTCGCACGCGCGGCGCGGGCGGGGGCGCTGGAGCTCGACGCCTCCGAGCCCGAGTTCAGATTTGACGCCGAGGGCAACGTGATCGAGGTCGCCGGGCGCGTGCAGACCGAGTCGCACCGGCTGATCGAGCACCTGATGATTGCGGCCAACGAGGCCGTTGCTGCGCTGCTGCATCGCCGCGGCGTGCCGTGCCTCTATCGCGTCCATGAGCAGCCTGCCCCCGAGCGCGTCATGCGCCTGGTCGACCAGCTGGCCTCACTCGGCGTCCAGACGCCGCCGGTGCCGCAGCGTATCTCCCCGTCGCAGGCCAAGGAGCTGGTCGGCGAGATCGGCAAGGGCGTGGAGCGCCATCTGCGTAGCGCGCAAGCCCGTGCGCTAGCCGGCGATGCATCGATTCCCGCCAGCGGCGGGCGGTTGGCGCTCACATCGCTTGTGCTGCGCTCGCTGCAGCAGGCCGTCTACTCCCCTGCCAACATCGGCCACGCGGGGCTTGGCTCGGACTGCTACTGCCACTTCACCTCCCCGATTCGGCGCTACCCGGACATCGTCTGCCACCGGGCGCTGCTCTCAGCGGTGGACGGCAGCGAGCCTGCGCCTCGGGCGGGCGGCCTGGCTGAGCTGGGCGAATGGACCTCGGCAAAGGAGCGAGAGGCGATGACGATCGAGCGCGACACCGACGCGATCGCCTGCTGCTTCGCGTTGCAGGCGAACCTCATCAAGCGCGGCTTCGACGAGGTCTTCGACGGCGAGGTGAGCGGCCTGATCTCGGCCGGGGCGTTCGTCGCCTTCGACTTGGGCGCTGCCGAGAGCTCCCAAGGGACAGTGGCTCCGCCCCCCTTTGAAGGCATGCTTCCTGTGCGGCGGCTGCACGGGAAGGACGGCGGTCGGGACTGGTGGGAGCTGAACGAGCAGGGCACGATCCTGAGCGGCGAGCGCTCCGGGTCGGTGCTGCGGCTGGGGCAGGCGGTCCGCGTTCAGGTGACACAGGTCGACACGGCCCGCGGCCGCGTAGACCTCGTGCTGCCAGGCTAGGCTGCAATCGTGGCAAAGACCAGGAAGCGCAAGATCGGCGCCGGCGACGTCGCCAGCAACCGTTACGCCAGCTATCGCTACGAGCTGCTCGACCGGATCGAGTGCGGGATCGTGCTGCAGGGAACCGAGGTGAAGGCGCTGCGCGAGTCGGGCGCCCAGCTGAAGGACGCCTACGCGGCGATCCGCGATGGAGAGCTCTGGCTGCAGGGTGTTCACATCCCACCCTACGGGCCAGCTGCACGCGAGAACCACGATCCCGAACGGGATCGCAAGCTGCTGCTGCACCGCCTGGAGATCGACCGGCTCGAGGGCCGCGTGGCCGAGCGCGGCCTCACGCTGGTTCCGACCAGGATCTACTTTTCAGGCTCCCACGCGAAGGTCGAGATCGCGCTGGCGCGCGGCAAGGACCTCTACGACAAGCGCCAGACGATCAAGGAGCGCGAGAGCAAGCGCGACATGGACAGGGCGCTGCGCGAGGCGCGGCGCTAGTCCAGGCTCAGATCAGTTCCTTGCAGCTGGTGAAGTGGTCGCGTTCGACGATCGGGGAGATGTTTTTCTCCACGCGCACCACGTGCTCGAGCGCTTCGCGCTCCGCCTTTTCTTTTTTGAGTCGAGCGTCAGTGCTGAGGGTGCCCACCGACTCTGCGACTTCTTCCGCACCTTCGATCATGTGTTTCCAGTCCGCGGCCAAAGCGGAGGGTGGCGTCAGGCTGCGCATCGATTCGAGGGCGTGCTGCTCGAAGCCTGCCAGCTTTCTGGTCAGCCGCACGAAGTCCTGCGGTGTCTTGGCGGGCCCCACCTGCTTGACCTCCGCGTGCACGTGCGTGCAGAGCGCGTTGGCGTGGCTCACGAGCTGCGCTCTGGTCAGCGGCTTGGCCCCGCCGCATCCAGCCACCGCCACACCCAGCGACAGCGCCACGATGGGAATAGGAAAGCGCGCCGCGATGATGCGGCGCGCCGTGCCTCTACGAACCCCGCCCCGATCTTGTCCCCAAAACATCTCGCCGACAGGCTACATGCTCGTCGCGCGTGTGGGTACAAAGCAGGGCGGCCGTCGGGTCCGCAGATCATCATGTGGTCGTGAGCGCCGACCAGCCCCAGCAGTCACCCGAGCCCGCTTCGCAGAGGAGCCTTTGGGATCGCTTCGGGATGGTGGTTCTGCACTCGCTCGTTCCGCGCGACGGCGAGGTTGGCGCCGTCTACGGCCTGATACTCGTCGGCTCGCTGATGGCTGCGGAGAGCTACAAGCAAGAGACCCACCTTGACGTGCTGCTCTCGGCAGGGTTGACGTTGCTCGTCTACTGGCTCGCACACGCCTACTCGCTCGCGCTCGGCCGCCGGATCGAGAGCAGCCTGCCACTCTCGCTGCGCTCGCTATGGGACGGCTTGATCGGCAGCGTCTCAGTGCTGCAGGGCGCGCTCCTGCCGCTGCTCGCGCTCCTGATCGCCTGGGCGGCGGGTGCCTCTTCGCAGACCGCGATTGACATTGGGCTGTGGAGCGCGATCGCCACGCTCGTGGCCCTGGAGCTGATTGCGGGCATCCGTGCAAGAGAGAGGCCGCTGGAGCTGTTGCTCAGCTGCTGCGTTGGGGCAGGAATCGGCGCGGCCGTGCTGGCGCTAAAGGCGCTGCTGCATTGACGGGAGGCAGCCGCGGCCGCTTTAGCTGATCGTGCGCGCCACGTAGGAGAGATCCATGCCGACAGCCAGCACCGCGATCAGCCCCACATAGACGAGGCCGACGGCGAGCCTGGCTCGCGGTGGCACCCGGTAATAGGCGGCGCTTTGCAGCGTGCCCGAACGATGGTGCTGCCAGCGGCGCCACAGCTCAAAGCCGGCGAAGACTGCGATCAGCACGAGGAACGGGCTGTGGAAGGCGATCACGCCGGTCACGAGCACGCCGAAGCCCACGAACCACAGCCACGGGGACATCGCTGCCATCGCCCTGCCTCCGTCGAGTGGCACGACCGGGAGCAGGTTGAAGAGGTTGATCAGGAAGCCCACGTAAGCAAGCGCCATGAAGAAGCCGCTGCCGGTGCTCTCGCCGATCGCCAGGCACGCTGCTGCCCCAAGGGTGCCGAGCACGGGTCCGGCCAGCCCCACCTTGGCCTCGGCGTAGGCGTCGTCTCCGAGCGACCGCGACGCGATCACCGCGCCGAGGAAGGGGATGAACGTCGGCGCGCTGGCCGAGATTCCCTGCCTGCGCAGCTGGATCACGTGGCCCATCTCGTGGATGAAGATCAACACGACGAAGCCGACCGCGAACTCCCAGCCCCAGAAGAGGGAGTAGGCCGCGACCGAGACGAGTGCGGTGCCCGCCGTGAGCAGCAGCTTGGCCTTGGGCAGCAGAAGCAGCAGCGCCTTCAGCTGCGCGGCGAACTTCGCGATCAGGGCACCCGCGCCTGCGATGACGCTGCCCGCGCGACGCCGCAGTGTGCGCTTGGAGCGCTGCTGGCCGAACGGGTCGGTGGGCGGTGTGAGCACCTGCGCGGGGGGCTCGTGCACGACCGGTGGCCAGGAAAGCTCTGTCTGATCCATGCCCTCATTGTGGCAGCAGCGATAAGCCGCGGCTAAGAGCCTTGAGCGACGGCTCCGCGCGCGCGGAGAAGCCGCAAAGACGGCAAAAAAGCTTGTGGCAGATCTTGCAATCTTCGTGGGACCGGCGTATGGTCATTTGCAGACGCGGAACCGAGCCGCGAAAGAGCGAGGCCAAGAGGTGCAAGGCCGCGCCGCCCGCCACAGCTGAGCCTTCGGCTCAGTTGCAGCAGGGCCCTCAGCGCGGCCCGGGACCGCGTCGCCTTGCGTCATGGGGCGAGGGCGCCCCTGGCGCTAGGATGAGTTCACAAGCACCCATGGGGACGACAGGCTTCGACGCGGTTGGCTCCGTGAGCTTGGTTGCGAGTCGAGGTGCCAGGCGGCCTCGTAAAACACCTGGCAAAACCATAAGTGCGGACTCACATGAGTACGCCCTCGCTGCCTGATTAGAAACCAGGAGTGAGGTCTCGGCCTCCGCTCGCCTGCGGCAGGGATGACCGGGATCAGATAGCAGGCTCGCCCGGAAAGGCCCGCCTCCGCCAATCCGGGGACCACCAAGGAGGCTGGTCCTGCACAACCCGGCCGGCTAGGCGAGCGCAGGACGAGATCAGAGAGCCGGCTACGCTCGTAGAAGCCATCCTCACGCGACCGCGGACGCGGGTTCGATTCCCGCCGTCTCCACTGATATTTGTACAAAGCCAGATCCGGAGGAACGAAGGGCGGGCGTTTCCTGACGTTGGGCGAACCCAGGGGCGCCCGTCGCCCGCGGTAGTTCAGTCGACCCGATGGGCTCACGCGTGCGGCTACGCTCGTCGTGTTGGCCTATGCCGTGACGGCCCTGGCTAGCCCGGCGCAGGCGCTGGCATACCCTAGGAGCTTGGTTGGCGCGCTTCCCGGAATGTGCGTGCGTCTGCTCGCTCGTGGCGTACGCGGGCCTCACTATCCAGGCAAAAGCCCTTGCGGCCGGGAACCCGCCTTGTCGAACTACTGGCCTTGGCAAGGCGCTTCGATGCGTGCGCCCGTCCCAAGGCACGAGCGTTCATGCATCCTTGTAGCGGCAGGGTGGGCCTCTTGCGAGGCCCACCCTGCCAGAATCACTTGCTCGAGCGACTTAAATCCATTCGATGGTGCCGCCTTCCAATTCCAATTCGCTGCTGCCGGTGTGGCTGCCTTTGGTGCCGCTTTCACCACAGAGTCCGCCCGAGCTTGTATAGGTGATGCCTGAGACTTTGCTTTCCACGAGTATCTTGCCGGCGCTGTTTTTGTAGACCACGCCTTCGAGGCCCTGATTCGCGACGATTGGTTCCATCTTGATTTCGCAGCCGGCCACAGGGACCTTGATGAGGATCGTGGACTTTATGGATACTGCCCCGGCCGAATCTAATAATTCTAATGACTGCGATACTTCGGCCGTATGACCAAAGGCCGTGCAACTTGTCAAGAGAAGGTCTATGTCGGCGGATTCCTGCCTCACCGCCGTCATTTCGCCCGAATACGTGGATGCAGCACATTCGATGCTGCCCGCGCTCGTTTTGTATACTTGAGCCGTTGTCCCTCTTCCTTTGATTTTCCCAATTTTACTTGCGACGAATTCATGAGCCGATGCCTCGGCAACGCCGAGCGCACTGAGCATAAGCGTCGCACCCAACGCAAGCGCCACGCTCTTGATCGCATGCTTCATAGTCGTTCTCCTTGCTGAGGTGTTGATCGCACGTCCAGTTCACGGACGGTCCGTGCAGTTGGCGCATCCGAGTGTTCGCTGGACGCAGGGAATTCTGCCACAGGCCGCCCGGCTTCATGTGGATCAGGCCAGCTAGCAGTTGAAGCACGCTCGATCCTTCAGTAGCGCATCCGGGCTGCTTGCGCTACTGCAGCGCCTTACGTGCTCCCTGAAGCGCTCTCAGGACCTGAGCAGCCGCCACCGTGGATGGAGGACGGTGTTTTCTCTGGACGGTGACTACATGGATCTACTCACGCCGGCGTGGACGAAGTAGCCGCACGGCGGAGCGTCGAACCGAGAGCCAAATCGCGATATCCGACGCTGGTGAGTAACGACGGTGACGGTAAGCGGGGCGGCTGTCGATCACGGCCGTGACCGGCGTGTGGCGTCTCCCTCATCGTCACGGTCCACAGGAGCTCGTCGCCGGGTGGTTATGGGCCGAGCAGGGCGAGCGGCACGACGCCGATGCCGTCCCTGCGGCGGTAGGCGAGCGTTCCGGTGCAGACGACGATTGCGTCGAGCAGGCGATCGCCGATCTGGCGGCGCAGCCATAGAAGGTGCGCGACGTCGGCGTCGGTGACGGTGTCGCTGAGCTTGGTCTCGATCGCGACTACGGCTGCGTCGGGGCGCTCGATGATGAGGTCGACCTCGTGACGGCCGTGTTTCTCTCGGAAGTGGGCGACCATCGCATCGGCCGGCTGGGCGTAAACGCGCACAGAGAGGGTCACCAGCGACTCGAAGAGGGCGCCGAGCAATGTGCCCTCGCGCGCTATCGGCGGCTGGAAAGTTTCTCCGGATAGCAGCTTCTCAGCGGTGACGCCGAGCAGCGCACCGGCAAGAGCAGGGTCGAGGAGGTGCCGCTTGGGCTGCTGGAGCAGCGGGGCGAAGTGGCTGAGCCCCGGCTGCCAGGCGGGTAGGTCGTCGATGATCCAAAGGCGTTCCAGCGCATCTCGATATGACAGCGTTGTGCCACGGTTCGGAATCACGCTGTCACCGCGATGGGCCGCGTCCCTGATCGTTTCCAGCGAGGTCGTCGTGCTCGTGGCGGCCGCGTAGGCACGCAGCCAACGCCGCAGCTGGTCCGGCTGGCGGACCGATCGGCCAACGTCGATCGGGATGTCGCGTTGGACGGCGCGGTCGATGTAGCCGCCAAGCGCCCGCCTCTGGTCGCGTCCGTCGAGCGTCCGAATGGCGGGGAAGCCGGACCGGAGCATCTCCTCGACATAGCGGGACAGTCCGATCTCGCTCCTGCCCGACAGCGCCGGCCGGCGACCGTCACACAGCTCTGCGAGGCCGACCGATGGCGTGGCGAGCCGCCGCTCGGCGAACGAGAGGGGTCGCATCCGGATCGTGACGATACGCCCGGCGCCTGAGTGGGTGTCGGCGTTCTCGCCAGCCGACCCGGCGAGGTAGAACTGCCGAGGGCTGTAGTTGGCGTCGACGACCCGGCGCACCTTGTCGATGGTGTGAGAGTGGCGCTGGAACTCGTCGATCAGGACCGGGGGCTCGCCGCTTGTCACCCAGTCCTCGATGTCCTCCGCGAGCTGCAGCTCCGAGGCGCGGTCGAGGCGGTGGATCGTCCGTGCGCGGCGCTCCAGCGTTCTCGTCTTGCCGACGGCCTTGGCGCCCTCCAGGATCACCGCCGGCAGCTGAAGCTGGTCCAGCTCGTCGTCCACGACTCTCGGTATGTAGTCACTGACCACGAGTCCAGTATACCGTCAGGACGCGTTCTAACGTACAATTAGGACATGCTTTGCCGCACAGCCAGGACGGAGCTGAATCCAGGTGCTGGCCGGTTGACAGCCGGCGATGCTCGGGCCCTAGAACGCAAAGACGATTATACGTATGATCGGCTAATCTATGCGAATGATCTATCGAACGCCCGAAATGACTGCCGGCTTGTCGGCGAGTCTCCTGGAGCTAGATCGGCTGCGCAGCCAGCTGAACGCCCAGGCTGGCATTGCGGGTCCGTGGCTTGGCAGCCTCCGGCGGCAGTGGCGAGCGTCCTCGGCCGAGAGCTCGATCGAGATCGAGGGTTTTCATGTCCCCCCCGACGAGACCGTCGCGATCGCCACCGGTGCTGAGCCGTCTGGGCCCAACGACGACGATCGTATGGCGCTCTCGAGTTACGCACGCGCAATGGACCACGTTGGTGTGATGGCTGCAGACCCCGGGTTCGAGTGGGTTGAGCGAGTAGTGCTCGACCTGCACTTCGATGCCTGTCATTTCCAGAAGGACAAGCAGCCGGGTCGATACCGTCAACGCGGTATCGAGGTCACCAGCCCGAGCGGCGGGCCACCGGTATACGTTGGTCCTGCTGCGGATGATGTGCCTGGTTTGGTGCGCGAGACGGTGCGGTGGCTCTCCGACGGTGCCCGCGATGAGCACGTCGTCGTGCGCGCCGCCATGGCACATCTTCACGTCGTCTCAATACACCCATTCCGGGACGGCAACGGCCGCGTCTCGCGGATCATCCAGTCGCTGGTGCTGGCGCTCGATGGCCTGCTGGCACCCGAGTTCGTCACGATCGAGGAATATCTCGGAGCCAACACCAGCGCCTACTACGCTGCGCTTCAAGCGGCGCAGGGTGGCTCCTACCAACCGCAGCGTGACGCCGCTCCGTTCGTGGAGTTCTGCGTCGAGGCTCACCTCAAGCAAGCACAAAGGCGGCTGGATCAACTGGCAGAGGCAGGTGCTCGATGGGCCTGCCTTGAGCAGTTGATCGACGCGCGAGGCTGGCCCGATCGGCTGGTCATCGCACTTGAGCAAAGTCTCTTCCAAGGCGTGGATCGCGCCTCATATGCAGCTGAGGCAGATGTATCGGCGCCCACGGCAAGCAACGATCTCAGGCGCCTACTGGACGCTGGTCTGCTCAGTCAGCGAGGGAGAGGGCCCGCGACGCGCTACGACGCGAGCGAAGATCTGCTCCGTCACGTGGAGCGCGTACGACGAGCGTTTCCCTGACGATCTCGCAGCCACTTCGGACGTTAGGCGAGCGCTGACGGGGGTGCCACCTAACATATGGACGTCCTTCTATCTAACATCTGGTCGCCACCTTGTTGGCCTCTTCGTCGCTGAGTCGATGCTGGTCTAGGGCGCCAGCCGGGTGACCTTCCACTGGCCGTCGTGGTCCTGTTCGTAGAGCCAGCGGTCGTGCAGGCGATCCGGGGCTTCTTGCCAAAGCTCGATCATCTCGGGTGTGACGCGGATGGCTCCCCAATCCTCGGGGCACTCGGGCGGCGCCTCCATCGCCTGCTTGAGATGTTCGTGGCGTGCCCGGAGAGGCGCGAGGTCGTTGATTGGAGTGCCCTGTCGCGAGACGATCGTCTGGAGTCGGTTTGGGAGGTCGCGCTCGTCGAACAGTTCGAGGGCGAGCGCGCGCTCGGCGACCATGGCTCGTCCGACGACGTGCACCTGGCGTCCGAGGGTGGGCCAATGGAACAGCAGGGCGACGTTCGGGTTCTGTTGGAGCTCTCTTGCCTTGCGGGTCCAGAGCGCGCTCGTGAATGTGAGCGTGGCCGAGTCGAGTCGCTTCAGCGACACGGTTCGTGCCGACGGGCGTCCGTCTGCGCCGATGGTCACGAACGTCACCGCCTGTGGGGCCGGCGCGTCAGCCTGACGCGCGTCCTTCAGCCAGGCGGCAAGCGCGTGCAGCGGGTTGAGCGCCGGCGGCCCGCTCGTCCGGTTCTCGGCATCTCGCATCCCAGACACGAGCACAAGCCTAACCTGTCGGCTGTTCAGCCATCGGAACCATGCTCTGAGCGCTTGACAGCAATCCACCCGTCATGTGGAATGCATTGGAGTGTCGCCGCCGGCCCCCAACGCGATAGTCCTGCGCCCAAGCGTCGAGCAGGCGAACATCGAGGCGTTGCGTGACGCGTACGCCAAGATGCAGGCGCTGAAAGCAGCCGACAACCGCAGCTGGATCTACTGGGCGGAATACCACGGGTTCGATCGCTACGACTGCTGGCATCATGCCGGGACGGGGTCGCCGCCAGGCCGTGATTACCCCTACGACCTGTTCCTGCCATGGCACCGTGCGTACCTGCTGCATTTCGAACACGTTGTCCGTGACCAGAACCCACTTGCGATCCCGCCTTGGTGGGACTGGACTTCGGTCACCTCGCACACCGAAGGCATCCCACGGGCGTACTCCGAAGGCCAGGTGGGCGGGCAGCCGAACCCGCTCGCCGGCGGACCGATACCTCGCATCCCTCACGAAGAGGACATCCGCCGGACGGTGCGCTCCCATGGCCCGCCGGAACATCTGCCGCGGCTCAGCAGGCCGACGCCCGAGCCGGAAGGCGAACCGCTGCCCTCAGTCGAATCGGTCTTGGCACTGGGCAGCTACGTCGACTTCTCCATGCAGTTGCAGAACATTCACGACGCCGTGCATGGGTGGGTCGGAGGCCAGATGGGTGTCATCGCCACCGCTGCCTTCGACCCGATCTTCTGGGCGCATCACACGATGATCGACCGGCTCTGGTATCAGTGGCAGGTGCGTCATGGCGTGAGCAACATCCCGCCTCACTACGCCGAAAAGACGCTCGCACCGTTTGGAATGACGGTCGCGGAAGTGCTTGACGTGCGGGCGCTCGGCTACGACTACGCGAGCTCCGCGGCCAGCGGAACCTCGGTCGCGAGCGCGGCAGCGACACAGGCCTCCGGAGGTGCCTGAGGTGGCGAATGTCGTCACATCGACGCCGATTCCGAGCGCCTTGTTGGACGCCGAGTTCACGCGGGCTGACGTCGAGCTTCACGGACTCGACCACTCTGGGGCCTCATATGAGGGGCGGGTCTTTCTGAACCTGCCCTCCGCTGGTGAGCAGACGCCGCGGGCGGTCCCCGAGTACGCGGGCAGCTACTTCGTATTCGGCCACGGCGGCTGCCTCGGCGACCCTGGGCACTGCGATGCGAAACCGCGGCGGTTCTACGATCCGCGACCCGAGCATCCCCTCACACCCACCGTCAAGGTCGTGATCGCGACCGCCGCGATCCGCCGCGCCAGAGGGAGCGCCGACGTAATCACAGTCACGATCGTCCCAATCCTGCTCGCGACGAACAGGGCGGTCGGTGAGCCCGCCGACCTCGTTCATTTCGAGCAGGTTCGGATCGTCACCTACCGCTGAGGAGGCGCGGACTGTCCGCGTGCTCAAGCGAGGGCAACGCTCGCCCGGCTTCTCAGGCGCCGACGTAAGCCGCGAGGTGCTTGCCGGTCAGCGAGGACCGGATTCGCTTGTGCCCGGCGACGAGTTCGGCCGGGGTGCCCTCAAAGACGATCCGCCCGCCGTCGTGGCCGGCGCCCGGGCCGAGGTCGACGATCCAGTCGGCGTGCGCCATCACCGCCTGATGGTGCTCGATCACGATCACCGACTTGCCGGAGTCGACGAGCCGGTCGAGCAGGCCGAGCAGCTGCTGCACGTCGGCGAGGTGAAGGCCGGTGGTTGGCTCGTCGAGGACGTAGACCCCGCCGTCCTGCGCCATGTGGGTCGCCAGCTTGAGCCGCTGTCGCTCGCCGCCGGAGAGCGTGGTGAGCGGCTGACCGAGACGCAGATAGCCAAGGCCGACGTCGGTCAGCCGGTGAAGGATGGCTTGCGCGGCCGGTGTCTTGGCCTCCCCGGAGCCGAAGAGCTCCTCGGCCTCGCCCACCGACATGGCGAGCACCTCGCTGATGTCGTGACCGCCGAGACGGTGCTCCAGCACAGAGGCCTCAAAGCGCTTGCCTTCACATTCCTCGCAGGTGGTCGCCACGCCGGCCATCATCGCCAGATCGGTGTAGATCACGCCGGCGCCGTTGCAGGCGGGGCAGGCCCCCTCGGAGTTGGCGCTGAAGAGCGCCGGCTTTACGCCATTGGCCTTCGCGAACGCCTTGCGAATCGGCTCGAGCGCCCCGCTGTAAGTCGCCGGATTGCTCCGCCGCGAGCCCTTGATCGCCGTCTGGTCGACCGCGACGACCCCCTCGCGCCCGGCCACGGACCCATGCACCAGCGAGCTCTTGCCGGAGCCGGCGACGCCGGTGACCACGACCAGCACCCCAAGCGGGATGTCGACGTCGACATCCCGCAGGTTGTGCGTGCTCGCGCCGCGAATCTCCAGCGTGCCGGTGGGCGTCCGCACCGCCTCCTTCAGCGCTGCCTGGTCGTCGAGGTGGCGGCCGGTGAGGGTGCCGCTGGCTCGCAGCCCCTCAACGGTGCCCTGAAAGCAGACGCTGCCGCCCCCGCCACCGGCGCCCGGGCCGAGGTCGACGACGTGGTCGGCGATTGCGATCGTCTCCGGCTCGTGCTCGACGACGAGCACCGTGTTGCCCTTGTCCCGCAGCCGCAGCAGCAGGTCGTTCATCCGCTGGATGTCGTGGGGGTGAAGGCCCGCGGTGGGCTCATCGAAGACGTAGGTGACGTCGGTCAGCGAGGAGCCGAGGTGGCCGACCATCTTCACGCGCTGCGCCTCGCCGCCCGACAGCGTGCCGGAAGGACGCTCCAGCGAGAGGTAGCCCAGCCCGATCTCCGCGAAGGAGTCGAGCGTCCCTTGCAGCGCGGAAAGCAGCGGCGCCACCGAGGCCTGCTTGACGCTGCGCACCCACTGCGCCAGGTCGCTGATCTGCATCGCGCACGCCTCCGCGATGCTGATCCCCTCGATCTTCGAAGACCGAGCAGCCTCGCTGAGCCGGGTGCCCTCGCACTCCGGGCACACGGTGAAAGTGACCGCCCGGTCCACGAACGCGCGGATGTGCGGCTGCATCCCCTCCCTGTCCTTGGAGAGCATCGACTTCTGGACTCGCGGAGTCAGCCCTTCGTAGGTCATGTTGATGCCCGCGATCTTCATCCTGGTCGGCTCGTGGTGCAGAAAGTCGTGCAGCTCCTTCTTTGTGTACTTGCGGATCGGCTTCTCCGGATCCACGAAGCCCGACGCGCTGTAGAGGCGATAGTTCCAGCCGCCCGGCGTGTAGCCGGGGATCGTGAGCGCCCCCTCGGCGAGGGACTTGGAGTCGTCGTAGAGCTGAGCGAGGTCGATGTCGGAGACCGAGCCCCGCCCCTCGCAGCGCGGACACATGCCGCCCGCGCGGCTGAAGGTCTTTCTCACGGTCTGGCCGGCGCCGCGCTGCACGGTGATCGCGCCGCTCGCCGTGACCGAGGGCACGTTGAAGGCAAACGCCGCCGGCGAGCCGACGTGCGGCTGCCCGAGCCGGCTGAAGAGGATCCGCAGCATCGCGCCCGCGTCGGTGGCGGTGCCGACGGTGGACCGAGTATCCCCACCCATCCGCTGCTGGTCCACGATGATCGCGGTTGTCAGCCCTTCCAGCACGTCGACCTCGGGCCGCGCCAGGCTCGGCATGAACCCCTGCACGAACGCGCTGTAGGTCTCGTTGATCAGCCGCTGGGACTCCGCTGCGATCGTGCCGAAGACGAGCGAGCTCTTGCCCGAGCCCGAGACGCCGGTGAACACGGTCAGCCGGCGCTTGGGGATCTCGACGCTGAGGTCCTTGAGGTTGTTCACGCGCGCGCCGTGCACGCGGATCGAGTCGTGGCTGTCGGCGCCGCCTGGCGTGGGCGAGGGCGTGCTTTTGTGATTGGCTCTGCTCATCGTGCGCACTCTAGTGTCCTGAGTCTTAAGTTCGGGGAGTAAGTGTGGTATTATGCCGTATGGCTGCTACTCTCGGTCGTCCGAAGGCGGTTTTGGAGCTCACTGACGGTGAGTGTGCGCAGTTGCAGGGGTGGACTCGTAGGCGTCGTACCGCGCAGGGGTTGGCGTTGCGCTCGCAGATCGTGCTTGCGTGCGCGAATGGGCACTCCAATAAGGAGGTCGCGGCCCGGCTTTCAGTGAGCGCGGCGACGGTCGGGAAGTGGCGGCGGCGGTTTCTCGCCGACAGGCTCGATGGGCTCGTGGACGAGCCGCGGTCTGGGCGTCCCAGGACGGTCGCTGATGAGCGCGTCGAGGATGTGATCGTCAAAACATTGGAGACCGCGCCGCCGGATGGAGGAACGCACTGGTCCACACGCCAGATGGCCGCCAAGACCGGGCTCTTGCAGTCGACGATCTCGCGTGTGTGGCGGGCGTTTGGGCTGCAGCCTCACCGAGTGGAGCACTGGAAGCTCTCCAAGGACCCGTTGTTCGTCGAAAAGGTCAGGGACATCGTCGGGCTCTACCTGGATCCGCCTGAGCGAGCACTGGTCTTGTGCGTGGACGAGAAGAGTCAAATACAAGCACTGGACCGCACTCAGCCGATCCTCCCGATCATGCCCGGTGTCCCCGAGCGCGCCACTCACGACTATAAGCGTCACGGCACGAGCAGCCTATTCGCAGCGTTGAATGTGGCTTCGGGCAAGGTGATCGGGTCGCTGCACTCGCGCCACCGCGCGATCGAGTTCAAGAAATTCCTTCAGAAGATCGACGACGAGGTACCCGCCGACCTGGACGTGCACCTCATCCTCGATAACTACTCAACGCACAAGACCCCCGCCATCAAGCGCTGGCTCGCGGCCCACCCCCGGTTCCATTTGCACTTCACCCCGACCGGCTCATCGTGGCTGAACCTCGTCGAGCGCTGGTTCGGCGAGCTCACCTCACGCAAGCTCCGACGCGGCACACACCGCTCCGTCCGCGAACTCAACCACGACATCCGCGACTGGATGGACCACTGGAACGAGAACCCCCGCCCCTACGTCTGGACCAAGACCGCCGAGCAAATACTCAACACACTCGCAGCATATTGCGAACGAATTTCAGACTCAGGACAGTAGGTGACTCTGGTGAGCACGGCTTCTCGATTCCTGATCGGTTTGGTCGCCTACCAGTAATAGGACCCAGGTGAGCTCATCACAGCCCCGATACCGGCGTCAGGCCCGTCGTCTGCAATCCGTGCACGCCGGCTGAGAATGCATGGTGCAGGTGCTGGTGCAGTGCGGCGAGGATCGCCGTGTGCTCGGAAAGGGGAGGCGGCTGGTGACTCCTCGTATCGAAGGCCAGCACCACCGGCGGCGTGACGCGCCCATCAGGCGCTCGGAACAGGAAGTGGTAATCGATCCGCGTCGCAACCGGCACCATGACAGACTCGCCGCGCGTGCCGTGGACAGGGAGCTCCTCCTTGTGGGCTGCGACGAAGAGGTCGAGCTGCAGGCGCGGCTCCTCGCGCATCACCTGCTTGATCGCCGTCTCGTAGCTGAGCATCGCGGTGTTCGCCGCTGCCGTCCCGAGCACGAGGTTCTCCCTGATCTGCTGGGGCTGATCGGTGCGCTGGATCAGGTTGATCGACTGCGCGGACGGCGCGTCGATGTGGGTCTGGCCGATGCTGAAGGCGACCAGGTGAAGCCACTCCCACGAGCGGGGTGTGGGCATCGGCAGGCCGAGCGTCCTTGCGGCCTCGTTGGGGCTTGCGTGCATGATCGCCACCTGGGTCACCGCTCTGCGGCCGGACCTTGCCAGGTCGTCGAAGGCGCTTCCCGCCACCACCGAGAGCTGCGGCACGCCGCCCGCCTCCGGCAGGCCCATCCGCGGGTATTGGACCAGGCCGCCGGCCCCGGATGCCACCGTCTCCATCGCATCGGGTCCCTCGCGAGCGTATCGCAACGGGAACGGAGCGCTCCCGTTGCGCATCAGCATCCAAGCTGCTCGTGGCGTCCTCGCGAGGCCCGTCTGAGGCACGGGCGCAACGCGCATCGCGAAGGCAAGGGCGCGGTTTCCGATCGTGCGTTGCGGGTCTGAGGCCGTGCGCGTCAGATCGGGTTGCGAGCGCCGGCGAGCGCGCCGGGGCTTTTGTAGCGCTGCTGAGCGCAGGCGCGCGTGAGTACTCATCCGGCGCTCCCGGCCGAGGAGATCGAGAGCCGACCCAGCTTGCGCTGCTCCAGTCTCACCGCGTGCTGCAGGTGCGAGGAGCAGATCGCGCCGCCGTCGTCGGCGGCGGCGAATGCCGCCGCCAGCACGCAGTTGCGAATCGACCCGCCCGGCAGGCTGTGAGCCGAGAGCGCATCGAGGTCAACGTCGGCTGCGACCGGCGCTTGCGGCGGGAAATGGCTCTCCCACAGCCGGCGACGCTGGCCGTGGTCGGGCAGCGGGAAGTCCAAGAGGAAGTCGAGGCGGCGCAAGAACGCCTGATCGAGGTTGTGGCGGAGGTTGGTCGCCAGCACCACCGCCCCGGTGAACTCCTCGATGCGCTGCAGCAGATAGGCGACCTCGAGGTTCGCATAGCGGTCGTGGGCATCGCTGATAGCAGAGCGTTTGCCAAAGAGGGCGTCGGCCTCATCGAAGAAGAGCACCGCGCCGGCGTCCTGCGCCACGTCGAACAGCCGCCCGAGGTTCTTCTCCGTCTCGCCAATGAACTTGGAGACCGTCTGGGAGAGGTCGACGCGAAAGAGGTCGAGGCCGAGGTCGTTCGCGATCACCTGGCAGGCCATCGTCTTCCCGGTCCCCGGTTCACCCGCGAAGAGGATCTTCAGGCCGGCTCCCGCGGCGTCGCGCCTGCCGAATCCCCATCTCTGCAGCACCAAGGCGCGATGGCGCAGGCGGGAGGAGATCGCGCGCAGCTGCGCGATCTCCTGCTCTGCGAGCACGAGATCCTGCCAGGTGAAAGCACCTTGGAGCAGCGTTGCGTGCTCCTCCAGGCGGCTGCGTGAGATGCGCCGCGCGGCTTGCCGGAGGTCTGCCTCCACAGGACGTGTGCGGCCAGCGCTGCGTGCCTCCGCGAACGCAAGGCGCGCGGCCTGCTCTATCTGCGCGGCGCTGAGAGAGAACGCTGCCACCACGTCACTGCAGCCGGCTTTGTCGGCACCATGCGCAGCCCACAGCCGTTCCCGCTCGGTCTGTCCTGGTGTGGGGATGATCGCGCTCAGGTGTGCCAGCCCGGCGAGCGCGAGCGGAGCCCGGGGCGTGTTTGTGCATATCAGCGGCGTCTGACCGAGCGTGTGCAGGCCACAACGCAGCCTCTCACGCTCCTCGATCGCAAGCCGCTCCAGCCCGCGGAAGGCCAACCTTGCTCCCGTGAGGCTCGCACGCAACCGTGCTCTGGAGATCAGGCGCGCGTCCTGCAGCCTGCCCGCCTCCAGCATCAGCAGGCTGCGTCTGAGCGCCTGGGCGGCAATCTGTTCGGCGTCCGGGCCCGCCACCAGCACCGGCATGCCTTCGGCGGCCAGGATCGCCTGCCCCACGCGCTCGATTGTCTCCTTGTCTCGCACGGGGATGGCCTGCGGCCTGACCTCCTCCACCTCGTGCTGGAGCTCGTCAGCCCCAAGCTCGGCGCCCAGCAGAAAGCTCGCCAACTGCTCGTCCAGTGCCAGTTGCCGATCGACGGCGGGCACGCCGGCGGCCTCCTCCAGCATCTCGATCGCGCCGCCCCGCCGCAGCGGCGCATCGCACGCCAGCCGTTCCAGGACCTGCTGCTCGGCGGCCTCGCCGGCGAGCAGCAGGGCGAGCAGGCGCGGGCTGGGCAGCCGCCGCGAGAGGTCGTCGTGGAGGTAGCCGATCAGGCGTGCATACCTTGCGTCGAGCACGGGTGCTGCGCAAAGGCAGAGCAAGGCGCCGTCGAGCGGGTCAAGTCCAAGCGCTCTCACCGCGTGCTGCAGCCGCGCGTCGAGACTGCCCCCGTGCAGCGCGCGTGCCGTCTCCACGGCGCTCTCGTCGGTCATATAGAGGCCGCGAAACGGGTTTCCGGGGTCGGGATCGGTGGAGGCCACCCGCCTGACCGCATCGCCGATCACGGCGTCGATCCCGTCCATCGAGATCAGCGCCAGATCAGTCAACGACCGCCTCCGCGGCGGCATCGGCGGCTCGCTCGTGAGCGTCATTCGGCTGCGTGGCGCGCAGCGTCGCGCCCACCGGGGCGCCGTGCTGCTGAACCACGTGGGCGAGCTCATGCGCAAGCAGACGCCGCCCGGCCGCCGTGTGTGGGCGGTACTCGCCAGAGGAGAAGAACACGTCGCGCCCGACCGTGAAAGCGCGTGCCGCCACGGCTCGGGCCAGCACGTGAGCCTGTCCGTCGGTGTGCAGCCGGGCGCCTGCCACCGCGTCCCCAAAGGCCTCCAGCGCCCAGCTTGCGGTCTGTCCGCCGAGCGCTCTGCCACCCGCCGCGGCGTTGCGGATCGCGCCGGTGACGGACGGGTGCACAGAGCCGTCGGCCAGGATTCCCCGGCTCGTGCTCAGAAGTCGCGCCAAGACGGCGTTGCCGACCGGCGCCCGCGCCGGTGGCCGTGGCCGATTGGATGCTCGCGCGTGCGTGAGGGCGGGCACACGCGCTTTCTGCGGCATGGCGGGCAGGCGCGAGGGTGCGCGACTGGCGGGGGAGATGCGCATGTGGCTCACCGTTCTCACCCCGCTCCTCAGATGATCCCTTCGCGGACGGCATGCGCGACGGCCTGCGACCTGCTCCTTGCGCCCAGCTTGCCCACGGCGGTGCTCAGCACCATCTTCACCGTGCGCTCGCTGTAGGAGAGCTCGTCTGCCACTTCTCGCAGCAGGCGGCCGTCGGCGATCAGCTTCAGCACGATCTGCTCCCTGCTGGTGAGCCCGGTGATGCGTGTCAGGGGCGCAGGCGCGATGCCGGCCTCCTTGCCCTGGCTTGCGACCAGGGTGCTGAGCATGTTCGGCGGCATCACTCCTGCGCCGGTGATGATTGCGTGCACCTGGGCGCCGAGCGATTCCTGGGTGAGGTCCTTCTTGCACATCACTCCGAGCGCGCCGGAGCCGACAGCGCCGAGCAGCTCCGCCCGCTGCCACGCGGTCGCGGTGGCCAGCACCCTGCGGCTCTCACACCTGGTCAGCCGATCAATCGTGGCGATCGCGTCGTGAGCTCCGACGTCGATCAGGATCAGGTCGGCGTTCGGCAGCGCCGGGTGCTCCCACGCCTGATGGGGCGTGTCCACCCCATCGACCGCCGCCACAAAGGGCATGTCGCCGAGACAGCTCATGAGGCCGCGCCGATATATCGACTGGGGGTCGATGACGAAGACGTTCGCGCGCGTTGCCTCCATTATTCTCCTATTCCGATCTTACCGGTTCGTCTCAGCCACCGGGATGCTCTCATGCCGCTGCTGCTAAACGCCAACGCAGAGCTCACATGCCCCCACGGAGGGCGTGTGAGCGTGCTGCCTTCGCAGGAGCAGGTGCTCGCTGGAGGCGCCCCGGTGCTGCGGGTCAGCGACCTCGAGGGCGCGCCGGTTCTCGGCTGTCCGGTGCCCGTCACGCCGACCAGCGCACCCTGCACACTGGTCGCGGAGGTGTTTCCGGGATCGTGGTCTGACACGGTGCTCGTGGTTGGAGAGCCAGTTCTTCTGCAGACACTGATCGCCATCACCGATGGCGTCCCGCCGGGGCCGGTGATGGTGATCGAGCCGGGCCAGGGCCAGGTCCAGGCTGAGCCCTGGTAAGCAGGTGTCCGGCTCATAAGCCCATGCATTGCCTGGGCGTGGGAGGGGCCGGCGCCGGCACGTTGCGCTGGCCGCGCCCGGGCTTGGCCGCGAGGATCAAGCTAACGGCGGTGCCAGCTTCCGCGCGGGCCCCCGGCCCCGGCACCTGGGCGCTGACCAGCTGACCGGCGCGGATGCTCGGCGGCAGTGGCGCCAGGCTCAGGCCGCAGATGCCAAGCGCGGCGTCGGCCGCCTGGACTGTCATGCCACGCAGGAGCGGCACCAGCACCGTGCGTTGGACGATGACGACTTCGACCTTGCTGCCGACGGTGGAACGGGCCCCAGCAGTGGGCAGCTGGGTCAGGACCCTGGCGCCGGGACGGGGAGCTGGCCTGACGGCGCCGAGCGCAAGACCTGCGCGTTTGAGCATCCGCTGCGCCGAGCGCAGGGTGGCGCCGTGCAGGCTGGGCACCGTCGTGGTGCGTGGCGCGAGCACGATCTGGACTGGTGTTTCCTGCGCGCGCAGGGAGCCGGGGGTGGGCAGCTGGCTTGCGATATGCGCCTTGGGATCGAGCGCGGGAGACACAGCGCCGAGCTTGAGGTGCACGCGCACGAGTGCGGCTTCGGCCTGCGCCGGGGTCATCGCGCTCAGGTCCGGCACGATCGTGGTGCTCGCCGGCGCGGCGGCGACCTGGAGCGCGACCGGCGTGGTGGGGGGGACGCGCGCCCCGCTGCGCGGCGCCTGGCCCACCACGGTGCCGGGTGCGACCTGCGAGAGCACCTTCGTCGTGACCTCCGAGGGGCCGTGCAGACCTGCCTGCGAGAGCTCCTGCTGCGCCGCGAAGGCGCTCGGCGCGCCGATCAGCGCCGGCACCGTGACCTCCCGGGGCAGTGCCAGGTAGAGCGCAGCGGCCAGGAGCAGCAACAGCAGGATCAGTGGCGGCGCCCACCACGGGATCCAGGGCCGCTGTCGGTAAACCAACGGCGGCGCCTTGGCGGAGATGCCCGCCGCGAGCGCGCTTGCCTGCAGTTGCACACGGTGTTCGACCGGGCGGCCGATCCAGAGCATCCTCACCGGCCGCACGCCGACCGCCTGCCTGCTCGTTGCGCCGGCTGCCAGGCTGACCTGCGGCGGCAGGTCAAACCAGCAGGCCTGCGCTGCGTCGGCAGCCAGCAGTGTGACCGCGCTCGCGCCGTTTCCAAGGTTTCTCAGCTCGCAGGAGAATTGCGCTTTGCGCCTGCCTGTGGCGATTGGCGGGCGGGCGTGCACCTCCAGTTCGCCGAATGGCGCAATGCCCAGCGCGGCGCTTACGCGGGCCCGCTCAGTGGCGGTGCTGGCGGAGATGACCGTGACCGCGAAGGGCCATCGCCCCGGCCTGGTCGAGCTGGCCCGCGGGGGCAGAATCGTGATGCTCACCTCGCCCGCCACATCTTCCCGAGCACCGGTCGGCGCCAGATGAAGCGTCGGGGGAGCGATCCTCACCCACTCCGCTGGCAGGCCGTCGAGCTCCACCGAAAGCTCGTCGACGATGCCCGTTTCGTTGCGGATTCTCGCGGTCAGGGTGAGCGCCGCGCCGGCGGCCAGTTGCAACGCATCGAATGCTTCCGGGTCTTCTATATCGAGATCGCCGACCTGCACCTGCAGCTGGACCACGGCTGGCGCGCGGATCACCGCAGTCGGCGCCTCCGCGGCGATGGCCGTGCCCGCGGTTGCGCCTGCCGCACCGCTGGAGGAAGCCTCCGCAGGCGTATCCCATGCCAGGTAGGAGTGGCAGTCCGGGCAGAAGTCGCAGTCGCGGCTCTGCTGGCATCTGGAGCAGTAGAGGCCAGCCATCTCAGCCACCGGCCACCCTCAGCTCGTAGGTTGCACCGAGCGGGAGATGGTCGGCGATGCAGCGCGTAAGCTGAGCCTGCTGGGATGGGTTGGGCTCCTGCATAAGCAGCACCTCGAAGGCGCTGCCCTGCGGCGGCTGCTCGGAGGCTGGCCTCGGCTGCGCGGGGGACTGCCCCTCGGTGCCCGCCCAGGTCGTATCGCCGTGGTCGTGCACTTCGGGTGCCAGCTCCGGGAAGGCGCATGTCAGGGTCAGCTGCAGGCCGGCCTTGGTCCCTCGGCTGCGAGCGATGGCCGCGGCCTGGCAGGCCAGCTGCCGCCGCGAGGCGATGGGCAGCGTCGGGTCCACGGGCGCGCCCGACATCGCCAGCAGAAGGTCGACCATGTCCGCCGGCGCGTTTGCCGGCTGCAGGTGACTTGCGAGGTTGTCGAGCAAGATCACGATCGGGTCGAGCACCTGCTCCAAACCTTCCAGCAGACCCATCACCGGCGGCGGCTGGCCGGCCGCGCCCTCGGAGTAGACCGCGGGCAGGTTGCCTCGCAGATAACGTCGCACCGAGGCGGCGCCAAGGCCGAGATTCTCGGGGAGCGCCCTCACTTCGCCGGCGGCCTTCGCGCTCTGATCAGGTGTTCCGCCGAGGCCATCACCTCGTCCGGGCCGGGCTCAAGCTGTCCCGGCACCGGGCGACTCTCCTGAACCCCGGTTCGCAGGTCGGTGCGGTAGAGGCGCAGGAGCAAGACCTCCTCGACGCCGGGGACCGCGCGGATCGCAAGCTTCACCTCCTCAGCCACCAGAGGGCGGCCGAAGCGCCATCCCTCGCTCTCCTCTGCCAGGCTGCCGCCGACATAGGGGTTGACGTAGCGGTAGAGCGCCTCTGCGACGCTGCGCTCCACTTCGGCGGGCTCGGTGTGAACGTCGGTCTGCACCTCGGCGACGACTGTGACTCCGCACAGCGTCATCGGCACGACGCGCAGGCTGCTTCCGAGCAGCCGTACCTGATCGAGGCGCAGGGCGACGTACCGCAGGAGATCCTCGGGCGGTTCGAGCTCCGCGTAGGGGATCAGACGGGCCGGGTCGGAGACCTTCGGCAGGATGCACAGCACCGCTTCGCCCTGCCGCGGCATCAGGCAGCGTGCGCGAGCGATGCGGCGGGAGGCCTTGACGGCAAGGACCTCGTGGTCCTCGGCGGTGACCGCGCGCGAGCGCGTGTGGATCTCAAGCGGTGCGTTGCGCAGCACCTCGGCCAGCGACTCCGCGTCCACGCCGCCGTGCGCCGGCGCCGGGTTGGTCACCGAGGCGATGCCGGGCAGCGCGCGGCGCATGACGCTCAGCGTGCCGGCGGCGACGTTGCCCTGGGCGCCGCCGCCGGAGCGATAGCGCATACGCAGCGCCGCGCCGTCCTGCGGGATCTTGCCTCGCTGGACCCAACTCTCGCGCTCGCGGATCGCCAGGCCAAGGCAGACTTCGCCCGATACCGGGTCAAAGCAGTAGTGCGGATCCTCCGGCTTGCTGTCGACGAGCGAGTCTTGCAGGACCCAGGGCACCCACTTCCTGGTGTGCGGGTCCATCACATCCAGGCCCTCGCCGTCGGTCAGCTCCAGCGCCGGCGCATGGCGCACGTGAAAGATCTGCCCCGGCGATCCGTCGCTGTAGCCGACGATCTCGCCGCCGGCCGTCGCGGCGGGGTCGCTCCCAGCCACGACGTTCGGCGCCACGGCGGGCGCCGCGTGCTCGGCCCGCACCAGCGCCCCGATCGCTGCGACGCTGACCCGCTGGATCCTGGGGGCGCGCGTGTAGCCGGCGGCGCCGGGGCTCTCCGCTTCCAGCAGACGGCAGCGCAGCCAGTGCAGCCGGCGGCCGGCGACCGTGGCCTGTCCGCCAGCACGCGGGAGCTGGAGCTCGACCGTGTCCGAGGCGTAATTGAGCCCACCCGTGCCATCGGAGAGCACTGTGGCGGGGACCCAGCTTCCGTCCTGCTTAGAGACCTCCCATACCCAGCGCGGCGCTTGCGGGGCGATGCCTGCGCCCCATGCCGGAACCGCAGCTATCCCGACTGCGACCACGAGGCAGGAGAGCGAGTCCAGGAAGCCGAGGTAGATGCCATCCTGCGGCTGGGAGGCACTCCAGAGGCCGGGCTGCGCTGAGCCGTGAATCTGGGCGAGGCCTTCCTGGACGGGAACCTCGTGCAGGGCGCCGTGCCGGACCAGCCTCATTGCCTGCAGCCGCAGCGGCGGAATGGAGATCGGCTCCACGTTATGGAAGGCGATCTGCTCTGACTGGGTGGGGCCTGAGGCCGCCACTTCGGCGGCTCCGGTCTCGATCTGCACTCTGGAGGCGGCGGGTGCCGAAAGCAGGAAGCGCAGGTCGGCTTTGGCGACCTGGGCCGGCGAGAGCGTCACGCCCATCATCTCAAGCAGCGCGATCTGCGCCTTCTCCGGGATGCGGTTGACTCTGTAGACCAGCAGGTCGGTCATCCAGGCAAACAGCTCGATCAGCGTGATGCCGGGGTCCGAGACGTTGTGCTCGTCCCAGGCCGGACAGGTTTGCGCGATGCGCGAGCGCGCCTGGTCGACCAGGGACTGAAAGTCGCGGTCGTCGAGCTGCAGCTGCGGCAGGCTCATCGGTGCTCTCCCGCCGGAACCAGATAGAAGGGGTAGATCAGGTTGTAAGCGCTGTTGGTTGTGCGCAGCTTGCAGTCGATGTCGATCAGCAGCTGCCCGAGGCGGTGATCGCCCAGCTGACAGGTCACGCTCTGCACTTCGATGCGCGGCTCCCAGCGCTGCAGAGCAGACCTGATCGCGCGCTCGATCCGGCCGGTCGTGGCGCTGCTCAGCCGCTCGAAGACCATCCTGTGGATGTCGCAGCCGAACTCGGGTCGCATCGGTCGCTCCCCCGGCGCGGTGGCCAGGATGATGCAGATCGCCTGCTCGACGTCCTTGGTGCCGTGCACGAGCGCGATCGCATGCCGCACGTCGACCGCGACGGGGAACGCCAGTCCGGTGCCAAGCATCTCCGCGGACACGGTCAACCGAGGATGATCTGGGACGCGCTGATCGTGACGGTCTGATCGGCGGTGATCGAGATCGTGCCGCCGGAGATCGAGATCGTGCCGTCCGCTTCGATCTGCACCCGCTGGCCGCCGGAGAGCGTCAGCCCCGTCTTGGCGCTGAGGCTTGCCGCCTTCTCGGTCGAGAGGGTGGCGCCGCCGTCGCCGCTCAGCGACAGCGCACCCTTGGCGTCCAGCTGGATGTCGCCCGGCGTCGTGGCGGCCGCTTCGCTGGGCGGCTGGTCTGCCTGGCCGCCGCCGGTCGCCTGCCCGCCGCCACCCGCGCCTTCCTGGCCGCCGCTTGTGGCGGGCGGCGGCTTGGTGGTCAGCCTGGCGGTCCCGGTCGAGGTCACGGTGAAGGTGCTCTTCGTGCTGATCTGCGCCTGCTTGGCTGCGTCGATGCTGACGTGGCTAGGAGTGGCCAGCGTGAAGGCCCCGTCGGGCTGCACGACCGGGCCGGGGGCGTTGAGTGCATTGAAGAGAGACCCAAGCACGTAGGGGTGCTGCTCGCTTTCGTGCTCGAATGCGAGCAGCACCTCGTCGCCCACCTGCGGCAGCGAGAAGAACCCCCGTCCGGCGCCTGATCCGGGCGCAACGACGCGCGCCCACCAGCCCGCGTCCTGGCCACCCAGCGCGGGGTACTTGACGCGCACGCGGCCGAGCTTGTCGGGGTCCTTGTTGCTTTCGACCACGCCGACGGCGATGCGCCTGCGCCAGCCGGGTCGCTCGGGGGCGCGCGTGAGCCCGAGCAGGCTGCGGTCGGCTCGCCCGCGGATGGAGAAGTCGGTGCGGTAGCCGGTGCGTACGCGATAGCGGTGTCTGACTCCCGTGAGGGCATAGACGCCGGAGAACGCGCTTCCGAGCCCCTGCAGGCGCACCTGCGAGCCGACTGTCAGTTGCGGCTCGCCCTGTGCTGTGCCCTCGCCCTCGACCCAGACGCTTGCCAGCTGCGCGACGCGAGCGGCTGCGATCGCGCTCGCGTGGTCCTGGTTCATCACGGGGTGGTCTACGACGGTGGCGATGCCGGCGCCCATGGCAGCGGCGATCTGATCGCGCGAGACGCCGAGGCGACTCTCGGGCGACAGAGCGCTCGCGCTGGCTTCGATTGCTTTCTTGGCCGCCGGGTCCCAGCCGCCGCGAACGGTGACCTTCTGCGGCTGGCTCACCCCGTTGAGGCGGGGGCGAAACGCGAGCAGGCTCTCTCCCCAGGCAAGTGGGGTGACTTTCGCCTGGAGCTTGGCTGCGGCAGAGAAGGAGAGGCTTTCGCCACGGACCTTGACCTGGAAATCGACCTCCAGCGCGAGCCGCCAGAGGAAGTCCCAGTCGGTCTCGTTGCTCTGCTGCACGAAGGGCAGCGTCAGCCCCGAGGATATGTCGCCCGCCGAGAGCCCGGCGTACCTGGCGAGCTGTGTCGCGATCTGTCCGTAGGTTGTGTCCTGATAGGTCGCGGTCCGCGGCGTGCGCTGCAGCAGCTGGGCTCGATCCAGCGCGTGGACCACGAGCGTCACGCCACGGCGGGTGAACTCCGGCTCAAGGCCCGTGATCAGACCGTCGAAGACGATCGCGGCGCCGTCCTGCTCGGCTGAGCCCAATGCGATCTGAAGCGAAGCTCCGATCGCGAACGCCGTGCCGTCGATCAGCGTGCGTTCGAAGTCGAAGTAACGCAAGCTGGCGCGGTCGGGCATCCGCAGCTGGCAGTCGACCACCAGGTCCACGAGCCTGGCCGCGATCGCCGGGTCCACCACCCTGCCCGCGACCTTGACGATCGCGCCGGCGACCCCAGGCGGGGTCATGCGCTCTCCAGCGGGACGGTGAGGCGGGAGCCGACGGGCAGCCGCAGCGGATCGTCGATCTCGTTTGCGAGCGCGATCGCGCGCCAGCGCGTGGGATCGCGGTAGTGAGCGTAGGCGATGCCCGCGAGCGTTTCGCCGGCATGCACGAGGTGCGCGCGCCGCAGCTGCGTGGCGCGCGTGGTCGGGTTCTGCCCCTTCTGCTCCGGCTCGGGCATCGCCTGGGTGAGTGCGATCGTCACCTGTGCCCGCAACGGCGTACCGTCTGCTTCAAAGAGCTCGATTGTGGTGTTCACCGACTTGCACACCGAGAGAGGGCCGATGTAGTTCCCCCACACCAGCCGCACCTGCTGCGGGCGTCGCTGATGGGTGCCGGGCACTTCCACCGTCGGTTCGATCAGCGCCTCCAGCGACTTGAGCTTGTCTCTCACCTTGTAGGCGCTGACGTCGTCTTCGGCGTGCAGCAGCAGCTCGAAGGAGAGCGACTGTGAGTCGGTGCCCTGGTACTCGAGCGTCGGGGCGGCCTGGCCCATCGCCTCGCAGCCGGCATAGCTGGCCTGGCGTTCCCTTCGCAGGCTGCTGGGATTGAGCAGGAAGATGATCCTCGTTCGGTCCTCCAACAGCAGGTATGCGCGTTCAAAGGAGCTCACGGGTAGAGCCCCTGGTGAGCGATCTCCAGGCTCTCGGTCGCGACGGCGTTGGCGGATGCGTTGCCCGTCGGCCCGCTCCAGCGCACCGGTGTGGCGCCCAGCAGGTGGAACTGCCGCACGGGTCTACCGCGTGGGTCGTGGAAGGTGATGGTTATGTCGGCGCGATCTGGGATCAGGCCGCGGCCGAGCGCCCAGTAGAGCAGGACGCTGTGGTCTGTCACGCCGCCCTTCAGGGTCACGTTGGGGTGTCGCAGGCGGCCGCGGAAAGTGTGCACGAACAGGTTGTTGCCGCCCTCCGGGTAGGGGAAGGATTCGTATTCGGCCGCCAAGCCGCTGCATTCGGTGAAGCTGCCCAGTGGCAGCGCTCCCGCGATCAGCACCGAGAAGGCGGGCTCCAGCGCGACGCTGGCGGCGCCGGCCAGCGTCATCGCTGCGGCCCGAGGAGGTCGCCGAGGCGCTCGCGGTCATGGATCAGATCGCGTCGCAGCCGCTGCAGGAAGCCCTCATAGAGCTCGTCGATGTCGATGTCCGACTGTGTGGCGCTCGCATCCGAGACCTGGCCGGTGTCGCATGCGCCCGGGGGCGGAGTCGGCGGGGCAGCTGGCCGACCGGCAGCCGGTGCGGCGGGGGCAGTCGGGCCGGCGGGCGCGGCAGGCGCCCGAAAGGTCACCGTGCTCGTGCCGATCCCATCGTGGCTGAGCTCGCCGCCGCTGGCGCGTGCAAGCTCCTGCGCGGATGGTTGCTGCGGAGAGCGGGCCAGTCTCATCAGCGGCGCCATCCCTTGGTGGGCGCCCGGGATCCCCTCGAAGATCGCGCTGGCACCTGGCTGAGTTGCGAGACCTTCTTCACCAAGCTCTGCCTGCTCTGTGGACGCCGCGTTGCTCGGCGCCGCCGACGGCGGGGGTCCGCCCTCGGTGATCCTGGCGAGGACCTGCCTGCTGCCCGCGTCCGCGGGACCTCCGTTTGCCGGATCGCCGAAGGGCTTCGACAGATCGGCCGGCTGCCGGCGTTCAGGCGCAGCGTCGGGAAGCGTGGGATCGCCGAGCAGCGGGATCAGGTCGCCGGGCGCCTCGCCCTGGGTCAGCCACCGCGTGGCCTGCTCGCTGAGTGGCAGGGTGTGCGCGCCGGCGCCCTCGAGCGCCGTCGGGGTCACCGCGGGCAGCGCCGAGGGCCGAGCGGCAGGCGGCTGTGGCGCGACCACATCCCGCGCCAGCCGCGTGGCTGCATCCAGGCGCTTGGGCCGGCGCGACTCGGCCACGCGCGTTGCCAGACGGCGGATGCGTCGGGCGTAGATCATCTGCCCTCCAGGTGTTCGAGAATGCTCAGGAATCGGCGGCGGTCGGCGTGCTCGAGGTCGAGTGACCTCTCAAGAGACCAGTGGTAGCCGTGCGCGAGGCGGGCCACCTCCGAATAGAGATCTGCCGGAGATGGCCCTCTCATTTCCCCGCCAAGCTCTCCTCTATCCGGCTGATATCCACGTCGAAGCGCTGCTGGCAGCCCGGACACGCGACCGATCCGCTCGCCGAGTCGTCGGTGTTCAGCCGCTCGTAGAGCCGCTGCAGGTGGTCGAAGTCGGCTGCGAAGAGCCCTTCGATCAGACTCGGCGTGACGTCGGTGATATCGCCGATCCGCAAGACGGTGCGGGAGAGCAGCAGCACGCTGAGGTATGCCTCGTTACGACGCACCTCGGGGTCTCGCAGCGGCTCGATCTCATCCCGCGCGGTGGCCAGCCGAATCACGCCCTCGGTGTGGAGCTCGCCGGTGCCGTCCACGTACCCGCGCGGAAGGGTGAAGGCATGGTGGGTTTGCAGGCTTGGCGTCTCAAGCACGTTCAAAGCCCTCGTGTGCGAGCTCGAGCTCCTCGACCAGGATCTCGTTGCCGCCCGCGTTGAGGCCCGGGGCGCTGTACTTGCATGGCCAGGCGCGGATGAACTTGAACGTCACGATCACGGCTTGCGTCCAGTCCATGACGTCGATCTGGCAGTCCTTGCGGTTTTCGTCGATCTTGCCGTCGAGCACGGTCTTGCGCCACGCCCACAGCTGGGCTTCCTTGTCGACTCCGCGCTTGAGCGTGATGTTCGTCCAGCTCACCTGTCCTGCGAACTTCTGCGGCAGGGGCAGGCCCTTCGGCGTGGCGGCCGTATGGTCGATCACGTGCGACTCGGTCGAGAATCCCGCGACCTCCGCGAAGTAGCCGGCGGCCTCCGCGCCGCCGAGGGTGAGCTTGAAGATGAAGTTCCCGACGGGTTGCTGAACTGCGGCTCCTGGCATTCTCTTGACCGCCTCCTTTCGAGTTGTCTGCTCAGGCCGCCGGCTGGTACTGGCTGACCTGGAAGATCACGAACTCCGCCGGCTCTACCGGCGCAACGCCGACTAGCACGTGTACTTCCCCGGCCTCGATCGCTGCGCGGGGATTGGTGGCGGCGTCACACTTGACAAAGAACGCTTCGTCAGGGCTTGCGCCGAAGAGGCCGCCTTCGCGCCAGACGCCCATCAGGAAGTTCGTGACGGCGATCCGCAGCTGGCTCCAGAGCATCTCGTCGTTGGGCTCGAAGACCGCCCAGGAGGTTCCCTGTGCAATCGACGCCGTGAGGTAGTTGAACAGGCGTCTGACGTTGATGTACTTCCATTCGGGGTCGCCGTCGGTGGCGAGCGTGCGCGCGCCCCAGGTGCGGAAGCCGCGGCCGGGAAATCCGCGGAGGCAGTTCACGCCGTTGCGGTTGAGCGGTTCCTGGTCTTTGTCGGTGATTTCGCTGGCCAGTTCGACCGTGCCCATCACGATCTCGTTGGCCGGCGCCTTGTAGACGCCGCGCGTTTGGTCGGTGCGCGCCCACAGGCCGGCGATGTGGCCGCACGGCGGCACCTCTATGAGGTGACCGCTGACCGGGTGCATGACCCGAATCCAGGGCCAGTAGAGGGTGGCAAAGGCTGTCGAGGGCGTCTCCTCGCTCTGCTGCCACACGCTGATCTGCGAGGCGTCCAGCCCTTGCGGCGGGTCGAGGATCGCCATTCTTCGCCCCTGCTCGCAGAGACTTGCCAAAGTGCTCTGCACGCTGCGGATTTCCGTGTCCGAGGTGGCCAGACTCATCAGGTCGGGGATGCACACCATCGTGATTTCGTCGGTGACCGCGAGCCCGCTGAGCCCGGTGCCGTGTGCGGCTTCGCCGGTGAGGTCGGTCAGCGTCGCCTGTTCGCCTTCGGGCTTGGGGGCTTCGAGCGTGTAGGTGTCCGCCTTGGGAATGCCGAGTTCCCCGCCGTCGCCGGCCACCGCTTCCACCAGTTTCGATTCTGCGTTCAGCGTGGAGAGCAGGTACCTGGGCCCATGGGCGACGGTGAGGTGTTCGTACTTGCCTTCCACCTTCTCGCCCACCTTGACTTCGACCGTGAAGTCGGGAGTGGGCTTCCAGGCAGGTTCCGCGGCCTGCGAGCCGCCTGCCGCCGGTTCCTTGCCTGCCGCCGGTTCCTTTGTGCTGGAGCTGGGCTTCGCGCCTGCGGGCGGCTGCTCTGCGGTGATCACGACGGAGACAGGTTCGCTCAGCGCCTGTGCCTCCTCTGTGGCCAGCAGGCGCAGGGCCACCTGCGTTTCATCCGCGCTGGGCAGCGCCTTCTGCGGAATCGCGCCATAGGCGCCGGGGCCGACGCGCACCACCCAGCAGGCGCCGCCCCCGTTCTGGAAGAACCCGTAGACGGCGTGGGCAAGGTAGGCGCCCTCCATGAAGGGGCCGCCGCGATCGTTCTTGCTCGCCGGCACGCCGAAGGTGCGTGCGAAGGACAGCCAGCTGGTGATACGGGTGGGCGTGTTCACCGGCCCCCAGGGAGCCAGCCCCACGAACGCTGCCACTGAGGTTCCCACGCCTTCGATCGGCTTGTTCTGGGAGGGAACCTCCTGGACGTAGACGCCTGGTGTTGCAGGTGGCTGTGGCATTGGTCCTTCCTCACGCTGAGTGGTCGTGGACCGGCGCTGCCGCCGGTGGGTGGCCTAAGCTCTACCTGTTCGATCCCGCCGTGTCATTGGGCAAACGGGCGAGATTTCGGGCAAGACCGTCTGCCCGTTCGGGCAAGCGGGTCAGCTGTCAAGCGGCAGCGTCAAGGCCAGGCGATCGCCCGGCACCGTCAGTTGCACGCTTGCCAGACGGCCCTGGGCACGGGCCTGCACGACGTGTTGGCCGGCGGGCAGCGCAGGCAGCACGAAGCGGCCGTCGCTGCCGCTGACGCAGGCCAGCCCGAGCGCGGGCACGCTGACGGCAACCTCTGCAAGACCTGCTCCGCTGCGATCGGTGACTTCTCCTGCGATCGTGAAGCTCGCCTCGCCGGTGCCGCCGCCTTCCCGGCCCGCCTGAAGCGCGATCGCCTCGCTGCGCACGGCCGGGCCGCGAGCAGCGCCGATGCCGGTGTCGCACAGCACATTGACCGTGTATTGGAGCGAGACCTTGTACTGGTTGCCAAGCGCGGTCCAGAACTCCGCCCGCGCCTCGTCGCGCACGTGAGCCACTTCGGCGGTCGGCGGCTGCGGCGGTTCCCCGACCAGCAGGCTGGCCGGCAGCAGCTCGACTGGCAGCTGTGGGTGCGCACAGAGGATCGCGATCACCTGCGAGAGCAGCCGGTGCTCGTCGAGCACCGTAGGCGCCCATGCTGTGATCGCGTAGGTGCAGGCCAGACGCAGCGGTGCGCGCACGAGCATCGCCTGCCCGTCGACCCTCGTCGGATGCCAGGAGCGGTCGCGCGCGCCGGGCGCCTCGCGCAGGTCGTAGAGGAAGAGGTCGATCGCGGGCGAGGGCCACTGCGCGACACGCTCGCGCGAAGGCGCCTCGAAGGTCACGGTCACGCTCAGCAGCCCGCGTGCCGCGAGCTCCCGCTCCAGCAGTTCGCGCAGCACCTCGTCAAGGTCGGCGAGGATCATCGTGCCCGCCGCTGCGTCAGTCATCTGCCAGCGATCCTACGTCGCGCCGGCGTGTTTGATGGTGCCCTTTTGGGCAGTTTCCGTTGCCCGTTGCGGCGTTCGGAGCCGCACTCAGGAAACTCCAAGCTTGCCGGTCATACTTGCAAAGCAAGTGATGTCCGGGGGCGCCAAGCATCGGATTCTCGTCGTAGATGACGAACCGAACATCGTCGAGCTGATCTCGATGGCGCTCGGCTTCAACGGGTTCACCGTGGAGAGCGCTGCCGATGGGCGTGAGGCGATCGCGAAGGCGGCCAGCTTCAAGCCGCACCTGATGATCCTCGACGTGATGATGCCCGACATGGACGGCTTCGAGGTTGCAAAGCGCCTGGGCGCCCAGCGCGCAGGCATCCCGATCATCTTCTTGAGCGCACGCGACTCCACGCAGGACAAGGTGCGACCACGGCCCCGGCCTGCCGCCGGATTCCCGCGAGCACCTCTTCGAGCGGTTCTGGCGCTCAGAGGGCGGACGCGAGCGCGGGCGTGCCGGCGCCGGTCTCGGCCTGGCGATCGCACGGGGCATCGTGACGGCGCACGGCGGGACGATCAGCGCCGAGGATGCGCCGGGCGGCGGCGCTCAGTTTGTCGTCTCACTGCCGCGAGAGTCGCCGCAGCTCTCGCCAAACGGCTCGAGCTGAGAGCTGGTTGGGTCTCTAGCATTCGCTGAGTGCCTGCCGGCAACGAGGACGCTCCAAGGATCGCTGCCCTGCTGCGGGGCATAAACGTCGGCGGGCGGAACAAGATCCCGATGGCCGAGCTGCGGGCGATTGTCGCGGAGCTCGGCTTCCTCGACATCGCGACCCACCTGCAGAGCGGCAACGTCGTCTTCCGCGCGCCCGGCATAGAGCCTGAGCAGGCGGCTGCGGCGATCGAAGCGGCGATTGCGCAGCAGCTGGGCCTGAACATCTCGGTGCTCGCCCGCACCGGCACAGAGCTGGAGCGGATAGTGAGCGCGCATCCCCTGGCAGAGGTGGCGTCCAACCCTTCGCGCATGCTGGTGGTCTTCCTCTCGGAGCCCGTCGAGCGGACGCTGGTCGCGCAGGTGCAAGAGGAGCAGTTCTCCCCGGACAGGTTCGTGGCAGCAGAGCAGGAGATCTACGTGTGGGCACCAAACGGCGTCAGCGAAACCAAGCTCACCTACGCCTTCTGGGAGAAGCAGCTGGGTGGAGTCACGGCCACGGCGCGCAACTGGAACACGGTGCAGCGGCTGCTGGAGATGACGCAGACGGCGTGGCCGGCGCCTGCTCAGCCGCCGAGGCTGTAGGCGACCAGCGCCGGTTTCTGGCTGGCGGTCGTGGCCTGGCCGGCGCCCACGACCAGCGTGTTGCCTTCCACCGCGACGCCGGCGATGCTGCCCGCGGGCAGTTCGCTTTCGAAGGCGACTTCGCCGTTGCTGGTGTTGAGTCCGTAGAGCTCGCCGTCGGAGGTCGAGACGAACACGAGGTTGTTGACGACCGTGGTGGCCGCGAAGGCGGGGGCGGGGAATTTGTGCGTCCATTGCACGGCGCCAGTCGAGGTGTTCAGTGCGGTGACTTCGCCGCTCTCTTCGGGGCCTTCGGTGTTCTGCGTCTGCGCGGTGTATTTGGCCGGCAGGTTGACGACCGGCGCAAATACGCTGCTTCCGTTGCTGGACATCTGCGCGATCACGCCGCCGAGCTTGCCCGGGTAGACGGTCTCCGGCATCTTCAGCTTCGAGAATTCGTGGCGCATCGCGTAGAGGCCGTCCTGGTCGTGGCCGTTGTGGATGCCGACATCGCGTCGCCACAGAAGCTTGCCGGTGCTGCGTTGCAACGCCACCACCACGCCCGACTTGCCCCCGCTGATCACCGCCTGCTTGCCGTCGACTTCACCCAGGATCGGCGGGTCCTGCTGATCCCAGTCGTAGAGGTCGTGCGGGGTGACCTGGTAGTACCACTCCAGCTTGCCGGTGGTGGCATTGAGCTTGACCACCGAGTCGTTGTAGAGGTTGGGCCCCGGCCTGCTGGACCCCCACGGCTGCGATTCGGTGCCAGGCTGTGGCTCGGGGTTGCCGGTGCCGATGTACATATTTCCTTCATTGTCGAAGGCAGGCGGGTACCAGAGGCCGCCGCCGGAGTTGACGCTGGCCCCTCCGGGTGTCCAGAAGCTCGGCGGGGAGGTGTCGAAGTGCCAGAGCTTCTTGCCCGTCTTTGCTTCCATCGCCCATAGCACTCCGTTGCCACCCGGTTCATAGAAGCTGGTCAGGTTGCCGGGCACGGTGGAGACGTAGACGATGCCGTTGTGGTAACCCGGCGCCATGTCGATGCCCTCATGTTCGTTTTCCACCAGCGAGACCGACCAGAGCTGCTTGCCGGTCTTCTGTTCCAGCGCGAAGGCCGATGTCTCGGTCGTGCCGAATACCTCGCCGCCAGCTACCACCAGCCCGTTGGGGCCGTACGCAAGCGTTTTGAGGTCGTTGCTCCAAAGCACCTTTCCGGTGTGCAGGTCGATCGCCTGGACGTTGGAGTCGAGGTCGATCGAGTACACGACGCCGTTTGCGATCACCGGCGTGGAGGCGTAGGAGCCGTAGGCGCTCTTGACGGTCAGCGGGATGCTCCAGATCACTTTCAGCTTGGAGGCCGTCGCAGCATCGATCGGGCCGCCGGTGGCACGGGTATTGGAAGCGTTGATGTTTTCGTACCCGCTCCCCGTGATCCCGACGGCGGGCGTGTTGGATTTCGAGGAGCCGAGCACGAGCACCAGCACCACTGCCACCACGACGATCGCCGCAATTGCGCCGCCGATCTGCAGTGGCCCGACGCGTCGTGAGCTCTGCTGAGCGGGCTTGGTCGCGCCAGCGCCGGCAGCGCGCCTGCCTGCTGGCTGGCTACCGCCCGGCGAGGGCTGCCCCGAGCTCGCCTGCTGCTTGGGCTGGCCGCTGCCGCCGACTTTGGCCCCGCGCGACCGCTTGCTCATCGCGCGGGCTCGGGCGCGTTTGGCCGCGGGAGATCCGGCTGACTGGGCGTTGCCATGCCGCGAACCTAACTGTCGGGCTTACGCGGCGTCAAAGTGAACGTTGCGGGGTGCGTGGGGGACGCCTCACGATGGCGCTCCAGCACCGGTTTGTCGCTTCGCAGAGCGGAAATGCGGCCTTACTTGTAGTCGACTGAGATTGTTTCCAGCAGCGGCTTGTCGGCAGGCGCCGGCGTCGTCCTCAGCCAGCCTGAGCGCTCACGTAGGGTGCGAGCTCGCGCCTTGCGATGCTCATCTTGTGCACCTCGTCCGGGCCGTCGGCCAGGCGCAGGGTGCGAAGATGCGCGTAGGCCCAGGCCAGCCCGAAGTCCTCGGAGACCCCGCCGCCGCCGTGCACCTGGATCGCGCGGTCGATCACCTTCAGCGCGACGTTCGGCGCGGCGATCTTGATCGCCGCGATCTCCATTCGCGCCTGCCGGTTGCCTACCGTGTCCATCAGCCAGGCGGCCTTCAACGTCAGCAGCCGCGCCATCTCGATTTCCACGCGCGACTCGGCGATCCAGTCCTGGATGTTGGCGCGGCTTGCAAGCGGCGCGCCGAAGGTGACTCGCGAGGCCGCACGCGCGCACATCGCCTCAAGCGCACGCTCGGCGGCGCCAATCGAGCGCATGCAGTGATGGATCCTGCCCGGGCCAAGCCTCGCCTGGGCGATCATGAACCCGTCGCCCTCGCCTGCGATCAGGTTGTTCGACGGCACCCGCACATCCTCGAAGAGGATTTCGGCATGGCCCTCGTGGTCGAGGTAGCCGAAGACGGGCAGGTTGCGCAGCACCGACACACCGGGCGTCTGGAGCGGCACGATGATCATGCTCTGCTGGCGGTGCCTGGGCGCCGATGGATCGGTCTTGCCCATCACGATCATCACCCTGCAGTGGGGGTGGTAGGTGCCTGAAATCCACCACTTGCGCCCGTTCAGCACGTAGTGCTCGCCGTCACGCACGATCGAGAGGCTGACGTTGGTCGCATCGGAGCTTGCGACCTGCGGCTCGGTCATCGCAAAGGCAGAGCGGATCTCGCCTGCCAGCAGGGGCGCAAGCCAGCGCTCGCGCTGCTCGGGGCTTGCGAACTGGTGCAGCACCTCCATGTTGCCGGTGTCCGGCGCCGAGCAGTTGCACGCCTCCGAGGCGAGCGGGGAGCGGCCGAGGATCTCCGCCAGGGGCGCGTACTCGGCGTTTGAGAGCCCGGCGCCGTCGTTCTGGTCGGGCAGGAACATGTTCCAGAGGCCAAGCTCCCGCGCGCGCTCCTTGAGCTGCTCCATGACCTGCGGCTGATGGTGGGCGTCGCCGGACTCGCGCAGCTGGCGCGCGTAGGTCTCCTCGGCGGGGATGACGTGCCGCTCCATGAAGGCGTTCAGGCGCTCCATGAACTGCATGCAGCGCTCGCTGTGCTGGAAGTCCATGCTTCTCCTCTCGCTCTCGTGCAGGCCGCCCCGGCCACGGGGAGGATAGGCTGCGCCGCAGGTGAGCGACGGCCAGGTCAAAGAAAGCAGCTACCGCGACGCGGGCGTCGACTACGACGCGCTGGATGCCGGCAAGCGCAGCGCGGTCGCCAGCGCGCTCACGACCTCCTCGCTGCTGGCTGCGCGCGGCGGCCGCGCGATCGACGCTTCGCGCGGGGAGCCGGCGTTCGTCTTCGAGCACGGCGGCCAGAGCCTTGCCTTCGTGGTCGAGGGTCTTGGCACCAAGTCGGTGATCGCCAGACAGGTAGAGGAAGAGCTTGGCCTCGACCGCTTCGCCGATGTCGCCTATGACACGGTCGCGGCGATCGTCAACGACCTCTGCTGCGTGGGCGCGCTGCCCCTGGTTTGCTCCGCCTACTTCGCCACCGGCGCCTCGGAGTGGTATGGCCGCGGCAGGCGTGGGGGCTCGCTGCGATCCGGGTGGCAGCGGGCGTGCGAGGTCGCCGGCTGCACGTGGGGAGGAGGGGAGTCCCCCTCGCTACCGGGGCTGCTCTCAGAGCCGGACATCGAGCTTGCTGGCTCGGCGGTCGGTGCGGTGCCCCAGGGCCGCGCGCCGATCCTGGGCGCCGATCTGGCGGTTGGCGATGAAATCGTGTTGATCGCCTCCAGCGGCCTGCACGCCAACGGAGCCTCGCTTGCGCGCCTGGTGGCGGGCCGTCTACCCGGCGGCTACGCGACTGAGCTTCCCGGCGGCATGAGCTTCGGGGAGGCGCTGCTGGCGCCGTCGATCATCTACGTCCCGCTCGTAGCCGCGCTGCTTGAGGCGGATCTTCCGATCGTCTACCTCAGCCACATCACCGGCCACGGGATGCTGAAGCTGATGCGCCCGGCGGCCCAGCTGAGCTACCGGATCAAGGAGCTGCCACCCGTACCGGAGGTGCTGGCCTTCCTCGTCGAGCAGGCAGGGCTTGACGCGCAGGATGCCTACTCCACCTTCAACATGGGCGCAGGCTTCGCGGTCTACTGCCGGCCCGGCTACGGTGACCGCGTAGTCGCCCTGGCTCAGAGTCTTGGCTTGCAGGCGCTGCTGGGCGGATCTGCAGAGCAGGGCCCACGGGAGGTCGTGCTCGAGCCCGTCGGCGTTCGCTACGGCGGCGAGCGCCTGGACCTTGGATGAGGCCGGAAGAGCTCTAGCAGAGCTGGACCTAACCCTCAACCTGAAGGTTAGGTCAGTTGCCGATGTAGGCGTTCCATGCATTTATGTGCCGCTAAGCGGGAAGATCTACCGTCAGAACGTTCCTGAACGGATGGCTTGAACTTGAACGCAACCGGACGTACAGGTATGGTTTCCAGTGGTTCTCCATGTCGTTGGGGCATGGGGGTCTCGATGTCGCCGGGCCGTCAGGGTCTCGGAGCTACCCGGATCGAGGCGGATCTGCAAATAGACCAGAGGAGAGAGACGAGATGATGCGCAGAGCATCGATGTGTCTGGCGCTGCTTGGCGCAGCGGTCCTTGGGGTTCCGGCGGCTGCATCTGCTGTGCCCACTGTGACCTTCAAAGCCAAGGCGGTGCCGGTTCCGAAGAACCTGACCAAAAAGGGTGGGCCGACGTGGCCGGGCACCGGCAACATCCTCGGCAAGCCCGCCGCCTTCGAAGCGGTGTTCACGATCAAGGGCAACGAATATCCGACCGCGAGCGAAGGCTTCACCGAAGGCACCTTGCTGAACGTCGGTCCGGCGCCGCTGCGGCGCGTCGAGGTCTACCTGCCCAAAGGCACGAAGATCACGACCAAAGGCTTCCCGACCTGCTCGAAAAGCAAATTCGAAAACCATCTGGAACCGCCGTGCCCGAAAGGCTCTGAAGCGAGCCCGCCCGGCGAAGCGGGCGGCAAGGTCTTCTTCGGCAAAACGGCCGTCGCCGAGAAAGTGCTCGTGCAGGCCTACTTCACCTCCAGCGGGCTGACCTTCTGGATCGAAGGCAAGGAACCGGCGTCGATCGAAAAGTACGCCGAAGGCGGCATCACGGGCGCGTCCGGTGCCTTCAGCAAGAAGCTCACCTCGAACGTACCGCTGATCGAAACGGTCAGCGGCGCGCCTTTCGCGATGGCCGAACAGATCAAGGTCACCGTCGGTGCGATCGTGAAGAAGGGCGGCAAACTCATCTCCTACGGCACGGTGCCGACCTCCTGCCCGAAGGGCGGCTTCCCCATCAAGGCCGAAATGTGGTTCGGCGGCAGCGAATCGGAATCGTCGTGGCAGAAGGTGGAAAAGACGACAAAGGTGCCGTGTCCGAAGGCGTAGGCGCAAGCAGGGCTTAGGCATGCGTGCGGCTCGCTACGAGGGCGGGCCGCGCGCCAAGCCGCGACCGCGTTGGGGCGGCGCCCATCAAGGGCCTGCCCCCGACGCTGCCGGTGATCGAGGAAGGGAACGGGGTGAAGAGCACCGCTAGGTGGAGGAGAGGGGCGATGGGGTTCGCTGCGGTCGCGGCCGGTGCGGCCGCGATCCTCGCCATCGTGCTGCTCAGCGCCGCCGGCGGCAGCAACGGCTCCTACACCGTGCGCGCGATCTTCGACGACGCCAACAACGTCACCGAAGGCGAGGAAGTCAAGGCGCAGGGCGCGAAAATCGGCAAAGTCGGCGAAGTCACGGCCACGCCCGAAGGCAAGGCCGCGGTCCAGCTTCACATCGAAAACCCGGGCTTCCAGGACTTCCGCCAGAACGCCTCGTGCACGATCCTGCCCCAGTCGCTGCTGGGCGAGCAGTACGTCAACTGCTCGCCGACGCGGCCGCATCCCGAAGGAGCCGCGCTGCCGCCGCCGCTGAAACGGATACCGGCCGGCCGGGAAGGCGCCGGCGAAGTGCTGCTGCCGCTCAACAACACCTCAAGCCCCGTCGGTGTCGACCAGCTGCAGAACATCACTCGGCTGCCGCAGTCCCAGGCGCTGCGGATCATCCTCAACGAACTCGGAGCCGGCTTCGCCGGGCGCGGCAGCGAACTGCACGAAGTGATCCAGCGGGCCGACCCCGGCCTGCGCGAACTGGAAGCCGTGCTGCACACCTTCGCCCAGCAGAACCACGTGCTCGCCGATCTGGCGGTCGAATCGGACCGCGCGCTGGCGCCGATCGCCGCCAATCGAGAGCACGTCGCGGGCTTCATCGAACACAGCAACACCGTCGCGCAGGCCGGCGCGCGCCACCTGGCCGGGATCGAAGAGAACCTCAAGCGGCTGCCGGGCTTCCTCAAGCAGCTCGGCCCCGCGACCGAACGGGTGCAGCACTTCGCCGAACAGACGACGCCGACCTTTGAAGACCTGAACGCCGCGGCGCCCGCCGTCAACGAGCTCTTTGAAAACCTCGCGCCGTTCTCCAAAGCCACGAGCCGCTACCTCACAAGCCTTGGCCAGACGAGCAAGGTCACGGGGCCGGCCCTGAAGTCGACCACGAAGCTGCTCGATCAGCTGGAACCGCTCGGGGCCTCCGCCAAGCCGTTCGCGACGAACCTCTCGACGCTGCTCAGAGAATTCAAAGAATCCGGCGGCATAGAGCGCTTGATGGACTTCATCTTCATGACGGCAGGCTCGACCAACGGCTACGACAAGCTGGGCCACTTCCTGCGCGCTGAACCGGTGGCGGCCGCCTGCATCAATTACGCGGTCGAAGTCAATACTGGCTGCTCGGCCAACTTCGTCGAGAGCGAAGAAGAAGAAAAAGCCAAATCGGCCCGTGCTGACGCAGCGAGCACACGTAGCCACGACAGCACGATCGTGGCGCGCACGCTTGCGGTCCTGGAAGGCAAGACCGCCGCGCAGGCGATCGCGGAGTACCCCGGAAGCGAAGGGCTCCAGACCAGCGAAGACGCTGGCGGATCGACGCGGCCCGCGGGCGGCAACTCGGCTCACACGACCTATTACAAACCGGGCGCCGAAGCTCCCGGCGTCAGCGAACGACTCCTCGAATACCTGCTGGGGAGCTGATGAGCACGAGACTGACAAGACGCATGATCACCGGCGCAGTCGGGATGCTCGTGCTGGGCATTCCTGCGGTGGCGCTCGCCGACGGGAGCCCTGCCACCGAAACCAGCACGACGGCGAGCACGATCACGACCTCCACGGGATCCGGTCTCTCCATAACGAGCACCTCCGAAGCGTCCAGCACGTCGAGCTCTGCCACCGGGAGCGCTGCCCCCGAAGTCGAACGGGAAGCACCGCAGCGGCAGACGTCGGCGTCGCGAACCTCGCGCACACAGACAGGCAGCACCCAGACATCCGGCGCTCATCACGGCGCTGCCAAGGCGCCGGGCACTAAGAAGAGGTCGACCAACCCCCTGCCTCCCGGCATCGCCGGCAAGAACGGCGCCGCGCCACTGCCGTTCTCGCTTCGCACACCGGTCTCGGGGCTGCCGAGCCTCTTCCTGGAAGCCTTTGATGTGCCTGCGTTCCTGCTGCCGGTCTACCAGGCGGCCGGCATCGCCTACGGCGTGCCCTGGCAAGTGCTGGCGGCCATCAACGAAGTCGAGAGCGATTACGGCCGCGACCTGAACCTCTCAAGCGCCGGCGCGGAGGGCTGGATGCAGTTCATGCCGGTGGAGTGGAAGCAGTGGGGCGTGGACGCTGGCGGCGCCGGTTACATGGACCCCTACAACCCGGCTGACGCGATCTTCGCCGCCGCGCGGTATCTGAGCGCAGCCGGAGGCGCCGCCCACATCCGCACTGCGATCTACGCCTACAACCACTCGCAGGCCTACGTCGAATCTGTGATGCTGCGCGCGCAGCTGCTCGGCAGCCTGCCGCCGGAAATGGTTGGAGCTGTAACCGACCTCTCCGAAGCGCGTTTTCCGGTGCACGCCGCGGCGCACTTCGACGATGGCTTCATGGGCGGGCCCGATGGCAAGACGCTCGTCGGCACCGCGATCTACAGCGAACCGGGCTCGCCCGTGATCGCCGCCAAGGATGGCACGGTGATCGCGGTCGGGCGCTCTGCTGCGCTGGGACTATACGTCTCTGTGCGCGACGCGGGCGGCGATGTATTCACCTACGCCGACCTCGGCGACGTCGCCTCGTTTTACCCCGTGCTCGCTCCACGAGAAGGTGATGGCGGCTTTGAGCCGAGCGCCGGTGGGCTCAAGACTGCGCCAAAGCAGGCGGCTACAGCCGGCGTGCAGCCACACCCGCCCCTGAGCATGGCCTCGGTGGAAGCGGGCTTCACGTTCGGTGTCGCCGAAGAACTGAGCCGAACGAGCACGCCCGCGACGGCGCCGCACCCGAGTCAGCTGCCAGCCCACCAGACCGCTGCCGCCCACCCGAGGTCCTTCCTGGAAGGACCCGAGCGTGTCTACCTGCGGGCACTGCGCCCGGGCGCCACCGTGATTGCGGGCACCGTGCTCGGGCATCTCGCCGCCACGCCGGACGCGCACCTGCTCTTCCAGGTACGCCCGGGCGGCAGCCAATCTCCGCTGATCGACCCCAAGCCGCTGCTCGACAGCTGGGTGGCGCTGGAAGACACCGGCATCTACGGCGCCAAGGGCGAGAGCCCGTTCCTGTCGGTCTCGCCGAGCGCCGGGCAGGCGCTGCTGGAGTCCAGAGGGCAGTTGCAGCAGCAGGTGCTGCGCAACAAAGGCATCGGACTGGCGGCCTGCGAGCGCCGCGAAATCGAGGCCGGCCGGATCGACCGGCGAGTACTGGCCACGCTGGAGGTGCTGTCCGTCTCCGGCCTGCGACCCAGGGTCCAAGGACTGAGGTGTGACGTCAGCCGCGGCGCCCACGAAGGCCTCAGCGGATACGAACGCGGCGATGCGTTCGACATTACAGCCGTCAATGGCGTTGCGATCGAAGGCCACGCCGGTGCCGGTGCCGTCGCCGACCTGCTCGAGCGCAAGCTGCTGGACCTGCAGGGCACGATGAAGCCGCAGAAGATCGCCGGCCCCGTGAGCTATCTCGGCTCGCGCGAGGCGGTGACGCTGCCGGCCAGCCGCGCACTTGTGCATGTCGCATTTGCGCCGGCGAATGGCGCGGCGGGCGGTGGCGCACGGATCGCGACCGCCGGCGCACCGCTGCAGGGCAGCCAGTGGACCGCGCTCGACGAAAGGCTCGCCGAGATCCCCGACCCGGGGGTCTCGCAGGGCGCTTCCGCAGCATCGGTCCCCGATCCCTCCGGCGCCCAGGAAGGCGCGGGTTAGCGATGGCGACCGTCAACCGCCCACCCCAGACGCCCGCCCCTCCCGTCGCCGGCAACGGAGCGGCGGACGGAGCAGGCCGGCCCGTGTTCACCTGGGCGCGCGTGCTCGCTGTCGGGGGGCTCGCACTGGTCGTGCTGATCCTCGCCTACGTACTCTTCTCCGGCTCCAGCAATGCCACCTATCACCTGCTGTTCACCAACGCCGGCGGACTGGTGCGCGGCGATCAGGTGCAGGTGGGCGGGGTGCCGGTCGGAACGGTCAAGGACATCGAACTCACCTCCAATAACCAGGCGGCAATAACGGTTGACATCGAATCCTCGTTGCTGCCGCTGCACCAGGGCACCAGGGCACTGATCCGCGTGCCGGACCTCACGAGCGTCGCGGGCCGCTACATCTCGCTTGCGCCCGGCCCCAATAACAATCCGGTGCTGCCCTCCGGCGCGACGCTGCCGACTAGCGCCACCGAAGTGCCGGTCGACCTCGACGAACTCTTCAACACGCTCAACCCGCAGACTCGGAAGGGCCTGGAAGAGTTCATCGAAGGCAACGCCACGCAGTACCAGGGGGTCGGCAAGGACATCAACGCCGCCACGCCCTACTTCAGCACCGCGCTCAAAGCCACCAACCACGTCTTCAACGAGCTCACGCGCGAAGAACCGGTCCTCACTGCGGCGCTTGTTGAAGGGGCCAAGACACTCGAAACGCTCGCAAACCACGGCACTCAGCTGAGCAGCCTGGTCGGCAACGGCGCCACCACCTTCGGCGCGATCGCATCCGAGGCAAAGAACCTCGAAGAAGGCCTGAAAGTGCTGCCCAAGGCGCTGCACGAAGGCAACGTGGCGCTTGCCGGCGTGCCCTCCATGGTTGACTCGCTTGAACGGCTGGTCGATGCCTCAAAGCCCAACTTCAAGCAGCTGGCGCCGTTCCTCGCTGCGCTGCGGGGGCTGTTCAAGGAGGGCACGCCGGTCACCGCCCAGCTGGCCAGCGCGTTCTCCAAGTCTGGGCCAAACAACGACCTCACCGATTTCGTGCGCGCCGCGCCCGGCCTTTACAAGTCGTTGCAGACCGCCTCACCCGAAGCCGTGAAGGCGCTCGACCAGTCGGTGCCGATCACCAACTTCTTCGGTCCCTATTCGCCCGATCTGATCGGCCTGTTCCGCACTTTCGGGTCGCTGGCCGGCTACCGCGACGCCACCGGGCAGTACGAGCGCGTCAGCCCCAACTTCGCCGACTTCAAATACGAAGGCGAAAAACTCAAGCCCACCACGCCGGAAGGCGGCCTGGAAGGCCTGATCACCAAACAGCTGCGCCGCTGCCCGGGCGCAGCCACCCAGCCCGCCGAAGACGGCTCCTCGCCATTCACCGACGAAGGCCTGCTCGGATGCGACCCATCGGAGGTGCCATGAACCGGCGCCGAGGATCGCTTGCGGGCAGCCCGCTGCTGATCGGCGCCGTAACGGCGCTGATAGCGGTGATCGCCGTCTACATCTCCTACAACGCCAACCACGGGCTGCCGTTTACGCCGACGTACGACATCCGGGTGCAGCTGCCGAGCGCGGCGAACCTGTTCCCGGGCAATGACGTGCGGATTGGCGGCACGCGCGTAGGAATTGTGGAAAAGCTCGTGCCACAGGAGCAGCAGAACGGACAGGTGGTCGTCTACGCCTACCTGAAGCTCGAAAAGAGCGTGCAGCCGCTGCCGGCCGACACCACCGCGACGGTGCCCTCGATCTCCTCGATCGGCTTGAAGTACCTGGCGTTGGAACGCGGCACCTCCTTGCGGACGATACCGGCGGGTGGGGAGATACCGATCTCGCAGACCCACGAACAGGTTGACATCGGCGAATTCTTCGACATGTTCAACAAGCCCACGCGTGTGGCCAGCCAGAGCAACCTCGACGAATTCGGCGCCGGTCTTGCCGGGCGCGGCCTTGAAATCAACGAAGCGCTCGGGCTGCTGAAGCCGATCGTCCATCGCTTGACCCCGGTGCTGCACAATCTCAACTCGCCGCAGACCGACCTGGCGAACTTCTTCCCGGCGCTGGACCGCGCAGCCAAAGAAGTCGCTCCGGTCGCCACGCAGCAGGGCCAACTGTACGCCGACCTCGACAGTCTCTTCGGCGCCTGGGCGGGCGTGGCGCCTTCGCTTGAAGCCGCGATCGTGGACGGCCCATCATCACTGAAGACCGCCACCGAATCGCTGCCATACCAGGCCAAATTCATCGACCAGGGCACCGAATTCATGCGTCTGCTGCGGCCAAGCGCCGCGGCGCTGAAGGTGGCCGCGCCTCCGCTCGGGCATGCGGTGAAGGTGGGCACAGTCAACCTGAATGCAGCAGTGTCGTTGAACGGCGAGCTGGAAGAAGCCGCAAGGTCCGTGCAGAAGTTCGCCGAAGAACCGATCGTCGAGGCTGCGCTCGAAGACATCACGCACACCACGACGATCGGCGGGCCGCTGGTGAAGGGGCTCGCCGCTGAGCAGAAGAACTGCAACTACCTCACGCTCACGTTCCGCAACGCCGCGAGCCTGCTGTCCGAGAGCATCGGCGTGGGCACCGTCGCACGCGTCCTGCCCATACTGCCGCCGAGCGGCCCCAACAGTGAGGGCTATCCGGCATCGGCGCCGGCAAACTCGCTGTCGGAAGAGCAGGTGAAAGGCAAACCGGGCGAATACATCCCAACCAACTACCTGCACTACAACGCATACCCGAATGCCGCTGCGTGCGAAGCCGGCAATCAGACCTACACGAAGGGACGCCAGGAAATCGGCAAGGCGGCAAGCGCCAACCGTTTCTCGGAACCGACCAAGCGAGATCAGAACCTCTTTGGTCGCGTATACACAGAAAAGTCTGTGCTAAAAGCTCTCGGCATCAAAGAAGGCAGCAAATGAGCGGCCTTCGCTTCTGGCGCCGGCGCGACGAGGTGCCCGTGGTCGAGCTGCGGCGCTCAAACCCAGTGCGCTTCGGCATCGTGCTGATCGTGGTGATTGCAGTGGCTGTCTACTTCGGCTTCTCCAAGCACATTCCGTTCACGCATGGCTTCCGGCTGAAGGCGATGTTCAGCTCGGCGCAGAACATCGCGCCCAAATCGCCGGTGCGGATCGCCGGTGTCACCATCGGCACGGTCTCATCCGTGCAACGGGAGGGCGACGCCGGACTCGTCACGATGGAAATCTCGGAAAACGGCCTGCCCATTCATCGGGACGCGCAGATGAAGATCCGCCCCCGCCTGTTTCTCGAAGGCAGCTGGTACATCGAACTGCAGCCCGGAAGCCCGTCCTCCCCGACGGTCTCCTCCGGTTACACGGTGCCGATCACCCGCACAGCCGTTCCGGTGCAGCTCGATCAGGTGCTCGATGCGCTGAACGCAAACACGCGCACCAACCTCCAGTCGCTGCTTCAGAACTATGGCGAAGCGCTGACGCACAAGCCGACGGCGGCCGAAGACACCAGCCAGGCGCCGGAAGTGCAGGGGCTTACCGCCGCAGAAGCGCTGAAAGACGCTGCTCATTATGGCCTGGGCGCGCTGCGTGGCAGCAGCATCGATATGCAGGCGCTCGGTGGCGTGGAAGCCCACGACATCTCAAAGCTGATCTCCGGCCTCGGCAAGGTCAGCAAGGGATTTGGCACCAACGAGCAGGCGCTCGGAGAATGGGTCGACCACCTCAACACGACGCTCGGAGCGGTCGCCGCTCAGTCGAGCAGCCTCAAAGCGGCTGTCGCGGTGCTGCCGGGCGCGCTGCGCTCATTCGATCGCGGCTTTGCTGCACTGCATCGTGCCGAGGCGCCGATCAGATCGTTCTCGGATGCGTTCGCGCCAGGTGTGGAGCAGACCGGCTCGACCATCACCGCTGCGCTGCCGTGGATCGCGGCGCTGCGGTCGCTGTTTGCGCCCGAAGAGCTCGGCGGCGTCGCAAAGAGCCTGAGCGAAGCCACGCCCCAACTGGCGGGTCTGATCGGGGGACAGAAGGAATTCTTCGAATCGAGCGGAGAATTCAACCAGTGCCTGACCAAGGTCTTCTACCCTGCCGGCGAAGCCAAACTGCTTGACGGCGCGGCCACCTCGGGCGCAAAGGTCTATGAAGAATTCTGGTATGCGCTCACCGGACTCAGCGGCCTGAGCCAGAACTTCGACGGCAATGGCAACTACCTCCGCGCGCTTGCCGGCGGCGGCGGCCACACGGTCATATCGGGCAAGACCTCGCTCGTTGGTGTCAAGGGCGAAGGCCAGAAGCTGATAGGCAAGGCAACGTACACCCCCGAAGGCACCCGGCCGAGCTTCCCCAGCAAAGAGCCGCCATACGAGCCGCACGTGGCGTGTTCGTCCCAGAAGGTGCCAAACGTCAACGGCCCGCTCGCATCTGGCCCAGCGGATGGGAGCGGATGATGAGCCCCGAGGCAAACGACGCCGGACGCGGCATCCGCGACCAGATCTCCCGCTACAGCGGCGCCTTCGCTGCAGTGGTCGGGATGATCTTGCTTGCGGCTCTCGTGGGCGGCTACATCCTCTCCCAAGAGCGGCTCTCGCTGCCAGGGTGGGTGCCGATCTTCGGTCGCAGCCACTTCGTGCTGAAGGCCGAATTCCAGAGCGGCGATGCGCTCACGCCCGGTCAGGGCCAGGCCGTCACGATCGCCGGCGCCAAGATCGGCGAAATCGGAGCGGTCGAAACCCGCAACGGCGTTGCCGTCGTGACGATGGAAATAACCCCCAAGTACGCGCGCGACATCTACCGCGACTCGACTCTGATCATGCGCCCGCGTACGCAGCTGAAGGACGAGACGATCCAGATCACACCCGGGCTCGTCAGGACAGGAAGCGTCCGTTCCGGCTACACCTTCTCGCTCTCGCAGACCACGCCCGACGGCGACTTCGACCAGTTCCTGGCCGCGCTCGACGCCGAAACGCGCACCTATCTGCAGGAGCTGCTCGTCAACGCCGGCGTGGCCCTGAAGGAAAACGGCCGCTCACTCTCGGCGGACTTCACCCGCTTCGATCCGATCACGCGCGACCTGCAGAAGATCAACAGCGAACTGCACCTACGCCACGTCAACATCGAACACGCGATCCACAACTTCCAGTTGCTGCTGAACGCGATCGGTGGCAAGGACAGGCAGCTCTCGGAAGTGATCGAGGCCTCCAACCGCGTCTTCACCGTCTTCTCCAAGCAGCAGACGGCAGTGGAAGACACACTGCGGACGCTGCCCGGGACGCTGCAGAAGACAGACCGCGGTCTCGGCGCTCTAGCGCACGCGGCAAACGTGGTTGCGCCGACGCTGAGCAAACTGCACGGCTTTGCGACCTCCTATGGCCCAAGCCAGGAAGCGCTGAGGGCGCTGGCCAAGAGCAGCACCCCGGTGATCAAGAACGAAATCGCGCCGTTCACACGCGAAGTGTTGCCCGTCCTCAAGCAGGTAACGCCCGCGACCAAGGACTTCAACGAGGCGCTACCCGAACTGACGAGCAGCTTCGAAGTGGTCGACGAACTCTTCAACGAGCTTGGCTACAACCCCGAACCCAAGCAGGCCGGGTTCCTCTTCTTCTTGGACTGGGCGAACCACGACTTCAACAGCGCGCTGAGCACCTCCGACGCGAACGGACCAATGGGGCGCGCGCTTCTCTACTACAACTGCGCACTCACGGAAATCATCCAAGGTGCGGCAACGATCAACCCGACGATCAAAATCTTTTACAACCTGCTCCAGCCCCCGACCAAGCAGAAGTGCGAAGAAGAAATCAAAGAAAAAGTGAAGGGTGCCGTCACGGCCTCCGTGCCAAAAGCCCACACCAACGCGCAGTCACCCGCCGCTCAAGCCGCGGGCGCAAAGCGAGGTGGACGCTAGATGCAGAAGCGCGCCCCCACGCTCGCGAACATCCTCGTGATTGCGCTGTTCGCGCTCAGCTGCTTTGGCCTGCTGCTGTTCCTCTGGCAGTCATTCGGCGGCCCGGTGCCGCTGAAGCCGAAGGGTTATCGCTTCACCGCCGACTTCCCGCGCACGCTGGCGCTGGCAGAACAGTCGGAAGTCAAGATCAGCGGCGTGCCGGTCGGGCACGTGGTGGGTCTGAAGCTTGACGGCCGCAACCAGACCCAGGCCACGCTGGAAATCGAAAGCCGCTACGCCCCGCTGCACACCGCCGACCGCGTGCAGTTGCGCCAGAAGACGCTTCTGGGAGAGACCTACGTCGAAGTTACGCCAGGCAGCAACCAGGCGCCGGTGCTGGCAAACGAAGCGCACCTAGCCTCCGGCAACGTCGAACCGCTGGTCACGCTCGACGACATCCTCAACACCTTCAACCCCAAGGTCAGGCAGTCGTGGCGCGTCTGGATGCAGTCGCAGGCAGAATCCTTCAGCGGCCAGGGCGAATCGCTCAACCTCTCCTTCGCCACGCTGGAGCCGTTCCTGGAAGGCACGAACCGCCTGCTCGGTGCGCTGAACGGGCAGTCTGCCGCGGTCAGCGCGGTGGTCCGCAACACTGGCAAGGTCTTCGATGATCTCACCGAACGCAACCACCAATTCGAACGTCTGATAGCCGACGGGCAGGCTGTGTTGACGCCGGCGGCCGCCGCCAGCGCTCAGTTCGCGGACGCTTGGCGCGAACTTCCCGGCATCGAGCGCAGCTCTGAAACGGGCCTGCGCAGTCTCAACCACCTGGCCACCAACGCCAGCCCGCTGCTCACGGAGCTTAAGCCCGCCGAGCGTGAACTGACGTTGCTGCTGCGCACCGCCGAGAGCTTCGCACCCAACTTCGACGCCCTTCTCACATCGCTTGGACCGCTGACCAGCGCCGCCAAGCAGGGCCTGCCGGCGTTCGCCAAGTCGCTTGGCCTCACAACTCCCTTCCTGGAAGCGGTGCGTCCCGTGCTGCACAACTTCGACCCCTTCCTGCAGTACACAGACGAATACCTTCCCACGGTCGAAGGGTTCTTCGCCAACTTCGCTGCGGCGAGCCAGGGCAGGACCAACGACTCGAACATATCGGCGCTGAATAACTACCGACCGCACTACCTGCGGGCAATGCAGCACCTTGGTCCGGAATCGCTGGCGGTGCTGCAGAGCCGCCTCGGGACCAACCGCAACAACGCATACTCGCACTCCGGCGCCTTCAGCCTGCTTGCGAGCGGCCTGCCTGTGTTCAGTGCGAGCAACTGCGCGGACTCCGCGCCCACGATCGAAGGCCCGGCCAACACGGAAGTCTCCGAAGAATTGATTAACGAACTGATACAGCACAAAGTCGCGAACGCCCCCGGCAGCACGAGCAACTCCGTGCCGGCTCCATCATGCAACAAGCAGGAACCGTTCAGCTTCAACGGCCAGACCAGCCAATTCCCCCATGTCACCTACCACAAGTAAGACAGCCATCGCAGTCATCGAGCGCTGCGGCTCCGAGGGATAGGATCGAACGATGGATAGCGGCGAGACGATCGAGCAAGACGGTCCTGGCGAGGTAGCGGACGGCAGCACCGTCGGCGATACCGACGACTTCCGCTACCACTCGGCGCAGCCGACGCAGCCCAAGCACGTGGACGGCGACGAGGGCCGCTGGTCGATCCAGTGCATCGATGTGGTAAAGCGGCTGGCGGGCGTGCCGGTGCTCAACGGGCTCAACGTCTCCTTCCCCGACGACACGATCACGGTCGTGCTCGGACCGTCCGGCACCGGCAAGAGCGTGCTGATCAAGCATTTGATCGGGCTGATGTTCCCGGATTCCGGCGAGATCCTCGTGCATGGCGAATCGGTGCCCAAGATGACGTTGCCGGAGCTGCTGCACATGCGCCGCCGGATCGGCGTCCTCTTCCAGGACGGCGCGCTCTTCGGCTCGATGAATGTCTTCGACAACGTCGCGTTCCCGCTGCGCCAGCACACCGACTACCCGGAGTCCCAGATCGCGCAGACCGTGCGCGATCGTCTGGCGGATGTCGGTCTCATCGATGCGATCCACGACATGCCATCGCAGCTCTCGGGCGGCATGCGCAAGCGCGCCGGCTTCGCCCGCGCGCTCGTGATGGAGCCCGACATCGTGATCTTCGACGAGCCCGACTCGGGCCTCGACCCGGTCCGCACCGCCCTGCTCTGCGACCTGATCCAGGAGATGCACCAGCAGTATGGCGGCACCTACCTGGTCGTCACCCATAACATCGCCTCAGCACGCCAGATCGGCGAATACATCGCTCTGCTCTGGCGCGGGCGGATCGTGGAGTCGGGCACGGCTGAGCAGATGTTCTCCTCGGAGAATCCGTTCGTGCGGCAGTTCTTGAGCGGGGCAGCTACGGGGCCGCTGGGGATGGATTAGGGCTCGCATCTCAATAAGTGAAGGGTTTGCGGGGGTTGTGTAGAACCTGTTGGTGTGATTGATGAGCGGGCGATTGGGGAGCGTTTTCGGCTGTTGAGGGAGAAGGGCGTGTTGGATGAGCGCCGGCGGCGGTTGTGGGCGGCCGCAGAGGCTCGTTCGCATGGGTATGGGGGCATCGCGGCAGTCGCGCGGGCGACTGGTCTTGACCAGGAGACGGTTCGTCGTGGTGTTCGTGAGCTGGAGTCCAGTGAGGTGCTCGATGAGGGTCGCGTGCGTCGTCGGGGGGCGGGTAATAAGCCGATCGAGGAGACGCATCCCGGGATCGAAGAGGAGCTCGAGCGGCTGGTGGCCCCCGAGACTCGAGGTGATCCCTGCTCGCCGTTGCGGTGGACGTCCAAGAGCGCTGTGAAGCTCGCCGGGGCGCTCGCTGAGCGTGGCTATGGGGTGAGCGACAGCACAGTCCTGCGCCTGCTGAAACGGTTGGGATACAGCCTGCAGGCCAACCAGAAGGCCAGGGAGGGGGCAGACCACCCGGATCGTGACGCGCAGTTCGCGCACATAAACGCGGTCGTTCAAAAAGCGATCGAGCGTGGTGAGCCAGCGATCAGTGTGGATACCAAGAAGCGCGAGCTGGTCGGGGATTTCAAGGCCGTCGGACGGGAGCTCGAGCCGAAGGGAAAGCCAGTGCAGGTCCGTACCCACGATTTCAAGGACAAGGAGTTGGGGCACGCGATCCCTTACGGGGTATTGGATCTCACCCTTGATGAGGGGTGGGTCAACGTCGGGGTGGACCGCGACACCGCCCAGTTCGCGGCTGCCTCTATCCAGAGTTGGTGGGAGAGCCTCGGCAAGCAGCGCTACCCGGATGCCGAGGAGCTGACGATCACGGCCGACAGCGGCGGATCAAATAGTTACCGCACACGGCTATGGAAGGTTGAGCTGGGAAAGCTCGCAGACCAAACGGGCCTGCGGATCGCCGTCTGCCACTTCCCGCCCGGCACTTCGAAGTGGAACAAGATCGAGCACCGCCTGTTCAGCTTCATGAGCATGAACTGGCGCGGCAAGCCCTTGATCAGCCACGAGGTCATCATCAACCTGATCGCCGCCACCACCACCAGCACCGGCCTGAAGGTATACGCCCAACTCGACGACCGCGACTATCCCAAGGGCGTCAAAGTCACAGACCAAGAACTCGACGCCGTGAACATCGAACGAGACACCTTCCACGGCGAGTGGAACTACGTCATACACCCCGCATCAACCGAGACGTGAGCCCTTAGCGCGAGCCTGAGGGTGTGGCTCCACGCCTGATCCGAGACCTCGAACTCGGCGCGTGTGACGTGCTACCCGTCGTGTTGGCCAGCGCAGGACTCTTTCAGCCTGTCGGTGCGGGCGAGACGTTGGTGGCCGAGAATGTGACAAGCGGAACGCTGTGGCGCTGAGCGTTGTTGTTTGCCCGCGTGATAAACCGGACGCTGATTGTGACCGGCCCCCGCTTTTCGGTCCACTACGGGTGAGAGTTGGTGGTTAGTGGTAACGGGGAGGGTAGCTGGTGGTGTGGTCGGGTTGTGTGGAGTGGAGGCCGTAGGCCGTAGGGGAGCACGACCCGACCGGCGCGTCCTCTCCCCGGGGGTCGGGGTCATGCCGCCTTGCGGTCGGTGGTGGCGGCGTGTTGGGCGGCGAAGGTGGCCGGAGTGAGCATCCCGAGCGATGAGTGTGGACGGCGTTGGTTGTAGTCCTCTTGCCAGTCACCGATCACGACCCGCGCCTCTGCCAGACAGGAGAACTCCTCGATATCCAGGAGCTCGTCACGCACCCTGGAGTGAAAGCTCTCCACGAACGGGTTCTGCCATGGTGAGCCCGGATCGATGAACACGGTCCCGGTGTTCGATAGTCGGCACCAGTCTGAGAGCGCGTGCGCGGTCATCTCCGGCCCGTTATCCATCCTCAGGAACTCCGGGGCGCCACGCTCGGCCACGAGGCGCTCCAGCGCCTGCACGACCATCTCAGCGTCGATGCTGCGAGCGACCAGCATCACCAGCGACTCGCGTGTGAACTCATCCACGATGTTCAACACCTTCAACGCCCGCCCATCAGCGGTCTGATCGAACTGGAAGTCAAACGCCCACACGTGGTTGGGGCGCTCAGCACGCAGCCGCTGCGCCGGGACCGTCGACTCGCCCAGCCGGCGGCGCTTACGCTTGCGCTCGGGGACGCGCAGCCCCTCCTCGCGCCACAGTCGCTGCACCCGCTTACGGTTCACATCCCACCCCTCCTCGCGCAGATGATGGTGCGCGCGTCGGTAACCCCACCGCGGGCGCTTCACCGAGAACTTGCGTAGCTCGGCTCGCAACGCCTGGTCATCCTCAGCCTGTTTGGGCTCGTAGCGCTCGGTGGAGCGATGCTGTCCTACTACTCGGCATGCCCAGCGCTCGCTGACGCCGAGACGATCGCGGAGCATCGCGACCGCCTGGCGTCTGCGGACTGGGCCTACCAGTTTCCCCGGCTGATCTCCTTCAACGCCCGGTTCTCCAGCGCCTGATCAGCCACGATCGCCTTCAACCGGCTGTTCTCACGCTCAAGCTGCTTCAACCGCTTCGCATCATCGGCCTTCATCCCGCCGTACTGGTTACGCCAGCGGTGAAACGTCTGCTCACTGACCTCGAGCACCTTGACGGCCTCAGGGATCGTCTTGCCCTCACCGAGCAGCCGCTCGGCCTCCCGCAACTTACGGATGATCTGCTCCGGCGTATGCCTGCGTCGCTTCATCAGAGTGTTCCTTCCTCGCCCACAATCGTAGACGCAAGAAACTCTCACAAGCACCGGACCGAACCCAAGGGGTCAGGCCAATTGGCCTTGACACAACAGCTTCATAAGCATTGCGAATCACAGGGCTGGTGATAGGGCGTGCATGTCGCGCGACGATGTTTACAGTCGCGACGCCATCCGGTACGACACCCGTCACGCGCGTAAGCCTAGCGTGAATACCAGATGTCATAAGTGCCTGTGTAGTGACAAGATGCCCGGCTTGAACAGCGGCTTCGGGGAGACATGTCAGCAACGCCAGCGGCGGATATGCCGATCTCAGTAGTGGATAGAGCAAACGCGCCAAGCAAAGTTCACCATTACTGGCTGGGACTAGCCAAGCTGGCTCGTTAGCTCTTACTCGTCTTGCCTGGTCGATATTCGCTATGGTGAATTCTGGCGTTGACTGCCGGGTGAGCATGGTGGAGATTTGTTCAGGCACCATTTCGTCCGCATTAGACGGAGTGCCAAATATCGCGAGGTTAGGCGAGGACATCGCAGTGTGGCGGGCAGTATTTCCACAGCCGACGGCGAACAGACTTAGTGCCACCATGCAGACTACAAGGAATACCGGACTATGATAGAGACGAATCATGGTCTGTCCAGAAGAATAAGGGCTGGCTGCGCCCCAGCCTTAGCTCCTCGGGGGCGCAGCCTGCCGAACTAGCTAGCTACCAGGCCTGACCACTATATGTGTAGCTGTGGGAGCCGGGGTCGTCGATGCCTTCTGATGCCGTGATGGCAGGAAATACCATATCGGCTTCAACGTTGGATGAGCAATTCCAACCGTAAGGGTACACCCATTTACTGCCGTTGTACTGCACTGGACCAGCGCAGATCCCCGTCGCGCCTTCAGTGTTGATTTTGTTTATTATGTCCGTTAGGCCCGACTGGACGAAGCATTTAGCGCATGACCATTCTTTGGGGCCGAGTTTGCCCGAGTAGGTGGTGTATTCTGCGGCTACTGCGGTGCCGGCAGCCGCGGCGAGGGCTAGTGCGGCTACGAGCGGAAGTACACACTTGCGTGCGATAACACGCAACCCGCCAAGCGTGTCCTTATGTTTCAGTACGGCTATCACGACGCTTTTCTCCTTGTGGTCTCTTGTCTTGTACCGTGCCCGACCCGGTTTGTTCTCAACCTGGCGCGGACTACGGCGATGGTTTACCAGGCGGGCGACGCTAAGTGAACCGACCAATGTGACACCCGCTGGTGTCGCCATGTCTGGTCTGAAGACCGGGATCCGCGCGCGTTGGCGGGTAGCACCCGACACGTTGACGGGTCGGTAGGGAGAATGCCAGGAACCAGCTACAACGTAGTCCGATGTCCCGGCTCGCCGATGGCCGCCATCTCCTCGAGGCAGAGCGCGGCGTCAAGCTCGGCGAGACAGCTACGGATCGGGCGCTTGAGCAGGCGTTCGGTTGTGCGTAGGCGATCGCCAATCGCCTGCCGGCGTACTTCTTGTTTGAGGATCGCCGCCGCGGACGAACGGTTGCATTCGGCGTCTATGTAAGCGCGCATCGTTCGCATCAGAGTCTCGCCGTCGGGGCGGCGACGAAGTGGTGCGAGAAACCCCTCCAGCCATACGCGCAGCGTCTCATTCTCCAACGCTGCCATCAGCAGCGGCTTGTCGGAGTAGCGGACCAGACGTCGCGGTCGGCGCACAGCCAGTAACGCTGCACTCGCTTCTCGATGCGTCTGGAGCCAGCCGGTCATGCTGTGCCCCGGTCCGCCGATCGCGCCGCTGATATCGCAGACCTCCGCCAGAAGGGCATCTACGCGTTCCACGGACGGTACGTCGGCTGAGAAGACGCCGAGCCATACCCAGAAGATGCCGTGTCCCGCCGGCACGGCCAACGTGGCATCGAATCCTGGGGCGGACTCCAGGCAGCGCAGTGCTGCCTCCACGCCCGGGCCCGCGATGATGAGGCCGATATGCGATGCCGAGGCGATCTCATAGCCGAGCGCAGCGAGCTCGGCAGCGGATGCCGTTTCGCCGTGGACGAGAGCTCGCACGATCCCTGAGCGCTGCTGCTCTGAAACCGTCACATGGTCGCGCTCCCTGTCGTATTCACACTCAATCGCCGCGATAAGTTGTTCGAGCAGAACATCTTGCGTTTGGCGGAGAGCGTGCAGCGTAAAGTTGTCGCCATTGAGGCCGGCATGCTCAGCTTCCTCCAGGATCAGCTCTCCTAGCCTTCGGTGGCCGGCTATGTAGCGCCGCAGCACGACGGTCGCCCCGACGCCGATACGTGCGGCACGCCTTGCCTGGTCCATCGCCTCTGTGGGAAGGGACGCAGAGTAGCCAGGGCCGTGCTTTATGCCTGCCAATGCGTAGTCGAGCAGGGCTTCCACAGCCGCAAGCAATCCAGCTTGGTAGGCAGCATCTTCGCCGCGATCTACACGGTCAGGAACCGCGTCCTGGACATATGCGCATATTTCTCGCGCGATGTCCGAACGGCGCGCTGCCAATCGCTCGAAGAATGCGCGCCGCCGCCGGCGACTCTATGAATCGTCCTCTCTCATCCGTCACCGTCCTCTCTCCCAACCCCCCGGTCATTCCTTCTAATGCCACGATGCAGCGCCGCTGCCCAAGCGCGGACCGCATTATGACGTCGTGCCTGGTTGGCGAAAGTCAATATCTTGATACAAAGGGCGCCGGACTGCATTATGGTCGCATGGGCGAGGTGTGCGCGTCGATTCAAGTTGGCAGAAGTGGCCGACCGAGGGTGATTTCCAGGCGGCTTGGCTGACGTTGCGCTTGGTGTCTGCGGTCTCGTAGCTGCGGCTGTGACGGCCCTCTTCGCGCCCGCCGTCGGTGCGTGCGAAGAGTCTCCGGTCGGGACGCCTCTTTCGGAGGGTGGGATCTTCCGTATGCGTATGACATCGCGGTTGGGAGGCTGCGAAGGATGATGGCCCGCGGTTGCTGGACGGCGGGCCCGCTCTCGGAGCGACCAACTGCACGATTGATCCGAACGGATCAGCCCTCGTTGAGCACTATGCGGTCCTCGGAGGTCTCGAACTCGCGTCGTTCTTCGGGGTCGTCTGGGTCGGTCGCTACTCGCACGACGTACTTGGTTTGTTTGGCGGCGATCTTGCCGCGGTTCTCGAGCAGTACCGCGGGGACGGGTGGCCCCGTGATCATGGTGACGCCCACGCGCCGTCCGCGTTTGTACCACTCATTGAATGGCGGCTTGACGGATGGCTTAGGCAAGGGCGACATAGCTTCTCTGGTCTCCTAACATATCACCAAGGGCTGGACCCGATAAGTGTCTGCAGGTGTTCTGCCAGCACCCGATCGAACGTTTGGGCCAAGCCGTTCAGCGCGCTGCGCCACGTTCGGCAGGCGCCGGGTGTCACCTCCCGCGGGACCAGCTCATCGTGGCGGCTCTCGATGTCGTGATGGGCGATTGCGTTGCGCCAGGCATTCAGTGCTTCGAGTTGGTGCCGGCGCTCGACGTTGCCGGCGTCGGCTACGACGACGACCGTCCAGAATGCGATGCCGAACCGCTTGAAGTCGGCGGCGAGCGTTGCCGGCTGAGCGTTTCGGTGGTCGAGCTGGCGGGCGAAGGAGAGGTTGTCGTCGAGTACCGCGCCGATCTCGGGGTCGATCGACTCGACCAGCACCTGCGTGGCGTCGCTGTGCAGGCCACGGCAGTAGGCCTGGAAATGCGCGCAGAGCAGCAGCACGTAGGCGTAGTCGAGCTGGCGAGGGCGCTCATCTGGGCCGCGATCGTCTGCCTCCAGCTGTGACAGCGCTGCCGCGGAATCGGTGCTCCATGCGATCAGGGCGGGGGAAGGCATCTCTACTTTCTTTACCGCCGTGAACGCGATGAACGGGACAGATCATCGCCGGCTTCTGCAAGTGTCGACGAGCTGGGCGCATGGAAGTCGAGAGGTACGGCAGCGGCGGCTATCTATGGTGCTTGGCCTGCTTGCCCTTGCCCTTCTTTGGCTTCGGTTTGGGCGGCGGCACGCATTCCGTCGTGGGCAGCTGGTTGAGCTCTTCGACGGTCATGTAGATGTAGACCGTTCCGCTGCATACCTGGCCGTTGTACGTCACGTAGCCTTCATATTCGCCGCCGAGGCACCCGAACACGCGACTCGCGGCGCTGCACGCAGGCAGAGAAAGCTTGAATGTGCCTTCAAATGTGCCTGTTGAAGTCTGCTTGACCTTGAGCTTCGCGGAGCGCAGCGGACCGAGGCGCTCTTCGCCGTAGCTGCCGTTCGCTTCGCGGTTGAACTGCACCGGCCGATACGCGAAGGCGGCGGGGGAGAGGTTGCTGATGGATGTGACCGTACCTTCGACCGTCGCCGTGCCGGCGGTGGAGGGACGGCATATCCATGGCTGGCAGCTTGGTTCTTCGGGGCCTGCTGCGCGGGCTGGGGCGGCGAGGGCGAGCATGAGCGCCACGATGCTCAGCGGCAGGGCGAGCAGAATCGTGCCTGGGCGCGCGCAGGCAACGATGGAACCCCCTTGTTTGCGCATAAGCATCTCCCCCGAACCTCTCGAAGATCATAACGATTCGCTTTACGGCGCTGTGGGCCGGGTGTCGCAGGGCAGGAACCCACGCCCTGCTCGGCAAGGCATCCCAAGCGATGACGAAGATGCGCATCGATCGGCTTGCGCTTGCCGCGTCTTCATGCGAACGTACGTTCGCCAATGATCGTCTGCGTCCACCTGCCCCGCTTCGAGCTCGTGATCGCCGCTGGTGGCGTGCAGGCGCTTGCCGGAGACCCGATGGCGATCGCGCCCGCACCCGGGGCGCGGTGGGTGGGGGAGGTCTCCGGGTCCGCTGAAGCCCACGGGGTGAGGCAGGGCATGCAGCTGGGGGAGGCGCTTGCGCGCTGCCCCTCGCTTGGCCTGCTGCCCGCCGATCCGCTCGGCGTGGCGGAGGCGTGGGAGGCAGTCGTAGGGGCGCTTGAGGGCATCGGCGCCGCGGTGGAGAGCCCGGCAGCGGGGATCGCGTTCTTCTCCGCGGATGGCCTTTTGCGGCTGCACTGCGGCCTGCCGGGGGTGATCGAGGCGGCGCGCCGCAGCGGACAGGGGGGCAGGCCGGCGCGGATCGGCGTCGGGCCCTCACGTTTCTGCTCGATGGCCGCCGCCTTTGCGGCAAGGCCCCGTCGCGGGGCGGTGGTGGTCGAGCAGCGTGAGGCGGCTCGCTGGCTCGCCTCCCAGTCGATCGGTCTGTTGTCCTTCAGGGAGCAGACCGCCGAGCTCGTGATGCCGCTGCACCGCCTTGGCATCCGCACTCTGGGGGCGATCGGCAGGCTCGGGCGCGACGCGATGGCTGACCGTTTCGGCAGGGCGGGGGTGCTTGCGCATGCTCTCGCGGGCGGGTGGGACACGCCGCTTGCGCCGCGCGGCGTCCCCGAGCGCTTGCAGGAGACGATGGAGCTGCAGGAGGCGGACAGCGGACCATCGCTGGAACGGGTGCTTGGCGTGCTGGTCGAGCGGCTGCTGGCCAATCCCAGGCGGCGGGGACGCACGATCAGGGCGGTGACGCTCTCGGCGAAGCTGGTCGAGGGGGGCACCTGGCGCCAGAGCATCCCGTTTCGCGAGGCCAGCGCGGACGCCCGCAGGATGCGCCTTGCGCTGGGCCTGCGCCTGGCACAACTGCCCGCGCCGGCGCAGGTGCTGCGCCTCTCGGTGGAGAGCTTCGGGCCTCCCAGCGGCGAACAGCGGGACCTGCTCGGCCAGGCCGCAGAGCAGCGCCGCCGGCGGCTGGCGGAGGCGGTGGGGCAGGCCAGGGCGGCCGCGGGCCCGGACGCCGCGCTGAAGGTCGTGATGGTCGACCCCGAGTCACGAGCGCCTGAGCGCCGCTGCATGCTCGCCCCGTTTCAGGGCTGATGGGGGCGAGGACGAGAGCCGGGGCGCCACGCGCCCTGAACCGGCCCCGCCCTGTCCGCGTGCGCGCCGGGGATGGCAGACAGGGTCGCGAAGGGGAGCCCCTGACGGTTAGCGGCGAGCCCGTGGAGATCGTGCGCGAGACCTGGCTGATGGAGGACCGCTGGTGGGCCGAGCGGCCGCTGCGCCGCCGCTACTGGGAGATCGTCAGTGCGAAGGGCGCCAACCTCGTCGTCTACCACGATTTGATCAGCGGGCGCTGGTATGCGCAGGTGGCGTGAGTCGCGCGTTCCATCCCAAGTGATGGCGAGCATGTGCGCGTGGATGCAACTCCCGAGGAACTTGCGCTGAGCCTATCTCGCGCTTCTGTCATGGCGCAGGAACGGACTGAAAGCCAGATACGCGAGAAGGCGACCGCTGTGCTCGCGGCTGCCTCGATCGTTGTTCCCGTCGTTGCTCTTGTCGTAGGGCATGGGCCAAGCGTTGTTGCGATCCCGTTCGGTGGGGCCGCCATGGCGTATGCGATGTGTGTTCGAGAATGTGGATTTGCTCTGCTGCCGCGAGGCGTCTTCGGCGGCCTTCTTGGCAGCGAGCTTCTTGAGGCCACGAGGAATCTGGACGGGGATCTGGGCCAGATGCAGGAAAGGGCAGCTCGCTACTTGGACGGGGAGTACAGGCAGAACAAGGAGATGCTCGAAATGGCGGCAAGCAGCGTGCGCAGAGCGATCCTGATGCTTACCGGCGAGGTAGTATCTTTGGTCGTAGCGCTTCTGATTACAATTCTGCGTTGAGATGAGCGATAGACCACCCTCACCCAAGCCAATCAAGTCAAACCCGTTGCCGCTGATTCCTCCGCCGAACGTGCTGGCGGTCAAGCTTGACGGTCCACCGAAAACGCCGCTTCTCGGCCGGTTGGAAGAAGCCGTCATTCATCGCTGGCGGCGGCTGCGCGAGCGGGCCTGAGGGTCGCGCCGGTAGCGCCATTCGGGCGAGCGGTGTCCACCCGCTCGCGGACTCCTGTCGCTGGAACGGCGCGGGCGCCTATGCGAACATGTGTTCGCCATGTCTCACCCCCCAGGCACCCCGCCCTACGTCGAGCTCCATGCCCACTCCGCCTACTCCTTCCTGGACGGCGCGAGCATGCCGGACGAGCTGGCGCAGCAGGCGCGGCTGCTGGGCCATCGGGCGCTCGCCCTGACAGATCACGACTCGCTCTCCGGGGCGATGGAGCTTGCTCTCAGCGCGCAGGAGATCAAAGGGCTGCGGCCCATCTTCGGCGCCGAGGTCACCGTGAAGATGGGAGACGGCGGGCAGGGCCTGCGCCACCTCACGCTGCTGGTCAGAGACAGGTCTGGATGGCGCAACCTCTGCCGACTGATCAGCCTCGCCCACTCCCACACCCGCGATGGCCCCGGGCGCCGCGGCCGCGACAAGGAAGGGACTTCCAGCGCCTCCGGCGGCGGGCAGCCTAGCGTCACGCTCGCGCAGGTGATCTACCACGCCGACGGGCTGGTCTGCCTCAGCGGCTGCGCGACCAGCGGCATCCATGAGCCCGAGCCGCTGCGAAGGCTGCTGGACGCGTTCGGCCCGGACTCCCTGCGGGTCGAGCTGCAGCGCCCCTACGCCCGCCACGACCACGCCCGCAACAGGATGTTGCAGCGGCTCGCCCGCAGGCTGGGGGTGTCCTGCGTGGCCACCGGGGACGTTCACGCCCACACGCCCGCAAGAGCGCTGCTGCAGGACGCCTTCGTCGCGCTGCGCCACGGCCTCACGCTCGACTCAAGCGACGCTGTGCGCCGCCCCAACCACACGCACGTGCTCACCCGCCCGGAGGCGATGGCGGCGCGCTTTGCCGAGCATCCCGAGGCGGTCGCGGAGAGTGTGCGGCTGGCCGAGACGCTCACCTTCGACCTGCGGCAGGACCTCGGCTACAGCTACCCAGGTGCCGAGCGCGCCGAGGCGGCGCGCGAGCTTGCGCAGGTATGCGCGGCGCAGTTCGCGGCCCGCTATCCGCGGGGCAGCGCCAACCACGCGCAGGCGGCCGCCCGTCTGCAGCGCGAGCTTGCCACGATCGAGGAGCTGGGGCTCTCGGGCTTCTTCCTGCTGCACCACGAGATCTTCGAGCTCGCCAAGGAGGTCGCGGTCGAGGTGCGCGGGGCCGGCAGCGCCCGGTCGCTGCTTGCGCCCGGGCGGGGCAGGGGCTCCTCGGTCTCCTCGATCGTCTGCTACCTGACCGGGCTCTCCCACATCGACCCGATCGAGGGCGATCTCTCGATGGGTCGTTTCCTGCACGCGGAGATCACCTCGCTGCCCGACATCGACCTCGACTTCCCAAGGGACGTCAGAGAGCGGCTGATCCCCCGGGTCCACGAGCGCTACGGCTCAGAACGCTCGGCGCTCGTGGCGGCCTTCCCCACCTTCAGGGCGCGCGGCGCGGTCAGGGAGCTCGGCAAGGCGCTGGGGCTGCCTCCGGGTGAGATCGAGCGCGTCGCCCGCTGCGCCGACGGGTGGAGCTCCGCGGGGGCGGTCGCGGACGCGATCGAGGCCGCGCTCGGCAAGCAGCGTCGCCACTCGGGCCGCTGGAGCTGGCTTGCGCGCCTGGCCGATGAGGCGCGCGGACTGCCGCGCCACATCTCACAGCACTCCGGCGGGATGATCATCGCCACCCGCCCCCTGATCGACTGCTGCCCGGTCGTTCCCGCGGCGATGGAGGGCCGCCAGATCGCACAGTGGGACAAGGACTCCTGCTCCGATGCGGGCTTCCTGAAGATCGACCTGCTGGGCCTGGGGATGCTCTCCGCAGTCGAACGCTGCGTGCAGCTGATCGCCGATCGCACCGGCGATCGCGTGGACCTCTCACGGATCGACTTCGACGACGAGCCCACCTTCGAGTGCATCCGCAAGGCGGAGACCACCGGCGTCTTTCAGATCGAGAGCCGCGCCCAGATGGGCTCGCTGCGGCGCACGCAGCCGCGCAACCTGAAGGACCTCACGATCCAGGTGGCGATCGTGCGGCCGGGGCCGATCGTCGGCGGCGCGGTCAACCCCTACATCGAGCGCCGCCGGCGGATGCTGGTCGACCCCGACTACCAGGTTCCTTACCTGCATCCATCGCTGGAGGAGCCGCTGAAGGAGACGCTCGGCACGATCGTCTTCCAGGATCAGGTGATCGAAGTCGCGCAGGCGTTTGCGGGCTTGCGCCAGGGGGAGGCGGAGGGCCTGCGGCGCGCGATGAGCCGCAAGCGCTCCCAGGAGGCGATGGAGCGCCACCACAGGCAGTTCGTGGAGGGCGCGCTTGCCACCCATCCAGAGATCGATCGTCCCCTGGCCGAGCAGGTGTGGGGGATGGTCGCCGGCTTCGCGGGCTTTGGCTTCCCCAAGGCGCACGGCGCCGCCTTCGGCCTGCTGGCCTACCAGTCCACCTGGCTGCGCGTCAACCATCCGGTCGAGTTCCTCTGCGCGCTGCTGAATGAGCAGCCGATGGGCTTCTACGCCCCCGACAGTCTGATCCACGAGGCCCAGCGCCGCGGCGTGAAGGTGCTGGCGACAGACGTGCAGCACAGCGAGCTTGAGTGCACCCTCACCCCGGCGGGCGAGGTGAAGATCGGCCTCGGGTACGTGCGGGGGCTGGCCAGGCAGGACGCGCAGGCGCTGATCGCCTCGCGAGACGCGCTTGGCCCCTTCGCCGACCTCGCGGACCTCGCCTCCCGGGGCGGCATCTCGCGCGCGGCGCTGCAACTGCTGGCCTGGGCGGGGGCCTGCGACGCGCTGGCGGGAGGCGGGCCGCTGGCGCGCCGCGTCGCGCTCTGGCAGCTGGGGATCGCGGCTCCCGCGCAGCGGCTTGCGGGCGCCCGTGCGGCGCGCGATCGTCCCGGGGTGCAGCTGGCCCTGGACCTCGAGCTCTCGGCGGCGCCGGCGCTGCCGCGACTCAGCGATTGGGACGCGATGCTCGCCGACTACTCCGCAAGCGGCGTCTCGATAGAGCGCCACCCGCTGGCTCTGTTGCGCGAGCGCCTGAAGGCGCAAAGGGCAGTCAGCTCCGCCGAGCTTGGGGAGATCGCCCACGGAGCGAGCGTGAGCATCGCGGGCCTTGTGATCGCGCGCCAGCGCCCGGCGACCGCGAAGGGCGTCACCTTCCTGCTGCTCGAAGACGAGCAGGGCACCGTGAACCTGATCGTCCCCTTGGCGCTGTACGAGCGCAGGCGCGCGCTCGTACGCGGCGAGCCGCTGCTGCTGGCAAAGGGTCGCCTGGAGCGGCACGCCGACGGCGGCGGCGCGATCAACGTGCTCGCGAGCGAGCTGCAGACGCTGCCGCTGGAGGACCTCGCCGGCTCACGGGTCAGCCACCTGGATGATCGTCGGAGGCGGCACGGGGCCGGCACCGCCTCCGACCAGGATCAGGAGCAGGAGAGCGCCGCGGACTTCAGGGCGGTTGCGCCGGCCGTCACGAGCTTCGCTCAGGGGCGGCGGAGGTAGGAGACTGACGGTGCTTCAGCCGATCTGCTGAAACGTCCCAAGCGATCTGGACAATCCGTGCATGACCAATGCAAAGCAGATCCTGTCTGGTAGTACCAATGGTGCTACCATTGCCTCGGTGGCGAAGATCAGCATCAGTCTCGATGACGACATCTACCAGCGCGTGCGGGAGGTGGCCGGCGACCGAGGTGTATCTGCCTGGATTGCCGAGACTGCCGCCGCTCGCCTGCGAAGGGAGGTGCTGCGGGAGGTCGTCAACGAGATCGTCGAGGAGACGGGCAGGCCCATCACAGAGCGGGAGCGGGCAGAGGCGAGGCGATGGCTGCCCTCATCTTCGACACCGGGGGACTGATAGCCCTCGAGCGCGGCAACCGTGTCGCGACGGTGATGCTCGATGTGGCCATCGCCGATGAAATCGAGGTGCTCACGTCCTCCGCATGCATAGCCGAGGTCTGGCGTGACCCTCCGCGCCAGGCGCGGCTCTCCCGCGCCCTGCGAGGCGTTCTGGAGCGGCCGCTGGATGAGCAGCGGGCCCGCAGCTGCGGGCTGTTGCTGGCACGCTCAGAGACCGATGATATAGCCGACGCCGCCGTCGCTTTGCTGGCAGGTGAGCAGGACACGATCCTCACAAGCGATCCGCAGGACATCAAGCGCCTGCTAGCCGCCGCTGGCACGAGCGCGCGAGTTCGAGCGGTCTAGTGGCCCATCTCGGATGGACCACTAATGACAGCCGCTAAGCGTCTTGACCAGGCCCTGTGGCAGCAGACCTCAGGTGCTCCACCAGCCAACCTCCTGCGATCCTCGCTACCTGGTCGAGCGCGCCGGGCTCTTCGAAGAGGTGGGTGGCGCCGGGGATCACCTCCAGTTCGCCGAGGCCCTTCAGATGTCGCAGCGCCTGCCTGTTGAGGTCGAGCACGACCCCATCCGCGCCGCCGACGATCAGCAGCACGGGGGCCGCGACCTCGCTCAAGCGCGGGGCCGCGAGATCCGGGCGCCCGCCGCGCGAGACGACAGCGCCGATCTGGCCGTCGAGATCGGCTGCGCCGATCAGGGCGGCCGCGGCGCCGGTGCTAGCCCCGAAGTAGCCAATTGGCAGGCTCGCCAGCTCCGGCTGCGAGCGCGCCCACAGCGTCGCCTGCTCCAGGCGCGAGGCCAGCAGCGGGATGTCGAACACCTTGGCGCGCTGACGCTCCTCATCGACCGTGAGCAGGTCAAACAGCAGAGTGCCGATGCCGTTCGCATTCAGGGCGGCGGCGACCCGGCGGTTGCGTGGGCTCGCCCGACCACTGCCGCTGCCGTGGGCGAACAGCACCAGACAGCAGCAGTCCGGCGGGATGGTGAGATCTCCGGGCGTCGAGAGCCCGTTCTCATAAGGGATCTGCACCTGCCGGCTGCTCGGCGGATCTGCGCCCGTGCCATTCATCGGCATGTGCTCTGGCGCAGGGCCGGCGGCATTCTCCCGGGAGGCCGCAAGGAGCATCAGCACCTCGCCGTCAGGCACCTGGCTGAAGTCGTCGTACCACATGCCGATCGCCCACATCGGCTCCGGCTGCAGCAGGCAGATGACCTCATCCGCGTCCTTCGCCAGCGCCTGCACGGTGCCGGGCGCTCCCACCGGCGTGGCCAGCAGCACACGCGCGGCGCCTCTGGCTCTGGCGGCGCGAATCGCCGCCAGGGCGGTGCCGCCGGTCGCAAGGCCGTCGTCGACGACGATCGCCGTCCTGCCCTCCAGCGCGATCGGTGGACGATCGTCGCGGTAGAGCCGCACCCGCCGGCGCAGCTCGGCTTCGGCGGTGGATGCGCTGTGCTCCAGCTCCTCCTGGCTTACGAGCAGTCCGCGCAGCACCTCCTCGCTCAGCACTCGCACGCCGCCCTCGGCGATCGCGCCCATGCCCAGCTCCGGGTTGCCGGGCGCGCCGATCTTGCGCGCCAGCAGCACGTCCAGCGGTGCTTTCAGCGCGGCCGCGACCTCGAAGCCGATCGGCACACCGCCGCGCGGCAGCGCCAGCACGACCGGCGGGGCTGCGCCGTCGAGAATCGCGGCGCCCTGGGTGCTGCGGCGCTGCGCATCCAGCTCCTGGATCCTGGCCGCAAGCTCTCGTCCCGCCTGGCGGCGGTCGGCGAACACCCTGCTTGTCGATCCGGTCCTCATGCGGTCAGCCTGTGCACCTTCGTGGGTTATGGCACCTCTCTGGCTCCTGGATTTGAACCTAGAGGAGCCGCAGATCGCGACCATCCGGCGTTTGCGGTGGCGCGCCGGCGGAGTTCTACGTAGCCTCCGCTACGCTGCTGCCGTGCTGCTCGGCGCCTCTGACCTCGATGTCTTCCCCCTTTGCCTCGGCGGCAACGTCTTCGGCGGCACTGCTGAGGAGCAGCAGTCCTACGAGGTGCTCGACGCATACGTGGCGGCCGGTGGGAACTTCATCGACACCGCGAACATCTATGCCGACGGCGCCTCGGAGGAGATCCTTGGCCGCTGGATGGCATCGCGCGGCAACCGCGACCGGATTGTGCTCGCCACCAAGGTGGGCATGGGCTCCGATGCCGGGCTCTCCCCGCAGCAGATAGCGCGAGCGGCGCAGGACTCGCTGCGTCGCCTGCAAACGGACTGGATCGACCTCTACTACGCCCACCAGGACGACGAGGAGACTCCGCTGGAGGAGACCCTCACGGCTTTCGACACGCTCGTGAAGGAGGGCAAGGCGCGCTATATCGCCGCCTCCAACTACGACGCCGACCGGCTTGCGCAGGCGCTGGACATCTCCCAGCGCGAGGGACTGGCCTCATACATCGCCCTGCAGCCGCACTACAACCTCGTCGTACGCGACGAGTACGAGGGGCCGCTGCAGGACCTCTGCGCGGCGCGAGGCCTGGCCTGCCTGCCCTATTTCGCGCTGGCCCAGGGCTTTCTCAGCGGCAAGTACCGGCCCAATGGCCCCACGGTCGACAGCTCGCGGGCGCAGCGGGCAAGCGCCTACATGGATGAGCGCGGCCTGCGCGTGCTGGATGCGCTCGACCAGGTCGCGGGCGCTCATCAGAGCAGCGTTTCCGCGGTCGCGCTGGCCTGGCTTGCCGCCCAGCCGACGGTCGCCACGCCGATCGCAAGCGCCCGCACCGTGGAACAGCTGGACGATCTGCTGCCGCTGGCGAACCTCACGCTGAGCGACGCAGAGGTGCAGTTGCTGAGGCAGGCAGGGCGCTGAGCGCGGCGCCCCCGGCGCGCGCGACTCTTATCTGGACTGGACGACCAGCGTCTGGAAGGCGCGGCCGACCGGGCCGTTGGCGTCATGCGCGACGCTCTCGGCCAAGCCGGCGCCGTCGGGAGCCAGCAGGGTGCGCGCGTCGATCCCCGCCCACTCTCCCTGCGGCTCTCGTTGCAGGTGGAGCGTGAGGTCTGCGTTGATGAACACGTACGTCTCGAAGCGCAGCTCAGAGCTCACACCGTTGCCGAAGTCACAGACCGCGGCAAGCAGTGAGAGGGGGCTCGCCGCACGCCCGGGCAGCAACGGCACCTGCAGCCGCATCCAGACCCTGCCGGGGCCAAGCGAGAAGGGCTTGGTCAGCCAGCGCATGTCCATGGCGGTCGCGAAGCTCGGCTCCGAGGGATCGTCGAGTGCGAAGCGCACGGCGTCACCAGCCTCCGGGCCGGGCATGCCTTCGCGCTGCACCCGCTCATGCTCGCTCGCAGGCGTGTGAACCGGCAGATCGTCGGAGACCGGCTGCACACGCAGCGCTTTGGCCCGGCAGACAACCGTCTCCTCGCTGCGGAGCTCCGCGGAGAGCTCCTGCACGCGCCGCCCCGGACGCACCAGAGCGGTGGTCAGCGTAAGCGGAGCGGCTGGGACCGGCCGCAGGAACTGGAACGAAAGTCGCCCGGTGCGCAGCTGCGGCGTAGGGTGCTGGCGCTCCAGCTCCTCCACGATCAGCGCGGCGGCGGCGCCGCCATGCAGCGCGCCCGGATCCCACGGACCGCGCGCGAACGCCGTGGGCACGAAGCGGTCGTCCTGGACCGTGAAGATGCTCTCGGCGTCCATCGCGCCGCGGATGCTAATGGCCGCGTGGCTAGGCCGGCAGCGTGGCCACGAAGTCAGCCAGCCGGTCCGGGTCGCGCAGCGGCGCACCGTGCCCGAAGCAGGCCAGCGCCGGCCGCAGCGCCGCAAGCCGGCGGGCGGAGGCACGGTTGCGGGCGGGGTCGGGCGTGAACATCTCCGGTGGCGCGTTGAGCCCCGGCAGGCCGGTGATCACGTTCATGTTATTGAGCACGTCGCCGAGGATCAGCACCCTGTCGGACTCGCGCCAGAAGGCGACGTGTCCCTGCGAGTGGCCGGGCACCTCCAGCACCGTGAACCCTTCGACCGTCTCGCCCTCGACGAGCGCTCTTGAAACCGGATGCGGCGGCCCTGTCCAGAAGCGCGCCTGCGCCTTGTTCAGCCAGGACGGGGCCTTCGGGTTGCGCACTCCGCCGGCATGCTCGATCGCCGGCACGTCTGCCTGACCGCACCACAGCGGGATGCCGAACCGTTCGCAGATCGCGTGGCTTGAGCCCTGATGGTCTGGGTGGGCGTGGGTGAGTGCGTGGGTGCTGAGCTTGCGGCCGCCGACCTGACGCACTATCCGTTTCTCGGCCTGGCGCGTGCCGGCGTCGATCAGAGTTTCGCCGACGAGATAGATGTTGATCGCATTGGGCGGAAACCCGTCGAGCATGAAGACGCCCTCGGCGAGCTCCTTCACCAGTGCACCCCGCGCATCAGGTTGGCCATCGCGATCTGCTCGAAGGAGGCGCGCTCCTCGATCTGCTCGCGCTGGCCCTTTGCTGCCGCGGAGTCGGGGAAGACGCGGTAGGCGAGGTGCAGGATGCGGTCCACTGCCTTGGGGGAAAGCGCGTAGGCGACCTCGCCGACGGTGCCAAGTCGGGTGCCGATGTGCTTGCGGCGCGTGCGCAGCGCCTCGCAGATCATCTCCGCGGCGTCGTCGGGGCTGATCGTGGGGAAGGCGCTGTACATCTTGGTCGGCGCGATCATCGGCGTACGCACCAGCGGCATGTGGATCGTCGTGAAGGTGACCCCGTCGCCGATCACCTCCGAGGTGACCACGCGCGTGAAGGCGTCCAATGCCGCCTTGGATGCCACGTAGGCGGAGAAGCGGGGCGGGTTGGTCTGCACCCCGATCGAGGAGACGTTGACGATGTGGCCGCGGCCGCGCTGCCGCATCGAGGGCAGCAGACCCAGGATCAGCTTCACCGCGCCGAAGTAGTTGAGCTGCATCGTGCGTTCGTAGTCGTGGAAGCGCTCGTAGCTGAGAGCGACCGAGCGCCTGATCGAGCGGCCTGCGTTGTTGACCAGCATGTCGACGTGGCCATGATCTGAGAGCACGCGCTCCAGCAGACGGTCGACGTCGTCCATATCGGAGATGTCGGCGGCGTAAACATAGGCAGTGCCGCCGGCGGCCACGATCTCCGCGCGCACCTCCTCCAGCTTCTCGACGTTGCGCGCGATAAGCAGCGGCACGCCACCCGCGCCCGCGACCTTCAGCGCGGTCGCCTTGCCGATCCCGGAGGAGGCTCCCGTGATCAGCACGTTGCGTCCCTCGACCGCCTCGCGCAGCGTGCGCGAGCGATCGATGTCCGGGTCCATGTCGCGCTCCCAGTAGTCCCACAGCCGCGTGACGTAATTCTCAAACGGCGGCGGGGTCTCATAGGTGGTGCCGGCAAGCGCCCTGCGCGTCTCGCGCGTGTCGAACTCGGGAACGAGGTCGATGTGGGAAAGCACCTCCTCGGGGATGCCGAGCTCTCGCAGCGCCAGTTTGCGTGCCTGACTTACGAGCGGCAGGCGGCTGAACAGCGAGATCGGCGCCTTGGGCACCGCCGTGACCAGGCGCTTGTCCAGGCTCACGGCGAAGCGGGGCGCGTGCGCGGCCTCCGCCAGCAGGTTGAAGACGCGGTCGATCCGCATTGAGTGCGGGTCGGTGAGGTGGAAGGCGCGCCCGTCCAGGCCGCGCTTGTGGGCGATGTGGTCAATCGCGGCGGCGACCCAATCGACGGGCACGACGTTGGTGCGGCCGAGGTCCAGGCCGATCAGCGGCAGCCACTCCGGCATCAGGTGGCGCATCATCTGGATCGACTTGAAGAAGTAGTAGGGGCCGTCGATCTTGTCCATCTCGCCGGTTCTGGAGTCGCCCACGACGACCGCGGGACGGTAGACGCGCCAGGGCACATATGGCTGCTCGCGCACGATCCGCTCGGACTCGAACTTGGTCTTGTGGTATGGCGAGGGCAGCCGCTGTCCCTCGTCGAAGGCGTCCTCGGTGAAGAGTCCCTTCTTGGTGCCGGCAACGGCGATCGAGGAGACGTGGTGCAGGCAGCCCACCTCCAGCGAGCGCGCGATCTCCACGGCGTGGCTTGTGCCGCCGACGTTGACGGCGATGTTGCGCTGAGCCGGCGCGGTCATGTCATAGACCGCGGCAAGGTGGAAGAAGTGGTCGATCTTGCCGCGCAGCTCCTGCACCTGGTCGACGTCGATCCCGAGCAGCGGCTGGCGCAGGTCGCCGATCACAGGCTGCACACGGTCGATCGGCAGGCCAGGCGCCCTGCGCTCGAGCTTGTCCAACAGCTCAGTCAGCTTGCCCTGGGAGCGCTCCCTGATCAGGACGTGGACATCCCCCTCGCGGCGCAGCAGCGCTTCGAGCAGGTGGTGGCCTATGAACCCTGTTGAACCCGTGACGAAATAGGCCATGCTGAAGGCGAGGATAGGCGATGTGACGCCCGAAGGACAGTTTCAGGCGCCGGCACCGGCGCCGCCGCGGCCCTCGCCGGCGGCGAAGCGCTGGGCGCCCGCAAGGGCGTCAGCGAATGTCTCCGGGCCCGCCTTGGCCTCCAGCGCGAGACCCTCAGAGAGGGGCAGGCCCAGGCCCTCGATCGCGGCCCGTCGGTCGGCCAGCATCGTCTTCTGCGGGAAGCGCGCGAGCCCCGCCGCGAGATCGAGTGCGCGGTCGAGGTGTTGGCCGCGCGGCACGATCTCCGTGAGCATGCCGAGCGACAGCGCCTCCTGCGCCTCCACGATTCTGCCGGTGAGGATCAGGTCGAGCGCCCTGCCGAGACCGATGATCCGCGGCAGCCGCTGGGTGCCGCCGTCGATCAGCGGCACACCGAAGCGGCGCTCGGTGAACCCCAGGCGCGACCCCTCCGCGGCGATCCGCAGATCGCACCAGAGCGCGAGCTCCAGGCCGCCCGCCAGGCAGTAGCCGGAGATCGCGGCGATTGTGGGCTTCGATGCGGTTAGGCGCGTGAAGCCGAGCGGGCCCTCGGGCGCGGCCAGGCGCTCGCCGAAGGTATCGACCGCCTTCAGGTCTGCGCCTGCGCAGAAGGCCTGATCGCCCGAGCCAGTCAGCACCAGACACAGCGCGTCCTCTTCGGACTCGAAGCGCAGGAACGCTTCGTGCAGCAAAGCGGCCGTGGGGCCATCGATCGCGTTGCGCCGTTGCGGCCGCTCGATCGTGATCAGCGCTGCGGTGCCCGTCCGCTCGTAGCGGACTTCGCTCACCAGCCGCCGTGCTGCCAGTGAGCGTCGGCCAGCAGCGCTTTCTCGGCCGCTTTGCGGTCCTGTTTGCGCTTGTCCAGCCGCCACTGGATCAGACTGAAGATGCCGATCAGCAGCGGGAAGCCGATGATCATCAGAAAGCCGAAGTCGGTCACGACCTTGTCGTTGACCTCGCCCCACCAGCCACGGCCGTAGGAGGCGGCCAGAGCGCTCGGCGCGAGCGTGAGGCTGACGGTACTCACCCAGCCGATCGCCAGAGCGATTCGGCCCAGCCTGGCGGCCTTGGAAGTGCTGTTGCGGAGCGCGCGGCGCATCGGCGGCAATCCTATACGAGCGCGCGGCTTGGAGGGGAGTCGTGAGAGCGGCGCGGGCGCCCGCGCACGGAGCCCATACGATGGCTCCCGTGGCCGTATTGATCGCCTCCGACCTGCACAAGGACCTTGCCGGCAGACCGCTGCTGGCAGGCGTCTCCTTCAAGCTGGAGCGCGGCGAGCGGATGACGATCGCCGGCCGCAACGGCGCCGGCAAGACCACGCTGCTGCGGATGCTCGCCGGCGAGGAGTCGATCGACCGCGGCGAGCTCAGCCTCGCCAAGGGCGCACGGATCACGCTGCACGACCAGCGCCCACCGCGCGAGGCATCCGGCGGCGCAACGCAGCTGGCGCTGCGCGACTACGTGCTTTCCGGCTGTGCACAGGAGCTTGCGACCGAGGCCGAGCTCGCCGAGCTGGAGCGCCAGATGGCGCAGGGCGCCGAGGATCGCGTGCTGGAGCGCTACGCGCGCGCGCAGGCCAAGCTGGAGGCGCTCGGTGGCTACCTCTGGCGCGACCGCGCCACCGTGATGACTCGCGGCCTGGGCTTCAGTGAGGAGGATCTGGAGCGGCCGCTCTCGAGCTTTTCCGGCGGCCAGCTCACGCGCGCCTCGCTGGCGCGGGCGCTTGCCACCGGCGCCGAGGTGCTGCTGCTCGACGAGCCCACCAACCATCTCGACATCGAGTCGCTGGAGTGGCTCGAGCAAACGCTGGAAGGGCTTGATGCGGCCGTGATCCTGGTCGCTCACGACCGCTGGTTCCTGGAGGCGGTCGGCACCTCGGTGCTGGAGTCTACGGCAACCCGCCCGCGAACCCGACCCGCTCGCGCTTCTTCGCTGGCCCGTGGCACGCCTGGCGGCGCGAGCAGGCGGCGCGCGAGATCGCGGCGGGCAAGGCGATCGATTCCCAACGAGCCGAGATCGCGCGCATGGAACGGTTCATCGAGCGCTTCCGCTACAAGGCGACCAAGGCGCGCCAGGCGCAGTCGCGGATGAAGAAGATCGCCAAGATGGAGCCGATCGACGTGAGCGCCGCCGGTGGCCAACCCGATCGTGGCCTGGAGTTCTCCTTCAAGTCCGCGGAGCGCTCCGGACGCGTGGTCTTCGAGCTCAGCGATGCTCGGATCGAGGTGGGCGGCGGCAACGGCACCCCGCCGCGCGTGCTGCTTGACGATGCGGAGATCTGGCTGGAGCGAGGCGAGCACGTCTCGCTGGTGGGTCCCAACGGCACCGGCAAGAGCACGCTGATCGAGACGCTCACCGGGCGCAGGCCCTTGGTCGCCGGGAAACTGAGCACCGGCCACAACGTCAGGGTCGGCTACCTCTCCCAGCACTCCGAGGAGCTCGGCGCCGGCGGCGACCGCAACCAGAGCGTGCTCGACGCCACCCAGCGCGCGACCGGCCTTACGCCAAATAAGGCCAGAGCACTGCTCGGCAGCTTCCTGTTCTCCGGCACCGACGCCGAGAAGCCGCTAGAAGGTCTCTCCGGCGGCGAGCGCCAGCGGCTCTCGCTCGCGATCCTCGTCAACGGCAGGCCGCAGCCACCGAACGTGCTGATCCTGGACGAGCCCACCAACCATCTGGACCTCGACAGTCGCGAGGCGCTGGAGGACGCGCTGCGCGCCTTCGACGGCGCCCTGATCCTGGTCTCTCACGACCGCGCGCTGCTGGATGCGGTCGGCAGTCGCACCGTCGCGATCGAGGACTGCTCGCTGCGCAGCTACACCGGCGGCTGGCCGGAGTATGTGCGCGTGCGCGAAGAACGGCGCGAAGCGGGTGGTGGGGCACACACCCGGACTGGCGCTCCGTCTATTGCGAGCACGAACCGGAACGGCCGCCTCGACGGCGAGGCGGGCTCCAAAGAGCAGACGGCGGCAGGCGCAGTGAGTACAAAGCAGCCTGCTCGCAAGCGCGCCAATTCCAAGCAAGACCAGGGTGGCGTCTCCAAGAACCGCCAGCGTGAGCAGCAGAAGGCAGAGCGCGCGATCGAAGGGGCCGAAGCGGCGCTGGGTGCGCTGGAGGAGGAGCTGGCCGATCCCGCGGCATGGGCCACCAAGTACGAGGCGGCCAAGTCCGAGGCGCGGCACACCGCGGCCAAGCGCGCGGTCGAGCAGGCCTATGCGCGGCTGGAGGCGCTGGCGGGCTGATGGGCGCAGGTCCTGCCCCTAGACTGGAGGCGATGAGCAGGAGCGCAGCATGCGACGCATAGGCACGATCCGTAACGTCGTGCTCGTGCTCGCGCTCGCGGCCGCGGTCGAGTTCCTGCCGGGCGCCGGGCGTGCCGCCGAGACGCTCCGGTCGGTGCTGTGGGTCGTTTTCGCGGCCGGTATCGGTTACATGGGCGTGCGCCTCTACCGCGAACACCGGATCAGCCTCTACAGCCTGGGTTCGCGCCATCGCGGCATGCTCTACGGCGCGGTCGCGCTCGGCGCGGTGCTGATCGCGGCGCGCACGCGGATGTGGAACACCGGCGGCGGCGAGCTGGCTTGGTTCGTGCTGCTGGGCCTTGTGGCCTACCTGCTGATGGTCGTCTACCGCTTCTGGCGCTCTTATTAAGAGGACTGGATGTCCTCTTGCCGTCTCGGAGGCGCCGACCGGATGGAGGCGCAATGACTCTCTCTGCAGAGCAGCGCCGGGAGCTGCCGGAGGAGCCGGGCGTCTACCTGTTTCGCGACGAGCGTGGCAGGGTGATCTACGTCGGCAAGGCGAAGTCGATCCGCAAGCGCGTCGCCTCGCATTTCTCCAAGTCCCGGCCGCAGGACACGCCGGGCCATGAGGAGATGGTCGCTCAGGCGCAGAGCGTCGAGTGCGTGGTTGTGGGCAGCGAGGCTGAGGCGCTGCTGGCCGAGCAGAGCTTCATCAAGCAGTATCGGCCGCGCTTCAACGTCAAGCTGCGCGACGACAAGTCCTATCCGTACATCGCAATCTCCCTCGACGAGGAGTTCCCTCGCGTCTACTTCACGCGCGAGCGTCATCGCCCCGGCCGCGTCTACTTCGGCCCGTACTCAAACGCCAAGCGCGTGCGCAGCACGCTCGACCTGCTGGGCAAGGTCTTCATGTTCCGCACGTGCACCGGCGCCGAGCCGGGGCGCCGCTCGGGCAACCCCTGCCTCGACTACTACATCAAGCGCTGCGAGGCGCCCTGTGTGGACTATGTGACGGTTGAGCGCTACAGGGCGGGCATCGACAGGGTGATCGACTTCCTATCCGGACGCTTCAAGGCGATCGAGCGCGACCTGGAGCAGCGCATGAAGGCGGCGGCCGCCGCAGAAGAGTTCGAGCAGGCCACCCTGGAGCGCAACCGGCTGCGAGCGGTGCGCTCGCTGCTGGAGCGCCAGCGTGTGGTCGGCTCTGCGATCGGCACGCTGGATGCGATCGCGGTCGCACTCGACGGCGTCGAGGCCAACGCCCAGGTCTTCCAGATCCGCGACGGCGTGCTTACCGACCGCCAGTCCTTCTACCTCTCAAACGAGGCGCAGCGGGACGTAGGGGAGGTCTCCCAGGAGTTCGTCCTGCAGTACTACGGCGGCCAGACCGCGATCCCGCCGCAGCTGATCGTCGAGCCCGAGCTGATGGCGCGCGAGGGCTCTGAGCTCGATGCGCTGGCTGAGGTGCTGGCGGCCCGCCGCGGCGGGCCGGTCGAGATCAGGACCGCCGAGCGCGGTGACAAGCGCAAGATCCTCGAGCTGGCGCGCCGCAACGCCACGCTCGCGCTCGACACCGAGCGGCTGCGCGCCGAGCACCGCCGCCAGAGCCGCGCGGAGTCGCTGGAGGGGCTGCAACGCGCTCTGGGCCTGGAGGCCGTGCCGGTGCGGATCGAGTGCTTTGACATCTCGAACCTCGGCGGTACCCACACCGTCGCCTCGATGGTCGTGTTCGAGGCGGGGATCGCCAAGAAGTCCGACTACAGGCGCTTCACGATCCGCACCGTGGAGGGCTCCGACGACTTCGCTTCGATGGAAGAGGTGCTCTCACGGCGATTGGCCCAGTGGGAGCGCCAGCAGGAGATCTCCCCACACGACCGCGCCTACGACGCGAGCTTCGCGACGCTGCCGAGCCTGATCATGATCGACGGCGGCAAGGGCCAGCTGGCCGCCGGTGTGCGCGCCCTGAAGGGCTTTCGCGAGCGCGGCGTGAGCGTGATCTCGCTTGCCAAGCGGATCGAGGAGATCTTCCTGCCGGGACGCTCACAGCCGCTGCTGCTCGACCACGCAAGCCCTGCGCTGCAGCTGCTGCAGCGCCTGCGCGACGAGGCGCACCGCTTCGCGATCACCCATCACAGGATCAGGCGCGACCGCGCGATGACCGGCTCGCTGCTGGATGACATACCGGGCGTGGGTCCGGCGCGCAAGCGTGCCCTGCTGGCCCATTTCGGCTCCCCGGAGGCGGTTATCGCAGCCTCCCGCGAGGAGCTGGCGGCAGTGCCGGGGCTGCCGCCGAAGGTGGGGCGCGAGTTGCACGGGCACCTGCACCGCACCGGCTGACCCGCGCTCGTCACGACACTAGCTTCTGGGTCCGCCCTGCACGTGCGAGCCGACCTGCAGGCCCATGAAGCGATCCAGCGCGCCGCCGGGAGCGAAGATCGCGAGTGTCGGCTCGTGCATGAGCTCCAGGTAGACCCCGATCGCGTCCGTCAGGTAGTTCTCATGCACCGCAAGCTCTCCATTGGCTGTCTGCGGCAGGTCCAGGTCGGCGTTCAGCTCGAATTCCCTGACCACATTGGCCGCCAAGCCTGCCCCCACGTGGCCCTCCGGCGTCGCGCTTGCCAGCAGCACGCGCCGGAACTCGCTTGCGAGCACGCTCCACAGGGTCGCCGCATCCTGCCGCTGCATCCCAGGGCCGCGCGGATCGTCGACGCGATCCAGGATCTCAATCACGGACACGGGCTGCTGCGCAGGGAGCTTCTCTAGCTCGGCGCGCTCCGCGCGGAATGTGCCGCGAATGAACCCGCGAACCGAGTTTGGCACCGTCGGGCCCAGCCAGAGGTTGCCGACGTGGTTGTGCACGAGCTCCCAGGCGGTCCTGGCGGCCGCGTGGAGGTTGGTTGGCGAGAAGGGCAGCGCGGGCAGGCCGGCGATGTGACGCGCGAGGAATCCGTAGACCGCCTGGTAGGCGGTCTGTTCGGCTGTGGGCCGGTCGCGATTCGCTGTGAAGGCGCTATCGACGGCGAGCTCGACGGCGCGCCCGAGTGCGCTTGAGGAAATGACGTGGCGGCGTGCTTGGCCGAGGCCGGCCGGCAGGTTCCTGGCTGCCGCCGAGAAATCGGGCCGATCGCCGAGCTTGCGCGGCCCCAGCGAGCCTCCGCGCGCCGGCTTGTACAACACCTCCGCTCGAAAGAGGGCGTCGACGAGATCCGTGACGGCGGCGAATCGGTGCAGCTCGCCGTCGTCGATCCGCTCCTGCACGAAGCTGTAGGCGCCGACGGTGGTCGCGAACCCCCTGCGTTTGATAGCGCCGTCGATCTGGTTCATCAGTGGGCGACGCACGTGGTGGCGGCTGAAGCGCGTCAGCGGCTCGTCGTCGCCGATCTGCAGCTGTCTCTGGAGCAGCCTCGACTGTGCCCGTGCGCTGAGCAGCTGCGCGGTGCGACGGTTCCCCGCAGTGCGTTGCAGCTGTTCGATCGTCCCCGACGCGGCAGAGCGCGAAGGGCGATCGCTGCGCGGTCTTTCCGACGCCCGCGGCGCCGCCAACTCGATCTCGCTGACTTGGACGCGACGATCCATCGACTTGACCTTATGCCTTTGCGCCGGAAATGCAAACGCGCGGGTCGAGAGCCCGTGAGGGTTGACGGGTCGGCGGCGGAGGCACGAACCGGCAACCGGCGGGATTGTCCGCCAAACACGGCACAATCGGTGCAGCGAAATGGCCGTCCTGAAGCCACTGCGGCCGCTGCGCGCGGCCAAGCCGGCGCCCCCCAAGCCGGGGGCCGACTCACGGCTGCAGAACCTCGTCGTGATCACCGGCTACTCTGGCGCGGGCAAGTCGACTGCGATGAACGTCTTCGAGGACGCCGGCTACTTCTGTGTGGACAACCTGCCACCGGAGATGATCGGCTCGCTGGTGCAGCTGTTCGTCCACAGCGGCTCCAAGGTCGAGCGCGCGGCGGTGGTCTGCGACGTGCGCGGCGGCGTCTACTTCGAGACTCTGCACGAGGTGATCGACGGGCTTGAGGCGCGCGGTATCGAGCATCGCATGCTGTTCCTCGATGCCGCCGAGCAGACGCTCGTCAACCGCTACAAGGAGACCCGCAGGCGCCATCCGCTGGCGCCGGAGGGCAGCGTGGCCGAGGGTGTGGCGGCCGAGCGCAAGCTGCTGGAGCCGTTGCGGGCACGCTCGGAGGTGGTGATCGACACGACCGGCTTCTCCACCACGATGCTGCGGCGGCGGATCGTGGAGGAGCTGCTGCCCCACCAGCCGAGCGGCCTGCTCGCGGTCACGTTCATGAGCTTCGGCTTCAAGCATGGCCCTCCGCGCGACGAGGACCTGGCGCTGGACGTGCGCTTCCTGCCAAACCCGCACTACGAGCCCGACCTGCGAGCGCTTACGGGCCATGATCCCAGGGTCGTCGAGTATGTGGCTCGCGACGGTCGGCTGGAGCAGCTGTATGAGCGCCTGCACGCGCTGCTTGACTTCCTGTTGCCGCAGTACGTCGCCGAGGGCAAGTCCCATCTCATGGTCGCGATCGGTTGCACCGGCGGCCGGCATCGCTCCGTTGCGATCGCAGAGCATCTGGCGCAGCGCTACCGCGAGCACCCGCAGCTGAGCGTCGGCATCGACCATCGCGACGTCGACAAGCGCCCAAGAGACGCGTGAGCGCGGTCTGATCGCGTCTGCTCTGAGGCGGTGGGCCCTGATAGCCTTCGCGCACTCGCCGGGCGGGGCGCGCCAGCTCTCGCCCGGCCTCGTTCTTTTTCCTCAGGAGGCTTTCGAGGCATGCCCGTACGCGTTGCAGTCAATGGATTCGGCCGCATCGGCCGCAACATGCTCAGGGCGGCAAAGGAGCAGGGTGCGGATATCGAGTGGGTCGCGATCAACGACGTCGCCGACACCGAGACGCTCGCCCATCTCCTGAAGTACGACTCCATTCTCGGGCCCTTCAAGGGCGCCGTCGAGCACACCGACGCCGGCATCAGCGTTGACGGGCAGGAGATCAAGATGCTTGCGCAGCGAGATCCGGGCGCGCTGCCCTGGAGCAATCTCGACGTGGACGTTGTGGTCGAGTCCACGGGGCTGTTCACCAAGCGCGAGGATGCCGCCAAGCACCTCTCCGCCGGCGCCAAGAAGGTCGTGATCTCCGCGCCGGCCACCGACCCCGACGTCACGGTCGTGATCGGCGTGAACTTCGAGACGGTCTACGACCGAGAGACGCACAACATCGTCTCCAATGCCTCCTGCACGACCAACTGCCTGGCGCCGGTGGCCAAGGTGCTGCACGACACGGTCGGGATCGACCACGGCCTGATGACCACGATTCACGCCTACACCTCCGACCAGCGCCTGCAGGACATGCCGCACCGCGACCTGCGTCGTGCGCGCGCCGCGGCGATCAACCTGATCCCCGCCTCAACCGGTGCGGCGAAGGCGATCGGCATGGTGATCCCCGAGCTCAACGGCAAGCTGAACGGCTTCGCGGTGCGCGCCCCCGTCCCGACCGGATCGGTCGTGGACCTCACCGTCGAGTGCTCGCGTCAGACCAGTGTGGATGAGGTCAACAGTGCGCTGAAGGCCGCCTCGCAGAGGGGGCCGATGGCTGGGATCCTCGGCTACACCGAAGACCCGATCGTCTCCAGCGACATCGTAAGTTCTCCGTACTCCTCGATCGTAGATTCCCAGCTGACAAGCGTGATGGGCGGGACTATGGTGAAGGTCGTGGCCTGGTATGACAATGAGTGGGGCTATTCCAGCCGGCTCGTGGACCTCGTACAGCGAGTCCTGTGATCTCCCTCGCCGAATTGGACGTCGAGGGCAAGCGTGTCCTCGTTCGGGTCGACTTCAATGTCCCGCTGCAGGATGGACCCGGTGGCAGCCAGCAGATTGCCGATGACACTCGCATAGTCGCCGCGCTGCCCACGATCCAGCAGCTGCGCTCGCGCGGCGCCCGGATCGTGCTCGTCTCCCATCTGGGCCGCCCCAAGGGGCATGACCCCAAGCTCTCGATGGCGCCCGCCGCCGCACGCCTTTCGCAGCTGCTCGGCATCCCGGTCGAGCTCGCGCCCGCCGTGGTCGGCGAGCAGGTGCTTGCGATGAGCGAAGCGCTGCGGCCGGGCGAGGTGATGCTGCTCGAGAACGTGCGCTTCGAGCCAGGGGAGACCAAGAACGACCCCGAGCTGGCGCACGCGCTGGCCGACCTGGCCGACGCCTATGTCAACGACGCCTTCGGCGCAGCGCACCGCGCGCATGCCTCCACCGAGGGGGTAGCGCACCTGCTGCCTCATGCGGCGGGTCTGCTGCTGCAGCGCGAGGTCGACGTGCTGGGGGAGATCCTGAAGGCTCCGCAGCGGCCGCTGGTGGCGGTGATCGGCGGCGCGAAGGTGGCCGACAAGATCGGCGTGATCGATCGCTTCCTGGAGCTGGCGGATGTCGTGATCGTGGGCGGGGCGATGGCCTTCCCGTTCCTGGCGGCGCGCGGGCACGAGGTGGGGTCATCGCTGTGCGATGTCGAGGACGTCGAGCATGCGCGGCTGCTGCTGGAGCGGGCACGCTGCATGGACGGTGCGAGCTTCGAGCTCCCGGTTGACATCGTGATCGCGGATGGTTTTTCGGCGCAGGCGCAGCATCGCGAGCTCGACGGCGTCGAGGTGCCCGAGGGCTGGATGGGACTCGACATCGGACATCGAACCGCAGAGCGCTACGGCGAGTTGATCGCAGGCGCGGGCACAGTCTTCTGGAACGGACCGATGGGGGCCTTCGAGCTCGAGCCATTCGCGCAGGGCACCAAAGCCGTCGCGCAGGCGGTGGCGCGCTGCAAAGGCGTTACCGTCGTGGGCGGCGGTGACTCCGCCGCTGCGCTGGCGAAGTTCGGCTTGGAGGACGCAGTCGACCACCTCTCAACCGGCGGCGGGGCGACGCTCGAGCTGGTCGAGGGGCGCCAGCTGCCGGGTGTGGTTGCGCTCGAAGGAGCGGGGGTGAGGTGATGGCCGCCTCCGATCCATCCAGCGGGGAGGCGGAGGACGCCGGGCACTCCGGCTCGCCAGGAGCTGCAAGGACGCCCCTGGTCGCGGGCAACTGGAAGATGTACAAGACCGAGACCGAGGCGGAGTCCTACATCCAGGGGCTGCTGCCGCGACTCTCCTCGACCGAGCGTGTGGACGTAGCGATTTGCGTCCCCTTCACCGACCTGCGGGCGATGGTCGACAGCGCACGGGGATCGCGGGTTGAGGTCTTCGCCCAGAACATGCATGAGGAGCCGCAGGGCGCTTTCACGGGCGAGGTCTCCGCGGCGATGCTGAGCGAGATCGGAACGCATGGAGTGGTGCTCGGCCACTCAGAGCGCCGTGCGCTCTTCGGCGAGACCGACAGGGCGCTAGCGTTGAAGGTGCCCGCTGCGCTGGCGGCGGGGCTGACGCCGATCCTGTGCGTGGGGGAGACCGAGCAGGAGCGCGACGGCGGCGACACCGAGCGCAAGCTGCGCCACCAGGTGCACGAGGATCTTGCATTCGTGGCCGCCGAGGACCTCTCCCGGGTTGTGATCGCCTACGAGCCGATCTGGGCGATCGGCACCGGACGCGTGGCCAGCCCCGAGCAGGCACAGGAGGCGATCGCGTTCATCCGCGCGCTGCTGAGTGATCGCTCCGTGGCGCCGGGCGGCGATCCGCAGACAGCGGCGCGCGTGCGGATCCTCTACGGCGGCTCGGTCAAGCCGGAGAACGCCGCCGAGCTGCTGGCGCTGGGCGACGTGGACGGCGCGCTGGTCGGCGGTGCATCGCTAGATCCCGAGTCGTTCGCCAAGATCATCACGGCCGCGGAGCAGGCTCTGGCATGAGCGGCGCGGGCGACCCGCTGCTCGACGGCGCTCCAGCAGAGCTGCCGGTGCCGCGGGTCTGCCTGGTCGTGCTGGACGGCTGGGGCCTGGCCGAGCCCGGCCCCGGCAACGCGATCTCGCTGGCTGAGACGCCCGTCTTCGACGAGCTCTGGGAGCGCTGCCCGCACACGACGCTGCGTGCCTGCGGCGCTGCGGTGGGGCTGCCCGAAGGCCAGATGGGCAACTCCGAGGTTGGTCACCTCAACCTCGGCGCGGGCGCGGTCGTAAAGCAGGATCTCGTGCGGATCGACGAGGCGGTCGCGGACGGCAGCCTGGCCGAGAACGAGGCGATTCTCAGCGCGCTTACGGGTGTGCAGCGCGTGCACCTGATCGGCCTGGTCTCAGACGGCGGCGTGCACTCCTCCCTTGAACATCTGCTCGCGCTGACCGCGACGATCTCCGCCAAGGCCCCGCAACTCGACATCGTGATCCACGCCTTCACCGACGGCCGCGACACGCTGCCGCACTCGGGCAAGGGCTTCCTGGCGCAGTTGGACGCGCTGAGCGGCGCCCGCGTGGGCTCGGTCGTGGGCCGCTACTTCGCGATGGATCGCGACAGGCGCTGGGATCGCATCCAGCGCGCCTACGACATGCTGGTCCACGGTCGCGCTCCGCACAGCGCTCCCAGCGGTCAGCAGGCGGTGCAGGCGGCCTACGACCGTGGCGAGACCGACGAGTTCATCGAGCCCACGCTGGTCGGGCAGGAGGCGAGGATCAGGGCGCAGGATGGCGTGATCTGCTTCAACTTCAGACCGGACAGGATGCGCGAGATCGTGCGGGCGCTGGCGCAGCCCGGCTTCGGCGAGGGCGAGGATCTGCCGGGCTGGCAGGGGCGTGGCGGCGCCGCTCCCGTGCAGCGCCTGGCCACGCTGACCGAGTACGAGGAGGGCTGGCCCTACCCGGTTGCCTTTGCGCCCGCGCGCCCCGCGATCACGCTCTCGGCCGTGATCGCCGCCGCCGGCGCCAGCCAATTGCATGTCGCCGAGACCGAGAAGTACGCTCACGTCACCTACTTCTTCAACGGCGGGCAGGAGACGCCGTTGCCGGGCGAGCGGCGCGAGCTCGTGCCATCCGCGCGAGACGTGCCCACCTACGACCACAAGCCGGCGATGAGCGCGCCGGAGGCGGCGAGCGCCTTCGTGGCGGCCTGGACCGAGGAGCGGCCGGAGTTTGGGATCATCAACTTCGCCAATGCGGACATGGTGGGACACACGGGCGTGATTTCGGCCGCTGTCAGCGCGGTGGAGACAGTCGATCGCTGCCTGGCCCAGGTAGTGGAGGCCGTCCACTCCACCGGCGGGGTATGCGTGATAACCGCCGACCACGGCAACTCCGACCACATGCTCGAGCCCGATGGCAGCCCGAACACCGCGCATTCGCTGAACCCGGTGCCGCTGATAGTCACGACCGCAGGCGCCGTTGTCAGCCGGCGCCAAGGGGTGCTCGCCGATGTGGCGCCGACCGTGCTCGCGCTGCTCGGCATCCCTCAGCCGGAGGGCATGACCGGCCACAGCCTGCTTATGGAGGGAGCTTGATGATGCGCTTTGACCTGCGGGACTCCGTCCCCTCGGCGGCTGGCGCCAAACCGCGCAGCAGTGGGCCGGGCCGTCCTCCGCGGCTGCTCGCGGCCGCCTTCACGCTGGCCGGGATCAACCACTTCGTGATGCCGGGTCCGTATCGCAAGATCGTGCCGCCCGGCTTCGGCGATCCGGCCACCGTGGTCGCGATCAGCGGCGTGGCGGAGGTGCTTGGCGGCGCCTGCACCCTGCCGTCCCGCACCCGCCGGCTCGCGGGCCTCTGGCTCGTCGCGCTGCTTCTCGCGGTCTTTCCCGCAAACGTCTACATGGCTCTGCGACCGGAGCATTTCAAGCCGATACCGCGCTGGGCGCTCTACCTGCGGCTGCCATTGCAGCCGCTGATGATCTGGTGGACTTTGCGTGCAACCCGCACCGACGCTGCTATGTTCGGACACGAAGGTCCTGCGTAAAACGCACCGACAGACCAATGGCCACCGCGGCAGCAGTCGACATCAGGCACAGGGAAGCCGACCGGGCACAGTCCGGCGAAAACCTTTCCACCGCTCCGCACGCGCCGCCTTACCTGTCCCCCGATACCTTTTCGGCTGCATCTGAGGACCTCAACGACCAGGAGCTGCGCGCATGGCGCGGACTGCTGCGCGCGCACGCCTCGCTGGCCAAGCGGCTCGACGCCGAGCTGGAGGAGCGGCACGGTCTGCCAATGAGCTCCTACGAGGTGCTGCACTTCCTCGCGGGCTCCGAGCGTGGGCGAATGCGGATGTGCGACCTCGCCGAGCAGGCGCAGATGTCACGCAGCGGGCTGACTCGTCTGGTCGACAGACTGGAGCGCGAGGGCCTGCTGGAGCGCTGTTCCTGCGAACACGACGCCCGCGGGGCTTATGCCTGCCTTACGGCGGTGGGCCAGGAGCGGCTCTGCGAAGCGCGCAGCACGCATCGCTCCGTGGTCAGGGAGCACTTCCTCTCGCGCTTCTCGGCGCAGGAGCTGAGCTCGCTGGCCGAGCTCTGGGAGCGGATCGCTCCCTGCTGCGGACGCTCCTGCTGAGCGCACGCGCTGAGCAGGCACCCGCCTCTCTACCGCTGCGGGTGAGCCGTCTCACGGTCCGCGCTCTGCTCTGTCACGACCTCGACGCACATGCCGCGATCATCAGGCTGCGGTGGGCGGTCGGCATCGTGCGTCCGAGCAGAGCGGCGCCGGTGACGGTGGGCCAGCAGCACCCCCACGGCTGCGATCGCGACCGCCACCAGGCCGTAGATGCCAAAGGCGCTGACCGCGCTTTCGGCCGAGCGCCCGATGTAGTAGGCGGCGATCCCGATCACACATGCCCAGCAGATCCCGCCGAGCGCGTTCCAGAGTGCGAAGGTCTGCCAGCGCATCTTCGTCGCGCCCGCAAGCCATGAGGCCCAGGTGCGCAGCCCAAGGATGAACCGCCCGAAGAAGACCGCCTTGGGCCCGTGGCGCTCGAAGAACGGCTCGCCGCTGGCGAGCACCTCCAGCCGCTGGCGATGGAACGGGCCCGGCTTTTGCAGCAGCCAGCGCCCGCCGCGGCGCCCGATCAGATAACCGATGTTGTCGCCGACGATCGCAGCCGCAGCCGCGACCGCGATCACCGCGGGCAGCGAGAGCTTGCCCTGGCTGGCGAACACTGCTCCCGCGATCAGCGCTGTCTCGCCGGGCACCGGAACCCCGCCCGACTCGGCCATCACCAGCACGAACACGAGCGGATAGCCCGCGGCTTCGATCAGCGAGTCGACGTTGACGATCGCCGCCAGCTCCAACATCCCCTTAGGATGGCGCATCCGTGACTGCCTTCACGATTCAGACGCGCGACGCCGGCTCCTTGGCCCGCCTGGGCCGCTTGAGCACCGCCCACGGTGAGATCTCGACCCCCGCTTTCGTGCCATTGGCAAGCAAGGCGACCGTCAAGGGCCTCTTGCCGGCGGAGGTTGCGGCGCTTGGCTATGAGATGGTTCTCGGCAACACCTTCCACCTGATGCTCAACCCAGGACCGGAGCTGATCGACAGCTTCGACGGCCTGCACTCCTTCATGGGCTGGCAGGGGCCGATCATCACCGACTCCGGAGGCTTCCAGGTCTTCTCGATGGGGCACGGCACGGTCGCCGATGAGATCAAGGGTCGCGCCCGCCGCGGCGCCCAGCGCGATCCGCAGTCACCCAGGCAGCGCGATGGCGCGATCCTCTCGATTGAGGAGGAGGGGGTGCGTTTCCGCTCATACATCGACGGGCAGGATCGGTTCCTTACCCCTGAGGGCTCGATGGCCGTGCAAGCCGCGCTGCGCTCGGACATCGCGCTGGTCTTCGACGAGTGCACCCCCTTCCACGTCGACCGTGACTACACAGCCCGCTCAACCGAGCGTACGCATCGCTGGCTGACGCGCTGCCTGGATTGGCAGCGCGAGCACGGACCAAGAGGCCAGCTGGTCTACGGAATCGTGCAGGGCGGGGTCTATGAGGACATGCGCCGCGGATCGAGCGCGGTCGTCGCCGACAGCGGCTGTGACGGCGTCGCGATCGGGGGCTCGCTGGGTGCCGAGAAGGCGCAGATGTACGAGGTGGTCTCCTACGCGATTGCGGAGCTCGGGGGCGAGCGGGAGACCCTGCCGCGGCATCTGCTTGGCATCGGCGAGGTCGACGACCTGATCGCGGGCGTGGAGCTCGGAATCGATACCTTCGATTGCGCGATGCCCACCCGGCTAGGCCGGCATGGCACGGCGCTTGTCCCCGATCCTGAGAACCGTTGGCGGCTTGACATGAAGAAGCGGCGGCTGATGGATGACCATGGGCCGCTGGTGGAGGGCTGCCCCTGCCCTGCCTGCTCGCTGGGGCTCTCGCGCGCCTACCTCTGCTACCTGGCAAGAGCCGGCGAGCTGACCGGGATGAGATTGCTGACCGCGCACAACCTCGCCTTCATCGCAAGCCTGATGACGCGCCTTCGAGAGGCGATCGCCGCCGGCGCACTGGCGCAGACCGCGGCGGCACTGCGCGCCGGCGCATCGCCTACTGAACGTTTTCGTTCACCAGCTGTGTGAGCGCTTCGGAGGTTTCCTTCATGTTGTGCTCGTTGACGGTGCGCAGATTATGCGGGCCGCTCGGCGACGATTTGCTGGCCAGCACGATCGCAACCACGATCACGATCAACACAACCAGCCCGACCAGCGCAGCCGTAAGCCGTCGTCGTGCCTGGGTTCCTGTCGCCGGCTGCTGATCTGCCGGCGTCAGCGAAGGCGTGCGCGCCGGGCCCTGACGTGGCCGGCGCTGATTGACCGCGGTGGCCGGCGATGGGCGCGTCCGGCTGCTGGCCGCCGCGCCCGAGGCGGCAAGCAGGCTGGTCGCCTTGGTCGCATCCCCGCGCCGCCGGCCAGCGCGGGGGCTGACGCCGCGTGAGGCCGCCTCGATCGATTCGCCCATCTCACGCGCGGTCTCGTAGCGGTCGCGGGGGTCGAGTGCGAGCGCGACCCCGACCGCGTCGGCCAGCTCCGGGCTCACCGCCGCCACCAGTGAATCCAGGGGCTCGGGTTCCTCCTGCTGCTGCTTGAGCGCGAGCTCGGTCAGAGATGCCGCCTCATACGGCAGGCGTCCTGAGATCACCTGGTAGGTCACTACGCCCAGTGCATACAGGTCGGCGCGCGGGCCGGCCTCCTCGCCGCGCGCCTGCTCGGGCGCCAGATAGGCGGCGGTGCCCAGCACTGAGCCAACCTGCGTGATGCTCGACTGCTCTGTTGCCTTGGCGATTCCGAAGTCGGCCAGCTTGACCTCGCCGTCGCTTGAGCGCAGCAGATTGCCGGGCTTGACGTCGCGGTGCACGACGCCGTGGCGGTGGGCGTAGTGCAGCCCTTCGCAGGCCTGCTCGATGATCGAGACCGCCTCCGGCACCTCCACCCAACCCTCGTCGCGCAGGATCTCTGCGCAAGAGCGGCCCTCTATGTACTCCATCACGATGAAGTACTGCTCGCTGGCCTCGTCCTGGCCGGAGTCGAAGATCTGCACGATGTTGGGATGCACAAGCCGCGCCGCGGCCTGCGCCTCACGCTGAAAGCGCGAGACGAACGTGGGGTCCTCCGCCAGGTGCTCGGCCAGCAGCTTGACCGCAACCTTGCGCTCCAGACGGGTGTCGAGCGCGAGATGCACGGTTGACATGCCGCCGAAGCCGAGGCGCCCCTCGAGCTGATATCGCCCCGCGATCGTCGCCACCGCGCTCATTTTTGTTCGCCTTCTTCGGAGGGGCTGCCGCCTGGGTTGGCTTCAACACCTCCGTTCGGCGCTTCGGCGCCGCCGACATGTGGGGGTGAGGTCGAGCTGCTGGTCGTGCTGCTCGTGGGCGGCAGTTCTTCGGAGGCCGTTGTGAGGGTCGTTGTGGTCGTGCTCGTGGACGAGCTGGGCGTGGAGGACTGCGTGGAGGTGGTGCTAGTTCCGCTTCCGGCTGGATTCGTGCAGGCCACGCGCGCCTGCTTGGCGAGGTGTTCGATTCCTTCCGAGAGCCGGTTGCGCAGCGCCGAGCTGACGCTGGACGGCAGTTTCGCGAAGTCCGCTTCGGTCTTTTCGATCGCTTTCTCGGTGCTCGCGCAGTTTCCGTTGCCATTTTCGGCTTCCTGTGCGACTGCTTCAAAATCTGAACGCAGCGGGCCGGCGTTGCCTTCCGGGATCAGGCCCGAGCTGCCGCCGCACGCTGCAAGCAGCGCCGCGGCGGCCGCGAGCATCGCGGCGAGCGAGAGCCTGGGACCCGCGCCGAAAAATCTGGCGGATTGGACGCACCCGCTTCGCGGCGGTCTGCGCCACCCGCGATGCTCGACGTGCCACCGGCACGCCTGCGCTCGCATGCGACGCATCCCATCCACGGATCGGGCACCCCAAAACCACCATCTATTTCGGCGAGGGCCCTTCATGTCGATTGCCATCCTCATTGACCGTACCCCAACCGCTCAGCCAGAGAGTCTGGCAGGCGCGCCGCACGGATCGCGGCGGCGGCGCCGGCGACGTCGTACTCGGTGCGCATGAAGCTCGCCTGCCATTCGTCCAGATCGAGCATCAGCCAGGCTGCGCGGGGGTCTCCGTCGCGCGGCTGGCCCACGCTGCCGGGGTTCAGCAGCCACTGGCCGGCGGCGAGGTCGAGCGTAGCGCCCGCCCGGCGCGGTTCCCCGCTGGCCAGCTCGCCCTCGATCCGACAGAAGGAGAGCGCGACGTGCGAGTGCCCGATCAGGCAGACCCTGTGGCGTTGAACGTCGAAGCAGAGCTCGGCCAAAAGGCTTGAGAGCACGTACTCCCAGACGGGATCGCGCGGGCTTGCGTGATAGAGGCCGACGGGCTCCTCCTCGCAGGAAGCGGAGAGGCCGCGCAGAAACTCGACGTTCTGCGGTTCGATCACCTCTCGCGTCCACTGCGCGGCGATGCTCGCGCCGCGTGAGAACTCCTCCAGCGACAGCGTGCCCGTCACCGCCAGGTCGTGGTTGCCCGCCAGGCAGACCGCCGCGTGAGCACGCGCGAGCTCCACGCACCTGTCCGGGTCGGCGCCGTAGCCGACGAGGTCGCCGAGGCACCACATCTCCTGCGCATCGGAGGCCGCGATCTCCTCCAGGACGGCTTCGAAGGCGTGGCGGTTGGCATGGATGTCCGACGTGATCGCGACCTTCATCGTGCTGGTTGGGCCGGTTGCCGCGCCAGCGGGCGCGGCCCCCGCACCCGCCAAGCACTCACTGCTCGCTGTCTGCCTCTCCGGTCTCCTGCCCGCCGTACTCGGGTAGGTTCTTGATCCCCTCACGGGTGCGCCACTTGGAGTAATTGTCCTCCATTGCGCTGATCAGCTCGCGCATGAACCGCGGCGAGAGGTTTACGCGCGAGACGACGACCCCCGGCACCTCGTCTGCTTCGACCTCGTGGTCGACCCGTGCGAAGGTGACGGTGAACTCGTAGTCGGAGTGGCTGACGTTCGCGAAGTTCGCGTACACGCCCCCCATAACCTCGGGGGACAGGTGGATGTTGATGTGGCGCTCTGCGCCAGGGTCTTGCTCGTTCACAAGGCTAGTATCGCAACCCGTGAGGGCAGGAGCCGCCAGGTGCGTCTGATCGTGATCGGCGAGGGACGGCTGCGGGCGCCCTACCTCGACGACGTCGAGCACTACAAGACGCTGCTCTCCCGTTACGCAAGCCTTGAGCTTTCGCCCCAGCGCGATGCGCAGGCGGTTGCGCGGCGTGTGCCCGACGGCGCGTTCGTCTGTCTGCTGGCCGTGGAGGGCAAGGCATACGAGAGTCTGGCGTTCAGCCGCTTCATCGAGCAGCGCCGGATGGAGGGCGCCGACCTCGCTTTCGTGGTGGGCGGGGCGTTCGGGCCGCCGCCGCTTGCGCGCGTCGATCACCGCCTCTCCTTCGGCCCGATGACCCTTCCGCATCAGCTTGCCTGGGTGGTCTTGCTGGAGCAGCTCTACCGGGCGCATAAGATCCTCGCCAAAGAGCCCTACCACTACTGAGCATGAGTCCCGAGCGAGATCCAGACGCAGATGCAGGCCAGGCGCCGCTGGCGCAGTTGACGTACGCCGTGGCGGCGGTCGCGTTCGAGCTTGCCCCGGCAGGGGAGGGACGGCCGCTGAGCCTGGAGCGCCCGCCGAGCGCCGAGCTTGGCGACTACTCGACCAACGCCGCGCTCGTGCTCGCCTCGGCGGCGCGCACCTCCCCGCGCGAGCTTGCGCAGGGCATCGGGGCGGGACTGGCCGAGCGTCTTCACGGACGCCTCACGCGCTTTGAGGTCGCCGGCCCGGGCTTCCTGAACCTCCATCTCGACGACGCCTGGCACCGGCAGTCGCTGGCAGCGGTGCTTGCAGCCGGGCAGCGCTTCGGCGCAGGTGGCGCGCTCCGCGAGCGGATCCTGATCGAGTTCGTCTCCGCCAACCCCACCGGTCCGATGCACGTCGGCCATGCCCGCAACGCCGCTTACGGCGACTCGCTCTCGCGCCTGCTGGCCTTCCACGGGCACGATGTAGACAGAGAGTTCTATGTCAATGACGCCGGCTCGCAGGTGCGCAAGCTGGGCGAGTCGATCCAGGCGCTGGCGCGCGGGCAGCAGGTGCCCCAGGACGGCTACCAGGGGGAGTACGTCCAGGAGCTGGTCGCCAAGGTGCCAGACGCCGCCACGATCGACCCCGGCGAGGTGGGGCGCGCGGCGGTCGCGGCGATGATCGGCCAGATCGAGGGCTCGCTGCATCGCTTCGGCGTGCTCGGCTACGACCACTGGCAGTACGAGAGCGCGCTGCACGAGGCGCACGGGGATCTGCTCGGTCGCGAAGGGCAGCCCGTCAGCGCCGTGCAGCACGCCCTGGAGCTGCTGGAGGACGCCGGCCACACCTATCGCAGCGAGGGCGCGCTGTGGCTGCGCAGCACCGACTTCGGCGATGACAAGGACAGGGTGCTGGTGCGCGGCAGCGGCGAGCACACCTACTTCGCCTCAGACATCGCCTACCACCAGGCCAAGCGCGAGCGCGGATTCACCCGCCAGATCGACGTCTGGGGCGCCGACCACCACGGCTACATCGAGCGGATGCGAGCTGCCTACGAGGCGCTCGGCGGTGACCCGCAGGAGCTGGAGATGCTGATCATGCAGCTCGTGCACCTGATGCGCAAAGGGCAGCGGGCGCAGATGTCCAAGCGCTCCGGCGAGTTTGTGACCCTCGATGACCTGGTGCAGGAGATCGGCGTGGACGCCGCGCGCTGGTATCTGCTCTCACGTTCCCACGACACGACGATCGATCTCGATCTGGATCTCGCCATGCGCCAGAGCAGCGATAACCCCGTCTACTACGTCCAGTACGCCCATGCGCGTATCGCCTCGATGCTTGCCAAGGCAGGCGAGGGCCGGGTACAGGAAGCTCTTGCGCATGCCGCTGGGGGCGCGGCTAACACCTACCGGGAGGCCCTGCACCCATCCGAGCGGGACGCGATCAAGCAGGTGCTGGACTTCCCCGCCGAAGTCGCGGAGGCCGCTGCGCGTCGTGCCCCTCATCGCATCACCACCTACGCGCTGCAGCTGGCGCAGACCTTCACCGCCTTCTACCGAGACTGCCGCGTGGTCGGCGCGCAGCCGCAGGAGGTCGAGTCGACACGGATTGGGCTCTGCGTCGCCGTCCAGCGCGTGCTCGCAAGCTCCCTTGACCTGCTGGGCGTATCGGCCCCGCGGGAGATGTAGCAGCTCACTCGAAACGCTGCATGTCCTGCTCCAGGCGCTGCGCCTGATCGGGCGTGAGCGTGGGTGCCGGCTCGCGCATGCCCTCCCGCGCTCGCGCCGCGCGCCGCCAGCGCGGCAGCAACGTCAGCAGCACCGCGACCAGCGCGAGCACCACCGCAATCGGGACCAGGTAGGCGGAGAGCTGGAAGCCTTTCGTGCTCGGCGTGGAAAGCACGGCCGGCCCGTACTGGGCGACCATCACTTTCTTGATCTGCGCTTCGTCATCGCCCTTGGCGATCAGTTCCCTGACCAGTTCCCGCTCCTGGGTGGCCTCCGAGGAGTCGGCGACGTTGAGCGGGATTTTGCAGGTCACGCACATCAACTGCGGTTCCAGCCCTGGCAGGGTCGGCCGCGCTGTGGCGAGCGCGACCGGCGCCAGCAGCGCCAGCGCGATCAGCGCGATCATCAGCGGCCGGCCGCTCAGCGTGCGCCGCACCGCTACGCGCCCTCTGCGAGCTGCAGCGCCCGCTGCGCGAACGCGCTGCCGATCGGGCCGCGTTCGATGTCGTAGACGTGTCCTTCGCGCCCGATCAGGAAGCTCTCGGGGATCTGGCGGGTGCCGTATGCGGTTGCCATTTCGCCGCTGGAGTCGTGCAGTGCCGGATAGGTGAGCCCGTACTTGTGCAGAAATTCCCTGGATTTGCTCGCGTCGTCCTGGTAGCTGACGCCGAGGATCGTGGCTCCGTGGGCTTCGAGCTTGCGCTGGGTGCGCTCCAGCAGCGGTGACTCTTCCTGACAGGCCACGCACCAAGAGGCGAAGAAGTTGACGATCACGACCTTGCCACGATAGGCGGCCAACGAGCTCTGACCGTCGCCCGCGAGGCTCGGCAGCGGCTTGGAGGCATACGGCGCAAGCGGATGCCGGCCATGGGCGAGCGCTTCGTCGAGGCTGCGGTTTGCTGCCTGGTGGCTTACGCCGTAGATCAGCAAGCCGATCAGGGCGGCGCCCGCAACCGAGACCAGCACCGTGGGAACGGGCAGTTTCATCGGCGCAGCGAAGGTTATTCCCTGGCGCGGGATGCGGCGGCGGCAGGTTCAAGGCGGGCGCTGGCAGGCAGGCCCCTATATTCCATCTGGCATGCCTGAGAGGACCCGATCACGCGCCGGAAAGGCGGCCGGCTCCCAGCCACCGTGCGCGCACGTGAGCGCACGCGAGGCGGGCTACCTATTGGCTTTGCACGACATGGCCCGCGGTCAGGATCGCCCCACGCAGGCCGCCCTGGCGCGAGCTGTGGGCGTCTCCGCACCGAGCGCGCTGGAGATGGTCAGGCGGCTGCGCCAGCTCGGGCTGGTGGAGCAGGACGGGCTCGCGCTTACGCATGAGGGGGTGAGCACCGTGCTCGTGCTCGCCTCCCATCGCCACGCGGCGCATCTGCTTGCGCACGACCTGCTCGGCATCGACGAGGGCGGCGCCGATGCGGAGGCCGCGCGCCTGGCGCCAAGCATCTCGCCCGGGCTCACGCGCCGGCTGATGGCCGCAAGGTCGCATCGCGACTGACAACGCCCATATTAGGGTCACCTAATTAGGCCGTCCTAATGTGTGCTATGGTCGCCGCCGCGCAAGCCGAGTGGCTTTCTCCGGCACGCAATCTCCCAATATGCAGCGCAATCGCACAAGCACTCTCGGCAGCCGCGCTGCAGCGCGGTGGCGGACCTTCGCCGCCGCACCGATCGCACTCGTGCTCGGCTGTGCGCTGCTTGCCGGCTGCGGCTCTTCGGGCGACTCGATCACGCTCTACAACGGACAGCACGTGCAGACCACCGACGCACTCGTGGCGAGCTTTGAAAAGCAGAGCGGCATCCACGTCAACGTGCGCAGCGACGACGAGGACACCCTCACCGACCAGATCGTCACGGAGGGGTCCAACTCGCCGGCCGACGTGATCTACACCGAGAACTCGCCAGCGCTTGAGTACCTGCAGAGCAAGGGGCTGCTGGCGCCAGTCTCGCCCTCCACGCTTGCGCACGCGCCGAGCAGGTTCAACTCGCCGCAGGGGGATTGGGTCGGCGTCTCGGCCCGTGTCAGCGTGCTGATCTACAACCCCGCTCTGATCAAAGAAAGCCAGCTGCCCAGAACGGCCTCAGAACTGGCCGACCCGAAGTACAGCGGCAAGCTCGCGTTCGCCGCCGGCGAGACCGACTTCCAGCCGATCGTCACCTCCTACGCACGCACATACGGGCAGGCGGCGGCGCTGAAGTGGCTGCAAGCGATCAAGGAAAACGCGAGCGGGCACGTCTACCCGGACAGCGAGACGATCTCCTCGGAGGTCAACAGCGGGGCGGTCGCCTTCGGGGTCGTCAACCAGTACTACTGGTATCGGATGAAGGCGCAGATCGGCGCCTCCAATATCCACTCCAAGATCGCCTACTTCGCGCCGCGGGACCCCGGCTACGTGATCGACGTCTCAGGCGCAGGCGTGCTGAAGTCCTCCACGCACAAGGCGGCCGCACAGAAGCTGCTCGCCTTCCTGGTCAGCAGGCAGGGGCAGGAGATCATCGCCCACTCGATCAGCTATGAGTATCCGATCGCCTCCGGGGTGAGCGATACCGCCGCGCCGGAGACGCCGTTCCAGAAGCTGCAGCCGAATTCGGTCACGATCTCCGAGCTCGGCGATGGCTCCACCGCGATCTCCCTGCTGCGCCAGGCGGGGCTGCTGTGAGCATCGCGCAGCCGGCAGGTGCGGAGAGCGCGATCGTGCCGTCGCGGCGGCCACCGCCGCCGCGGGGCCTGCTGATCGCCAGCGCCGCTGTTGCCGCGGTACTGGCCCTGCCGCTCGTGTTCCTGCTGATCGAGGCGGGCGGCGCCGGCGCCTCGAGCATCGTGCACCTGATCTTCCGCTCGCTGACCGTGACGCTGCTTTGGAACACGGTCAGCCTCACCGCGGTTGTGACGGCGCTCTGCGCGGTGATCGGCACGGCGGCGGCGTGGTGCGTGGAGCGCACGGACCTGCCGTTGCGCAAATCTGGGCGGTGCTCGTCGTCGTTCCGCTGGCGATCCCCGACTTCGTGATCAGCTTCGGCTGGGCGTCGCTGTCCACCTGGGTGCGGGGCTTCCATGGCGCAGTTCTGGTGATGACCCTGGCGGTATATCCGCTGGTCTATCTGCCGGTGGCCGCGAGCTTTCGCAACGCCGACCCGGGCCAGGAGGAACTTGCGCGCAGCCTCGGCGCCGGGCGCCTTGTGACCTTCTGGCGAATCACCATCGGGCAGGCGAGGGTCGCGATCCTCGGCGGCTGCCTGCTCGTGGCGCTTGTGATGCTGGCCGAGTACGGAGCGTTTGAGATCCTCGACTACCAGACCTTCACCACCGAGATCTTCACCGAGTTCAACGTCTCCTTCAACGTCGCTGCCGCTTCGGCGCTCTCGATCGTGCTCGTGCTGATCAGCCTCGCGGTTCTGTGCGGCGAGGGCTTTGCACGCGGTCGTGCCCAGGTCAGCCGCGCCGGCGCGCTGGCCCAACGCGTCTCCGCGCCGCGGCCGCTCGGTCGCGCCAGGCCGCTCGTGCTGGCGGGCTTCACCGTGCTGGTCGCGCTCGCGCTCGGGGTGCCGGTCGGCTCGGCCGTCTACTGGATGCTGGAGGCGGGACACGCCTATCTGACGGGCGTTTCGCTGATTGGCGCCGCCTGGCACACCGCCCTCTACGCCGCCGTCGCCGGTGTGCTGGCGACGATCATGGCGCTGCCGGTCGCGCTGCTCGCGCTTCGTCACCGCAAGCGCGTCTACCAGCTGCTGGAACGCAGTACCTACCTGGTTCTGGCGATGACGGGTCTTGTGATCGCGCTCGCGCTCGCGTACTTCTCTGAGCGCTATGCAGGCGGCTTTCTCTACCAGAGCGCGCCGCTGCTGGTGCTCGCCTACGCGATCATGTTCTTCCCGCTGGCGCTGGTGGGTGTGCGAGCATCTGTCGCGCAGGCCCCGCCGAGACTTGAAGACGTCGCCCGCTCGCTTGGCCAGCGGCGGCTGGCAGTGCTCTGGCGCGTGACCCTGCCGCTCGTCGGCCCAGGTTTGGCAGCGGCCTTCTGCCTGGTCTTTCTCTCCGTCGTAACCGAGCTCACCGCCACATTGATCCTGATCCCCACCGGCGTGCAGACGCTTGCGACCCAGTTCTGGGCCTACCAGCAGAACCTCGCCTACGGCCAGGCGGCGCCCTTCGCCCTGGCGATCATGCTGATCGCGGCCCTGCCCAGCTACGTGCTCGGCCGCTTCTTCGACCGGCTGCCCTCCCGGGCGGCCGTGGCCGCGTGAGCCTGGATCCGATGAGCGAGCTCTTCGTCAGCGGACTGCACAAGAGCTTCGGCAGCCACGCCGTCCTGAAGGGCCTAGACCTAAGTGCGCAGTCGGGCTCATTCACGGCCATCCTTGGCCCCTCCGGCAGCGGCAAGACGACGCTGCTGCGGCTGCTCGCCGGCTTTGAAGCACCCGACAGCGGCAGTGTGAGGATCGGCCAGCGGATCGTGGACGGCGAGGGCACCCATCTGCACCCCGAGCATCGGCGGATCGGCTACGTGCCTCAGGAGGGCGGCCTCTTTCCCCATCTCACCGTGCAGGCCAACGTCACCTTCGGCCTGCCCCGCGCGCAGCGGCGCGATGGCGCGGCCGCGCTGCTGGATCTGGTCGGTATGGCCGATCTGGCAAAGCGCTATCCGCACCAGCTCTCCGGCGGCCAGCAACAGCGCGTGGCACTCGCGCGTGCGCTTGCGATCAAGCCGGAGATCGTGCTGCTCGACGAGCCGTTTGCCTCCCTGGATGCCCATCTGCGCGTGAGCGTCCGCGACCAGGTACGCCAGATCCTGCGCGAATCGCACACGACTGCGCTGCTGGTGACGCACGACCAGGACGAGGCGCTCGCCCTTGCCGACCAGGTCGCGGTGCTGCGCGACGGCAGGATCGCCCAGTGCGCGCCGCCGCACGATCTCTATGCCTTCCCCATCGATGACGAAGTGGCGCGCTTCGTGGGGGAGGCAAACCTGATCGTCGGGACGATGGAAGGCGAGCTCGTGGAGACGCCGCTCGGCAGGTTGCCCGCCCGGTGGCGTCACGCGCCGACGCCGACCCCGTGTCAGGTGAGCGTGCTGATTCGCCCCGAGCAGATCGAGCTGCGCCCCCACGACGCGGAGGACTCCTCAGCGGGGCGGGTGGTCAGCTCCGGCTACCACGGGCACGACACTGTTCTTCACGTCCAGCTCGCGAGTATGAACGGCGAGGATCCGTTGGTTGTGCGCGCCCCCGGCAACGTCCATGTTCCGGCCGGCTCCGCGATCACGCTTGGCGTGCGCGGGCCGGTGCTGATCTGGCCGGTGGGGGAGGCCCAGGGCGGACAAGGCAGTCACTGAGCACCGGGTAAGATCAAGCTCAGTGCGGCTCCGACCAGCCAGACGCAGGCAGGCCGAGTCCGCGTCTCTGCGGCGATAGCTCAGTTGGTAGAGCGTCGGCTTCCCAAGCCGAAGGTCGCGGGTTCGAGACCCGTTCGCCGCTTTCATCCTGTCGCCGTTCCTGGCCGCTTTTTGCCGTAGCCAAGCCGAATCGCGGGCTTCTTTGCCTTGTGCTGCGGCGCCGTATGCCTCTCGTCGCCGCTTCTCTCACGACTCTTGTGGTCGCATATTGGTCGCATCCGCTGCGAGATGCCGGGCGCGCCTGAGCAGGCGCGGAAGCTGTGGAGAGCGGATCTTCTTTCGCGACAACGAGCTCGAGGACGCCTTCGGCGGGTGGGGTCTGCCTGCTGCGCCACGGGCGTGCTCAGCGCATCGTCCAACGTAGACGCGATGCTTCAACCCGTGAGCGATGAGCCGAAGGATGAGTGGTCGCCGGCAGAGAACCCGTACGTGATCGCCGTCTCGCAATCGTGGTGGGCGCTTCAAGCGCTGCTGCTGTTCGCGTCCGGGGCACGCAACGCAATCGATCATCGGCAGCAGATCTACGCGCGGCAAATTTTTGGACAGCTGCGTCTACTGTGCCTCTGTGCTCGGATGCAGACAGATGAGCTAGAGAGCCTCGGTGTCAGCGAGGTTGGTCGTGACCGTCTCAACCGGGTGATCGAGGAGTTTGAGAAGGCGATGCCAGATGCAGCCGACGCCCGGAATGCTCGAGCACTTTGATGAGTACGCGCGCGGCAAGGGCGTACTCCAGAAGCGAGCGATCCGGGAGGACGGGCTGAGCGTCTACGAAGCCGCAGCGGTGTATTGGGGCGGCGGGTACGACCCCACGACAGAACAGATCACTGAGGGGCCGATCGTTATCCACCTGCCGACTGCCCTTGCGGCTTCAGAAGCTCTGCATCGGGCGATCTAAGCTGCCGGGAAGGCCGTCGACGCGCACCGTGGCGGGCTAACACATGCGGACGACGCCTGGTGGCCGTTCAAGCGCTGCGAGCAACCCGGGCGATCACGCGCCGAGCTAGTGTCCTGAGTCTTAAGTTCGGGGAGTAAGTGTGGTATTATGCCGTATGGCTGCTACTCTCGGTCGTCCGAAGGCGGTTTTGGAGCTCACTGACGGTGAGCGTGCGCAGTTGCAGGGGTGGACTCGTAGGCGTCGTACCGCGCAGGGGTTGGCGTTGCGCTCGCAGATCGTGCTTGCGTGCGCGAATGGGCACTCCAACAAGGAGGTCGCGGCCCGGCTTTCAGTGAGCGCGGCGACGGTCGGGAAGTGGCGGCGGCGGTTTCTCGCCGACAGGCTCGATGGGCTCGTGGACGAGCCGCGGTCTGGGCGTCCCAGGACGGTCGCTGATGAGCGCGTCGAGGATGTGATCGTCAAAACATTGGAGACCGCGCCGCCGGATGGAGGAACGCACTGGTCCACACGCCAGATGGCCGCCAAGACCGGGCTCTCGCAGTCGACGATCTCGCGTGTGTGGCGGGCGTTTGGGCTGCAGCCTCACCGAGTGGAGCACTGGAAGCTCTCCAAGGACCCGTTGTTCGTCGAAAAGGTCAGGGACATCGTCGGGCTCTACCTGGATCCGCCTGAGCGAGCACTGGTCTTGTGCGTGGACGAGAAGAGTCAAATACAAGCACTGGACCGCACTCAGCCGATCCTCCCGATCATGCCCGGTGTCCCCGAGCGCGCCACTCACGACTATAAGCGTCACGGCACGAGCAGCCTATTCGCAGCGTTGAATGTGGCTTCGGGCAAGGTGATCGGGTCGCTGCACTCGCGCCACCGCGCGATCGAGTTCAAGAAATTCCTTCAGAAGATCGACGACGAGGTACCCGCCGACCTGGACGTGCACCTCATCCTCGATAACTACTCAACGCACAAGACCCCCGCCATCAAGCGCTGGCTCGCGGCCCACCCCCGGTTCCATTTGCACTTCACCCCGACCGGCTCATCGTGGCTGAACCTCGTCGAGCGCTGGTTCGGCGAGCTCACCTCACGCAAGCTCCGACGCGGCACACACCGCTCCGTCCGCGAACTCAACCACGACATCCGCGACTGGATGGACCACTGGAACGAGAACCCCCGCCCCTACGTCTGGACCAAGACCGCCGAGCAAATACTCAACACACTCGCAGCATATTGCGAACGAATTTCAGACTCAGGACACTAGCGGGAATGGTGCGATGTCGGCGCTGAGAGCGTTTGAGCAGCGTGTCGGCTTGAGGCTGTTCTGTCTGCCCGAGGAAGAGGGCATCGTGAAGGGATGGTTGAGCGTCCGCGGCGAGCTGCGTCCACAGACTCTGGAGCATTACCTGCCAGACGAGGAGCACCCCGACCTGGTACTCGGGCTCGGCCGCAGCGGCGAGGGGATCATGGGGTTCCGCGCAACCCACCGCACGGCTAGCGAAGCATTCGAGGTCGTGCAGCGTAGGGGGCTGCGGCGAGCGTGGTACGCAGACGTCGAGCTCGACGCGCTGCTGCTTCGCGATCTGGAGCTGGCGCGCTCGCTGATCGCGACCTATATAGCTCCGCTGGAGCCAACGGTTCTGGCGATGCTGCAGGCTCATCACCGTGCGGGCTGGAACGAGAGCGAGACCGCCAGAGCGCTCGATGTCAGCCGCAAATCTGTTCGGGAGAAGCTCAAGAACGCCAAGACCAGCAGCGGCGCGGATCTAAGCGAGCATCGCGCGAGCGTCGAACTTGCGCTCCGAGCCGTAGACCTCGGAATGCTCGCACCCGCCATAAAACAGACCGAAACAGACGCTTTTCTCGGACAACCTGTTCAATTTTCGTGCTCGATTTGAACAGGTTGTACCGCCACAAGCGGATCGAGAACTGGAACAATGCCCGCGACGCCGCATCCTCTTGGGTGTGCGGCGGCGCTGATGTAGAGCCGCTACCGGGGGAGCAAATGCAGCCGCAATCAAGCAGGCCGACAGCAAGTGCCGCGAGCAACCGTGACGGCTATCGCGTACGTATGACATCGTGCGACAGAGCGGAGAGCACAATCCGCGGGCGCTTTGCCGGCGATCAAGAGTGCATGGTTGTGCGATCGTCGGTGAGGCTGTTGATCCTTGTCGGTGTGTTGTGGTTGATGGCGGCGGTGGGTCTGGGGGTGCCTGCGGCGCAGGCTAGCTCGGGCCAGAATGCCGCGTCGAGCGAATCGTTGGGTGTTGGCTCTTCGGGTATGGAATTGTTGACGGGCGTGGATGAAAGGCGTGAGGCGGAGGAAGCTGCGCTTGCCAGTCCTGAAGCTGTGGCTGAAAGGGAACGATCGCGCACGGAGTTCGCGGGCTACGGCCGCAATGCCGCTGTCGCGCTGGCAGAACGGGTGTTCGAGATCCAGACCGCCGCCTCCAAGCAAGCCGGGTCAGATCAAGCCCTCCGTCGATCCCGGCCTGACTCAGATACACCTTCTCCAGCGGCCGGTTGAGCCACTCGGTCACCTCGCCAGTGACCTTCTCAGTGATCCGGCTGACCGCGTCCTTGGAGACCCTTGCGCCAGGTCGGTGCCGTGCTGCAGACAGCGATGGCCAGAAGCACCCGTCGACGAGAGCCGGCCTTGACGGCGGAGCGGCATGATGTCCGCTCCGCCGTCGGTCGTTGCCATCACATGCAGCTCAACATCGCTGCCACTCGCGACCTCCGTCAGTTGGCCGTGACAGCCCACGAACCCCAAGCCACAGTCTTACCGAGTTCGAGTTTGGCAGCCGTTTTCAACGACATCACCACGCCCGTCGGCCCGGCCGTCCCGCCCGCACCTTTCAAGAGCCCGAGATCGGCGTTGAGAAATTCTGGTTCTTCAACTCCTGCGAATTCGGCGCTATTGGCCTCGAAGACGCACAGGTTTCCCTTTTCCGCTTCGGGTTTTTCCACCGAGCCAAGACAGCCCGCGGGCAGTTTGTTCGATTCCTCCGCTTCGAGCGTAATGTAATGCGGCGTAGCAGTTGCCGTAGATTCAAGCGGAATCGGGAACGAAATTGTGATGGCTGTTTCCGTTTTGGTGGTCGCGACATCGAAATCTTGCCACGCCCCCGTCTCGGTATCTCCAGCCGGAAGAGTCTTGGTAAACCCCGTTGCACCGTTGCACGCGAGCGATTTGATGGATTTGTTGGAGAATTCGGATCCACCTTCTTTGCAGCTGGCTCCGCTTCCGATCGATTTGATCGTGACGCCTTCGCCGGCGGGGCCTTCTTTGCCGGCGGAGCCTTCTTTGCCAGCCGCACCTTCTTTACCCACCGCACCTTCCTTGCCTTCTTTACCAACCAGGCCTTCCTTGCCGGTAACGCCTTCCTTTCCGGGCGCCCCCGCCGGCCCCGCCAGGCCGGCCCTGCCTTTCAGCTCTTTGAGCACCTTCGGACTGATCTGCTTCGTAGAGGTGATCAAGTATTTGCTGGCGGCATATGCGCCGCCGCTCATGGCGAACAGCAGCGCCAAGGTCGCCGTCACGTTCGCGAACGTCAGGCGTCTGCGAATCCTTGCGAGCATCATTCCCTCCATCGGTTAGTTCTTAGAGCGCTAGTGTGCAGCACTCGGTTTCCTCTGTTTTTGTCCGACATCTTGTGCAATGTGGGACATCCGGTCACGTTGATCGGGGTCTGCTGGTGGATTACCGCACCGTTTTGCGCAGCGATGACGGTTGGCATCGCGATTGCGCGCTTCTGAATGACCCTGTGCTTGCGTAGGACCGCTTTACCGTGCAGCACCTTGGTCTTTGTACGCTTGATCGTCGTTGTGGTGCAGAGATTTGTGGTGGCCGCAAGGATGCTGTGGAGGCCTGTGGGGAGCGTGAGTTCTATGCTGCTGATGGGGGCGTCGGGGATGGTTTCGAAGTTAGTGCTGGTGATACCTTTGACGATATTGACGGTGCCGGTTTGGTCGATCGTGATGTTGTTGCCCTGCAGGACGAGGGTGAGGTCGGGGAAGCCCGCACCGCCATGGGAAACCAGGATCGCAGGACCGGTAAGGGGCGCTGGGAGGAGAGTTGTGTGGGCGGTGGCAGTACCGACGTAGGATGCGGGGGGGCAGCCGGCGGGGTTGCTGTTGAATTGAGTTTGGGAGCAGGCGTGGGTGAGAGTTTCCTGGCGAGAGGGAAGGATTTTCGGTAGTTCGATATATACGCTTTTGATGTTGTCTTCGCCTGCTTTTTGGGTGATGGTGGAGTGGAGGTAGGCGCCGTATCTGCGGGTGTGTTGAGCGTGCACTTCGACTTGGAAGCTGGGTTTGAAAGGGAGGTCAGTGCAGTTGGCGGCTTGATAATGGCTGTTTGCCTGATGTGTTGCGCCTTCGTTTGAGGCAACCGTCGCCGTGATGCTCATCGATGCACAACTTGTGGGGTTAAGCGCAAAGCTGGGGCGGTCGATAATCACTTCGACGCTGCGGACGTCGAGCGGGATGCCTTGCAGGCGGGTCGGCATCGGCTGGCTTTCTATGCTGACCTGTGCGGTGCGGGGGTTAACGTTGATCTTCGCGCGAACGATCACTGGCTGGTTGTTTTCGTCGAGGTTGAACGGGCCGGCTTCTGCGGGCACCGCTATGGTCAGGCCGTATGGTGCGCCTTGGTAGGGGCCAGTGAGATAGACAGGGTCTTCTGGCTTGCCGGGTTGGGGAATCTGGATTGGTTGGCTGCCGATGCCGGTGGTTACCTGGACGTGTCCTATCTTACTGGCGGCTGGGCATTGGCCAGTGCTGGCCCCCGGTTCAGGGCAGGGCGTGACGTTCGCAATGACTCCAGCTAGCCCAGGTGGCATTGTGACCGCGACGGTGCTTAGGTCTCCTTCTGTGTCTTGGCGAAGGATGGTGGTCCGTAGCGTCGTGTATGCGCCGGCCTGGTTGTTAGTTGTGCCGGCGCTGAAAGTGGGGGCAAAGGTGTTGAGGTTTGCACAGGGCGTGTTTTCTGGGCCGTTTGTGATGTTGAAGTGGGATTCGGGATGCGCCACGACTTCGCCTGGGGTGACGCTCGACCATGGTTCCATACTGCTGGTGGTCGTGTAGGTACCGCAGCCAGTGCTGGCCAAGGGCGCTTTGGGGCCAGCAGAGAATTCTAGGGAAAATTCTTCGAACGGTACTTGTGGCGTCTGGTTGAAGGTGGAGACCAGTTGCCCGTCGCTCTGAACTTTGACTTCGCCCGCGAGACGTACCCGTACGCCGGCTTTGGGGTCTTCGGCAACTACGTAAACCGCGAGCAGCGACCCGAACGGGTTGTCGTTCTGCGCAGCCTGATAGACGTAGCCGGTCAGTGGTTCGGGTAGCAATCGGGTGTGTACGGTGACCTTCCCGATCCGGGAGGTTTCAGGACATTCATCTGTATGTGGGACTTCGCCGAGGTGTTCGGCTTCCGTTTCATCGCTAAAGAGTGCGCGACCGGTCTGCTTGTCGATTCCCAGGAACCCGATCTGTGTGGTGGTGCAACCCGTCAGGCCGGCCGCGACGGCGGGATTGACCTGCAAGTCAGCGGGCAGCGCGACGGTGGTGTTACGCACGTCAGCTTGGGCGATCTCGCCCGGGTCTTCGCCGGCTTCCTGCGGAATCCTTACGTCCACGTTTAGGCCGGTAGTGCTATCCGCGACGGCGGTTGCGGGCGTCACGCTGATTGTCGGTTCAAACTGCTCGCGGTTGCAGCCATCCAAGCTGGCCGAAAGCGACGATTCGATTGGGCCAATCAGTGTCGGGTCACTCCAAGAGTTGATGCTCATCGGTGCGCTTAGCGCCTGGCAGGCGGTGGGGACGCGAAGCAGCGCGTTCTGCGGCTCTTCGGCGCCGACTACACATTCTTTGGATAGTTCCACGCATCGCCAGCCGCGATCGTTATCATGCGCGGGGCTGCCGGGGTTCCCCCAGATGGTTACCGAACTTGCCATCACGCCGACTCCCTCTGAGGTATTCGGAACGGTAGCGACCACGCCGTAGTCACTACCAGAGCGAAGCGAAGTGTCGATCACCACGGGGGCCTGTGGGAAGAGCCCAAACCGTGCAGGCTCCCCGTACCCCGGCACCAGATTAAATACCGGCACCTCCGCGGTTTCCGGTTCTTCGCCGGGGGCGGCCGCCAACCACACGACTGCGACGCCAATCGCGGTATCAGGCGCGCAACCGTTACCCTCGCCAACTTTTATGTCGAACTGCGCAAGCGAGCATTGCGCAGTGGCTTGGGCGTCACCGACCAACCCCGCCGGCAAATCAAACACCTCGTCTCGTGGCTGCGCTGGCTGCAAGGAGCCCACACCCGTGTCATTGAGCACAAGCGAAGTGGTCATCTGAAAGGGATGCCCACCCGCCTGGGTGGCAGATATACCGTTCTCTTCTTCCAACGCCAGCTGGTAAGATTCACTTTCGACTCCGAACGGCAGCTCCGCTTCGCTGACTCTGACTAGCTGTGACCGCGAAACAGCCGGTGCGTCACCACCAAACATCCGCATCGTGTTAGGACCCGATTCGGCGCCCGGCGAAGAATTCACCGTGATCACCACTTCGATCACACTGAACGGCACTGCGTCTTCATCATAAGTACACGTCAACGTCGCAAGTACACATTTCACCGTGCCGTGCGGCGCATACTTGTTTTCGTCAAGCCCGTTTAGGAACCAGCCTCGCACCTTCCCGGTGATCGCGACGGCCGTCAAACCGGTCGGTAGCGCATCCTTGATAGTAAGCGGCGCCGCTTCTCCTTCGACCGGACCATTACCAATGTTCACCGCACGCAACACGATCTTTCCCGCTGGTTCATTGCCCGGCGCCAAAAATGACGGGACCACACTTTGATTCAAACCCCACCATGGTCCGTCAGACCCAGCCGCCCATGAACCAGCAGGCACAAGCGCACAGTAAATCATCAGAATCCCCAAAAACGTCGCCATACAACTAACAAGCCCGAGCCAAACCCGCAACCGAATGGCGTTCATCGAAAGCCACTCTCTAATGCTCACTGACAACCACTCCCTGGCGCTCACCGGCCACCCCTCCCCACGACTATGACCGCGCCATGGCCACGCCCGGCCCCGGTCCCTCTTTTGCCCCTAGCGCTTCGCTTCGCCTTCGCATTCTTCTTTCTGGTGCTGCTCCTGCGCTTCTTCTGCGACTTGTTCTTTACGCAGCGGCCGTTGCGCCGGTGCTTGCCGTGTGGGCAGGACACTGCTTTGTCGGCTGGGCCACCGCCGCCCGCTGTGGGTTTCAGGTTACCTTCGCCTTCAAGCGCTTCGCTTGCCAGGGGTGCTAGCAAGCTGCCGCCGGGCGCGTTAGTTTCTGCGCAGCTTGTGCCCGACCCGCACGCGCCCGCTACCGCCCCCGAGCCACCGCAAGCCCACGATGTGCCTGTCCCACAGGAGTGCGCGTCATAGACGTCATACGCAGTATCGTTGTCACTTTCATCAAGTTTTGATGCGGTCAAGAAAAACACATCATTGCCGTCTTCGCTGGCATCCAAAAACGCCGATTCATCACTCGATGTGCCCGAAGAGATCAAATCGATACATCCCCCCAAAGAAGCCGAATACGACGCTACCGCAGCGCCGCAACTATCGCTTGCCGCCGTTTCACTGTTGGGCACCGGCTCATACTCATACACGTCCGCATTGCCGTTGACGTCCTGCGGCGAAAGCGCGTCGGTGCTATCAAAAAACAGCCGACCTCCATTAGACAGGTACCGTGGCTGATACACACCCATCTTCCCGTTCAGCCCGATCGCATACCGCACCGGAATGATACCGGAAACCCACCGGTCATTCCACGCCTGTTCCCTATCGATTAGCGGTGCACTTACACCCACTTCAAACTCATCTTTCAGCAGCATCCCAGTGGGCCTAGCACCAGTCGGGTTACACGAGACACACACCACCCGGTTACCCGTGGTGCCATACAGGAACACCTCCTCATCAGACACGCCAGAGACACGGTCATGATTGTCGTAGCCCGTCAACGAACGATCTGACATGAATGCAAGCCACCGCCCATCGGGGGAAACCCGCGCCGAAGCCGCGGCGACAACAGCGTCCCAATCTTTACTGTCTTCACCCGAAAGCGTCGCGACGTACCGCGCAACCCAGCCAGCTTCACCACGCTGTAGTACATACAAGTTATCGTCGCCCGCTACCGCTACTTCGCCGTCCGCGTTAGCCGTTTCGCTCAGCACCCCTTTAGCGACGACGTACACAATCGACCCGTTTTCGCTCGCACCAAGCACACCCAACACTCCCGCGGCTTCACCAGCATGCACTGGCAATGTCATATCGGTAAGCATGCCGCCATCCGTTTCCGGATTGTACGCGTATTCATACAAATCCGCCGCCGTTTCAGCCGCCGTTTTCACCCCAACCTGCGTACCGGTCGAGTTCGCCGTCAACCGCTGACTATCAATGAAGAATACACGCGAATCGTCTACGCTAGCGTCTTGGAAAATCGCTTCCGGTTTACCTTCACCTGAACCACCCTGTACTCCATCCACCATCACCGATTCTGGCCGGCCCATATCCCGCAAGTATACGTGGCCATCACACGGACCCGACGTCGCGGTACTACTCCACACCAGCAGGTTCCCTTCAGGCGAAAGTACGTTACGCCAATCAAGTCCCAGGGTTGAAATGCCACCTGCCGTCCCCAGATCTGCTGCGCCGCCACACCGACCCCCGCCGGCCGGTACCGAGACCAAACTCAGCTTGCCTTGCGCCCACTCAAACAGGCCGCTGGCGTCTACGCCAGTCAGCAATTCCAGCTCGGCCGCACCGCTGGTCAATACCACGTGCGAAAGGTTTGGCGTAGCATCCACAACGTTGACATCCCCGATGGTTTGTGTGTTCGGACCACCGTATTCGATGTTTCCTTCCACATCCTTATACGGTCCTTCAACGCTAGTCAAAAGTGGTGTAAAACAGCCGCTTTGGCGGACGGACTGCAGATCGCCATCGCTCGCCGGACACGACGCTTCATCACGAACGTACGGAGTGCGTTCCCCAGTCCAGATCGACAATCCCGTGAACGGGTTTGGTTCTACTGCCGCCTTTTCCAGATTACTAGAAAACAACCAGTATTCCCCACCTTCACCGCCTCTTAGTTCCTGCCTTTGAGCGGCTGGCGTCATGATATCCTGCGAACTCCAGCCCTGGCTTCCATGCCGCGAGACGATCTGCGCGCTCAACGGGAACTCTTCGCCTTCCTCTTCGCCTTCGCTTCCCGTCGACGCATAGTAAGTCACGCCCGACCCGTCCGGCGTGGCCTGTACCACCCCACCACCCGTCAAAAGCGTGATCGCAGCGCTGTGCTTCTCGACTGGCGAGACTTGTTCCCATATCCGCCCGTCAAGCAAGCCGCCGCGGCCGCCAGACGGCTGCGTCAAAAATGTGCCGATCGTGGCCCGCGCGCTCCCGACGTTATTTTCCGCCGCCACACGAAACACATACGTCGTGTTCGCACTCAGCCCATCCACATGCGCAGCAACCCGCACAAACCCAGTGCCACCACCAACATCAACCCGTTTGGTCGCCGTATACGAGCTGCTACCAGCCGGCGCGTATTCAAACCAGTATTCTGTTTCAGATTCATTGGGGTTAACTTCCGCTTCAAAGCTCACACTGTCCGCGCTGACGTCTGCGACTGCCAGGTTCGCGAACGACACCGCTGGTAGCGTCTTCACCGTTTCTTCAGCACCCGACGCCGGTTTGCCCGTGTCATTCGCATTTTCCGCTATCACGTGATAATAGTAGGTTTGGTCCGGAGTAAGGTCGCACGGCCTGGCTGACACGTTTTCCGGGTTGAATCCTTCCCCGCTCATCGTGACGGCGTTGGTCACGTTACTCGGCGATGGTTCTGGTCCGTAAGTAAACCAGTACTGTGTTTTTGCGCCCTCCGGAATCACCGTCGCTTCCAACTTAACGCAGCCCGCCGGTTCCGTGACCGCATTCTCGCTTTCTACAAACGGACCTCTTGCCGGCAACCTGGCACTGCGCACAACGTTTTCCTGCACAAATCCCATCACCAGTTCTTCCCCCGCTTCATTAACAGCCACGCCACCTGGCCGTTTGCTGGTGCTCCCAGTACTTCCACCAAGCGGCGGAAACCTCTCAATCTCAGCACCCGCTTCGTCGTACTCAAGCACCGCCTGAAACGTCGAAACCGTCGCCTCGGCATCCACGACATACTCATCCACATACAATGTCCCAGCCGCTGTCGCCGCCAGCCAGATATTGACTTCGCTGCCAGCGATCCGCGCATGTTCTTGTAGGCTGATCGTGTGCTCAAGCACACCTGCGGTGCTGTAGCAGCGAACTTCGGTCAACGGCGATTCCTGGCTGAAATTGCTGGACGAGTTTACCGTCAAGCACACCAGGCCACCCGCCGTTACGGTCAACGCTTCCGCCTGATTTACTTCTTCGCCGAGTTTTAGCGGGCTTACTGCAAAGCTCGACACAAAACCGCCTTCATCGTTGAGCTCCTGCACCCGCCGTCGATCCCCCACAAACACATTTCCAGCCACGTCCGCTGCGATCGCGCCCTGTCGGCCGACACTTGTGAATTCCCGGTCGCCTTCGCCCTGATGCGCCGTGCCGCACACATCATGTTCTTCCAGGTTTTTACGCGTACACAGGTTTGCGCCGGTTGTCGCGTTCACGCCACCACCTGCGGCCCACAAAAATTCGCCTTCGCTACTGAACGCCTCCAAGCGATTGTTCTGGCGGTCGATCACTAACACCTCGTTAGTTGTCGCGCTTACCGCAATCCCGTCCGGTTCACCAAACTCGCCAGCACCACCACCAGCTTCGCCCTTCAAACAGCCCGTGCCGGCAGTACAAACCTGGAACGCTTTCTCCGGAGCTTCCGCCTTCACGCCCCAACCCCACGCACGTACAAACGTTCCCGCCCCCGTGAACTGGTCAACACGATCATTATCCTGATCGGCAACATACACATCACCCGTGAGCTGGTCGACCGCGACACCGCGTGGCTCATGCAGATGGCCCGCTCCTTCGCCCAAACCGCCCCATTCCGCGGACCACGCCAAGCCACAACAGCACGTCAAAATACACGCCACGCATGCCAACACAAGCATAGCTACCCACGTGTGCCGCAAACACAGCGCGGCGGCGCGAAAGCCATTGACCACACTCAACCTCACAGGTGACATACGCCCACGAACCCTCCAGCTGCCCGCGTCTGCCAACACACAAGCCACCCGGCCAACAACTTGCCGGACAATGCTGCACGTCGCCAGACCACTATAGAACCTTGTAGATCTGGACGTTACTTGTCGCCCCCACTTACGGTCAAGCGCTGTTTCCCACTCACTCCGCCAAGGCCGAGGACCACCTACCTGACATCAAAGAAGGGGCGGGAGGCTCAAGTCCGAGACTCCCGCCCCCAAAGACACGCTACAGGCTCACACTAAATACGTGCGCGGTGCTATGTCGCTTCGATCTGGATAATGCCTTCGGTACCTTTCAGTAAAGCTATGCCTTGCTGGCTTGATTCTTCTTTCGCGAAGCCACCGAAGCCTGTGCCTTCCGATTCTAGGAAGTTTACTACGTTAGTCTTGTGGATATCCCAGAATTTCTTGTCTTCCTGCACACCAGCTTCGCCAGCTGCTTTTTTGCAGTTCACTTCGACTTCTTCTTTGTTGGCCTCATTTTTGGCTAAACAGATCACAGAGCCTGTTACCGAGATTGTCGGGCCAATGCCAGCGAGCTTACATTCGAACGAGACCGATTCGGGCGTCAATAATACCGCTGGTGTATCAGTCGGCGGTTCTGTATCAGAACCAAGTAAAATGCCCAATTTCGCGGTAATGTTTTCTTTGCTTCCACCGTTCCCGCAAGGCGCTTTCAGTTTCGGTTCTTCGCATTTTTCGAAGGTGAGCGTCGCTTTGCCCGACTCTTCCGTTTCGACTTCTCCGCTTCCGGTTGCAGATTTACATTTTACCTGTGTGCCTTTTTTGGTTTCCAGAATAGTTTCTTCCCCGGCCTTGCTTGCGCCTGTAAACTTGCCGGTTTTTGTAAACCGGATTAATTCGGTGGCTGAGGCCGACGTCGCCGCGACCGCGCTGAATGCCAGAATTGCGGCAAACGCCAGAAGTACAAACCTCATGCTACGCATCATAGGTACAACTCCCTTTATTGGATATCATTTCTTTGCTAGACGCGAAAGTAGCCGGCACAAGCTAAACTTTGCGTGGCGGCATACATTGTTCAGGTTTGCCGGCACGCGCTGCTCGTTGGCTTTCGCCTCTTAACTTGTGCAGGACACACTGCACGCGCCGCCGCAACAGAAGCCCAAACCCTGCAGGGCACCGCGCTTATGAGCAGTCCTGCCTTGATTGCAACGGCTATCTATGACGACCGCGGACCCAGGCACCCATGCACCTGCGAACGCAAACGCCACTAAACAAGCTAGCGATGCATGCAGACGGCGTCAAGTACTGTTTCTAGTCGGCCCCCCGTATCGACACGGGAGCCGCTCCCACGAAGCACTGGCCAACTGCGTTTCGCGGCTAGCTCATTGGGTCGAGATCGCTACTCGACCGGGAGGGGGCTATGGCTGCCAGGGTGCAGTTGCGGGATATCACGAGCGAGGAGGGCAACCGGCTGCTGCAGATCCTGCGTCGCACGTCGGGGTCGGTCGTGACGTGGCGCCGCGCGCAGATCGTGCTCCTCTCCGCGCAGGGCATGTCGCCGCCCGCGATCAGCGAGGTCGTCTTCACCGACCCGGACACCGTCCGGGATGTCTCATCCACAACTTCAACCGGGACGGGTTCGACGCGCTCTACCCGCGCTATCGCGGCGGGCGGCCGCAGACGTTCACGCTGCCCAAGCTCCAGGAGACCAAGCGGATCGCGCTCGCGGACCCGCAGGACCTCGACCAGCCGTTTGCGACTTGGAGCCTGTCCAAGCTCGCGGATTACCTGGTCGCCGAGGGGGTGGTCACGGACATCACCTCAACGACGCCAAGGCGCTCGGCGGCCGCGACCACGGATGCGTCGACGGTGCCGAGCGGCAGGTCGTGATAGCGCGCTGCAAGCTCAGCGATGCGCAGCAAATCGGCCGGGTGGACGGGCTCTCGAGGATCATCTCGGCCGCGGCGAGGTCTCCAAGGAAGCGCGTCTCGGCTTGCCAGCCAAGACGACTGCCAAGCAGGTATGCGACCTCGCTGACGACAAGTGTCGGCACGATCAGCGGCCCGGAGTGCGTTTCCAACAGCTCAAGGCACGCCTCGTGGTGGGCATCGTCGCCATCCACGTAGGCATAGAGCGGGCCGGCGTCAACGATCAGCGCGATCGGCCAAACTCCGCGGCGATGATCTGCTCGACCCGCTCAGAGACATCTGAGTGCCCACTACGGCCCGCCGCAGCGGCCTGCAGACGCCGACGAGAACCGCCGCTTTGCAGATGAGCCTCCAGCGCAGCGCGTGTGAGAGTCTTCGTCGGGCCGGGCCCCGGAAGCGGAGAACTTGCGCGTCGTATACCTGGTGCCTGGTTGCTTGTCGCGGAGGGCGAGGGGATTTCCCAACGCTTGGTCTTGTTGGAACATTTGCACGCGAGCCTACGTTTGCGGCGGTGAATGCGGGAGGTGGTGTATGGCCGAACGACTGTAGTAGTTCTCTCGCCGCGGTCGTTGTGATTGTGAGCACGTCGCTTTCAGGCAATCGGCGGGTGATCCGCAATGTAGATATTGAAGATGGGTTTGACGGTTAATAACTGAGGTCGTGGCCGGATGCGGTTGGTGAGTTTTGTGCGTGCTGGCGTGCGTGGGTCTGGTCGGCGGCGGCTTTGGCTCGGCGAGTGGCGGCTGCGGCCTGCTGGTGATCGAGGCGCTGACGCCGGTTGGTGGGCGGTTGGCCGAGGAGGTTGTTGCCGCTGAGGTGGTAGCGGTCTCTGTATGCTGCGACTGTACGCACCTGCTGCTTCCAGGCGGCACGTTGCGCCGGTTGGGTCGGCGGCGGGCCGAGGTGTGCTACCCATGGCTGGTTGTTCTGGATGGCGTATTCGGTAAGTGCGTCGGCGCGTTGTTCGATGAGGTCGCCGAGTTCGGTGAGAGTGCGGGACATTTCGGCGGGCATCGGTCCGGTAGCCTGGGGAATGAGGCCGGCGAGGTAGCGGGTGCTGCGGCGTGGTCGGGTGCCGGCGGATGCGGCGGTGGGCTTGGTGAGGCGGCTCCATAGGACGGCGGCGGGGTTGTCGGTACTGTCGAGCCGGCCGGCTTTCAGAGCGCGAGCAAGGGCCTGGTTCGGGTCGTGTCCGTCGGCCTCGATGTGGCGCAGCTGCGCTATGAGCGAGCCGAATGACTCGCTGCCGGTGATCCGCTGTGCCTGCTCGGCGTCGAGGCTGCTGTTGGAGATCGTGGCGGCGTACCGGTTGTGTTGGGCGACTTGGGCGGTGGTCTCGTACTCGGCAGCGAGTTGGCTGATGCTTGTCCAGGCGTCTTGCTCGGTGGTGATCGTCTCGTGCGCGGAGCGTTCGGCGCCTTGGTGTTGCAGGACGTCGTGGAGGATGCTGCGGGCGGTAAGCTCCCCGGCGTCGAATGCGGGGGTGTGTTGTTGGTGGGCCTCGAGGTGCGCCTCGTCGGTCGCGACGTAGGCGGTGTTTGAGGTGCGGCCACGGGTCATCGCGACGTAGAACGCCTCCCTGGTCATCGAGGGGGAGTGGACGAGCAGGTGTGCGGTGTCGACGGTGGCGCCTTGCGCGCGGTGGGCGGTGATCGCGTAGCCGAGCTCGACGTGCGCGGCTACGTATCGGGCGGGGAGCGTGACTCTTCCCCGCCGCCCGCGGGCGCCGAAGCGACGGACGGTCAGGCTTCCATCGGCATGGGCTTGGAGGATGGTCCATTGGTCGCCGTTCTTGACCCAGCTCTTGCCGGTGCTGAGCCGCCGGTTGTTTTGGCGGGTGATGATGATGTCGCCTTGGCCGGCGATGGTGCGGTCATGGAGGGCCACGCCGTTGGGGTTGACCTGTCCGGCGAGGACCCGGTCGGTTCGTGCGCGGTTGTTGAGGGCACTGACGGTTTCGCTGGTCTCGGCGATCAGGATGCTCGTCTTCTCGGCGGCGGTGTCGGCTTGCCAGGCTTGGTAGGCGGCGTCGAGGATCTGGTCGTGTTCGCCGTCGTGGATGCGGCCGTGCTGCTGGTAGAGGTCGATCACGTCGGTGTCGCCTTTGCGTAGGCGCAGCGAGGCGGTCTTCTCCCACTCGCTTGTGAACCGGCGGACATCGGTGAGCTCTGGCGCCGGGTCACCGCCGGGCTGGTTATTGCGGTCACCGACGAGCATCTCGAATGCGCCGCCGGCGTCGACCGCCGTGAGCTGCGCCCAGTCTCCAGCCAGCAGGACCTTCGCGCCTGTCTGGGCGGCGTGGGTTGCGAGCAGCTCAAGCGTTGCGGTGCCCGCCAAGGACGCCTCATCGACGATCACCAACTGTCCCGGCGTCAGGTTCCAGCGGCCGTGGGTGTGCTCGTGAACCCACTTGGCGGTGTTCTCGGTCGAGCTGCCAAGGTCGCCGGCTAGCACCTCCGCCGCGGCGGCAGACGGTGCGAGACCGACCACGCTACCGGGTCCGTACTGTGTCTCCCAGGCGCGACGCAGCGCCCCCAACGTGAGGGTCTTGCCTGCGCCGGCGGGGCCGACGAGTAGGTCCAGCGTCCGGCCTGAGGTAGCGATCCGTTCGACCACGCTTTGCTGTTCGGCGGATAGGAAGCGCCCCTGCTCATCCCGGCCGGCGGCCTCAGCAAGGAGGGCGGGGTCGAGGGCCGGGCTGGTGGTTGTGCGGGCGAGAGCCAGCAGCCGGTCCTCGGCGGCCAGCAGCGCCGCAGAGGTATAGACGGTCGAGTGGCGGGGGCGAAACACGCTGGACCCGTCCGCGCGTGTGAACGCGGCCGGCGCGACAGTCAGCTCGGGCGGGGTGAGCCGCAGCGACGCTACCTCGGCTGCCTGGACGATCAGCTCGACAAGCGTTTCGCGGTCGGTGGTGGTAGCGAACCGTAGGCCCATCGTCTGCCGGCACGCCTGCGCGTAAAGGTTCCAGCGTCGCCAGGTCGAGCGCTTGCTCTGCACCTGCTCGACAACCGCCCCTCCGGCCACGCTGATCTCCTCGACCGTCACGTCGTTTGCGTGGATCAGCAGCGGCCGCTTGCCGGCGGCAAGGAGATGCTCTGCCCAGCTGGTGGCGTCCTGTTCCAGCACAGTGCTGGCGCGGCGGCGCCACTGCCGGGTCAGCTGCGCCAGCGAATAGATCGTCTTCTTCGGCCGTGTGCAAAGCGCCGCCTGCTGCCGCAGCCGCAGCACGGTAGTCGTGCTCGGCTGATGCCCATGCTCAGCGACATAGCGGGAGATGAGCCTGTCCTTCTCGGCATCGATCGCGGCGCTGCGAGATGAGAACTCGCTGAGCAACTGGTCGGGCGCGCCAACGATCTCCCATGCGGGATTGCGATCCACTCCGCGGCTGCGCTGTTCCCACGCAACCCCGAGACTGCGCGTCAGATGGTCAGCCAGCAGCGCGTTGTAAAACTCCGATAGCGCAACGACCGCCTGGTGCATCGGCCGGCCATCCAACGCACGCCACTTGCCGTCCTGCCCTTGCACCTTGTTCGCGACAACCACATGGGTGTGCAATTGCGGGTCGGCCGCACGCGAGTCGTAGTGGTCGTAGCAGGTTGCGATCAACCCCCGGGTAGCGACTTGCGCAACACCGTTATGCCCAACCCTGGTCGCTGCAACCTCTCGCTCCATCAACGCAACCACCTCAGCAACCGCAGCATGATGCGCATCCACGATCCGCGCCTGCGCGCCCACCTCAGCCACCGCCCAGAGAGCCGAAACGCTCTTCGGCGGCGAGAACGTGTAGTCATAGCCAGCGACGACCCGACGGGTACCACGCTCACGCTCCTCAGCCTCGATCCGGTCCACCGCAGCCACCCGCTCCGCCGGAGCCAGCTCGGGGTCAAGCTGGTCGATTCTCGCCGCGACTCGCTCCTCGACACCCTTATGGCGAAAGTAGGCCAGGCCAAGCGGCGCATCAGTGACCGGGTCATGCCCGTGGCCCAGCAGCAGCCGAAGATGATCCTCGCTCACCACACCACCGGCGCTGACGCGATGCTCATCGCTGCCGAGCCCGGAGAGCCCGGCGCCAAGCCAATATCCGGGCGGCGTTCCCTTCTGGGTGTAATAGTCGACCAGCGGCGTGGTCAGAGACCGATCCCCATCGCCCGCCGCGACAGAGGCAAGCAGGTAGCGGTAGCCATCGCCGGCTGACATCACTCGCATCGAGACCGTCACACCCGCCAGGTACGTCGGGGTGTCCCTGTGATGCAAGACGTGTGAGCCGTAAGTCGTTTGCAGGGTCTAAACGCAGATCTGAGCATCTGCAACGGGCAACTGCGAGGGCTCTACGCCGTGAGATCAAGCTCGGCAGTGGTGTACCGGAAGTAGACGCGGAGCGGGTAGCAGGCCAAGGCAACGCGGCCGCTGGCGCTGCAAGCAGCGCCAGCGGTTCTCGGGACACAGGCTGGTTGGGTCGTGCCGCGCCAGGGAACTTCGTGAGAGAGCGTCACTTCCGCCAAGCGAACCTCAAACCAGCAGCCTCGGTCGGCGAGTCGCCGGCGGCTGTAGGTCCGCAGCGAGAGTCGCCACTCCCAGGAGGTTCCATCCGATGACCATTTCGCGCCAACTTTCCAAGACTCACACAGCAAGATTTGGCTCTAGCAAGCCAAACCCTGCGAGCGTCAAGACCAAAGCGACTTGACAGGCGTCCGGGGCATGCGATAAGACCCCGGGGTCTACTCAAATGAGTAGACCCCCGCGCCGCCTTGCAGGGCGGCCGGGGGCATGGCACCGAAAGGGGGTCTTTCGATGCAGTACCAAGTTACAGCGCCAGCCCGCGAGGGCGGGAGCATGCCGTCGCAGCGGGAAGTGGAAACGTGGATTGTGTCCATGTTGATGAACGAGGACAGCTTCTCGGTCTGGATGCGCGAGGAGCTAGCCCACGAGCTGCCACAGGCGGGCGTCCTGTTCGATGACGCTCTGGCCAGCCTCGCCCGTGCTGACGTGATCCACACCTATGGCCCGTTCGTCAAGCTCTCGCGAGCCGCTGCGCGAACGGGCGAAGTCGCGGAGATCATCAGCGAGTGACCATCCAGCCGCTGGCCTAGACCAGCCATCCACCCATGTTCATCAGTGGGGACGGGCCGACTGAACCGGCCCGCCCCCGGCACCAAGGAGCTAGCCCTTGATGCGGAGCGCAGCCTACAGGCCCACAAGCATCTATCCCTGCAGCCGGCAGGCCCTCCGCGCCATGAACACTCCCCCGGGTGCCTCCAACCACCATCACGGAGGAACCAAGTGCGAAAGCCCATCAATGTCAAGCTCAACGATGCCGCGCTCACGCCGCTGCGAGAAGCCTGCTACGAGCGGCTGGCGACCAACAACGAACGGGTCGCCCAAGCGCTCGAGTTCGGCGACCCGAGCGGCAGCCGCGACGTCTGGGCGGCACACGCCTATCTCGCGCGCACAGCGACCCTGCTCGACCGTATCGGCTGGACCAGCCAAGACCACCGCAACCAGGTCACGCTCGCCTCGCACGCCGACGTAGAGCTCGCGATCGACGTGCTCCGCGACGAAGCCGCCGCAGAGAGCGCAAATCGCGCAGCCGCACTCGAAGACAAAGCGACCGACGCCGCCCAGGCTGCTGAGCGCGCCACCGCACGCGAGCTAGCCATCCACAACATCCTCGCCGGCCTCGAAGCAGGCCTAGCCGCCGCAGCAGTCGCCAGAGCAGCCAGCATCGCTGCCGAGCCACACGGCGCATAGACAGGACTGCAAGGGCGCCGTCCGGGATGCCGGCCGGACGGCGCCCAGGGGGGAGCAACATCCGGTGCTGAACCTATTCAGCACCGGACCGCAGTGCGGCAGCCGGCGTGAGTGTGCTGCCCCTGTGCACCTGAGGTTCGACAGGCCGCCGGTCGGCGGTTCGTACGGACCAGGAGGGCGGCGATGCCGCGCAGCAGCAAAGCCAGGACGATCGATCAGTTCGGGGAAGTTCGGGGCGACGTTGATGGTCGGCTCGCGGCGACCGGACGGTGGGTTGTGGAGTGGCGAGGATGAGCATCACGTCCGTGTCGACGGGGACCAGTGTGCTGGCGGCGGTCGGGCGGCTGTCGCTGGCGGACGCGGCGGCTGCTTATGCGGCGGCTGGGCTGGCGGTGTTCCCGTGCGCGCCGGGCGCGAAGAGACCGTTGACGCGCCACGGGTTCACTGAAGCGAGCATCGATCCTGAGCGGATCGCTGGATGGTGGTGGCGTTGGCCTGATGCGAATATCGGAGTGCCGACCGGGCGACCCGGCGGATTCGACGTGGTGGATGTAGATGTGCACCCATCCGGGTCGGGGTTCGCGGCCCTGCGGCGGGCACACGAAGCCGGGCTGCTCAACGGCTGGGCTGCGCTGGTTCGCAGTCCGGCAGGCGGGGTGCATCTGTACTTCCCGACCGGGGAGGGCCGCAGTCAACGCTCGTGGGCGCTGCCGTGCGCGCACGTGGACTTCCGTGGCCTGAGCGGCTATGTGGTCGGCGCGCCCTCGCGAGTGCGCGTCGGTGATGGTCGGCGGCGCCTCTACGAGTTGATCGCGACTGGCCGTGACCTGCGGCCGCTTGATGCCGGGGCGCTTCGCGCGTATCTGGCGCCTGCTCCGCGTCGGCCGCGTGTGCGACCTGAAGTGGGCCGGGCGGGCCGGCTGGGTGAGCGGCTGGCGTCGTGGCTGCAGATGCAGCCGGAGGGCAACCGTAACCGCGCGTTGTTCTGGGCGGCGTGCCGTCAGGCCGAGGCCGGCGTCGCCGAAGGGGACGCCCGGGGGGTGCTGGGTGCGGCGGCTGCCCGTACCGGCCTGAGTGAGCGAGAGATCGAGACGACGCTCGCTTCTGCGTTTCGCACTGTCGGCCGTTGCCCCGCTCAGACGCCAGACCTCGCCCGTGGGCTGCGCCGATGAACGACATCCACGAGCCAGGTGTGCGGCGAGCCGGACGGAGAGGACGAGCCGAGCGGCTGGTACTGGCCGTCGCGGTCGCCGGGACGGTGCTGATCGCGCTGGGCGCATTCTGGCTTTCGTTCACCTCGCTGGCCGGTCTGGCCAGGCAGTGTGGGATTCCGGCCGCCCGGGCGTGGGTGTGGCCGCTGATCGTGGATGGGGTGATCGTTGTGGCTACCGTCTCAGTGGTAGCGATCGGTGGCGGCGGATGGGATCGGCGGGCCGCTCGCTACCCGTGGGCGCTGTTGTTGGCGGGCGCGTGCGTGTCGGTGCTCGCCAACGCCAGCCACGCTGTGGTTGCAGCTCACGCGCATGTGCCGACGGCGCTGGCGGCGCTAGTGGCGGCAGTCCCGCCATTGGTGCTGCTTGCCATCACTCACCTAACGGTCGAGTTGACTGGCCATCGCACCTCGATCGTCACGGCAAACGCACGAGCGCAGACGCCGCTCACCCCGCGCCGGCGGCCCGGAAGGGCGAACCGAGCGGATGCACGCGGACCGGCTGGTGAGGCGCTGAGGCTCCGGGCGCAAACGTCGCTGAGCAACCGTGAGATTGCTAGGCGGCTGGGGGTGCATCCCTCCACGGTGGGCCGCTGGTTGAAATCCGAGCACGCAGTGACGGTCGCAGGCTCGACACAGGCTGCCGCGCAGGAAACCTCGAAGGAAAGGAGCCCAGGATGAGCGGACAGCAGAACCAGGTGCGAATGACTGACGGTGAGGGTCTACTGAGCGGATCGCCCCTTAGCTTGCTTGCTGCACAGGACTCCTCCGAGCGTCGTGGTGCTCGCGGGCGGCTGGTGGTGGGCGGCGAGCATGGTGTGAGGGTGCAGTGGCTTCGCCCGAGTGATCTGGTGGCCGGGATCGTGGGCAGGAGCGCCACCGCCGTGGTCGCGGCGCACCTGGCGACGCATCGCCGTGTGCGGGCCGCTGCCAGTGCGCGACTGGCTGGGCAGGCAAGCGCGCGGCGAGGGCGGCTGGCGCCGCTGTCGGCGTTTGGATCTGGTCGCGAGGCCAAGCACGGGCTGGCAGCCGAGCGGCCGCCGATCGCCCGCTGACCATTTTCGTTGGACTGCCAGCGCCGCCGTGTCGCGTGAGGCGGCGCGACACGGCGGCGATTGAGGTCTTTGGACGGATGTTGGGGAGGGTCCAGGTGGTGTGGGACTCGTACATATGGACGTCATGCGCGTTAACCCGCATCACGCCTCTGCTTCGCCGGCCGGCCTTGAGCCGGCGTTTGCCAGCCCTGCGGGGTTGCGAAGGCTGTTGGAGCGCCTGCACGCAGCCGGTCCGGGGGCGTGGCGGGAGGACCCGGAAGCGAGCGCGCTGGTGGCGTACACGATCGAGCGGTATGCGCCGCTGGCGCGTAGCTGGCATCGCGACCCGGGTGAGGCTGGCACGGCGGCGTTCCTGGCGATGACCCATAACGGTGTACGTCGTGCCGGCGACCCGTGGGCGGTGCTGACCCGTGCGGTGCAGATCAGTCTCTCGGCGGAGAGCCACGCCGAGCGGCACTTGACTTCGACTGAGAAGGCCAGGCGCGAGCAGCACGCCGGGCGAGACATGCCGCTGCGCGCCGGCGAATACACCGAGACTCTCACCACCGACACCCCAGGTGGGCAGGAGCCCGAGGCGGAGCCGATAGTGGGACAGGCGATTCTGCTGTTGGTGCTGTTGGGCTTGCCGGAGACGATGGTTGGCGCGGTCGTGGAGTATGTCGCGGCTCGTCTGGCGCACGCGGGCAGCATCGCCGCAGCCTATGAGACGTTGCGTCGCGACACGGCGATCCGCGCCCAGCTCGACCTGCAGCGGGCGACCTGGACGGGACTGCTCGGCGTGCTGCTTGGTGGTCGTCCACGGCCGGGACGCCCGAGGCGCAAGGGGCTGCTGGAGCGGCTGCTGTTGGGTGAGAGCGTCCGCGACCTGCTCGACGACGACCAACTTGTGCGGGCCGTGCTCGCCTGCCAGCCTCACCATCACAGTTTGCCTGGGAGGGGTGGGGCTGGTGAGTAGTGGCGGCGTGGAACTCGACCGGACGGTCGACTCGATCCGTGTAGCTGGCCGGCTGCGTCGAGATCTTGGAGACCTGGAGGAGCTCTGCACGTCGATCCAGACGGTTGGGCTGCTGCAACCGATCACAATCTGCCCGGATGGCATGCTGGTCTGCGGCGCGCGTCGGCTTGCGGCAGTCAAGCGGCTGGGCTGGCCGACGGTGAAGGTATGGGTCACATCAATGGTGTCCTCGCGGCTGGCGGAGGTGTTGGCCGAGCAGCACGAGAACACTGTCCGCAAGCCGTTCACCCCGACTGAGGCCGCGACTCTGTACGCCGAGCTCAAGCAGCTTTATGCGGCCGATGCGGCGCGTCGCCAGAACGCGACCCGTTTCACGAGCCAGCGCAACCCACGCAGCAGCACCGCGGTTGACGGTGATGCAGACTCTGCACCACCGTCAGAGAGCAGCACGGGCGCGGCGGGCGCGGCGCGCCGCCAGGCGGCGCGGGCGATCACCGGACGCGACTCCTCCTGGTCGCTGGAGCACGTCATCGAGGTGCAACGCCTCGCCGAAGACCCTGCGGTTTCGGAGCAGTTGCGTGAGATCGCGCGTTGCGAGCTGGCCGCAATGGACGCCGACGGCACGATCAACGGCCACTACTTGACCGTGCAGGCCGCCGCAAGCACCGACGAGCTCGCGCGGCTGGCTGAGGACCCGGCCCAGCCGGCAGCGGTCAAGCAGCGCGCCGCCAGCGAGCTGGACGGCCTCGATCAGGGTCAGGCTCCGCAGGAGCTGGTCAGCGCCGCGCGAGCGGCGATCGCGCGCGCCACCAGTCGCGCGCCCACCAGCGACGAGACCTTGACCGGCGATGAGGCGGGGACTGACAGTGATGCGGCTGGCGTGGTGCCGCGGCCGATCAAGCGGTACGGGCTGCGCGCGTTCCTGGCCACCATCGAGGAGATGGATGGTTGGTGGCGGCACTACGACCCGCAGGAGATCGCCGCTGGCCTGACCGAGGAGCAGTGGCAGCAGTTTTGCGGCTACCTCAACGGCAGCACCGCGTTCATCCAGGCCATCGCTGCCGCGCGCGGCTGCGAGGTACGCGCCACCGATCGACGCTCACACGCCGCCTGTCTCTGAGCGCAGACCACCACCATATGGGTGCCGGCGTGTACCTGCCAGGCGAGTAGCCGTGACATTCGATCCGCCTGGGAGTGACCTGTGCCCGAAATCCACCGCCGCCTGATCGTGCTTGCCGCCGCCGCTGCCCTGATCGTTCTCGCGACGATCGCGGTCGGGATCTACGGGCTGCTGCATGGCGCCGGTCAGAGCAGGAGCACGGGCCATCTCACCACCACTGGCGGCTCGCCGGGTTCTGGCTCATCCAGCGCCGCTGCTCAGCGTCCGGTGGTGTTGCCCAAGACTGATGACCCTGTCCTCTACGCCAGGGCGGTCGCGGCAGCGCTGTTTGACTGGTCGACAACCTCCGGATACAGTCCGGCCGACTACACCGCCCCGGTGCTCACCGACGCGGACCCGTCAGGCGAAGAACTTCCTGGGCTGGTTGAAGACCTCGCCGGCTATGAGCCGACCGCCGCTCAGTGGAGCGAACTGGCGAGGATGCAGGTAGTCCAGCATCTGATGATCGGCAACGCCGTGGTGCCGTCCCTGTGGCGTGAGGCGTTGGCGCAGGCTCACGGCCAGCTACGGCCTGGCAGCATCGCCGTGACGATCACGGGGGTGCGACGCCGCAGTGGTGTCTGGTACGGGCAGCCTGTGAGCAGCAGCAGCCCGGTCAGCTTCACGATCTTCGAGGCGTGCAGCCCGGCGTTCTTGCGCTGTCACACGCTGCGGCTCTCCCAGCTCGATAACCCACTGCGGTAGCCGGCGGATCTTCCGATGTTCCGCAAGGTGCTTCTCGGCGTGGCAGCGGGGCTGGTGCTGCTTTCCCCTGGGTTTGGCCTGATCGCGCTGGCGGTGCTGTTTTCGCCAGCGATCACCGACGCGGCGTGCGCCGAAGGGGCGGGTGCCTCGGGCCTCTCGCTGTCGCTGGCAGGCAGTGTCCCGTCGAGTTTGACCGCAACCGACGCGGATGGGCAGAGTCTGACGTTGGATCACACACAGCTCGAGCACGCCGCTGTGATCATTGCTGTCGGCAAAGCGGACGGCGTCGGCCGCGACGGCCAGTTGATCGCGCTGATGGCAGCGCTGACGGAGTCGACGCTCCGGGTTCTTGCCAACACAGGCGTCTACCCGCAGTCTGCGGCCTATCCGCATGACGGCAATGGCAGCGATGAAGACTCGCTGGGACTGTTCCAGATGCGGCCCTCTACCCGGTGGGGCACGGTCGCGGAGCTGATGAGCCCGGCATGGTCTGCTCGCGCGTTCTATGGAGGCGCGGAGGGGCCGAACCACGGCTCGCCGGCTGGGCTGCTGGACATCCCCAACTGGCAGAGCCTTTCTCTGGGAGCGGCGGCGCAGGCAGTTGAGCGCTCCGCCTACCCAGAACGCTATGCGCTCTATGAGCCGGTCGCCGAGCAGGTCGCTGCGCGGCTGACTGGCGTCGAGCTCTCTGGTGAAGGTGGGGGGCAGTGCTTGGCTGGCACGGCGACAGTGGTGAGTCTGCCGGCGGGGTTCGCGGGCCGGTTCATCGCTGCGGCGCAGAAGGAGATCGGCTTGCCCTACGTCTGGGGTGGTGGCACCTATACCGGGCCATCCAGTCAAGCCAGTGACGGGCAGGGACCGGGGTTCGACTGCAGCGGCCTGGTGCTCTACGCCGCCTACCAGGCCTCAGGCGGGAAAATCCGGCTGCTGCATTTCACTGGCGACCAGATAAACGAAACACAGCCAGTCGCGTGGGATGAAAAGAAGCCAGGGGATGTGATCTTCTACACCTATCCTGGCGAAACGGTGCCGCATCACGTCGTGATCTATCTCGGCGGCGACCGTATCCTGCAAGCGCCGCAGACGGGGCAGAACGTCGGCTACGGCACCCTCTCGGAGTTCGCTGGACAGATCGCAGCCGTGCGCCGCATCGGCTGAGCGGCCGCCGGATGGCGGGGCGTCGCACCTGATGGACGTGAATGAGCTGTCGTTGAACATCTCGTGGCGGGCCGCTGAGGCGACGGTCGGCGTCTACCCCGATCTGAGTGGCGTGGGTGGCATCGTCCAGCTTGAAAGTGTGATCGGCGCGTTGATGAGCGTCGTGCTTGTGGTGGCGGTGCTGATGATCATTGTGTGCGCTGCCACCTGGGCGCTCTCGACGTCGCAGGGCAACGCCAGTGTTGCGGGGAAGGCGCGGGTTGGCATGCTGGTCGCCGTCGGCGCCGCGGTGCTTGATGGTGGCGGGATCGCCTGGCTGAACTTCCTGCTTCAACTCGGCCGCGCACTCTGAGCGCGCACCAAGCTGCGCGGGGAGCGAGGCGTACCTGCGCGGTGAATCCCGCCAGTGAATGTGCGGGTCCCCTGTGCCGCAAGGAGCCAAGCGATGCTCACTGTCCTTACCCCTGCCAAGAGCGGGCTGAGCGCCATGGTCAGCCGGGCCGCGTCGGTGTTGGCTGACGTCGAAATCACTCCCAACTCGACGGGGCTGCCCGGCATCAACGCGCTGCGCACAATCGTCGGCGCAGGAATGACGGTCGGGCTGATCCTCGCTGTCCTGGCGCTGGTGATCGCTGCTGTAGTGTGGGGCTTCGGGTCGCACTCGTCCAACCCGCATTTGGCCTCGCGCGGCAAGACGGGCGTGCTGGTTGCCTGTGGCGCGGCGATCCTCACCGGCGGCGCGGTGGCGTTCATCAACTTCTTCTGGAACGTCGGCAAGGGCGTCTAGTCGTGGGTGTATGTGAAATCCCGGTCGTCTCGACCGTCTGTCACGCGGCCAGCAAAGCCGCCTCCTCTGTCGTCTCTGCGCCGTTTGAATGGGTCGCCGAAGGCGTCGGCGCCGCGGCAGAGTGGATGTTCAAGGGCGTCTGGCAGATCTTCGACTCGACCACACTGGTCAATCTCACTGAACCCGGCTACCTGAAGGTCTATGACGTGATGTTCGGCGTCGCTGTCTGCCTGATGCTGCTGTTCTTCTTCTTGCAGCTCATCACTGGGCTGATCAGCCGGGATCCCGGCGCGCTGCGCAGAGCAACGCTCGGGCTGGCCAAGTCGGTGATCGGCTCCTTCCTGGTGGTCAGCCTGGTTGGGTCGGCGTTGGAGATCACCGACGAGTTGTGCATAGGGATCATCCAAGCAACCGGCAACACGCTGGCAGAGATGGGCGGCAAGATCGCGGCGCTAGCCGCAGGGATCGGCGCTATCAGCCTCGCGGATCCCGAGTCCGGCGCGGTGATCATCATCTTTCTCGGCTTCCTCGCGCTCGCTGCCGCAGCGGTCGTCTGGGGCAGCCTGCTGGTTCGCAAGGCGCTGCTGCTTGTCGCGGTCGTGCTCGCACCCGTCGCGCTGTCAGGCCAATCCTGGGACGCGGCGCGTGGCTGGGTCGCGAAATGGGCGAGCTTCGTGGTCTCGCTGATCGTCTCCAAGCTGGTCCTGGTGGTGATCTTCCTCACGGCTATCAACCAGATGAACGCCCCAATCGACCTTGGCCTGTCCTCGATCGCTAACCCGGTCGCGGGGATCGTGCTGATGTTCGTCGGCGCGTTCGCGCCGTACATGGCCTACAAGTTCATCTCCTTCATCGGCTTTGACATCCATCACGCGATGAGCGTCGAGTCAGAAGCAAAGCAAGCACTCAACCGGCCGCTGCCGATTCCCTCCATCTCACCTGTGGCCTCAGCCCGCAAGATCCTCACCGGCGGCGGCACATCACAGGACAGCGGCAGCAGCGCTGAAGCGAAACCCGGCAGCGGCCCAGGCGGCGGTGGTGGTGTTCCTGGCAGGTCCGCGGATGCCGGCAGCCAGTCGGTGAGTGGGCTCGCCGGCGACTCGGCGGCGGCTGGGTCGGCGGGCGCTGCCGGCGCGGCGAGCTTTGCCGGGCCGGCTGCTGCGGCAGCGGCCGGACCGGCTATCGGAGCGAGCGTGGCAGCCGCTGCTGAACGGCATACGGATGCCGGACTGGGTGCCGAGGCAGCGGCTGGCAGGCATAACCCTGGTGAGCAGGGCCTCTCCGTGTCACAGCCGGCAGCAGCGGATCAAGCATCACGACCTGAGATGCAGCCGAGCGCATCGGTGGCTTCGGGGGCGCCTGCTGCAACGGCGCAACCTGCCGAGTCTTCCGTGGGCTGCGATGTGGAAACGCCGCCAGCAGAGTCGGTGACTCCCACTCCGGTCGCCGCCCCGGATCAGATTACGTCACTGCCGCCGGCGCCGGTGCCCAAGAGTGATCCGGGGGAGCCGAGCTCGTGAAGGCAGTTGACGCTGAGGGCCAGCTTCGGCCAGTGAAGTTCTCGCGGCTGACACGGCGCGGATTGCTGCTTGGTCTCTCCGCAACACAAGTCAGCGTGCTCGGGACCGCAGTGTTTTTGGTGATCGTGGCGCTGTACACCGACGGCGGGCAGGGGCTGCTGCTGGCAGCCCCGGTGTGCTGTGGGTGCGTGCTGCTTGTGTGGTTCCCGGTCGCTGGCCGCAAGGCAATCGACTGGCTGCCGCTGGCCGGACATTGGGCAGCACGCTCGGCGGCTGGGCAAACCGTCTACCACGCCTGTGTCAGCAGACCGAGACCGGCGGGCACGCTGGCGCTGCCGGGAGATGCCGCGGCGTTGCGGCAGCATCTGGACCCCGCGACAGGGACAGTGATGGTCCACGACCCGCACCGCGGCACGCTGACAGTGGTGCTCGAGGTCACACACCCAAGCTTCGTGCTGCTTGATCCCGCCGAGCAGCAGCGTCGCGTTAGTGGCTGGGGGCGTGTCCTCTCAACGGTCTGCCGGTCGGGGCGGATCGCGCGTCTGCAGGTGCTGGAGCGCACCGTCCCGGACACCGGCAGCGGGCTTGAGCAGTGGTGGGCGGCACACGGCATCGACGACGGCTCATGGGTAGCGCGCACCTATCGCGAGCTGATCGATCGTGCTGGCCCGACCGCGGAACGGCACATCACGACGGTCTCGCTCTGCCTTGACATGCGAGCGGCGCGGCGAGCGATCCGCTCAGCCGGCGGCGGGATGCGCGGCGCTGCCACCGTGCTGCGCGCAGAGATGCGCACGTTGAGCACAGCGTTGCGCTCCGCAGACCTGACTGCTGGCGACTGGTATGACCCAGGCCGGCTCGCGGTCGCGTTGCGTGGCGCTTATGACCCGGCGGTCGCCAGCACCCTTGAGCGCAGCCGGCTGGGCCGCGAGCTTGCCAGCGCCGGCCCGGTCGCGGTGCAGGAGACATGGGACAGGCTGCGCTCCGACTCGGCGTGGCACGCGGTGCTGTGGGTCAGTGAGTGGCCACGCTCACAGGTCTACCCAGGTTTTCTGGCGCCGCTGGTGTTGTCCTCAGGCGTGCGTCGCGCGATCACGCTGCTGTATGAGCCACTGCGCGCCGATGTGGCGGCTAGGGACATCCGGCGAAAGAAGACCGGGTATCTCTCCGACGCGAGCCAGCGCGCACGGATCGGCCAGATCGAGGACGCCGAGCAGAGCGCGGAGTACCGCGACGTGCTTCAACAGGAGGCAGATCTGATCGCCGGGCACGGCCTGCTGCGCTACGTGGGCCTGGTCGCGATCTCAGCGGGCAGCCTGGATGAGCTGGATGCAGCTGTCGCCGCGGTCGAGCAGGCCGCTGTCCAGGCCTCCTGCGAGACACGGCTGCTAGTCGGCCAGCAAGCGCAAGCGTTCGCTGCTGCCGCTTTGCCGCTGTGCCGCGGCCTGTAGAGAGTGTGGCGTCAGCCGCGCACCTGACCCGGTACAGGCTCCCGTCCGCAGCGGGTGCCGCAACCCGACAGACAGGAGCGCGAGCGATGCCGAGCTACAAGGACGCGACCGTTGATGCCGAGCAGACGCGGGAAGCGCTGCGTGGTTTGGCGCACGCCACCCATAGCCTCACCGACCCGGCTGAGACCTACAGGGTTCTCGGGTCACTTTCTGCGGCGCTGCTTTCGCTGCAACAGTCCCTGGACCAGCTCGCCGGCTTGCACGAGCAGCACGCCGGCACCGATCAAGGTGATGCTCGCGCGGGCAGCCGCGACGCGCTGGCGGCGGGTGAGTATCTGCGTCAGGCCGCCGGCAGTGTCCGCAAAGCGCATGGCGAGCTGCGGGCCGCTTTTAACCACAACGGCCAGATCGTCTGGCAGCAGGGCATAGACGCGCGGCCGCCCGGACGCGGCCCAACTGAGCCTGGCGGGCGGGTTGCGGCCTCAGCGGCCCAGATCGACAGCGCCGCGCATCCAGCCGCCGGTCCGCTTGGCTTCTGATGAGCTCACCACACCAGAAGCTGTATGCCACGGTGCTGGTCGGCCGTGCCGGACAACGCCGCGCGGACCGGCATGCCGCGCGGCGAGCCGCACGCCGCGCCTGCGCCGCAGATGCCCAACAGCGCAAGGCACACGCGTATGCCCGCGGGCAGGCAGAGCGCGGCGAGCGGGCAGCGGCGACCTGTCTGCCAGCCAGCGGGCAGCCGGGGAAGGCCGCGCTGCGGAGCTGGCGGAGGTTGCGGCTGCCTGCCCATCAGGACACCTCTGCCGCCCTCGCGGGCGCCTACCCGTTCTTGGCGGAGGGCGGGCTGGGCGGCGAGGGCGTGTTCGTCGGCCAGGACCTCTACAGCGGCGGCAGCTTCGGCTATGACCCCTGGGTCCTCTACCAGCAGGGGCTGATCACGGCGCCAAATGTGGTGCTCGCCGGGATCGTGGGTGCCGGGAAGTCGGCGTTGGCGAAGTCGCTGTATACCCGCTCGATCGGGTTTGGCCGGCGGGTTTATGTGCCGGGCGATCCCAAGGGCGAGCACACCCCTGTCGCGCAAGCAGTCGGTGGCCAGGCAATCGTGCTCGGCCACGGTCTCCCCGACCGGCTAAACCCGCTGGACGCCGGACGACGACCCTCAGGGGTCTCAGACGTGGAGTGGGCCGGCATGGTCAGCTCCCGGCGACGCGACCTCGTTGGCGCGCTCAGCGAAACGATGTTGGGCCGGGCACTCTCGCCGGTTGAGCACACCGCCGTGGACATCGCGCTGGCCGCCACAGTCGCCAGCACGCAGACGCCGGTGCTGCCGATGGTCGTCGAGCGGATCCTGCGCCCCGAGAGCACTGGCGACGCGCGACTGGCGGAGGATGGGCGGATCGTCGGCCACGCTCTACGCCGCCTGGTCGCCGGGGATCTGGCAGGCATCTTCGATGCCCCGAGCACCGTCGCATTTGACCCCAACCTGCCGATGATCAGCCTCGATCTCTCGCGGGTGGCAGAGAACAACGCGCTGATCTCGGTGCTGATGACCTGCGCCTCAGCATGGATGGAGTCCGCGCTGCTGGACCCAAATGGCGGACAGCGATGGGTGATCTACGACGAGGCGTGGCGGCTGATGGCTCACCCCGCCCTGTTGCGACGCATGGACGCGCACTGGCGGCTTGCCAGACATATGGGGATCGCGAACATGCTGATCTTCCACAAGCTCACCGACCTGGATAACGTCGGTGACCGCGGGACCGCCGCGCACGCGCTGGCGTCATCGCTGCTGGCCAACGCCGAGACCAGGATCATCTACCGGCAAGAGTCAGACCAGCTCGGCGTCACCGCAGACATGCTCGGTCTCTCTGGCACCGAGCGGCGCATGCTTCCACAGCTCGGCACAGGACAAGGGCTCTGGCGGATCAAGGACCGCAGCTTCATCGTCCAGCACCAGCTGCACCCCCGCGAGCTCGCGGTCTACGACACCACCGCCAGGATGAGAACCAGATGATGCCCTCACAGCGCCGCCTGCCGCAACGCAGCGCCCTGCCCAGCGTGCTGCCCATGGTGATCGTCACCGTCGATGAGAACGCAGACGCGCACGTCACCGTGGACGGCGTCGAGCATTCAGAGGGACCCATCGACCGCGGCCAACTCGGCGGCGTACTCGCGAGCATCGCCGAGGCCGCGGGTGGCCCGGTGCGAGTCGAGGTTCGCGAGAGCAACGGCACCAGCTACCACGACATCCTGACCCCTCCGCCCCGTCTGGCGCCACGCAAGAAGCAGCACGCGCGCTCGCCTGCCGGCGCGCCGCTGCTGCGCGCGCACGGGTTTGCGGCGGGCGAGACGGTTCTGGTCGCAGTGCTGGCCACGAGCATCCGTGCCGAGGCAGATGGCAGCGCCTGCCTGCTTGCTACACCGAAAAGGCCTGGTCGCTTCGGCGAGCTAATCCTGCTCGGCATGGTCTCGCACAGAACGGTACGCGGCCGCAGAATCCCTGCCGCAAGATCAGGCTGGTCGCGGCAGTGAGCAGACAGGCACAGCCAACCAACGACACCGGCCTCAACATCGGCCTCGGTCTTCTCGCTGCGGGTGTCTTGCTCGCCGGGCTACTACGCGCCGCAGGGTCCATCGCCGCGTGGCTGGCCGGGGCACGCCAACCAGCGGGCGGCCTTGCCGCGGGGCTGCTGGTACTCGCCCATCCGACACGTCCCGCTGTGCCGCTCGCCGCGTCGGGGCTGAGCCCCCTGGTCTACTGGATGCTGGTCGCCTGCCTGCTCGTCGCGGCTGGCGTGGTCCTGTGGCTTCTCGTGCGGCTCCTGCGGCCAGGGCACCGCGAGAGCGACCCGCGCCGTCGTGCAGGTCTCGCTAACGCGGGGGAGATCGCCGCGGTCGCCTCGGGCCGAATGTTGCGCCGGCGGGCAGCGACCTTGCGTCCATCCCTGCAGAAGCCCGACCCCTGCGAAGTGGGGTACCTGTTGGGGCGAGCAAAGGGCCAAGAGGTGTGGGGCAGCGTGGAGGACTCGATGCTTTTGATCGGGCCGCCGCGATCCGGCAAGGGCCTGCACATCGTGATCAATGCGATCCTCGACGCGCCCGGCGCGGTCGTGACGACCTCGACCCGTCCGGACAACCTGACCGTGACTCTCGCTGCCCGCCAAGCGGTCGGGCCGGTCGCGGTGTTCGACCCCCAACGCCTCGCGCCCGGCGTACCCGCGGGGCTGCGCTGGTCGCCAGTGCGCGGCTGTGAGGACCCATTGACGGCGATGATCCGCGCCGCCGGCCTTGCCGCGAGCACGGGCCTGGGTGGTGGTGGGGTGGAAGGTGGCGGGTTCTGGGAGGGCAAGACCGCCGCCGCGATCCAAGCGCTGCTGCACGCCGCCGCGCTGGACGGCCGCGACGCCCGCACCCTTTATCAGTGGGCGCTGAACCCGACCGCTGCCGCCGATGCCGTCCACATCCTGCAAAGCAGCCCGGTTGCTGCGGAGGGGTGGGCCGGCTCGCTGGAGTCGATGATCGACGCCGACCCCCGCACCCGCGACTCGATCTGGCAAGGCGTCGGCCTCGCATTCAGCGCGCTCGCCGACCCCCGAGTCCTCGACTCTGTCACCCCCCGCGAAGGGGAAGACTTCAACCCCGACGCCTTCCTACGAGAACACGGCACCCTCTACCTGCTGGCCACCGGCGCCGGCGCCGGCGCATCCGCCGCGCTGGTCTCAGCGTTCATCGAGGACCTAACCGAGACCGCCCGCCGCCAAGCCGCCCGCTCCACGGCAGCCCGGCTGGACCCGCCACTGCTGTTGGCGTTGGACGAGATCGGCAATCTCGCACCGCTCCCGTCCCTACCGACACTGATGGCTGACGGCGGCGGCACCGGCATCACCACCCTGACCGTGCTTCAGTCGCTGGCGCAGGCGCGACAGAAGTGGGGTGAGAACCAGGCAGCGGCGATCTGGGACGCAGCGATCGTCAAGATCATCCTCGGCGGCGCCTCCCACAGCCGCGACCTCCAAGACCTCTCCACCCTGATCGGCGAGCGCGACGAGACCACCGACTCGACCACCATCGACCCGGGCGGCGGCCGCTCCCACCAGCGCTCCATCCGCAGGGTGCCGATCCTGCCCCCCGACGCGCTACGCACGATGCCGTTCGGCACAGGCACGATCCTCTTGCGCTCCGCCTCACCGATCGTCGCCGACCTACGACGCTGGACCAGCCGAGAGAACGCCGGCCAGCTCACCGAGCAGCGCCGCGCAATCGAGCAGGCACTCCGCGCCGCCGGCTGAGCCGCCGACACCGAGCAAGGCGTGTGGGGGAGGTGGCGCACCTCTGAGGTGGAGCACCGAGCGGTGGTGTTCGCTCACAACCCAAGTGATGGAGGTGCATGGTGGCGATCAAGACTTCACAGTCGATCAACGGGTTCATTGCCAGTGACCCGCGGATCACGTTCAACGATAAGGGGCAGGCCCGGTTCTACGCCCGGATCGGGATCAACCATTTCCGCCATGAGGACGATGGCGCCTTCACCGAGCTGGAGCCGACATTCCACGACCTGATCCAGTTCGGGCGCGGCGCGGAGCTCTCCGCGGAGCGGTTTCGCAAGGGCGACAAGTTCCTCGCCCAGGGCCAGGTGCGCGACTACACCCGCGTCATTGACGGCGAACAGCGCACCGACCAGCAGTTCGTGACCAACCGGCTGGCGCACGACCCCAACACCACCACCTACCGTGTAGAGCGCCGCACCCCCAGCGACCGGGAGACGCCCGCAGCCGATAGAGAGATGCCCGCGGCCGACCGGGACTCGGCCAGCCGCAACGGCACCCGCGCGGCCGCGGTGCAATCTGCGGCCGGCGCCGAGTCAAACAGTCTCGGCCTCTGAGGGCCGCAACCATCGGAATCGGAGACCTGGATCGTGGCGGGCGAGGTGCTCGACGAACTGGCGCTGGACCTGTGGGAGAGCCCCTCGGCTGCCACAGAACCGGGAGCAGCCCGCAGCCGCACGCGCAGGGGCCGTCCGGGGCAGTTGCAGCGAGCGCCGCAGTCCTTGTTATTTGGCCTGCGGCATGATCACGATATGGCTCTCACGGCGCTCCTCGACGTCAAGCGGTCCCCGGTTCGACGATTCATGGACCGTGAGCTTCCGGCTGCTGCACCCGTGTGCAAAGAGGCAAACGCGGCTGTGCGCGCCGGGCGTAGCGGGGACCCTCCGCTCGCTCCCGGCCCAGGCGTAGATAGCGGTCTGGTTGGCACAGCGGTCGAGTACGTGCTGCCGATCCCGCACGGCTCTGTCCGCAAGCCTCTCATGGCCCCCGCGCCTACCCGTGAGCTTGCTGATCTTCGGCTGCAAACGGCTGAGCTTGCCGTAGCCGAGCTCCGTCGGCTCGGCGGCCTGGCGGAGCCGCTCATCGGACCGGCGCTTGAGCGAGCGGCCGATTGCGCGCTGGTCTGCGCGCGCCTGGAGCAGCGGCGTCGAATCGGCGGGAATACGGCGCACGAGTTGCGACTTCCCGACCCCGCGGTCGGCGTTGGCCTAGTGGGAGGTCTAGATGGTGCGATCGAAGCGGCCTTGGCAAGCGCGGAGACGCGCGTCGATCTGGTTGCGTTGCTCGAAGCGGGCCTGATCGATACGGCTGACCTGTATTCGGCCGATGCTTTGGCCATCGGCCCGAGCTTCGCGCTAAGCGGAGCCGTTGACGGAGCCGATGCGGATGTCATCGCCGACGGGACCTTGATCGACTTCAAGACTGGCAAGGGGAGATCACTGGTCGGCGCCAAGGAGATCTACCAGCTAATCGGTTACGCGCTGCTGGATATCGACGATCGCTACAAGATCACCGGCGTCGCGATTCACGCGTTGCGTTGGCGATCTCGCTGGACAGTAACGCTCGACGATCTCCTTCTTCGCCTTTCAGGAGTGCAGCGGAACCTGGGCGAGTGGCGGACCATCTTCGCCGAGACCCTCGGTGCAGACGAGCAGCAGCTGACAGCCATTCGAGAAAGAGGATCAGAAGCCGGCGCCACACCACACAACCCCGACCACGCCGCCGGAGTGTGATCGCCGCTCGCGTTTCCGAGCGACCGCATTCGCCTCTGAGGTGGCGTTGCCGACGATCGTAGTAGCGGCGAATGCGTGGCACCGCTCGGCCGGCGTCGCACGAGCGGATCGTCCCACGCGTGCGGTCCTCAGCGGGCGCCAGCAGAGTCACGCCGAACCGCAAAGCAGGACCCGCTGCCCGCGAGGGTCGGTCTTGAGATTCGTCCGATCCGAAAGCACGCGCGCCCATAATGACGACGCCTCCTTTTGCAGCAAAGCACGAATCTGGAGGCATGCTATGTCCAGGCTGAGCTAACAGTTTGTGCGAATGGGACCTCCAGCGCAGGTGTCAAGGGGCTGCCGGGGACAGCAATCGGGAGCGCATTTTATCCATCTGCTCACGCGCCTCATCACCGATGAGTTGGTCAACCGCATGCAGGATCCACTCGGTTTCTTTGAACCGCTGTTCGAGCATGACACGGGCGATCGTCAGCTGACCTCCGGCGAAATCCTGGTACGGGACGTGGACGATCACGACCCACGGGTAGTCAGCCATTTCCTGCTGAGTGAGCCTCGGCGCGCACACGATCCGCGTGGTCTCTCCGGGCGGCACTAGCTTCGACTGGACGTCGCATCCTTCCATCGCGCCCATGCGCTGTCCGCCGACCCAGATCAGCGCGGGGAGCACGACCGCGACGCCGCTACCGACGTTGCGCAGAGGGACCGCGATGTTGATCCGCCCGCTGCTCAGGGCCACGTAGATCTGGCGAGGATCGAAGGTGTCGCCATGTCCACCTGGGAACTCCACCCGTATCCGGTCTCCTAAAGCCATTTCTATCGGGTCATTGAGGCTGACTGGCCCGGTAGGCACCACGTCGATCAGCAGCGGCCGGTACGAGGCTTCAAGCTGGCGCTGCGCCATCGCCTGGGCCGTCCGCGTCGCCTCGCGCGTCGCTTCAAGCTCATCACGCGAGGCCCGCTGCGCGACCTCGGCCGCTTGCTGGGTCGCGCGGAGGTCATCGGTCGCGGCTTTGTACGTGATCTAGATCCCGATCGCCGTAGGGATGAGGCCCAGCGCCAGCACGCCCGTGGCGATGGCCGTGAACTCGCTCCAGTCCATCGCTGCATCTTGGCGCTGGCGTAGGACGCCAGCGGCAGCTCTCTGCCAGACTTGCAGGCGTGAATGATCTCACGTACTCGATTTACTCGGGGCAGCAGCAGGTGACCGAGGACTTGACGCAGCCGATTACCGACCTTGATGACGCGAAGCGACTGGCGGCCGAGCTCAGTCAGCGGCAGCCTGGCGAAGCGATCTCAGTCGTGTCACGGCAACTCGGAGGTGCGGAAGCGCGCAGCACCGTGGCGCGGTATCTGGACGGACAGGAGATCCCTGTCCGCTGGCGAGTCGACTTCTTTGGGCGCCTCATGGACGTCGATCATGTTCGCCTGAGCAAAGCCTCGATCTCGTACCTAAGCGGCGGCTCAGAGATGGGACCAAATGGCGAGATACGCACCGGGCTCGCTCGCAACGTCGTGGGTCTAGAGGCAGCGGACAGTGACGACGCCATCGCCAAGGTACAGGACGCACTAGGACCGCAGGCGACCGCGTGCTCCGAGTGGCACGCCAGCCCGGCCTAGGACAGCGACGACGCGCACGGAGTCACGTCTAGCAGCGCGACCTGAGGCATCTGCTTCACTGGTCTACATGGACTGGACAAGGCGCATGCCTAAGGGCGTCAGCGATGTGCGGAAGGAGGGCACGCGCATTAGCGCGAAGGTCGAGATGCCGGAGAGCGAGGACGGGTATAGCGGCTGCGAATGCCCTGCATGCGTGCGGTTCTTCAAGGTGATGATCAGCGAGTACGAGGCCTTGCCGGACGACCCCATCAATTGCCCGTACTGCGGGCACGGCACCGACACCGGCGAGTTCATGACCGAGGAGCAGCGGTCTCGGGTCACCGCTGGCGCCGAAGCCGTCGCCGAGCAGTGGGTCCACGCCCAACTCGACAACATGTTCGACCGCGCCTTCCGCGGCTCCAAGGCCATAAGCTACACGCGTGGGTCGAGGCCGCCCAGGCGCGCGCTCCCGACGTACGTCGAGGAGGCCGTGCGCCGGACCATCGAGTGCGGGTCCTGCGGCAACCACCAGGCCGTCTATGGGGCGAGCGCGTTCTGCTACGTCTGCGGCCCTCGCGACGCCGCAGCCACGGTGATCGAGGAGCTCGCGTCGGAGCGTCGGGCGCTCGCATTGGAGGACCAGCTCAATGGCGAGCAACGGGAGGACTCGCGCGCGCTCGGGGTCTTCGACAGGCTCGCCGCCAACACGGTGAAGGCGGTCGTGACCGAGTTCGAGGTCTATGCACGGCAGGAGTTGTCGCAGCGCGTACCCAATGCCGAGGCCGTTGCCAAGGCTGCTGGGGGCAATGTCTTCCAGCGGCTGCATGACGCGAACGACCTCTTTGCCCAGCACGCCGGCTTTGCGCTCAGCTCACTGGTTTCGGCCGACGTCTGGGCGCGCCTGCTGCGCACGTTCGAGCAGCGCCACGTCCTCACACACAAAGACGGCCACGTCGATCAGCGCTATCTCGACCGAGTGCCCACCAGCGGCCTCGCGCTCGGTCAGCGCCTCGTCGTGTCCCGCGCCGATGCCGAGCAGGCGCTCGCGGACCTCGAGTCGCTGATCGTCGCCGTCGAGGCAAAGTAGAAGCAGCCGAGCACCGGCTCACGACCACAGTGCCACGGCCGCGTCCTCGCCGCGTCGGTGCGCGCGGCGCCAACCATTCAGCCGCTGGTGATGACGCGATTCTCCTGGTGGCTGAACGTGAACTTCACGGAGTCCGGGTCGCTGCCGGTGCGGCCCTCGTAGGCGTAGTGGTCGATCACTTCCGCATAGCCTTGATCGAAGTCGAAGCGCTCGGGTATCGCGAGCGCCAGTTGGCCGGGCTCGATGGGCAGCAGCTCGCCCTGGCGCGGACCGTCGGCCAGCAGCGCATGGCGAGCCGCGTGATTCTGGCCGGTGGCCAGCCGATCAGAGTCTGCAACGAGCCCGGCGCTGACAGACTGGCCGAGACGTGTGGTGGCATCTTGTGCCAGCTGGGAGATTTCGTTTTGGCTGACACCGAGAATCTCTGCGATTTCGGTCCTCGTCATGCGCTCGAAGTAGGTCAGCGCGATGATGAGCTTCTCTCGCTCCGGCAGCTCGGCAATGGCTGCGGCGACCGCCTGACTCGGTTCCGGCGCGGGGAGCGGTGTGCCGCTCTGGCCGACAGGCTTCGGCGGCAGCAGGGGCACGCTCCCAACTGGCGGTGCGACGAACTCTGGCTGGTCTGTCAGGACCCGCAGCAGGCCCTCAAGACCAGGCTCGTCGATCGTGGCGATCGGGAATCGGTGCACTACCGCCTTGAGCTCGGTCGGGATGTCGTCCGTCGTGGCCTCAGGAAGGATGACGATCTTTACCTTTCCGTAGAAGGCCTCTTGGTCGTCGCCGAACAGGGTCTTGAGGGTGTTGGCCTCCCTCGCTGCGCCAGCGCCTGTCCCCGGAGCGTTGGTGCCTTCCCAGCGTTCCTTGTAGGCGGCGCTCACCGCGATGAGAACGAAGTCGCTCTCCTGTATCGCGCGTGGTCCGTAGGTCGTCCAGTTGACAGCACGATCTTGCAGATGGATCAAGTCGATGTCCGCATCGATCCCGAGTTTGCGAAGCTCGAAGGCAAACTCGGCAACAGTTGCCTGCCAGTCGCCGTCCTCATGCGCCCAACTGACCACGGCTTTCACGGCGCGCTCGGGCCCTGAAGCCCGATCGTGGTTTGGGGTCTCGGACGCAGGCGGAGAGGCACCGACGACTGTCTGAGTCGCCAGATCCGCAGCTTCCTCACGACCCTTCATGGTGAGCCAGAACGTTCTTGCCAGGTTGTGGCCGGGGTCGATCGGGTCGACGCGCAAGAGACCAAGTTCGCCCAGGTCGTCGACCGTGGACTGTCCGGGCATGGACCACGACCGGTTCCAGTTCGGATGATCGATTTCCTTCCTCATCCCGCGGGGGACCAGATGAAAGGCGACAGGCTCGTGTCCGTCTTTCGACCACATGTCATCAGCTTCGGCGATCCGACGCAGCGCGTCTCGGTGGCGGTTTTCCATGCGGGTGAGTCTGTCAGGGTTCTGGTGGCCCGGCTGGTGCCACCAAGCGTGTGCACTGCTCGCCCCGGGGGAGTTGACTGCTGGGGCGAAGCAGGACTGTTCGTCAGGCCCGGTCCGGCTTGCGCAAAGGACGATCTCCGATAGCCCATCCTGAGCCTCGACGATGTCTCCTTCGCCATGGCCAAGGGGTAGTTGAAGCGGCTCGACACGGGTCGTCGCGAGCCGCCCCTGCGATCACATTGGCCACTGTGTGGCTCCGCTCCTGCCGCTGGACAGGAGCGAAGTCGGCTCTGACCTTAGGCAAGCGGCCTTGCTGTTTATTCGTACTTGGCTTTCGGTCCGTGATTCGCGACCCGCACCTGCCATTCACTTATCCGCTGATCATTCTGGTTGAGATGGCGAGCAGCGAACGTTCGCCAGCTATCCCACTCATTTGAGGCTTGCTGCCATAGGTCGCGTTCGGCGAGCGTGTGCATGAGGAGGGCGAAGGCGTCCGAGCGCAAGATTGGGGAGGCGTTGGCTTCGTGGGCAATGGCGCGGAATAGCTGGCCGGCGCGGTTCAGCTCGCCGGCTTTTGCGAACGCCCTGGCCGCGAGGAGACGTCCTGATGCGTCCGGTGCGAAGTCGAGGAACTTCTCTGCCGCCTCACGCATCTCGTCGTGCTTATTGTGGTCCGACGCGAGGCGGAGCCGGAGCTCGGCGACCCAGCTGGCGTCTGGCAGTTCCTCCGTGAGCTCCCATGCTTGTTGCGCTTTGCCGGTAGCGGCGAGATGGGTGATACGCAGCAGCGGCAGGAAGCGTTCGGCGGCGTATCCGCTGATGTGTGCGGCTACCGCCTCGTCCCATGGCGCCACTATGGGCGGCAAGCAGACCAGTAGCCGTGCGACCGCGGCCGCTTCGCTTTCGGGACCTCCCGCGAGCGCAATGTTGGTTAGCTCCTGCAGGCTTGCTCTGTCGGCACGCCCAAGGTGATCAATCGTGGCGGAGGCGCGAATGCGCCGGATTGCGTCTGTCGGCTCGGCCCTATTGCTGAGCGTTAGGGCCAACTCAGCAGCACCGACCCGGAGTGCAGCTTCACTCAGGATGAGAGCACCCTCGGGCGCCTCAAGCTCCGCCGGCAGGGCCTGCGCCAAAATCGCCTTCGCTTCGTCAGGGTCGCGTTGTAGCGCTGGGACATCGCCGGCTAGCATCAGCAGGCGGGCGCTCTCCTCGAAGCGGCCCATGTCGATGAGCTGTTGGCGAAGCACGAGCGCTTCGTCCTTCGCTTGGACTGTCTCTGCTAGTGGGAACTCACGATCCTCGTGCAAGGCGATGCGTGCCCGCTGAACATGGAGATTGACGCGCATCGTGCGCACGGCCAGGGACTCGGGGTCAAGCTCGTTTGCTTGCTCGAGGTAGGAATCGGCGAGCTCAACGTCGGGTATCAGCAGTGCTGCGCGAGCCCTCTGCACGCAGATCATCGACGCGAGATTCGGATCGTCGCTATGGATGTCTTGCAGATACGCAAGCTGCTCGCTCGGGGAGCGGTGATGCTCCTTCTCATCGCCCCGTACGAGCATGAGGCGCGGTGCGGTCGGGTCGACGCCTTCGGCGTCGGCGAGCAGGGCTGCGTATCGCTTGGGTTCGTCTGCGACCTTGGCGTCGACAGCCGCACAGACAAGCCGGTCGGCGCGTTGTGAATCCTGCACGCGGCGAGCGAGATGCTCCCATGCCTCGGATGCTGCGCTCCAGCGGGCACGCCCCTCGGCGAGCCGCAGAAGGGCATGCACCAAATTGAAGGAGCCCTCAGCAAGTGCCGGCGGCCAAGCCTTGATGAGTGCCACCACACGGTCCGGGTCAGCCGGCTCGCCTACCTGAGAACACAGCCAGCTCCAGCCATCGGGTTCGTTCTTGACGAGTCGCGCGACCGCCTTGCGCTCCCACGCAGGAACGTCCTCAAGTACGAGCAGGCGAACCTCGGCGGCGGCAGCTGTTCCTGTGGCTAGGTCGCCAGCGGCTCGTGCCCCCCGTTCATTGCGTTCGCGCTCGACGGTCTGCTGGTGTGAGCGCTTCATCTCGAGCACTTGGGCAACCGAATAACTCTGGGGTACATGGTCGATCACCGCCGAATGCGTGCGACACATCAACACGAGGTTCTCAAAGCCGTGGCGGTCCTCGATCAGCGCGGCGTACTCGGTCCGTTCAGCATCGCTCAGCAGACAGACAGCCCGCGCGACAGTCGGCGAGTTCTTCTTCGCGATGATGTGGCACTCTTCGCCGACGATCGTGTCGTCACTGTGGTCGGGCGTCGGCTCAAGCAGCCGCTGGTGACACCCAGGGAACGCACAGCGGTCGTCTGCGCGATCCCAGAGCCGGCGCCGCGTGTGATCACTGATCGTCTTGGAGGCCACGACAGCGCAACATACGCGGCTCAGCGCTGTGAGGTCGACGTCGCCGCGAGACCCGCATCGTACCCCGCTCAAGGGGCCTCCAGCTATAGGTCGGCGGGTGCACGTGGGCGACTCCACACGTTGCGCGACACGATTGCGCGTCGACTACGCGGCGTGGTCGCCGAGCACCACATGTCACGACGGCCTCGCGACATGTGGGAGTCGTCTCTCACCTGGCTGGTAGTGCACCGGACTCGTCGGTGCTTGATCCGTCAAGGAGAGCGAGCGATTATGAGCAGCCAGCCTTTCGACCCTGCCGGCTACCGCCCTTACGATCAGGACAACGATTCGGATTGGGATCTAGAGCTCGAGCCGGAGGAGGTGACTGCTCGCGCTGGCGAGGAGATGGATTTGCCGCGTCCGGTGAACTGGCGCACGTTGAGTGCTGAGGATGCCGAGTACGAGTGGCTTGCGCTCAACGAGTGGGTCGACTGGCTGCGACGCGAGTTTGGGCTGCCAGCGTCGATCGTCCCGCCGGCTTGGCATCGGCACCCGGAGCTGGTCTGGGAGCTTTCGGCGCTACATCTGCACTGGCTGAGCGCTTACGATCCCTCCCAGCACGCTTCTGCCCCGATTGGCTGGCTCGCGGACTTCCACGCCGCCCAGGCAAGGCTGCGGGAGTGGGTTGCGTTGTCCGGCACTCGCCTGTACCGCGACCGGCCGTCCCGCCAGACAACGTGGCCGGGTGAAGCCGCCGCGCCCGGTGCTGCCGAGACGCCGATCGTCAATCGCGACGAGGACTTCGTCGCATTCGTGATCGCTGACGTGGAGGCCCGCGCCGAGTCCGAAGCCCAGTCCCTGCGTCGCGGAGAGGCTGACTGGCAGGAGCAGCCATGAGACGCCTTGCGCATAGCGCGCATCAGGCGCCGGGCACCGTCAAGGTTGCGGGCACAGCGGCGCCAGCGGATGTGACCGAGGTGGCGTCGTGCCTGCCGACGATACTGCCTCACTACCAATCCCCATGTGAGCGCGTGTTGGCGCATGGTCACGGTGGGCGTGAAGGCTTGAGCGCAGAGGTCGAGATCATCGGCGATGAGCGGCGCGCGTTCTTCACGCCAGAGACGCTGGCTGCCTACCTCTCGTTGAGCGGGCGGACCATCAGGGACATGCTCAAGCGTGGCGAGATACCCTCGTACAAGATCCGTGGCGCTCGGCGGATCGACCCGGATGACGTCGATCGGTATCTCGCCAAGCATCGTCAGGATGCTGCATGACGCGCCATCGCGAGAGCCCGCTCAGGCGCGTGAACCCGAGCGGCAAGACCGTTTGGATAGCGCGATACACCGACGCCGAAGGCAAGCGCCGCAGCGCCGGCACCTTCGCCAAGAAGGGTCCGTGCGCCGAGCAAGGGACCGACTGTTGCGCGCAGCACGCGATAGATGCCGCCTATGGCATCAAGACGGCTACGAGCAGCCCCAATACTGTTGGCAGCTACGCCGCTGACTGGACCGACCGCTACCCCAGGTCGGAGCGTACCGACCGAACCAACAGCAGTCGCGTCGAGCAGGTGCTTGATGTTCCACTTGAAGGGCGCCTCCTACGCGACTGGCCCTGGGCAGAGCTGCGCCGCAAGCATGTCTTGGCGCTTGTCAGACATATGCTGGTCAGGGAAGGTCGCGCCGCTGCTGGTGCCTCCAACGTTCTTCGCACGCTATCGGCGATGACCGAGGACGCAATCACCGACGAGGTTGCCGACGTCAACCCGTTCCGAGGCGTCACGGTCCGCAAAAACGATCGTCGAGTCCGCAAGGCTGCTCGCCGGCCGCATGTGCTCACCTGGCAGCAGATGCACGAGTTCGCTGCCGCGGCGGGGCGCAACGAGGCGATGTTGCGGATGCTTGCCGACTGCGGGCTGCGAATCGGGGAGCTCTTCGCGCTGGAGCGTGCGGAGCAGGATCTGAAGAACGGCGTCTTCCGAGTGACGGGCACCGGATGGGAAGGCCGGTTTATCGAGTCCTCGCCCGAGAAGAACCACGAACGCGAAGGGCCAATCCCGGCCGGCTGCCTGACGCTCCTACGCACGGCTCCAAGGCGCATCGACTCTCGCTGGCTCTTCAGCACGCCGGGCGGCGCGCACACCCGCACACCACGCATACAGTGGCCACCACAGAAGGAGCTGCGCGCGATGGTCGCTGCGAGCGGCTTCTCAGCGGCCGGCCGATCGCTAGGAGTCTCGGACAACGCGATCCGCAAGCATCTCCAGAGCGACCACGATGCCCGCGCGACCGACAACCCTGCTGAGATTGGCGGGCTGATGTGGCGCTACAGCAACTGGTACCGAGACGTATGGCTGCCAGCGCGCACGGCCTCTGGGATCAACGCGACGCCGCACGACTTCCGCCACTCCTGGGTGACGAACCTAGCGGCGGAGCAGGGAGTCGACGAAGCGGACCTCGCCGATATCGCCGGTCATGGTCTCGCCGTCCAACAGGACCGCTACCGCCACCCGCTGCGACGATCATTCAACGCGATTCGCGACGCGATCGGATGATCTCATGTCGCACAATGGTCGCCTCCGTCCGCCTAGCGGGCCGCACAAGTGACGCCGGAGCTACTCGGTGTCACTGTTGATGCTCGCATCTGCGTCGTGCTGGCGCGCTTGCCGTTCGTAGCTTTCGGCGATGAGCCGCAGGACGCGTGACGTGCGGCGGTTAGTGGGCGCGGTCGTTTGTGACCACGCCCGGTATTTCGCGGCGAGATCACGCTCCTGTCTGCCGCCGTCAAAGACGCCGCGGCTGGTGGCTCCGCGTTTATTGAGCCGACCCACAACGATTCCCGACTCGATATTGCTGCTGCCAATGGTCTCGATGATCTCCCGGACCGGCTCGGCGGGCCAGATTCCGTCTTCTCCTTGTGGGCTGTTGCTTAGCACTTGCCCGATTTGCTCGTCGCCGATGTCTGCGCGGTCGTTCTCTGCGAATAGCAGACGGGCCTCGGTGACCCACTCCTTGAGATGAGCGCTGTCGATCGCACCGGAGTCATCAAGGCCGGGCAGTCCATTCCAGTGCATGAGCACCCAGTAGGCGTGATGCGCAAGTGCAACGTCGGATTCATCGATCTGCCGCTTGGGCTCGTCCTTGCCCCTGAACACGCGGGAGACAAGATCCACGTAGCTCTTGTAGTCCGAGCCGAGAGCCTTGAACAACGCCCGTGGTTGGCGGTGGTGCTCGATCAGGGGAAAGAGTGCGAATTCGTACCGCGCGAGCGCCAGTTCGTCGAACCCATGCCGTTCGAGGTAGTCGAGGACTACGCCTACCTCATATCCGATCGACTGTCCGGGGTGCTCTGGCGGCGGCGTAGTTATAGCCATGTCCAGTGTTCGACTCGCGTCCTCGACCTTGAGGGTGCTGGTCTCGCCGTCGCTGTGGTGCAGCTCTGCGGCGATTAGGTCGACCGCAACCCATGGACGCCCGCGGGACAGCAACTCGTCGACTGCGCGCGCCGTGTCGGCGGACGAGACCCGGATCGGACGGCAGTGTGACCAGTACAGGTCTGCAATCGCCGGATCGATCGCGATCATCAGATCCCAAAAGTCGCAGCGGTGGGGCGTGCTGAGCATCAAGTCGAGGCGACGATCCTCTGACGCCATCGCCTCGGTACCGATCATGCGACGAAACCAGTCCAGTCCGCCGTCCGGATTGGCAAGCTTGCACCGCAGCCAGGCCAGCGCCGCGTTGCGGAGGTTGGGCTCGTCCGACTCCAACCAACCCACGAGGGCGGGCTCCATCGAATCGGGTGCAGTGTCTCCTATCGCCCATCCGAGTTGCCCGGGCACCTTCACGCGGCGGGCCAATGCTTCGAGGTCGGCCATCGAGTCGGTGGCGAGCGTCTCACGGACTGCGTCGTTGCGGAGGCGCACCAGGCGTTCCTCGCGCGTGCGGGGGTCCAGGTGGTCTCCTTCCTCCGGAAGGTCGACGTGCCAGTCAAAGATGTATGCGAACCGCTCGGTGCTCGTCGTTGGCTTGACAAGATCCGCAACGCGTTCCAGCCTGTCTACGGTGGCTTCGTTCATCGCCCAGTCTGCATCCGTAAACCGGCGGTGGCGATCTACCTCTGCGCGAAGCGCCTCCCAGAGTTCGAGCTGAACATGTCCGGTTGCCGAGCCTGAGCTTGCGAGTGACTCAAGCGCGTCCAGCAGGACGATGCGCTGGTCCGGGGGGAGCGGCGCGATGGCCTGGACGAGATCCTTCCACCGGCTGATGTCGGCCCTCGCGAGGGAAATCGCCAGCGTAACCAGGTGGCCGATGAACTCGATTGCCTCGGCTATCGGCACGTCTCGGCTGTCTGGTTGCCAATCTCGGTATCGGGGGGAGGCGGGCGGCATCGCGCTTGCGTGCATGCTTGGCCACAGGCCGAGTACAAGCGGCCAGCCGACCTCCGGTACGTGTTGACAGATCGTCTCGATCACAGTCAGCCTCGTGGTGAGCGGCGCTGACGTGTGACGGACCCAGAACACTAGGATCGACTGCAGGCTGGCGAGCGGTCGGTTGGCAAGCTTTCCGCCCGGGTCGATCATTTGCAGCTTCGCCAGAGCGAGGCTTGCGAGGCTGATGTGCTCGGGCGACCAGCACAGTACCTCAAGCGCCCAGAGCAGTCCGCTATGCGGTGACGAGCTCCCCATCCACGATCTGCTCTTGTCGTCCTGAAACATGGTTCTTAGCACCGGAGACGCTGTGTCAAGGTCATCGAGGGCGGCGTCCAAGAACTTCGCTGGTGCTGCCTCGGCCAATAGCGGCAAGACGTCCGATAGGGACCGCCAAGTCCGACCTGAGTCGTCCGCTGCTGCGTGGGTCAGGATTGCCGACACCACTTGGCCTGCAATTTCCTGGCAGCTCGTATTGCCCGCGATCGGCGTGTCTTCGAGGCTGGCGAGCGCGGCAACGCCTTCGGCCAGGCCCCGTCTGAGCACGCCTGACACATCGCGGTCTATCCCGCGGATGCCGGCAAGCATCTGTTGCTCAGGCTGAAGGTCAAGCACCGGATTCAGCTCCAGCAAGACCCGAGGAGTCTGCTGGAGCCATCGCGCGAGGTCGGCGGTGGTCAACTGGCTGACGAGCGCCATCAGCGCCTCCTCGCGCGAGACGACGTGCCACTGTGACTCGCCCGACCGGATGAATGGCGGATCGTCGGATTGGCGCCAGTGCAGGAGAAGCCGCTCGATGGTCTCCTTGTCGGTACCCGCAAGCTCGGACACCGCCTCCCAATCTCCATCGCGTGCCGTCCATGCCCCCGCGAGCGCGAGCGGCGCGAGCACTAGGGCTGAGTCCGCATTGGCAGCCCAATCTGGTCGCTGGCGCCGCTGGTCACGTGATATTTCACGCACGAACGAAGGCATGCTGCGACGCGCCAGCGCCGACAGCTCGCACGCCTGATCAAAGGGCATCCCAGCCTCCTGAAGGCTCTTGCGCGCTTGCTCACGGTGAGGCGGATCGAGCCGGATGACCTTCGTTCCCCGGACAACCGCGTCCGGCCCGGCGGGGATAACGACATAGTGCCCGCTTTCAAGTGCCGCACCCACGTCAGGGTTCTCGAACAGTGGGATCAAGATCGTCGTGATCGGAGATGCGGCGAGCCGAGGCCACGAATCGGACGCGGTGACAACGATCGCGGGCGGTGCTGCAGTCCCCTGAAGGCTCGTAATTGAATCGAGGGCGGCAGCTGTGAACGATATGGCGTCTTCGCGCCACTTCGCCTGGATCGTGCTGACGTCAGGGCCGTCAGCAAGGTACTCACCGAGCTTGTCGCGAGCGCTATCCCGCCCAGCGAGGAAGAAGCTGCTCGGCAGATTTGGCCTGGTCTGGCGGCTGAACCGCGACCACCATTGCTCAAGCGTCTGTGCGTGCTGAGGCGTTCTGCCCAGGCGCTCGGAGATCCAGTAGTGCACATGCGGCGCTGACTGGAGCCAGCCCTCGAGGTCATCGGCGTCGAGGACGCGCACATCGGCAAAGATGCCCTCAGCCTTGCGGGCCTCTGTCCAGGCTTTCCCATCGCGCCACCGGCGTGGAGTCACAAAAACGAAGCAGAGCTCGTGTGCGTTCGGCGTGCTGCGGCGGTTATCCCAGTCTTTGTCGGCCTTGCGCTTAGGCTGCTGGCCGGCGCCGATCTCGAACCTGAGACGCCCCGCCGGAAGGAACGATGCTCCAGCGGAGTTGGCTTCGCCGTCCCAGCCAGATAGGGCGACCCCGTCGCCAGCGCGCATCGAGATCGCAGTGATGCCGGGCGTGTGACTGAGGAGCCGTCGGACCAGCTCAGGCAACGTGCCTTGTGCATCACGAGACGCGGTTTCGGCCCACTGCGCCAGCCCAGATGCATCCACCAGCTCTGGGCCTACCGTCTGCCTCTCCTGCGAGACCGTGGACACGACCTCGCCTCGCTGCTTGACGAGACGCTCAACGTCACGCGCGTGGAACTGGTAGGCCCGAGCGCCAGGGATCCGGGCAGACGGCAGCTTCCCGCTACGAGCCCAGTTGCGGACAGTGTTTTCATGCACACCAAGTCGCTTCGCTGTCTCGGCGACCGTAAGAAACCCGGAGCCTCCATTCCCAACCACGATTTTAGCGTAGCACGATTGTGGATATTGTGGTTCCCGCTTTGCGTGGTGACCGAATAGGTGCCGACCTGCCTGAAACGCGTCCAAGCTGTGGCAGGGCGCCCAGAGCGCGTAGCTATCGTTCGCACGATGACCAGAGGCCAGCACAAAGTCAAGCAGTATGTTGCCCTACGGCACGAGCCCTCGGTGAAAGAGCGGCTCCAATGAGAAGGCAGCGGCCAGCATTGAAACCCCTCTTTCCGGTCGAGGAGGTGCGTGAGGCCGCCAGAGGCCAGAGGCCGGCGCCTGCTGAGCCCAGGCATGGGCACGTGTGGCCGATAACGGCCCTCTTCGGCATCAAGGAGCAACCGACGGTCATCATCGAGGTGGCGTTCTATCCCGTGGGCGACGTTCCTGAGCCGCTCAGCGATGAGGCGTGGAGCCGCTTCTGCGAAGTGCTTGGCTTGACACCGCTCGCGGGCCCCCATCCGTTGGGCGACATCTCCGACGGCGAGTGGCAGGTGGAGGTTGGGCCACACATCTGCATCTCCAATCCGGCGCGTCGGGTTCAGCTTGTCGTTCCCCGCCCGGGCGGCGCCTGGGAGGAGGCGCTTCAGGCGAATGGCTCATGCGCTGTGGTCCTCGGTACCGGGATCGGGGTCGATGACGACATGAGGGCGATCGGGATGCCCTCCACTGCCGCCATCCTGACCCCGGCGCACGCTGGAAGTTGGGATGTTCCGGAGCTTGCTGACATCCCCGGCCTCTATGTGGTTCCTCTGAACAGCTTCCGCCCATACGACCCGATGCGGCCCGTGACATTCCTGCTCGACACCAGCGTGCTCATCGCTATGCAACGGTTGTGCTTCGCGCCCGAGAGGCTCGGCGCCCAGGCGCAGGATGTGCGCCATCTCGTCTTCAACCTCCTAGGCCGCGACGTGCTCCCTGGGCCTGCCCTCTCTCAGCTGCTCCAGCCGACAAGGGCCACAACCGAGCCCTGCGCTGCGCTGGAAGCCCTCACTGCATTTGATCTGCTCATGGCTCACACTCGTGCCGAGATCATGGACGAGCGTCGCCCGCCGGAGTCCTTCGAGGCCGCTGGCGAGCTGGAGCCCGCCGGCGCCGACGATCTTCCGCAAATGCTGTGGATGTATGCGGGCACGCTTAGGCTTCGTCAGCTTTGGAGCCCATCGCAGACGCTGCCCGAGCGGGCGCAGAGCTTCGAGGCATTCATACAGTGGCTGCGCCATGACTTGCGCCTGAACGCGGCCTTGCTGATGCAGGTCGCCTTCAACCTGTGGATCGCCGATAACGCTGCACACCACCAAGCGAGCCGGCTCTTGCGCTTCCGGTCTGGGCCAGTGACAGACGCAACGCTGGGGGAGTTGTGGGGTACGGCGTACGACCTATTCCTCGTCAGCGGCCAGGTGGACGCCCTGCAGGTGCCCGACGTGGCCGATGTGGCCATCCTCACCCTTGATCGCGGGCTCGCGGGCATGCGGGACTTCTTCGAGCACGTCGAGATCGCCGAACTCGCCTCCGGCGCAGATGCAGGCCCCGACTTTGTGTGGAGCTCAAGAGTAAAGCTGGACCTCCATCCCAGCCTCGAGCACATGCGCCCACGTGTAGATGAGCTAGCGGACGCACTTCACAGCGACATGCTCACGCGGCTGGCGACAGACGACACTTCCGCCTTGGACAGACGACGCCAGCTTGCGTTGGTCGAGCGTGAGGAGCGCCTCGTCAAGCAGCTGCCCTAACGCCGCTCGATCTCGGCATGGGGATGTATACCTGGGGAGCAATCGGCTGGCCTCATGGTCGCATCATGGTCGCATCCCCCCGGCGAATCGCATGGTTGAGCCTCGCAACCCTAGCTTCCCAAGCCGAAGGTCGCGGGTTCGAGACCCGTTCGCCGCTTGAGGGAAAGGCACTGGAAATCAGCGTTTTTTTGCTTGTCGGGCCGCATACGTCGATGTTCTGCGATGCCGTGGGTACCAAGTGTGGGTACCAAATGAGCGGTTCGCTATGCGCGGAGCGTGGAGGTCGGTTCAGAACGTGCGGCCTTTGCGGTGAGACGACGGAGGCGATGAGGGGCCGTCACTGATGCCGCTAGATCGCACGGAGATAGTCGAGCCAGGCTTGCACGCCCCCGTCTCGACGGTCGAAGACTGGGCACGCGGAGACATCCTGCCCAGCGTCAAGATCGGCAGACGCAGGCTCTACATCCGCGAGCAAATCGAAACGGTCCTAACCGAGCCGGGTAGGCGGACACGGCCGCAGCCCTAAGCGGGTAGCAGCTCGCTCAAGAGGTTTGGCTTGAAGTAGCTGGAGTGCGTGCGCTTGATCGTCTCCAGCGAGTCGGCGCTGAGAAGCACGACGTCGAGATCCTGCCGCACGGCAGCCTCTCGCTCGGCCGCGCTGTAGGCCACTTGTGCAGCCTCGTAGTCGGTGCCGAACGCCTTGACGGTCGTGCGGCCGGACGAGGCGTTGCGCGTGACTAGAAAGTGCTTGATCTCGTCGGTGGGGCTCATTTTGTCTTTCGTTCTTGCCGCTTGGACAGTCCTATGATCGCAGCTCCGATCAAGCCTGTGGTCAAAAGCTCATGGGTAGAGAGCTTGCCATCCTCGACTGCTGCGATCACGGCGGCCGCGTTGGCGAACATGGTTCGATCGGTCTCCGGTCCCTCGCCGAACTTGAACTGGACGCCGGTCTGCTGTCCCGCCTGCTCGATCGCGTTCGCCCAAATGTCCTGTCCGCGGGTCCGCAACTGCACCTCGATCGGGAGCTCGCTTCGACGCACGATCAGGTGCAGGGCGCGATAGCCGTCGTCCTTCGGGCTGGCGATGTAGTCGCGCTCGCGGACGATCGTCCACGACTTCAGCAGCCTGCGCCGCACGCGATACACATGAGGCAGACCTGGCACCACTGCCCGCACTCCGCCGATGTCCTGCATCTGCGTGACGCTCCCGCGCTCGCGACCGAGCTTGCCGACGAGCGTGTCCTGTCGCTTGAGGCGTTGAGTGACCTCAACCCGCTCATCGACTTGAGCCTCCGACTTCATGACGTGGTAGCGCAGATTTGCGGCGACCGCGGACAACGGCCGTGCATGCAGGCTGCGCCACCACTCCAATGCCTCGCGGGCGGCCTCAAGAGCGGCGTCATCAGTTGTGCGGAGCGCGCGCTCCGCGCCTTCGACACGCACACGTTCGCGAAACTCCAAAAGGAACATGCCCGCGCGGTTCACCTGCCCCTTGGAGAACCGTGGAGCCTCCATGCTCTTCGCGCCTGGCGTCACCCAGCCACCTTATCCCTGGCGTCGGGCGTGCTCGTGGCGAACACAGCACGCCTGGGCGTGCTCAGATACCGAACGTGCGTGTAGGTAGCGGCTCGTTGTGGTCGCGGGTTCGAGACCCGTTCGCCGGCTTCTTCCCGCTACGGATGAATGTCAAATCGCGGAGCGCGTTGCATGGGATCGTGCAAGAGTTCCTGTTGGGCGTCGGTGACGACGAGCTAAAGCGCAGGCGTTTGGGCTTGTGCCTGCCGCGTTGCTTGCCGTTTTGACGGCTTTGAAGATGCGTGCCCATGTGTCGCGCCGGCGCCTGTTTTCGCTGGTCTGGTTGCCTTCCAGTCGGCGATCAGACGCCGGTAGGCCGCCTCGGCCTGCCCTATGAGCTCGCGCTCGGCGTCTCTTTCGGCGGGGGTTGCAGAGATCCGTTGGCCGCCGTGGCGTGTCTGGAGGGGTGGCGCCCCGGCGTCGAGCTGGACGCGGCGTACCTTGGCGCGCACGCGGGAGGGTTGCGCGAAGGCGTAGTCCTCGCCCTTGGTAAGCAGCTCCCAGGCAAGGCAGGCGAGCTTGCGAGCGACCGCGACCGCGGCGACCTGTGAGCCCTTGCGCGCGCGGATACGCTCGCCGAAGGCGTGCAGCGGGCCGGGCTGGCGTACCGCGACCCAGGCGGCCTCGACCAGCACCGAGCGCGCCTGGGCGTTACCGCGCTTTGAGATCCTCCCGTGACGGGCTGGCTCATCGCCGGACTGGCGCACCTTGGGGTCCAGGCCGAGGTAGGCGACGAGCTGGCGCGACGAGGAGAAGCGGGAGATATCACCGATCGCTGCCATCAACGTGACGGCTACGCCCGCGCCAACCCCAGGGATGCTCATCAGTCTGTGGGCGTCCTGTGAGCCGGCTGCCCACTGTGCGAGCTTTTGGTCGACCTGAGCGACCTCGGCGTCCAGGAAGTCGATCTGGCGCAGACAGCCCGCGACCGTCTCTGCCTCCTCCTCGCCGAGCTGTTGTTCGTCAAGCCACGCGCGTCCAGCCTTGCCGAACAGGTCGCTGACAGGCGAGCGGCCGAGCAGGCAACGAGCGAGTGTCGCGTGGATCTCGTTCTTGGCACGCGTGCGCTGACGCACCAGCGCCGCGCGGCGCGCGACCCGCCGGCGCAGCCCCGAGGTCACAGTGTCTGGAACCCAGACTGACTCGAGCATCCCAGCCGAGAGCAACTCCGCGAGCGTGCGCGCGTCGAAACGATCGGACTTCACCCGCGCGTGAGAGATAGCCCGCACATCCTGAGCGTTGGCGACCACCACCCGCGCGACATGGGGCTCGATGATCCTGGCGATCTCCATCGCCGGACCCGTCGCCTCCATCACCACCTCATCACTCCGGGACAGGCTCCCAGCGAACAGCTTGAGCTTGGCGCGATCGGTCGCGACACGGCCTGCCGAGCGCGTCTTGCCGTCCTCACGTATCGCCACCTCGCAGAAGCCCTGGTGAACATCGAGTGCTATCTGGCGCATCTGAACTCCTTGTGATCGTTGACAACAGGGGGAGCAGTCGCAGGGCAAACGACAACTACGGATTCGCGCTCGCAGCGCAACCGGGCAAGTCGCAGGGGCGGCCAACTAGCTCTTCGGGCTCTCAGCCCATAACGTGTGACGGCCTGCCCTCACGTCTGCTCCAGGAAGCCCCTGTCCCGATCAGCCGAAGCTACGACCAGGACCGGACGGCGACCCTCACGCAGTTTCATGCCAGTAGCTCTGGGCGTCTCGCATGCCGTCAAGCTCGGCCAACAGAGCATCCACCCGTCGCTCTATCTCCTCCCGCGTCTCGCGCACCTTCGCGACCGGCTGGCCCTTAGGGTCGGGAAGATCCCAGTCGAGGTATCGCTTGTCGGGGATGTATGGACACTCGTCGCCGCAGCCCATCGTCACGACGACGTCGGCCTGCTCGGCAAGCTCGCGAGTAAGCAGCTGTGGCTTGCGGTTGGAGAGCTCGATGCCGAGCTCGCGCATCACCTCGACCACCTCGGGGTGAACGTGCTGACCGGGTGTGGTGCCGGCTGAGATGGCGGAGTGCCGCCCTTGCGCGGCGCGCTCGAATAGGGCTTGGCTCATCTGCGAGCGGCCGGCGTTATGAAGGCAGACGAACAGAACGCACGCCATCGCGCTGCGCCTCCAAGTGGTGCGGCAGGACCACGTCCGCAGCCTGGTCGGGCGTGACGTGCGGATACAAGGCGCGGATCGTGACGATCGCCAGTCCGCAGCCCGCCAGCTGGGCGAGGATGAAACCTGGCACCGAAGGGGGTGCGATGCCGGCGAAGGTGTTGGAGAAGATGCGCCCAACGCTGATCGCGGGGTTGGCGAAGCTGGCCGAGCTCGTGAAGAAGTAGGCGGCGCCGATGTAGGCGCCCACCGCGGCCGGGGCGGTGCCAAGGCGTTTGGTCCGCGCCAGCGAGAAGATCACCAAGAGCAGCCCGGCCGTGGCGATCACCTCGCTGAACAGGTGGGCGGGGCTGGCGCGATGGTGGGTTGAGATGCTGACTGCTGCCAGCGCAAACATGCCGTTGGCGGTGACCGCACCGATGATGCACCCGATGACTTGAACGGGGGCGTATGCGGCCGCATCGCGCCAGGAGATCCCTCCGAAGCTCGCGTCCGCAAGCGAGACGACGGGGTTGAAGTGACCGCCCGAGACCGGGCCGAACATGAGGATGATTGCGAACAGTCCCGCTGCGGTTGCGGCGGCGTTCTCGAAAAGCTGCAGGCCCACGTCGTCTGGGGAGAGGGTCTGCGCTGCGATGCCCGAGCCGATCACCAGAGCAGCGAGCAGCGCCGAGCCCAACAGCTCGGCGAGCAGACGTCGTGTGAGTGGCGCAGTGGCGTGCATGAGGCAATCGGGTTGGCGCCTCGATCATATTCCATTGACATCTATGACTTCAATCGATATATGTAGATTGATGAGCGTCGATCTGGAGTTGACCCCGAAGACCAAGCGACCCGCAGGGGAGCCCTGCTGCGAGCCGGTCGTCTACCCCGAGGTGCAGCGCGAGCAGGCGAAGGGCGCTACGCAGAAGCTGCGCGGTCGTGGCCCGCTCGCAGACGAAGTCGCATTTCGCTTCAAGCTGAGCCTCCCGGCGACGGTCAAGATCAACCTCGCGCATCTGCTGCGCGGTCATGCACGCGAGAGCTGGCGCGAACTCGCCAAAGACGCGCGCGCATTCACGGCCTCCGCAGGGACAAGTCGAGATCACCTCAATGCCCGCAACAGGCTTGGCACAGGTACCTACCGGCTCACCCTCTTGATCCCTGGCGGCGGCTCGCGTTCGATCGTCTTCACGGTCGGCTGACGCCGGCTCTGGGCGGGGGCTGCCGCCGCTCCGCCGCCATTTGCACGACAATCTCTGCACATGCACGTCACAGCGAAGGCCGACTATGCCGTTCGGGCGGTGGTGGAGCTGGTCGGATCGGGGCAGGATTCGCCGCGCAAGGTCGATGACATCGCCAAAGCTCAGGCGATCCCGCCGTCGTTCCTGGAGAACATCCTGACGCAGCTGCGCTCGGCCGGGATAGTGCGCAGCCAGCGTGGTCCCGAGGGCGGCTACTGGCTGGCGAAGCCCGCCGAGGATCTGCCGCTGGCGGAGGTGATCCGGGCGGTGGACGGTCCGCTGGTCGGCGTCAGAGGCCAGCGCCCGGAGGAGGTGCAGTACATCGGCGCGGCCGCCTCGCTGCAGCAGGTGTGGATCGCGCTGCGCGCCAATCTGCGCGCGATCCTGGAGCAGGTGAGCGTCGCCGACGTAGCCGCCTCGCGCCTGCCCGAGGACGTGATGGCACTCACGCACGACGACGACGCCTGGCACACGCGAACGCGTTAGGCAAAAGCACGCGGCGTGGGCATCCGGACCGCGACGATCTGGCCCTCCTGCAGCTCCATCTGCTCGGCGATGTCGCGGGTGACCTGAGCCCAGATCTCGGTGCCGTCCTGGAGCGTCAGCTCGACGCGGACCTCGAAGCCGAGGTGGACGATGCGGCGCACCAGTGCCTCCACGCCATCATCGCGGCGGTCTCCGTCGAGCAGCTGGATGTCATGGGGGCGAAGCAGCGCGTCGCCGACTCGGCTCACCGGGCCCACGAACGACATCACGAACTCGTTGCGCGGCTGCTCATAGAGCTCCTTCGCGGTGCCGATCTGCTCGATCTTGCCCGCCTTCATCACCACGATTTCGCCAGCGAGGTCCATCGCCTCCTCCTGGTCGTGGGTGACGAAGACGGTGGTCATGTGGATCTCCTCATGCAGCCTGCGCAGCCAGTCGCGCAGCTCGCCGCGGACCTGCACGTCGAGCGCGCCGAAGGGCTCGTCCAGCAGCAGCAGCTGCGGCTGCGGCGCCAGCGCGCGCGCCAGCGCCATCCGCTGCAGCTGGCCGCCGGAGAGCTGGGAGGGGTAGCGGCCGGCCAGCCCGTCCAGTCGCACCAGGCCAAGCAGCTCGTTCACCCGCTGCTGGATCTCCTGCTTGCCGCGTTTGCGCACCTTCAGCCCGAAGGCGACGTTCTGGGCCACGGTCATGTGCTTGAAGGGCGCGTAGTGCTGGAAGACAAATCCGATCCCGCGGGTGCGTGCCGGCGCCGCGGTGATGTCCTGCCCGCTCACCATCACGCTGCCGCTGTCGGGTCGCTCCAGCCCCGCAATCACACGCAGCAGCGTCGACTTGCCGCTGCCGCTCGGCCCGAGCAGGGCGGTCAGGCCGCCGTCGGGTACGACGACGCTGACGTCGTCAAGCGCCGTGAAGGAGCCGAACTTCTTGCTGATGTGCAGAGCCTCGATGGCCATCACGCGCTCACCTCCGCCGAGCGGTCAAGGGGAATGTCGGAGAGGTCGGGGGCGATCGCAAGCTGGCTGTGGCCGGTGCGCCTGGCGAGCAGCCGCATCGCCACCAGGGTTAGCATCGCGAGGATCGCAAGCAGCACCGCTGCGGTGTAGGCGCCGGTGAGGTCAAAGTTCTCGTAGCGGTCTGAGACGTAGAGCGGCAGCGTCTGGGTCTGGCCCTCGATGTTGCCCGAGACAATGCTGACCGCGCCGAACTCGCCCAGTGCCCGCGCCGTCGTCAGCACGACGCCGTAGCTCACGCCCCAGCGGATCGCGGGCAGCGTCACCCGCCAGAAGGTCTGCCAGGGGCCGGCGCCGAGCGTCGCCGCGGCCTGCTCGGCATCGGTGCCGACCTCGCGCAGCACGGGGATAGTCTCGCGCGCGACGAACGGCAGCGAGACGACCGCGGTTGCGAGCACCATGCCGGGCACCGAGAAGATCACTTCGATGCCATGCGCGGAGAGCCAATTGCCAAACCATCCGGTGCGCCCGTAGACCAGCACGAGCGAGAGTCCCACGATCACGGGCGAGATCGCGAAGGGCAGATCCACGATCATGCCGAGCAGCGCGCGCCCCGGGAAGCGCTTGCGCTCAAGCAGCAGCGCGATCCCGATCCCGAAGAGGGTGTTCAGCGGCACCACGATCGCGACGATCTCAAGCGAGAGCACCAGTGCATGCAGCGCGTTGGGTTCGGTGGCCGCTTTCCAGACCGGCGCCAGGCCGTGTTCAAAGGTTCGGTAGAAGAGCATCACCGCAGGCCCGAGCAGCAGCGCCGCCAGGTAGAGCAGCATCAGCGCTCGCAGCCCCAGGCGGCCGGCGCGCTCGCCGACCTGTTCGCGCAGGTGGCCGGAGTTGCGAGCGGGCGCCGGGTGGCCGACTTCAGCGGCGGACATGCCTGCTCCCCAACCGGCTTGCCAGCGTGCCCGCGCCCAGTACCACCAGCGCCACCGCCAGCAGCACCACCGAGACGGCAGAGGCGGCGGGGAAGTCGCTGTTGGAGACCTGGTTGAAGACATAGACCGAGGCGACTTCGGTCTTGAAGGGCAGGTTGCCCGAGATCAGCACGATCGAGCCGTACTCGCCGACCGCGCGCGCGAAGGCGAGCGCCGCGCCGGAGAGGATCGCCGGCACGAGGTTTGGCAGGATCACGCGCCTAAAGACGGTTGGGCCCTTGGCGCCCAGAGAGCGGGCGGCCTCCTCCATCGAGCGGTCGACCTCCAGCAGGACTGGCTGTACCGAGCGCACGACAAAAGGCAGCGTTACGAACAGCAGCGCGAGCACGACTGCGCCGCGCGTGAAGGCCACGTCGATGCCGGTCGGCCCGTTCTTGCCGTAAAGCGCCAGCAGCAGCACCCCGGCCACGATCGTCGGCAGTGCGAAGGGCAGGTCGATCAGGGCGTCCACGATCGGCTTGCCGGGAAAGCTGTCGCGCACCAGCACCCAGGCCACGAGCGTCCCGAAGACGGCGTTGATCGCCACCACGATCGCTGAGCTTGCGAGCGTCAGCTCGATCGCCGCGATCGCCTCCCGTCCGGTGATCTCCTGCCAGAAGCTGGAGGCGCCGCCGTGGCTTGCCTGGGCCAGCAGCGCCGCGACCGGCAGCAGCACGAGCGCCGAGAGGTAAAGCGTCAGCACTCCCGGCCCGAGCGCCAGGCCGGCGCGGGCGCCGGCGCGCCGCACGGGGCCTGGAATCAGGCTCCCGCGCGACAGCGCCGCCGCGCCACCGCTATTTCGCGGTGGAGACGCCAAGCGATTCCTCGATCTTGGTCACGGTACCGGTGCTCGGCGCGAAGAACTGTTCTTCGACCTTGGTCCAGCCGCCGAGGCTTGCGACCGTGAACAGGCCGGGCGGAGTCGGGAACGCGCTTGCGCCCGGAACGCCGCTGATCACCGGCCGGTAGCCATGCTGCACCCAGATCTTCTGGCCTTCGGGCGAGACTAGGAAGCTCTCAAAGCTCTTGGCTGCCGAGCTGCTGCCGACCACCGCGACTGGGTTTTCGATCTGGATCGTGTCGCTGGGGATGACGTATTCGATCGGCGAGCCCTTCTTCTGATCGGAGATCGCCTCTGACTCGTAGTCGATCAGCGCGTCTCCGCGACCGGAAAGGAAGGTTTGCAGCGCCGTGCGCGCGGAGCTGTTCTGGCTGACGACTTTCTTGAACAGCTTCTGCAGGTATTCGGTCGCTTCCGCGGGCGTGTGGCCTTCCTTGATCTGGGCGCCGTAGGCGGCAAGGATGTTCCAGCGCGCGCTGCCCGAGGTGTACGGATTCGGCGTCAGCACTTCCACGCCCGGCTTGATCAAGTCGCTCCAGCCGTGGATGTGCTTGGGGTTGCCCTTGCGCACGATGATCACGGCGACCGAGTTGGTGACCATGCCGTGGGTGGCGTTCTGGTTCCAGCTGGAGGAGACCATGCCCGCCTTGACCAGGCGCGTCACGTCCGGTTCCAGAGCGAAGTTGACCAGATCAGCGTGCAGGCCGTCTGCGACCTTGCGCGACTGTTCCCCGGAGGGGCCGTAGGATTGCGAGAAGCTCACGCCTTTGCCGGCGGAGGTCTTCTGGTAGGCGGAGATCAGCGAGCTGAAGGCCGACTGCGGCGTCGAGTAGGCGATCAGGGTCACGCTTTTGGAGGAGTCGCCGCCCGAGGATGAGCCGCAGGCCGCTATAGCCAGCGCTGTGGCGAGCGCGGCCATGGCGACGCAGAGCGCCTGGATTGTCGTCTTCCTTCTCCTCGGGGCAAGATGCATAAACACAATCTCCATCTTCAAGCTGATCAATAGGACCAACAAGGAATACCACAAATCCAGTCGATAATTGTGGATATGTGAGCTTCTGTCTCTCGCTCCGCTTGGCCTCCGGGCCGGCGTCGGTTACGCTTTCAGGCGGTCCTCGCAAGGCATCACACCCTGCGGAGGCGGCAGCTCGGCGTGGCCGGGCCGCCGTCGATCTCGTCCACCACACCCGAGAAGGAGAGGCAGAACCCAATGTCATCGAGCACCGTCTCCAGCGCCGAGGCTGCCGACGCCGCCGTCGAGGCGATTTCCAACGCCGCAGCGCAGGAGGCATCCTTCTCGCTCGCGCTCAACCAGGACCAGAAGGACATCCGGGACTGGGTCCACGGCTTCGCTGCCGACGTGATGCGGCCGGCCGCCCATGAGTGGGATGAGAAGGAGAAGACGCCCTGGCCGGTGATCGAGGAGGCCGCGAAGATCGGCCTCTACGGCTTCGAGGCGCTGGCGCAGTTCTTCGCCGATCCCACCGGGCTGACGCTGCCGATCGTCAACGAAGAGCTCTTCTGGGGCGACGCGGGCATCGGCATGGCGATCATGGGCACCGGCCTCGCAGTAGCCGCCATCTTCGGCCAGGGCACCGGCGAGCAGATCGGCGAGTGGATCCCGCGCTGCTTCGGCACCCAGGACGATCTCAAGGTCGCCGCCTTCTGCTCCTCTGAGCCTAACGCCGGCTCCGACGTCTCCGCGGTGCGGACGACCGCGAAGTTCGACGAGGCGACCGGAGAGTGGGTGCTCAACGGACAGAAGGCCTGGGCGACCAACGGCGGCATCTCCGACGTCCACATCGTGATCGCCTCCGTGGACCGCGCGCTGGGCTCACGCGGCCACGCCGCCTTCGTGGTGCCGATGAGCGAAGCCAAGGGCATCTCGCAGGGCGCGAAGGTGAGCAAGCACGGGCTGCGTGCATCCCACACCGCCGACGTCTACCTGGACGACTGCCGCATCCCCGCCGGCTACGTGCTCGGCGGCAAGGAGAAGCTCGATGAACGCTTGGCCCGCGTGCGGGAGGGCAAGAGCAGCAAAGGCAATGCCTCGATGGCAACCTTCGAGGCATCCCGGCCCACGGTCGGCGCGCAGGCGCTCGGCATCGCCCGGGCCGCCTACGAGTACGCGCTGGATTACGCCAAGGAGCGCGAGCAGTTCGGCAAGAAGATCATCGAGAACCAGGCGATCGCCTTCACGCTGGCGCGCATGAAGATGGAGATCGACGCCGCCCGTCTGCTGGTCTGGCGCGCCTCATGGATGGGCCGCAACCAGGTCCCGTTCGAGAACGCTGAGGGTTCGATGAGCAAGCTCAAGTCCGGCGAGGTCGCGGTCTGGGTCACAGAGCGCGCGATCCAGATCCTCGGCGGCAACGGCTACACGCGGGAGTTCCCGGTCGAGCGCTTCCACCGCGACGCGAAGATTTACGACATCTTCGAGGGCACCGCAGAGATCCAGCAACTCGTGATCTCGCGCGCGATCTCGGGGATGCACATTCAGTAGCCGCGGCTACCAGGCCTGCTCGCACCCGCAGTGCGGGCAGGCCACGGTCGTGGAGACCGGGGCGCTGAACATCAGGCCGCAGCCGCAGACGTAGGTCGCCTCATCGATGGGGCCGCCTGCCGCCTTTGCGCGAGCGACTGGAGTCTCGGAGACCTCGATCTGTGGCGCGCGTTGCCGCTGATCGGTTGCTCTGATCGTGCTGCCGCGGCGCAGGTGGGGCAGGCCGCGGTGGCTGCGGCGGGGCTCTGCGCGGTGAAAGAGGCTTGTTCTCATCTCGCTCTCATTTACTGAGACCCTTCTCGACGGGGAATGTTTCGGCGCCGGAGCAGGCATTCCTTGAATCGTGTGCACGAGATGCGCAGCGCGGGGAGGAGGGGTCTGGGATACTTGGGCGTCGATGAACCCCGCACGCAAGCGAACGATCCGTCTGGTCGTCGCGCTGACGGCGGCGGTGACGCTTGCCAGCGCGCTGATCTACACCAGCTTCAGCGCGGCGAGTCCCGCCATCAGCCCCAGCCAGCTGATCCACGATGCGGTGCCCGGGCGCAGCTATCAGCTGACCGGCACCGTCGTGGCCCACTCCATCAATCACGACGGCGAAGTGCTCGAATTCCGGGTTAAGACAGGGCCGGCGAAGACTCGGTGCCGGTTCGCTACACCGGGGAAGTGCCTGATCCCTTCAAAGAAGGGCGCGAGGTGATCGTGACCGTCAGCAAGCAGGGCAGCCAGTACATCGGCGAACGCAACTCGCTGATCACGAAGTGCCCGTCGAAGTACAAATCGGCGCCTCCCGCCGCAACGCGGAAATACTGATGCCCGCCCTGGGAACCGGCGCGCTGCTGCTGGGGATCGTCGTCTGCCTTTACGGCATCGGCGCCTCGATTTATGGCGTGCGCACCGACCAGGACCGCTGGATCGAGTCGGGCCGGCGCTCGGTCTACGCGCTCGCGGTCACGATGATCTGCGCCTTCGCGGTGCTCGAGGTCGCCCTGCTCTCAAACGACTGGGCATTCAACACGGTCGCCGACACCTCCAGCGTGACCACCCCTCTCCTGTACAAGGCGGCAGCCGTGTGGGCATCCCAGGAAGGCTCGCTGCTTCTATGGGCGCTGCTCTCGGCGCTCTGGTCGAGCCTTGCGCTGTTCCTGGTCAAAGGCCGCATGCGCGAGATCGCGGCCTACGCGAGCGCGGTGCTGCTTGCCTTCGACGCCTTCTTCATCTTCCTGATGCTGGGCTACGCCAACCCGTTCAAAACCACGCATCCGGCGCCGGTGGAAGGCGCGGGTCTCGACCCGCTGCTGCGGTTCCCGACGATGATGATCCACCCGCCGATGATCTACTCGGGCTACACGCTTTGCATCGTGCCATTTGCATTTGGGGTTGGCGCTCTGATCAGCCGCAAAGTCGACGCCGAGTGGCTGAAGGTGATGCGCCGTTTCGCACTGGCCGCCTGGATATTCCTCGGCATCGGGATCGTGCTCGGCGCGCGCTGGTCCTATTCGGAGCTTGGCTGGGGCGGCTACTGGGGCTGGGATGCGGTCGAGAACGCCGCGCTGCTGCCCTGGCTTGCGGCCACCGCCTTCATCCACTCGCTGATGATCCAGGAAAAGCGGGGGATGCTGAAGATCTGGAACGCCTCGCTGGTGTTCGCGATGGGGACGCTTGCGATCATGGGCACCTTCCTGGTTCGCAGCGGCATCCTGGACTCGATCCACGCCTTCGGCGGAGCCACGCTGGGCGTTCCCTTCGTGATCCTGATCGGGACGATGATCGCCGGCTCGATCTACCTCGTGGTCAGCCGCAGGGACGTGCTGCGCTCCGAGCACCAGCTCGACTCGCTGCTCTCGCGCGAGTCGGCGTTCCTACTGAACAATCTGGTGCTCGCCGGCCTCGCGTTCGTGATTTTCTGGGGCACTTTCTTCCCGATCATCTCAGGGGCGCTCACCGGCAGGGAAGCATCCGTCGGCAGTCCCTGGTTCGATCGCTACACCGTGCCGCTGGCGTTGGTGCTGGTGCTGCTTTCGGGCATCGGCCCTGTGATTGCGTGGCGCCGCGCCACATTTGCCAACGCGCTGCGCAACCTGCGGGCGCCGATCCTGGTGGCGCTCGTGGTCTGCGTTGCGGTGCTTGGCGCCGGGGTGAGCGGCAAACCGCTTGCGGTCGTGATGTTCGCCTTCGCGGGCTTTGCGCTTGCGGCCGTGGCGCAGGAGTACTGGCGCGGCACCCGCGTGCGCGCGAGAAGCACCGGACAGCGGCCGCCGCGCGCGCTGCTTGGCCTGATGCGACGCAACCGCCGGCGCTACGGCGGCTACATCGTCCATATCGGGATCGCCGCGCTCTTTATCGGCGTAGCTGCCTCCTCGTCCTTCCAGCACTCTGTGGAGCCCCGGGCAATGAAGGTCGGACAGAAGCTGAAGATCGACGGCTACACGATGCACTACGTCAGGCCGACCGCGAACGTGACGCCCAAGTACGACGCCGCGCACACCGGCGCGACGCTCAGCCTCGGCGCGGTGATCAGGGTCACCAAGGGCGGCAAATACATCACGACGCTGCTCCCGGCCGAGGGCTTCTACGACTCCGGCGAACCGTCGCAGGGCTCCGTCGGCCATCTGATCGGCGGTCAGGCCGTCAGCCACGTCGCCCTGAACAGCACGCCCTTCAGAGATCTTTGGGCGGCCATCGCACCGGAGATCACGGCGCCGCAACTTGAACGTATCCTGAAGGCGGGCAACAAGGCGATCCCCGTCGACCGGCCCGAAGAGGCGATGATCGTGCTGGCGCTGATGGGGCGCGAATACCTCAAGAACACCCCACCGGCAGAGTTCCACTTCGAGGTTTCGCCGATGGTGATGTGGATCTGGATCGGGGCGTTCATCATCCTCTGCGGCGGCCTGATCGCGATATTCCCTTCGCCGCGTGTGCTCGCCCGCCGCGTGAGCGTGCGCAAACCGGCGCCCGTGCGCGGGCGCGAGCGCGACCGAGTACCGGCCTGAGGAGCGGCTGGCGATGAGCATGCCCGCCGCCGCCTTGATGATCCTGTTGCTGGGGATCGTGCTCTGGATCGTGACCGCGCCGCTGCACGCGATGCCCCATCTGCGAAGGCGCCGCGCGAGCGAGCGCGCCGATCTGGAGGCCCAGCGGGAGGCCAAGTACCAGGAGATCAGGGACACGGAGCTGGACTTCCAGACCGGCAAGCTCTCGGTGCAGGACCACGAAGCGGTCGACGGGACCCTGCGCCGAGAAGCGCTCGCGATCCTCGACCGGATCGATGCGCTCGAGCAGGCCGAGGACGCCGAGCGGGCTGGGACCATCGCAGCCTAGGCGGAGGTCGGTCAAGCGAGACAAGGACGCAGCGAGCGTGGCGTACTTCGTACGCGAGCGAGCGAGGACGCAGTATCGCGCCGGCCGACGTTCGCCTAAGCCAGTTTCTTCAGTAGCACGATCGTATTCAGCACGAACACGATCGCGAAGAAGACGGTCCAGCGGTTCAGGTTGCGCTCGACCATTGATCCTCCGCCCAGCGGACCGGTGCCGCTGCCCACGCCGAAGGCGCCCGAGAGGCCGGAGTCCTTGCCCGAGTGCATCAACACCAGGAAGATGAGCACGACGGCGATGACCACCTGCAGAGCCGAGAGGATCGTTTCCATGCGCGTCAGGGTACAGCGCCCGCGTGCTCGATGCCAGCGGCGGCTTCACGGAGTGGTCCGCTGCGATCAGCGGTCGGCTGTGCAAGCGATCTTGCGGGCGGTCGGAGACGATGTGAAAGGATGTGAAAATCCCCCGCATCGGGCCGCCTGCGGCCTCGTTACAGTCATGGCTCCTTGGTGTCTGGTGCCCAGCAATCAATGCCGCGCGGCGTAAACAGTCGCTGTCGTGATTACCGTACGTTTACGAGCCTCTTAATCGGTTGTGGTTCGCTACCGCGACGCCGCTCGTACGAAAGTCAAGGGAGTCTTGCGTGCGGGCCGATAACTGGAGAGCTATGAGCATCCACGCTGGAGACCGCCGATGAGCATCGAGCGCCGCTGGGCGCGGCGTGCGGCGCTCTCTGCGCTGGCGGGAGGCGGTCTGACTGTCGTGGGTCTTGGCGGCCAGTTGGGATCCGCGGTCGGCGCCGAACGCCCCACCTCGGGCAGCTCCCCGAAACCTGCGGACGCGACAGGTACAGAAACCGCCACCTCGACCACGACCGAAGCCCCGAGCGTTTCCAGCTCCTCCTCAAGCTCAAGCTCCTCGAGCACGCAGGTGACGCAGACCGGTTCCTCGACAGGGTCGAGCAGCCAGAGCTCATCCAGCTCCTCCTCGACGGGCTCCAGCCAGACGGGTGCAAGCTCCCATCACGGGGAAGCGACGCCCTCGGTGCTCGGCGAAGAAGGTCAGCAAACCACGCCCTCGACAGGCGCCTCGCACCAGCACGAGACGAGCACAAAGACCAACGAAGGCACCGAAGGCGCCTCCAAACCGAGCGGCAAAGGGGAAGGTGACGTCGCGCCCCCGCCGCAGTTGGTCGCCTCTCAGGCCGAAGCGCTGGCCGCGCTGCTCGGCTCGCCCGCCGTCTCTGTCCAGGCGCTCGACTACTACCGCATCCCGATGTTCCTGCTGCCGATCTACCAGGCTGCTGCTGTCCAGTACGGCGTGCCCTGGCAGGTGCTCGCTGCGATCAACGAAGTCGAGACCAACTACGGCAATGACCTCTCCATCTCCAGCGCCGGCGCCGAGGGCTGGATGCAGTTCATGCCCTCGACCTGGCTGCGCTACGGCGTGGATGTCCAGGCCGCCGGCTACGCCGACCCGTTTAACCCGGTCGACGCGATCTTCGCCGCTGCTCGCTACCTGCGCGCAGCCGGCGCGGCCCATGACCTCAAGGGCGCGATCTTCGCCTACAACCACTCCGCCGCCTACGTCGAATCGGTGCTGCTGCGCGCAAAGCTGATCGCGCACTACCCGACGGCTGTGATCGAGACGCTGACAGGGCTGGCGGAGGGCAGCCTGCCAGTTGCGCATGCCCTGGCGACGGCAGAAGAGCTGCTGCAGCCGGGCTCCGCCGCGGCGAGCGTCGACTCGGTGAGCCCCGGCAATACGAGCTCCACCAAACGCCACTCCCGCGCAGCGTCCAGCACCTCCACCGCCGCCACGGCGGGCACCGCGCTGACGCCGGGCTCCACGCTGCCGCCGACCCCCGGCGCCAGCGGCGCGGCGGTCACCGAAGGTGCCGCGTCGGCTTCGCAGCGCTTCAGCGATCTGGTCGCACCCGCCGGAGCCCCTGTCGTTGCGGTGCAAGACGGCAAGGTCCTGCGTCTCGGCCACTCACCCAAGCTCGGCAACTATGTGATCCTGCGTGACGTCTACGGCGATGTCTTCACCTATGCGGGGCTTGGCAGCATCGCCACCACCTACGCGCCGCCGAAGCTGGACGCCTCCGGCCAGGTTGCCGGCATTGTGCAGGCAGGTGCCGAAGCTTCGCACGACTCCGCGCCTGCCCAGCCCGCCACCGCCGGGAGTCAGTCGCCGCTGACGCTGCACGTCAAGGCGGCTGCGAAATCCGGCATCGAAAGCGGCTCGGTGGAACCGGAAGGCGAAGCGGGCGAAGGCATCGGCAAGGTGAGGATGTACGCCCATCCGGGCAGCTCCTACGCCCATGCCGCGATCGCACGCGCGCGCGCCGCCGGCACGCTCTACGGCCAGCGCAAGCCGCTCAAGCAGGGCGCGGTGATCTCTCAGGGCACCGTGCTTGGCCAGAGCAGCCCCGGGCCGGGTGCTGCGCAGGGCCACATCCAATTCGCGATCAGCCCCGCTGGCGATGCGGGCACGGTCCAGGTGCAGCCGGTGCTGCAAAGCTGGCGCCAGCTTGACGCGGCGCTGCATCCCCGCGGCGCCAAAGGCAACTCGGGCTTGATCGGAGCGACTGCGGGCGACGCCTTCCTGCTCTCGCGCTCGCAGCTGCAACGGGCGGTGCTCTCCGACCCTGGCATCGGCCTCGACGCATGCACCAAGAGCGACGTTGCCGGCGGTGCGATCGATACGCGCGTGCTGGCGAGCCTCGTCTTTCTCTCGCGCAGCGGCCTGAAGCCGACGCTTGGCGCGATGCCCTGCGCCACCAACGTCAAGGGCGGCATCTCTCTGCCGGGCGTCAGCGGAGTGCAGCCGCCGCTGCGCTCCTTCCAGATCGTGAAGGTCAACGGCGTGGATATCGCCGGCCACCAGGGCCCGGGGTCGATCACGGACTTGACGATCAGGACGCTGCTGACGCTGCAGGGCACCTTTGCGCCCAGCGCGATCGCGAGCCTTATGCACTATCCCGGTTCGCCGTCGACGATCGACCGCGCGCAGCAGTCGCGCACCATCCGGATCGCCTTCACGGCGCCCGTCGGCTCGCCGGGCGCGAGCAGCACCGTCAAGGGTGCCGCCGCGAAGGTGGCCAGTGTGGCCTCCTCGAGCACGCTGCTGCTTGGTGGAGGCCTGCGCTCCACGCAGTGGAGCAACCTGATCGGCCGCATTGGCGCGATCCCGCAGCCGCATATCTCGCGTAAGCCGAACTCCGCGGCGATCCAGGATCACGAAGCGCATAACGGCTAGCAACGGCGGTCTTCGCCCTGTGGTTCTGCGAAGATCGCAGCATGAGGGCGCTATGAGCTTCACCTACGGCGGGATCGATCTCGGCGGTACGAAGATCGAGGCGATCCTGCTCGACGCGGGCAGCGGCAAGGTGCTGGGGCAATCCCGCCGGCCCACGCCCACGCAGGGTGGCCCGCAGGCGATTGCGAAGGCGATGGCGGACACGCTTGGCGAGGCTGCCGCGGAGGCGAAGCTGCATCTGGATGTGCTGGACGCGGTCGGCGTCGGATCACCGGGAGAGGTCGATCCCGACACCGGCAGCGTTGCCAACGCCCGCAACCTCTCCGAATGGGAAGACTCCTTCCCGCTTGCGGCCGTGCTCTCCGAGCAGGTAGGCGCGAAGGTGATGGTCGGAAACGACGTCGACGTCGCGACCCTGGCCGAGTTCGAGCTGGGCGCGGGCAGGGACGTCGGGTCGCTGCTTGGCGTCTTCTGGGGCACCGGTGTCGGCGGCGGCCTGGTGCTCGACGGCCAGCTCTGGCGTGGCCGCGACGGCGCCGGCGAGATTGGCCACATGGTGGTCAAGCGCAAAGGCGCACGCTGCCCATGCGGGCGGCGCGGTTGCATGGAGGCCTACTCTGGCCGCAAGGCGATGGAGCAGCGCGCACGCCGCGAAGCGGAGCGCGGGCAGAAGACCGCGCTGTTTTCGATCATGCGCGACCACGGCCACGACTCGCTCAGCAGCGGCGTGTGGGCGCATGCGCTGGAGCACGGCGATGTGCTTGCGCACCGGCTCGTGGACCGCGCGGTGAAGGCGCTCGGCGCCGGCGTGGCCTCGGCGGTGAACCTGCTCGACGTCGAGCTCGTCGTGATCGGTGGCGGGCTGGGGACCCGCTTTGGCCCGCAGATGGCCGCGCGCATCGACGATGCGATGCGCCCCCACCTCTTCAACGACCATCGGCCGCCCGAGGTGCGTGTAGCCGGCCTTGGCGACCTCGGCGGCGCGATCGGCGCGACGCTGCTGTGCGGGCCGATCGCCGGAGCGCAGATTCATCTCGCTGCGGACCCGTCCTAGCGGAATCTCGGCGCGATGCCCGGCCAGTCTTTGCGCCCGCCGCCGCTTGCACTAACGTATGCGGCAGCGTTGTCCAACCCAGTCGTGCATCTCTCGACGGTTCTGCGCAGCCCACTCCTAGACCGAGCAGGTGAGAAGCTCGGTTGCGTGGAGGACCTGATCGTCCGCCTCGCCGACGGTGGATATCCGCCGGTCACGGGCGCGAAGGGTTCGATCGGTGGTCGCGAACTGTTTGTGCCCGTCGCCAAGATCGCGACGCTGGCCCCCGGCGCTGTGCGGCTATCCGGCGAAAAACTCTCCCTCGGCCGCTTCGAGCGCCGCCCCGGAGAGGTACTGCTGCGCCAGGACGTGCTCGGCCGCAAGCTCGTCGACGTGGAGTCCGATCCGCCGCGGCTGGTCACCGCGCACGAGATAGAGCTTGCGTGCATCGACGGCTGGTGGCGGGTCGTCGGCCTCGACGCGAGTCTTGCCGCGCAGGTTCGGCGCGCGCTGCCACGCCGGCTGAAGGGCCTGGTCAAGGACCGGCCGTTTATGGACTGGAGCGGGATGGAGCCGTTCGTCGGCCACGTTCCCACGGCACGCCTGCGCTTCTCCCACCGCAAGCTCGCAAACTTGCACCCTGCCGAGATCGCCGACCTCGTGGAGGCGGCCTCCCACGACGAGGGGGAGGAGATCATCGAAGCGGTGCGCCAGGACCGCGAGCTTGAGGCCGACGTCTTCGAGGAGCTCGACGAGCATCATCGGCTGGAGTTCATCCGCGAGCGGCCTGACGCGCAGGTCGCGGCCGTGATTGCGCGGATGGCGCCAGATGACGCGGCCGACCTGATCGGCGAGCTCGATCAGGAGCGCCGGTTGAGCATTATCAAGCTGCTGCCGGCGGCGCACCGCCGCAAGATCGAATCGCTGCTCGGATACAACCCCTCCACCGCAGGCGGGCTGATGAGCGTCGAGTTCCTGGCGCTCGGCGAGCAGGACACCGCAGGCGTGGGCGTGCAGCGCGTGCGCAGCAGCGAGATTGCGCCGGAGGCGCTGAACGTGATCTTCGTCTGCGACCGGGAAGGAAAGCTGATGGGGTCTCTGCCGGTCGTCGCGCTGCTACGCGCGGGCGCGGAGGCCCTGGCGATCGAGCTGGCCGAGCACGAGCCGGTGTCCGTGGGCACCGATGCCGACCTGCCTGAGGTCGCAAGGACGATGACCGACTACAACCTCACCTCTCTGCCGGTCGTGGACGAGGAGCATCGGATGGTTGGCGTGGTGACCGTCGACGACGTCCTGGAGGAGACGCTGCCCGCCGGTTGGCGGCGGCGTTACGGCCTCGTCAGCGACTGACGCGATTGTGCCTGCGCTGCTAGGGTGAGCAGCAGCAGACCCCTTGCAGATTGCGCAGAAAGGAGGCCGGTGTGGACGCAGACAGTAAGCCACGAAGTACCACGCCGGTAGCGCGCACGCCGGGCCTGTCTCCTTCGCTCTAGAGGAATCCGCGGGACAGCCCGCCTTCGCGCCACCGTGCCCGTGAGCCACGGCGTCCCAGCCGCCGTGGAGATGCCACCCCGAGCATGGCGAAAGGAGGTCGATTCCGATGTCTGAGAAGGAGAGCACGGTGCGGGAGAGCATCCCCGCCCAAGTGAGCCCCCCGCAGCCGGAGGGCGTTCCGCCCGTCCTCGACGAGGCGCACATCGGCGACATCCGCGGCGCGCTCGGCACGATCAAAGCCTCCGATCTCGGCGCCAGGCACGGCTGGCGCTCACGCGCGATGGCGCTGCTGGCGATCATGGGCCCCGGCCTGATCGTGATGGTCGGCGACAACGACGCCGGCGGCGTCTCGACCTACCTGCAGGCGGGGCAGAACTATGGCCCCAGCCTGCTGTGGGTGCTGATCCTGCTGATCCCGGTGCTGATCGTCAACCAGGAGATGGTGATTCGCCTCGGGGCCGTCACCGGCGTCGGGCATGCGCGTCTGATCAACGAGCGCTTCGGCCGCTTCTGGGGCTGGTTCTCGGTCGGCGACCTGTTCATCCTCAACTTCCTGACTATCGTGACCGAGTTCATCGGCGTCAGCCTCGCGCTCGGCTACTTCGGCGTCAGCCAGTACATCGCCGTCCCGCTTGCCGCCCTTGCGCTGGTCGCGATCACCTCGACCGGCAGCTTCCGCAGCTGGGAGCGCTTCATGTACGTCTTCATCGCCGCAAACTTTCTGGTGATCCCGCTGCTGTTCATGTCACATCCGAACACCGGCGAGATCGTCCACCACACATTCATTCCGGGCATCCAGGGTGGCGCCAGCTCGACTGCGGTGCTGCTGATCATCGCGATCGTGGGTACCACCGTCGCACCGTGGCAGCTGTTCTTCCAGCAGTCGAACATCATCGACAAGCGCATCACGCCGCGGTGGATCAACTATGAGCGCGCAGACACGGTGATTGGCGCCTGCGTGGTGGTGCTCGGCGCCGGCGCGATGATGGCAGTCGCGGCGTTCGCTTTTGCAGGCACGTCTGCGGCAGGACAGTTCTCAGACGCAGGAGCGACCGCGGAATCGCTGCGTCATTTCGTCAGCCCCATCGCAGGCGACTTCCTGGCCGTGGTGCTGCTGAACGCATCCCTGATCGGCGCCGCCTCGGTCACGCTTGCGACCTCCTACGCCTTCGGCGACGTGTTCGGGGTCAGCCACTCGCTGCATCGCGGACTCAGGGATGCGAAGGTGTTCTACGCGAGCTTCTCGGCGATGGTCGCGCTCGCTGCCGGCGTGGTTCTGATTCCGGGCGCCCCGCTCGGCCTGATCACCACGTCGGTGCAGGCGCTCGCGGGCGTGCTGCTGCCGAGCGCGAGCGTCTTCCTGGTGCTGCTCTGCAACGACCGCGCGGTGCTCGGGCCGTGGGTGAACCCGACCTGGCTGAACATCCTCGCCTCGGCGATCGTCGGGGTGCTGGTCGAGCTCTCCCTGATCCTCGTTGCGACGACGATGTTCCCGTCGCTGAACGCTGGCGCGGCGTTCCTCTACATGTCGATCGCTCTGGTCATCTGCCTGTCGCTTGCGGGTCTCTACATCGCCTGGCGGCGGGAACCGGCTGGCGAGGCGAAGCCGATCGAAAAGGAGAAGCGAGCGACCTGGACGATGCCGCCGCTGGCGCTGCTGGAGCCCGCGAAATGGTCGCCGGGGCGCAAGACGGCGATGCTCGCGATGCGCGCGTATCTGGTGATCGCCGTCGCGCTTCTGATCGTCAAGGCGACGCAGCTCGGACACTGACGCGGCGACGCTTCGGCGAGCTCAGCGCTGGCGGGAGAGCAGCCCTTCGACCGCTTCCTCGATCACGGAGCTCTCGGAGGCAGCCGACTCGGGCAGGCGATGCGCCTTGCCGCCGGTGCGGGCGATAGTGAAGGACGGCGTGCCGGTCAGCCCAAGCTGGCGAGCCTGCGCCGAGGCGCGGGCGATCACGGCGTCGACCCTCGCGGCGTTTCTGGCGGTGAGCGCCCTGTGCACGTTCGCGCCGGGGATCGCGCTTGCCAGCGCTTCCAGATAGGTCGTGGTGACGTACCCGGTGTTCTCTGCACCTTGGTTGCGGTACATGAGGTCGACGAACTGCCAGAGCCGATGTTGTCCGCCGAGCGCGACGGCCATCTTGGCGGCGCGCATCGAGTCGGGGCCGATCAGGTCCAGCGGCTCGAAGACAATTCGCACCTTGCCAGGCCGCACGTAGCTGGAGATCAGCCCCGGCAGCTCTTCCTGGGCGAAGCTCGCGCAGGTCGGGCATTGCAGGTCGCCGTACTCCAAGAGTGTCACGGGCGCCTGCGGGTTGCCGAGCACGAGCCCCGACTGGTGCACTCCCTTGAGCATCGAGATCGTGGCGGAGGCGCCGGGAACCGGCTTGCCGGGGCGCAGTTCGGAGGTGCTGCCGCTGGCGAACACCGCTACCAGCACGGCAATGATCACCGCGCTTGCGACCAATATGCCCACGACCTGGTGGACCCTGGCCGCGGATTCGTTTGGCGCTGTCTGTGTGTCAGCCACGCGATAAGTCTATGGGCCAGTCACGGTCGGCCCGCAGATCACCACCCCTGGCGCGATGGGCGCTCTATGTTGACCGGATGCTTCCGTTCTGGGTCTCGATCGCCGTGCTCTCGCTGGTGCAGGCCCTCACGGTGGCGCTGCCCGGCACTGGGGCGATCAGCGCGTTGCAGCGATGGCGCAGCGCGAGTCGCCTGTCGGGCCGCTGGTGGGCGCTGATTCCGCCCGGCTCGGTGGTGTTGTTCGTCGCGGTCGGCAGCGTGGCCGCCAATGCGAGCGCGACCTTCCTCACATATCTGGCGTTGTGCGGGGTGCCGGTGGGCGCGGCGCTGGCGCTTGGATGGCTTTCGCGCTCCTCGCGCCCGATCGCCGCGCTGGCCGTGGTGCCGCTGATGGCGCTTGCATGGGCCGACGGCGGCGGGCTGGCCGGCCAAGCCGCCGCCGTCGCGCTGACGGCGCTCAGCTGCGTGGCACTAGGTGCGATCTTCGCCGCGATCACGCCGCCGCGCTGGCTGATGGCCGGGATCATCGCGATGGCGGCCGTGGACATCGCGCTGGTGGCAAGCGAACTGCTGCAGAAGCCCAACAACGCTTTGAACGTCGCCCATCCGGCGGCGAAACTGCCGCGCCTGCAGGCAGAGCTGTTCGGATCGGCCGCGATGGGCTACGGCGACCTGTTCGTGGCCGCCCTGCTCGGCGGCCTGCTTGCCGCCACGGCCGATGCTGGCCGCCAGCGTCGCGTCGCGTTGCTGGTCGCGGTCCTGGCGCTGGCCTCCGATCTGCTCTTCTTCTTCGTGCGCGAGCTGCCCGCGACTGCGCCGGTGGCGCTGGCCCTGGTCCTGATGCTGGTGGCGCAGCGGGCTGGCACGCGCGGGGGCCGGGCTCGCAGCGGTCTGGCAAGTCCCGACACCGCGTAACCGCTGACGACGCACGCGGTAGTCGGTTTTGAGATGTCAGACCGGCAGGAGATGGACGGGGAAGCCTCTGCGGCAGGTGAGGATGAGAACGCCACCCGTAGGGGAGAAGTGCTGCGGCCGCAGGTCTACCTCGACCCGCGACCCGCAGAGCGGTTCGACCGCTACCACGAGTGGGCGCGCACCCACGCGCCCGACTGGGTGCAGGACCTGTTGCGCCTGGTGATGCTGCCGGCGAGCATGGTGCTCTATCGGGTCAGCTGCCGCGACTGCGCTCGTGTTCCCGGCGCCGGTGCCGCGATCATCGCCCCCAACCACTTCTCGGCGATGGACCACTTCTTTTGCGGCATCTACCTGCGTCGCCGGGTCCGGTTCATGGCCAAGTCGCAGCTGTTCAGCGGAGTGCTGGCCGCCGCCATCGAGCACGCCGGCGCCTTCCCGGTGCGCAGAGGCAAGGGCGATGAGCAGGCGATCCAGACGGCGCTGTCGATCCTGCGGCGTGGGGGCGTGATCGTGATCTACCCGGAGGGCGGACGCTCGCGCAGCGCTCAGATCGGGCAGAGCGCGCGGCCAGGCGTGGGTCGGCTGGCGCTTGAAAGCGGCGCGCCCATCGTGCCGGTCGCGATTTACGGCTCCGCACGCGTACGTGGATGGAGGCGGCTGCGGTTCCCGCGAGTGAAGGTCGCATACGGTCGGCCGCTTAGCTACGAGCAGATCAGCGATTGCACCCGCGAGCAGCAGCAGGAGGTCGCAGACGAGGCCCTGGAGCAGATCCGCGCGCTCTACAGCACGCTCAGCGAGCCAGCGGCGGCGGCGAATAGTCCAGATCGCCCGCCGGTGCTTCAGGGCTAGACGGCGCAGCTGGGCCAGACTCGCGCGAGGCGCTGATCGGCCCGCCATCGGCAAGCGGATCGAGCGCGCGCTGATCGGGCTGCAGGGCGTCGATCTGTGCAGTCGGCGGCTGCGGACTGGACTCGATGGGCGTTGCCACGGTCAGCTCTCGACCGGAGGATGCACCCATCTGCGCCAGCTCCCTGGCCTTGGGGGCCAGCCGCGCGTCGAAGGAGCGTGCGGCCTGGTTGTAGGCCTCCACAGCCGAGCCGAGCTGCCGGCCCACCTTCGCCAGCGGATCCACGAACACGGCCAGCCGCTTGTGCAACTCGCGCCCAGCCTCCGCGATCGCGCGCGCGGACTCTGCGATCTGCTCCTGGCGCCAGCCATAGTGCACGGCTCGCAGCAGGCCGATCAGCGTCGTCGGCGTAGCCATCAGCACCTGCTGGTGCACGCCGTACTCGATCAACCCCGGGTCCTGCGCCAGCGCTGCTTGGTAGATGCCGTCGGAGGGCACGAACATCGCCACCAGGTCGGGCGTCTGATCGAACTGCCGCTGGTAGCCCTTGGAAGCAAGCTTTGTGATGTGCTCGCGCGTCTGTCGGGCGTGGCGCACGAGATGCATCGCGCGCTCCTGATCGCTCTGCGCCTCCAGGTGCGCCAAGTAGGCGTCGAGCGGCACCTTGGAGTCGACGACTATCACCTTGCCGCCGGGCAGCTTGACGAGCACGTCCGGGCGCAGCATGCCCTCGTCGGTGGAGACGCTGCTCTGCTCCAGAAAGTCGCAGTGCTCGATCATCCCTGCCATCTCGATCACGTTGCGCAGCTGGATCTCGCCCCAGGAGCCGCGCGTGTTCGGCCGCTTCAGCGCGGAGACGAGGTTGCCGGTCTCGGTACGCAGGGTGCCGACGCCTTCGTGCAGTTGGCGCACCATATTGGCCAGTTCGCCCTGCGCCTGGCGACGCTCGCGCTCCAGGCGCGCGATCTCGCCCTCGACCTTGCCGAGCTTCTCGCTCACGGGCGCCACGAGCCCCTTGATCTGCTCGGTGCGCGTGGCCATCTCGCCGGCGATCTGCGCCTGCTCGGCGCGTCTGGCCTCCTCCAGGCGCTGCGCCAGCGAGTCGCCCGTCTGCTTGAGCACGTCGGCTGAGATCGCCTTCATTTCATCGCGCATCCGCTCGCGGCCCTCGCCGGAGAGCTCGCGCAGCTGTTCGCGCATCCGCTCTGCGCTGCCGCGGGACAGCAGCACGGAGCCCAGCGCGCCCATAAGCGCGCCGAGCAGAATCCCGAATATCACCAGCAGGGCGCTCATTGCGACCCACAACGGTGACATCCGCTCCGGACGGCAGCGGCCCGGAATGCAGACGGCGGGTGTGCTCGCCCGTATGGTGAGGGCATGTCCACGGCTGCTGTGAGCGCATGGTCGCGCTACCGGGCGCTGCTTGGCGACCGCGCCTTCGCGGGTGTGCTCGCCAGCTCGGTGCTCGCCCGGATGCCGCTGGGCATGAACACGCTCGCGATCCTGCTGTTCATGCGGGCGAGGACGGGGTCCTTCCTGCAGGCAGGCATCGCGGTCGGCGCCTACACGCTGGCCAACGCAGCGGCGGCCCCGGTGCAGGGCAAGCTGCTGGATCGCCTGCCGCACCGCCAGGTGCTGCTCGCCTGCGCGCTGATCGAGACCGGGCTGCTGCTGGCGCTCGTGCTGGCTGCCGACGCCGGCGCAGGCAGCGGATCGCTGATCGCGCTCGCCGCGCTGGCGGGCGGGCTGATGCCGCCCGTTTCGGCCAGCATGCGGTCGCTGTGGCCGGTGGTGGTGCACGGTGCGGGAGCGCTGGAATCGGCCTATGCGCTCGACGCCACCTCCCAGGAGGTGATCTGGACGCTCGGGCCTGTGATCGTCGGGGCGTGCACGGCGCTCGCCTCCGCCTCCGCGGCGATTGTGGTGTGCGCCGTCTTCGGCCTGGTGGGCACATCCCTCTTTGCGGCGATGCCGCCACTGCGCGCGGCGGGCCGGCATCGGGTGCGCCGCGCGGGGACGCAGGGCGCCTTGCGCAGCCGCGGCCTGCGCGCGCTGTTCGTCTCGGTTGCGATGCTGGGCGTGCTGATCGGCGCACTGGATGTCGGCCTGCCGGCGCTGGCTGTGCACCTGAAAGTGCCCTCGGCGGCAGGCGTGCTCTTGGCGATGCTGAGCGTGGGCAGCATGGCCGGGGGATTGCTTTACGGTGCGCGCGCTTGGCGGGCGCCGCTGCACACCCGCCAGGAGGCGCTGATGGCAGCAGCGGCGCTGATGTGCGCCCCGCTGCTGTTGGCAGGCTCGCTGCCCGGGGCGATCCTGCTGACGATGCTCGCGGGAGTGACGTGTGCGCCGGTGCTCTCCTGTCAGTACGCGCTGGTGGAGGTGCTCGCGCCCGAGGGCAGCGCGGCGGAGGCGTTCAACTGGCATACCGCTGCGCTCGTGGCGGGAATCGCGGCGGGCACGGCCGCGGGCGGCGCGCTGGTGGAAGGGCTGGGCGTCTCCGCGGCCTTCCTGCTTGCAAGCGGCGCGATGGTCCTGGGCGCGCTATCCGCAGTGGCCTGGCGCGGCGCGATCGGCGCGTGCCGGCGATCTGATTTGAAGCGCGTGCCGGCCGCTGTCGAGGGGGTCGGCAGCCAGACGGCCGGGCCGGAGCCGAGGCTCAGAGCCGCGCCGGATGCGGATGTGCCCGCGCAGCAGCGCCGCGACCCGACACCAGGCGTCTCAAAGTCAGCAGGCCCAGCGCCGCCACCAGCACGCAGGTGATCGCGCCGACGCCGAGCCCCGCGCGAGCGCCGGCCGCCGCCATCACGAAGCCCACGATCGGCCCGCCGATCGGCGTGGAGCCCTGAAACGCGACGAACCACAGCGACATCACGCGCCCCCGCATCGTCGGCTCGGCGGCGAGTTGGAGCGTGGAGTTTCCGGTCGCCATGAAGGAGACGCTTGCCCAGCCGACGAGCGCGAGCGTGATCAGCTCGACCGGCAGGCTGGGCGCAAGCGCTGCGAGCGCCAGCAGCACGCCGAAGGCGGCTGCCGCGAGCGAGAGCGTCTTTACGCCCGTGCGCCCGATGGCGGCTACGAGCAGACCTCCGAACACCGCTCCCACGCCCATCGCGGCGGTCATGAAGCCGTAGCCGGCGGCGCCGACGTGCAGGCCGTTGCGCGCCATCACGGGCAGGGAGACCTGGAACTCGTAGGCCAGCGTGCCGACCAGCGCCATCATCAGCAGCGGGACGGCGAGCTGCGGCGTGCGGCGCACGTAGCGCAGCCCTTCGCGCAGCTGCCCCGGCGCGCGCGGCGTCGGTGGGCTCGGGTGCAGGGCGCCTCGATTCAGGCGCAGCAGCGAGGCGATCACGGCCAGGAAGCTGGCTGCGTTGAGCAGGAAGCAGACGCCCTCGCCGGTTGTGGCGATCAGCACGCCGGCCACTCCCGGGCCGATGCTGCGCGCGACGTTGACGAGCACCGAGTTGAGGCTGACCGCGTTGCGCAGGTGCTCCTCTCCGACCATCTCGAGCATGAACGACTGTCGGGCGGGGTTCTCGAAGGCGTTGTTGAGGCCCAACAGCATCGCCAGCACGCCGATCTCCCACACGGTCACGGCATGTGTGATGGTCAGCAGCCCCAGCACGAGCGCCTGCAGGCCCATCATCGCTTGCAGGCAGATCATCAGCCTGCGCTTGTCGACACGGTCGGCGATCACGCCGCCGTAGGGGCCGAGCAGCAGGATCGGCACCGTCTGCAGCGCGACGATCAGCCCCAGCGCTGTGCTCGAGTGGGTGAGCGTGAGCACGAGCCAGGACTGGGCGGCCATCTGCATCCACGTGCCGATCAGCGAGATCGATTGGCCGCAGATGTAGCGGCGGTAGTTGGGTACCTCGAACGCCTTGAATGTGAGCCGACCCGCCTGCAGCAGCCGGGTCAAGAGTCGCGCTCCCCGATCAGCTCCGCGAGGCGCTCAAGCGCGGGCAGCGCCGCCTGCAGGCTTTGCAGCTCCTGCGGCGAGAGCTCCTGCAGCTGGGCCTGCAGCGCCGCGGTTCGCTCTTTCTGGATCCGCTTGTGCATGCGTCTGCCGGCTGCCGTCGATTCGACCAGCGCCGCGCGGCGATCGTCGGCGTCCGGCGTGCGCGCGATCAGGCCGCGCTCGCTGAGCCGACCCGTGATGCGGGAGAGCATCGTTGGGTTGATCGACTCGATCGCGGCCAGGTCCGTCAGCCGCAGCGGGCCGTGCCGGTTGACGGTCAGCAGGATCGAGGTCTGCGAGGGAGTCAGGCCGGAGCCGGCGAGCGTGGGGCGCAGGCGGCGGGAGAGCTTGCCGATCGCCGCTCGCAGACGAGCGGAGAGCTCCTGGTCGGCCGGCTCTGCCGTTGGAAGGATCGGGTCGGCTGCGGTTGGGATCGGCGCGCTCCTCTGCCAGATAGTTGCTTGCTGGCAAGCATTATATCCAGCCCGCGAACGCGCCGCCGGCGTTGTCAGATGACCCGCGTTGCGGGCTCGGGATCGTAGGCGCCCGCAGTGGCCACGTCGGTGGGGTAGCTGTGCCGGGCGCGCAGCAGAAAGACGCCTGCGGCCACGAGCGCGACGAGCATGATCATGAAGCTGACCTCCAGGCCGTTTGCCACGCTCGGGGAGATCGGGGCCGGATGGGTGCCGACGGGCGCCTGCACCGGGAAGATGCCGGCGATCAGGTCCGAGACGCCGCCGAAGAGCAGGGGCGCAAGCGCCTGCGCGATCGAGCGCAGGAAGGTGCGGGTGCTCTCCGCCTGGCCCCAGAGTCCGGAGGGCATGATGTCCAGGCGGGCAGCATCCAGGGGCGGGTTGGCAGCCGCGATAAGCGTCGCGCCGCCCACGTCGAACCACAGGCCGGTGCTCAGCTTGCTGGCCAGGATGCCGGGCACAAGCAGCGCAGCGGCTCCGAAGTAGCAGAGCGCCGGAATCCAGAGGCGCGCCTCCAGCACGCCGCTGCGCAGCATCGCGTCGGTCACGCGGCCGCTGATCAGAGTGCCGATCAGCGAGCTGACCACCAACAGCACGAGCACCAGCGTCACCGAGGCGTAGCCGACGTTGTAGTGGCCCTCCACGAACACGACCACAAAGGTCTGAAGGCCGGAGAGGAAGAAGTAGCCGAGCGCCGAGCTGATGATCAGCAGCACGTTGGTGGGGACCGAGAGCACGTAGCGGATCGCCGCCCGCATGCTCAGCTCGCGCGGGTTGCGGCGCAGCACCCGACGCTGGTCGGGCTGCACGCCGTGGCGCTGTGCGGCTTCGTGTGCAAGCTCTGCGTCCGGCGGTTCGGAGCTGCCCGCGGGGTCCTCCCACTCGAACTCTCCGGGCGGCGCCTGCTCGAAGCTTTCGGCCCCCGGATGCAGGCGGCTCTGGCCGCCGCGGCGTGGCTCGGGCACGGTGCGCCACAGCGAGCGGGCCAGGAAGAAACCGGGGATCGCAAGCATCACGAACGCGGCGCGCCAGGAGATCAGGTTCGCCAGCGTGCCGGAAACCAGAAATCCGATTGCGGTGCCGGCGATCTCGCCGGCGAGGATGTATGAGTACACCCCACCCCGCTCCCGCGCGGGGAAATAGTCGCCGGTCAGTGAGGCGATCGCCGGACCGGCGGTGGCGGCCACCGCGCCGAGCGCCAGCCGGGTCAAGAGCAGGGTGGAGTAGCTGGCCGCGAACGCGGAGGCCAGCGAGGCGACGCTCCAGAGCACGATGCTGGCCGACAGCAGCGGGATGCGCTTGGAGCGGTCCACGAGCATTCCCACCGGCAGCACGAAGATCGCTCCCACCAGCAGTGAGACCGAGCTCAGCAGCCCGATCTCGGTGTTGCTGATTTTCATCGCGCTCTCCAGCTGCGGCGCGACGGCGCCGATCGTCGCGGTGTCGGCGCTGCTGAGCGCGAGCACGCATCCGAACAGCACGACCACGCGCGCCCTTGCCGGCCCGCCGACCATCTGCACCACCTGCCCGCGCGTCAGCCTCGCCGTCCAGCGCATCGCCTTCCATGTCGCGCCGCGTGCGCGGGCCCCTGCTCCTTGGCTTGCCATCAGCGGCGGTCCGCCGCGACGTCGAGAACTCCCCGCCCCTCGGTCTCATCGGCGGCGGTCCACGTCCTCACGGTCGAGCGCAGAGCGAGGTAGCCGGCGATGCCCGGCAGGGTGGGCAGCCAGAAGGAGATCGCCCGGTAGGCCAGGACGCCAACCACGGCTTGTCCGCCCGGCACCCCGAAGGCGGCCAGGGCGCCGATCATCCCGCCCTCCACGCCGCCGATCCCGCCGGGCAGCGGCAGCAGGCTGCCAAGGGTGCCGAGGAAGTAGGCCATCACGATCACCGACGGTGAGACTACGGCTCCAAAGGCGCGCAGGCTCACACCCAGCACGGCGATGTCGAATCCCCAGTATCCGATCGCCGCGAGCACGCTGTAGGGCCGCTCTGAGGCCAGCGCGAGCGCGGCCCGCACTCCCGCGGAGACCGTGCTCGGCGCGGGCGCAAGACGCGTGGCCAGGCGGCCGATGCGGCCCGATCGTGCGCCCAGCCGCCGCAGGCGCCGCTCGAAGTCCTGCGGCAGCAGGCCCATGCCCGCCACCAGCAGGCCAAGAAAGGCGGCCGCGATCGCGGGCAGGATCGTCAGCGCGAAGGAGCCGCCTCCCGCGAAGACGCCGGTCCACAGGCCGATGCCGCACACGATCAGGGCGGTCAGGTAGACCGCGTACTGGATCACGAGGCTTGCGACCATCCGCGCGCCGATCGTCCGGCCGGTCATGCCCGCATGTCGCAGCGCCCAGATCGTGACCGCCACGCCCCCTGCGCCGGCTGCCGCCAGCAGACGGATTGCGGCGATCCCCGCCAGCGGGATCTCCACGCTCGCGCGCCAGTCGATGCGCGGCACGCCACGGCCGAATACGGACCGAAACAGCGCGGCATAGCTGGCGATCGAGAGCGCCTCCAGGATGGCGCCGACCGCCAGCCACACCGGATCGCCCTGTTGCAGGCGCCCCCACGTGTTCTGGAGCCCAGCGAGCTTCGGAAGCAGGAAGTAGAGGCTCACCAGCCCGACGAGGATCAGCCCTACGCTGATCAGCAGACGCTTGCGGTTGATCAGCCCCTGCGGCGTGCCGCCCGCCGGCGGCTGCGGCGGTGGATGCGAGCGATCGATCGACGGTTGTGTGCTTCGCACGGGCATGGCTCCTCTCGGCGCCAGGGGCGCACACCCATGATTACCCGCTCGCCAGGCGTCTCCGAGGTCTGTGCCTGCTCAGGCGGTCAGCACGGCCTTCGTGCCGCCGGACCGGAAGTGCTCGCCGAGCACGCGCGGGGCATCCTCCAGCGACGCCAGCGTGCTGATCACGCGCTCCGGCGCAAGCGCGCCGCTTCCGATCAGCGCAAGCACCTCCGGCATCAGCGGTCGGGCGGAGGTGCGACCGACGTGCAGCGTCACTTTGCGAACGTAGGCGGCCGCGATCGGCACGGTGGTGGCGCGGTGCAGGCTGCCGGAGCTCGTGCAGATGCCGTCCGGCGCCGTGGCCGCCAACGCTCTGCCGAGATCGAGCACGCTTGCGTCCACCACCAGCGGCGCGCGCGGGCGGCGGCGCAGCGCCTTGGGCTCGATCGACTCGATGCCGATCCGCTCGGCATGGCTGCGGACGCGCGCCCGCGCATCGACCAGGAGGACTTTGCGCGCGCCGAGCGCGCCAGCGATCAGGGCGCAGTAGAGCGGCAGGCTCGCGCCGAAGGACGAGCGACGGCGCAGTGAGCCGAGGATCAGGACCTCGGCCTGCGGGTCGCGCTGCAGCAGCCCCGGCAGGTGCGGGGCGATGTGCCTGTAGGCGTCGCACATGTTGTCGGCCACGCTGGCGGCGGCTGCCGTGTCGACGCCCTTGGGCAGCGGAACGAGCATCGCGTCGGCGTAGGGGACGCGCAGCAGGTCGGAGCAGGCGCCGCCGAAGTGGCCCGTCGCGACGCCCATCCCGAACGCCGAGACCGGCGGGACAGACGCGCAGCTTGCCGTAAAGCCTGCCTTGCACTGCGGGCAGGCGCCGCAGCTGACCTCGTAGGGCACCACGACCATCTCGCCGGGCTTCACGTTCTGCACTCGCTCGCCTACGGTTTGCACCTCGGCGACGCATTCGTGGCCCAGGTGCACTGGCAGCGGCATCTGCAGCATCCCCATCGCCAGTGGGCAGTCGATGTCGCAGGTTGCGATTGCGATCGGATGCACGATCGCGCCGTCGGGCCCCGGCGGCGCTGGGGCGGGCACGTCCTTCCACCGCAGCTTGCCGCCCGGCGCCGCCTGCAGCGCACGCATGCGCGGACGGCTCGACCGCAGGCGCTGGCGAACGCGATCGGAGCTGGTGATGCCAAGGCGTGAAAGGCGACGGCCGATGTCTCGTTCGAGCATCGCCGGAGCGACTGCGGCCATGTTCGGGCCAAGCAGGCTCGCGTAGTGGCGCACAGCGCCGTGGGGGCGGTTGACCGCGCGTGAGCTCATCGCGTCTCCTGGCGCTGGCAGGTCTGCGTCACGCTGCGCTCCGTTGCGCTCATGCTGGCCTCCGTTGTCCTCGCGTCGGCTCTGCTTCGCGGACGTACCCAATGCTCGGTACGAGCCCGAATGTCCAGCCTACGCCGATTGCGGTCAGTGTGCGGCGCCGCAGGCCTTCGCTCGTGTGACATTGGTCACGTTACTTGAGTATAAATTTATATCCGGGTAACTTCATGGTTATGGCAATCGATGCATCGCCCAGGACACGTATGCCCAGGGAGCAGCGGATGCAGCAGACGCTCTCCGTGGCCCACGATCTCTTCGCGCAGCGCGGCTATGCCGCGGTCACGATGGAGGAGGTCGCTGCAGCGGTTGGGGTGACCAAGCCGCTGCTTTACAACTACTTCGGCAACAAGGAGCGGCTCTACATCGCCTGCATGGAACGGGCGGGGGAGGGGCTGTTCACGATGATCGGCCAGGCGATCGCCGATGTGGACGGGCCAAGCGAGGCGCTCGGCGCCGGCATCAGGGCCTTCTTCGGCTTCCTTGACGCCGACCGCGCCGCCTGGGCGGTGCTCTTCGACGAGACCTCGGCTCACGTCGGCGAGGTGGCTGCGCGGGTCTCCGACTATCGCGGGCGGATCGCCGATCTGGTCGCCGGCTCGCTGCTTGCGCGTCTGCCGGCTCGGCGTAGGGACGCGGCACGCATCGAGGTGGAGGCGCTTTCGGCGGCGCTGCTCGGCGCCGCGGAGGCGCTTGCGCGCTGGTGGCTTGCCACCGAGGCGCTCTCTGCCGCGCAGGCTGCCGAGCTTCTGATCTCAACTGTTGAGCCCGGCCTCACGCTGCGCTCCAAGAAAGGGCGGGCAAGTTGATCGACAAGCCCCGACGCGTCGCGATCATCGGCGGCGCCAGGATCCCGTTCGCGCGGTCCAACTCCCGCTACTCGCATGCCTCAAACCAGGACATGCTGACGGCGGCGCTCGACTCGCTGGTGCAGCGCTTCGGCCTGCAGGAGCAGCGCATCGGCGAGGTCGCGGGAGGCGCGGTGCTCAAGCTCTCAAGCGACCGCGACCTGACGCGCGAGAGCGTGCTCAGCACTCGGCTTGCCCCCGAGACACCCGCCTACGACGTGCAGCAGGCGTGCGGCACGGGCCTGGAGGCCGCGATCCTGGTCGCGAACAAGATTGCGCTTGGCCAGATCGATTCCGGCATCGCCTGCGGCACCGACACCACCTCCGATGCGCCGATCGGCGTCAACGAGGACCTGCGCGAGATCATGCTCGACCTCAACCGGGAGAAGTCGCTGCTGGGGCGAGCCAAGCAGCTCACGCGGCTGCGGCCGGGCCAGATCGTGCCCTCGATCCCGCGCAACGAGGAGCCCCGCACCGGCCTCTCGATGGGCGAGCACTGCGCGATCATGGCCAGCGAGTGGGAGATCGGCCGCGCCGAGCAGGACGAGCTGACCGTCCGCAGCCACCACAACCTCGCCGCAGCCTATGAGCGCGGCTTCATGGACGACCTCGTGACGCCCTACCTGGGGCTGGAGCGCGACCAGAACCTGCGCCCCGACTCCAGCGTGGAGAAGCTGGCGAAGCTGAAGCCCGTCTTCGGCGGCCCCGAGGGCACGATGACGGCGGGCAACTCCACGCCGCTGTCCGACGGCGCCTCCGCGGTGCTGCTCGCAAGCGAGGAGTGGGCGGCCGAGCGCGGACTTCCGGTGCTCGCCTACTTCGTGGATGGTCAGGCCGCGGCGATCGACCATGTCCACAAGCGCGAGGGGCTGCTGATGGCGCCCGCCTACGGCATGCCGCTGCTGCTGGATCGCAATGGCCTCACGCTCCAGGACTTCGACCTCTACGAGATTCATGAGGCGTTCGCGGCGCAGGTGCTCTGCACGCTGAACGCATGGGAGGACGAGCGCTTCTGCAAGGAGCGCCTGGGTCGCAAGGCGCCGCTTGGCGCGATCGACCGTGAGCGGCTGAACGTCAACGGCGGCTCGTTGGCGGCCGGCCATCCGTTCGCCGCGACCGGCGGGCGGATCCTGGCATCGCTGGCCAAGGCCCTGCACGAGCGCGGCTCCGGTCGCGGCGTGATCAGCATTTGCGCGGCGGACGGCCAGGGCGTCCTTGCCGTGATCGAGAGCGCAGGAGGCGCCAAATGACAGATTTCTACGCCGAGGCCGTCAACTCGCTGCCCGGGAAGCTGATCGCGGGCAGGCTCGGGCTGCCGCGGCCGGCCAAGCTGGAGCGCCATCGCCCTGGGGCGCCGGTGATCTCCGGGCCGGTGCTGCTCGGCGGCGCGCCCGGCGGACGCCTGGGGATTTCGCTGCAAAGGCTGCTGGATGAGATCGGCGCGCAGCGGGCAGGCGACGGGCACGACCCGGTCAAGGCTCTGGTCTTCGACGCGACGGGCATCGCGGACTCGACGCAGCTGGTCGAGCTCCAGCGTTTTTTTCACCCGAACCTCAAGCGTGTGCAGAGCAGCGGCCGGATTGCCGTGCTCGGCTCCCCGGCGCTGGCACCGTCCGGCCGCTCTGGCGCCGAGCGTGCCGCCTCGGTACGCAGCGCCACTGCGCAGCGTGCGCTTGAGGGCTTCACGCGCTCGCTGGCCAAGGAGGTCGGCAGAGGCATCGGGGTGCAGCTCATGCACGTCGCACAGGACGCCGAGGAGCAGATCGACTCCACGATGCGCTTCCTGCTCTCGCCGCGCTCGGCCTACGTCTCAGGGCAGGTGATCGAGGTCGGCGCGCCGGTCGCGCAGATGCCCGCGATCGACTGGGATCAGCCGCTGGCCGGCAAGCGGGCACTGGTCACCGGCGCCTCGCGCGGGATCGGCGCGGCGATCGCGAGCACTCTGCACCGCGACGGCGCGGATCTCGTGCTGCTCGACGTGCCTGCCCTCTCAGCCGATCTGACGAAGGTCAGCACTCGCCTGCGTGCGCAGAGCATCGAGCTTGACATCACCGACCCGGACGCGCCCGCGCGGATTGCCGATCGTCTTGCGCACGGGATCGACATCGTGGTCCACAACGCTGGCGTGACCCGGGATCGGACCCTGGCGAAGATGCCCGAGGACCGCTGGAGCTCGCTGATGGAGATCAACCTCTCAAGCGAGGAGCGGATCGACGACGAGTTGCTCGCCAGGGGGCTGCTGGCCGAGAACGGGCGCATCGTCTGCGTCTCCTCGATGAGCGGCATCGCGGGCAATTCAGGCCAGACCAACTACGCGACCTCCAAGGCCGGCGTGATCGGCATGGTGCATGCGCTCTCCGGCGAGCTCGCCAAGCGCCATGCGACGATCAACGCCGTCGCGCCCGGGTTCATCGAGACGCAGATGACCGCGAAGATGCCGATCGCGCTGCGCGAAGCCGGCCGGCGCATGAACAGCATGTCCCAGGGCGGGCTGCCGGTCGACGTCGCGGAGACGATCGCCTGGCTTGCGAGCCCGGCCTCCACCGGGGTCAACGGCAACGTGGTCCGGGTCTGCGGCCAGAGCCTGCTCGGAGCGTGATGGCCGCAAGGACTCTCCAGAGCCCGCCGCACCTGCTGCCGCTCTACGCGCGCGCGGCGCTGCCGCTGATCCCCGGCATCGGCCTGCTGCCGTTCGTTCCAGGCGGCGGCAAGCGCATCCCCGAGATCGAGCTGGTGCTGGAGGACGTGCGCGCGCAGGCCGGCAGCGTCGCCGCCTACGCCAAGGTGTGCGGCTTCACGCTGCGCGAGCACCTGCCGATCACCTATCCGCACGTGCTTGCCTTCCCGCTGCACATGGCGGTGATGGCAGACGGCCACTTCCCCTTCGGCGCCGTCGGGCTCGTGCACATCGAAAACAGGATCGTGCAGCGCCGGCCGATCGCGATCGGCGAGCAGCTGCACATCAGCGTGAGCCCAACCGCCCTTTCGCCCCATCCGCGCGGGCGCACCTTCACGCTGGTGACCCAGGTCAGCTCGGATGGCGAGCTCGTCTGGGAGGACTTCAGCACGATGCTGCGCCGCGGCGGCGGCGGCGAACAAGCTGGACCGGGGGAGCGTGAGGCCGCAGATCGGCAGGGCGAGGGCTCGCCCGAGGCCGATCTGCGGCCGAGCGCCACATGGCGCCTGCCGGGCGATCTCGGCCGCCGCTACGCCTCGGTATCGGGCGACCGCAACCCGATTCACATGCACGCGCTAAGCGCGAAGCTGTTCGGCTTTCCCGGCGCGATCGCGCACGGCATGTGGAGCAAGGCCCGCTGTCTGGCGGCGCTCGAGAGTCGCCTGCCGGAGCGCTGTGAGGCGCAGGTCCGCTTCCGCAAGCCGATCGTGCTGCCGGCGAAGGTCCAGTTTGCAAGCTCGCTCTCGCAGGAGCCGGCCGGTGCTGAAGCGGATGAGATCCGCTTCGCGCTGACCGACGCGAAGAAGGGCACCCCTCACCTCGACGGCGCCGTCAGGCCGCTGTCGGACAACCAAAGGAGCAAGCCGAAGTGAGCACCCAAAAGTCAGTCGCCCAGCGGGGCATGGGCCTCGGCCTGCGGGCGCTCGGAGCGCTCGCCGGCTCACCCGCTCTCGACAAGCTCGGCATGCGCAAACAGACCGAGAAGCTGATCTACGGCGCCACCAGGAACGGCTTCAGGGCGGCCACCGCCGCCAGCCGCACCTTCAAGGTCGCCCAGAGCTTGCCCGGCCCGGCCCGCCAGGGCTCCTCGAAAGCCCCGTCGCTCTTCGACATCACCCCAGATGACGAGCAGCAGATGCTGCAGGAGGCCGTCAGGGACTTCGCCGCCGAGAAGGTCCGCCCGGCCGCCGCGCAGGCCGACGCGGACACCGGCACGCCGAAGGAGCTGCTGGAGCAGGCCAGCGAGCTTGGCGTGAACATGCTCGGCATCCCCGAGGAGCTCGGCGGCGTGATGGCGCAGCGCGCCGCCGTCACGGGCGTCCTGATTGCGGAGGCGCTCGCCCACGGGGACATGGGCATCTCCTACGCCGTGCTCGCGCCGGGCGCGGTGGCCAGCGCGATCGGCCTCTTCGGCGACGCCGACCAGCAGGCTGCCTATCTGCCGGCCTTCGCCGGCGAGGCTCCGCCCGCGGCAGCGCTTGCGCTGCTTGAGCCGCAGCCGCTGTTCAACCCGCTGCGCCTTGGCACCAAGGCGCGTCGCGACGGCGGCGACTGGGTGCTGGACGGCGTCAAGTCACTGGTCGCGCGCCCCGACGAGTGCGAGCTGTTCGTGATCGCCGCCGAGGCGGAGGAATTCGGGCCGGCGCTGTTCGTGGTCGAGTCCTCGACGAAGGGCCTCTCGGTGCAGGCCGAGCCTGCGATGGGCCTGCGCGCTGCTGCGACCGGCCGGCTGCTGATAGAGGGCGCGCGCGTGCCCACCGCCGCGATCCTCGCCAACGGCGCACGCGCGGCCTACCTGGAGTGCATCCAGCGCGCGCGCATCGCCTGGTGCGCGCTTGCGATCGGCACCGCACAGGCCGTGCTCGACTACGTGATCCCGTACGTCAACGAGCGCACAGCCTTCGGCGAACCGATCTCAAATCGCCAGGCGGTTGCCTTCGGTGTCGCCGACATCGGGATCGAGACCGAAGCGATGAGGCTGCTCACCTACAGGGCAGCCGCGCGCGCAGATTACGGAGCAGACTTCGCGCACGAGGCCGCCCTGGCAAGGCGGCTGTGTGCGGCCAAGGGCATGAAGATCGGCTCCGAAGGCGTGCAGCTGCTCGGCGGCCACGGCTACGTCAAGGAGCACCCGGTCGAGCGCTGGTACCGGGACCTCAGAGCAGCGGGTGTCATGGAGGGCGCCCTGCTCGTATAGAGCGAAAGCGAACCATGATCAACCTCGAGACACCTAAGAAGTTCAGGCCGCTGGTCGATCAGGCCAACCAGGTCGCCAGGGAGGTGCTGCGGCCAATCTCCCGCAAGTACGACGCCGCTGAGCACGCCTACCCCAAGGAGCTCGACATGCTCGCCGCGCTGATCGACGGCATGAACGAGGGCAGCGAGAACGGTGGCACCGGCGCTACCGGCGTACGTCGCAGCGCAAGCGCAAGTGGCGCGGGCGAGAACCGCAACGGCACTAACCTCTCCACAGTGCTCTCGATCATCGAGATGTGCTGGGGAGACGTTGGCCTGCTGTTGACCATGCCCCGCCAGGGACTCGGCAACTCCGCGATCGCCTCCGTGGCGACCGAAGAGCAGCTGCAGCGATACGGCGGCCGCTGGGCTGCGATGGCGATCACCGAGCCGGAGGCCGGCTCGGACTCCGCCGCGATCAGGACCACCGCCGAGCTCGACGGTGACGAGTACGTCCTAAACGGAGAGAAGATCTTCGTCACCTCCGGGGAGCGCGCTGACCTGGTGGTGGTGTGGGCCAGCCTCGACCGCAGCAAGGGCCGCGCCGCGATCAAGTCCTTCATCGTCGAAAAAGAGAACCCCGGACTGAAGTTGGAGCGCCTGGAGCACAAGCTCGGGATCAGGGCCTCCGACACCGCGAACTTCCGCCTGGAGGACTGCCGGGTGCCAAAGGACGCGCTGCTCGGCGACCCCACGGTGGACGTCAAGCAGGGCTTCGCGGGCGCGATGCAGACCTTCGACAACACCAGACCACTAGTCGCAGCGATGGCCGTCGGCGTCGGTCGCGCGGCGCTCGATGAGACGCGCAAGCGGCTTGCCGATGCCGGCATCGAGATCGACGATACCGCGCCCGCGCTCTGCCAGAGCGCCGCGGCAGCTCGCTTCCAGGAGATGGAGGCCGACTGGGCAGCCGCGCAGCTGTTGACGATGCAGGCCGCCTGGATGGCCGACAACTCCAAGCCCAACTCGCTGCAGGCCTCGATGGCCAAGGCAAAGGCCGGTCGCACCTGCGTTGATGTCACGCTCGGCTGTGTCGAGCTCTGCGGCAGCGTTGGCTACGGCGAGAACGAGCTGCTGGAGAAGTGGGCCCGGGACGCCAAGATCCTTGACATCTTCGAGGGCACCCAGCAGATCCAGCTTTTGATCGTGGCGCGGCAGCTGCTGGGGAAGACCTCCGCGGATCTCAGGTAGGGCCGGCTGTTCCTCAACCAGGTTTGAGCCTTCGGTACAGGGGGCATAGGACGCGGCAGCCGGCCAGGGTCCATCTGCCGGCAGGCCCCAACAGGAGGAGAAGATGTCGGCAACCCGCAGCGTCCTCGCTCTCTTCGCGCTCGCGCTCTGCGCCGCGCGCGCCCGCCGCAGCGGGCGCGCAGTCTTATGTCTCACTCGGCGACTCCTATGTCTCCGGGCCGCTGATCCTGCCGCCCGCCGAAGGTGCGCCGCTGGACTGCACCCAGTCGGCCCGCAACTACCCGCACCTGACCGCGAAGGCGCTCGGTCTCTCGCTGAAGGACGTCAGCTGCGGAGGGGCCACCACGGCGGACCTCACCACCGAAGCCCAGTTCCCGGACCAGCCGCCGCAGCTCGATGCGCTCAGCGCATCGACCGAAGTCGTCTCGGTCGGCATCGGCGGCAATGACAAAAACCTGTTCATCGAAACGCTTGCGGTCTGTGGTGCCGAGGATCTCGTGTTCCCGTTCGGCACTCCATGCAAGGACACCTATGGCAACAAGCTCTCTGAAGAGATCAAAGCCGACGAGCCGGTCGTGAGCGCCGCGTTTCATCAGATCGGCGTGCTCTCGCCCTCGGCGAAGGTGTTCGTCGTCGCCTATCCGGACATCCTGCCGCAGAGCGGCAACTGCTGGCCGACGGTGCCGCTGACCACGGGCGACGTCGCCTACCTCAACAACGTCGAGAAGGAACTGAACGCGATGCTTGCAAGCGCGGCGTCCGCAAACGGCGACACCTTCCTCGATACGTTCACGCCGAGCATCGGCCACGACGCCTGCAAGCCGCTGAGCACGCGCTGGATAGAACCGGTCATCCCCGAATCGGACGCGTTCTCCGTGCACCCCAACGAAAAAGGCATGGGAGCGGATGCGAGCGAGCTGGAGGCGGCGATGAGGATGCAGGGCATCTGAGGGCGACGGCAGACTGGGCCGGGCGCGTGGGCGGGTCCGGCCCAGTCAGCTTGCGGTGTGCTCGGGCGCGCCCGAGCCGGCCTGGGTGCTGCTCAGGTGAACCGACTCCGGATGCCATGGCGGCAGCCCGGCCGCTTCGGTGATCAGGCGCGTGCTGCGGCCCTTGGTGAAGAAGCTGTAAGACCAGCGCAGCAGCACGAGCACCCGGTTCTCAAAGCCGATCAAGTAGAAGATGTGCACGAGCAGCCAGGTGGCCCAGGCGATCACGCCGCTGAGGCGCAGGCCGCGCACTTCTGCGACCGCGTGGCCGCGCCCGATTGTCGCCAGCGAGCCCTTGTCGCGGTAGTGAAACGGTGGCAGCGAACTGCCCTTTAAGCGGGCTGAGATCAGCGCCCCGACGTAGCGGCCCTGCTGCATCGCCACCGGCGCGAGCCCCGGCAGGGGGTGGGGCCGATCGCTGTGGGGGTCGCGCACCTGGACCATATCGCCCAGCGCGAACACCTCCGGGTGACCGGGCAGGGTGAGGTCCGGCTCCACCAGCAACCGTCCGGCGCGGTCGATCTCGGCGCCGGCGGCCTGGCCAAGCGCTGCGGCCAGCGGAGAGGCGGTGACGCCCGCGGCCCAGACGACGGTCCTTGTCTTGATCTGCACGCGTTCCCCGGTGGTCGTCTGGAGCTCCACGCGATCGGGGTGCACGTCCACCATCTGATGTCCGAGCATCAGCGTCACGCCGAGCTGCTCCAGCGCACCGGCTGCCCGTAAGGAGAGCGAGGGGGCGAAGCCGGTCATAACGCGATCGGCCATCTCGACCAGCAGCACGCTGCCGGTTCTTGGGTCGCTGCTGCGGAACTCCGCGGGCAGGGTGTCTCTTGCCATCTCTGCGATCTGGCCGGCCATCTCCACGCCCGTCGGTCCTGCGCCGACGACCACGAAGGTCAGCCAGCCGAGTCGCCGCTCTGGATCTTCCTCCAGCTCGGCCGCCTCGAAGGCCTGCAGGATGCGGCCCCTTACCTGCAGCGCGCTGTCCAGCGACTTGACCTCCAGCGCGAGCGTGCGCCACTCGTCGTGGCCGAAATAGGCGTAGCTCGAGCCGCCGGCGACCACGAGCGTGTCGTAAGGGATCCTCCTGGCGGCGGTTCCCGCGATCGCGGGACCGACGATCACCTCGCCCGCATCCAGATCGAAGCCTTCCACCTCGCCCATCAGCACCCGCACCTCTTGCCGGCGGCGAAAGACGCTGCGCAGCGGCACCGCGATCTCGCCGGGGGAGATGGCGCCCGTGGCGACCTGGTAGCAGAGCGGCTGGAAGAGGTGGTAGTTGTGCCGGTCGATCAGGGTGACCTCGGCGTTCGCGCCAGCCAGCGAGCTGACCGTCAGCAGGCCACCGAAGCCCCCACCTACGACGACGACGCGCTGGCGGGGTGTGACTGCGGGCATGCCCGCAGTCTGTCAGATGGAAGGGTTGACATCAGGAGTCCGCGCAGCGAGTGCGCCACGGCCATCTCGTTAGTGATTAGGTTCGCCCACCACCAACGAGAACAGGAGAGGCACGCATGAGCGGCGAGACGATTGACATCGAGACGAAGGATGGAGTGGCGGACGCATACCTCGCTCGTCCCGACGGCGAGGGCTCATATCCCGGAGTGCTGCTGCTCATAGACGCGTTTGGACTGCGGCCGCGGATCGAGGAGATGGCCGACCGGATCGCGGCGCAGGGTTTCGTCGTGCTCGCCCCCAATGTCTTCTACCGCGCTGGCCGCGCGCCGGTGATCTCGCTCGATGGTCTGGATGACCCCGAGAAGCGTGGGGAGATCTTCCAGCAGATCATGCCTCTGATGCAGGAGCTCACCACCGAGCGGATCGTCAGCGACGCCGACGCCTACCTGGGCAAGCTCGAGGAGGTTGCGCGCGGGCCGATCGCGCTGACCGGCTACTGCATGGGAGGGCGTCTCGGCTGGCAGATAGCGGCCGCCTACCCGCGGCGCGTGGCGGCGCTCGGCGCTTTCCACACGGGTGGCCTTGTGACCGAGGCTGAGGACAGCCCGCACCTGATCGCGGGCGAGATCTCCGCGGAGCTCTACTTCGGCTTCGCCGACAACGACCACAGCATGCCCGCCGAGAGCATCGCGACGCTGGAAAAGGCGCTCGACGAGGCCAGCGCCTCCTACGTCTCGGAGGTCTACGAGGGCGCCGCGCACGGGTACACGATGTCCGACACGCCCGCCTACGACGAGGCGGCGGCGGAGCGGCACTTCGCGGCGCTGTTCGATTTGCTGGGGCGGACTGTGGCGGCGTGAGCAGCCACGCGTTTGCCGGGGCCATCCCAGGCGGCGCGTGTACGATGCAACTGCGATGAGCGCAGTGGGCTACGAATCAGGCCTGCCCGCATCAAGCGCCCGGCTCTTGTTCGGTCGGGTGATGGGGCTTGTGGCGTTGACCGTGGGATTCGCCACGCTTGGCGTCTACCTGGCGCGCGATTCCGGCGGCGGAACGTGGTTCATCGCATGGCTGCTTGCGCTCGGCTGCCTCGTCGGCTTGAACGTCGCAAACGCCAGAGGCAACCAGGGCCTGGCGCTCGTGCTGCTGTTCGCATTCGGGCTGCTGCTCGGAGCGAGCATCTCGACCACCGTCAACTACTACTCCGAAGTGGACCCCACGGCCGTGCGCCAAGCCTTCGGCGCCACGGCGCTGTTCGTCGGCGGCCTCGGCGCGGGCGGCTACGCCACCAGACGTGACCTCTCGTACCTGTATCGACTCGCCTTCTTCCTGCTGCTGGGGCTGATAGTGGCCGGGATCGTCCTGATATTCGTTCGCATCCCTGCTCTCTACACGGTCTATGCGATCGCGGGTCTGGGTGTGTTCGGCCTCTATACGGTGATCGACTTCAACCGCCTGCGGCGTGCCGATCAGGCCGAAGCGATCCCGATCGCGGCGGGAATCTTCATTGACATCCTGAATGTGTTCCTGCTTTTCCTGAGGCTGTTCGGCAACTCGCGCTGAGGCTCACACGGAGGGCCGCCTGCCGTCCGGCCCAGCAATGGGCAACACGATGAGCATTGGGGACGATGCCGAGTTCGGGAGAGCGTCACGGCTTGAGGAGCGCGGTTGTTCCGCCGACAAGGTTGCAAAAGTTGTTGATGTTGCATTCAGCGGGTAGGATGAGTCAATGGAGATCATGAGTCCCGAGGATCGCGTCGTGCTCTGGCGTGCCGCGATCGACGCCGACGGAACGAGGCGAGAGGCGCTTCTGCGCGCGGTCGCCAAAGAGGTTTACGACAGCCTTGGCGCCCTCGATATGTACGCCGACGAGTACGCTCAACTCGTCGTCGAGACCCTTACGACCCTGGACGACGCGGGCCTGTTCTCAAGCGACAGCCTGCGTCTCTGCTTGGAGAGCCTGCACGAGCCGGAGGCCGGGGCGGAGCTGCTTGCCAGCGAGCTCGCAGGCCTGCTTCGCGACGCCGCAGCAGTCGAGCATCTTGGCGTAGAGCGGCGTATCCGAGCCGTCGAGATGGCCGGTTTGTGGCGTGAGCATTTGCTCGCGCGAGATCCTTCTGAGCCTGGCTATCTGAACGTCGCCGAAGTAGCCGCGCGCTACGGCGTTACCACGCAAGCTGTCTACAAGTGGCTCGCCAAGGGTCGGGTCGACGGAACGCGCGGTCCCGGAGGCTCATGGCGCATTCCCGCAGCACAGTTCGACTCAAACACTCGGTCGGCTGTGAAGCGAGGGCGCCTCGATGAGCTCCAGGCAAAGCTCATCGCGCTGCATCGCGGCAACGAGCTACCGAGCGAGGAAAAGCTCGCTGAGCGGCTGAGGGACCACGACTGAGCCCGGCGCCGGATGCGCGTGGAGTTCGACACGACGGTCCTGTGGGGCGCGTTCCACCGCCCTGGAGGACTCTCGTTCAAGCTCATGGCGCTCGCCGCTCAGCGCACACCAGTTCTCGATGGCTTCATCACCGATGTGATCGCCGCCGAGTTCTGGTGGCGAGCAACACAGCAGGGCGTCACTGGCCCCGGTCAGAGTGTTCCCCGCACCTACACTGCGAAGGAGCTTGAGCCATTCATCGAGACTTTCGAAGCGCTCGTTGAGCCTGACAACATGGGACGCGCAGCGCTCAGCCGTAGTCTCGGGACAAAGGCAGGCCTCGTCGGGCTGTCGCTTGCAGACTTTCTGTTTGCCGTCACCCATAGGGACCGAGAGGCGCTGCTCAAATCAGCAACCCTCTTGGTTCCGGTCACCTTTGAGTCCATGGATATTGCCGACCTCCACGTCATCTGTGGAGCGCTCGAAAACGACGCCGACGTGATCTGCAGCAGCGATTCCGAACTGCTCTCATACGACCCGATCGGCCGGGTGAGCGTGGTACGACCCATCGAGCTTGCCCTCGAGCTTGGCCTCGTTGACAGCAGCAGCACGTTCGCCCGATCCAGACGCAATGCGTAGTCCCCATTGCACGAGGGCACCTAACGATTTATCAGGCGTGATAAGCTGGCCCGTATGGCGGCATCTTCCCACGGCCCTGTTGGACGCAGTGTCGCCGAGGCCGCTGCGAGCCGTGCTGAGCGAAGCGAGCCCTACCGAGATGCCCGTGCCGAATACGAGCGCATCCGTGCATTGCGCGAGATCAGCCCAATTGCAGCGCATCTACGGGAGCGGCGATTTGAGCTGGGTTTGACGCAACAGGCTGTCGCGCAGGCGGCTGGCACCTCTCACAGCGCGATTTCGCGATTGGAGAAGGGGACCCATATGCCGCAGTTGTCGACGCTTCAGCGCATCGCTGCGGTGCTCGACGAGGAGTTGATCGTCTGCTTCCAGCGCACGGTGGACGGCGAGGTCGAGCGCGAGTTCGCAGCGGTCGCTTGACCAGCCAGGTCTGTGCTGCATGCGCTCGAGTGGACTCGAACCACCACGGGCCGTAAAGCCCACAAGGCCCTCAACCAGGTCAAGGGGGTGAAGGGGCATCCAGGGGAGTCCAGAACCACCATTTCATGCGGTTTTGTGGACGCGCTGGAAGCATTGGACGGGGTGGATGTTGCCACTGTGTTGCCACGGAAATGCCGGCGAATGCCGCACACGGCAGGAAGCCTTGTGCGTGTAAGTGACGTTGAAGAGCGGCGGGCCGACGATGGAGATTCGAGGTGACAGCTCCCACGCTGCTCTCACCGCCACTTCTGGGTGGCCGGATCCCATGAGCGGCCGTCGGCGGAGCCGATGATCGCGGGATCGGCGAAGTCGATGACGGTCGCGATGACCTCGCCGAAGGATTCCGGCAGTCGGTCCTCCAGCCGCTGCCGACGGCGCCACGCCGTCCATCGTTGCTGTCCGGTCCGTCCGTAGTCGAGGAGGGTCTGTGCGAGCGGGACGAGCTGCACCTGACGGTGTTCAGCGACGTGGCGCGTGGATCGGATGAGCTCCGTACCGGCGATGGCGTGATGCCGGGCGAGCGCATAGATGTCGGCGAAGTCGCGCCACCTCGTGTTGACTGTGCCCCGCGCGACGGCGGTCACGATCTTCTCCGCGTGCACCATTGCCAAGGGATAGCCGCGCAGAACGATCTCTCCGCCGAGCAGCCGTGGCAGGTGCACATCTTTCGGTGCGGGGCTGATCGGGTCTCCGACGTTCGTGTCGACGTGGAAGTGAAGGTGCGCTGTCGCCAGCTGGGCCGTCATTGTCACTCGGACGCCGCTGTAGATCGCCTCGTCTCGTATCGATTCTGCGGTTGCGGTCTCGATGTCGAAGATGACCCCGTCGTCGAGTCTGATCGCGGCGATCTCGCATGTGGCCGCGAGGGTCGTCTCCGTGTCGTTCTCGAGTGCTTGTGCTTGCAGGTCGATGTCGCGTGTCGGTCGGCGCTCGTCGAAGGCGGCCAGCAGGACTCCGCCCTTCAACACAAGCTGCTCGGCGAATCGCGAGCTCGTCAACCGAGAGAGGAACGCCTCCAGGACGTAGAGCTGCAGCAACTCATCGACGGGTCGATGGCTCTTGCGGGCGAGCTTGCGCAGGTCGAGGTAGGCCCGACCCGCGACGCTGCCCCGAGTCGGAGCGCTCACAACAGGACTTCCAGTGCCTTGCGGATTGGCTGCTCGGCGCCGGCGAAGTGCTTGGCGATCGCGATGAGCTGTGCGGGGCTGGCGCCTGGCCGGCGCAGCCATCGGCGCAGCGCCTCCCAGGCGATTTCGCTGCCTTGGAGATGGCGGATTCGGACGATGTCTACCAGTGAGCGCTCGGCGGAGTAGATGCCCAGCGGCGTGCGCGCGTCAACGTCGAGCGTTTCTCGTCCCAGGTCGAATGTCTGGGGGGCGAACTGGTGCAGGCGACACGGAGCTCTCAGGGCTGGCCGGGTCTTGCCGCGCGGGATCGCGACGTCGATGGCGGCTGGGATCGAGTCGATCAGCTCGTGGCGTGCGAGCGCCGTCTCCAGGCAAAGCGTGGCGCGCGGGACGCGTTCGGCGATCTCAAGCAGATCGAAGTCGGCAGGTGGCGCATCGGCCCACCGATAGACGCCGCCGCCCAGCGCCAGGATTGCTCCAGCGTCGCGCAGCCCGTAGATGCGGGCATCGCTGATGCCCGCATCTCTGGCCTCACGATAGCTGAACGTATCGCCGAGAAGCGCGCGTGGGCTGACTGTCGTCATCGAGGTGATGATACCCACCTGGTGTAGATGTGGGTAGGATTACCTCGCTCGGGCCTTTGCCAAGCGACGAACCGGAATTGAACCGGTGTAGACGGCTTTGCAGGCTTCCCTGGCGGCGGCTCTTGGCTGATCTATGCGGTTCTTGGCGGCTCTCAGGTGCCGCAGGGCGCCCCTGAAAAACGCTCGGTTGGGGAGCCTTTGGGGAGCCTTGGGCGATCGAAGGTCGTCCGCCGAGAGAGATGATGCGTGCGTACCCGTCGCGGGCCGTTGCCTGCGCCATTGTGGCACGCCCCTTTGGGGCGTGCGGCGCTTTGGGCATCGGCCCCGCAACGGGTGGGGCCTCCACCTCATAGGAGGGACGAAGATGTCTGCTGGATTGACTGGCTCGGATTCGATGTTTTCGGTGCGCAGCGTGCCGTGGCATGGTCTTGGTGCGGTTTTGGAGCGGCCGCCCGCGAGCGTGGCTGAGGCGATCACGGCGTCTGGGCTTGGCTGGGGCGTGGCCAAGGAGCCGATTGCCGTCGACCGCCGCTCGGCGCCGCTCACGGACGTCTCGGTTGGCTGTTGGGAGGCGATCGACGGCTTCTACGCCACGGTGCGCCAGGACACTCGTCAGGTGCTGGGGATCGTCGGCGAGCGCTACCGCGTCGTGCAGAACGAGGAGGCGTTTTCGTTTGTCGATCAGCTGATTGGCAGCGCGATGAGCTTCGAGACTGCCGGCAGCTTGCATGCAGGCAGGCAGGTGTGGGTGTTGGCGAAGCTGCCGGAGCACGTCGAGGTCGGCGGGGACCCGGTGCGGCCTTACCTGCTGCTGATGAATAGCCATGATGGCTCCACGGCCGTGATCGCCGCGACCACCCCGGTGCGCGTGGTTTGCCAGAACACCTTGAACTGGGGGCTGGCGCGGGCGCAGCATAAGTTCTCGATTCGCCACACCGAAGCTGTGACCCAGCGTGTGCACGAGGCGCGGCGGATGCTTGAGCTCTTGATCGACTACTACAAGCAGTTCAAGCGCTTCGGTGATGAACTGGCCAGCCAGCGCTGCACCGAGCGGCAGCTGCGCGCGGTGTTGGACGAGCTCTACCCCAACGGGACCGCCGATCGGGTCAGCGGCCGCACGCGAAACTCGCGTCAGCAGACTAAGCAGCGGATCGCCGAGCTGTTCCTGCGCGGCGAGACTCAGGGCAACGCGCCGGGCTCCAAGTGGGCGGCGGTCAACGCGATCATCGAGTACGGCGACTGGATCCGCCCGTTGCGCGAGGGCAGCGAGCGCTTTGCGCGTGTGATCGACGACGGTGCAGCCAAGACTCGCGCGTTGCAGCTGATGGTCGCCGCCTAAAGCGGCACCCGGCAGACACGGCGGGCGCGCAGGCCTGCCGTGCCGCCTGCGTGTGTCGGGAGGCTCAGGGCTGTAGGGTCAGGTCCGTTTGGCTGGGCGAGATCCACAGCTCGCCCCAGCCACACGCTCGTATGCGCAGCTCTACGGCCTGTCTGGGCTGCGGAGCGGCCGTTTCGGCTGCTCTTGCCCCGAGGGGCCGGGTGTAGCGTGCTTGTGACGGCCGCTACGCCGGCGAGCCGGGCGGTTATGCGGATCGTGGCGTGCAGGGCCGCGGCGGCGGGGAGCTTGAAGCTCGTGGTCTGCCGGCCGTTCTTGAGCGAGACCGTTTTGGTGCCGTGTGCGAGCTGGCGTGCGTGGTAGCGGGCGGTGTAGCTGACGCGCACGCGGCCGGTGCGTGGTCCGCTGAGATGCACTATCAGGCGCCGGCGATGCAGCGTCTCACCGAGATGCAGCTTCGGTTTGCTGCCATCGGTGCCATGCCCGCCGCTTGAGCCTGTGTTGCCTTCGGGGCTGCCCGTGCCGGTCCCGCCGCCAGAGCCTCCGCCTTCGCCCGGTTTCGAGCCGCCGCCTGGGCTTTCGGATACGGTCAGCGTGGCGTGCGCTGCGTTGGCTGGGTTGCTGTTGCCGGCGGCGTCGGCGAGCCATACGGCAAGCGTCCAGGTTCCTGGGCCGGGCACTGTGATCTTCGCGGGTCCCGCGGCTGGAGCGCTGGCGGGGGCGCTGCAGCTGCCGGTGCCGGCTGCCGGGCAGATCTGGTAGATCGCTTCTGTTAGGGGCGCGACCTGGCCTTCGGGGTCGCTCCAGCTCGCGGTAAACGTGCTGCCTCCCGTCTGGGTGGGCGTCGCGTTGAGATCCAGCGGCGCTGTTGGGGGGTTGTTGTCGATCGTGACTTGATGGGAGGCGACCGTCGACTTGTTACCGGCAGCGTCGATCGCGGTGAGCGTAAGTGTGTGCGTGCCGTCAGCGAGCTGCGTGGTTGGCAGGGTCAGTGTTTGCGGTCCGGTCGCGGACGGGCATGGCTGGGGGTAGGTGAAGTTGCATGGGGTGTTGTAGGTCTCTACCGGCGTGCCGTCGGCGGATAGCACGATGCTCTGTACGCCGCCGCCGAGGTCGTTGCCTTCGACTGTGACGCTTTCGCTGCCCTTGTGAAAGCCGTTGGCGGTGCCTGATTCCCATAGCGAGCCGGTTGGCGTTCCGAGGGTTGGCGGCGTGCTGTCGTTGAGGGTGACTGTCGCTGCGTACATCGCCGCCCACGCTTTGTGCTGCGTTGCGCCGGTGACGCATTCTTCGCCGGGTGATGCTTGGCAGAAGATCGAGACCGACAGCTGGTGCGCGGAGAGGTCGGTCACGGTGCTTGGTTCGGTTCCCTCGCCTGGCGGGCCTCCGACGAAGCAGCTCTCGCCGTTGGCGACCGTGTCTTGGCAGCTTTCGCCGGGGATGATCGTGCCGTCGGCGCGTAGCGCGGGAGACCATTCGTTGGAAGCGTCGAGCTTAGGACTCACGACTTTATTAGTCCTGTGATGGCTTGTCGTTCTAGTGAAGGATTGGGCGTTATTATGTTGAATTGACGGCTGTGGCCGATATCGACGAGAACGCGATCGCTGAGCGGTGGGGGCACATGATCGGCCGCGCGTGTTTGGATGAGCGTCAGCGGCGGTTGTGGGGGGCGTCGGAGGCGGTCTCGTATGGGCGTGGTGGGATCGCGGCGGTCGCTCGTGCGACGGGCATGGCGCAGTCGACGGTGCGCCAGGGGATCAAGGACCTCCGCAGCGATGAGGAGTGGGAGGCCGGGGCACAGCGACGGTCGGGAGCGGGCCGCCCGTCATTGGTGGATGGTGATGAGACGTTGATCGAGGATCTCGAGGGGCTGCTTGAGCCGGCGACGCGCGGGGATCCGGAGAGCACGCTGAAGTGGACGAACAAGAGCGCCGCGACGCTCGCGCGAGAGTTGCAGGCGCTGGGGCACGAGATCGTTGACCGCTCGGTGCTGCGTTTGGCTGATCGACTGGGGTTCACGATGCAAGCGAACCGCAAGACGCGCGAGGGTGCTGATCACCCCGACCGCGATGCGCAGTTCCGTTACATCGATCAGATCGTGAAGGCCGCGCTGGCGGCCAAAGAGCCCGTGATCTCGGTCGATACCAAGAAGAAGGAGCTGGTCGGAAACTTCAAGGCGGTCGGCCGTGAGCGGACACGCACGGGCCAGCCGGTCAAGGTCAACACGCATGATTTCCCCAGTCACGCGGTCGGGAAGGCCGTCCCCTACGGCGTGCTTGACATAGCCCTCGACGAGGGTTACGTGTCGGTTGGGGTCAGCGCCGATACCGCGCAGTTCGCGGCGGCGAGCATCCTCGCGTGGTGGGAGCAGCTCGGCGTCGAGCGCTACCCGCACGCCAGCACCTTGACGATCACCGCAGACTCCGGGGGTTCCAACAGCGCCCGCGGCAGACTCTGGAAGACCGAGCTGCAGCGCCTGGCTGACCTCACCGGTCTTGATATCTGCGTGCTGCACTACCCGCCCGGGACCAGCAAGTGGAACCGGATCGAGCACAAGCTGTTCAACCAGATCAGCATCAACTGGCGCGGACGGCCACTGACCAGCTACCAGACGATCATCAGCCTGATCGCCGCCACGAGCACCAGCACAGGTCTGAAGGTCTACTCCCGCCTCGACGAAGGCACCTACGAAAAGGGCATCAAAATCACCACCAAACAGATGGCCGCCGTCAACCTCCACCGCCACGACTTCCACGGCGACTGGAACTACACCATCAAACCGACACAACCCACCAACTCATAAAGTCGTGAGTCCTAAGGGGGAGACTGTGGGGAGATCGTCAAAGGTTTTGATCGCGGTCGGGGTGCTGTTGCTGTGGTTGATGGCGGTGGTCGGCCTTGGTGTGCCCGCGGTGCAGGCTCAGTCAAGCCAGAGTTCTGCGCCGGGCGAATCGCTGAGCGCGGGCTCCTGGAGCATGGAACTCTTGACTGGTGGGGATGAACGGCGTGCGGCGGCGGAAGCTGCGCTTGCTAGCCCCGTAGCGGCCGCTGAACGGGCGCGCTCGCGAACGGAGTACGAGGGTCTGAAGGCAGCCGAAGCAGTGTCGTTGGCGGAAAGGACCTTCGGGGTGGGACGGTTCTCGTGGGTTGGGCCGTCCGGCGGCGTGTCTGGTGCGCGTGTAGAACGTTATCTCGGTGAAGAGCAGGCTGCGGTCGTCTTGCCTGATGGCAAGCGGGTGCTGGCGCAGTCGACCGTGCCGTTGCGCAGCGCTGTCGGCTCGGGGAGCCTTGCGCCGCTGTCGCTGACTTTGCGCGAAGAAGATGGGGCTTATGCGCCGGTCAACCCGTTGGTGCCGGTGTCGATCTCAAAGCAGCCCGGAAGCGGCGTGTCATTCCCGTATGGCATCACGATGACTCCAACGCAGGCGGCGGCTTCGGAAGCCTCGCGGGTGGTCGGTGATCATGTGTGGTATCCGGGCACGGCATCGGATACCAGCTACATGGTTGCGCCAATTGCGCCCGGTGGGGTGGAGGCGTCCTGGCAGCTTCTCTCCGAAGATAGTCCGACAGAAAATTCGCTGCGGTTTGATCTACCGTCAGGCATGAGCTTGCAGTTGAGTCCTAGTGTGCCTGGGCAAGCCGAAGTGGTCTCCGAAGGCAAGTCACTGCTTTTGATTCCCCCGGCACAGGCGGTTGAGGCTAACGGAGTCACGGTTCCGGTGTCCTACTCGGTGAACGGTGACGTGCTGACCACCCATGTTGATCTAGGCGGCAGCGTGGCTTACCCGGTCATGGTAGATCCGATTGTGTTTGGCTCTTACGGCCAGTATGGGGCGGGGCACTGGAACGGCTGGAAATTTTACAGCAACTGCGGGTGCATCAACGAGGAGGAACAGGAAGGGCTCATCATGGCCTGGACCAACCCGGGTCCATCGAACGGTGACTACGGCGAGTGGTACATCGATGCTCCAGGCGCAGGCAAAACAGGGGGCGCCAGAATCACGCGGGTATGGATCGATGAAATGACCCACCAGCCAGCGTATCAGTCCAGTGTCAACGCAGAAATAGGCGGCGAAAACGAAGGCACTAAACCGATATGGACGGATAACGGCCATATTGAAAGCGCCACTAAGCCGGCACCGATGGTGAGGGATGACGGGTTCACCGAAGACCTCGAATTCTGTGCGCAAGGAGCTGGCGGCTACTGGGGGGATCCGACGGGACAGCCGCTATGCAACGAAGAAGACGGCGCCAACTATTTTGACTTCCTTGAGGTCATGGGACCGGAAGCGCGTACGGTCGATAACTACACGATGATCGACGGCGCGATCATGTGGTATCTGGATAAGACGCCGCCGAGTGAAGTGACGCTGCAGGACCTGCCCACCGGATGGGCTAAGTACGGGCCTTCGCCGACCTGGATACACGCAAAGGATGAAGGCACGGGCATAGCGGCGTTCAAAGTCGAGATTCCGCCGGGACATCTGAATGAAAAAGGCGAACCTTTCTTTGCCCAGGAAAGCTCTTGTACTACAGAGGCCGGTTTCGTTGGCTGTCCAGGGGAAGAGTACTCCAACGCGGTGAGCTTCAGCGAACTGCCGACAGGTACATATACGCTAGGTGTGTATGCGTATGACGCCACGGGCAACGTGCGTGAAGAGTCGCCAGACCCACATCTCTACATTGATCACACCCCGCCCAAAATTGAACCCCTCACCGGTTCGCTGGTTGAAAACGCCAGCAAGATCGGTGCTGGCGACTATACGCTGAGCTTCGATGCTGTAGACGGCAGCGAAAGTGCGCCGCAGTCGGGTGTGCATACGATCACGGTTTCGGTTGATGGCACGAAGGCTGACGAAGTAACGACGAGCTGTCCCGACCCGTCGGCTGTACCGACGTCTAATTGTTTTGGGTTGAGTGGTAGTTGGACGATGGAAGGTGAGCGTTATGGGGCTGGGCCGCATACCGTCACGGTCACGGCGAAGGACTGGGCGGGCAACGAAGCCAGCGAAACGCTGCATATCACCTCGGATGAAGCGTCATATGCTTCGCTTGGTCCGGGGTCGGTGAACCTTCAGACGGGTGATTTCAAGCTTGGTGGTGCCGATGTCAGCGTTGGTGGTGCTGGCGCGTCGTTGACGCTCAGTCGTTCTTACGAATCGCGTAATCCAAATACGGGGGCGAGCGGGCCGCTGGGGCCACAATGGTCGCTGAGTGTGCCTGATGGTGCGGCCGATGGGGTCTGGCAGAGCCTGAACGTGGAACCGAGCGGCAATGTCGCAGCTACGGTGGTCAATGGTGCGCGTCTGTCGTTTGTTCGTAGTGGCAGTAGCTTCACTTCGCCAGCGGGCTATCAGACCGAGACGCTGTCTAGCAGCCCCGTAGAAAAACCCACCGAATACAGGCTGACGAATGCTGCGGGCGACCAGACGATCTTCAAGCACGCCGAACACGAAGAAGAAGGCCACTACAGCCCCGTCGGAATCGTCCAAGCGGTGGGCGCGGGCGGACTGAACAAGGTCACCGATCTGTTTGAAAAGACCAGCGAAGGCATCACCAGGCCAAAGGAGGTGCTTGCGCCACCGCCAGCGGTAGGCGTCAACTGCGAAGCAGAACTGGTCAAGGGCTGCCGCGCGCTGACGTTCAACTACGCCGAAAGCACCACTGCGACCGGGGAAGGCCGTGAAGAATGGGGCGACTACAAGGGGCGTCTGACGCGGGTCTATCTGCATGTGTGGAACCCGAAGGCGGGCGAAAAAGGCGAAATGACGACCACCACGATCGCTGAGTACGCCTATGACACGCAGGGGCGGCTACGGGCGGAGTGGAACCCGCAGGTCTCTCCTGCGCTGAAGACTACCTACGGGTATGACGCTGAAGGCCATGTGACGGCGGTGACTGCGCCGGGGCAGGAGACTTGGGCGCTGACCTATGGCACGACCAGCACAGACAGCAACGCGGGGCGGCTGTTGAAGGCGCTGCAGACTCCCGCGTCGGCTGGCCTTTGGAAAGGCGAAGCGGTCGCGAGCACCGAAGCACCCAGCTTGTCCGGGTCGCCTGTGGTTGGTGTGCGGATGGGCGTCTCGACCGGGAAATGGTCGGGCAGCCCGGTCGCTTATGCCTACCGGTGGGAGGACTGCAATAGCGCTGGTGGCGAATGCGGCACGATCGCTGGTGCTGATAACGCGAACTACATGCCGACAAGCGGCGATGTGGGTCATTCGCTGGTCGCGCAGGTGATCGCGACGAACGGTAGCGGGTCAACGGTCGCGTCTAGCAGTCCAAGCGCGGAGGTGCTGGCGCCTGGGGAAGCTTTCTCGGCTTACAAACTGAGCTCGTCGTTTGAGTGCCCGCACGACGCGTCGATGGGACCAGATGGCAACGTGTGGTTTACGGACTCGTGTGATCATGAGGTCGGCAAGATCACGCCGACAGGCGAAGCGACTGGGTACAGCTTGCCGTCCGGGGTCTGTCTTGGCGGTATCGCCGTTGGTCCCGACCAGAACATGTGGGCGGCCGAGGAATGCACCAACCGTCTGGCGAGGATCACCACAAAAGGCGAAATCACCGAATACAGCCTGCCGACAGGCAGCCATCCGGTGCAGTTGGTCACGGGACCGGGCGGCTATCTTTGGTTCACCGAGTACGGGACCAGCAAGATCGGGAAGTTCAACACCACGACCGACAAAGTCGAAGCCGAATACAGCCTGCCGGCGTATAGCGACCCGTATGGCATCACGGTTGGCTCTGATGGCGACGTGTGGTTTACCGAGTGGGGTCCAGGAAAAATCGGGAAGATAACTAGTGGTGGTGAAGTCACCGAATACGGGATAGGCGCCTTGAAGTATCCGCTCCAGATCACAAGCGGCCCGGATAAAAACCTGTGGTTCACCGAGGAAGGCGCCAGCGCGATCGGAAAGATAACCACCGGCGGGTCGGTCAGCGAATACAAGCTGCCGTCAAGCAGCGAGCCGACGTCGATCGCCGCGGGACCAGAAGGAAACCTGCGGTTCACTGAGACGAAAACCAGCAAGATCGGCGAGATCACCACCAGCGGCGCGATCGGCGAATACACCCTGCCACCAAGCAGCTATCCGATGAGCATCGTCACGGCCACAGACGGCAACCACATGTGGTTCACCGAGGAAGGCAGCAACCAGATCGCCGAGATCAGCACCAGCGTGCTTGGCTCCTACAAACTCAGCTCGTCGTTCCAGTGCCCGCACTACACCACGCAAGGACCTGACGGCAACGAGTGGTTCACAGACAACTGCGATCATCAAGTCGGCAAGATCACCCCCGGCGGCATCAGCACCCCATACAACTTCCCGTCAGGGGTCGAACTCGCGGGCATCACCGCGGGACCCGACAGCAACATGTGGGCGGCCGAGGAAGGCGCAAACAAGATCGCGAAGATCACCACCGGCGGAACGATCAGCGAATACACACTGTCCTCTGGCAGCAAACCGCGCGGCATCGTCACGGGCGCAGACAAAAACCTGTGGGTGACCGAGTACGGCACCAACAAGGTCGCCAAGTTCAGTACCAGCACCGACAAAACGGAAGCCGAATACAGCCTGCCATCCGGCAGCACCCCATCTGGGATCGCTGCCGGACCGGCAGAAAGCCTGTGGGTCGCCGAGACCGGCACCAGCAAGATCGCCAAGGTCACGACCAGCGGCAGCATCAGCGAACACAGCCTGCCCTCAGGCTCCAAACCCGTCGGAATCATCGAGGGCTCTGACGGCAACCTATGGATCACCTTGGAAGGCACCAACAAGATCGCCAAGATGACCCCAAGCGGAACTGTCAGCGAATACAGCGTGCCCTCCGGCTCCAAACCCGCCGGTATCGCAAGCGGCGCCGACGGCAACCTCTGGGCCACCATGGAAGGCACCAGCAAGGTCGCAAGGATCACCACGGGCGGCACGATCACCGAATACGCGCTGCCGTCCGGCAGCAAACCGATTGGGATAGCCACCGGCCCCGCCGGGCAGCTGTGGCTTGCGGATAGCGGCAGCAACTACATCGGCACGATCACACCGCCGGCCAGCACGACCGAAGCCGAAGCAGCTTCGCCGCAGCCCGGCTCGACGGTGGAGTACAACACGCCCGTCTCAGGATCGGGCGCCCCGAACGAAATGGGCTCCGGCGAAGTGGCCAAATGGGCGCAGAAAGATGACCCCATCAGCGCGACCGCGATCCTCCCGCCAGACAAACCACAAGGCTGGCCTGCCAGCAGCTATCAGCGTTCAACCGTCTACTACCTCGACGGCCAGCAGCGCACCGTCAACCTCGCCAACCCCGCTGGAGGCATCAGCACCACCGAATACAACACCAGCAACGACAACGTCGAACGGACTTTGTCTGCTGACAACCGCGCCGCGGCGCTCAAAGAAGGCAGCAAATCCGTCGAAGTCGCAGAACATCTGAGCACCGAAAGCAAATACAACAGCGAAGGCACCGAGCTTACGAGCACGCTCGGCCCAGAACACAAGATCAAGCTGGCTGGTAGCAGTGAAGAAGTCTTGGCACGCAAACACACGGCATACAGCTACAACGAAGGCGCACCAGAAGAAGGCGGCCCTCACTACCTGGTGACCAAGACAACAGAAACGGCTAAGCTCGCCAACGGCGAAGAAAAGAACCAGCGGACGGTCACCGACTCCTACTCCGGCCAGGAAGGACTTGGATGGAAGCTCAACCAGGCCACATCCATGACAACCGACCCCGCAAGCGTCGACCAGACCCGGCTCAACGTATACAACAAAGAAACCGGAAGCATCATCGAAACCCGTGCGCCCGGAGGCAACGCGGAAACAGTCTCGCCACCAGAACAAGCGTTCACATTCGGCACCCTCGGCTCAGGCAACGGGCAGCTGAATGAGCCCGAGGCCGTGGCGATAGGCCCCGAAGGCGATGCCTGGGTGATCGACCAGAACAACAACCGGATCGAGCGGTTCACAAGCACAGGCAGCTTCGTAGCGTCCTATGGGTCTGCCGGGAAAGGGCATGGCCAGTACGAGAACGCGTGGGGTATCGCGATCAACCAGAAAACCGGAAACGTGTATATCGCGGACACCGAAAACAATCGAATTGAGGAGCTCAATAACGAAGGCGTGTTCGTGCGCGAATGGGGCGAACCAGGTACTGGGGAAACCCAGTTCGATTATCCGGATGCGGTGACGATCGACGCGGCTGGCCGCGTGTGGGTGGCTAACTGGGAAGACGACCGGGTGCAGGAGTTCAGTGAAACCGGCACGTTTATGCGTGCGTTTGGCGCTAAAGGCACCGGCAACGGAGACTTTGAACACCCAACGGGCTTGGCGTTCTCGCAAGGCATGCTCTACGTCGTTGATAACGGCAACAAACGCATCGAGCAGTTCTCCACCAGCGCCACCAACGTGGAATACACAAGCCAGTTTGGTGTCTCGGGTAAAGGCGCGGGGCAGCTCGAAAAGCCGTATGGCATCGCGGCGCTGCCGGTCAGCGGCAACCTGTTCGTCTCAGACGAAGGCAACGACACCGTGCTCGAGTACTCCCCAGCCGGCAAGTATCTGCTGCAGGCAGGCTGGTGGGGGTCGGGCAGCAACGAATTCAAGGGGCCGACCGGCATCGCGGTCAACACGACGGGGAGCCTGTATGTCGCCGACCAGTACAACAACCGCATCTCGGTCTGGAAGCAGCCCGAAGCCGGCGGCACGCACATGACCTACTCCACGCAGTTCGGGACAGCCGGCAAAGGCGAAGGCCAGTTCGAATATCCCGCCGTGCCGGCCGTAGACTCCCACGGAGACGTCTGGGTGACCGACTACTCCGCCAACCGCATCGACGAGTTCAGCGCCCAAGGCAAATACCTCACCTCCTTCGGCTCCGAAGGCTGGGAAAACGGGCACTTCTACAACCCGACAGGCATCGCGATCAACCAGGCCACCAACGACATCTACGTCGGGGACGCCTACAACCATCGCATCCAAGAGTTCGGGCCCAAAGGCGAATTCATCCGCGCCTTCACAAGCGAACCGCTCAACACGCCAGGCGGAGTAGCGCTCGATAGCTCCGGAGACGTGTGGGTCACCGACATGGCCAACGACCAGATCGAGGAGTTCAGCTCCACCGGCACCTTCCTGCACGCGTGGGGGGGCAAAGGCAGCGGGAACCTCCAGTTCAACGACCCGACCGCGATCGCGGTCGTTGGCAGCACCGTCTACGTCGCCGACACCAGCAACAACAGGATCGAGGAGATCTCCACCAGCGGCGAATACCTCGGCCAGTTCGGCAAAGAAGGCCCCAACGGCAGCCAATTCTACGGCCCCGAAGGCATCACCGCCAACCAGGCCGGCGACCTCTTCGCGCTCGACACCTACAACGACCGCATCGAGGAGTTCAGCCCCACCGGCCACTACCTAGAGACGATCGGCGAATACGGAACCGGCGAAGGCCAGCTAAGCCACCCCCAAGGCATGACCGTGACCGCAGCCGGCGATACCTACGTCGCCGACGCCGAAAACCACCGCGTTGAGAAGTGGGCACCAGACGACCAAGCCGTCCACGACTCTAGAACCATCTACTACAGCTCCAGCGTAAACAGCGAACACCCAAGCTGCGGCAAACACGAAGAATGGGCGAACCTGCCGTGCCGCACAGAACCAATGGCTCAGCCAGAAACGGAAGGGCTGCCCGAACTACCGGTCACCAGCTACACGTACAATCTTTACGATGAGCCTGAAGTAACGACAAGCACCAGCAGCGGGTCAACCAGAACCGAGAGCGACACCTACGACGCCGCGGGTCGCCTCACCGCCAAAGAAATCGCCGCAAGCGTCGGCGCGTCGATGCCGAAGGTCACATACCAGTACAACAACGAAACGGGAGCGCTGGAAAAGCAGACCGCTGAAGGCCACAGCATCACCAGCAACTACAACACGCTCGGCCAGCTAACCAGCTACATCGACGCTGAGGAAGGCACCAGCACCTACAAATACGACATCGACGGGCGCACCACCGAAGAAGACACACCGTTCGGCAGCCAAACCTTCAGCTACAACGAAACGAGCGGGCTTGAGACCAAGCTCGTAGACTCCGCGGCGGGCACCTTCAAAGCCACCTACGATCAAGAAGGCAACATCACAAGCGAAACGCTGCCGAACGGTCTGACGGCCTGCTACACCCGCAACGCCGAAGGAGAAGCGACGGGGCTTGAATACCGCAAGAGTACCGGCTGCGAATCTGGGTCGACGTGGTTCAGCGACACCACCACCCCGACGAGCCACGGCCAATGGGCCAGCCAAACAAGCAGCCTTTCCAGCGAGGCCTACGCCTACGACGAAGCGGGCCGCCTGACCGAAGTTCAAGAAACGCCATCAGGAAAAGGCTGCACCGTCCGTCTCTACGCATACGACGAAGAAGGCAACCGCACGAGCCTAACGACCCGCCAACCTGGCAGCGAAGGCAAATGCGCCAGCGAAGGCGGCGCCGCAGAACGCCACACCTACGACTCAGCCGACCGACTGGCCGACGAAGGAGTCGCATACAGCCCCTTTGGAGACATCACAAGCCTCCCAGCAAGCGATGCCGGCGGCTCAACGCTGGAAAGCGCCTACTACGCCGACGGACAGGCCGCTGAACAGCGCCAAGAAGGCGTCACGCTCGGCTACCATCTCGACCCCGCACGACGCACCAGCGAAATCACAACCACCAGCAGCAAAGGCGCCACCGTGCTCATCGACTACTACGCCAGCGAAGGAGCCACGCCAGCCTGGACATCGGAAACCGGCGGCAAATGGACGCGCTACATCTACGGCATCAGCAACGGCCTCGCCGCAATCCAAACCGACGCGGAAAAACCAGTGCTGCAGATCTCCAACCTGCACGGCGATATCATCGGCACCGCCGCCGACGAAGAATCCGCCTCCAAATTGCTCTCCAGCACCAACACCACCGAGTACGGCGTATCGACCATAGGCAGCCCGGCCCGATACTCCTGGCTAGGCACCCAAGAGCTCCCGACCGAATTCCCCTCCGGAGTTATCGCGATGGGAGCCCGCTCCTACGTGCCGCAGATAGGCCGCTTCCTACAGCCAGACCCCAGGCCCGGCGGCTCCGAAAACGCCTACACCTACACACACGGCAATCCACTCAACGAAACAGACCTCAGCGGCGAGTGGAGCCTCAACCAAACCTCCGGCGGACTCTCAGCCGTCGGCACAGGCGAAGGCGAACAACTCGCAGGCGGAACCGGCATAGCCGCAGGTGCGATCATGCCCGCACCCGTCAACACCCAACTCGAAGCCGCCTTCTGGGCCAGCCCACCCTGGGACCAAGAAACAGCCGGCAACGAAGAATACGAAGAATACGAAGAAGAAGGCGAAGAAGAAGAATACGCCAGCTACCACGAAGACGTGAAAGGGCGCACGGAAGAATCGGGAGTCTTCTCTCAATTTGGCGAAAACCTAGAAGCTGGCGCAGCTAGCGCTGAAGCAGGAACCCAAGTTTTTGCCGCCTGCCCGAACATGAAAGACTCGTGCGGCAAAGAGGTCCAGAAAAAAAGCGGCAAACGCAACGAAGGGGGAACTGGGTCCCGCTGTCGAAGTGGGGCTCAGAGCAAAGGCAAATGTGTGGTGGGCAATGAGGGTGGTGCAGACGGTGCGAAAAAAGCGTGCGAAGCGATAGCTGGCGCTACCTTTGTTCTTGCTGGGGCGTCGGGACCTGTTGGCGTGCTATTGTGGGCGGTCTCGGCCGGTGCCTGTTATATTCCAAACTAGGCTAATACGTTCGAGTCGATCCAAAGTTTCAACAGTAAGATTAAGAAAATGACAGCCCATTCGAACAGTCATCGCTTGAGCGAGAAGCAGTCACTAGCGGCGCTCATCGGAATGCTGCTCATGGCAGCGGCTGGCGCAATCCTCAACTGGTCATGGTGGCTTGAGTATGTACTGATCGCACCGTTTGCTGTTTGGTTGATAGTTAGTCGCCGACTTGTTGTGTACCGTCAACTACGCCCTGGCTCGTCGGATCGAAGGGTGCCAGTCGTGCTCATATTGCCTGTCCTGTTCGCTGCGGCCATTGAGCCAACTCGATATTCGGGCCTGGTGGTGGTTGTGGCATTTGCCGTGCTTTTCTTTTTTGGAAGGCATCGGGAGGCTCATGTGAGGGCTGCAATCAAGACGCCGTGACCCGTGTGCAAGAAGGCTCTCTTGATCTGCTCGGCGATCTGGATCTCCGCCCCGACCGTTCCGGCATGATCAGCGTCATTTGCGTCAGCTACTCGGTTGTTCGGCGAGCCATTCGTCCAGCATCAGCCGCGTGAAGCGGATGTGTCGGCCCACCCGCCGGCACTGAAGAAGAAGGCGGCGAAGAAGAACGTCAGGTGCTCTCGCATCAGCTCGATGACGCGCCGGGCGATGGCGTCGATCATGCTTCGTCAAGCGCCGCGAGCACCGCGTAGGACGGCGAGCCGTCAAGCGAAGGCTTCTCTGCTGCTGGATGGCTCCCTGCGGTTAATGAGCACGAGCCGCCGAGATCCGCCAACGAGTTGGCCCCGCGCCGCGCTCCCCAACTCTTGACAGCCGGGCGCGACACAACCTCCAGGCCGATCGGCGCCATCGCGCCACCAGCGGCGGACGGAACGATCCCCGTGCGGGCCTGCGCCGAGCCGCAGCCAACTGGCCAGGGCAAGCCGATCATGCTCCCTCGGGGGTCATGATCGGCCATCTTCGCCCCGGCGGGTTTTGGCAGACAGTGGCGGACGGGCTGCTTTCCAGCCTCCCGGCGGCCGATGCGGCCAGACCATCAAGTCCAAAACCCTTACCAATAAAGGCTTTCCGTCGATTGGCGCGGCGGTGGCCTGACCCCTTGGGTTCGGTCCGGTGCTTGTGAGAGTTTCTTGCGTCTACGATTGTGGGCGAGGAAGGAACACTCTGATGAAGCGACGCAGGCATACGCCGGAGCAGATCATCCGTAAGTTGCGGGAGGCCGAGCGGCTGCTCGGTGAGGGCAAGACGATCCCTGAGGCCGTCAAGGTGCTCGAGGTCAGTGAGCAGACGTTTCACCGCTGGCGTAACCAGTACGGCGGGATGAAGGCCGATGATGCGAAGCGGTTGAAGCAGCTTGAGCGTGAGAACAGCCGGTTGAAGGCGATCGTGGCTGATCAGGCGCTGGAGAACCGGGCGTTGAAGGAGATCAGCCGGGGAAACTGGTAGGCCCAGTCCGCAGACGCCAGGCGGTCGCGATGCTCCGCGATCGTCTCGGCGTCAGCGAGCGCTGGGCATGCCGAGTAGTAGGACAGCATCGCTCCACCGAGCGCTACGAGCCCAAACAGGCTGAGGATGACCAGGCGTTGCGAGCCGAGCTACGCAAGTTCTCGGTGAAGCGCCCGCGGTGGGGTTACCGACGCGCGCACCATCATCTGCGCGAGGAGGGGTGGGATGTGAACCGTAAGCGGGTGCAGCGACTGTGGCGCGAGGAGGGGCTGCGCGTCCCCGAGCGCAAGCGTAAGCGCCGCCGGCTGGGCGAGTCGACGGTCCCGGCGCAGCGGCTGCGTGCTGAGCGCCCCAACCACGTGTGGGCGTTTGACTTCCAGTTCGATCAGACCGCTGATGGGCGGGCGTTGAAGGTGTTGAACATCGTGGATGAGTTCACACGCGAGTCGCTGGTGATGCTGGTCGCTCGCAGCATCGACGCTGAGATGGTCGTGCAGGCGCTGGAGCGCCTCGTGGCCGAGCGTGGCGCCCCGGAGTTCCTGAGGATGGATAACGGGCCGGAGATGACCGCGCACGCGCTCTCAGACTGGTGCCGACTATCGAACACCGGGACCGTGTTCATCGATCCGGGCTCACCATGGCAGAACCCGTTCGTGGAGAGCTTTCACTCCAGGGTGCGTGACGAGCTCCTGGATATCGAGGAGTTCTCCTGTCTGGCAGAGGCGCGGGTCGTGATCGGTGACTGGCAAGAGGACTACAACCAACGCCGTCCACACTCATCGCTCGGGATGCTCACTCCGGCCACCTTCGCCGCCCAACACGCCGCCACCACCGACCGCAAGGCGGCATGACCCCGACCCCCGGGGAGAGGACGCGCCGGTCGGGTCGTGCTCCCCTACGGCCTACGGCCTCCACTCCACACAACCCGACCACACCACCAGCTACCCTCCCCGTTACCACTAACCACCAACTCTCACCCGTAGTGGACCGAAAAGCGGGGGCCGGTCAACGGCGCGCCGCGCGTGCGGCAGAGCGCAAGCGCAGGGAATATCAGGCCGCGACATTCCGAGCGCGGCTGCAGTGAGGGCGACCGTCAGGTTGTTGCTCACGCGCAACATGCTCGTGGGCGGGCAGCTTCTATGCCTTGGCGAAGGAGTTCGTTTGGGTTGCCTCCACTCGGTACGTCAGCGTTTGAGGGTACGGTCTTGGCGATGAATCAGCCGGTGCGTCTTCCGAGAGCTCGGGAGGCGCGGATCCCCACGGACAAGCTTGTCCGCTACGCGCTCGATCTCGCTCACGAACGCGGTCGCCACAAGGCGCGCGTGTTCGCCTCTGCGCTCGGAATCACCGCGTCGGACTGGCGCTACCTGCATGACCAGATCCTCGCGGCGCTGCCCGAGGCGGAGGTTCGGGCGACTCGGATCACGCCGTTCGGAGTCGGATACGAGGTGGTCGTGATGATCGACGGGCTCAACGGAGCGACACACCCCGTAGTCACGACGTGGATCAGTCAACGCGATCGACCGCCGCGGCTGACCTCGACCTGGGTGGACATCCCGTAGGTCTGCGAGAATCATCGGGCGATGGCAGACACGCAACACGCGATTCTCGATGTGGTCGAGTTGTTGGTCGACTCGGGTCGCTGGCCGGCGGGGACGATCGGCACCGTTGTGGAGGCCGACGATCAGCTGGCGCTCGTAGAGATCAGCGATGATCGTGGGCACGCGCTCGATTTCATCTCCGTCCCGCATCACGCGCTCGCGGCGAGACCCGGCCGCACGAGCGAGCGCATCGCGTCCTGACAGGCCCTCCAGCGGGCCCGGTAGTTCGGTGGCGGCCCTTCGTCTTGCGACGGGGCTGGGTCTACCGCTCCCACTACGCTCAGACAGATGCGGTTCCGGCGAATGACACCCGAAGAATTGGCGCTTCTCAGCTACCACACAGACCGGGACATGGCGTTCGATCACGAGCACTGCTTCTTGTGCGGAATCCTCCTGGATGCCTCGAATCGCACTGTCGAGCACGTGTTTGCGAAGTGGCTGCAGCAGGACTTCAATCTCTGGGACCAACGTATGTTCCTTCGCAACGGAACGTCGATCCCCTATCGCCAGCTGACCATTCCGAGCTGCAAGGAATGCAATGGGTTCTGGCTGGCTGCGGTTGAGGATCAACTCGCCCGTGCCTTTCGGGAAGGCACCGACGCCGTGCGTGCGCTGGACAAGACACTCTTGTCTCTGTGGATGGCGAAGATCTACTACGGGCTTCAGATCAAGGAGCTCGTGTTGCCACGGGACCGGTGCGACCGAGATGGCCCTACGATCGTCGACCGCGCCGCACTGGGACGGCAATCCGAACTCCACCACGTCCTTCAGGCCATCCGCGGGCGGGTTCGATTTGACCGCACACCCGGTTCGCTGCGAATCTTCTGCTCGCAGGTGCCAGCGAGTCGCGAAGAGGGGTTCGACTACCGCGATCTACAAGTCGCGCCCTTTCTCGCTTTGCGGATTGGACCGACCGTCGTGGTCTCCTCACTCCTTGACTGGGGCACCATCGATCACTTCGGCGATCCCTACCTCGATCTGGCCGATCAGCTTGACCTTCACCCGGCACAGTTTGCCGAGGTGGCGGCCCATGCGGCGTACAGGACGATGCGCCTCAACGTCCGCTTCGCGTTGCTCACGGTAAGGGCTCGCATCTCAATAAGTGAAGGGTTTGCGGGGGTTGTGTAGAACCTGTTGGTGTGATTGATGAGCGGGCGATTGGGGAGCGTTTTCGGCTGTTGAGGGAGAAGGGCGTGTTGGATGAGCGCCGGCGGCGGTTGTGGGCGGCCGCAGAGGCTCGTTCGCATGGGTATGGGGGCATCGCGGCAGTCGCGCGGGCGACTGGTCTTGACCAGGAGACGGTTCGTCGTGGTGTTCGTGAGCTGGAGTCCAGTGAGGTGCTCGATGAGGGTCGCGTGCGTCGTCGGGGGGCGGGTAATAAGCCGATCGAGGAGACGCATCCCGGGATCGAAGAGGAGCTCGAGCGGCTGGTGGCCCCCGAGACTCGAGGTGATCCCTGCTCGCCGTTGCGGTGGACGTCCAAGAGCGCTGTGAAGCTCGCCGGGGCGCTCGCTGAGCGTGGCTATGGGGTGAGCGACAGCACAGTCCTGCGCCTGCTGAAACGGTTGGGATACAGCCTGCAGGCCAACCAGAAGGCCAGGGAGGGGGCAGACCACCCGGATCGTGACGCGCAGTTCGCGCACATAAACGCGGTCGTTCAAAAAGCGATCGAGCGTGGTGAGCCAGCGATCAGTGTGGATACCAAGAAGCGCGAGCTGGTCGGGGATTTCAAGGCCGTCGGACGGGAGCTCGAGCCGAAGGGAAAGCCAGTGCAGGTCCGTACCCACGATTTCAAGGACAAGGAGTTGGGGCACGCGATCCCTTACGGGGTATTGGATCTCACCCTTGATGAGGGGTGGGTCAACGTCGGGGTGGACCGCGACACCGCCCAGTTCGCGGCTGCCTCTATCCAGAGTTGGTGGGAGAGCCTCGGCAAGCAGCGCTACCCGGATGCCGAGGAGCTGACGATCACGGCCGACAGCGGCGGATCAAATAGTTACCGCACACGGCTATGGAAGGTTGAGCTGGGAAAGCTCGCAGACCAAACGGGCCTGCGGATCGCCGTCTGCCACTTCCCGCCCGGCACTTCGAAGTGGAACAAGATCGAGCACCGCCTGTTCAGCTTCATGAGCATGAACTGGCGCGGCAAGCCCTTGATCAGCCACGAGGTCATCATCAACCTGATCGCCGCCACCACCACCAGCACCGGCCTGAAGGTATACGCCCAACTCGACGACCGCGACTATCCCAAGGGCGTCAAAGTCACAGACCAAGAACTCGACGCCGTGAACATCGAACGAGACACCTTCCACGGCGAGTGGAACTACGTCATACACCCCGCATCAACCGAGACGTGAGCCCTAACGATGGACGGGCACGACGTGATTGAGCCTGCGATCGTCGGAACGGACCCGGCAATGCGGCCATTCGTGGCACACGAGTTCTCGGCGGTGTTCCACGAGTACACGGGCATTCCGGTTGACGATCTCTACAGCGCTGCTCACGACGCGGTCTTCTCGACGCTGCTCACGGAAAATGGAAGTCCGCAGCAGATCGATCTCCAAGAAGTTCCCGCATACGCCTCAGTGGTGCCGCCGAGCGTCGCCGCGAAGTGTCGCGACGATCCACGAGGGCGTCACATTAACTGTGTAGGCGGTTTCTTGGATTATTGTAACTCAGTTGGTGGTGTCGGGGACGCGGTCGCCGAAGTGGATCTTGAACGCGAGTAGCGCTGTGGTCCAGTTCCGGGTGCGGGTCCATTGCGGGACGGCGTTCTGCAGGGCGAGGTAGACGAGCTTGCGGGCGGCGTCCTCGTTGGGGAAGCTGCCCTTCGTCTTGATCGCCTTGCGCAGCTGCCTGTTGAGGGCCTCTATCGCGTTTGTCGTGTAGATCACGCGCCTGACCTGCGGCGGGAACGCGAGGAACGGGGTCACATGCTCCCAGGCGTTCAGCCACGCCTGGGTGATCACGGGGAACCGCTTGCCCCACTTCTCATCGAAGGCCTCAAGCTCGGCCTGCGCCTGGTCGGCGTCCTTGGCTGTGTAGATCGGCTTGAGGTCGCGGGCGACTTGCTCGCGCTCGCGGCGCGGCACATAACGCAAGCTTGCTCTAATGAGGTGAACTATGCATGTTTGGACGGTCGTCTTCGGGAAGATCGCCTCGATCGCCTCTGGGAAGCCCTTCAAGCCGTCAACGCAGCAGATCAGGATGTCCTGCACGCCGCGGGTCTTCAGGTCGGTCAGGACCTGCATCCAGAACTTCGCGCCCTCGGTCTCCTGGAACCACATGCCCAACACGTCCCGCTCACCCTCCAGCGTGACGCCGAGGGCGAGGTAGAGCGCGCGACGCTGCACCGTCCCTGCCTCGCGGATCTTCAACACCATGCAGTCCAAGAACACGATCGGGTAGATGTCCTCCAGCGGCCGCTTGGCCCACTCCCGCACATCATCCATCACCGCATCCGTGACCCTGCTGACCAGGTCGCGGCTGACCTGCACCCCGTAGATCTCCCGAAAGTGAGCTTCGATATCCCGCGTCGACATTCCACGGCTGTAGAGCGCGAGGATCTTCTCGTCGAACCCCACGAACCGCCGCTGACGCTTGCGAACGATCTGCGGCTCAAAGCTGCCGTCCCGGTCCCGGGGAGCATCGATCTCCACCGGCCCGTGCTCGGTGAGAAGCGTCTTCGGCGAGCTGCCGTTGCGCTGGTTCTCCGCGCCACCAGGCGGCTCGCAGTGCGCCTCATAGCCGACATGGTCGGTCAGCTCGACCTCCATCGCGCGCTCCACCAGCCGCTTGGTCAACTGCGCCAACAAGCCGCCGGGCCCAGCGATCTCCTCCTCACTGCTCGCCCCGGCAAGCAACTCGTCGATCACCTCATCACTGATCCGCCGATCAGAGCCCACCCCGAGAGCTTGCCGCACACGACGGCGGCCAGCCCCACGATCGACGGTCCCGTCGACCAGCTCCGGAGAGAGCGCACGCCCCGGCCGGCCCGCCGTCGAGTCCCCCGCCGCAAGCGCGCCGCCGCCGGTCCACTCCGGTCGCCCTTCGGGCTCCCTGCGCTCCCCGCCGGCGCCGAACACCAGCTCCTGCGACTCCATCTGACCCTGCGTAATAGTAGGCATAACGACCTCTCTCGCTCATGCCTACACAGTTCCTACGACACTCCCCGCCGAAGTAGCTGCGGTCGATGGGTGGCGCGGACGGCGGCGCCGCGGGAGGTGTGTATTGGCCGTGGTGAGGCGCTGGCGGTCGTAAGCAATATGCGTGCGGAAGAGACGTTGAATCCTCTGCTTGGCTTGCTGAAGCCTGCGCAGGTGGCCGCCGAGCTTGGCGTGTCCCGCGCGTGGCTCTACGACGCAGCGAAGACCGGGCGTATACCTGCGATTCGCGTCGGCGGGCCGGAGGGTCCGCTGCGATTCGTGCCGCAGGATCTCAAGCGCTGGATAGACGATGCGCGCGCGGCGTGGACTCCCGGGCGTTCGGCGCCGGCAACGCGCTCTGCCTGTGCGGTGGATGCGTCGCGGCTGGTGTCGTAGATCGGCTCGCGCCCGCCGCGATAGCCGGCAGGCAGGGCGAGCCTTCTGTCAGGAGTGCCTGCGCGCCGCCTCGGCGATCGCTTCTTCGGTTGCCAGAGCGCCGGCGGCCAGCACATTGCGCTCCAGATGGCCGTAGTACCGCTCAGTGGTGCGGATGTCGGCGTGGCCAAGCTGGCGCTGGACGTACATCAGCGAGTTGCCGCCCGCCAGCCAGGCCGCCGCGGCGGTGTGCCGCAGAGAATGCAGCGGCATGTCGCGAAGGCCGGCGTCTCGCAGCGCTTCCTTGTGCCAGTCTCGGGAGATCGTGTTGCGGTCCATCGGCTCGCCTGCGCCACCGTCTTGCCAGCGGCCGCGATCGCGCTTGCGTTCGCGCAGGGGCATCGTGAACACATGCGTGTCGCGGCGCTCGCCCGTGCCGATCTGCGTGCGGGTTGTAAGGAGCTCTTGCAGCGTGCGCACGAGGCTTTGGCCGATCTCCACGGGGCGGAACTTTCCGGACTTGGTCGAGCCGACGGCTGTGCCCTGCTTGCGGGAGCGGTAGACGACGATCGTTCCGCGCGTGCGCTCCAGATCCAGGTCGCCGACGCGCAGCGCCAGGGCCTCTGAGATGCGCAGGCCGCTGCCGATCAACAGCTCGGCGAGGGGCCGGTAGACCTCGCTGCAGCCGCTCAGATAGACCGGGATCTCGTGCAGGCGCAGGTACTCGCGCTCGATGTGCGCGGCGGGCAGACGCTGCACGCGGAGGGCGGGGTTGGTTGCGATCAGGTCCTCGTCGGACGCGGCGTTCAGGCACACGACAAGCGTGCCAAGCGTGTTGTTGACTGTCTTGGGTGCGAGCTCCTCGGCTTCGACTGCCTCTGTCATCCGGTCCATCAGCTCGCGCACGGCCTCGACGTCCAGGTGGCCGAGGGCGATCGGGCCCAGCGCCGGCAGCAGCCGCAGGCGGCCGTCTCGCTCGTAGCCCTGCCACGTCCCGGCCTCCAGGTAGGGCTTTCGGCGGGCCAGCCAGCGCTCCCAGAACTCGCCGAAAGACTCCTTGGTGTGGCGGGCCTCGCCGCGCTCCTGGCGCTCCAAAAAGCGGCGGCGGGCGTCGCGAGCGGCCTTGGGGCTGGTGAACCCGCGCTTGCTGGTCATCGAGCCGTCCGAGCGCCGGGCCACGTAGCGCCACCTGGTGCCTGAGGTTGTCTTGTAGGGGTAGACGCCGCCGCTGCTGCCGCTGGGTCGATCGGGGCGCTCGCCTGTGCGCTGGTCGCGCATCGCCTCGTCGAAGGCCCTGGCGACGCGCTCGTCGTCGAATCGCTGCGAGCGCTGACGCGAGCTGGCGTCGCGCCACCTGACTTCCCAAGCTCCCTTCGCGTAGCTGCAGCTCATGCTTGCCTCCTTGCCTGTATCTCCGACGAGCGTCCGCGCAGCGGGACGATGTTCGGAAAAATGTTCGGAGTTGCCAATGGCAACAATCCGAACACTACGGCGGGACGGGGACGGGAGGCTTTTGGCACAGAAAAGCCCTGCATTTGCAGGGCTTTTCGCATGCGCTCGAGTGGACTCGAACCACCACGGGCCGTAAAGCCCACAAGGCCCTCAACCTTGCGCGTCTACCAATTCCGCCACGAGCGCAGAGGGGGCGAGTATAGCCAGCGGCCCGTCGCGGGCGCTCGTGGGTCCTCTCGCCGTCATGCCGGCTGGAGCGTCGTCTGCGACTGAAGGTTGCATCCGTCCGCGTATGCCGCTACTGTACGAACAGGTGTTCGTTCACGCCGCATGACATGACTACAGGAGCCGCGTCTCAATGGACATGACCAAGCGCCAGCAGGAGATCTTCGACTTCATCCGCAAGCACTCGGCCAAGCACGGCTACCCGCCCACGGTGCGCGACATCGGGAAGGCGGTCGGCCTGGCCTCATCTTCTACGGTCCACGCGCATCTTGCGAACCTTGAGAAGCTTGGGCTGCTGAGACGTGACCCGTCGAAGCCGCGCGCGATCGAGTTGCTGGACAAGGCGGTCGGCGGCGCGGTTGACAGCGTGCGCAGCTTCGTCTCCGGCGGAGGTCTTCCGCTTGTCGGCTCCGTGGCTGCGGGTCAACCGGTTCTGGCAGAGGAGAACATTGAAGAGTACGTTCCGGTGCCCGAAATGGCGGGCGGGGAGGACGGGGGATACCTGCTGCGCATTCGCGGGGAGTCGATGAAGGACGCGGGCATCCTCGACGGAGACCTGGTTGTCGTGCGGCCGCAGGACACGGCTGCAGACGGCGACATTGTCGTCGCGCTGCTTGGCGAGGAGGCGACCGTGAAGCGTTTCTTCCGGGAGTCGGACCACGTCAGGTTGCAGCCGGAAAACGACGCGATGGAGCCAATCCGCAGCCGCGAAGTCGAGGTTCTGGGCCGGGTCGTCGGCCTTCTGCGTCGAGTTTGACCGCGCGAAGGGCGGCGGATCGTGCCGCGGCGCCTGAGCTGATCCGTTCACGAGCGCACGACGATCGGCGGGTCCGAGCTGGTATGCCCACCGCCGGCACGCTAGATTGACTGTGCTGGCCAGGTGGCCGCTGGGGCTTTACGCCCTGGAGGAAAGTCCGGACATCGCAGGGCAGGGTGGTCGGGAGACCGACCCGGGGAAACCCGCGGGAAAGTGCCACAGAAACAAACCGCCGACGTCAGCCGTCCCACGTGAACGGCTGGCGGGCAAGGGTGAAATGGTGCGGTAAGAGCGCACCAGCGTCGCGGTGACGCGGCGGCTGGGTAAACCCCACTCGATGCAAGGCCAAACAGGACCGCTTGCAGGCTGCCCGCCAAGGTCCAGGTAGGCCGCTCAGATGGATGGTCACCCAACGACAGGATCCGGCTTACAGACCAGCTAAGGAAAAGCCCCGCTAACGCGGGGTTTTTCTATGGCGCTAGTCGCTGGGTTCTCGACTGGGTAAGGGTTGCAGGCATATCGGGAGGCGATCTCTATGGAATCGCTCGGCACGGGCGTCCGGGCAAACCCCGGCAACGCTCCACACCGCACTGGATGTGATATCAGGTCCATCGGTCGTCCGCAAGCCGCCACGCAGGGCTCGCGGCAGGGCGGCATGTAAGGCCCGTTCTCGGTCATGCTGCCTGGAGGCCTTCCGGGTCCTCTTGGAGACCTTCGGAGTGCTCTGACCGGTAGGACAGACCAGCTTGGTCGGCGAGGGCCTGCACCGTGACTGGAACGCTTGGCCCTAGTTCGTCCGCTGACTTGCGTCCGAGCTCGCATGCCGGACGCCGGGTAGTGGGTCAGTTTGATCTGTCGTTGCGATGGCGGCGCCATGTCCTGATCGCGCGCCAGCTGACGCAGAGCGTAACGACCGCGACGTAGACACCAAAGATGATGCGGCCGGCGTCTGCGTCCCAGCGACCTGATAGCAGTCCCGACACTACGTCCACCGAGTAATAGAGCAGGAAGGCGGCGACCAGCGATAGCGCCCATGCTTCCCTGCGCGACGGAGATCCCGAACGGGAACGGACCGATCTGTCAGGGACCGTCAGAGGCATTGCGCCCGTAGCGTAGACCGACGGGCGACGTACGTCCAGGGGTTTCAGACCGACCCGCTACCGACCGCCGGGCCGCCGGTGTGTGGTAGGATTGGTAAAGATGCCTACCGATAGAGTTTGAATATGCGTAGCACAATCTCTGAGAAGGGGCAGGTCACGGTCCCTAAGCCGTTGCGAGAACGGCTGGGCATTCGTCCCGGTGATCAGCTTGAGTTCAGCGAGGAGCATGGGCGGCTGGTCGCCAGGAAGACCAGCGAGCGTAACCCCGTCGAAGCGGTCTATGGGATCCTCGAGCTCAAGCAGACCACTGATGAGATGCTGAGCACGCTGCGTGGCGAGCCTGACACGGTGTGATCACGGCTGTGGACACCAGCGTGCTGCTGGACGTGTTTGCCGCCGATGCCCAGTTCGGCGCCAGCTCGGCCGCCGCGCTGCGCAACTGCATCGTCGAGGGCAGCCTGATCGCGTGCGAGGTCGTGTGGGCAGAGACCACTGCGGCATTCCCAGAGACACAAGCGGCGGATCAGGCGCTCAGCCGCCTGCGCATCGATTTCTCGACGCTCGACGCTGCCACGGCGCTGAGCGCCGGCGAGGCATGGCGGGTCTACCGGCGCGCCGGCGGCACACGCGAGCGGGTGATCGCGGATTTCCTGATCGCCGCGCATGCGCTCGCCAACGCCGACCGGCTGCTGACCCGCGACCGCGGCTTCTACCGCCACTACTTCAAAGGGCTTCAAATCCTCGACCCAAGCCCACACTGACCCGCGCGAAGATGTAGCAGCCGCGCATCGATGAGTGGCACGCCGGCGGGATTGCCGTCGCCCGTTCCTAAGAAACACTACGGCAGTTCCGTTCGTTGTCCAGGCCAGGCGCCAGTTTGGTGCATCAGCGCAAGGCGGCTTGTTCTCGTCCGGCGTGCGACATTAAACGGGTTTCCTCGGAGTTGGTTCTCGGTAACAAGCGGAGCTTGCCACCAAGGAGGCCCTCCTTCATGGCATTCCAAAGCAGCGACGCCGTCAATGCCGATGCTGGTTTCCGCTTCGCCGGGGCGAAGCGGGGCCGCGGTCCTGCAATTGGCGGCGTGCATACGAGTGCGGGCGGCGCTGGCCGCCCGCACTCGCTCAGCCTCGGTGGCTAGACGCTGACGCGCATCTGGACCGTCCAGTCGAGCTTGCCGGGCCGCGGCCCGTTCTCGATGGCGGCGTCCCAATTCGCGAGCCTGGCGTTGGGCAGATATTCGCCGGAGCCCAGCCCGCGCTCGAACAGGCTGCGCAGCTTGTCCACGTTCTTGGTGGTGGGCGTGTCGCTCGCTAGCGCGATGATCGTGTCCTTCCGGGGCTTCCAGATCACCGGCATCCGCACCACCGCCGTGTCATTCTCGACCGACTCGACCGTGAAGCCATGAGGCACCATCACGCGGCCGCGCCCGGCTAGGTACTCCTGGATGTCGGCAATCAGCCGTTCCAATTCCTGCTGGGACAGGGCCACGTCCGCATTCTGGATCGCCCGCCGAGCCACCGAGTACGGCTCGCCAGTGATCGCCACCCGCGCCCTGACTTGGCGTTTAAAACCGGAGTTCTTAGTCATACAGCTCACCTTTCCGATCGTGTCCCACGCTCACGATCACAGGATGGGTGAACCTTCCCCGAGCCTTGGGCCCTTGCTCCTCAGCGTCCAAGCGTGGGCAGACGTTGATGGGGAGACACGCCTGAGGACGGCGCGATCGAAAGGATACGGGAGGGGTCGGTCAGACATTTGCGCAGAGCGCCGCAGCCGGACACCCGGTTACTGAAGCAATCTGTCCAAAGCGGAATTAAGCTCAGTCGCGACAAGCACCCGGACGCCGAGCTGCCCCGCCAAATCCACCCATGGCATCGGCGGGACGCTCTCGAGCAGGATCACCGGAATCACCGGAGCGTCTGCGCTGCTGAGCAGGTGGGCATACTCCAGGACCTGACCGACGCCATAGCGGACCTGTTGCCGGCTCGCCGGGTCGCTGCCCTTGACCTCGACCACGTAGCGGAGGCCGCCGTGCTCGAAGGCGAGGTCGAAGAACGGCTGGGACCCGGATGGCGACCGAGGGTCGATCCCCCGTGCCATCAATGCCTCAGCCAGGTCGTCCTGCAGCTTCATGTGTCGCTCGGTCGCCGCCTCAAGCGCCGCAAGGTCGATCTTGAGCACGGCGTCGTCCGGCTGTGTCGCTTCGTGTCCACTGGCTGGCCGGTACGTGGCGCCGAACCCGCCGCCGACCGGCGGATAGTCGCCGACGATCCGGTACGGGCCACTGCTGTAGTCGCGGTGGATCCGCCGAGTCGAGCTCTCCTCAAAGCCGATTGCCTGCCGCACGACGGTGCGGATGTGAGAAGGCTCGGCGTTGGCGCTGGTGTACCAGGCCAGCACGTCGAGCTCTTCCGGGGTCCATCCGCCGATCGCGATCGCCCGCTCCAGCACCTGGCCAAATCGCGCCTCGCTGCCGAGCTCGTAGACAGCTTGAAGGACGTCGTCACCCAAGTCGGGCCACTGCACCTCCTGGATTCGAGCCTCGACAGTGGTAGGCGACGGGGCAGGGGGGCTGTTTCTCACGGCCGCGTAGAGCGCCGTCTGATGGTCCGGATTGTTGACGTGCTCCGGTATTGGGTTCTGCGGCCCATAAAGCCCGGGGATGTGTTCGGCATCCGGAGGCAGGATCGCCGCTAGCGGCCGCACGCCCAACGCCAACGGCCAGCGGTTCGGATCAGGAGAACCAGGGAGAGCCTGAGCGCCAGGTGACACGGCTTCGTACAGACCAACCACGGCGCTGCGCCAACGGTCGACTGCCATCGCAAACAGGTGATCACCGGAGCTGACCTGTTGGGGCTGCCGGCCAATCCACTGATAGCGCTGATCAAACGCCCACCACGTCTGGTCGACGGGAAAGCCGCTGACTCCGACCGAGACCTTGAACACCCGCGTCGGCGTCTGCCGAACGATCCGTGCGCGCCCGGTTTCATCGACGCGGATCTCTCTGGAGGAGACAAACGCCTGATAGTCGGTTACGGTCAGCGCGGCGGAGAGCGGATACCCGATACTCCGCAGCCGGGCGCGAGCCATGTGCCGATCCGCTCGCCGGGGCGCGTCGACGGCTGGCAGCAGCGTCTCAATCTCAGCGGCCTGAGCATGAGAGACGATCAACACGGAGGGCTCAGGCACCATCGTCAGCGAAGCCTAACCGCACAGCGACGCCCGGCCCAGACGTCGCCGTGGTGATCGCCTCAACCGCGACTTCGCACTCCCCCGAAAGTGAGACGTGAATGTAACCTGACGGGGACGCGGCGGAAAGCAGGTACAGATCGATGCTCAGCTGTGCCTCGGATGCTCAAGCATATCCTCGTTGCGGGAAATCCGCTTGGATAGTCAATCTGGTACCTTCCGTATGGCTTATTCGATTCACCGGACACGGACGTCGCGGGCGTCTATGGGGAGGGCATGGGGGTTCTGGCTCGGCTACATGGGGGTCTGACGGTCGCTGGGTTCCTCCGTGCGACGCGGCGGGGAGTCGCTGGCTTGGGCGTTGCGCTGGCGCTCGGGCTGGCTGTAGTATCGCCGGCTGCTGCAAGCGTGTGGACGCCCGTGGCTAACGTCTCAGAAGAAGGCCAGAGCGCGTACGAACCGCAGGTTGCGATGGACGCTGCCGGAGACGCGATCGCGGTGTGGGCACGCTTCAATGGCATCAACGACGTCGTGCAGGCGGCGGTCAGGCCGGCGGGCGGATCTTGGGGATCGCCGGCCACGCTCTCAGAAGCAGGCCAGGAAGCATCTGAACCTCATGTTGCGGTCGATGCCGCGGGAGACGCGACCGTCGTATGGCGGCGCTTCAATGGCAGCAATGACGTCGTGCAGGCGGCGGTCAGGCCGGCGGGCGGATCTTGGGGATCGCCGGCCACGCTCTCAGAAGCAGGCCAGGAAGCATCTGAACCTCATGTTGCGGTCGATGCCGCGGGAGACGCGACCGTCGTATGGCGGCGCTTCAATGGCAGCAATGACGTCGTGCAGGCGGCGGTCAGGCCGGCAGGCGAACCCTGGGGTACGCCGACTACGCTCTCAGAAGCAGGCCAGGAAGCACACGCACCTGAGGTTGCGGTGGATCCCACGGGTCAAGCAATAGCCGTTTGGATACGCGACGATGTCGTGCAGGCGGCCTTTAAGCCGGCGGGCGGACCTTGGGCAAAGTCGGCGACTGTCTCACAGACAGGTCAGGATGCATCCGAACCCCAGGTCGCGGTGGACGCCACGGGAGACGCGACTGTCGTGTGGACACGCTACATCGGCCAGAGCTCCGGCGGCATGAGCAAATACGCTGTGCAGGCAGCGGTCAAGCCGACGGGCGCGACCTGGGAAGCGCCGGCAATCGTCTCAGAAGAAAGCGAGGAAGAAGGCCTCGAACCGCAGGTCGCGGTGGACGCCGCGGGAGACGCGACGGCCATCTGGAAGCGTTTCATCTACGGCTATGGCCGGCCCATAGAAACAGCGGTCAAGCCAGCGGGCAAGCCTTGGGGAACGCCGACCGCCTTTGAATCAGGCGGCCACCCTCAGGTTGACGTGAACGCTGCGGGGGACACCATCGCCACCTGGACCAAGTACTACGGCCCAGGCGACGTCGTACAGGCGACGGTCAAGCCGGTGGGCCAGCCATGGGTAAAACCAGCCAGCATCTCAGAAGATGAAACATCCGCACCCCAGGTTGCGACGGATGCCGGGGGCGATGCGACTGTGGTGTGGACACGCTACGTCGGCTTCGGCTTCGGCAAGTTCGTTGTGCAGGCGGCGCAGTACTCGCCCTCCACCGCGTTCACGATCGAAACGCTGCAAAAGCTCTCGAACGAACCCACCTACACCAAGGCTGAACTGAACGGCAAGGTCGCTGACACTGTTGACTACAAGACAATCGTCAAGAACACCGGCAGCACTAACCTGCAATTCGGAGCACTGAAAGACAGCGCATGCGAAAGCATCAGTCCTGCCGGGCCCACCGAACTCGCAGCCAGCGCCGAAGAGACCTTCACCTGCACACACAAACTCACGGCCTTCGTCAAATACAGCGATAAAGCATCGATCGAAGGCAACGAAGGAACTGGTACCAAGACTTCCAATAGTGTGACTGTGGCGCTGGCGCCCGTCTTCGAAGCGCCTGCGGCGACGGCTGACTCCAGCGGCGGCTCGTGCGTGGAATCACGGGTCGCTGTGTTTGTCTGCTCGGACCTGCGTGCAGCGATCGCGTATGCGGATGCCGAGCCAGACTCGACGGTCAAGCTCGAACGCGGCATCTATCAACTTGGCGAAGCGAATGGATATCCATCTGGAGTGCACGCGTTTCTCCAAATCACTGCGGGCATCACGATCCAAGGAGCAGGCCCAGGGGAGACGACAATCGAACAGACCGACGGCCGCGACCCAGTGATCATCATTCCCTACAGCGCCGGCTTCTCGCAGATCGAAATAGAAGGCGTGAAGATCACCGGAGGCGTCGCCGCGGGAGAAGACGACGGCGAATTCGGCGAAAATGGTGGCGGCGCGATAATGATCCTGGGCAGCGGAACAGAATCCTCCTCAGTCACGCTCACCAACGACGATCTCACGGGCAATCTCGCGCACGCCGATAACGCCATGGGAGGCGCGATCTTCAACGCGCGCACGCTTAACGTCATCGATTCCACCATCACACACAACGTCGCGCACGCCGAAAATCCCGGTAGCACAGCCGGCGAAGCGCTCGGCGGGGGCATATTCAACACAGGCCACCTGCTCGTCGCAGACTCGACGATCGCCTACAATACCGTCGAAGCAGGCGGCTCGAAAAGTGAGGCTATGGGTGGTGGCTTGGATAGCGGCGTCGGAAACTTCTCTAAAAACGCCACGGCCGTGATCGCGAACACAACGATCACCGGCAACATCGCCAGCGCCGGCACCACGACGACTCCACCACTCGTCTACGGCGGAGGGCTCGCCATAGACAGAGGCACCCTCGAACATGTAACCCTCTACGACAACACCGCAAGCCCAGTCAACGCGTGGGAGTCATGGGGCGGCAACGTGTATCAGCCGCAGGGAGGAGGCGCCTCGATCAGCAGCTCCATCGTTGCGGACGGCAGCGCATCTGAAGGCCCCAACTGCATGTTCCAAGCCGGCGGATCCCCGGCGGAAGACAATCGCAACAACCTCCTGGAAGGCTCCAGCGGCGAATGCGGCTTCACGCTGGAGTACGACCCACTGCTCAACGTCAACCCGAAGCTGACGCCGTTGGCAGAAAACGGCGGGCCGACCCAAACAATGGCGCCAGAACCCGGCAGCGCCGCGATCGATGCGACCACCGAATGCGAAGGCATCGCCGGAGACGACGGCTCCGGAGGCTGGGCGACCGCGACAATCCCCCTCGACGTCGACCAGCGGGGCATGCCTCGTAACAGCCACTGCGACATCGGCGCGTTCCAGACCGAGCCGCCATCCGCAACTACACCGCCCCAACTCAGCGGCATTGCAGAACCAGGCGAGACGCTCACCTGCACATCTGGCACGTGGACAGGGGAAGGCACCCTCACCTACAGCTATGAATGGCTCCGCAACGGACTATCAACCGGCGATAAGACGACGTCATACACGATCGAGCCAAGCGACGCCGAAAGCCAGATCGCGTGTCTGGTCACCGTTTCCGGAACCTATGGCGCGAGAGAAGCAACCAGCACTTCTGTTGAGGTGCGACCGCCCCCTCCCACGGTCGCGCCGAGCGCCGCATCGTCGGTCACCCAGACCACGGCGACGCTGAACGCAACCATCAACCCCAACGGGGGACGCATCACGAAATGCGAATTCGACTACGGCCCAACGGAAAGCTATGCGAGAAGCGTTCCGTGCGCTACTCTGCCGGGCTCCGGCGACAGCGCTGTAGCGGTGTCCGCGTCAATCTCGGGGCTGGTCGCGAGCACGACCTACCACTTCCGTGTAGTCGCGAGCAACTCGGGTGGAACGAGTGATAGCACCAGCGGGACGTTCACAACGTCGTCTAACCCGCCGGTGAGCGCACCCGGCGACGAAAAACACGAAGAAGAAGCCACGGCAAAGACGGGCGTACTCGGCTTCAACGAAGCCTTGCCCAACGCTACGCTGACGAACACATCCCCGAGCGTGACCCCGGATGGCGATCTCAGCGTCGAGGTGAGCTGTCCCGCCGAGACGATCAGTTGCACCGGCACGATCACACTGAAGACGCTCAACGCCGTCAGCAAGGCCAAGGCTCACAAATCCAAGACGCGGAAGGCCGCGATCCTGACCATCGCAGTCGGCTCATTCAACGTCACTGGCGGGCACGTGGCGACGATAAAGCTGCATTTCTCGCGAAAGGCACGCACACTACTTTCCCACACACCCGTGTTGCGCGCACGCGCAACCGTTGTTGCTCACGACCCCGCAGGCGCCACACACACCACGCAGACGACTCTCACAATCCGCGCGGCGAAGATTCAACACTGACCGTGGCCCCGGTAGCGTCCTCGAGGAAGAGATCGTGCGGTTGCGGGCTCAGCCCGAAATAGGACGCGCCGCCATACCGCCCCCATTGTCTAAGACGTTATCAGGGAGACCACTCGGGGAGCGCGTGGAGCCCAGCGGCGGCGAGTGTGAGGCGCGCGCAGGGGCCAGCGGCACGGCTGCGCGCGAAGGTCACTGAAGACCTTGACCACGCTGGCGATGGCGAAGAGGACCTGGCGGCGCCGGTCGCTACCTCCCCGTGGACACTTGTTCTATATGCTGAAACTGCTCGCATGTCGATGGGGCGGTGATGTTTCACCGCCGCAACGCCTGCAAGCTGATCGTCGCCATAGTCGTCGTTTGCGGGGCGTGGATATCGATCTCCGCACCAGCGGGCGCTACGGGCGCGAGCACGATTGCCACGGCAAGCGAACTTCCGCTGGGCAGCCTCGTGGTGGGCGGTGGGCAGCCAATAGACTTCTACCGTGTCGCTCTCTCTGCAGGTGACCAGATAGACATCAACTACGACATGCTCAGCCAGCCCAACTGTGGCTACCTCTACCTCCTCGCCCAGACGGTCAGCGACTTCAACCTCGCCGAAGCAAAGGCCGTGTCCAGCGTCAACGTGAAACCTGGCCCACAGTCCGTGGCTCTGACCTCCAGCTTCAACGGTCTCGGCACCATTGCTGTAGCAATGGGCTCCCCGAGCTCGATTCAATCCCCCGACTATCCGCCGCTGCAAACCCCTGTCAGTCAGTGCACTGTGGTCACCCCCTTCAGCCTCACGGCCACGATCGAGCACCTCAGGCAGCCTCCTTTGGAAGCTTGCCAGGTCACCTCAGCAGCCCGCGACGCCATCTACGTCTACTAGCTCAGATTCAATCTCCCGCAGGGACGCCGATAGGCACCTGCATGTTCGAGCGCCTCAAGGGCTCCCTGCCGGTGCGTGTAGCGCAGACATCCACACGAAACGGTGTTTGCACAGCCAGCATAAGCGCCGAGAAAACGGGTTCGTTTGCCTACAGAGTCACGTTCACCGGCTCGGGTTGGCAAACCGCGCAGGCAACCAGCCACACAGTCGACGTGCGCTGATACGGTGACGCAAGAAGACTGTCGGCACCCGCAAGCAGACGCCAAACTTCGACGTCGTCGGGGGCAAAGTCAGGGACCGAGCCCGTCGCTCCCGCTTTCCGCGGTGAGCAGGCGCAGCCAGCCTCGCGATCGAGACACCTTAGTTGGACGAGCAACGAGCGTCAGTACCACATCGCGGCGACGGTCTCGGGCGTTAGCTGCCTGGCTGAGCCTTGGCGGCCGAAGATGGTCCACGGCTCGCTCGCGTGGTTGGCGTCCCCATAGAGCGTGACGCCGTTGGAGCATTTGTAGTTTTCCCGAAGGTTGGCTAGGAGGGTTCCGGCTCCCTCTAGCAGCACGCAGCGCGCGCCGCCGGTCAGTTCGACTGCCCATGCCGGTTCGTTGGTGGGCGATGGTTTGGGAGTGGGTGGTTCCAAGCTCGGCAGTTCGCGCGTGAGATTCATGTGCATGGCTTTGCCCCACGGTCCGCCTTCCGGGCATAGCACAAAGTGGGCGGCGTGATTCGCCGCAAAGCATGGGTCGTAGATGTCGTTCCCGGTCGTGCAGCGCCAAGCGTCGCTTCGGTCTGCGGCCTCGGATGATGTCCAGCAGTACCCGCCAACTGTGCGGCTAACTGGGACCACGGGATCTTCTGAAGCACCGAAAGGTGCGTATATGCGTATGGCTGTCGTCCGGGGCCGCTCCGTCTTTGTGTGCAGTGCGGTCGTCGTCGACGCCGTGCCGCAGCCGGACGCAGCCGCCGCGACCAATAGCACGGCCGTGCCCAGCGCGACTCGATACACCAATCGCATCGCGCGGAAGCGTACCGGGATGCACATCGCCTTCTCCGCCAGCGGACGAAGACCGGGCGTCATCGAGCGGCGTCGGGTGGGTGCTGCTGGTAGGCGCGGAGTCCGATAGTTTGTGCTGGTGAACAAGTGGCGCCTGTGGTTGGGGTCGGGGATGGGGGAGGTCGTCTCGCAGGAGCTGGTGGCTGCGATGGCGGGCCTGGATGGTCCTGGAAGGCGTCGCGCGAGACGGCTGGTGCGGCACGGCGAAGCTGCCGAGGATGTCATCGCCGCGCGCTACGCGGTCGCGTTTGCTCGGGAGCGTCAGCGTCGTTTCAAGCGATCTTCGTTCCGCTTCGGGCTTGCGCTGGGCGCGGCACTCGGTTTCGCCGCATTCGTGTTCGCCGTGTACTTGCTGAAGCGGTCCGAGGTGGTGCGGGCGGTGGTGGTAGCCGGGTTCGCTGCGCTCGTCTTGGCCAGCACTTGGCGTACCTGGCAAACGGTGAGGAATGTCGAGGCCGCCGAGCAGCTCAACCGGGAATATCTGCGCCGGTCGGGTGCTCCCTACGTCCCCGGTGGCCCGCCGACGCGGGTGTACGTGCCACCGCTGGCCTTTGTGTGCTCGCTTGCCGTCCATGTGGCCGCCATCGTCGTGGTGGCCGGGGTCGTCACGCTCTTGCTGAAGGCGGAGCCGTTCTCTCTGGGAAGGCTTCTCTCGGTAGGCGTTTCGAGCGGCTTGGGTGTGGCCATCGCCGCAGTCATCGGGGTCGTCGTGGCACGATCGCGCGAGGACGAAGCGGACGGACGGCCCGTTGCGGAGTACCAGCACCTGCGCGATCTGGACTGAGCCGGCACAGGCAGCCGCGGCATACGACTACAATCCAGGCATGAGCGTGACGAAACCCAAGAGCGCTACCGCACCGAAGATGGCGTCGCCGCCTGCCAAGCGCCGGGATCTCTCGCGTGGTCTCCCTGGCAGCGATCGTGAGCGCACAGAGCAGCGCCGCCGGTTCGCTGAGGAGCATCGCGAGACGCTGCGCCGCCTGGGCAACTAGCAGACCGTGGCGGTCTACTACCCGGAGTTCGGGGACTTCTGCGAGGTCGCCGCGGACATCCTCGCCACCACGCCTGAGCAGATTGCGCGTTTCCCCAACGCGGGCCTGGCGGAGTCGGCGCTCGCGGCGCCGCGTGCCGGCTTCGGCGATGTCGAGGTCTACCCCACGATCTTGGAGAAGGCTGCGATTCTGCTGGAGCACCTGGCGCGCAACCATCCGTTGCCGGACGGCAACAAGCGCACGGCGTTCTTCCTGACCGGCCTCTTCCTGGAGGCCAATGGCGCGCCGCTGCGCGGCGCCCAGCCGGATGTCGATGTGTCGATGGTCGAGCGCATAGCCGCTGGCCAGGTCGAGCATCGAGAAGTCCTGGCGTGGTTGTCGCAGCGCACCGCTTGACTGCCCCAGCCTGCGCGACGGGCTGCAGGCGGTCACCTGTCGATGTCTCACAGCCATACCTCGATCCGTGAGGCAACAGTCGATGGTTTGACCCCCTTGGGACCGCGACCTGTTGGGGGCGATCGCGGCGGCTCGTGCTTATCGTCCGAAGCAGCCACCCGCCAAGGCTAGGTCGAGACACCTGCTTTGCTCGTGCGAGAGACAGTCGGGCGACCGAGGGGGCATCCGAGACCTTATCTATCTAGTGTCCACTCCCAGCCTTGAGGATGTCCGCGGTTCGCTTGAGGTCGGGAAACGGCCCCATCCCTGGGCCAGCTTCGAGGATCGCGGGCGCGCGCTCATCGAACACCTCCAGCGTGGTGCCCACCGCCTCGGCAGCCTTACGCCGCATGGCGGGGTCGCGCTGCAAGCGTTGCGCGTAGCCGTCAGCGAAAGATTTACCGATGCTCCACCAGGCGGTCATCAGGTGTTCGTCGCGAAGTCCTGCCGCCACGTTGATCAGGATGCTGAGCTCGACGAGGGAGCGTTCCGGCTCGCCGTCGCGTTTGAGCCAGTCGGGATACCGGGACACGAGCCAATCTTTCTGCCGTAGGTCAGTCGCGAGCCACTGCCACTCCGCGAACGACCAGGTGTGTCCCGCGGGTGGACCCGGCCCGAAGCGTGCCGCGACGAAGGAGCCAAGCTCTCCCGGCGGCCCGATAAAGGGGCTTGCATAGCCAGATGGATCGGTCCAAAAGGATGAGAGCAGGGGTCGAACCGCCGCGAGCCGCTCGAGTCGGACCGCGAGCCCTCCAGTCGTCATACCAATGATCCAGAAGGGGAAAGACCATGCCTTAACCCACGCGGTCAGACCGCTCATCGCCGGGGCGCTGCTAGCCCAGACTGCGTGGCCACGGACCTCGGTGTCGAGTAGGTCTGGGCGATGGAGTGCAAGCGGAATGAGTGACGCGATACGGCGATCAGTAGCCGCAGCCAATCGATGCCAGCCCTGCTCTTGCTTCGGCGCGTCCCCGCTCGTGTTCGCGCAATCGGCTCTGACCGCATCAACCACAGACTCGAAGGCGTAGCGCTCGCGGCGCAGCATCTCGTCGAGCGCGATCTCATCCTCGGCTTTGAGCAGCGTGAGCACCTGATCGTGGATGCTCCCTGGATGATCGCCCGTCTCATAGGTCTCATAGACCGAGAGCCGACGCTGCAGCTCGGCGAGGAACTCGCCTGCCCCCGCTGGGCGCACGATCGTGCGGGCTCCGATCGTCTCGATGACAGTCCGCGTCGGCTCGCCGGGTTGCTCGCTTCGTGACAGCCACCAAGATCCGTAGCGGGTGACCCCGCAGCGCACGATCTCGGCAAGGGCCGGATCGGCACCTCGCCAGCCCAGCACCAGGAGCCCATAGTGGTTGGCGATGATTCGTAGTTCCTCGGTCAGCTTCGGGTCGAGCGTCGCGAGCTCGCTTGGCGTGTTACGGATCGTCTCCTGGAGGTAGTCCCCGTGGGCCTTGATGATGAATACCCGCGAGTGCTCTCTACGTGGCGCAGCCGCCAAGGTTGCGTCGTCCGAGACGACGACCGGGTCTACGCCTCGCGCTCCTATGGCTCGCTCGAGCAGCCGATCGAAGTTCGTGGTGATGAACACCTTGATCACGCCAGCAGCCGCGAGGTCCGCGAGACGTTCATGCGCCGATCCGGGCTCGACACCCTCGAAATGTCTCGCGAGCATCTCGCGTCGAATCGCTGGGCCGGGTGCGAGCCGATCCAGCAGGGTCGAGTATCCGAGGTCCTCGTACCCGTTTTCCTTGAGCCACTTCGCGAGGGCCTCCTCGGATGGATCTCTCGCAGTCTGCGTCTCGAGTCGGTAGAGGGCACGGAGTCCGTCCCGGAGTATGTCCTGCGCCGTAGGAACGTCAGCGTCCGCCGAGACTCCCGCCCCGAGCAGGCAAACGCACGATCCGGGTGACTCGGCGAGGGCTACGGCAAGCGAGACGATGGGGTCGAGGGGCATCTTCCGACGGTACGCTACTGATCGGGTCTGAGGATGTCGGCACACTTGGTGATCGCCAACGTGTACGGGAGCGCATGGGTCTGTTGTGGGCCGAGGCGGCCGATCCGATGGTGGAGTTCGCGCACCTGACAGTGCAGGAGGCGCTGGCGGCAGGTGTTCAGTACCCTTGCGCAATTCCGGGGAGGCGTTGAGGTGGTGCTTGATCTATTGGGACGTTGGGGACCAGGGTATTTGGGCCTGCTCGTGCTGCTGCTCGCCAGCCTGCTTGTCGCAGGCTGCGGCGGGAGCGGCACGACTACCTCCACCTCTCTGACCTCGACGGCGAGTGCTCAGCCGAGCGCGAGCGAACTTCAAGCCCAAGCGAAGCAGCACAAGCAAGAAGCCGCCGAACGCAAGCGGCAGGAGCTAGCCGCCCGTCGCAAAGAAGCCGAGGAACGTCGGCGCGAAGCCGTGGGCAAGCGTCGCGAAGAAACAGCGCGGCGAGCCGAAGCACACTTGGGGCATGGCCTCGGCGCCACAGAAGCCACGTTCAACGCCAACAACACGATTGGTCACGGTCCGGATCCGCCGCTGGGCGTCGCATGGATGCACGTCATGTACAAGATCGGCAGCCGGGTCGCGGCGTTCAACATCAACGCCAATTTCACACCGGCCATCAGCGCGCACGAACTGATCTTCCTCATGTCGATCCACAACTTGCCCGAGGACGCGGAGCTGGTAACGGAACACGAGTCCTGCGTCGTCTGGCGAAGCCCAACACTAGGACGCTTGCTGGGCAATGAATACGCCGAAGGCTTTGTCGAAGAATCTGATAACAAGTACGCCGAACTGATCACGACCTCCAAGCCTGAATGCGAGTAGCGAGAGTATCCGTGTCATGAACTCGCTCGTTTGGAGGACAGGCCGCCAGCGCGTGTGAGGGCCGCAGTGCCTCCTTCGCACGGAAAGCAGGCGCGCCCGCCGAGCCAGCGAGGCGCTCGGAATGGACTGCCATGAAGGAGGGCCTCCTCAAGGTCGGTTCTCGATGACAAGCGGAGCTTGCCACCGAGGAGGCTCTCCTTCATGGCAGTCCGAAGCGGGCGCGCACGACCACTCTCCGAATACGCTCGCTTTGCCATACAAGCGGCAAAGCGCTCGGTTTTGTGCTGTCTAAGGACGTGGCCGTAGAGCGTTTGATCCCAAGATTTGGTCTCGAGATGCGGGTCGGTCAGGAGCTGGTGGGCCGACTTTGCTGCGTCCTTGAGCCCGTAAACGTATAGAGCGGGCTCCGCTAGCCTCGATTCGTCATCAAGGTGAGTTCCGTCTGATTCTTGGGTGAGGCGCCTGGGTGATGGCGGCGGTTGCGTTGGCTGGATCGAGGCGGGGGGTTCGTGAGCGGTAGCTTGATGCTGGTGGGCGATCCGGAGCGTGTTTTTGTGCAGCGTGAAGCGACGGGGTCCAGCGTGCTCGTGCGCGGCGTGTTGGCCCAGGCTGGGTGGTCAGCCGTAGGCGGGGAGCGTGCTCAGTCGCTTGAATGCGCGGAGGATCGCGGCGGTCCAGGGCCAGTCGGCGGGGAGGTGCAGTGTGGTGCGTCGGGCGTGGCGGGTGATTTGTCCGGCGACGTGCAGGATGCGGTAGCGCAGCCGCTTGGGTTCTGCGATGGCGTGCTCGCCGTCGAGGAGCAGTTGTTGTGTCCAGGTCATGATGTCGTGGGCGAGCAAGGCGAGCTCAAACCACGCCGTGTTTGCCTGGAAGGACTGGAACGGTAGGTGCCCGGCGCCGCAGGCCTTGAGTGTCTTGACGCGGTCCTCGACTTCGGCGTGCTGGCGGTGCAGCGCCTCAAGCGCCGCGATGTCGAGGTCGGGCTGGTCGGTGATGAAGCACTGGAAGCGATGCCCGTCGAGGTCGGTGAACGCGAGTTGCGCGCCGGGGTGTGGGCGCTCGCGGCGGCAGATCAGCCGGGTGCCCTCGGGCCAGGAGTCCAGGTTCACCAGGCCCGTGAGCTCTGTGACCCATGCACCGTCGCGTGGCTGGCCGTCCTGGTTGACCGCTGGTGCCCAAGCGTCCTCGCTGAGCGCGAGGATCTGCTCGCGCACGGTGTTGTTGATCGCGTAGCCCAGCGAGAAACGGATGCGGCACTCCCGGCACCCGGACGCGAAGGCGTGGCTGGCGCGGGCGGAATCCGAGCGGGCGAGGATCTCACCATCCAGGGCGCTCTCGGGTAGCTGCTCCAGCGCGAGCTCCAGCACATCGAGGTGATCCTGCGCGTTGTTCGCGCCGGCGTTCCCGGGCCGCAGGACCCCGGCCAGCACGTCCCGGCCGCAGGATGCGAGCAGCGGGTTGAAGCCGAACCCGCCCTTGTAGTGCCCGGCCGCCAGCTCCTTCTCGGAATGAATGCTGATCGGCGTCGCGTCGAAATCAAGGATCACCCGGCCGGGTGCTGCCCCGGCCTTCCAGGCTCGCTCGCGGGCGAGCGCGCGTGCCCGGCGGACCCGGTCGATCTCCGTCTGCCCGATCGAGAAAAGCACCCGCCTGGCCGTCGCCCCGCGAGCACCGCGAGATCCGAAACACACCGTCCGCCGTCGGCTGCCATCACCGCCAGATCGCACAGAACCCGCCCCGGATCATGAGCAGAACGACGCTGACGCGTTCCGGCCAACGCCCCGCTCAGGCCGTCGGTCAGCCCAAGCCGTTGTGCCGTCAGCGCCAGCAGAGCGCTCCCCGCACGAGACGACAAGCCCGTGCCGTCCGCGACCACATCTACCGTTCCAGACGACGCATTTCCGATCACCTTCAAGGTGAACCTCCTGAGCGGGTGGGTTGCAGGCTTCGGAACCGCAATCCTCCCCGCCCAGGCGGACGATTCAGCCCTCCAGCCGCCTCACACCCCGCACCACTACTGACGAATGCCGGCTAGCCGGGCCGCTGGACACGGGTCTACTGTTTGACCGGCAATGCCAGTGCCCAACCCGTTCAGCGAGCTCGGCATCGTTCCACTCGCGGCGAAAGCGCTCAAAGAGTTTCGAGCGCGCGACGAGGTGCGAACGCTCCTTAGGCTTGTCGACGCTGACGTTCGGGATTCCGATCTGCTGCCGTTCGGAGTGGCGGGGGAGGTGATCGAGCGTCTCAATGGTCTTCTTGTGCAGCCGGAGATCGCCGGGGCGCTGACACGGTGGCTCGACACGGGCGATAAGCATGTTCACGAGCCGCTGGAGCGGAGGCTCGCTCAACTGCTCGTTTTCGACGGGATCGACTCCAAGCAGCTTGCGGCCCTGGTGGTGGGATCAATTGAGAGGAATCTGTCTCGCGCGAAGCGCAGCGATCGGGAGGCCCTCCTGCTGGAGGGCCGCCTGACCCGGGCGGATATTCGCGAGTTCAAGGAGCAGATTGCGGATGTCGCGGCGAGCATGTCGGCGCCGGTATCGCTGACGGCGAGATCGCTTCAGGTCGCTCGCGCGATCGTCGAACTCGGTCCAAGCGAGAGCGACGTGGTGCAGAAACTGGAGTCAAGGGATTCTGACGGTGCGGTGGCCATGCAGCAGGCCCTTGCGGCCAGAGGCGCCATCGGCGTAGCCGACGCGATCGAGAGTGGACAATCGTGGCTTGAGAATGGCTCGGCGGCGTTGTGGGAGGCCGCCGGGCGGATCGCTGAATCGGCCGGCCGGATGCAGGCTGCACGACAGTCCTACGAGCGGGCGGCGGATCACCCCGGCGTCGAGGACCGGGCGCGGCAGCTTGTGCGGGCGAGCAACGCCGCCGCACACCAAGGAGATGATGCTCGAGAGAAGCAACTCGTCGATGCAGCTAGATCGGAGGATCCGGAAAACCCGGCGGTACGGCTGCGCGATGCGCGAGACGTGAGTGACGTCGACGAGAGGCTCGCGCTGCTCGCTCAGATCACGCCTGTCGATGACGAGCAGAGAGCCTCGCTTGAGCTTAGCCGGGCAGAGGCATGGATCTCAAAGCGGGAGTGGGCGCCCGCACGAGAGGCGATCGGGCGCGCGAGGACACTGCATGTCGACCCGCGCGGGCCTGATGAGCTCGACGCTAGCGTGGTTCTCAGTGAAGCGCAAATGGGGAATCCCGACGACGAGTTGCCCTTGCAAAAGCTGATCGGCGCGGGTGAGACATTCATGCGTCTGGCAGACGAGATGCGAGGTCGGGGGCTCTGGTACGGCGTGGCGGTCCTCACTGGACGGGCGATACTCAGCTTCGCGCTCGGCGGCAACCGAAACGAAGCGTCTCGGCTGCTGGACGAGGCGATGGCTGAGGAGCGCCTGCTCAGCACTTACGAAGCCCGTCGTCTGCTTGCCAGCGGTGCGCTTCTGCTCCAGCGCCTAGACGATGTGCTGGCTCTCGTGCCGGCCAGTGGCAACGAAAGCGATCAGCTGGATCGCGCGGCCGCAAACGTGATGAGCGGCGAGCCAGCACGTAGCGCCGCCGCGGCTGTTGAGCTTGGCGAGCTGATGCGCGCCTGCGGGGAGGAGCAAACCCGAGCAGCGTATCTCCTGCTTTGCGCAGCAACGAACAACGAGGCCATTGAGTGGGACGTAGATGCCGAGCGCCTCGTCGCCGAGGAGCAGCCGTGGACGGTCACCATGCTCAAGGCGTTCCGCCTTGCAACCGAAGGAGACCTCGCTGGCGCTGAGGCCTATGTCCGGCCTCACACCAACAATCCGACCGCGCTGCGCTACCTCGTCCATCTCGCTGGCCGGCGCGACGAACACGAGAAGGCTCGGCGCCTCGCTGAAACACTCGTACAGCGAACGGAAGCATCGGGCGACCGACTAATGCTGGCGGCGGTGTTTGCCCGCACTGGGCAAACGGACACTGCCATCGAGCAGCTGATCGCCCTGGGGCGCGATCCGAACGCCAGCACTGACGATCGGATCAGCGCCTATGCACGTGCGACCGTACTCGCCCAGAACTCAGAACAGTTCGTGCGGCTCGAGACGATCTCCCGTGAGTGGGCGAGGATCGACGACAGCGCCAATCCTCGCTGGGGCACTGTCTTGGCCCTCGCGATGCAGTTCCGTCACGGCGACGCGCTACAGGTTTGGCGAGAGTTCGGCGAGTCTCAGGCAAACTCAATCCCGCGCGCGCGCCTGCTGGGAGAGGTCTTCGCGCTTGCGGTGGAGCCCGAACGTGCACTAGAGATGCAAGTCGCGCTATCGGACTGCTTCGAGCGTCCAGAAGAACTTGAGGCAATGCTCATGTATACAGCGCTTCGTCTTGAGGACGATACAACGGAGCTAGCGCCCGAGCTGCTCGCTCGCGTACGCGAGAGCTTCGCCACGTTTCCCGAGCGGTTTCCCGACTCACCTAGCTTTCGCGCCGTACAAGTGGACCCTAATAACCTGTCCGCGTCGCTGCTGGCCGCCTTCGGCGAACAGCTCCAGCGCCGGACCGAGAATACCGAGCAGCTCGCGGCGGCTATCGCCGCCGGAAGAAGCGCTGTTGCGATGCTTGCGGCCGCTGCGAACCGCAGCATCGGCGAAGCGCTATTCCTCCTGCCGGCGCTCCCGCTCGGTTATCCGACGATCAGTTCGAGGCACTCGACAGGGCCGACGCCGAAATCGCCTACGACGCAGGAGGTGCGGTATGGGATGCCAGCGCAATCTTCGTGGTTGCGAGTTTCAAGCCAGAGCTACGACAAACAATCAGAAATGCGCTGCCAGCATCTCGCGTCGCCCGAGCAACCCAACAAGACACAGCGCGCGACATACTTGGCTCTGCCGCCAGCAATCGCAGTGAAATCTCGATCATCGACGGGAAAATCGCAGTCGGCACATGGCCCGAGGCGACACGTATCGCGAACGACCGACGCAGCAAGCAGATGCAACAACTGGCCGCCGAGATACCGGGGCAGTCTCCAGTCGCCATCTCGGACGATGAGGACCTGACGAAGATCGCGAACAATGCCGACGCCCCCCTGCCGATCCGCAGTTGGGCGGGGACACTCGCTCTCGCACGCAGCGAGGGACTAGCCGTGTTCTCGGACGACCGAGCCGTGCGCCGCGGTGCCAGAGAACTTGGGCTGAAGGCATTCGGCACGCTTGCATTGATGGTGGTACTCGCTGATCGAGGCGTCGTGACGGCTCAGCAGCGGAGCGAGGTACGGCACCGGCTACTCTCACACGGCGCGTGGGGGGTTCGACATACAACAGAGGAGCTCGTGCGCCTTGCGCGCGAAGCGAACTGGCAGCCGACCAGAGGGCTGCGCGCGGCGCTGGGTGATATCTCCGGATGGGTGACGCTGCGGGGCGTGTGGGCCGAGTGTGTCATTGGCCTGCTCGACGCAGTCGCGAAGGAGGCGCCAGAGCAGATGGACAGATGGGTGCACCGCGCCATTGACGCCGCCACATACGACGTCGGTGGCGACTACCTCGGCCACGCGAAGTTGCTGCTACTCGTTGCGATCAACCCACTGACCGACCCTGCACGAATGTCGGACGCGGGGTTGCGGGCCCTAGTCGCGTCGGCCCGGAAAGTGCGCTACTTCCAGGTGTTCCGACCGCCAGACGACCTGCTAGTCATGGCCGTCGCAGAGCTGCTTAACATCACCTGTGACCGGGCTCAGCAGGCTCTACTGTTCCGTCGCGTGTTCGATCGTCTGGACGCGGAGGATCAGGAACTCCTACGCAGACGGTTCGTGCGCTAGAGGGTGAAGGATGCCCCAACCGGATTCCTCCGCTTTTGACGGGTGCTTGGCGGCTGTCGATAGCGGGAATCGCCGCGCCGCCGATGTCGAGCTGCTTGTGCTTCGCTACGCGCGCGCGGGTCATCTCGATCGAGGCTTGCGCAATGGACGAAGAGCTGGCCTGCCAGTCGGCGAGATCCAGAGTTGCGCAATGGACGAAAAGCAGGCGTCATCAGCGATTGTCGCCAACCGCCGCGGATCGACGAGCGACTTCGGGAACGCTGCACTAGTCCGTTACTGAGCTGTCGCGAGAATCTACGGGGATCCCGCCACGTATCCGTGACAGTAGAATCCAGGCTGCTGTACGCGCCAGGTGGCGCTGCTCACCGGGACTCTCGCAGCGGCTCATCCAGCGAGATCGTCTGCCCGGCCGCGATGTCGGCTCTTCCTTGCGCCGCCGCGGCCTCGTCTTCCTCGGTCCACGGCTCGTCATCGGCAGCGGCGTCGCGGAAGGCGGCGATCACGGGGTCGTCGCGCATGTCGAGCAGGCGCAGCGCCTCGCCGGCTTCGTCCTCGGAGAGCGCCTCGACTCGCTCACGTAGCTTCTCCTTTGCGGTCATCTCCCGACGAACGGTAGCGCGATGCGTGCTCGCGATGCTTGGTCGGCTTTAGGTCGTCGTCTGGCTTGCCCATGGCAGGCGTTTGACGGCGCCGCGTAGCTGGTGGGCGTTGACGCGGGTGTAGCGCTGTGTGGAGTCGAGGTGCTTATGCCCGAGCAGCTCTTGGATCTGGCGGAGGTTGGCGCCTGCGCTCAGAAGCTCGGTCGCGAAGACGTGGCGCAGGGTGTGGGGTGTGACGCGCTTATGCTCGTTGACGCCCGCTGCGGTGGCGTAGCGGCGAAACGTTCTGGTGAGAAGTGTGGGGGAGAGGCGACGACCGTAAACGCCGACGAACACCGCAGGATCCCCGAGCGGCGTGCGGGTGGCTCGATAGGCGAGAAACAGCGGCACGAGACCTGGGTGGATCGGCACCGCGCGCTGGCGCCCGCCCTTGGCGTGACGGACACGAACAACCCGCCGTTCGAGATCCACGTCATCCCAGTCCAGGCCGAGCAGCTCCCCATGGCGTAGGCCGCCGTAAGCGAACAGCGCCAGCAGCAGCTGGTCGCGCTCGCGCTTGCCGGCGTGCAAGCGATTCCACACGCCCGCGTGGCTGGGCATGCTCAGCAGGCGCGAGAGCTCAGCGCGGTCGATGATGTCGAGCAGCGCTTCGCGCTGCTTGGGTGAGCGCAGCACACTGGCCGGGTCACGCTCGATGTATTCGTTCTCCACGCAGAAGCGGAAGAAGCACCGCAGCGCAGCGGTCGTCCTCGCTTGGCTTGACGGCGAAGGACGATGCGTGGCCTCCTCGGCGAGGAAGCGCCGCAGATCAGGCGTGCGAACATCGGCCAGCGCCGCGATTCCCCGGTCTTGAAGGTGCTCCAGGCAGGCGTGCACGTCGCGCTCATACGCAGTGCACGTTAAGTCGGCGAGCCGGCGCTCGACTCGACAGTGGATCGCGAAGTCAGACAACGCATTGAACATCCAGGCCTCCATTCTCGAATAGAGGCGAGCATGTCGTCAAATACGTCCGGCTTACAGACCAGCTAAGGAAAAGCCCCGCTAACGCGGGGTTTTTCTATGGGGTCAGTCGCTGGGTTCTCGACACGCTAAGGAATCTGGGGGGCATGGATGCATGCGATTTCTATGGGATCGCTCGGCGCGGGCGCCCGGGAACACCCCGGCAACGCTACATGCCGCATCGAATGTGACATCAGGTCCATCGGTCGGCCGCAAGCTGCCGCGCCGGTCGCGCGCCAGGGCGGCATGTAAGGCCCGTTCGGTCATGCTGCCTGGAGGCCTTCCTGGTCCTCTTGGAGACCTTCGGAATGCTCTGACCGGTAGGACAGGCCAGCTTGGTCGGCGAGGACGGCGCGCGAGGGCCGGCGAACTCGCCGAGAAGTCGCTATGCGCGGCTATTTCGCAGTTCATCTCGCCAGCGCGCTGTCAGCTGGTGATGCGGTCTTCGCTGCCGCAGGTGTTTGGTAGGATTGGTAAAGATGCCTACCAAGAAAGTTTGACTATGCGCAGCACGATCTCTGAGAAGGGGCAGGTCACCGTCCCCAAGCTGTTGCGAGAACGGCTGGGCATTCGTCCCGGTGATCAGCTTGAGTTCAGCGAGGAGCATGGGCGGCTGGTCGCGAGGAAGACCAGCAAGCGCAACCCCGTCGAAGAGGTCTACGGCATCCTCGAGCTCAAGCAGACCACAGATGAGATGCTGAGCACGCTGCGCGGCGAGCCAGACGCAGTGTGATCACGGCCGTAGACACCAGCGTGCTGCTGGACGTGTTTGCCGCCGACGCCCAGTTCGGCGCCAGCTCGGCCGCCGCGCTGCGCAGCTGCATCGCCGAGGGCAGCCTCATCGCCTGCGAGGTCGTATGGGCAGAGACCAGCGCGGCATTCCCAGACACGCAGACGGCGGATCAGGCGCTCAGCCGCCTGCGCATCGATTTCTCGACGCTCGACGCTGCCACGGCGCTCAACGCTGGCGAGGCATGGCGCGTCTACCGGCGCGCCGGCGGCACGCGCGAGCGGGTGATCGCGGATTTCCTGATTGCCGCGCACGCGCTTGCCAACGCCGACCGGCTGCTGACTCGCGACCGCGGCTTCTACCGCCACTACTTCAAAGAGCTTCAAATCCTCGACCCAAGCCCACGCGGGTAGGTCGGGAAGACGCTGCTTCCTCGAGGACCGACGCAACTTCCAGGCCTCGGTGTCCGCAGTACTGGAGCGTTATCGAGTGCGCGCGCCTTGCATCAGCACTTCACGGCCTGCCCTCGCGTTACTCTCACCTGACGCGATCAGGTCGCAAACGCAGATGGCATCGTGCGCGGGTTTCATCAGCTCTACGCCGTCGCGCCTTTGGCTGCCCCTCGCTGCGTGCCTGGCGCGCTCTCCGCCTGTGGTGCCGGCGCCTCGGCTTCGCGTCGCCATGGACAGACGATCAACGAGGCCACTGGGAGCGGGTCGCAGGCCGCGCTGTCCACCACCTCCTCTTCGCGGACGCGGACGGCAGGCGCCTTCACCCGGCCGACGCCGATGGAAAGGCCGCGCAACCTCGCGCCGTTCCAGCGACGCTTCGCCCGCGAGGAAGGGGCGTGGAGGCCTGCAGGGCGCCGTGTCTTTGGCAGCTCGGCGGTCTATGAGACGACGTTGATCGCGCCTGGAGGCTCTCGACCTGCGGGGCTCGCATGGATGGACACTCACCTGATGTCCGCCCGCCTCTACTCGGGTTCGAGGAGTCCTGGTGGCGACCCCTACCGTTACACCGCGCCGATCGGCCCGGGGATCGCGCGCTACCTTGTCGCGGCCTTCAATGGCGGGTTCATGATGAGCGCCGCAGAAGGTGGCTACTACCTCGAAGGACGCACGATAGATCCGCTGCGCACTGGGGCTGCCTCGCTGGTCATATACAAGAACGGTTCGGTGAACGTCGGCGCCTGGGGCCGCGAGGTGAGGATGAGCGCACAGGTTGCAAGCGTGCGTCAGAACCTGATGCCGCTCATCAGCGGCGGACAGGCCACGCCGCGTGCCGCGAGCCCCGATTGGCTGGTCTGGGGCGCAACGTGTGGTGTCAGTTCCTGCTCTGGTCCTGGCATCGAGAGCCAGTGGCGCTCGGGGCTTGGCATCACCGCCGATGGTGCGCTCGTCTACGCGCAGGGGCCAGCGCTGGATCCCCTGCAGCTTGCAAGGCTGCTCGCGCGAGCCGGTGTGGTGCGCGGCATGCAGCTCGACATCAACCCCGACTGGCCGATCTTCGCCGCATATAGCCCAAACGGCGAACGCGGCCTCGCGAGCGTGGCTAACGGCAGCAGGCTGCTCGCCGGGAGCATCCAGAGCCCGGCGACGTTCTTTGATCCCTCCTGGGCACGGGACTTCATCACGATGTCGGCACGGCACCCACCGGGTGCCACTAGCCTGCCGTGAGCAGCGCCTTTTGCAGCGACGATGCGAAGCCCTCGCTTGTGAACGTCGCCCCCGTTACGACATTGATTTGAGCGCTCTGGGCTTCCAGTGCCTCGCTGCGCAGAAGTGGTCCGACTCTTTCGCTGATGAACGCCGATTGGGGGTGTTCGGTCGGCAGTGCAAGCGCCTTTACGTCGGTGATCTTGCCATTTTCCTCGGCGACTGCGACTTGGACGGGGCCGTAGGGGGTCTGGATCACGGGCCCTGTGAAGGTGCCTGACGGGCCGGCGCTCGACGTGGAGGTCGAGCTTTCGCTCGACCCGCGGGCTCGTTCGGTCGAGGGCGAGCGGCGCCGCCGGTTTGTTGAGGGGCCGACGGATTGGCCTTGGGCGGTGTGTGCATTTGTTGCGCTCGACGTCGCAGCCCCGACGCTGTTGCCTTTGCCGCTGCTGCGGATGTAGATCACTACGAGCACGATCGCGACCGCGAGGATCGCCGCGGTGCCCGTAGCCCGGCGAATCAGCGTCTGGGTGCTGTTGCGGATCATGCTGCCTCCTTCGGTTCACGGGCGAGGAGTCTCTCGACCTCCGCGGAGTAGGAGATCGTGTCGTCGTCGAAGATGACGATCGCTCCGTGGCCGGGCAGCCGCGCTGCCCATGATGCGCCAGCTGCGCCCATCGCGAACGCGGCCGTCGCGTATGCGTCGGCTAGCGCGAGGTTCCTGCCGACGATCGTGACCGAGAGCACTCCCGTCGGCGGCCAACCCGTGTGTGGATCGGTGATGTGGTCGCCGCGCTCGTAGGCTCCCGATGTGGCGACAGCGCCGTCGCGGAGAGCGAGTACGGCGGCGAGCGCTTGTCTTTGGCGCGGATGCTGGATGCCTACCCGCCAGGCATCATGACCGGGTGGGGCGCCTGCGACGCAGATATCGCCGCCGGCATTGAGGCAGTACCGCTGCGCTCCGGCTTGGTTGAGGATGCGTGCGGCGCACTGCAGCGCCCATCCCTTCACGAATCCCGACGGGTCCACGTCTAGCGATTGGCGTCCGCAGGTGATGTCGAAGAATCCGCGAGTGGCGTCTCGAAGCTCCTCGCAGCGGCACAGCACCAAGCGCACGCTCGGATGCGCGTTCTCGAGCGCCATCTCCCCTCGGTTGAGCATGCTGATCTGGCTGTCCGGCTTGTAGGTGGAGAAGGTCCGGTCGACGAACCGCAGCCACTCGAACAGACGGTCGATCGACCGCAAGTCGAATTCCTCGCCGCCGGCTTCGACTATCACGGGGATGCCCATCACCTGCTCGACCGCCCGCACCATCGTGGCTGAAGGCGAGCTCTCGCGCCCGAGGCTTCCGCTTGCCCGACCGTGGTGGACGCGCCGCGTCTCGCTGTGCACGGCGCCGCTCATGCCGCTAGCGCAAACCGCTCGATGTGGATCTGATCCCCGGGCACACCGAGCAGCCGCAAAGCGCTCAGCGTCGCATCCATCATCCCGCCCGGCCCGCACACATATACGTCGCGCTCGGCGATGTTCGGGATCAGCCTGCCGATCGTCTTGGCGTCAAGAAGCTGCGCGCCACCTCGCTTGCGGTGGTCGCCGAGCAGGAGATGGAACGCCGCGCCTGAGCGCTGCGCTATCTCTTGAAGCTCCTGCTCGAAGACCGCTTCCTTCTTGGAGATCACCCTGTGGATGAGCGTGACGTCCAGCGAGCCGGAAAGCTCCTCGAACAGAGCTCTCAGCGGCGTTATGCCGATCCCTCCGGCGATCAAGGCAACTTCTTTGCGAGTCAGAGCCGCACTCGTGAAAGCACCGAATGGGCCTTCTGCGAGGACTTTTGTTCCTGCGGGCAGGCTCCGCAGGCCACCGGAGAAGTCGCCGGCGTCCTTCACCGTCAGTCTCAACGTTCGGCCGCCCGGAACGGCAGAGAGTGAAAATGGATGCGACTGCCACCAGCGGCCTGGGGTGAGGAACCGCCAAAGCATGAATTGACCGGCGTGCGCGTCGAGCTTCTCTAGCTGACGCCCGGTCACCTCGATGCTGGTCACGCCTGGCGACTCCACTGTGACGGCACTGACTGTGAGCCTGTGCCGGGAGGCCCTGATCGCGGGTCGCAGCACCCGGAATGCGATCAGCACGGCGCCGGTCGCGGCATACAACGAGATCCAGTAGTCGGCTTGCACCGGATGCGCCGCGAATTCGTTGCCCGTCGGGATCTGATGCAGATAGGCAAGCGCGATGCCCGCGTAGATCGTGACGTGCACGAAATACCAAGCCTCGTATCTCAGCCGCCGGCGCACGATCACGATCGAGGTCGCAACCACGCCCACCATCACGATCGTGCCGATGGTCGCAGTCACCATCCCCGGATAGGCATTGAGCAGTCGCGAGAACTCGCTTCCGAAGCTGATCCTGTCAGCAAGCGAATAGCCCGCAGTGATCAGCAAGGCGTGCGCGACTACAAGCGACACGCACAGCTTGCCGTTGAAGCGGTGCCAGACGGTGAGCTTGTCGAAGCCGATAAGCCGCTCGAGGGCCGGCAGCCGCGCGAGCATCAGGATCTGCAGCAACGCAAGGTAGACAGCCACAAGGCCGGTGATCCTGCCAAGGCTCGTAAAGCCTTCGGCGCGACCATGGACACCGGAGATGCCGCCTCCCTTCAGCCACATCCACACAATCACGGCGCCATTGACAACGACGAGCAGCGCGATCGCGATCGCGGTCGCTGCCAGCGGCCTCCCACGCGTCGCGCCCCCGTCAACCGATCGCGCGCCGCCACCCCTGACGACAACGGCTCCGTCTACGACCCCGACCTCTCTCGACAGCGACATATCCTGTACTGCAGGAAACCACCTGTCCATAAGCGTCTGCTTCGGAGGGCCTGAGAAGTCACTCACGAAGATCGACCCATCGTCTCCGTAGCGGTGTGGGCAGTCACGACGTCCCGACGGTCCGCGAGACTAGCGGTCTTCGTCGAGGCGATACATAGCCCCACAGCCACGAGCATCGTCAGTGCGGCGATCCCGCGCCGCGGGAGCACAGCCCGGCGGCGCGAGATCGCGTGTGACGCAGGTGCGGGTTACGCCTTCACGTCGAGATGACCCGGCGCGGGTTTGGCGGACTGGACAGTCGCTGTCTCGTCCCCGTCGTGGTCGTGGTCCGGTGCCCCCGGGATCTCACCGGCCTCTCGCGCTTGCGGGGCCGCAGCAGCAAGATTCTGCGACGCGCTCACGCTGGTGACTGGGGTAATGCTCATTGGTGGCCCTCCTAGAGGTTGGATGTTCGCCCCTCATAATCGACGTGCCTACGGAAGCCCTTGACAAGCTTGAGCGAGTTCTCACGCGCTACGCGTTCTCACCACGCTGGGACCAGTAGCACTCGGCCTCGGCCTCCATCACGGCGAGACGGGTGTAGTAGTCGGGGAACTCGTTGAGGTGTGCTCTGGCGATCTTGCCGGTGGTCTGCTCGTCATTGTCGGTGACATTCGTCGCGGGGTCGTGTCGGCCATGCTCGAGCTCTACCTCCAGCCCCATGCGGAACTGCTCGACGTCGAACCGGGACGTGCTCCAGTCGATTCCGATTGCCTCGCCGATTGCTTGGGCCTGCGCAGCAGTGAATCTGGACGGCTCGACCATACCTTCAGTCTTGCGCATTCTGTCCTCTTCGTGGTGCGTCGCACGGCTGAGGCACGGGGCATCGGCCCGGAAGACGTCGAAGGGCTCGTCGATGATCTGCGGGCTCGTCCCCGGTGACCCCGAGGGCGCTCTGAGCACCAACGTCCTGGTCTAGGCGTTCGCATAGAAGACCTCACCAGCTTCCTGGTCGATCTAAGCCGCATGCGTCGGCCAGCCATGGCGAGCCTTCAGATCACGCCAAATACACAAAGTTTCGGACAGACCCAACGACAGACGCGGGCTTGCGATTGATGAGAAAGCTCATTTGGAATGCTGGAGCGGGAGCGCGCCGCGACAGCCGGACTTATCCTTGATTGCATGGGAACGGTCGCAGACGCACGCGCCGAGAGCGCCGAGGGTTGTGCTGAGCGCGCCTGATCCTGTTCAGGAGCGAGCGGCGCGGAGCAAGGCCGAGCGCGAACGGATCAAGCGAAGACGGATCCTGCAGCGTCGGCTGGCACTCGGGCTGCTGCTGTTGGCTGTGGTTGCCGCGTTTGGTGTGGCGCTGACGGTGGGCGGCGGCTCACCACGACACCACGGGCACACCGGCCAAGCTAAGAGTCATGCTGTGGTGGGTAGGACTCGCGGCAGGGTCGCCAAGCCGCGTCCATCGTCATTCGCGGTCGGTCTGCGTGTGCTGCGGCTGGTCGACAGCAGTCGCAGCATCGAGTTGCCGGACGGCAAGACCGTGCCACGGACGCTGATTACCTATGTCCGTTATCCGGCGCTCGGTGCTCCGGGCCGCGTCGATCTGCCGGATGCAGCGCCCGCACGCCCGGATGGCCCGTTTCCGCTGGTGGTCTTCGGGCATGGCTTCGATCTGACGCCCGCGTCTTACACCCGCCTGCTGCAGAGCTGGGCTCGAGCGGGATACGTCGTTGCCGCACCGGTGTTTCCGCTTGAGAACGCCGACGCGCCGGGCGGACCCAACGAGTCGGATCTGACCAACCAGCCCGCCGACATGAGCTTTGTGATCTCCCGGATGCTCGATGCCTCCGAAGCGAGCTCGGGGCCTTTCGCGGGGCTGATAGATCCCTCGGAGATCGCGGTCGCGGGACACTCCGACGGCGGGGATACTGCTCTCGCGGTCGCCTACAACCCGACTTTCCTCGACCCGCGGGTCAAGGCTGCGGTGATCCTCTCGGGCGCGGAGATCCCCGGTGTCGGTGGCTTTACGTTTCCGTCTGGAAGCCCGCCGCTGCTGGCTGCTCAGGGCACTGCCGACACGGTCAACTTGCCAAGCGCGACAAACGCGTTCTTTGCTCTCGCGCGGCCGCCGAAGTATCTGCTCAGCCTGATTGGCGCCGAGCATCTGCCACCCTACTCCTACCAGCAGCCGCAGCTGACGATCGTTGAGCGCGTGAGTATCGCGTTCCTTGATGGCTATCTCAAGCACGAGTCGGGAGTGCTGCGCCGACTCGCCTCGTTCGGCAACGTGCCAGGTGTATCCTCGCTGCTCGCCGACCCATGAGCCGTCCTGACATCGGCACCGTCAGGCAGCTGGGGTGGCGCTTGCGCGATCGCGATGCCGCCCTCGTGAGCCAGCGTTTCGATGGTGACCTGCTGGAAGCCGGACTGCTGCAGCGCTTGTTGCCACCACGCGGCGTTGGCTGGATACTCCCAGCGTCCAACTGCTAGCCGCGCGGCGTTCTTGGCCAGCCGCCACGCGCCGGGGAGCCCGCGACGCGCGATCACGCGCAGCTTGCTGCCCACGACGCGCCGGTCACGGACGTGCAGTGGGTTTAGCGAGAACATCATGTCGCCCAGCACGATCCGTCCGCCCGGCTTTAGAACCCGCCGCGCCTCCGCAAGCGCACGAAGCTTCTCCGCGTTGGGCAGCTCATGAAAACAATAGTTGGACACCACAAGATCGGCGAAACCATCGATCACGGGAAGGCTGACAGCAGAGGCCAACACACACTCGATGTTGGAAAGCCCGGCGCTCGCAGCCTTCGCCGCCAAGTATTCACACATCGCTGGTGAGCTATCGATAGCCCACACACAAGCCGCACGTTCGGCGAAGGCTAGCGACAGCAGTCCTGTTCCCGCACCCACATCCACCACCGTGTCCTGCGCGCCGGGTTGAGCGAGCTCGACGATGCGGTCACGTAGTGCGCGAAACCCGGCGCTGCGCGCGATCAGCTCAGCATCAGCAACGTGCGCATCCCAGTTCTTGACGGTCGCGAACAAGACCCTATCCTCAGCCGGCGGCCTAAGCTCAAATTATGTTCTGCAGTAGAGTTAGCTCATCCCCGGTCGATGAGACCTCACTCATACACGCCACCGCCGTCACCGCGAGCGCGTTTCAGGTACCGGGCGGCTGCGAGGTCCGGAGCAGTCCGTGCCGTGAGCGTTCACTTTTCGAAGACGGCGAAGAAGTCGCGGTCGTCGGGTTCGAGGTAGCGGCTGGCGGGCCGTTCTGTTTCGGCTAGCAGCTTGGTTGGCTGCCTGCCGCCTGGGGCGCCGTAGCTGTTGAAGCTCACCCAGTAGGAGTTGATGTCGAGCTCCATCGCTCTGATCGCGCCGGCGTGGATCAGGATTCTCGCGAGGCTGGCGACGGTCTGGTAGTTGGCTTGGGCGTAGATCAGGTCGCCGTGACGGTCGATGCCGATGCCCGAGCGCCAGACCTGCACGGCATTGCCGAGCGTTGCGCCCCATTCAGCGCTGTCGTTGAGCAACGGGTTTGGTCGGCCGCCGGTGACGATCAGCGGCAGGTTCTGGCGGGCAAAGACCACATCGGAAGGAGCGGTCGCGCTGGCGCTCCAGGATTCGATGTTCACGCCGCCGCCTTCGCGCTCTATGAACGTCGCCTGACCGTTTTGCATGGGGGCGTAGGTGTGGCCGTGGTAGGCGAAGCCGCCTTTGGAGTCTTCGAGCTTGAAGGCGCTGTTGAACGTCGCTAGCAGCCCGCTGCGCAGCGCGGGCGGCACCTCCATCGGGCCGCGGGTTGGTAGTTCGACGGATGGTTGTTCACGCCCGGGGTAGAGCGTGATTGTGGTGCGGTGAGGGTCGATCCAGGCCAGGCCGGCGACCAGGCGCGGGTATTCGGCGGGGTCGCTTCTGAAGGTGCTCACAAGCACCGGCGGGTATGGCACGCCGGGGCGTGTGGCGTGCCAGATGCCCTCGCCGGGCAGGGCGGGTGAGGCCAGCGGCTGGATTCGTGACGGCTGATAGGGGTGGTGAGCGGCATGCGTTTGTGTTACTGAAACGCCGACGTGTGGCAGCGACTTTAGACCGGGGCCGCCCTTGCTCGGCGCTGTCAGCGAGTAGTAGATGTTCTCGATTTTCGACACTAGCCCTGCGCCGCCGTTGCTTCGCAGCCACTCGACGCTTCTGACGGCGAGGCTGGTGTTGGAGGTTTCCAGTGCCATGCCGGCGTAGGAGATGACTGCGGGCACCAGCGCGAACAGGCACGCGAGCAGCGCTATGCGGCGCAGCCGCACCCAAACAGTGCCGGTAGCGGGACGGCGCGGCTCGCGCTCACGCTGGCGGCTGCGGCTTACGGGCGGCCTCTGCATCTGCAACTCCATGCAGGATGATCGTAGGTGAGCAGCGATCGGCATGCGGCTAGTTGCAGACGCTGGTGAGAGCATTTTCACGCCGTGCAAAGGTGTTCATGAGATCTCTGCTCGGATGGTCTGCGTCTACTGCAAGCGAAGGGAGGCGAGCGCGCTCTTGAACACGATCGAGGCGGCTGGCGAGGCGGCGATCGAGCCGGGATCTGTCGAGCCGGACCAGGAGCTCGCCGCTGCCGGGCTGCTTTCGCGGGATGCTTTGGCTGGTGGTGGGCTGCGAGCTCTCGTGCGGGCATGCAGGCCGAGGCAGTGGATAAAGAACCTGCTGGTGTTCGCGGCACCAGGCGCGGCGGGTGTGCTGACCCCCATCCGCACGTCGCCGCTGAGCTCGCCGGCGCGTTCGCATGCTTCTGCGCTCTCTCGAGCGCGACCTACCTGATCAACGACGTGCATGACAGGCACGAGGACGCGCGGCATCCGCGGCGGCGTGAGCGGCCGATCGCGGCCGGCGAAGTCTCGGTGCGCCTCGCGCTCCGCACAGCCGCAGCGCTTGCGCTGTGCGGCCTCGGCGGCGCGTTTGCGATCCGGCCACTGCTCGGTGTGACCGGCGCCGGGTATCTCGCGCTGACCGCCGCCTACTCGCTGTGGCTGCGCCGCGTCGCCGTCGCGGACATCGCGATCGTGGCGGCGGGATTCGTGCTGTGCGCGCTGGCGGGCGGCGCCGCTACCGGCGTCCCGGTCTCACGCTGGTTTGTGATGGTGGCCTCTTTCGGCGCGCTGTTCCTGGTGGCGGGCAAGCGGTCGGCAGAACTCGGCGACGGCGAGCACGACACTGTGACGCGCTCCACGTTGACCACCTACTCCAAGGACTACCTGCGGTTTCGTGATGATCCTCGCCGCCTCGGTGACGACCGTGACGTACTGTCTGTGGGCGTTCCAGGGACACGGCAGCGATGGCCTAGCGATGCGGCAGTTTGTGAACGTGCTCGCCGCTCATCCCCGAAGCCTACGATGCCGCTCACCCGACAACTCGCCACGAGCGAGTATCGCTTGACATAGGAGCGAGGGCCCCTGACTGGCCGCCACTCGGTCGGGGAGCGTGGAGAACAGGGCTAGAGCTGATGCCAGAGCAGCCACTGGTCGCCAATTGCTTCCGCAATGCGCTGAGTATGCGTTCTACGGGGCGATGAGCCTCGCTCCGGGAATGTACGTCTCAATGCGGCGTGGGTCGCGCGTCAGAAGTGGACGCCCGGTTACTGCGGCGTGCGCGCCGATCAGGAAATCGGGGAGGATGGCTTCGCGTGTTCCGCCCGCGCGGCGGTAGCTCGCGTGGGCGTGACCTGCAAGGAAGCTCGCCGCGAGTGGGATCTCCTCGATGATCGCCATCGACGGCAGTGCTGTTTGCAGTTCCTCGATGCGGGGGAACCGTGGCGCGATCTCGGCGAGGACGATGGCGTTGAGGACGATCACGCCGTGCTGTGCTGCGCGCGTGAGTTGCTGCTGTGACCATGTCAGCCAGCGTGGGTCTTCCGTGAAGAGGTCGAGCAGGATGCTGCTGTCGACGAACGTCTGCGAGCTGGTGGTCAACGGCGCGTCAGGGCGAGGATGTCCTCTGTGCTCATCTCACCCTTGCCGGCGCCGCGCATCTGCGCGATCTCTCCGGCGGCACGGTCGCGGTCGATGAGCAGTCGCGCACCGTGCTGGTCCAGCTCGAACTCGACGTCGCTTCCCGGTTGGATGCCAAGCGCCCGTCGCACCGGCAATGGGATCGTGACCTGCCCCTTCTGAGTGACACGCATGCAGTAATACTAGCGGGTAATACCAATGGCAGCGACGCCGTGCATTGTGGGCGTGCGAGTCTTGGGGTGGTTGGGCTCGAAAGCTCGCGCTCCGATATCGTAGTGCGATATATTGTGGTTGTGTACGATGATTTGACCCAGGAGCAGTACGAGCAGCTGCTGCGGTTGCGCACCGGTCTGCGTCGCTTTCTGCATTGGAGCGAGGAACGGGCGGAAGAGCATGGTCTGACTCCGGCGCAGCATCAGTTGTTGCTGGCGATACGCGGCAGCGCCATGAGTGGAGGGCCTACGATCGGCGAGCTCTCCCAGACGCTGGTGCTGCGCCACCACAGCGTGGTTGGCCTGGTCGATCGTGCGCAGAGGGCGGCCCTGGTCACGCGCCGGCGTGATCGGAGCCGCCATTCGGTCGTGCACGTTCTGCTGACCGACCGCGGCCGGAGAGCGCTGCGCGGGCTCGCGCTCGTGCATCTGCGAGAGATCGCGGAGCTGGCGCCGGCGATGCAGGCCCTGTGGCAAGCGATCGCTGCCGCAGGTGATCCATCTTCCGGAGGATCTTCTGTCGCTGCTGGTGCGGTGGGGCCGCGGTGAGCGCGTCTGCGCGCGTCTCCCATTTGGGTGATTTCACGCTGGAGCGAGGGGTTCTGCGGCTCTGTGCGCTGGCGCTGCCGTTGGGTGCGGCGAGCGCGGTGTGTGCGCTGGCGCTGCTGCGGCTCATCGGGCTGATCACGAACCTCGTCTTCTACGGGCGTCTGCGCACGTCGCTGGTGGCGCCGGGCGCCGGGCATCATTCTCCGCTCGTGATCCTGCTCGCCCCGGTGGCTGGAGGGCTCGTTGTCGGGTTGATGGCGCGCTTTGGCTCAGAGCGGATTCGCGGCCATGGGATGCCGGAGGCAATCGAGGCGATCCTCACACGTGGAAGCCGTGTGCAGCCGCGTGTTGCGATTTTGAAGCCGATCTCTGCGGCGGTGAGCATCGGCAGCGGCGGGCCGTTCGGGGCTGAGGGTCCCATCATCATGACCGGTGGGGCCGTCGGGTCGATCCTCGCTCAATTCCTGCATATGAGCGCCGATGAACGTAAGACGCTGCTCGTCGCCGGCGCCGCGGGCGGGATGGCCGCGACGTTTAACGCGCCGCTGGCCTCGGTGCTGCTCGCTGTCGAGCTGTTGCTGTTCGAGTGGCGCCCACGGAGCTTTATTCCCGTCGTCACCGCGGTCGGCGTTAGCACGGTGCTGCGCTGGTCACTGCTCGGAGCGGGGCCCGTGTTTGGGCTGAACGTCGGCGCTCCGCACATCGGCGCGGGCGTCGAGCTGTTGTGCATGATCGCGGGTCTTAGTGGCGGGCTGCTTGCGATCGTCGCGACGGCGCTCGTGTACTTCTCCGAGGACAGCTTCGCGAAATTGCGGGTCCACTGGATGTGGTGGCCCGCGATCGGCGGGTTGATCATCGGGGTGGGCGGCCTGATCGAGCCGCGCGCGCTGGGCGTCGGCTACGACGTGATCCGCGAACTGCTGCAGGGACACGCCACGATGTCGCTGATCATCGGGATACTGCTCGTCAAGACATTGATCTGGGGGCTCTCGCTCGGATCTGGCACCTCCGGCGGGGTGCTCGCCCCGGTATTCATGATCGGCGCGGCGCTCGGCGCGCTGGAGGGCACGGTGCTGCCCGGCGTCACCCCGGGGTTCTGGGCGCTCGTCGGGCTCGCTGGTGTCCTTGGCGGGGTGATGCGCTCACCGTTGACGGGGGTCGTGTTCCCGCTGGAGCTCACGCACGCCTGGCCGCTCGTGCTCCCGCTGCTGCTCGCAGCGACGAGCGCGTACATGCTCTCCGCGCTCACGCTGCGTCGCTCGGTGCTCACCGAGAAGATCGCGCGGCGCGGCCTTCATCTCACCCGTGAGTACTCCGTGGATCCTCTGGAGGCGCTGCTTGTCGAGGAGGTCATGAGCAGGGACCTCGCCACCCTCGACAGCGAGGCGCTGCTGCGCAGTCCGTTTACGGTTCATCCCCGGGACACGCTGCGTGAGGTCGCACAGCGCTTTGCTGAGCATTCACTTAGCAGCGCACCGGTCGTCGACCGGGACGCGCCCGACCGCCCGCTAGGCCTCGTCACGGTGGAGAATCTCCTGCAGGCTCGCCTGCGCGACGTGCACGAGGAACACCGCCGAGAGCGCGTGCTTTGCGTTCGATCCAAGGGCGTCCCCGATGCTTCCACTGTGGAGAGCTGACATGAGCCACTTCTGGTTCGTGATGCGCTGGCTGCACATTCTCGCGATGGCATTCTTCGTCGGCGGGCAGCTCTTCCTCGCGGCGGTAGTCGTGCCCGCGGAGCGCCGCGCTCCCGACCGCGAGCGACTGCGCGCGATCGCCCGGCGCTTCGGCTACGCAAATGGATACGGCTTAAGACGACACCCTGGTGCTATAGCGCCCGCTTGGCGGCGTGACGTCGCGCATAGAGCTTCTCGCGAATTGTCATCGCGCCCGGATGGCCGCTACCCGGCCAAGGAGTCAGCAGCAGCAGGAGCCGCGCATCCGAGGATGCGCAAACCGCGTGACGCTCCCCTGGAGCGAGCTCGATAAGCAGGCCCTCGCCGCCGCTCGTGCGCTCACCCGCAGCCGTGGTCACCTCGATGGCGCCCTCGATCACGATGACCCATGCGCGCTCGTGAACCTCGTGCTCTGAGAGCGTCTCGCCCGCCGCGAGATCTAGTGCGATCACACGCGCCACATCGCTGAAGGAGAGGATCTCCGGCAACCGTGGCTTGAGGTCGACGGTCTTGAGATCCCACGTGTTCACTACGCCCTCCCCGAGGCGCTGTGGATGTTCGTTGTGATCGTCACAGCTCGATCAGATTAGCTCTCAGCCGCGCGCAGCAACTCGGCGAGCACAATCGCGTTGTTGTGCTCGTGGTCCCGCGCGGCGTAGAGGACCGTGACCGATCCCGCTCTGCGCACGAGCGCGCAGCTTCTGAAGATAGGCGGACTCTCCCCTCGTGTAGACGTCGCGGCCGCGGATGCTACGCTGGCCGGTAACCTTAGGAGATCATAAGCGAATAAGATTATTGATATGTCTGCTGCTTCGAGGCGCGCCAAGCAGGCTCCTGAGATCCTGGTTTCTCCGGTCTGGGGGCTGGTGCTAAGCCAAACCGAGGACAAGCTCGAACGGAAGCTGGCCGCGAGCGATGCGCAGCGCTCGGTTTCACCGCCGTTGGCGCGCGAAAGCGCCTCGGCGGTACTCGCTCGCGCTCATGCTCACATGCTCACGGCTCTTGAGGGCGGCACGGCTCAGGGCCAGGACGCCATTTCCGAGCTGACCGAGGACGCCGTTGCGCTGGTGTGCGCAATCCCGGAGCTGTGGTTGGCGCACACCGCGACAACCTACGAGAACCGCCTCCCGGCGATCGTGGCTGCCCTTAAGCGACAGCTCAGCGGGCACGAGCACGGTGTGCTCAGTGGCGAGCTGACCTATTCTCTGAGCATCTCTGATGCAGAGCGGCCCGCGGCTCAGATGCGTCAATCGCTCGCTGAGCTCGCCGATCGCGATCACGGCGGCCTCGGCGGTTTGATCTCTGCGCAGGCCGCCGCGATCGCTCTCGCGGCGCTGCTGCTGCGAGCGGCGGGCAATATTGCTACGAATGATCTGGCCAGCGAGGCGCCCGAACGGCGAGCTGCGACGCTCGATCGGCTCCTGCGACGCGTCGAGCGTGAGATCGTAAGTGAAGCCGAGGCACGCACGCGAACGCTCGACGACGACTATGACCCGGCGGGCCACTATCTGGCGAGCGCGCTGCGAGTGCCCGCACCAGCAACATCGCCGGATGGGTTGGCTGGCGAGGCGGTTGATCTCGACGGCATCCGTGAAGCTTGGCTGCACGTCGCCGCGCTCGAGTACATCGCGGTTTCCGCGCTTGATAGGAAGTGCTCCACACCGACCTATCAACAACGCCACGAGACGCTAGGGGCGGCGGTCACCGAGAGCAGCGCAAAGGTTCTATGCGGGGGACGGTTGATCGCGCGAGCGAGCGCCTTCCGTCACGAGCCGGCGTGGCGCGCACAGGGCACCGCGCTCAGCCATGCTCTGGAGATGTACATCAACGGTATTCCCGGCTCCTGCGATGGGTTGCCGCGCGCCCAGGCGATGACGTTGACGGGCCTCGTGCGGGCGGCCGTGGCGATCGCGGTGATAGATCTCTCGCGCGAAGCTGGAGCAAACACCGAGGACGGGCCTGCCGCCCGCCCACCAGCGTGATATTTGCGTTGCTCGCTACGGAGACATCTGTGGAAAGTACCCGTCCGACTCTCGGGTCTCGACGGAGGAGCATCATGCTCGTGATTTCGCAGGCTTAGCCGATGGGTCTACGTTGTGAGCACTGTCATGAGATCATCGGTATGTATGAGCCGATGCTTGCGATCCTGCGCGATGGTAGCGAGCGCACGGGGTCACGGTTGACGTTGCGCGACGAGTTGCATCGGCCCGGCAGCGTGGCGCTCCACGAGCATTGCCTGCGCCGCCGAGCGACCGAGCCACCCCGTGCTGGGGAAGACTCTAGTCGGGGCCTGCGAGCTCGCCGAGCACCGCCTGAGACTCGGTGAGGCTGGAGGTCAGGATCTGCCGCGACACTTCAAGGAGCTGAAACATGCGTGGGTCGCGCACCGTGTAGTAGACGCTTGTGCCTTCTCGGCGCCCCTCTAGGATGCCGTGCTTGCGCAACACCCCGAGATGCTGGGAGGTTCCGCTGGAGTCCATCTGCAGCTCGTTCTGCAAGTCGCCGACGGTGCGCTCGCCCTCCCTGAGTAGCTCGAGGATGCGGACCCTTACGGGGTGTCCGAGGATGCGGAAGAACTCGGCCTTCATCTGGTAGACGGCGCGGCGCTGCACCGCCTCCGGCATCGCACTCTCGCGCGAGCGTCGGCTCATGCCAGCACTTCTCGGGTCGAAGTTAGGTTCATAGCTCTTGCGGGTTGCGGCAAAGCATTGCGCACCGACCGGCGACCGTCCATAACCTTCTTGGTCCCTAGCCTTATAAGACTACAATATAAGCATGTCCTTACGGGATATTCGGCAGCCTGCACGGTTTCGACAGCGGTGACGGCGGTCCCGGCGCCGTTCACGGACCCTGAGCGGAGGCGTTCGTCGTTGCCCTTCGGTGTCGTTGTGAAGCCCGGCGGCGTCAGCCGGGCGGGATGCTCGTGTTCTCATCTGAAGATCGCGGTGCGGGGGTATCTTGCCTGCTGGTGGCGATCAGGGTGAGCAGCGCGTCGGCGATCTGTTGCGGGGTGGGTGGGCAGCCGGGGATGCGCAGGTCGACTGGCATGATCTGCTCTAGCGGCCCGGCGAGCTGTGCGGGGTCGCCGAGCATGGTGCAGCCGGTGGCGCAGTCGCCGAGCGCGGCGACCATGCGTGGCTCGGGCATCGCTTCATAGGCACGGTGCAGCGGGCCGGTCATGCGGGTGGTGATCTGTCCGGTGACGAGCAGCACATCGGCATGGCGGGGCGATGCGACGATGCTCAGGCCGTGGCGCTGCAGGTCGTAGTAGGGGTTGGCGGCGGCTGTCAGCTCGTGCTCGCAGCCGTTGCATGAGCCCGCGTCGACGTGTCGCAGCGCCAGTGATCCTCGCTGCGGCCGGGTGGGCAGCGCGATCTCTCTACGAATCTGGTGTAGGTGTCTGAGGAGAACAAACATCGCTTCAGCGGTCGGCGCAGGCGTAGCAGAGCTCAAAGCTCTTGTTGATCAGCGGGAAGTCGGGGAGCAGGTTCTCGCGGGCGGCGTGCGCGAGGCTGGGCCAGTTCGCGTAGGAGCCGGTGCGCAGGTGCAGACGCTCGATCGTGCTCCCGTCAGTCAGTACGGCGCAGAGCGTCTCGCCGCGTGGGCTCTCCACGCGCGCGACGCCGACCCCGGCTGGCTGCACCTCGAGCTGTTTCACGCCGCCGGGCGCAAGGTTGTCGGTGAGCAGCTCGCGCAGTATCGCGAAGGTCTGTTCCAGCTCGACCTGACGGATCTCAAGGCGAGCGGCGACATCGCCGCTCGCTCGCCGCGGACTGGCGGGCGCGAACCCGGAGTAGGCGAGTCGTGGGCTTTCGCTGCGCGTGTCGTGGTTAACTCCGGCGGCACGCGCGGATGGCCCGACCGTCCCCAGCCGGATCGCGTCGTCCTTGCTCAGCTGTCCGACTCCGCCGAGTCGATCCTGCAGCGACCCCGCGAACCGCAGCTCCCGCCAGATGGCTCGCTGCTCTGCCTCCAACGCTTCGAGCTCCTTGCGTGCGGCGCGCGCGTTGGCCTGGCCGATCCGCAGCGTGCTTGAGGCGAGCGCGATGGTGTCAAATAGAAAGCGGTGCCCAGCGAGACGCTGGTTGAGTCGCTGCGCGCGCTCCTTGAACGCCGCGAACGCCATTGCGCCTGGCGCGAAGCCGACTCCCGCACAGATCGCGGAGACGTCGTTGAGGTGGTTGTAGAGACGCTCAAGCTCGAGCAGCAGCGTGCGGGCGCGCTGCAGGTGACGGTCGGGCGCCAGCCCCAACACCGACTCGCACGCCTGCGCGTAGGCGACCGTGTTGCTCACTGCACAGGCGGCGCACGCGCGCTGGGCGTAGGCCAGACCGTCCGCGAGTGGGCGGCCCTCGGCGGCGACCTGCAGCCCGCGGTGCTTGTAAAACATACGCAGGTTGAGATACAGGATGCGCTCACCGACGACGCTGAAGCGGAAGTGCCCGGACTCGATCACCCCCGCATGGATCGGCCCGACCGCGACCTGGTAGGGGTCGTGGCCGTGCACGGGGACCGTCCATGCCTCGGGCTCCACCGGATGCGCGAGCAGTGGCCGCATGGGCTCATGCCCGTCGAAGCGCACACCATATGAGTCGTGTGCCTCGCGCTCGTCCCAGCCCACCGCCGGAAACAGGTCGACGAGCGTCTCGAGCGCGCCCGACGGCACGGGTGCGCTGAGCACGTGCTCCAGGCCGCCGCGGGCGAAGATGCAGTTGACCTGAAGTCCCTGCTCGCCGTTGCTGGCGAACAGCCCGCAGAAGCGCCCGCCGGCGTGGGCGTGGTGTTCGCACGCTGCGTGCCACTCCCGCGGCGCGATGCGCTGCACTGGGGCAGGCGTGAGCGCGGGGAGGATCGCTCGCGGGCGGCTGCTCATGCGATTCCTCCCATCAAGCTCTCCCCGGCGTGGGAGCCGGCGAGCAGGTAGGCGCCCACGGAGAGCGCCAGCAGCCCGAGGGTGAGCCCGACGGTAATCCGGCCGGTGAGGCGCACCATGCGACCCGAACGCCAGTGATGCCCGTGGCTCTTGCCGGCGAGCGTCTCGATCAGCGCGTGTGCGAGCCCGAGGAACCCAAGCGCCATCAGCACCGCGGCGATCGAGACGACCGCGACCTGATGTGCGGCGATCCCGCCGAGCAGGATCAAGAGCTCGCTGAAGAACAGCGGCGAAGGCGGCAGTCCGCCGAGCGTCCCGAGGCTGACACCGGCCGCGGCGGCGACTGGGGCGCTGAGCCGCGCCAGCCCGCGCGGCGGCCGGTGGACAGTTGAGGGGTCGTGGCGCAGCATGGGCATCGCCGCGTAGAAGCCGAGCGACTTCGCCAGCGCGTGCCCGGCGAGGTGGATGACCACACCGATCGTTGCCAGCGGCGTAGCGAACCCGATTCCGAGCGCGAGAATTCCCATGTGCTCCAGGCTCGAATATGCGAGCAGCCGCTTCCACGCCATCGGCCGCCACAAAAACGGGACCGCGATCGCCAGCGATGCGAGCCCGAACGCGACCAGGAGATGATCGGCGAGGTGGTCTGCGACTGCCGGGCCAAGCGTCAGCACGACCCGCCACGCGATCAGCATGACGGTCGGCAACAGCGCCGCTGAGAGCAGGGCGCTGACCGGCGGTGGCGCCTGGCTGTGCGCGTCGGGCAGCCAGTTGTGCACGGGCGCCCAGCCGATCTTCGCGGCCAGCCCCACGAGGATCAGGATCAACGCAAACAGCGCCGTCTGGTGCGGGACACCGCGGGCGTGGCGGACGATGCTCTGCCAGTCGAGCGTCGCGAGCGTCCCGCCATGCGGCGCAAGCCCGACGAACAAGATCAGGATGCCAAGCAGCGCAACCGCCAGCCCGAAGGTCGTCAGCACGAGGTACTTCCAGCCGGCCTCCAGCGCGTGCGTGCGTCCGGTGTATGCGACAAGCAGCGCCGAAGCGGCGGTCGTCGCCTCGATCAGAAGCCACGCGACACCGAGGTTCTTCACCAAAGCGAGGGTCAGCAGCGCCGCCCAGAACAGATGAAACGCGCTGTAGTACCAGGCGTGCGCCCTGCGCGCCGTGAACAGACTCTTTCCGGCGCCGGCCAGATAGGCGGGTGAAACGACCGCGCTGCACCACCCGACCAGCGCGATCACCGCGAGAAAGCTCGCGCCGACCCGGTCAAGGACAAACCAGGAGCCCTGCAGCCCGCCTGCACCATGAACGAGGCCAACCACGCTCGCGGTGAGCGCCACCGCTGCGGTGAGGCTCGCGCTCAGCACGTTCATGCGATCCGCGCCATCCGGCGAGCGCGGCGCTCGCACCAGCAGCGCCCCCAGCAGTGGTGAGAGCGGTACGGCGAGCAGGAGCAGGTCAGTCACGCAGCGCCTCCAGCAGAGAACTGTCACCGCTACCGAGCTGCTCGTGAATCTTCGCGGCGAATGCCGCAGCGACCGACACGACCACCACGAGGTCAAACGCGAGGCCGAGCTCGATGAGCACGGGCAGGCCGCCGGGCAGCGACAGTCCCGCGAAATAGATCCCGTTCTCGGTGACCAGGAACCCGAGCGCCTGGAAGAGCACCGCGCGACGCACGACCGCGATCAGGATGCCGAGCGCCAGCACGCCGACTGCGGCGTGTTCTACGCCGGCGCCGGCGAGGCCAAGGCGCGGGATCAACTGCTCGACTGCGAGCGCTGCCGCGATCGAGATCGCCAGCCGCGCGAGCGCCGGCGGCTCGGTCGTGATCAGCCGCTCCTTGCGCGCCCGGCGCACGGTGAGCATCAACAGCGCAGGGAGCACCAGCCCCTTGGCGATCAAAACCGTGCCGGCCACCGCCAGCGCGGTTGAGGTCCGTGAGCCCTGGGTGACCGCGTACACGCCAAGCGCGAGCGACTGTGCCACGACTAGCGCGATCGCCGACGAGCGACGACGCACCATGATCACCGCCAGCGAGCTGATCAGAAGCCCCCAGGCCACGGCGCCTGTCATCCGCCGCCCCCCGCGAACCAGCTCGCCAGCCCCAGCAGACACAACGCGGCGCCCGATGCCACCACCAGCGGAACGCGCAACACCCGCATCTTGGCCTGCACGGTCTCGCAGACGGCCAGCGCGACGCTGAGCGTCAGGATGCCGCCGGCGAGCACCGCGACCTGCGCCGCGAAGGGCCCCGGATGCGGGATCAAAAGCTCACATGCGAGCACCAGCATGATCCAGTGCCGCGCCGCGGCTGCCCACTGCAGGTAGGCGAGATCGCGGCCTGCGTACTCCAGCAGCGGCCCCTCGTGGACCATCGTCAGCTCCAGGTGAGTGTCCGGGTTATCGACCGGCTGGCGGCCCGTCTCGGCGAAGGTCACCAAGCAGAACGCGGCCGCCGCGGCCCAATGCGCGGGCCGCGACCACACCGCCGAGATGGTTGCCGCGTGGCTCATCGAGAGCAGATCGGTGCTGTGCAGCGGCAGCGCGAGCAACACCAGCACCAACAGCAAGAGCCCCTCAACGAACACCGAGAACATCAGATCCCTGGCGGCGCCCATCAGGCCGAAGGCGCCAGCGGTGTCCCACGCCGCGAGCGTGACCGCGAAGCGCGTGAGCGCGAGCAGACCGACGAGGACCAGCGCGTCGTGACCGAGCCCCCAATCCGCGGCGTGCCCGCCGATCGGTAGCAGCACCAGCGCCAGCAGCGTGCCCGCTGCTACGACAGCGGGCGCAAGCGTATAGATCGTCGTGTGCGGCTCGGGCGCCACGCCGCTCTTGCCCCACAGTCGGGCAAGCTCGCGGTAGGGCTGCAGGACGGAGGGTCCGCGCCGACCCTGCAAGCGAGCCTTCAGATGCTGAATCAGCCCGACGATCGCCGGTGCGCCGAGCACACCGCCAAAGATCTGCACGACGCCCGCAAACAACGTTGCCAGGCTCACCCGAAGACCCCTGTGCGCGCCAGCGCCAAAAGCACAGCCAGCAGCATCAGCAGATACATCAGGTAGACGCGCAGGCTGCCCGACTGCAAGCGACGTGCAACCCCCGCGGCGCGCAGCGCCGTCCGCGACAGCGGCCCGTAGAGCAGTGTGTCGAACAGGTGCGGCACCTCGGCCCGGTAGGAGACGCTCTGAACAACCCCTGCCGACGCGGCCACCTGCACCTCGCGGCGTGCGCGAAACAGCACCTCCAGCACCAGACGCAACGGCTTGGTGAACCCAGCCGAGCTCCACGCAAGCCCCGCCGCGCTCGGCTGGCCGCAAACCCACGTCGGGGCGGGCGCGGCACGCCGCGAGCCGGCCAATCTCATCAACACACCCACGCTCACAACGAGCGCCACTGCCAACGCCAGGGTCGGCAGCGACCCGGTGCCAGGCACATCCAATGCCACGCCGGCGTGCAATGAGACGCGGCCCGGCCCGAGCCCGGCGAGGGTCGGGACCAGCAGCGCGGGTAGCGCGCCCAGCACCACACACGCCGCCGCGAGGAAAACCATGCTGGCCCGCATCCCCGCAGGTACCTCGTTCGCGTTCGCGCACTCCGGGCGCCGCGGAGAGCCGAGCAGCACCAGGCCGATCACCTTCACGAAGCAGTACACCGCCAGCGCCGCGGTCCCAGCCAGCGCCGCGGTCGCCAACGCCCCGGCCAGCGCAACGCCGAGGTGGCTACTCACGCCGAGATGCAAAAGCGACTGCAGCGTCAGCCACTCCGAGACAAAACCGTTCAGCGGCGGCAGACCGGCGATCGCGATCGCGCCAAGCGCAAACGTCGCGCCCGTCCACGGCATCCGCCGCAAAAGACCCCCAAGCCGGTCTAGCTCCAAACTGCCGATCGCCCTGCTGAAAGCTCCGGCGCCGAGGAACAGAAGCCCCTTGAACAGCGCGTGGTTGAGCGCGTGCAGCAGCGCCGCCGCAAACGCGATCGCGCTCCATGTCAGCTGCCCGATATCGGCAAACACCAGCGACGCTCCCAAGCCAAGTGCGACGATCCCAACGTTCTCGATCGAGTGAAACGCCAACAGTCGCTTCAGCTCGTGCTGCATCAGCGCATAAAGCACGCCCCCCAAACACGACAAGACGCCAATCGCGATCAGCGTGATCCCGACCCACAGGCCCGGCGGCTCAAGCCACTCCAACAGCACGCGGATCAGGCCGTAAAGCGCGAGCTTGATCATCACTCCGGACATCAGCGCCGAGATGTGCGCGGGCGCCAACGGGTGCGCTCGTGGCAGCCACGAGTGCAGCGGCATCAACCCGGCCTTGGTAGAGAACCCGACCAGCGAGGCGCAAGCCACAAACGCCGCCAAAGCACCGCCCAGCGGGTGGCCGCCCAACGCGCCGTGCTGGGCGAGCACGAGCATTGACACCCACACGCCGACGCCCCCGATGTGCGTGATCGCCAGATACACGAACACGCCGTGACGCGCCTGAGGATCCTGCCGTGCCAGCAGGATCGCCGCTGCCGGCACAAGCGTCATCAGCTCCCAAAACCCCAGAAACGTGGTCACGTCACGCGCGCACACGAACCCGACGAGCACGAGCAAGAACACTCCCGTGGCGACAGCGAGAGCACGGCCCTGACCATCCGTCTTGAGCGCGTCGCGGGCGAACAGCGCCGCCGGTGCGCCGACGACGGCGATCACCAGCAGAAAGAAGCCGCTGAGTCCGTCGATACCGAACGCCACATGCACCTCGCCGCGAAACCCCGCGCCCACCGCATGCCCTGAGGCCAACACCCATCCGCCGGCGGCCCCAAGCAACGCAACTCCCGCCGACTGCACGGCCAGCGCGGCTCGCGTGAGGCGAGGAAGCCATGCGGCCAGAGTGCCGGCAACGAGCGCCGCCACGCTGGCGAGAGCCAGCGCGTCGGCGACGCCCATCAAGCGTTCAACCCAGCAACGAGCAACGTCGAGACTGGCCAGCCAAGAATCACCGCGTTGCTAGCAGCAGGTGGCAAGGCAGTGCCGAGCGCGCGGCTCGCCACACCGCAACCGGCGGGCTCTGCTGTTGGTTGGCAAATCGAGCCGGCCACGACCCAACAAGCTTATAGCAAGAACCTTCTAAGCATCCAGTCTTAGAACTCAATAAGACTTGGGGTGGTGTGGAGGCCGACCTCATCTGGTAGAAGTCGCGCCGTGTCCAGCGCATAGCTGTGCAACCGCCAGCAGCAAGGACATGCGAGCTCTTCTGGGGACGCCCCACGAGCTAGTCCCAAGACTGGTACCTGACGTGGCGATAGGTCTCCCACGCGTTCGCCAGGCAACTGAACGCGTCCTTGGTGACCATGCCGTAGTTAGCGATGAGCGCAACCGCGGCCATCAGCGTCAGGGGGTCGTCATACTCCAACAGCGTCATCGCCGCCGCGGGCGCATCAGGCCCGCCTTCAAGGATGCTCCGAGCCAGCCGCGCGTCGTAGCGTTCGCAAACGTCGGCCTTCCCGGCTGCAGCCCTTACAAGCATGACTGGCTCAACGCATGCCCTCGTCGACGGTCCAGATCGCTGCCAGCGCTCGTGCCAGTCGCCGCAACGCGAGCTGCTGAGCGCGCACGACCGCGTCCGGCTCGCAGGTCTGCAATGCGAAGCACACATCGCTGACCAGGGCGCACAACGCGTCGTGGTGACTATTCCACGCCTGCAAATGGTCAAAGTCGCCCGGACTCTGGCAGAGTCCGCTGGCGACAAGTGCGATACCGGCACGGGAGCTCGCCGCGCCCGCCAGCCGATCCTGATCGCCAAAGGTTCCCAGCGCCAGCAAGTCATCCAGCGCCTGCACGATCACCCACAGCCCAACAGACAGCTCAAGCCAGCACGCGCGAAGCGAGCAGAGCGCATCGGCGCGCAAGCATGGATCGCCGCTCAGACCAGCCAGCACAGTCGCCTCAGCGGGAAACGCCACGCTGAGGGTCCTGCCCAACGACACGCCAACGTGGTCCTCCTCGGCATCGTTGGCTCTCTCCAAGCGGCGCTTCTGCGCGGCGGCGCTCACCTCCGCGGCTAGTGCCTCCAACTGGCGCCCAAGCGCCAGCGGCTGCAGAGCATATCCACGCCGCTTGCTACCGATCGCATCCAGGTTCACTGCGACGCGCACCGTCAACGACGCGAACTCGACAGCGGCATCCTCCAGGGCAGCAAGCGCCACAGCACGGTCGACCGTTGCGCCAAGCAGATCGTCGACCGCGACGCACGCCGCCCGCGCAGCGACAGAAACCATCGCGCGATTGACCATCAGCGGCAGCTCAGCAGCTCGGATCAAGCTCTCGCTTCCGGCAAGCGTCTGCTCAAGGCGGCGCAACAGATGCAGATGGCGCTGACCAGCGACAGGCCCAAAGGCTTGCCAGACCCGTGCGCTGCACTCAAGCGAAACGACCGCCGAACGCAAGACCATGCAGCGGCTCACATCAGACCCTTTCCACAGCGCCAACAGATCGCGCTGCATGACCTCGAAATGCCGCTTAGCACTGATTCCGACGCTCCGCGGATCAGCGTGACGGTCTATCAAATCACCGCACGCAACCTGGCTCCAAAGCTCCCCAAACAACTGACGCCAGGTCGCCCCATCCCCCCGCTTGGCTTTCGTGCTCGCGCAAGAACCCGCGAGGCTGAAGGCATGAAGCGAGGGCTCCGCTGAGGTCCAACCGGGCAGCCAAGCCTCCAAGCCCACCATTCTTCTTACCCTACCATCTTCTAAGATTAGAGATAGACTAGGCAACGGGCGGCAAGCAGCTTCGGCCCTCCCGCCGAGACTGCTGAGTTGGACGATAAGCGCAAGCCGCCGCGATCGCCCGAAAGGTCGCGGTCCCAACCGGGGTCGAACCCGCGTTCGGCACCACCCATCGAGGTTCGGGCCGAGACCGTCCCTGGCATGCGCATATGACTCAGAAGGAGCTGGCGGTTCGCTCCGGCGTACGGCAGGCAGAGATCAGCAAGATCGAGCGTGGCGAGGTCGTCCCAATGGTCTCGACGATCGACTAGCGCTCCTTGCACTGCACGGGGCTACCCGGGCGGCCGGGAGCCTCGAAGATTGTGGTCTGTTCAGTCGTTGCCATGCGGATCTCCCGTCCCGTCGTGGTATTTGATCTAGCCGCGGAGTGCCGTGACGCCGCCCCGCGGCCGAGGCTTGTTTGCTGTGTTCAGGCGGCCGCTGTCGCCGCGGTCGAGGTGGTCTGGGTCGAACCGTCGCCCGTGCCCTGCAGCACGACCTTCAGCGCGTTGGTGTTAGCTGCGTCGGCGAACGTGTCGTAGGCGGCCATCGTGTCCCCGAGCGCGAAATGGTGGGTGGCGAACAGCGAGGGGTCAAGGCGGCCGCTTGCGATCAGGCGCAGCAGCTGCGGAATGCTGAACGTGTCGACCAGGCCGGTCGTGATCGTCACATCGCGAATCCACAGCTTCTCCAGGTGAAGATGCGCAGAGTGGCCGTGCACGCCGATGTTGGCGACGCGACCACCCGCCCGGATCAGCTCGGTGCACAGCTCGAACGTGTCGGGTACGCCCACCGCCTCGAATGCGACGTCCGCACCGAGCCCGTCGGTCAGCTCCATGATCTGCGCCTTGGCGTCTTCGCGCGAGTTGTTGATGGTCGTGTCGGCACCGAAGCGCTCGGCGCTCGCCAGGCGCGCGTCGGCCATGTCGATCGCGACGATCCGCCCAGGGGTGAACAACTTGGCGGTCAGGATCGCGGCCAGCCCGATCGGGCCGGCGCCAACGATCGCCACCGTGTCACCGGGAGCGACCATGCCGTTGAGCACCCCGACCTCGAAGGAGGTCGGGAGGATGTCCGCGAGGAACAGGACCTGCTCGTCGCTGAGGCCCTCGGGGATCTTGTAGACGGAGTTATCCGCGAACGGGACGCGCGCGTATTCAGCCTGCACTCCGTTGATGGTGTGCCCGAAGACCCACCCGCCGCCGCCCAGGCACTGGCCGTAGCGGCTTTCCTTGCAGTAGCGGCAGCGCCCGCAAGCGCTTACGCAGCTGAGCAGCACGTGGTCCCCCGGCGCGACCGTGCTCACGCCGGCGCCGACCTCCTGCACGGTTCCGACGGCCTCGTGGCCGAGGATCGTGCCGGGTGTGGTCTCGGGCACGTCTCCCTTGAGGATGTGCAGGTCGGTGCCGCAGATCGTCGTGGTGTCGATGCGGACGATCGCGTCGGTGGGGTCGAGGATCGTGGGGTCCTCGACGGTGTCCCAGCCGCGCTGGCCGGGGCCGTGGTAGACAAGTGCCTTCATCTCAAACTCCTCTCACTGCGGTGGTCGGTGTGGTGTCTTTGCTCGCCAAACGGAGCGTCGGCAGGGCAGCTGCACTACGGGGTTTGCCGCGTCCGGCGCCGTCCGGGTGACTAGGGGGAGCGGCGCGACGTGAAGGCGGCGAGCTGTTCATCTCTTTACGCCTCTCCCCAGGCGACTACGCCCGCGATGTCCAGAGTTGAGAGCACGCCGATTGGCCGCAGCGTCTCAGGGTGAATCACCACAACATGGCTGGTTTTGTTCCGTAGCATCAGCTCCGCCGCGTCGCGCAGCGGCACTGTCGGCTTGACGCTGATCGTCGGCTGTTGAGCGACCGCTCCCGCGGTCCCTTCCTCGCTCGGGCTGATGCTCGCGCGCATCAGATCAAGGTCGGAGACGATGCCCCAGAGATAGGGTGCGCCCGACTGGCCCTGTGCGGGATGCATGATCGCCACGCAGTGCACGTGGTGGGTGGCCATGATCCGAGCCATCTCCGTCATGGTGGTGTCCGTCTCGCAGGAGATGATTCCCGGGTGCATCACATCTGCGACGGTTGCGTGCTCCAGTGATGGCATCAGATAGCTGCCGTGATAGGGCTGGATCGTGGTATTGGGCATCGCTGGTCTCCTTCTGATGGCATCCGGTTAGTTCTGCTCGTGTCCGAGCAGTCCGCTCAGCCAGTTGGTCTTGCGGTAGGGCGGCATCAGCAGCACCAAAACGATCAGCACAGCGGTGCCGGCGAGGTACTGGAACAGCTCAGCGACGGTGGCGAACTGTGCGGTTATGTTCTCTCCCCAGGCGATCATCGCAAAGGTGAACATTGAGAGGCCGAGCCCTCCGAGCAGGATCGGCTTGCGCTTGCTCGGCAAGAACTCGCCGGTGAGCACGCTGGCCACGATCGCGACGAACACGAGCGCCTCGAGTACGCCGATCAGCGCCCACGAGGTGTTGGTTCCGGGGAATGAGGAGACGAACGTGCCCTGGAAGCTCTTTGCCAGTCCGGCGGGCATGGTGCCGTTGTCGTCGATCAGCTTCTCCTTGGCAGAGTAGTAGAAGAGCAGGCCGAAGGTGAAATAGATGCCGGCGCTGATGAGCCAGTAGCTGGCGATGTCAGCGAGGTTGCTGTGCGCCTTCATGCGGGTGCTCGCGCGTGTCAGGCGGCCCTGAGCGACGTTGGTTGCCATTTTGCTGCGCCCCTTTCAAGAGGTGAAGGAATTGATGGACTTGAAGCTAAGCGCCGCGCAATCTGGCGGTATCGGTGGCTACTGCCCCGAAGGGGCCGTGTGTAACTACTGACCCCACGCCACCGACCCTTTGACCTCCACGTGTCGGCTGGGCTGCTCTACTTTCTTGGCGCGTCCCGGTGCCAAGGAGTCTCAACCCGCGGGGTGACGGTGCGCTCACCTGTCTCGTGCAGATCATCGAGCGGCTAGTCAGATCCTTCGAGTGCTATCGCAGCCGGGTCGACGCCGCCGGCTCGACGGGTGCGACGGCGCCGCATACCTCGGCTGATCTCAGGCGGCCGTCGGCTTGATCTCTACCTTCTCCTTCTTGGACTCGCTCGGCAGCGGGATCGTCACCTCGACCACCCCGTCGTGGGTGCTTGCCTTGATCTTTTTGCGTCCACGCCCGCGGGCAGAGCCAGCGAGCGGGAGAAGGAGCCGTAGTAGGGGCTGTGCAGCGAAGCTTGTCCCGCCCGGTGGGGGTATCGGGCCGCACCATGGGTCCAGACCGGGGTAACTACGGTGCCGCGGTCGCGGCGATCGTCGGATGCGGATAGACACGCAGACGCCTAGCTTGCTCTACAGCGAAAGCAAACCCCTTCAAGGAGCAAGCGCATGGCCGCTACCGAGTCCGTTACCCCCGCCGCCGTACAGGCGGTGCGTCCCTTCCGCGATCTGCGCGTGCAGGACGTCGACTACGCCGGTGGCAAGGGCGCGAACCTCGGCGAGCTGACCGCTGCCGGCCTGCCCGTGCCGCCCGGTTTCGTGATCGGTGCGCCTGCCTATGCCGCGTTCTGCGAGCAGACCGGCGTGCGCGCGCGGCTGGCCGAGCTGCTGGAAAACGTCGATGTCGAGGACACGACCGTGCTCGCGCAAACCGCCGAAGCTGCAAGCGTCTTCTTTGACGAGACGCCGATCCCGGACTGGCTGGCGAGCAGGATTCGCGACGCCTGTGTGCAGGCGGGCATCGCCGAGGTGCCGGTCGCTGTGCGCTCCTCGGCTACCGCCGAGGACACGGCCTCAGCGTCGTTTGCCGGCATGAACGAAACGTTCCTGAACGTGGTCGGCGCGGATGCCGTACTCGATGCGGTGCGGCGTTGCTGGCGCTCGCTGTTCGGGGCGCGCACTGTCTACTACCGCGGCTCGCGCGGGTTTGGGCAGGCCGAGATGGACATCGCGGTGATCGTGCAGCAGCAGATCGCGGCGACCCGCTCGGGCGTCATGTTCACCGCCAATCCTGCCACCGGCGACCGCGGCGAGCTCGTCATCGAGTCTGCTTTCGGGCTCGGCGAGACCGTCGTCTCAGGCTCTGTCTCGCCCGACCGTTACTTGATCAAGAAGGACGACCCGCTCTCCCTGTGGCGCCGCGACGTTCACTACAAGGAGCTCGCGATCGAGTTCGACGCGCACGGCGGCACCCGCACGCGGCCGCTCTCACGCGAGGAGGGCCAACGGCCCACCCTGGATGAGCGCGAGGTCCTAGCCGTGGCCGAGCTGGGAGTGCGCATCGAAGCGCACTACGGTGCGCCCCAGGACACCGAGTGGGCGTTCGACCCCGACGGCAACTTGTGGATCTTGCAGAGCCGTCCGATCACTGCACTGCACGACCCCGACACCGTCGTCGAGCCCGTTGTGGCCGGGGGCGCGGTGCTGCTGCGCGGTCTCGGTGGCGCGCCGGGCAACGCAAGCGGCGCGGTGCGCGTGCTCTCCTCACTCAAAGACGCCGAGCGCCTGACCGCAGGCGAGGTGCTGGTCACGCACATGACCGCCCCCGACTGGGTACCGTTGATGCGTCGCGCTGCCGCGATCGTCACCGATTCCGGCGGCATGACATGCCACGCCGCGATCGTCTCGCGCGAGCTGGGCATCCCCGCTGTCGTCGGCACCGGCGAGGCGACCGGCAAGCTCCGCGACGGCGAGATCGTCACCGTCGATGCCACCAATGGCGTAGTGCTGGAGGGCGCAAGCGCACCCACCAAGACCGAGCGCGTTCCCACCACCGAGGCGGCGCCCGCGCTGGCTGCTCAGGCACCGATAGAGACAGGCACGCAGGTTTTGGTGAACCTGTCAGAGCCCTCACAGGTCAAGCGTGCCGCCGCGCTCGACGTTGACGGTGTGGGGCTCTTGCGCGCCGAGCTGATGGTGCTGGAGGCGCTCGGCGGCGACCACCCCCGCACGCTGCTCCAGGAGGGTCGCGGCGAGCAGTTCGTCACGGCGATGGCCGACGGGCTGAGCACGTTCGCAAGCGCGTTTGCGCCGCGGCCGATCACCTATCGCACGATCGACTTTCGCACCAACGAGTTTCGCGGGCTGCGCGGCGGCGAGCGTTTCGAGCCGCAGGAGTCAAACCCGATGATCGGCTATCGCGGCGCGCTGCGCTACACCCAGGACCCCGACGTGTTCGCGCTGGAGCTCGCCGCTGTCAGGAGGGTCTGGGAGCAGGGGCAGCACAACCTGCACGTGATGCTGCCGTTCGTTCGCAGCACCCTGGAGCTGCGGCGCTGCCGCGATCTGATCGGCAAGTCCGGGCTGCTCGATCGGCGCGGGTTTGAGCTGTGGGTGATGGCCGAGGTGCCCTCGGTGCTGTTCAACCTCGCCGACTACGCCGCGCTGGGCGTGGCCGGCATCTCGATCGGCTCCAACGACCTCACGCAGTTGCTGCTCGGCGCCGACCGCGACAGCGAGCTGCTGGCGCAGACCTTCGACGAGCGCGACCCCGCCGTCGTCGCATACCTGCGCGAGTTGATCCCCCGCGCGCGCGAGTTGGGGATGCGTACCTCGATCTGCGGGCAGGCGCCCTCGGTGCATCCCGAGTACGCCGAGTTGCTCGTGCGCGCGGGCATCGACTGTGTATCGGTGAACATGGACGTCGTCGATCGCACGCGTGCGCTGATCGCGGCGGCCGAGCGGCGGGTGCTGCTGGACGCTGCGCGAGACTGATGTTCGCCGTGCGCATCCACGGCCGTGGCGGACAGGGAGTGGTGACGGCCGCCGAGCTGCTCTCGCTCGCCGCGTTCACCGAGGGGCTCCAGGCGCAGGCGTTCCCGAGCTTTGGCTCCGAGCGCATGGGCGCCCCCGTCGTTGCGTTCTGCCGTATCGACTCCGAGCCGATCAGGCTGCGCGAGCCGATCGCCGAGCCCGACGCGGTCGTCATACAGGACCCCACGCTGCTGCACCACGTCGAAGTCTTCGGCGGTCTGGGCGAGGAGGGCTACGCGGTCATCAAGCCCGGCCTCGACGGCGCCCCCTACGCCTCGACCTCGACTACTGCAAGGGCTGCGGCGTGTGCGCCACCGAGTGTCCCTGCGGCGCGATCGAGATGATCCCCGAGGAGGTCTGACGGCACGGCTAAGCGCCCCGCCGGCCGACTTCGGTGCGGTGCCGATTATGGACCCGTGGAGACCGCCCGTGAACGGGCTGTGTGAGCGGCGGCTGCGAAGCTGCGATTGGCGCTGGGCGGCACCGCGATCACCGGCACGGGCGAGGTTTTCAGTAGCTCGGTCGTGACCGTGCCCAGCGCCTCATGCAGATGAGAGTGATGCTTTGCGCCGAGCACGATCGCGCGAGCATCGTGGCGGCGTGCCGCGCCGATGAGCGCGGTGGTGGGGTCCTGGTCTGAGACCTCCGTCTCCAGGTCGATGTCGAACAGCGCATCGTCGCCGTCGAGCATCAGCTCATCGAGGATCGCGCGGCCCTCGTCGTGGCGCTCGCCGGCGGTACTGAGCGAGCTCGGCGGCATGTGCTGTGGCCGGCAGGCATACACGATCACGAGCTTGCCGCCCGTCGATGCCAACTCGCCGACCGCCCAGCGGGCGGCGTGGCGCGAGCTCTTGCTGCGGTCATAGCCAAGGACGATGCATGGCCCAGTCGCCCCGTCTGATCCTGGGCGTGTCATGTCGGTGTCTTCTCGCGGTCCTGGGCGTCCAGATATGGGGCCAGGTACTTCGTGGCGATCTTGCTTGGCGGCGACCAGCTCGGCATCTCGGTCAGCTCCGAGCTGAACCCGTGCCCGCCCGTGATCTTGGCGGTCAGGTACAACGGCTTACCGCCGGTGAGCAGCATCCCGTGGATCACAGGGTGAAACGGCTCGGGTGTCACAGGCGCGCCGGCCTGCGCGGCGATCGACTGCGCCACCACATCGGCCTGCTGGGCACCCACGCCACCATGCTTGACCGGAAACTCGGTGCAGTCACCGGCGGCGTAGACGCCTTCGGCAGCCAGCACACGCCCGAAGGGGTTCACGCGCAAAAAGCCGTGTTCGCTCAAAGGGATGCCGCGCACGCAGGGGCCATAGAGCTCGGGCAGCGCGATCACGCGATCCACGTGCAGCTGCCGGTCGCCAGGGTTGATGACCACCTCGCCCTCCTGGTGAACTTCGGCGTAGGCCGAGTGGATCGTCTGGACGTTCGAGCGTGCAAGCAGCTCTGCGACGGCGCTGCTCGCGGTCTGCCCGAAGATCGCCAGCGGACTGTCCTCGGGGGTGACGAGCGTGATCGCCACGTCCATGTTCATGTCATACGCGCGGCCGGCGGTCATCAGCGCAAGCTCATACAGCGGCAGTGGCCACGCCATCCGGCCCGGCGCGACGAACGCCAGGCGCTTGATGTAGCCGGCCTCGACGTCCTGGACGATGCTGTGCAGGATCTCATCCATGCGGGCAGCGTCGATCGTGATCGCGTGCTGGTAGCGCGCGCTCGCTTTCGCTCCCATCGCCAACACCAGCGCGTCGTACTCCAGCTGCTCATCGCCCTTGGTGTGGACGATCTGGTTCTCAGGGTCAACCCAGGCCAGCTCGTCGCAGATCAGACTCGCGCCAGCGTCGCAGACGATCGGCGCAAGCGGGTAGCGGCGTGCCTGTCCCTGCGAAAACGGCTCGCGCACGGTCATCGGCCGGTAGTGAAACTCGGAGTTCGGCGCGACCACGCTCACGTCGGTCAGCTCGCCGGCGAGGTCGTGCAGCGCCAGGACCGTCTCGAGCGCCGCGACGCCACCGCCGACGACGATCACACGCAACTTCTCAGAGGATGAGGTTTCAGTAGGCATAGACGCAGGCTATGCTCGCCGGAGAGGTCCAGCAGCCGAAGAACCCCGCCATTTGACCGCCGGGGTAACTACGGACCCCCAGCCATCCTTCATCTCACCGTGCCTCCGCGGGCTCGCCAGCACGATTGTGTTCTGTCACAGCGTTGCTGGGGCGTACTCCCTACGCGAGCGCCCGTGCCACGTCAAGACTCGAAACCACACCAGCGGGTCGGCCAACGTCGGCGGCGACGACGACCAGATGTGAGCATTCGTGCTCGCTCATCAGTTGCGCGGCGCGATGAACGTCATCCTCGGGGGCGATCGTGACGATCTCCGTCACCGCGACCGAACCGGCCTGCACGACCAGCCCAAGGATCTCGGGTTGCCTCGGAGCCCAGGGCTACTCGGCCAGCGGCTCGCCGTATGCGAGCACGTAACAAGCGTGGTGGTAGTGCTCGGAGGTCAGCCGGCCAGCGCGCTGCTCGGCGGTCCTTGAAGTCCGGCGAGCTCGTCCGTCCTCGACAGCGACCGTTGGCTCATACGCGCCGATCAGATCGGCGCAATGCGTGCATCGCCACAGCTCGCTGCTTGGACGCCCCTGCATATCCGGACCATTACCCGTCACGAACTCGACCACTGAGAAAGCGCTGTTGCCTCAAAGGACCTCGCTTCCCAGACTGCTTGGCGCTAGCGGGACGGGCATGGGTGGTATGCCCGGTCTTTCTGTCGCGGAAAACCCCGCAGTCCGCGCTACACGGCAGCGCATCCGCTCATCCACGGCGTGGACAACCTCCGAGACCTGCGCGTCAATGCTCTGCTCGCCGTCGAGCAGGAGCACGCTGGCTGCCGACAACTCGTCCACTGCCTGGAAGCGGTGAAACTGCGCGGCGACGACCTCTGGGGTGGCGTCGGAGATCCGGTTGGCGCAGCGCATACGCGCCGCCGCCCTGGCAAGCGCCGTCTTGAGCGTCACCTGGCAGCGCACGACCAGGAACGTCAGACCGTCCCGGTTTAGGAGGCGGAAGAGCTTTGCGCGATCGCGGCGTCGGTGGCAGGTTGCATCCACGATCACGCCGCCCGTGCGCTTCAGTTGTGCGAACGCTTCGCGGCTCAAGAGGTCATAGACCGCGCGGGTGAACTGGCTGCTGTAGTGCTCCGGGCGGGCGCGCTTAGTCGGAGCCACACCCGCGTGGCGCTTGCGGGTCGCATCGGAGGAGACGACAGGCAGCCGAGAGCGACGCGCGAGCTCCGCTGCGAGCGTCGACTTGCCGCTCCCCGCCGTCCCGCACACCACGATCGCGACCGGCTGGCGTGCGCGCCAGCAGAAACGCTGCGCGAGCATCCACAGCCGGCCGGCGCGCGCGCGTTCGCGATGGCGCAGGCGACCATGCTGGCTGACGGCGGCGATCACGGCGACCTTCGCCCGCACGAGCGCCCAATAGGCGCAGTAGAAGCTGCGCAGCTGCTCACTCGCGGGACTGCCGCCGGCATGGCGGTAGGCGCCGACCAACTCACCTGCGGCGCGACGACGGCCGTGCGCCTCCAGATCCATCGCCAGGAACGCAAGGTCCTGGGCGACATCCATGTGCCGCAGCTCCGGGTCGAACTCGATCCGGTCAACGATCCGCACCCTAGAATCCAGCAGCACGTGCTCGCAGCGCAGATCGCCGTGCCCGTCGCGCACCTCGCCGGCGCGTACACGCCGCTCGATCTCTCCACGGTGAGCGCTCACGAACGCCTCGGCGAAGCCGCGCATCATCTGTGGCTGCCAGTCGCCGGGGTGATTCAAGCGTTCAAGCTCTCGCAGGTTTGCCTCCCAGGCCGCCAGCAGCTGCTCCGGCTCACCGCCAGGGCACAGGGCACAGTCACGGTGAAAACCGGCAACGCGACGTGCAACCTCTCGCACCTGCGCGCTGGTCAGCGAGCGCGTCTCGATCGTGCCCTGCAGAGTGTCCGCCTCCTCGAAACGGCGCATGTGCACCGTGTACTCAACGGCCCCTGGCGTGTCCGGTGGCGCGAAGCGAAACCCCTCGCCGGCAGGGACGATCGCGCGCACCCCGATGTAGATGCCCGGTGCGAGCTCGCGGTTGACGCGAACCTCCTTCTGGCACGCAGCTCGCCTGCGCGCGAGCGTGCTGTAGTCAAGGAACGCAAGCCGCACCGGCTTCTTGACCTTGTAGGCGAACGAGCCGGCGAGGAACACCCAGGAAGCGTGCGTCTCGTGCACCTCAACCACCGGATGCCCCCGATACATCCCAGGGGACGCGAGCGCCGCCAAAACAGGTGAGTTGGCGGCGATGAGCCGCGCGGCACTCGCGGGAATCTCGACTGCGGCTCCTGCCAGCGCTTGCTCAGAAGCGATCACGGCGAACTCAGCTGGCGCCTGCGCTCATCGTGGCGCTGGTGCGCTCGCTCTCGGCCGCGCTCTCATCGGGCCGCGATCCGCGTGGCACTACCAGGACCGGGCAGTGTGCATCGCGCATCACTGGCGCCGACACGCTCCCCAACAGGGCATGACGCACCGGGCCGTAGGCCCGCGAGCCCAGCACCAGCAGATCCAGCCCCTCGGACCGCTCGACCAGCACTTCGCAGGGATCGCCCTTGATTGTCTGTGCGTAAACCGTTGCGCCAGGGTCGAGCTCGGCGACCGCACGCTCGACGCTCGCGTTGGTCGCCGTATACGTTTCGTCTTCGAGCGTCGACACAGGGATCGCGATCGCTGCATAGCTGCGGATGACCGGGCCGATCCATGAGGCTGCAAGCACGCTGAGCTCGCCACCGAAGATGCCGGCGAGCCCGTGACCCAGCCGCAAGGCGATCCTGCCCTCGGCAGAGTCCGTGAAGCCCACGCCAACGCGCCGCAGTGTTTCCACGTCACGATCGGCGTAGCCAGCGGGTGCCACCAGCACCGCGCACGGGGCGCCATGCACCAAGCGCTCCATCAGGCTGATGTGCAGATGAGCTGCGATCCCTTGGCGAGCCGCGCCGATAACGATCAGCCCGGCATCTTCGTAGCTGGCCATGCTGTGCAGAGCGTGGATCGGCCACGAGGCGCTGCTCCAGTGATACGCAACACCGGCCAACTCCGGGCTGTCGGGCAGGAGCGTCTGCACCGTCTCACGGACGCGCTCCTCAGCAGCATCCGCGGGCACGGAAGACAGCAGCGGGCTGTAGGGGTAGACGAACGTTACGCTCGCGCCCAGCACGGCAGCGAGCGTCCCGGCGAGCTTCACCGCGTCACGACCGGCCTCATCATCCGCATAGCCGACCACGATCTTCTCGAACACCAGAGCACCTTTTCCGCTGTCGTCTGAACCCCGAGCCGGGGACTGCGGCCAGTATCAGAGACCACCGTGCGTCGCGACGAGCGTAGTTTGACCCGATACCACATGGAGCCCTTCCCACAGGCCAAGCCGTTGACCGAGCGCGTAGAACGCGGACCGCGAGCGCTTCACTCACACTCCGTCGGTGATAACCCCGGATGCTTGAAAACGGCGAACATCAGATCCTTGGCACATGAGCGTCACCCAGCCACGTACCCATGCGCCCATGCCCGAACCAGCAGATAGCTCTCACGGCGCGGCGATTCGCGCGCAGGGACTGACCAAGCGCTACGGAGCGACACTCGCGCTCGAGGAGCTCGACCTGGCGGTAGCGCCCGGCGAGGTGTATGGGTATCTCGGCCCCAACGGGTCGGGCAAGACCACCACGATCCGGCTGCTGCTCGGCCTACACAAGCCCAGCGCAGGACAGGCGCACCTCTTCGGCCACGACGCCTGGAGCGACCCGGTGGCCGCGCACCGCCACATCGCCTACGTCGCGGGGGAGCCATTTCTGTGGCCGGGATTGACGAGCGCCGAGACGTTCGAGTTCCTCGCACGGCTGCACGGCGGCGTCGACGCCGCCTACCGAGAGACGCTTGTGGAGCGCTTCCAGCTCGACCAGCACAAGAAGATCAGGGCGCTGTCGAAGGGCAACCGACAGAAGGTGCAGTTGATTGCGGCGCTCGCCAGCCGCGCCGAGCTGCTGCTGCTGGACGAGCCAACCAGCGGGCTTGATCCGCTGATGGAGGTCACCTTCCGCGACTGCATCAAGGAAGCCAAGGAGCGAGGGCAGACCGTTTTCCTCTCCTCGCACATTCTCAGCGAGGTGGAGGCGCTGTGCGATCGTGTCGGCATCCTGCGAGAGGGCAGGCTCGTCGACGAGGGCACTCTGCAGCAGCTACGCCATCTCGCCGCGCAGACGGTGGAGGTCACGTTCGCTGGCCCCGCGCCTGTGCTTGTGCCGCTGCCAGGCGTGCAGGTTCAGGCCGCAGGGCCGAACGCGCTGCGCTTTGAGGTCTCGGGCAGCGTCGGCCCACTGATCGCCGCGCTCGCTGGGGTGGGTGGGGATTCAATTAAGACGTTGACCAGCCGCGAGCCCTCGCTCGA